>NZ_CYUD01000003.1 GCF_001458295.1 Ruegeria denitrificans
ACTGCACTTTGGCACATTCGATGCCGGTGGAGCAGGAGCCACCCACCTCATCCGCTATGGGCTCAACGCGGACGTTCGGTTAATTCCACTAGATTTCTGCTAAGCGGACAATACCGACATTTGAAACCTGGGCTCTGCAAGGTGAAATTCTACGCTTCCGAGGCCCATTCGGACACGCCCGCCCACCCCGATGAGTTGGTCCCACAACAGCTAACTGCCGAGACTTGCCCCGATGCAAATGGTGTACAAGATTGAGATATAGGAAAAGTGCGACAAGAGCATCCTGCCAGAATGTCTTCGTGAGCGATCCCTGATACATCAGCAAGCGCGGATAGCAGCATTGTTGGTGGCTCTATCGTATTCCAGGGCGGCGAAAATGACGTGTGGTCGGGATTGAAGTTACCTAGTACCGGAAATATGCCACTCTCAAGAAAGGTGCCTCAGAATCCGATGCCGGTCTTGTCAGACTAAATTGGTTTGGTATCGTTTCAGTTGCCTGAATTTTTGTTTCGCGCCGCTCTATGGGGTCTTTTTTTCTGCAGATCATTTCATTCAAGATCTCCTCAGAAGGGAGAGACAAGAAGGTCGGTAGGACTCGCTCCCTCTAAAATCACTTCGCCGAACTGAGGGATAGCTAAGGAATAAATTCTTTCGGTACCCCGAACTTTAATGAACCTACGCTGATACCTGTCAACGAACGCAGAAACGCAATCAGGTTTTGAATTTCTAAATCCGTGAGTTGGATCGGGACAATGTCATTCTTTTCGCGTTGACGCTCCATTTCATAACGGTCTTCCCAAACCAATAAATCGGTTTTTTGCAACCATTGCACCTCGGGCAGCGCAGCCATTTCAGGACTCCATTTGTCTAGGCTTGCCCGCGGATTTAAATGATGGCGAATGACGCTTTCAAGATCGGGGAAGGCGCCATTGTGACCATAAGGCGCGGTCAGGGCAACGTTGCGCAACATAGGGGTGCGGAACCTATAAGCATCCTCTAGGCGGTTGCTTTCACCCATGCGGCCTACATCCCGGACAAAGGGATCCCACTGCCGGGTGCGGCCCGGCCCAAAGGGCGGCAAACCCAAGGCATGGAACTTCTGATCTGACATGAGAGGTCCGGCGTGGCAGGTGGAGCAGCGGGCTTTGCCGTAGAATAGCTTCATCCCATCCAATTGTTCCGATGAAAGGGCATTCGTGTCACCCGCGAGGTAGTGGTCAAACGGGCTGTCGGTGCTACGCCACTCTATCGCCATGAAAGCCGCCAGAGCATTGGCGACTTGCGTGATCGTGATGTCTTCGGTCGTCTCGACCTCATCAAAGGCGGCGACGATGGCCGGACCATAGAGTGGATCGGTGCGGACGCGTTTCGCCAGAATCGGCCAGCCTTTGTCTATACGATCATGCACCGCGCCTGTGACCTCATTCTCGGCCACATTGCCCGCCATCTCGAATTGTGAGGTCAGGGGAAACAAAGCCTGCGCCGCCAGCAGGGAATTCAGGCCCTCGGGCAACCACTCCTGCGCTGGGGAGTTGAAGCCGTTGCCGTAGACGTCTGAAATGCTCAGCCTGCCGTCATGAAAGACGGTGTGAATTTCCTTCGCCCCAAGGTTCCACAGGCCCGGAGAATTGCGAGGGATGCGTTTGCGTATTCTGTCTGCCCCGGTGCCGGGGGTGCGGTCCGGCCCCAAACCCTGCCCACCTTCTCCTATGCCCAGTGACAACCCATCCGAGGTGCCAAAATCCGGGTGGTGGCAATGGGCGCAGCTGATGTTCTGGTTGCCCGACAGTATCGGGTCGTAAAACAGTTGATGACCAACGGCAGCCTGTTCCATATCAAATGGGATAAAGTCATCATCGGTGAGCGGGCGCGGCAAATCCTGTGCCGCAGCGGCCCCAACCCAGAAGAGAGCAACCAACCCATGCGTCAGCTTGTTTTCGCCCTTTGCGTATTTGCGTCTCCGGCTCTGGCGGAACTGGAGCAAGCGCGCGACATGATGGAAGCCGGACAGTTTGAAGCCGCGCGCGAGGAGCTTCTTCCAGCCGCGCGCTCGGGCAATGCCGAGGCTGAGGAGTTGATCGGCGTGATGTACGGGCTGGGTCTCGGGGTCGAGCAGGACTACGAGCGGGCCTTTGAATGGTATCTGCGCGCCTCGATGAAGGGACATCCTGGGGCTCAGTCGGGAGTTGGCTGGTATTATGAATTGGGCCTGGGCATGCCCGCGCCCGATCTGGTGCGGGCTTACATGTGGTATACGCTCAGCGCCATCGGCGGCGACCCCGATGCGGCAATCAGCCTTGAGGAAGTGGTCAAGAAAATGACGTGGGAGCAGATTGAAAAAGCGCATGTGTTGGTGAACGACTACAAAGCGTGGATGTACCCGTTTCGGTAGGGGCCGGGCCGAACACCCGACCCCCAGAGCTTAGTTCAGGTCCGCATCGCGTGACGCATTTACGTCCGCCTCGGCTGCTGCGACCGCGTCGGTCAACGCCACAAAGATTTCATCGCCTCGGGCTACGTTGGACTGGAACCAGTCATAGACAGGGGTAGCAGCTTCTTTGAACGCAGCCTTCTGGTCGGGCGTCAGTACGTAGAGATCGCCGCCGCCAGCAACGAAATCCTCATAGGCCTGAATCGACTTGCGCTTGGGTGAAGCAAAGGTGGCCTGCTGCAGCGCATAGAACCCATCTACAACGACCCGGCGCATGTCCTCCGGCATCTCTTGGAACTTGGCGTTGTTCATCCACCACAGCGCGCCCATATAGGCGTGCCCGTCCAACGTGACATATTGCAGACCCGCATCCGGGAACTTCATGCCCATGATGTCGGTGATGCCATTCTTGGACCCTTCAACAACACCGGTCTGGAAGCTGGTGAACAGTTCCGGCCAGGGGATCGGAGTGGGCGATGCGCCAAGTGCCTTCACCAGCTCCTGCGGCAAGTCGGCCACAACGGTGCGGATTTTCAGCCCGTCCATATCGGCAGGTTCCGCAATCCGGCGCTGCGTATTGGCAAAGTTGCGCCAGCCTCCGGTATTGCCGATGGTCATCAGGCGGATCGCGCCACCGGAATCTTCCAGTGCCATATCGCGCATGGTGCGGGTGAAATCGCCGGACAGCACATGCTCGGCAATGCGGTCATCGGCCATCAGATAGGGCAGGTCCAAAACCTGCACATAAGGAAAGATGCCCGAGGCTCCGCCCGAGGTGGAAATATAGATGTCGATGGTGCCATCGGCCACGCCTTGCAGGCATTCCGCGCCATTCGAACACAGTTGGGTACCGATGAACAGCTCGACCTCGATCGCACCGTTTGAGGCGGCCTCGACATAGTTCTTGAAGACAATCAGGCCGTCATAATCCTCGTCATTTTCGTTCGAGTTCGCGGTGGCTCGCAGCGTGTAATCAGCGGCCGTGGCCGCCATGGTGGACGCGGTCACAAGCGATGTGACCACCGCCGCGGTTTTGATGAAATCTCTGAGCATGCGTTTCCTCCCTGTGGAACTGAGTTAGTTGGCAAATCCCGTTATCCTCGGGATCGTCATGGATAGTGCGGGGATATAGGTGATCAGGAAGATCACTATGATTTCGACGGCCAGAAACGGCAGGATCGCCTTGGCGATGGTTTCGACCCGTTCGCGCGATACGGCGGCAGCGACAAATAGAACCAGCCCCATGGGCGGGGTGGCGAGGCCGACGGTCAGGTTGACGCTCATGATGATGGCGAAATGGATCGGATCGACGCCAAGGCTGGTGAAGATCGGGCCGAGGATCGGGCCGAGGATGATGATCGCGGGGCCTGCGTCCAGAAACATGCCGACGATGAACAGCAGCAGGTTGATCAGGAACAGCAGGATCAGCGGGTTTTCCGACAGGCTGAGGATCAGCGAAGCCAGTTGCTCGGGCGCATGGCTAAGGCTGACCACAGTTTTGAACGCCATCGCAGCACCGACCAGCAGCAGGACGACCGCCGACGTCATGCCAGCGTTGCTGAGAACTTCTGGCACCTCTTTCCACGTCAATGTGCGCAGGACGAAGAAGCCGATAATGAATGCATAGCCAACGGCGACGGCTGCAGCCTCTGTTGGCGTGAAAATGCCGCCCAGAATGCCCCCCAGAATGATCACCGGGGTCATCAGTGGAAAGAAGGCTTTCAGGCTGGCCTGACGTCGTTCGGGCCATGTGTATTTACGGCTGGCTACAGGGAAGTCATAACGGTCGGCCATGAGTTTGATCATCAGCATCAAGCCAACGCCGACCATCACTCCGGGCACGATACCTGCAAGGAACAGGGCGGCGACGCTTTCGCCCATGACATAGGCGTAGATGATCATGATGCCCGAAGGTGGGATGATCGGGCCGATCACAGAACTCGCCGCTGTGATCGCAGCGGCGAATTTGCGGGAATAGCCCTGTTTCTCCATCGCCGGGATCAGCATGGACCCAAGCGCCGAAGTGTCCGCCACGGCGGACCCCGACAGGCCCGCGAACAGGATCGAACTGAGGACGTTCACATGCGCCAGACCACCGCGCAGGTGGCCCATCAGCGCTTGAGAAAATTCGACGAGGCGGATGGTGATGCCGCCGCGGTTCATCAGCTCCCCCGCCAGCATGAAGAATGGGATCGCCATCAGCGGGAAGCTGTCCATGCCGTTATAGACATTGCGATAGAGCAGCGTGATGTCGTTGGTCTGCCCGTTCAGCCACAGCAGGATGCCGGGCGCTGCCAGAAGCGCGAAAAAGACCGGAAGGCCGATCAGCAGGAAAATCAGGAAGGTGGGCAGGAACCAGATCAGCATTTATTCGGCTCCTACTGCCGCATCAGGAATTTCGGGCAACAGGTGACCCCCGCCCAGCAGAGTGAGGAATGATCGCAGGATCAACTCGATATTCACCGTGATCAGAAGGACGATCCCCACCAGCAACGAGGCCATCATCCAACTGCGTGGTATTCGATACCATTCGTCGAACCCGAATGAAGTGGGCACGTATAGCGCTGCGGTGGCAAATTTGCCGCCAAAACCAGTGACCTCGGACCAGCCGATTTTGACCGCAACCAGCAAGACAGCCAGCGAGATCAGCAAAAGGAACAGGTTGAGCGTCTGACCGATTGAGCGTGGCAAAAAGCGCTCCAGCATGTCGATGGCCACAAAGCCGCCGCGGCGAAAGGCAGTGGGTGCCATCAGGCCGGTCATCCAGAGCATGCAGAACCGCGCAGCCTCATCCGGCCATGGCAGAGCATTGCCCAGCACATACCGAAAGAACACCTGAATCAGGATTGCGATCACCATGAGTGCAATCGCAACGACACCAACCGCGCGGCCCAGACGCAGCACGGTTTCGTTCACGAATGCAATCGGCGCAAGCGCCGATGCCAGTCCGCCCATGCGGATCCTCCCTTGTTCAGCCGCAGGTATGTCCCGCGGTCGTCAAATCGCGCTTAGTGCTGCGCGAATTGGCCGAGTTTCCCGGCGTAAAAGGTCAGCGCGTCCCCATCCGCCATGCTGGCCTTGAGAACCTTTCCCACCACAATAACGTGATCGCCTGCATCGTGATACGCGTGCTGTTCGCATTCGAACCGCGCCAGACAGTTCGGTAGGATCGGCGTTCCGTTTTCGCACCGCTCATGCGCGATGTCGCGCAGCGCAAAGGCGTCTTTCGAGCAGCCGAAGCACAGCTCGGCTTGTTCCCAGGACAGAACATGCACGCTGAAGTGGCGGGCCTTGCGGAAATAGGGGAAACGGCGCGAGTTGCGGTCGCCCGCCCACATGATCAAGGGCGGGTCCAATGACAGGGACGAAAAGCTGTTGGCCGTAATGCAGACCGAGCCATCCGCACTATCGCAGGTGACGATGGTGACACCGGTCGCAAAGCGACCGAAGGCGTCGCGCAGGGTGCGGGTGTCGTCCTTGTGCGGAACGAAGGTGTGGGTCATGTCCTTTGAGATTTCGTTCATCATGGTACCTCATGCCCCAGCGCTGCCTCATACAGGTGGTACCAACTTTCGCGATCCAGTTTGACTTTCAACGCGTCCGAGGCGCGTTTGATCCGGTCCAGATTGTTGGTGCCCAGAACCGGCAGGATGTTGGCCGGATGGGCCAGCAGAAAGGCCACGGCAACTGCGGCACGATCCACGCCGAACTCGGCTGCGATTTCATCCGCGGCAACGCCCACAGGCGGGTTTCCGGCCATCAACAAACCGCCACCCAACGGAGACCACGCCATCAGTGGGTGGCCGTGTTGCTGGTGAAATGCCAGATCGCCGTTTGTGAAGGGGCTGATCTCACCCAGTGAAACCTCGATCTGGTTGGTGACCAGCGGCGTATTCATCGCCGATTGCAGCAGAGACCAATCCCACGGCCGAAAGTTCGACACGCCGACCGCGCCGACCTTGCCGCTGGCCACGACCTCGTCCAGAGCAGCTCCAGTATCATGGTGGTCCATCATGGGATCGGGACGGTGGATCAGAAGCAGATCGATATGGTCAATCGCCATTTCGGACAGCGACGTGTCGACCGATTTCAGAATGTGCGCGCGCGAGGTGTCGTAGTATTTTACTTTCGCATCCGCGTAACGGCCAACCGGCGCGATGATGTCACATTTGGTGACGATCTCCATCTTTTGGCGCAGGCTTGGGTTGATGCGCAGGGCCGCGCCCAGAACAGCCTCAGCCTCGTAGCCCCCATAGATGTCAGCCTGATCGAAGGTGGTGATACCCTGATCCAGACAGGCCTGGATTTTGGCTTCGACATGAGCCGCCGATGTGTCTGTGTCGTCGCCCAAGCGCCACATGCCATAGACAAGGCGGCTCATTTCCAGCGAGTCAGATAGTTTAACACGTTGCATCAGCGACGAACTCCGTTGCCCAGCGGTGTTGCCGGGGTATTTGAAGGAACCCTTCCGTAAGCTTCGGGAAGGGAGCAGGTTTTCAAGTTCGGCAGAACACGGCTGCCGAAATGGCGAGCTTCGTCCATGTGGGGGTAGCCCGAGAAGATGAAGGCACGGATGCCCATCTTCTGATATTCTTCGATCTTGGACATAACCTGATCGGTCGAACCGATCAGCGCTGCGCCACATCCCGAACGCGCACGGCCAACGCCGGTCCAGAGACCCGGTTCGACATAGCCGTAATCATCTGCCAGGTCGCGGTTTTTGGCCTGATGCGCGACGCCCAGCGAGGTCGAATCCAGCGCCCGTTCGCGGATGGCGCGACCGTACTCGTCGTCTAGCTTCGAGACGAGGTAATCCGCGTACTCCTGCGCCTCAGCCTCAGTGTCGCGAACGATCATGTGGACGCGCAGGCCATAGTCCAGCGTGCGCTTGTAATTCTCGGCGACCGCGTGAACGGCCTTCATGCGTTCAGCCAGTTGGTCCTTGGTTTCGGGCCACATCAGGTAGACGTCACAATGCTCGCCACATAGTTCCAGCGCGGAGGGAGAATAGCCGCCGAAATAGAGTAGCGGCCCTCCAGTCTGGTATGGCTTGGCCGGATCAGTGGTCAGGCCTGAGAAGTTATAGACCTCGCCTACATGATTGATCTCATCCTGCGTCCAAGCCTGTTTCAGGATCTCTACCACTTCGCGAGAGCGCTGATAGCGAAACGCGCTGTCGGCTTTCTCACCCGGAAAATCGGATGAGATTATATTGACCGTCAAACGCCCCTTCAGCATGTGATCCAGCGTTGCAATGGTGCGGGCCAGCATGATCGGCTGCATCTCACCGCAGCGTACGGCGGCCAGCAGGTTGATCCGGTCGGTGATTGGAGCGCAGCCCGCGACAAAGCTAAGCGTGTCCTGACCAACTTGGTAAGAGGACGGGCAAAGGATGTTGCCGAACCCCTGCGCTTCAGCCTCTTTCACAATGCTCGAACAATGCTCCCAACTCGACCGCAGGTTGCCATCGGGAATGCCAAGGAACTGGTAATCATCGGAACACAGCGCGGCGAACCAAGAAACTTCGGCCGCATCCAGATCGGGGGATGTGATGGGGACGATGCTCATTTGATTCACGCTCCGTACATCTTTGACTTTCCTCTTGCGTAGCAATCGCTTTGATGTAGATCAATAGTGTATCAATTTTTCCTGCGACCGAGTGAAGCGTCTACCGTGCCTGCATCCAACCGAAACCCAAATGCCCTGCCGGTATATATTCAGATCGCGGAACTTCTGATCCGCGACATCGAGGCTGGGCGCCTTATTGATGGCGAGCGTTTGCCGCCAGAGCGCGAGATGGCGGCGGAGTTGAATGTCTCGGTTGGAACGCTTCGAAAATCGCTCGCTGAGCTTGAAAAAAAGGGGATGTTGGAGCGTGTCCAAGGCTCAGGAAACTACATCCGCGAGACCGGCACACAAAATAGCGTGTATGCAATGTTCCGGCTGGAACTACCTGAAGGGGGTGGCCTGCCACGTGCGGATATCCTGTCAGTTGACCATCTGAAAAAGCCAATCGATCTGCCTAAATTCGGTGCTTCTGATGCCGGTTCGCGCGTGCGGCGGATGCGCTACCTGAATGAAACAATCATCGCTGTCGAAGAAATTTGGCTAGACGAATCAGCGGGCCTAGTCGACCAGAGTCTACTGTCCGACTCACTCTATCGCTATTATCAGCGCCAATTGGGCTTTTGGATCGCAAGAGCCGAAGACAGAGTCTCTGTCCGGCCGCTACCGGACTGGACACCTCCTGACTTCACCAAACCAGCGGGCCAAGCGGTAGGTTATATCGAGCGGTTCAGCTGGTCGGCAAACGCCGAACCCGTTGAATTCTCAAAAACATGGTTCGACCCAGATCGGGCCAACTACGTACAACGTTTGAAGTAAAAGGAATCGCACATGACCCGGACCATCAATTACGGGCTGATTGGATGCGGCATGATGGGGCAAGAGCACCTGCACAATATAGGATTGCTGGAAGGTACTAATGTGGCAGCGATCTTTGAGCCCGATCCAGAGATGGCAAAAGTCGCCAAGGCAATTGCGCCAACTGCCGCCATGGTTGGTTCCGTGCAAGAGCTTCTGGCGGTTGAAGAACTGGACTGCGTCGTCATTGTTAGCCCAAACCATTTTCATGTGGACCAGATTTGCGAAATCGCTGAAACACGTCCGTTACCTCTTTTGGTAGAAAAGCCATTGTTCACCGACCCGCAAGACGTGACCCGACTCGAACAGTTGCAGCGCGACTATCCCTGCCCGATTTGGGTTGCGATGGAATACCGGTACATGCCCCCTATTGCTGCTCTGATCGAGAAGGCTGAGGCTACAGGTGGTATTAAAATGCTATCAATCCGCGAGCATCGTTTTCCATTCTTGGACAAGGTTGGCCACTGGAACCGGTTCAACTGCAATACCGGTGGTACATTTGTCGAAAAATGCTGCCACTTCTTCGACCTAATGCGTCTGATATTGCAATCCGACCCGGTACGTATAACGGCAAGTGGTGGACAGGCGGTGAACCATTTGGACGAGAGTTATGGTGGCGAAACCCCGGATATTCTGGACCATGGCTATGTTCTTGTAGACTTTGCTTCGGGCGCGCGCGCGATGTTGGAACTTTGCATGTTTGCCGAAGGCTCTCGCTATCAAGAAGAAATATCGGCCGTCGGACCAGACGCTAAGATCGAGGCGTTGGTACCCGGACCCGAACGGTTCTGGCCTGATCATTTGGGAACTCCGCCGCTTCCGCAGGTGATCGTAAGTTCGCGTAATCCCAAAGGTCCCGTATCAATGGACGTGCCAGTGGACGCCAACCTATTGGCGGCCGGGGATCACAATGGATCGACCTACTATCAGCATAGAGGCTTCCTGGCTGTGCTTCGTGGCGAAAAGGCAAAACCGGATGTGAGTTTGAATGACGGCCTCTGGGCCGTCAGAATGGGGCAAGCGGCGCAACAGGCAATAGACACCAGCGAAACGGTATACATGGTCGATTGAATGGAACCAAAAACACGGGCGTGTTTTGCAGCCGCTAAAAGACCCCAAATTGGTCTTGTCAGATTAACTTTGCTTGAGCGGGGTAGGGGTGTTGCGTAGCTTTTGTCCATGACCAGACCTGCCTCTTTCAAGTACTTCAAAACCAGTCCCGAGATTATCCGCTTGGCGGTGATGCTGTACATCCGTTTCCCGCTCTCGCTTCGGAATGTCGAAGATTTGTTGCACGAGCGAGGCATCGATGTGAGTCACGAAACTGTCCGGTATTGGTGGAACAGGTTTGGCCCGATGTTTGCTGCTGAGAGCAGACGGAAGCGTGTTCAGCAACTGCGCGCGTTCTCCAAATGGAAGTGGCACGTGGACGAGGTTTTCGTGAAGGTGAATGGCAAGAGACACTACCTCTGGCGGGCTGTCGATCATGAGGGCGAAGTGCTGGAAGCAATCGTCACCAAACACTGAAACAAGCAGGCCGCGTTGAAATTCCTCAGGAAATTGATGAAGCGGCACGGTTAAGCGGAAAACGTCGTCACGGATCGCTTCGCCTCATACAGAGCCGCGCTCAGAGAGCTAGGCGCGCTCGAAACACAAAAGACGGGAAGGTGGCTCAACAACCGCGTCGAGAACTCGCACCTGCCGTTTCGACGACGCGAACGCGCGATGCAACGTTTCAGGCGCATGCGAAGTTTGCAGAAATTCGCCTCCGTCCATTCCTCGGTCTATAACCACTTCAACCAGGAAAGATCGCTCACCAGCCGGGACACCTTCAAGTTGACATGCACCGCCGCTCTCGCCGAGTGGCGTCAACTTTGTTCCGGATAGGTTCACGGTTTCCGCGGCAAACTGAGACTGGTTCGAATTCGTCTGACAGCACCGAATTGTTGTTTTTTAGATTCAAGTATTCGAATGTGTAGAAAATTTGTATTACCTCTGTTGCTCGCGCATTTGCCAGACTTGTCTGGTTGCCTCCTGGAGACGCAAGTGAGTGGTGTCGCCAGGAGGCCATTATTTTCGGTTTAATGGGTCTAATAGACAAAGCCTTAAATTCGACGTGCACAGCAAATCTATGACCCCTCCACGCAAACTTTAGTTTCGTTCGCAAAACCGTGGTTCCTCCAATTTGAGAGGTTCTCTATATCGACAGCGGCCCAAAGATCTGTGGTGTTCGTCACAGTGAAATATTCAAATATAAACATAATTCTGGATTTGTTGCGTCTGAGTGTGCTCTCTTCGACCGTTAAAGAAGTAGGGGACAGATAGATGAGACGAGCACTGAGAACGTTGACGATCTGGTCATTCATTTGGTTCACGGCATTAGCGAGCGCTTTTCCTGCCGGCGCGCAAGAGACTGAGGCGGACCAAGAGGCTGTGGAAGTCGAGAATGGCAATCTTATAAATGCAGTCGTAGATGAGATGATTGTTGCCGACGATCTCGAGATCCTACTTGTTCCCTTAACCGCGGAAGAGCTTTCCCAGATCGCTGGTACTTGGCAGAGTTATGTGCGCTCGCGGCTCGAAGAAGTCGCGCAGGTAAACTTGCAACTTCGGTCGGCGAGCGGAACTCGGGAAGACAGCTTGCGATCTCAGTTGTCCTCCTTGAACGACTCTGGATCAGACATTCTCAACAACTATCGCCTGGTGCTCGAAGCATGGACCCTGAAAGGCGCAAAGGCGGAAGAACTAGAACCCCATACTGACTATATTCTCGCATTGAAAACAGGAGCCCTAAAAACAACCGATCTTCAAACACTTTTTCAGAACGCTTGGGCGTGGTTGTTCTCGTGGGATGGGGGCGTTGGCCTGCTGATGGCTGGTTTGGGCGTTTTATTGGCAGTTTGGGCCATGATGTTCATTGCTCGAATGGTGCGTCGGGTCACTGAACGGGGTCTGAATAAAATTCCAACTATCTCCAGAATGCTGAAACGCTTCATTGCCACCGCCGTGTACTGGGCCGTTTTCGTCCTTGGTATACTCGTCGTTTTAGCTTTGTTCGGAGTTAACGTTACACCGCTTTTTGCCGTGCTCGGCGGTTTGTCGTTCATCCTAGGTTTTGCATTGCAGGAAACGCTGGGAAACCTCGCAAGCGGTCTGATGATCATGGTTCTCAAGCCATTCGACACTGGCGACTATATCCAAGTAGGCGGCTCATCTGGGTTTGTGGATGAGATGTCGGTGGTTTCAACCAAGATCAGAACATTCGACAACCAGATTATTATAGTTCCCAACAGCAAGATTTGGGGGGATGTCATTACCAACGTAAGCGCATCCGAAGAACGTCGGGTCGATCTGGTCTTTGGTATCGCCTATTCGGACAACGCTGCCCAAGCAATTGAAGTGCTCAAAGACTTGGTTGCGCGTCACCAGCTTTGTCTGAAAACACCAGAACCAGAAATTTTCGTGGGTGAGTTGGGAGACAACTCCGTCAACATCTTTTGCCGTCCATGGGTGTCCGTCCGGTGAACCTGCCCAGTTATTGTTGGGCGGATTGTTCTGCGTAGCGCCAGGGCATGAGTTCATCGAGGCGGTTGATTTTGTGGTCGGCAATGCGTTCCAGAACCCAGCTCAGCCAAGCTTGTGGGTCAACACCATTGAGTTTGGCAGTTTCGATCAGGGTAAAGGCGACGGCCATAGCTTTTCCGCCACCCTCTGATCCGGCAAACATCCAGTTCTTGCGCCCGATGGCGACGGGTTTGACGGCCCGTTCTGCTGTGTTGTTGTCCAGTTCCAGGCAGCCGTGATCCAGATATGCGCGGGCTTTGGGCAGGCGACCCAGTGCATAGCGGATGGCCTTCGCCAGCGGCGACTTGCCGGAGATGCGGGCCAATTGATCGTGCAGCCATTGCTCCAACTCGTCGAAGACGGGCTTGGCCTTGGCCTGTCGCAAGGCAATACGTTCTTGAGGGGATTTTCGCCGCGCCTCTTTTTCCATGGCATAGAGTTTTGCAATCCTACGGACGGCTTCCTCGGCGACTGAAGAGCCCTGTGCGGCAAAGACATCAACGAATTTGCGCCGGACATGTGCCATGCAGGCCATCTCACGGGCCTTGCTCTCTCCGAACAACCCGTTGAAGCCGGAATAGCCATCGGCATGGACCCAGCCCTTGTATCCCGTCAGATGGTTGGTGGGGTGTTCCCCCTTCCGGTCGACGGTGAACTGATACCAGGCGCAGGGTGGTGATTGGCCCGACCATGGCCGTTCATCCCGGACATAGGTCCAGACCCGCGCGGTTTTGGTTTTCTTCTGGCCCGGAGCCTGCATCTTCACCGGGGTATCATCGGCAAAGATGCCATCACCCTGTCGCACCATGCGTCCGATGGCGTCTGCCAGCGGCTCCAACAAGGCAGTGGAACGGCCCACCCAGTCACTCAGGGTCGAGCGCTCCAAATCAACTCCATCACGGGCATAAATCTGGGATTGCCGATAGAGTGGCAGATGGTCCGCATACTTTGAGACCAGCACATGCGCCAACAAACCCGGCCCCGGTCGCCCGCGTTCAATTGGGCGCGAGGGCAGCGGGGATTGCACAAACGTCTCGCAGTCCGCACAGGCTTTGCGGGGCCGGACGATACGGTTCACGACAAACCGGCCCGGAACATATTCCAGTTCTTCGGTCACATCTTCGCCCAGCGTCTTCAGCGACCCGCCACAGTGGCTACACTGCTCGCCGGGCGACAGGACCTGGTCCTGCCGATCCAGATGGTCGGGCAAGGGTTTACGACTGTGCTGCCGGGGCGGCTTGTCTTCCTCAGCAGCAGGCACGGGATCGGTCTGTGCCTTGGCCGACGCTGCAATCTGTTCCTCTTCTTCGAAAGTCAGATTGAGCTGATCCAGGCTCTCCGACTTTGAACCAAACCGGTGCCGATTGTGCCCTGCCAGTTGATGCTGGAGCTTCTCTATCAGCAAGGCCTGGGACTTGACCTCGGCCGCCAGCAGCGCATTGGCGCGGCGCAGCTCAGAAGGGTCATCAGACCCGATATTGAGGTCATTCAGCATCGCTAATCCTATACCGGATTGGCGAAGCCAGGTGAATCCCGAAAGAGGTCATAGACCTGTGTTTATTGACCTATCCAGTGCTCAGAGGACGCCAGGTCTTATGCGGCATGCGCCAGTCGATCCCTTCCAGCAACATCGACAACTGGGCAGGTGTCACGCTGATCTTGCCGTCCTTTGCCGCAGGCCAGACAAACCGGCCTTTCTCAAGTCGCTTGGAGAACAGGCACGCCCCTTGTTGGTCCCACCAGATGATCTTCAGTAAATCACCGCGACGGCCCCGGAAGACAAACAGATGACCCGAGTAAGGATCTTCTGCCAGAACCTTTTCGGCCTGCGCCGCCAACGTGTTGAAGCCCCGCCGCATGTCCGTCACACCCGCCGCCAACCATACCCGTGTGTTGCTCGGGACCGGGATCAATGGAGGATCCCTTTGAGAAGCCGTGCCAGAAAATCGGGATCAAACCCTCCCTCGGCGCTGATCTTGTGCCCACCCGCCAGTTCAATCTCGATCCGGCCAGAGACAGCCGGTGCAGACACCGGTTCAAAACCGGCAGGCACCGGATCGACGGATCCTGAGACTTCGGAACCAATCTCAACCGGCAAAAAGACCGGCTCAGCCGCAACGTCGATCACATCCGGGGCAAAGCGCGGGTCCTTCAGCCATTTGAAAATCAGATTGGCATTCACCGCGTAGCGCCGGGCAACTTGAGCAACAGAAACGCCAGCCATCGACGCCTGCTGACAAATCTCGCGCTTTTCTTCATCAGACCAAAATCGTTTCTTACGCTTGTTCATAGAGCCCCCCATGGTGTCCACTATCAATGGTGGACACTTAGACACCCTCTATCGAACGCGTTAGGTCGCGTTCAACGGACGGACACGTCCATGGTCCAAGTCAGATGACTACTGGACCGTCTATTGGGACCTAACCGGTCAAGCAAAAGAGAGGTTTGATGAAAAAGGTATATCTATACCATTCCCGCAACGCGATGTGCACATAATCCCCGCAGAAGGAGCAAAATCATGAGGGCTCTTACACTTTGGTTACTGCCACTTCTATTCGTCTGCGGTGTCGCGTTTGCTCAGTCTGAAGAAATCCTCGCACCAACTGAAGAGAGAGATGATCCCGAGTTTATTGCGCCGGTAATAGTGGATGGTGAAGAATTGTTCTTGGTACGCGGGTCAAGTGCGTTGCCCGCAACCGAACGAGCGAGAAAGATTGAGGAGCGGATCGCTCAAGTCGCCGATGCATCCACAAAAGCTTCAGTTCAGCTTGAGATTTCGGACGCCGAATTTGGGAAAATGATACGCGTTGACGGGCAGATGGTTACAATAACCACCCAAGCTGATGCTGAGCACGAACAAATGGCTATTGAAGTTCTGGCTGGGCTTCAAGCTGAGGCGATTGAGCTTGCAATTCTTCAATACCGAGATGCTAGGTCCAATGAAGGCAGAGTAGATAGTGCGATGGCTGCATTTGCTTGGACGGCAGTCTTTGCCCTCGTTTCGTATGCGTTTTTTGCGAAGCGACGGAAGCTATTGGACTACATCAGAAACAACTTGGAAAAGAGAGCTGAAGGCGTCGAGTATTTGCAAAGTCCAGTTGCGAATGTCTGCTGGGGGCTGGAAGTTGCCATCGGAGCCGCGGCAATCCAACGTCTGCAAAGTCCGTGTAGCAGTCGTTCAAGCCGACTGCAGCGAAAGACTGCTTTGAGCCCAAAGCGGACTGTAAGACCAAATATTTATTTCACACATCACTCGATCACGTCAGAACATTTTGCAGTCAGAGTTTTCAAGAGACGTGCCCCTCGATCCAGAAGAACGGCTCCATTGCTATTTAAGGTAGTCATGACACCCTCGCGCGAGAGGTTCTGCGACCAAGCTTTCATCTCTCCTGGGGTGCTGCAAATTTCAGTGCCTAGACGTTCCCTTTTATATTGTTTGCAAAGCGCGGCCGGGTGAATATGAAGTTTTCTAGGTCGATGTTGGCCAAACCTACGCGAAAGAGCGGGACAAACGTGTTGGATGTCTCGACCAGGATGAGCGTGTTCTGATCCGACATCGGGGGTAAGTCATCTTTGTATTGACCAATATCAGCGTCGGACAGCTTTTCGGTAAACCCACCGCGAATTGCAGACCAGTTCACCGAGTGGCTGTTGGTGGCCTCATCGTAAAGAACTAGCGAAATTCGAATTTTCAGATCGGCTTGATTTGCCACCATCAAACCGAACATTTCCTCCATTGAGTCTATGTAGGCGCTGTTGATTTCCCGGGTTTCGCGAGAAATCAGATCACCAATTGTATGCGCCGCTTTGATGTTCGAGGCACTTTGCCTGTAGGCTTCGAAAAACGTATATCCCGCCATGATCGTCCAAACAAGCATTGGGGTAATGAGGACAGCCTCGAGGGATATCGAGCCCTCTTCTCGTGCTCGGAATTGTTTCGGGCGGCGCGTTAGAAGTTGCTTGATCATGGTACTAACTAGGCTCCTGCACGAATACAGTTGTAGCGGTCAGGGCGTACTGGCCTTCTTCGTTGACCAATGCCTTGCCCATTGCAGATGTTGGAAACATGGGGTTGATCTTGGCGCAGGCCCGCAGAACCATCAATTCGTTCTCAAGGCCGTTGTGGAAGGTCCGCACGGGGCGCACCACTTCAGAGAGGTCAGTGCAGTCAGGGACAGCTGGTACCGTTATGGCGTTAAAAGGATCCTGCCGGATCATTTCCAACTGCACGCTGGTTTCGCAATTGTTGATAAAACTGGCGCGGCTGCAAATGAGAGCCTTGATGTCATCGTGTTGTGGATTGACGCCGGTGTTCAACCGTATGTCGCGCACTGTCAGGTCGACGGCACGCTCTAGCTGCGCGTGTTGTAGGGTTACCAAACCAAGCTCCAACCCCGAAAGAACCAAGAAAAATATGGCAGGGAAGACGAGAGCAAACTCGAGAGTCACACCTCCGTCTTCTTGGCGGCGGACCTTAGTCAGAGAGGAGATCATCCTGCGCATCATTGTGTCAACCTCAACATACGGACAGAGGATGCAATCGAGGTAAAGGCATCTGTGAGGTCAGGGGCCGACGCATCGTAGTAATGACTGGCGGAGCTTGCGCAATTTTCCAGTACCTTTTGGCCGCTCGCCGGGGCGTTGACGCTGACACTAAAGACAATCACGCCTTCATCCTTGGCGGCCTTGCACACGTGTTTGGTGCGCTGATCCTTGGCAACCGCGGTTTTCTTGCTGAACGCACTGGATTCCCATTGACCATAGGCACTTGCCGAGTGAGTGAAGATGTTGTTTTCGATGTATTCCAAAGACACGTTCTTCAGCAGCTGAACGTAGGACAATTGTACCGCGTTGCCAGGTTCGGCTTCATTCACGCATTCGGTTTTGCTGCCCTTGGTTGTGCATCGCGAGCTTCCCTCGCCGTAGGCGTGATCCTGCCAGCTGTTGTCGTGCGGCCACCAGTACATAGGGGCGCCATTTGATTGGAAGACTGAGAAACGATCAGCGTCCTCGTTGTACCATATATCCGACATCGTGGTGCGTCTCGACGGGTTGAGCATGTGCTGGTCAGTATTGTCACCATCGGAAACCAGGATCAGAACCTTTAGGACGTTGCTGTTGTAAGGCAGAGGACGGTTGTCGAATATTTCCGGAACGATACCGTCACCACCTTTAACTACGGGGGTGGCAAGGTTCTCGATGACCGGCTGTGTACCGGGATCCAGCAGGATAAGGCCCCAATTCGCGCCATTGTCCAGGCCCGAGTCCTCGTCCACAATCGGATTGGCGAGCTTGGTGAGGCCGTCGACGTAGTCATGAAGCACGGTTTCATTGTTTTGGAAGGGCAGGATCGCCGATCCATCGCGGATTGGGCAGACAGGATGTTCAATCGGCTCTTTTGTCTCAGTATAAGGGTCGAAATGAGCCGTTTGTTCCAGCACCCTGGTCAGAGAAAGATCAGGCTTGCTGAATTCGTTGTCGATAAAGTTGACACAGTGCGAGTGGTCATGGAACCGGTCGAGATTGTAGTACTTCAGCAAATCCGCGCCAGCGTTCACCTGGCTGGAATATGGGATCAGTGAGAATGAAACCTCGTTGCTCCACGTCCCGTTTTTTGTTCCAATCTTTGTAATGATGCTTTTCGTAGCAGCTTGCAGTGCTGGCAGGTCAATTGAGGTCGAGACGTCCATGGCAATTGAGATCTCTGCCAAACCGACGCTTTCCTCGGCAGTGCTTGCCGCGGGAGCAATCAGTGAATCGACGCCGGAAAGGTGCATGAATTGGGTCGGGAACTCGGACATGGCTGTCGCCGACACCTCACGATAACCAACGTCGTTGACCACATCGATGCTGGTCACATGTTCCAAAAGATCCGCGCTTTCCAGGTACGAACGAACGACGGCTTCCGGTTCTTCCTTTTGATCAAGGTCCGCCGCGGCCAGAACAGCTCGGTCCAGCGTGTATTGCAAGTCCGCTCGTTCGTTTTCAAAGCGCATGTAATCTATGCCGATGCCCACAAGGGCGACGATGCACAAAAACATCAAGAGGGCGAAAATGGTGAGTGAACCGCTCTCGTCACGGCGAAATTGCCGTGCACCTGTCGGGGGCAGAATATCGAGCATGGCGTTCTCCAGTAGCAGCTAAGAATGAGGGGATAGCGTAGAGGAGAATTCCGTCTTTAATTTGGTGCAAATTGGGTGATTAAATAACAGAAGATGAATATGATATTAATTAAAAGTAAAAGAAAATTAGGTTCGATAAGATGGATATGGAAAGGGAATGAACAGAGTGAATCCGAAAATTGTTTAATTTACAAACTATTATGTGTTTTTTTTGTTTCTGACGTGCAGACCGGATCCTTTTTGCTCTCAATAAGAGAAAGCACTACAGCACCAAAAGACCACACAGCGCATAGGGCTATCTTCCGTCGGCACTAGATACCATTGTCCCGATGGACCAGTCATGCACTACAATCAAACCGGACCAGTCAAATCATGCCAACCACTCCAACTGGGTCGCTTTCAGTAGTTACCACATTATCTGCCGGGGCACCCGCTACCAATTTACCAATCGGCCGGTTTAATTATTGTTAGTAATATATCTTCCAAAGCCATGACCAGGATGACTGGTTTAGTCCGCGTAGCAGTCGTCCACGCAAAGTGCAGCGAACGACTGCTGTGAGCCCGAAAGCAGTAGTTTACTTTGGCGCGTTACCTATCGCGCCTTCAAATGGCGGATTCGGCATTTTTTTTGCAAACCTGCTAAGCTCATTCAGCTAGGGAGGGAAAACCATGGCGAACGCTTTTTCTTACGCCTGTAGAGATTGTGAAGGAATGGAAGCTTGTCCAGCCAGCGTTGTGGCAGAAACTAAAGACGAAGTCTGGAAGTTGGTTGAGCTTCATGCGCAGGTTGCACACGGAGAAAATCCCGCAGAATGGGACAGTAAGACAAGAGAGTATTTAGGGACACTGATTCAGCCTGTGAATGTCTAACTGAACTTGCAAAATAATCTCAGCGTTTCTTCATAAGCGCATCAACTTTGGCTGCCCAACCTTAGTGACTGGATATCTCGTACGAACTCAATGTGGTCGAATTGCAAATCTATGTTTTGTCTCCACTTTTTGGTTTTGGAAGCCTGTGAAGGAGTATAGTCAATGTCATCCAAAGACAAAATCTTCATAGGCTCGATTCATTAGCGAAGCTTAGCTATACGTCTCTGGAGCTTGTCGTAGGCTGGGCCATTGTTTCGGGCAATGACCGTAAATCACGAACGCGTCTTTCGCTGCGGCCAGTTTCATCAACCGTTCTGCGCTGGCATTTTCTGATCGAGCCGCAATGGCGAACCGGGGTTGCTCGTGTTTCCGCAGAAAGCGGAGCGCCGATAGTCCCGGCTTCGGCGAACATGCGTAATTCGCGGCACTACTACCGAACTCGACGATTGGCGGCGCTACTCGGTGGGGGAAACGACGAGTTCGGACGCAGGGTGGCATCCTTAAGGTACGTGTCAGAGCTGATTGCTAAACTAGGTGGAACCTACGATGTGTATTACGGCCCAATTCAACCTGCGGGAACAGCACCGGACCTGCTGAAAGAGTTATCAGAAGGATTGGTGCCTGGTCTCTACAAATCCTAGGGCACTACGGCACGGCGAAAGAAAAGATCGTTCAGCACCATGGGGTGTGGGTGTCAGAGAGAGTTAGGTCGCGCGTTAGTTTTAGCCTAAGACTAAAGCTGAACTGGCAGGACAAGCCTACGTTTGGGTTTCGTAACCAATACAGAAATTCGCTTCCGTCCAGTCCTCCGTCTACAACAACTTCAGGCAGGAAAGATCGCTGGCTAGCAGAGCCTCATTCAAGCTGACACGCACCGCCGCTCCGGCCGAATGGCGCGAACTTGACGCAGCATATGGGGCCGCTTTACTGGCCTAGCTGAGATTGGTTCGAATTTGTCAGCCAGCACTCAATCAGGTTCTGGCTGTTCTAACGCTTCCTACTTCGATTTCTCTGTTGCGTTCGGATGATGCAATTGCCGCGAAAACGATGGCCAATGACCTCAGGTTGTTTCTTGCAGAAACTGTAGGCTCTCGATTGTTTTCGATTGCACAAAGAAGCTCTCCCATTGCGCCACGAAAACCGTCGTTGAACCATTGTCCGTTGAGCGCTGGGCGCGCGATGCCATGCGCCGTCTCAAGCGTTACAGATTGTGTCGAAAGATCCGGCCCGTCTGATGTCAGACTGCCGGTCGTGCCCGCAACGTATGTTGTGTCTCGAGGGCCATAAGGCACGCCCCCGTCAAAAACCAAGCTTGCTTGTCCTTGGTCCAAACGTACCAATGCCTGCGACATCAAAGGGACTTTGTTTGCCTGGCCGCGCGCAGTTGTAGCGGTTGCAAATACGCTTTCGGCCCTGTCTCCGACCAGGGACGTAAGAAAGTCGAACCAATGCACCCCAAAATCGTAGAGTATCAGGTGGTCAATCTCGTCAAACGGAGTACCTGCAGTCCATCCGTGATCCCAGTGAATTGAGATGTGGGCAGACAGAACATCGCCGATCAATCCGGCTGAAACCGCCTCGCGCATCCAGGACAGGTGCGGGGCCCAGCGACCATTTTGGTTTACCGCGAGTTTCACACCCTGATCATCCGCCAGCTTCACAAGGTCCTTGCCCTGATCAAGGTCGGTAACAAATGGCTTCTGGCTAAGCACGTGTTTGCCCGCTTGCAAGGCAGCTTTGATAATTGGCACGCGATGTTCTGGGTGGAGGGTGATATCGATAACGTCAATCTCACGATCTGCAAGAAGTGCCTGCCAGTCATCTTTGATGCGGGCAGACGGACAGTACTCAGCGGCCTTTTCCTCGGCCTTCGCCCGCGTCCGGTTCCAGATTGCGGCGACGTCCCAGCCGGCCGTTCGGTAGGCATCAAGATGGCTTGCAGAAATTCCGCCCGTACCAATTACCCCGATCCGGGGCTTGTAGTGCTGAGGCATCGGCGGCGTATACGGCAAACCCGGGGCAGGGATGTCCCGCTTCTTGGCTGATTTCAAAGCGTACTGGTCCGTATCGCCACTGTCCCCACTCATGACAGCAACCGGAGTGTTTGTTTTTCGCGTGCCGAACGACGCGCGGTATCGACGATCCGTTGCGCGGTCAGACAAAGGGCGGGATCCAACGGCCCTGTGACCGGGGCTCCTTTGGAAATGCAGCCAAGCACATATTCGATCGCATTTCGTTCGCCAACTGGAAGCGGGGTCACTGGAAACTCGTGCCTTTCAGGTCGGGCGCGGGTCTGAACTGTTAGGTGGCTGGCATAATCAGGCGATGAAATGGTGCCATCTGTGCCCACAAAGACAAATCCACAGGTTGGCTGAGGCTGCGTGGTCCACGGGTCGGTGAAGGTGCCCCAGCGTGTTTCCATTTTGGATAGCCCGGTTTCATAACGGCAAACGGCAATGGCATGCTGGTCGACTTCGATACCGGGTGTTTCGTCAACCGTACATGTTACCTCAATCGGCGCTCTTCCATCCATGTACCAGGTTCCAAGCGTCGCTCCGTAGCCAAGATAATCTAACAATGATCCACCACCAGATGCACGCGTATACCACCAGGAGTTCGGTTTCTGACGCTCAACCTCCTCGGCGGTCACTTCAACTTTGTCGGCCAGATGGTACAACGGTCCCCGATTTCCGTCGTAGAAATGAACTTCGCGCAAATCGCCGATCATCCCTTCATCTATCAACCGTTTGGCCGTCACGTGGCTTTCAACCCATCGCAAAGGCCAGTTGATGATCAGCTGTTTGCCTGTTTCGTTCATCGCGGCCATCATGCGGCGCGCATCATCCGCGGATGCAGCAAAGGGTTTTTCGACAAAAACATGCAGGTCATGCGGGGCCAGCCGTTCAGTAAATTCCGCGTGCTGAGCTGTCGCCACACAAAGAAGAGCAATGTCGTAAGGACCCGCTGCCATGCATGTGTCGAAGTCCGTAAACACCCTATCTTCGGGAATGTCGAAAGCCGTCACTGCCGCCTGCATTTTATCCCGATCCGGATCAAAGACCGCAGCGATTTCTGCGTCAGGATGATCTTGCACCATCCGCAGCAAATCACCCATGTGCATGTGATCGAAACTGATGCCGACGATCCGGAATTTGGCCATTGGAAACCTCCCTTAGCGTGTGCCGGTGATCCTGACGTAGAGTGCGGTAACCGCGAGGATGATCAGTCCAAACAGGGCTGTACGTGCACCTTCCGGCATCTGCATCAAAGTTAACATAGTATCCAGCACACGCAGAATTAGTGCGCCCACAATCGCACCTGCGAAACTACCACGACCTCCGAAAATCGATGTGCCGCCAATCACCGCTGCAGCGACCGAAGGCAATAACAACGGATTGGCGAGACTCAGCGACGTTTGGCGGATCATGCCGAGATAGAGCAAACCCGCTAGCGCGGCGATCAAACTGGATAATACGTAGAGCGCCAGATAGACCTGCCAGGCTCGAACCCCGGATAGCTTCGCAGCCTGTTCGTTGGAGCCCAGTGCGAACAGCAATCGGCCAAATCCGGTATAGCGCATGAGCCAAAGAATAAAGAGTGCGAAGGGGATGAATACAAAAAGGCCGTTTGGCATCCCTGCCGTTCGGCCTGTTCCGAGCCAGGCAAGAAAAGTGGGGATTTCTGTTCCTGCATTTATGACCAGCCGTTGATAGACCTGCAGGCATCCCGTTGCGATTAATCCTGTTCCAAGCGTCATGATCAACGGATGGACCCGGACCAATCCCACGCCGATGCCATTTACTACGCCAACAACAAGGCCAGCGGACAGCGCGATCAATACTGCAGGTGTGACGCCCCAGATCGCACTCAGCGTTGCGCAGACGAAAGCTGATACGGTGGCAACCACCCCTACGGACAAGTCTATTCCTGCGGTCAGCATTGTTAGCACCTGACAGGCGGCTAGCATGGCCAGCGGAATTGCGAACTTGATCAGGTTGCCGACCCAAAAGGTTGATATCAACCCATCTCGACCGGCCCGGACCGGGGTGACGATACCCGGCCGTAATACCTCGAGCACGGCGATCATCAGGAACAGGAAGATCAAGAGAGGGATGATCGGGTTGTCCCGAAGATACCGACCAAAGCGGGCGATCGGCGGGTCTGTCGCGTCCATACTCATCGGCGGGCCCCCTTTAGTGAAGCCGCCGTGCCTAGCATAACGACGAGAACCATAATCGTGCCTTCAATAATGGTGGTCACATTTGGATCGACGGCCAGCAATGTCAGGATCGTTCGGATGATCCGCAGAATGAATACGGCGATGATTGGGCCAAGAAGGCCGCCTTTGCCGCCGCCCAGCACGACGCCGCCAAGAACCACCGCGGCGACAGAGGCCATGAGGTATGGGCCCGGTACCGGTTCGCCAATTCCGGTCAGGGCGGCCAGACTTAATCCACCCATGGCACAAAACAGACCGCAAAGCGCGTAGGCAGCAATCTTCGTACTTCCGACCGCAACGCCCGAACGGAAGGCGGCCAACTCGTCCGACCCAGTTGCATAGATCGAAAGGCCAAGTTTGGAACGCCGAACCGGCAACCAGATCACCGCGATGCCTAAGACGATAACGATAAGCACCTTTGGCAGCCCGTCGAATAGAAAATGACCGCGGATTGTCTGCTCCAGCCAGTCTGCCGTCGCGCCGCCGGGTGTCTCGAGGATCAATAACGCAACGCCTTCCCACACAAAAAGCATGGCGAGAGTAACGACGATGTCGGGCACCCGAGTTACCACGATTAGAAGGCCATTAATCAGCCCCATCAAAAGTCCGACACCCAGAACGATAATCAGGGCTGGCACACCGGCCATGCGTTCCATCAATACGGCAGCAGTCACAGCGCACACGGCCATCATCGATGCGACGGACAAATCGATGCCTCCGACGATTACGACGACAGCCATACCGGCAGTTGCGAAAGCAAAGGGCAGGGCGGCGCGGGCGATACTCTCCAACCCGGACGCTCCGAACGTGGGTTGTATCAATTTTGTGATGGTCAGAAGGAGCACAAGAAGCACAACCAGACCCATGACCCACGCGTGTTTTCGGATGGCCCCGTTCACGCCGCGCCCTCCGTTTCGGTCAGCCCGTAAGCCGCCCGCATCAGTGTTTGTTCATCTGCGTCTGCGGCGTCTATCACGTCGACAACACGCCCGTTGAAGATCACGACTGCACGGTCACAGGCCAGCGGGATTTCCTCTAACTCAGATGTGTAGAATAGAACCGCTGCGCCCTGATCCGCTAACTCTCGCACCAAGGGGTATATTTGGCGTTTCGTGCGCACATCTATGCCGCGGGTTGGGTCGAATAACAGTAAGGTTTCAACACCGGTCGCCAGCCAGCGGCCGATGGTAACTTTCTGCTGGTTTCCTCCGGAAAGTCGTTGCACTTCGCCTTTGGCGCGTGTGTCGATCTGCAGTTTCTCGACCGCATAGGCGACCCGGTTACGCTCGTGACGGAGTTTTATCGGCCCCCAGTTTTTGATGCGGGCTGAGAATGGCAAAGCGATATTTTCTTTCACTGACCGTTGCGCCAACAGGGCATCGGAACGATCGCCCGGTACAAAGGTCAGCCCGGCGGCAATGGCGTCGGCGGGATGGGAAAAACTAACCGGCTGCCCGTTCACTTTCATGGATCCTGACGTTGGCCTGTCAAAGCCTGCCAAAACCTCGAAAAGCTCGTCCTGCCCCTGACCTTCTAGTGCCACGACTCCCAATACTTCACCGGGGTACAAGTCGAACGAAACGTCAGAGAAACTGGGCTCAAATGCCAGCGAATGTACGTTTAGGCGGGGTGTCTTTATTTGCGGTCCATTTGCTTTGAGAACCGCACGCTTTCCGATGTCTATCTTCTGTCCCAACATCAATTCGACGACGCGTTCTTCGACGCCGGGTTCGATTTCGAGATCCCCAACGGACATGCCATCTCGTAGCACCGTGGCTCGGTCGCACAGTTCCGAGATTTCAGTGAAGCGGTGGGAAACATAGATCACACCCATGCCGTCATCTGCTTTGCGTTGTACGGTCTTCAAAACACGCTCAACCAGATCCGTAGGCAGTGCAGCCGTCATTTCGTCCAACAAGAGAACGTCAGGTTCAAGAGCCAGTGCGCGTGCCAAATCAAGGATGCGAAGTGTGGCGAGAGGCAGGTCGCTAATCATTGCGGACAGCTTCAAGTCTTCGATGCCAAGCTCAGAAACCCACTCTCGGAACTGTTCGACCGGTGTGTCGGTCAGCCTGAGATTGTCGGACACGTCGAGATCAGGAATGAGCGACGGTTCCTGATAAACCGGCACTAGGCCGGAATGGCGCGCCTCGGCAGGGCTTCCGACAAGTGCTTGTTTACCTCGGATTAATACCTGGCCAGCATCAGGTCTTAGAGCGCCTGTAATTATTTTGACAAACGTGGACTTGCCGGCGCCATTGGCGCCCATCAAGGCGACGATCTCGCCTTCAGCGACCGTAAGATGGGCGTTGGTTAAGGCATGTACAGCGCCAAAACTTTTGGCGACGTCAGACGCGTCGAGAAGTGGTGTGCTGTTCATGGAAGCCCTTGAATACTAAGTGTATTGGATTTGCCTTCCGCCCAGCTAAGGGCGGAAGGCTAGTCAATTGGGATCAGCCTTCGCCAGGCCCCTTGCAGTCGATGATTTGTTCCATTGTGTAGTCGGTCCAGCCGGGAACAGTCACAGAAACCGGCCACTCAGGGTCCAGATTTGGATTCTGTGCTGCTTTGATCGTTTCGCGCCCCGCGTCTGTCGCGTTTTCCCAAAGTACCGGGTCTACCAGGACTGTTTTGCTGTCAGGGGCTTCGCCGTTCAGGATGTCCACGGCCAAAGCAATGCCTGCACCACCGACGGAGCCGGGGTTTGTCACTGCCGCACCATTCAATCCCTCGACCTCGGTCAGATACTGAACGAAGCCCGCATTATCCGCACCGACGATCGGTACCAAAGGCGCGCCGGATTCAGTAAACGCGTCGACAATTACATTGTCGATACCGCTGGTCCAGACACCGTCAAATGGGATGCCGGTGGCAAGGAAATCAAAGATCTGTTGCTTGCCCTGGTCTTGCTGCCATCCAGTGAAAACTTCGTGCACTACGTTGACGTCGGGGTGTTCAGCAAGCGCGCGTTTAAATCCGTTGTCGCGGTCTGTATCGGCGGACACACCTGCGATGCCGCGCATATAAACAACGTCACCTTTGCCACCGAGCTGTTCAAACAGCCATTTGGCTCCAAGGTAGGCATATTCTTCCTGATTGTTTGAAAGAATATATGCGCCATCAGCTGAAACGCCTGCATCTACTGCAACAACGACGATGTCCTGCGCCATCGCTTTTTCGAGTGCTGAATTCAAAGCGTCAGGATTGGATGGGTTCAACACAATTGCATCAACACCTGCTTCGATCAGATTGTTGATGTCTTCCAGTTGCCCGGCTGAATCCGTGTTTCGGTGCGCGACGATCAGGTTTGTGACATCGCTTTCAACCAAGGCCTGTGCACGCATGGCGCAGATCATCTGTTCACGCCACCCGTTGCCCTGAACAGTGTTGGACACGCCGATGGTGTACTGCTTGTGCCCGTCCGCAATCGCCACCGTTGAAATAGAAGCAGAAACTGCTATCGCAGCAACGCCGTAAAGTAGGTTTTTCATTTCAGTTTCCTCCCAGTTTTAGTCATTGCAAACTTGATAATCTCTTCACTTGATGAATGGCGACAGGACGTCCCGGGCCAGCAGGAAGCCCCGCTTGACCTTCTCGTCTGTTCCTTCGAACAACCTGTCTTCATGCTCGATGATGATCGAACCGTCGTATCCAACGCGGTACAGGCCGGAAAAGAAATCGGACCAGTCCACATCACCCAGCCCACAGAGCCGCGGGATCTGCCACCCCATTCCAGTCGACATCACCCCGTTTTCATAGAGTCCGTCCTGATCGACCATCACGTCCTTGGCATGGACATGAGCCATGTGAGGGCCAAACTCCTTGATGAAACGTGTTTGATCGATGAATTGCCAAATCAAATGTGAGGGGTCGAAGTTCATGCCGACCGCGTCACCCCATTTCTCGAAAATCCGTCGCCAGATTCTTGGTGAGTAGGCGATGTTGTGACCCCCGGGCCATTCGTCATAGCTGAAGATCATCGGGCAGTTCTCAAAGCACAGACGTACTCCTGAATTTTGAGCATGCTTGACGATTGGGTCGAAAATTTCGGTGGCGCGCTCCCAGTTCGCGTCGAGGTGCAGAGTGCGGTCTCCGCCAACGAAGGTGTTGACGACCTTGATGCCCATCACCCCGGCAGCGGTGATCACCTTTTTCAGATGCCCAATAACTTCGGCCCGATGCTCTGCATCAGCGTGAAGCGGGTTGGGGTAGTACCCGAGACCCGATATCTCTATCCCCTGATCGGCGAGCTGCCCGACAATTTCATTGCCCTGATCGGCGGAAAGGTTGTCCACATTGATGTGGCTGGTCCCAGCATAACGCCGTTGCTCGCCACCGGACGACGGCCAGCAGGCAACCTCCATGGCCGAAAACCCATTGGCACTGGCCCAGGCCGCCACCTCTGTCAACTGAGAGTGTTCGAATGGTGCAGTCAGCAAGCCCAGTTTCATTACATCCCCCTCAAATCTCGCTCAAATCTACCCAGCGACTCTCGCTTGCCGATTTCACAACGGCATCGCAGAAACGCATTTCGTAGTGACCATCTTCAAACGTGGCCCAGGTGCTGGTCGGCTGGCGTCCGCCTGCGAGGACGTCGGCATAAATCGCCCGAAAAAAGTTGAAGAAGGAATCCGCGAAACCCTCCACATGCCCTGGTGGCAATGTGGCGGCTGCAACCCCAGGGCGGTTCATCAAAGTAAAGTCGCGCATCAGCGTCTGGTTCGGCCCGTCGCGGTGCCCAATGAACAGATGGTCGGGGTTCTCGCTGTCCCACGCAGCGGTGGCCTTTGCCCCGGCGATATCCCATTGCAAAGAGTTTTTTCGGCCCATGTTCACCTGAGACGTGCTCATCACGCCGCGCGCTCCGTTCTCATACCGAATAAGGATCATGGCGGCATCGTCGGTATCGATTGGCCTACTCTCAGTTTCACCGGTCCCGCTGGTGAAGGTTTCTACCGAGCCGAGAGGTTTCTGGCGTTTCGGGATAAAGGTCACCAGCTCTGCCATGACCGATGCAGCTTTCAAACCGGTAACGAAGCTTGTCAGGTCAACCCAGTGCGTTCCAATGTCACCGACCGATCGAAGCGCACCCCCGATTTCGCTTTCCAGCCGCCAGTTCCAGTCACTGGGTTTGGCAAGCCAGTCCTGATGGTAATGTCCTGTAACGAAACGGATATCACCTAAATCCCCGGCCTGAACCATTCCGTGAGCCTGCTGGTTCAGTGGATAAAATCGAATGTTGTAGCAAACAGCTGCAACTTTTCCCGACGCATTGGCAAGGTCGACCATCTCGGCGCTTTCGGCGGACGTCATGGCAAGTGGCTTCTCGCAGATGACGTGTTTGCCGGCGCCCAGGATCGATTTTACTTGCGAATAGTGTGCGTGGTTAGGGGTCGTTACGTGCACTACATCGATGTTTTCATCCGCCAACAGATCTTCCAGAGAGTCATAGGCGCGGGCCACGCTCATTGTTTGCGCCCGTTCCTGTCCGCGCTTTAGTGATGAGCCGAGAACACCTCTTACGTCCACGCCAAGGCGCCGAAGAGCCTGAACATGGACCGTTCCTATGAAGCCGGTCCCGATCACTGCAGCGCGGATTTTCGCGAAGTCACTCATGATGTGTTCCTGTCAAACAACCGAATACCCTCCGTCCACGATCAGGCATGTGCCGGTCACAAAAGCCGCAGCGTCGGATGCGAGAAACATGGCTGTTCCAGCGATATCTTCCGGGTGACCCCAGCGTGCCAAGGGTGTGCGCGCTTCGACAGCGGATGTGAAACTGGCATCTTTCCGGGCGCGTGCCGATTGTGCGGTCACGATGAACCCTGGTGCGATGGCATTCACGCGAATGCCGTCTTTGGCCCAAGCAATCGCCAGTGATTTTGTCAGTTGTTCCACACCGGCTTTTGACGCGCCGTAGGCCGGGTTTTGCGGTGACCCAAAGCGCGCATACATTGAGGCCACATTAATGACGCGCCCTTTCGCGGCCGAAAGGGCAGGGTGCAATGCTTCGGCGCATCGAAACGACCCGGTCAGGTTTACGTTCAACACATGGGAAAAGAATTCGGGCGCCATTTCCTCGCCGCGTCGAGTGATCGCTGCGCAATTGACCAGAACGTCTATATGGTCGCGCATGCCCGCGAATTCGTAGACTTCGTCGGTGTCGGTTACATCCAGTTGATTGTAGGTAAAGCGGGCCGCGTCCACTTCGGCGCATTCCGGTTCCACGCCGGTAATTTCCACTGCGGCACCTGAGTCCTGAAATGCTCTGGCGATAGCAGCGCCAATGCCGGCCCGGCTGGCGCCTATCACCAGGACCTTCGCCCCGGCAAAGTCGAATGAGGCCTTCGAAGTCAACAAAGAGCTCGGCTTTTTTTGCGTTTGGCTTCGGTTACCATCAGGCCCCCCACTTGGCGAAATTGCGTCTGCAATCGATTACATTTTGTGAAAAAGCAGCTTTCATATTTGTGTAATCGATTACATAATCGGCATCAGAACAGATTCGAGTCAAGCTGGAAATCGTCTGACAGGCCATGAGCAAGAAACCCAAACCCGCCACGATACAGGACGTCGCACGTGTAGCGCGGGTGTCCACAGCCACTGTCAGCCGTGTTTTGTCCAATCCCAACCTCGTGTCAAAATCAACGCGGGTCGCCGTCCTTGAAGCTGTTCGCGAAACGGGTTACCGCGTCAATCAGGCCGCCCGAAACCTACGGATGCAACGGGCAGGGGCAGTGCTGATCCTTGTTCCCAACCTCGGGAAACCATTTTATTCGGGCATACTCGCTGGTATCAGCGAAGGGTTCGCCGGGTCGGATTACGCAGTTCTGATCACCGACACTGAAAGCAATCCGTTGCAGGAGGAAACCCTCGCTGGGTACTTTCGCGACGGTCGAATTGATGGCGCAATCTCATTGGATGGCGGAATATCGTCGGCCGCACTTCAGCAATGCGTTACATACGGAGCAGGCGACCGCATCGTATTTTTATGTGAATGGGTGGAAGGTGAGGCCTTTCCGGTAATCTCCAGCGACAACGCCGAGGGTGCGCGACTAGCGATCGGGCACCTGCATGATTTAGGCCACAAGAAAATCGCGCATGTCACTGGGCCTGACGGGAATGTTCTGACGACCGCTCGGCGTAAAGGTGTTGTCGAAGAACGGACTCGCTTGGGGCTTCCAGCGCGGCCTGAGTGGATCATCAGGGGTGACTTCTCGCTGGAGTCCGGACATGAGGCCGCCAGACGAATACTTGCAATGGATGAGCGCCCAACAGCGGTGTTCTGCGCTGCGGATATGGTTGCCTTTGGGTTGATTTCCGGGCTGGTCGCAGGTGGATTGAAGGTGCCCAGCGACATTTCGGTTGTGGGTTTCGACGATATCGAAATGTCGGGATCGTACGTTCCCGCGCTGACAACGATCCGACAAGACCGGCATCAACTGGGGCGCCGTGCGGCAGAGGTATTGCTGGGCAAGTTGGCGAACACGGGCAAAGCTCTTCCAACGAAATCAGCGCTTCCTGTTGAACTTGTAACACGTGCAAGTTCTGCGCCGCCCAATTAGAGAAGCCAAAATTCAGGCGCCTTTGCTATAGTCAATGAGGACGCGCGGGAAACACTGTGAGCGATGGAGAAAGGGGAAATGAGTAAGTCGACCGCACCCATTGGCTCCGAACTTGCCGTTCGGGACTATTCTCTGACCGGTGACAGCACGCGTCAAGCGATAGAAAACGGCCTTTCGGCTGCAGAGTGGTACCACAGCGAGGTTCCACGAAAGAAGCTGAAATCGCTTATGAAGCGCCGGGATGCCCCGGCCATACGTGACACAGTGATCTGGATCGCCTTGCACTTTGTTTTTGCGGCTGGTGGCCTGTACTTCTGGGGCAGCTGGCTTTGCGTGCCTTTCTGGTTTGCATACGGTGTCGTGTATGGCTCGGCCTGCGACAGCCGTTGGCACGAATGCGGACACGGAACGGCCTTTCGAACCCGATGGATGAACGACGTCGTGTACCACATCGCGTCCTTCCAGATCATGCGTAACCCGGTCAATTGGCGTTGGAGCCATGCGCGACATCACACAGATACGCTCATTGTTGGCCGTGATCCGGAAATAGCGTGGATGCACCCGATCAGCCTCGTCCTGAAAGCGCTTGCGTTTGTGGGGATTGTTGAGACGTGGACTTCGCTCAAAGTTCTGATGCGAAATGCCATGGGGAACTTGTCGCAAGAAGAGCGGGATTACATTCCGGAAAGCCAGTGGCCCAAAGCGGTCTTTTGGGCGTGGGTTCACATTGCAGTCTACGCCGCTGTTTTGGTGGTTTCACTTGTTTTGTTTGTCTCTGGGGCCGGATGGAAATCTCTGATCCCAATTCTCTTGATTGGGGGGCCTCGGGTCTATGGGTGCTGGCATTTTGTGATGACGGGGCTGCTTCAGCATGGAGGATTGGCAGAGAACGTTCTTGATCACAGGTTGAATTCCCGAACACTGTATATGAACCCGATCAGCCGTTGGATCTATTGGAACATGAACTACCACATTGAGCATCATATGTTCCCGATGGTTCCGTATTATGCTCTCCCAGAGCTTCATGAACTGATCAAAGACGACCTTCCGCCGCCGAACACTTCGATTTGGGACGGCTATAAGGAAATGATGGGTTCCGTCATGAAGCAGCGCGTTGATCCGAACCATGCCATGCGAAAGACGCTCCCGCGGACGGCCCGTCCCTATCTTGAGCATCTGCATAGGGCAGTTCCCGAGCGAAACACGGGGTTAGAAATCAGTGATCGGGGAGGAACATAATGCCTTGGGTTGACGCATGTGCCGTAGACGATGTTGACGAAGAAGACGTTGTCCGTTGGGATCACGGGGAACGGACATACGCAATTTATCGTAGTTTGAACAATGAGTTCTATTGCACCGATGGTCTATGTACGCACGAGCAAGTGCATTTATCGGGCGGGCTTGTCATGGACTATGAGATTGAGTGTCCCAAGCATAACGGACTATTCGATTATCGCTCGGGAAAAGCTCTTAGAGCGCCCGTGTGTGAAGATCTCCGTACCTACGAAACCAAAGTAGAGAATGGTCGTGTAATGGTGCTGGTTTAATGATTTATCGGGGGAGGAGGAGTTTGTGATCGACCTGTCCGCAACGGGTATCCGGCTTTCCTTCGATTTGCAGTTGGGGTTGATTGAGAGCTTCAGTGTGAATGACGGTGGCGCACAGATTTCACCACTGCATCGCGCACCCTGGGTCGGAACAGACGAAGTTTTGCCCGAAGGCATAGCACCTCATCTGGAAAAGTTGGGCGGTGATTTCTTCTGCGCTCCATTCGGGGCCACCGAGGGGCCATCGCCGCTGCATGGGTGGCCGCCAAACTCACGTTGGATACTTAAGGAAAAGACGGGCAGCTATCTGTGCGCTGAGCTCGAAAAAACGGTCTTTGGGGCAAGGCTTCAGAAAGAGATTACTTTGCATCCGGGGCACCCATTCATCTACCAGCGCCACACGTTCATTGGTGGCGAGGGGTTAGTGCCGGTTGCAAATCATGCCAATGTATCTTTGCCCAATGGCGGGATCATTCAAACCTCTCAAAAACAGTGTTGGAGGACACCCAAGGCTGCGCAGGAAGTTGATCCGGCATTGGGTTATTCAGCACTTCGATATCCGGCTGAAAGCCGAATGTTGACATCATTTCCCGGTAAAGATGGCAGTGTCAACTTGTCCAACTACCCATGGTCTTCACAGAGTGAAGATTTTGCCGTTGGATTGGATTCACCTGACGAGCAATTGGGATGGACCGCAGTCATTCGTCCTGTAGAAGGTGACGTATTCCTGTCACTTAAATCGGCTCAAGCTTTGCCGATGACAATGCTGTGGCATTCGAACGGTGGTCGATATTATGCTCCCTGGTCGAGCCGGCACTTCGCCTGCCTAGGGATCGAGGAGGGCGCCGCCTTGCCCATTCTGGGGACCGGCGAAGACAGTTTTCCAGAAGGGCGTGGTGCCATTCACCTGGATCCTCATCGCCAAGTTGAGATTATCCACGTCATCGGTGCGCTCCGTTGGCGTAGTGGAGCCAGGGTAAGAACCGTCGAAACTCTGGAAAACCAACTTCTGATCCGAAGCACTGAGAATGAGGAGTATCTCGTGCCGTTCGATGTGGATGCCCTGAATCTTTGAGCGGATTGGCCGCTTTGGTGGTTATTTGCCGAACTTCGGCGAACGTCTTAACTATACCCAAATTGGCAATAGAGCTTGGTTCGGCGAAGTTTGCCTTTTTGTTTCTGAATCTCACAGGAGCCTTTCTTACAAGGTCAACAATGGGCATGGTCCGGACTATGAAATTGGAGTTCCAAAGCAAGCGTCTTCATTTCCGCCCTCTCGTTGAGGGCGATATTGATATTGAATTGGCACTTTGGACTGACCCCGAAGTCGTTCGTTTCATTGCGGGGGAGGTCTCCACTGTCGAAGAAATCCGCGAACTAATGCCCGTCGTGACAAAGCGCGCTGGTAGCGGCTGCATTGGCATTTGGTGTTTGATTGAAAAAACCACAAACGAAAAAATTGGCCACGCCGCACTTCTCCCGCTCCCGACCGACGCCGAGGATACAGAGTTTGAAATGCTCCAGAGTGATCAATGGCCAGATCGAGATATTGAGATTGGCTTCGTCCTAAAGCGGTCAACTTGGGGTGCAGGATATGCGACAGAAGCTTGTGCTCGCCTCGTTGAATTCGCCTTTCTGGAGGCTTCAGTAGAAACTATTTACGCAACGACCAATCATCAGAATCTCGCTTCTCAAAACGTTTTAAAGAAATGTGGATTTCAGGATTTAGGCCTTATTCGCGCTTTCGCGGGCCACTATCCTGGATTCAAGATTGAGCGCCAAAATTATTAAGCCCTTGGCGTTCGTCTGTAACTGGATTGCTTGGCTTGAATTGCTGGTTAAGTACGCAAAAGCGAGGCATAGCTTTGCGACTTTTCTCAATAGGTTTGATCGATATTCTAAGATTATTCCACTTTCTGGAACAAGTTGACCGCTAGTTGTTCAGCGTAACTGCGCCAATACATCTTCCGCGGCCCTTAATCCTTCTAGGTGGGCTCCACTGACCGAGCATTGTTGGTTAGGATGCGTCGCTTCACCGGCGAAGTGCACCCACTCAGCATGAGGCTGGCGTAGGACAGCGCGTTGGTTATGGCCTCCGGGTCTGGCTCCAGCGTAAGAGCCACGCACATAGGGTTCATTCCGCCAGGCGGTCGCGTACCCTTTGATGAAGTCCTTTCTGATGGCCGTGCCAAAGAAGCCAACCAGAGTCTCGAGCCCGTGTTCTATAGCACTTTCAGGTCCTGCTTTCTGCAAGTCTTTGGAAAAGCTTCCAGAACTTTCAAAGCTCGTTAGGCCGGTGTTTGAGATGTTGCAAAGAAAACCGCCACCACGGGCCACGCCCGACGCGTCGGGTTCTAAGTGGTATGTCAGCCAAGCATCGGATTGCACAGGCAACGCATTGGGTTGGAAAAGTAGCCCCGCGTGATTGTAATCGCCCATTGTGACAAGCTCGAGCGCTGCCCGCCGGTCGGGTCCGAGCGGGGGATCAAAGCGAACGATGTCTTCGGCTAGGACCCCAACGGAAGCTGTTACGACTACGGTGCGAGCTTTAATTTTGCCCTTAGCCGTCGTTATGTGCACGCCATCCGTGAGAGATTTTATTTCTGTGACTGGGGTGTCCAGTTTGATTGGAAGACCCTGTGCAGTGCATGAAATGAGATGTCCAAAGCCTTCACGGCAAAACCAGTCGTCACCTCCTTCCCAGGCACTAATGTCTCGCAGCGATGTGTCCGGCAAATCTCTGGCAGTCGACAACGCAAATGTCATCGCTGCTGTAAAGGACCAAGTTCCCTTGTTTTCCCAAATATCAGCCAGGGACCGATCTGTTGGAATTCCGGTGCTTGACTCAATTTCTGCATCGATGCGCGCCGCCTCATTTATAGCGATATGAATTTCATCGACCTCGTCCCAAAGAGCGGCATCATTCTCCAAGCCATATGTCGTCGCGTTGTCCGGGGCCGCATAGAGATCAAGACCAAGTGCGAGACCCGGGGCTTTCAGAGCGTTTACATGTTCGGTGTGCATCCAGTGCGCACCCATGTCGAACGGGACACCAAAGATTTCCGTATCCGTGTGTGTACGCCCTCCAACGCGGTTGGATGCCTCAACGCAGACAACCGAGAGACCCGCCGATTTGAGAGCGCGAGTAGCCGCGATTCCCGCAGCTCCGGCACCGACGACAACGACGTCAAAGTCATGAGCTTTCAATGATTTCGCTCCAACAAATAAAGTGACCTGAGAGACAATTTCCGGAGTGAGCTTTCGCTTCTTTGGCTTCGTGAGACCTTACAGGGATCTGAATTGTCCAAGAGTTTTGTCATTTGCGCAGAAGCAGTCATGCGTCGGTGTTTGAGCTTAAATCGCGAACAAATTTTGGAATTGAAACGCCCTCATATCTAGCCAGATCGAGCGGATCTTCCGTGTCAAACTTGCTGCATCTTCGGTATACTTCCAGCATCTCGGCAGAAAGCTTGCCGATCTTAAAAAAATACATCGCTGCAGCATACCTTGTGGCGCCAGAACCAGGCGTTCCGATAGTCGTTGTCAGGAACTGCCTTTGAGTTTCTGCTTCTGACGATTTGAAAACACCTTTAGTCACGATTTCGGCTCTGTGGACAATGCGTCATTCACCGAGGCAACTTCATCCTCTCCGGGCGTTACTTCAGAGTTATAGATGGGTAGTATTTTCCTCAAATGGTCGTGATGGGAGCGCACGCCGTACTCAAGATCAGAAAGATAGAATCCCTCAAAAGCCTCTGAAGCCATGGCTTCGTTTGACCATATCGTCAGCTGAATATCTTCTTCCACTGTTTCTCGATCAATCCGTGCGGCAAGGTACCGTGCCGCTTTTTGTTGGCGGTCTTCGTTTGGGTTTCGGTATGTTGCGCTTCGAAGGATAGACTTTTCTGTCGTGACCGGAAATTCCTGATAAAACAGGGTTGTCTCAGGCGTGACCGCTATTACTGCATTCGGAAATATACCGTAGTAGAGCCAAGTTTTGTGCAAATGCTCAGGCAGGTGAGACTGTGGCTTTGTGAATTTCTTGTAGTTGCGAACGGCCCACCTACGGCCCTTCGTCGGAGTGAATTTTCCATCGGAGCGTGAGATACCATCGACGTATGGTTCGTCTGCATAGGTCGAGCCATATAAGTCCTGAAGGGCAGGGTGCGCGAGAGGGACATGATATCCTTCGTTGTCGACATCTCTGATTGATTTCCAGTTTACCGGCGTTTCCTCCGTCCATATCCCGTTCGTCGGAACATGTTCGGCCATTTTGTAGGCAGAGATTTCCTGTTCAATCGGGGCAAGAAGTTCCGCTACCGATGGCTGGGGGCCGGGTTTGAAACGGACAAAGACAAAACCCTGCCAGATTTCCATTTCGATTTCTTTCAGGCCAAACTCGTGCTTGTCGAGATCAGGGAAGGACTCAGGGCGGGCGGCGCCACGCAGCGTTCCATCAAGATTGTAGACCCAGCCGTGAAATGGGCAGACCAGAGCGTTCGCACATTTTCCTTGTTCTTTGGACACGAGCCGAGAACCGCGATGACGACAAACGTTTAGAAACGCGCGGATGTCCGAATTGTTAGCTTTCAAGATCAGAGCGCGTTCGCCGCACATGTCAAAACACAGGAAGCTACCGGGTTCCGGAATATCCGAAATATGGCAGGCGATTTGCCAGTGGGTTTTGAAGAGTTCGCTCTTCTCGAGCTCAAGAAGAGCAGTACTGTGGTAGCACCACCCCGGCAGCCCGCGTCTGTCCCAATTGGCGGGGACTTCGATGTTTCTGGCTTCGTCACGCATCAGAACAATCCGCATAGTTTTGACTTGGTCAGTCAGTGTTTCAGCTAGGCAGGCGAATCCAAGCCTACAATCTTGGTTATTCTATTGGATCAACCACCCTTCGAGTAGTTGTAGGTGTCGCTCAATTTGGTTTGTGCGTCAACATTTTCTGACTGAATGATCATTCAGACGGAGATTCGAAATGAGTCTCGAAGTTGTATTGGTATAGTGATTTCCACCTTATTTGCATAAGTTTTACGCAAATTTAATAGCTTATCGAGATATGATCAAAATTAGATCGGCTTAGCTTGACAGTAGCGTTTTCATCATACTACCGTTCTGAATGACCAGTCAGATAGAGCTACAATGATTGGAAGGGGATGATTGGAAGGGGATGGGGTACTTCATGAGCGTGCCCGCCGTGCAGGGCGCGATCATTCGAAAAATATTTAGCAGATAAAGCAAGCGAAACTGCTGCAGCCACCACTCAGGGAGAGGAAGCGAAATTATGAGCTCAATCAGGAAAGTTGCCGGGATTACAGTTTTAGTAGTAACGACTACTGCAATTTCGGGATCAGTATACGCGCAAGAGCGTGTGTTGAAGGTTACGAATTGGGGGGAGTACATCGCTGAAGACACAATCGAGAACTTCGAAAAAGAATACGGTATCAAAGTTATCTATGATCCGTACGACTCTTCCGAAGCAATCGATGCCAAGTTATTAGCAGGAAACAGCGGGTATGACGTTGTCAGCCATGCCGGTAGTGATACAGCTCGGCTGATTAAGGCGGGTATCGTCGCTCCGCTTGATATGTCGAAGCTCGATAACATTAAGCACATCGATCCGGCCATTTTGGAACAGCTGGCCAGCGAGTGGGATCCACGCAACCAGCACTTCATTCCGTATATGTGGGGAACGCACGGGGTCACATACAACGAAGAATTGGTGAAAGAGACTTATCCTGACGCCCCCATCGGATCGATGGAAATGGTGTTCGACCCTGTGCACATGAAAGAGCTGTCCAAGTGTGGCGTTTCGTTCTTGGATTCCCCGGGCGACATCATTCCAATGGCTTTGGCGCATATGGGTTTGGATGCGAACTCCACAAACAAGGAAGACTATGAGAAAGTTGGGGAGATGCTGGCGGAAATTAGGCCGTACATCAAAACCTTCGATAACTATGCCTATCAGCGGATGCCTCAGAAAGAGTTCTGTGTCTCAACCACTTGGGGCCCGGATGGTCTTCTTGCGATGTCCGGTGCAGCTGAAGCCGGTACTGGTGTCGTGCTAGACTTCTTTTTGCCCGAAGGTGATCGCACAGCACAGCTGTGGATCGATGGCTGGCTGATCCCGCAAGACGCTGCCAACAAGGAAGACGCACATCTTTTCCTCAACTACATGATGCGACCCGAGGTTGGAGCTAATGATAGTAACTTCACTTGGTATGCGACTGCCAACCTGACAGCCAAACCAATGGTTGATGAAGCCGTCACGTCTAGCCCGGCCGCTTTCCCGACATCAGATCAGGTTGCCAAGATGTATACGACTGCGGTTCTTCCTCCCAAGGTCGAGCGTTTGCAGACGCGCACCTGGACTGACTTCAAGGCTGGAAATTGATCCACTCACACTGGCAAGTGCAGTAGCGGTTCCCATTGGATCGCTACTGCACCCTCCAATCCATACTGGCAGACTGCGAGGCCCAAATTGACTGTTTCCACAACTGTCAGTGCAGCACCTTGGCTCGAGCAAAAAGAGCAGCAACCCCTAGTTCAAATCAGAGGTGTAACCAAGAAATACGGTGAAGTGACTGCCGTCGATAACGTCGATCTGGACATCTACAAGGGAGAGTTATTCTGCCTTCTGGGTGGATCGGGATGCGGAAAGTCGACACTGCTTAGAATGCTTGCAGGGTTTGAGGATTTGAATGCGGGCATGATCACGATCGACGGTGTTGATATGGCCGATGTGCCAGCCTACGAACGTCCTACTAACATGATGTTCCAAAGCTATGCGTTGTTCCCGCATATGACCGTCGAAAAAAATGTGGCCTTCGGGTTGGAGCAGGACCATGTCCCCAAGTTCGACTTAGCTGACAGGGTTCACGACATCCTTAAGCTCGTTGAGCTGGAAGATTTCAAAAAGAGAAAACCCAAGCAATTGTCTGGCGGACAACGTCAGCGGGTCGCGTTGGCGCGGGCCTTAGTCAAACGCCCCAAACTGCTGCTCTTGGATGAACCTTTGGCTGCGCTTGACAAAAAACTGCGTAAGCAAACGCAGTTTGAGCTCGCCAACATTCAGGACAAGGTCGGTGTCACGTTTATCGTTGTGACACACGATCAGGAAGAAGCAATGACCTTGTCCTCGAGAATGGCTGTCATGGACGCGGGTCGTTTCAAGCAGATTGGAACGCCAACAGAGATCTATGAGTTCCCTGAATCCCGCTTTGTCGCTGACTTCATCGGGTCAGCAAATATCTTTGAGGGCCGGGTAACCGAGGACGGCGCAGACCATGTTCGGGTTGAGACCGGGTTCTGCGAAGTTTTTGTTGATCACGGTCATTCGGTGAAGGTTGGCAGCAGGATTTGGGTTGCGCTGAGGCCGGAGAAAATTCGACTTGAGAAATCGGATGAGGTTGCTGAAGGCCCTAACCAGACATCGGCAATTATCGACGACGTTGGGTATTTGGGAGAGACATCGATCTACAAGGTAAGGCTTCCCAATGATGAAGTCTTCGACGTCACCATGCCCAACCAATCTCGTCCGACGCATGCCACACAGCGAATAACTTGGGAAGACAAGGTGAAAATCAGCTGGGATCCGTCTAGCGCCATGTTGCTCCACTCATGACGGATTTCACGGAGGATATGCCTGAACCGCTTCCGGTTAAACAACTGCCGATATCACGCCAATTCATGCGGCGTATTCAAAACAGATGGCGACAGATCGTTACCGTTGTGCCGTTCCTCTGGCTGCTCGTTTTCTTTCTAGCGCCGTTCTTTATTGTCGCCAAAATAAGCTTGGCCGAACTGGCGATTGCAAGCCCTCCATTCACCAGTTTGATTGAGTGGACGGGCGACGGGATCATGACGATCCGTCTGGTGTTCGACAATTTTGTCTACATCTGGGAAGACAGCCTATACTTTGATACTTACGTAAATTCTCTCAAAATTTCAGTGACTTCCACGTTCTTGTGTCTCTTGTTTGGTTACCCCATCGCCTACGCAATTGTACGATCGGGGCCAGTCGCGAAGCCGCTTTTGTTGTTTGCTATAATTCTTCCGTTTTGGACGTCCTTCCTATTGCGTGTTTATTCATGGATGGGCCTGCTTGCAGATCAGGGCACGATCAACAATCTTCTGATAGCACTGGGTATAATCGACGAGCCAATCCGCATGCTGTACACGGAATTCGCCGTGTATATCGGGATCGTTTATACCTATATGCCATTCATGATCCTGCCGCTCTACGCGAATATGGAGAAGTTGGACAACAGTCTGAACGAAGCGGCTGCCGATCTTGGGTCCCGGCCAACGAACACTTTTTTCAAAATTACTTTGCCGCTGACGATGCCCGGTATTGTCGCTGGTTCGTTGTTGGTCTTCATCCCTGCGACCGGGGAGTACGTTATCCCCGACCTGTTGGGGGGCGGGAACGTGCAGATGATTGGTCGGGTTCTCTACAACGAATTCTCTAGAAACAGTGATTGGCCGGTCGCTGCGGCGGTGGCGATTGTTCTGCTTATCATTCTAGTGCTGCCCATCATGGTGTTCCAGCACTACCAGGGCAAAGCATCGGAGGAGCAATAAATGTACGCTAAACGCTCCCGCTTTTTGACCATCATGCTGACCTTGGGATTGGCATTCTTTTACATCCCGATGATCCTTTTGGTCATTTACTCATTCAACTACTCCAAACTTGTACCTGTTTGGGGAGGATGGTCCCTGCGTTGGTACAAAGAGCTCTTCCAATCCGCCGAAGTCTGGAGTGCGGTTTCACTCAGTCTTCAAATTGCTGTTGTGAACGCTACTTTTGCGACAGCGCTCGGCACATTGGCTGGACTGGCTATGGTGCGCTTTGGGCGGTTCAAGGGGCGGACGTTGTTTGGTGGAATGTTGGTTGCTCCTTTGGTGATGCCCGAGGTGATAACCGGATTGTCCTTGTTGGTTTTCTTTATTTCCCTAAACCAGCTGATCGGATGGCCGGCAGAACGTGGTTTCGCGACGATTACGATCGCGCATATTACCTTTTCAATGGCTTACGTGGCGGTGACAATTCAGGCGCGTTTGACCGGTGTGGGGCAAACTTTGGAAGAAGCGGCTGCCGATCTTGGAGCAAAACCGTTCAAAGTTCTGACTGCCATCACAATCCCCCAGCTGACACCAGCCCTTATTTCCGGCTGGCTATTGGCATTTACTCTGTCTCTCGATGACCTGGTCATAGCAAGTTTTGTTACTGGCCCAGGTGCAAATACCTTGCCAATTTTGATATTTTCGCGCATTCGACTAGGCCTCAGGCCGGATATTAATGCACTGGCGACCATCATGATCCTTGTGATCGCCATTTGTGTCGCTATCGCAGCTATCGTTATGTTCCGGCAACAAAGGGCGGATTTGCTGGACAGGCAGATGGCCGAACGAGAGGAGAGTTGAATTGGAGACGCATGAGCTTCAGAAAAAACGACGCACCGAACCTCCTGAAGTTCGTCGCTTGCAGTTGATTATGGCTGCCATAGACTCGATCTCGAAGCGCGGGTTTTCTGACACGACGCTTAAACATGTGACCGAAACTGCCAATCTGTCCCATGGCGTTGTGAACTATCACTTCGACAGCAAGGAAGCACTGTATGACGCTGCGCTGGGTTTCCTTGCGCAAGAACACTATGAGAATTGGCTAAAATCTTACGACGCCGCGGAACCTACAGCCGCACATAGGCTGGCTGCCATCATTCGAGCGGATTTTGACAAAAGCATCTGCACCCACAAGCGCCTGGCTGTCTGGTTTGCTTTCTGGGGGCAGGCGAAGTATCGCCCTAATTATTTGAAAATACACAATAAATACGACAATGAAAGGTACGACCGAATTCTGCAACTGTGTGGTGAATTGATCGCCGAGGGTGGTTATGACGATCTCGATCCGGAAAAAACAGCCCGGGCTGTAGAGGCGATGTCAGATGGGGCCTGGCTCAGCTTGATGTTGTATCCCAAAGTGGCTGATCGTCGGGAATTCAGGGATGTTTGCATGCTTTCGCTGTCGCGGTATTTCCCAAAACACTTTCCGGTTTGAAATACAGCACCGAACAATAATGCATCAGCACTTTATCTTGCGCATGCCGGGGTCATAAAGCGGCTTTAACGAGGCAATAGCATCGTATTTTTCGTCGGCAATTTCGATCTGCCATTGCCCCGTTGCGACTACGTCGGCAGTCAACGGCCCTTCGGTTTCTGCAAAACCAATACCAACTGCGGCGCCGAGTGTGTGGCCATATCCTCCAACTTGAATGTACCCGACTTCTTTGCCGTTTAGATAAATCATCTCGTTGCCGTAAATGAGAGGCTCTGGGTCTTTTAGCAGGAACTGCAACATTCGGTTCTTGGGCGTGCCTTTCGCTTTTATCACGGCTAGTGCTTCCCTACCGATGAAGCCACCGGGTTTATCCAACTTAACGGCAAACCCAAGACCGGCTTCAATCGGGTTGTCTGTGTTGTCCACATCAATTCCGAAATCACGATAGGCTTTCTCGAGCCGCAGGGAGTTTAGGGTCTGCATTCCGGCATTGCGAACGCCCAAATCACGACCTGCATCCATAAGTAGGTCGTAGGTCTGTACTGCCTGATTGGCGGGCACGTGAAGTTCCCAGCCTAGTTCGCCGATAAAGGTCACGCGATAGGCCATAACTACGGCGTACCCGATGTCGATTTCTCGAGCAGTCATGAAGGGAAAACCTTCATCGGACAAATCAGCACCAGATATTCTGCTCAAAAGTTCGCGTGACTTTGGACCATGAACGTTGATCTGGCAGCGTCCTGCGGTGATGTCTGTGATAACAACGTTCTCATCGTCCAGAATGTGCCGTCGCATGCGCATTTCGGTGTGACCCGCCGAGTTTTCACCCACGATGACCCAGTATTTCTGATCGGATAATCGGGTAACTGTAAGGTCAGCCTCAAATCCACCTCGTTCATTTACCCAGGCCGTGTAGGCGACGCGACCGGGTTCAACATCAACGTCATTGCAAGAAAGGCGAGAGAGGAGTGCGCATGCGTCCGGGCCTTCTACGCTGAAACACGCCATTGATGTCATGTCAATTACGATGACATCCTCTCGTGCTGCCTTATGTTCTTCAGCGTGCCAATCAAACCAATTTTGGCGATACCAACTGTATTTCTCGACCTTGGCTTGTTCGGGCGTCGGGGCAAACCAATCAGGTTGTTCCCATCCATTTCCTTCGCCGAAAAAGGCTCCGGCCTGCTTGAGGCGGTCATATAGCACTGAACGCTTAACGTTCCTTGCCGTTTTGTAGTTTTCGTTGTGGTAGTGCTGGCCAAAGAGCTTTCCGAGCAACTCAGGTGTCCTGTCGCGTCGAAAGGCCGGTGTCGCCATTTCACGGGAGAAACGATTGACGTTGATGCCGGTGACATCGATTGGCGGCAACCCGTCCACCATCCAATGGGCCAGCACCATTCCTGTGCCTGCACCGTTCAGGATGCCAAGTGAGTTCATCCCACATGCAACCCAAAGATTGCGCAGTTCAGGCGTTGGGCCGACAAGTGGTGCAAGATCAGGTGTAAAGCTTTCCGGTCCGCAGAACAGTTTTTTGACACCGTAGTTCATGGTGTCAGGTACGCGCGAATATGCCTTCTCCAGGTCGGGCCCGACACGCTCCCAGTCTGGCTCGATCTCTCCAAATTGCCATTCATCTGGGATACCATCAAGCTTCCAAGCCGCGGCGCCGGGCTCAAAAAGCCCCAACATCATCCCACCAACTTCTTCACGGTAATAAGTGTAGGTTGAAGGATCTTCGAGAACGGGCAGGTCGCGGGGTAGGCCCGGGATACTTTCCGTTATCAGATAGTAGTGTTCAGCTGCCTGGAGAGGCAGATTTACGCCGTGTTTTGCACCCAATTGGCGAGACCACATGCCACCACAGATCACAACGTTTTCCGCTGTTATGGTATGACCACTCGCGGTGCGGATTCCTGTTGCGGTGCCGCTACTGGCCAAAATCTCTTCAACCCGCACGCCTTCGTAGAAACGTGCGCCTCTGTTTTTGGCTCCCTTGGTCAGAGACATTGTCACGTCCACAGGGTTAGCCCGCCCGTCCTCCGGAATAAGGAATGCTCCAACGACGTCTGATAGGTCCCCAATAGGGAACATGTCCTGCGCTTCTTTTACTGAGACTTCGTGGTTGTTTATCCCATAACGCCGCATGAAGGCTGCGACACGGCGCATCTCATGCAGGCGTTCTTCGTTGGTTGCAATTTGCAGATATCCAACGTCGCGGAAACCCGTGGATATACCGGTTTCCTTCTCTAGATTCGCATAAAGGTCCCGCCCATGCGTGTAGATGGCGCACTCAGCTTCCGACTTGAGAAGGCCGGCTACAATCAGACCTGCGGCGTGCCAAGTGGTTCCTGATGTCAGTTGCCCCTGTTCCAAAACCACAACATCGGTATGGCCGAGCTTAGTAAGGTGGTAGGCCGTGTTCGCGCCGATAGATCCCCCGCCAATGATCACGGTTTGGACATGCGTCGGAAGAGTGTCGTCCATGGCAAGAAGCTCCTATCTTAGCGTTCTTTTCTCCGAATAACACTCAATACGATTAATGTCTATTGACTGAATGATCATTCAATTAAGATAACATCACTGACCTTCGATTACGCAATAAAGCTTGTCTGAACAGGGAGAAAAGGCTTCACTACAGTGATTGACTGACAATCAGACGCGGGGAAATCCTATGTCAGACGAAATCCTATACGACCGACAGGTGGTCAACTTTCTGGAGGAGCTTTGGGGGGAGGGGTTTCTTTCACCGGGAGGCCCTGAAGAAGTTGCTCGAGTTGTTGAGGGGATTGATCTGAGGGATAAGCATATCCTCGATATCGGCGGTGGTTCTGGGGCTATCGCGGTGTTGATGGCACAGGAACTCGGCGCTGCCAATGTGACCGGCATTGATGTAGAGGCCCCAGTATGCGCAGCTGCGAGAGACCGAGTTAGGCGGGCAGGTCTGGACGGAAAGATCGAAATCATAGAGGTCACTCCAGGCCCAATGCCTTTCGAAGATGGTACTTTTGACGTTGTGTTTTCCAAAGACTCGATCATTCATATCCCCGACAAAGTAGCGATGGCCGCGGAAGCGTTTCGCGTGCTCAAACCGGGTGGTCATTTCGCGGCTTCTGACTGGTTGACCAATCACGACGGGGAAATGTCACCCGAAATGGCGCACTACGTAAAAATGGAAGCCTTGGAGTTTCAGATGGCGTCGCCTTCTAAGTACCGTGCTGCTATGGAGTTGGCGGGCTTTGAAGACGTAGAGTTGGTCAACCGCAACCCTTGGTATGCTCAGGTATCTGCTGCAGAGCTTGAGGAATTAACCGGGCCCAACCGAGTTGAATGGGAAGCCCGGCATGGTGCGGAGTTTATCGAACACCAAATCGAGATCTGGGACGCTATGCAGCCCGTGCTAAAAACCGGAGAGCATTGCCCACATCACATCCGTGGTCGGAAACCAGCCTGATCTGACTGGCTTCGTGTCTTAGCGCGTTGACTGTTATGCGTCGTAGTCCTTGCTGACCTGCGCCATACCAGCCTCCATGATGTCGAACATTTCGTCTATCTGCGACGGAGTTATGATCAGGGGAGGCGAGAAGACAGCCATGTTTCCAAACGGGCGCAATAGCAATCCCATCTCTTCGCACGCATCGTCCAGTTTCTGCCCAAACTTCACATGCGCTTCGTAACTCTCGACGTTCAGTCCGGGGCGGCATTCTATGCACCCGAGAAGCCCGTCACCGCGCACATCCCCAACTATCGAAAACTTTTCCTTAATTTGATGTAGGCGGTCCTGGAAATGCGGTGTGACGCATTGAACGTGTCCTAGAATGTCCTCGCGCTCCATGATTTCGATGTTTTTGATTGCAGCGGCGCAACTCACCGGGTGCCCGGAGTATGTATAGCCATTATAGAAAACATCGTCGCCCGGTGCTTCGGCAATGCGTTTCATTACTGTGTCCGAAATTATGCAGGCGCCTAGGGGCAGGTAGCCTGAGGTTAAACCTTTTGCGCATGTAATAATGTCAGGGACGATGCCAAAGACGTCTTCTGAGGCGAACCAATGGCCCAGCCTGCCAAAGCCGGTTACGACTTCATCCGAAATGTACAGAATGTCGTTTGCCCGACAAATTTCGAGCGTGCGCTTGTGATAACCCGGAGGCGGAACAATAACACCGCCGGAACATAGGATCGGTTCGGCGATAAAGGCGGCGATACGGTCGGCGCCTACGTCAGCAATCAAGTTTTCAAGGTCGGCGACTTTAGCGTCGCACCAGGCATCAACACTCATGCCTTCCGGCCGGTGGTAGGGATTCACGTCTGGAAGGAAATGCACAAGATCCTGAGCCTTTTCAAAGCTTGTTTCAAAGCGCTCTTTTCCAGTGACAGTCGCGGCGAGAAAAGTGGAGCCGTGGTAGCCTTTTTCTCGGCCGATCACGATCCTCTTCTCCGGCCGGCCAAGCCGTTTGTTCATGAAAAGCGCGGTTCGCAGTGCGGTATCAACGGCCGTAGACCCACCGGTGGTGAAGTGCACTGTGTTCAGATCGCCCGGTGTACGTTCCGCGATCATTCGCGCCAAAACGGCTGCGGGTTCAGTCGTAAACGACCACGGCGACGCGTAAGGCATCTTCATAACCTGTTGGGAAATGGTATCGGCCATCTCCTGACGCCCGTATCCGATCTGTGTGCACCACATACCGCCGGGGCCATCGATATAGCGCTTCCCGGCAGCATCCCAAAGATAGATACCATCCGCTGTATTTACCCGCATATACTCGTCGGATCCAAAGCCTCCGGTCCCGGCCCAAGGATGTAGGTGATGGTCGCGATCCCAAGCGACAAGGTCGCCGTCGGTTGGTGTATTGCCTAGGGTGTTCACGTCTGCTTCTCCTTTAAGTGCGGGCCGGTGGCGTAGCACGTGCGCGGGGCGGTGCGAAAAAGGCTTTGGCGACAGGTGTAAGGCGCGCCATTCTGGTGCCCCATTTGCCTTCTTGCAGAGTGTAAATTTCCGCCTTTAAGCTGGATGACCGTATTGCATCCGGCATACGGACATGTGCCAGCGCGATATTGCGTTTGGCGGTCGGCGACCAAATTCCGGATGTTATGTGCCCAACTTCTTTTTTGCGTTGGTTGTAGATCAATGACCCTTCCGAGGGTTTGAAACCTTCGACATCGAAACGCATGAGGAGGCTTCTTGGAGTGTCTTGCTTGGACAGCAACGCTCGCCGACCATTGAAATGACCTTTGTCGAAATCGACTAGTCGATCCAAGCCGAGTTCGAATGGTGTTTGGCCGCGGTGCAAACGCTCGGTTGCATGAACGGGTTGAAAATCTACGCCCGCAGTTAAAAATCCCGCTTCGATCCTGGCCATATTGACCGCTTCGTATCCAATGGCGCGTAGTCCCTGATGTGTGCCACCTTTCCAGATCCTGTCCCAAAGCGCCTCCGCCTTGTCCCAGTCGGACCATAGCTCGTAACCTAGATCACCGGTAAAACCCGTCCGCGAAATCATGAGATCAGGGTCTATCCGGATAAGATCGAATGGCTTTAGCTTGCTGACATCCAGACCGGCGGCCTCCAAAACTGCATAGGACGTCGGCCCCTGCAGCGAAAGGCAGGCAACACTGTGAGTTTCGTCGACTATTGAAACGTCAAACCCCCAAGCTGCATCTAGTAACCACGTCAGCATTTGTTCCTGACAACAAAGGCGCCAATCGTTTTCGTCAAGGTGGAAAAGGGTCCCGTCATCGATGACCATACCCTCTTCATCACACCAGATTGCGTACCCCACGCGACCAAGGCCGATTTTTCTAACGTCCCGTGTAACCAGGCGATTGAGCATCGCGGTCGTGTCCGGCCCGGTTAATCGGTACTTGTGCATCGGTGAGATGTCGAACAGGGATGCCTGATTGCGCAATGCGAAGTATTCGAACTCGATACTGTCCAGAACCCCCGGGGCTGCATAGCCAACCCAATCATACCAACTGCGCGCGCGGTTTTGTTCGGCCAGTTTGTTGTGAAACGGCCCGGGGATAAGGCCAAGTTTCGGATCGGTGAAGATGCTCATGGCGTTGCCTCCATTGCTGCCAGCGCAGCATTGCGACCAGCAAGACCCATGACATCACCACCGGGGTGCGTTGCTGCACCGCATTGGAATAGCCCTTTCGGACCCATGGAGTATCGGCACATTCCGTTCGCGGGCCGTAGTGTCAGGAGCTGGTCCAGAGACATTTCCGCATGGTGCCAATGCCCACCGGGCGCTCCGGTTGCGTTTTCGATTTGATCCGGCGTTATGATCTGTGTGTTTGTGACATGATCTTTAAGTCCGGGTAGGGCGAGGTTAAGGGTGCTCACTGCGATCTGCGCAAGCTGATCCTTGGCGGTGTCAGTCCAGCCGCCTTCGAGGTCAGTTGGGGCATATTGCACGATGGTCGATAGCCAGCTTGCCCCATCGGCTGTCTGCATTTTTAAAGCTTCAATCACCGGTGCTTTGGACATTTGACGATACTTGGCGGGATTGAACGCCGCTTCGACGTGCTCGACAGAGGGGGCATAGATCAGACGTTCGCGGGCTAGTTCGTCAGGCAGGCCGGGCAGGAGTGAGCCGTCCTTTAAGCGCAGGTTGACCTTGGCCGCCGTTCCACGAGCCCGGATATTTCGAACTCGCCGCATCGTTTCGATGTCAAAAACAGAGGGCCCGGTCATTCGGCTTGTTAGTTTTGGGGCGAGATTGCTGAGCACGGTGGGCGCGGTCAAAGTTCTCCCATCAGTCGTTACAACGCCAGAGACTGCATCGTCGTCCAACAGAATGCGGAACACCTCAGTTTCCGGCATCAGCACGCAACCCGCCTTTTGCGCAGCTTCAACCAACAAATCGGTCAGCGCAGACATGCCGCCAACTGGTTGGGTGATGTGACCCCCGTGACCCAGCCGGTAGATCAGATTGAACACAGTGCCCGGTGATCGCGGACCGGTGGCTGACCCCCAGATTGCATCAGCAGCAAGCATTCCAGCCACCGGTCCTTCTGGCAAGTCATCAAGTACAATGTCGTGGACATTGGACAAAACGACCTGCAGGAAACGCCGCATCTCGGATTTTCCAAGCTTTTTCAATCCGAAGCCCAGTTTTGCCAGGCGCAAAAACTCATTCAGCCCACCCCGCGAAAGGATGGCTTTTTGACCGCCGGGTGGTGGGGCCTCGGCGAGTTGGCGCAAAAGGCCTCCATACGTAATCAACTGCTGTGTCAGATCGGTCCATGCGTCGGATTCCGGGTGTTTTGTCCCCTCGCTCCAAAAGATGCCTTCGTTCTTGAAGACGATATGCCGCCCATCCTCAGACAAAGAAACCGTGGAGACGGGTTTGCCGGACAGGACAGGGTGTTGAGGATCTATGCCGATATCACTCAAGACCCGCGGGCTCAGGTTGTAGAGCGAATGGGCCAGAGACGGACCGCCATCCACGGAATAAGACGCCATGCCGCCGAACCTGTTGGATTTCTCAATGATACAGACATTCTTGCCGCGTCGACTAAGGAGTGTTCCGGCAACCAGACCGTTTACGCCGCCGCCAATGACGATCGCATCAAATTGGCTCATGCGGCATACCCCTTCATTCGGCCATGCCGTGTTTCGTGCTTCAGGATTGCGCGGGCAGCGTTTGCACCAGGTGCTCCCATAACCCCTCCGCCTGGATGGGCGGACGAACCGCACAGATAAAGTCCTTTGATAGGTAAACTGTACTGAGACCAACCCGGGACTGGCCGATTGAAGAAAAGCTGATCAAAAGTCAGTTCGCCTTGGAAAATGTTGCCTTCTGTCAGACCGACCTCGCGTTCGATTTCCAATGGTGAACGCACTTCCATATGAACTACGCGCTCGCGAATGTCGGGACAGGCCACAGACATCTGGTCGAGTACAGTTTCTGCCATCGCGTTGCGCTGCTTTTCGTCCCAATTCTCGGCCGATCTAACGCCGTCGACTTCTAGATCATAAGGCGCATATTGGACGAAAACCGTCATCATGTGGGCACCTGTCGGCGCCATAGTCGGATCAATTTGGCTGGGGATTAGCATGTCGATATAGGGCTTTTCAGACCAACGCCCGACTTTCCAATCATCATAAGCCTTTTCAAGTTCAAAGAGACTCTGCGACACATGCAAGTCGCCCCGTAGGAAGCTGGTGTTCTCGGGTGCAGCCGGGAAATTTGGAAAGCGATCAAGCGCGATGTTGAGTTTCGCCGAAGAGCCACGAATTTTGAAGTTCCGCACCGCCTTCGTGAAATCATCCGGCAACTCGGCCGCATCAATATGGTGCAGAACAGTGCGTTTGATATCCATATTGGATGCGACGACGGGTGCATAGAAAACCTTGCCGTCCTCCAAAGCGACGCCTTCAACGCGCCCATCTTTGCTGAGGATTTTCTCAATCCCCGAACCTGTGTGGATGGTACCGCCGTGATCCTTGAAAGAGGCTGCAATGGCATTCGAAATTGCACCCATCCCTCCACGCGCGAAACCCCATGCTCCGATGCCGCCGTCAATGTCACCCATGTAGTGGTGCAGCAGCACATAGGCCGTGCCGGGTGAGTACACCCCAAGGCCGGTACCGATAATGCCGGAGCCAGCCAAATGGGCCTTGATCAGGTCGTTCTCGAAGTGCTCATCCAGAAAGTCCCCAATGGACATTGTCCAGAATTTCAGCGTTTCACCGAGTTCCCGACTGCCCAGCCCATGTGCTTTTTTTACGAGATAAGCCAGTTCACCGAGATCACGTGGGTGAAGAGACGCAGGGTCCGGTGCATCTCGAAGCAGAAATGGACGGATAAAACGGCATTGCCGCATGATGCCTTGCGAATAACCGCGATAGGCGTCGGCATCTTTTGCAGAATGTCGCGCCATCTCACGTTTAAGGGCGTTGTGATCGGAATAATAGGCGAAGTAATCTCGATCGCGCGTAAAGCTCGCGCCACCTTCATACGGAATAACCTGAAGTCCGTATTTCGGTAGCTCGAGGTCCCTGGCAATCTCGCGCCGCAGAAGGGAGCAAACGTACGAGCAATTCGAGTACGTCCAACCATCATGAAGTGAGCGGCTGACTGCAGCGCCTCCAACCCAGTCGTTCTTTTCGATCACCAAAACTCGCATGCCAGCACGTGCCAAATAGGCGGCGGCAGTCAATCCGTTGTGACCAGCACCGGCCACAATAACGTCGTATCTGTTCTCAACCGTCAAATTTTTCCATCCCTTTCTCTTCCGTTTACAGATCAGGTGCAAGTTCGTAAAGTTTATTTGAGCGCTCAAATAAATTTCAAGCTATTGACGCATCTTTTTTGCGCGCTGTAGATGGCTGTATTCGTAGAAGGAGCGGCAATTGGTCGAAGCAGATCGTAAACGTCCCCGCAGAGAGCGGAAGGAGAACGCAGATCGTCGTCGCCGACAGCTGCTGGACGCGGCTTGCCGCTCTATATTGGCTCATGGGTTGGCAAAAACGACGCTCGCAACGGTCGCGTCCGAAGCTGAGCTTTCGCAGGGTGTTGCAGCGTTTTACTTCAAGTCAAAGCTTGGTCTTCTGACGGAAGCATTGCGCGACCTTTACCAGCGCTACGAAGACCACTGGACAGCTTCTTTAGAGCGAGCTGGGGATGAGCCAGCCGAAAAGATAAGGGCTCTGATAAAAGCTGATTTCCACCCGGATGCATGTGGTCCGGATGTCTTACCCCTTTGGTATGCGTTTTGGGGCGAGCTTCGATTTCAACTGCAGTATGATGAAGTTGCCGAACATTTCGAAACACGTCGAAGAGAGACCTTGCGTGTAATCTGGAACGAATTGCTGCCCGACGATGAGGTTACATCACCAGATCAAATGGCTGAATGGATGGAGACATTGACGGATGGCTATTGGCAACGATTGCATCTCGCTCCTCAAGGCCTGAGCCGAAAGCAGGCGGAACAGGCTGCCTGGGGTTGCCTTGTTCGCCTGGTCCCGGAATTACTTGGGGATACGGCTTAGTCAATTACGACTGAAAGGCCCAACAATATGACGCACGTGCGGTTATCGCAGCAGCCTCGGCCATCTTGGAGCGCGATCTTGAAAGAGGCGCGTTACCTTGCGCGGCTTGCTCTTCCGATAGTTATCTCTCTTGCAGCAGCTGCTTTGATTGGCGTCGTTGACACCGTGATGGTGGCCCCATTGGGAACGCTTCCTCTGGCGGCGGTCTCAATCACTGCCTCGGTTCTGATCATCTTTTATTCAGCGCTCTATGGCTTTGTTTCCGCAATTGGTGTGCGGATGGCTGAAGCCTTTGGAAAAACGAGTGAACGAGGGCTTGCATCGGCAACAAGCGCTGGGCTTATCGTGTCACTGGTCGTTGGTGTTGTTGGGGCTGCTGCAATGATCTGCCTGAAGCCTGCCCTTTCTTTGATTGGGCAGCCGCCCGAAGTGGTCAGTCTGATTGGCGGCTACTGGATTGCGATGAGCCTCCTTTTGGTGCCCTTCACGATTTTCTATGCTTTGAAAGCCCTGTTTGACGCCATGAATCGCCCGTGGATTGGGGTTGGCCTCGCGTTCCTTGCGGTCGGTTTCAATATCCCTTCGAACTATGTTTTGATCCACGGAGTTGCTGGTTGGCCGGGTCTGGGTCTCGTCGGTGCCGGGATCGCTAGTCTGTTGTCTCAGATGGTGCCGTTAATTGTGGCATTCTTGATTTTGCGTGCGTGGAGAAAGAAGAAGGGTTTCCTAAAGGCAGCAGGTTTTGATTGGTCCGAGGTTAAGGCACAGATCAAAGAAGGGTTCATTATTTCCGTTGGTTACCTGGGGGAGGGGGCAGCTTACGCCGTCGCCGGCCTTATGCTTGGATGGTTCAGTGCCGCAGCGCTCGCTGCGCATCAAATCGTTTCCGCGGTCAGCGACGTAATTTACATGGTGCCGCTAGGGGTTTCGATTGCGATTTCGATACGGGTAGCTCAGGCAATTGGTGCGGATGAAACAGAACGGCTCAAGCCGATTGTGTTGGCGTCGCTATTGGTCGTTGTTGGTTGGATGGCCGTTGTCGTTAGTGGTATTTTGATAGGCCGCGCTCCTTTGGCCAATAGCCTTTCAGATGATCCAAAAGTCGTTTCTCTCGCGATATCGATGTTCCTTGTGATTGCAGCAATGCAGATTGCAGATGGTGTGCAGGGGACAATGCTGGGTGCTTTCCGAGGCATGATGGACAATCATGTCCCCGTTGCTATCACCTTGATTGCATATTGGCTCTTTGCATTGCCGCTTGGATATGCGCTGGGCTTTTGGCTTGGGTTCGGCCCCAACGGAGTTTGGATTGGGTACGGCTCAGGTCTCTCTTTGGCCGCTATCGCGTTGACCTATCGCTTCTTCTCCAAAAACCGCTAGTCGGCGTTGCTTGCGAGATCACTAAAGACCCAACTTGTCCAAGAGTTTAAGGCGTAGGATTTCTGCTTCGACAAGAGTTTCTTTCGCGAACGAGAAGGGAAGTGGTTTGAGGGGGGTGACCGGAAATTCCAGTTCGTCCGCTTTCGTTCCTGCTGCCCATTTGGCGAGGACGCGCCCCATTGCCGTGGCGATGGCTACGCCGCGCCCATTGTATCCCAAACCTGTCATAACCCCCGGAGTGAGCTCATGCAGGTGTGGATAGTGATCTCTTGTCAGTGCAACAAAGCCGCCCCACTCGTATTCCCACTGAACTCCGGACAATTGGGGGAAAAGTTCGACAGAGATGCGTTTCAAACGTTCGATTTGTTTGAGAGTGGAGTTGTCGTTGTAGGTGCCGCGACCTCCCATTAGAAAGCGACCCTCCGCGTCTTGCCTGAAGTAAAGAAGTAGGCGTCGTGCGTCCGACAAAGCGTTGCCTTCTGGCAGAATTGTCTGGCGGACATTGTCGGACAGGGGCGACGTAGCAACCTGAACTGAGCGAACGGGCAAAACTGACTGAGACAACCGCAGATGCAGATCTCCAGAATAGGCGTTCGTGCAAATCAACACCTTCTCTGAGATGACAGCCCCTTTGGGAGTTTCAATCCGAAAACGGCCGGCCTCTGAAGTAATCTGGTTGGCGGGCGTTTCGCCGAAGATTTCCACACCGTTGCGGCGACCTGCTTCGGCCAGCCCAAGCGCATAATTCAATGGGTGCAAAACACCGCCGCGACGATCCAGAACGCCGCCGTGGTAAGCTTCGGTCCCTGTCAGGCGCTGCATTTCGCTTTGATCAAGCTGTATCATGCCCCCGCCGTGGTTGTCCCAATCCTCGGCGAGCTTGTGTAATTCACTGAGTGTTTTGTGAGTATGCGCTGCGCGCAGCCAACCTGGACGTTTTGCGTCGCACTCAATGCCGTGCCGAGCGATTAAGTCGAACACAAGATCGGCAGCTTCACCGGCCATTCGGATCATTCTGTTTCCCCAGAGATCACCAAATTTGGTTTTGATGCCCGTCGGTCCGTCCTTGAGGCCTACGTTGATTTGCCCTCCGTTGCGGCCAGACGCTCCCCAGCCCGGGTGTTGGGCATCGATCAGAACAGCTTTTAGGCCTTGCTCGGCCAGATGAAGTGCCGCCGAAAGTCCTGTGAAACCGGCGCCAATCACGGCTACGTCGGATTGCTGTTCGCCAACGAGTTGCGGGTATTCCGACGAATACGCTGCAGTCGCTGACCACAGGCTGTTTGCAATGACTGGGGTTTCGTTACTGATCATCTATTGGCCTCGCGCTTGCCTTGCCGGGGGAATTGCATAGGTTTGGCTGGTGACATTTTTCCGGACAGAACGTGAGCGATGCCGAGACTTTTGAACCAATTCGAATTGAAACCAACTGTTGAGCTCGACGCGTTCAAGCGGGCGTGGAACGCGTTTGTCGAACACTTGGTCAAGACAGATCTGGCCGCGAAAGGGACGCCTTTGTGTAAACGCATCCCCGCAAGTGGTTATGATACCGACGAGCAGCGAGATCATACGCTTATGGCTGTTATCGAATTCAGGGACCAATTGCAGGCCGACGCGGCTTGGGCCGCTATTGAAGATCGCATTGAGCCTCTGGGAGCTTTGCATCGCAGGGTTATTTCTTTGGTGCATGAGCCAGTTTTCACTTTTTGGTCGGAACTGTAGATTGATGATTGCGAACATCAGGTTTGTTTTCACATCATTTTCTCTTCACCATTGAATGATTATTCAATCAATGACATATATCCTTTAGATGTCAAATGCGCTCTCGTTGGAGAAGTTTGGCCGTGGAGGCAGGCAAGACCGATGGAGCGCTCTAATAGATGGGATGCATTCGGGTGAGACAATCACCAAACGAAAAAACAAACCCTGAGGGGCGTCGGCGCACCGAGTCCAAGGAAGTGAGGCGTCAACAACTCATCGATGCGACAATCGACTCGATTGCTCAAAACGGAATTGGTGGAACGACCATGTCCACCGTGACCGAGATTGCAGGCTTGTCGCTAGGCATCGTCAACTTCCACTTCAAAAGCAAACAGAACTTGCTGGAAGAAACGCTCCTGTTTCTAGCAAAGGAACATCACGAGCAGTGGCTGGAAGCTATTGAAAATGCAGGGCTGTCAGCGCCAGAAAAACTGTTGGCTATCGTCGATGCGCATTTTCATCCGCAGATTTGCACTCCAAAGAAGCTAGCCGTTTGGTTTGCATTTTTTGGAGAGGTAGGGCGGCGCAAAGTCTACCGCAGCCTGATCAATGATATCGATCAGGAACGGTACAACATTGCACTGCGACTATGTTCAGAGATTGCCGCGGGCGGTGAATACACGGACATGCCGCCAAGGCAAGTCGCCAATATCCTCGAAGCACTTTACGACGGGATCTGGTTGGAGCTTTTGACCTATCCAGAAAACTTTCGACGTATCGAAGCGCGGGATCACATCACCGGCTTCCTTTCCAAAGTCTATCCGGGTCACTTTCGAATGCCTGGATTTAACAACGGTGATTGAAACAGAGCAGCTTTCAGACCGGACATTCCAGACAAAATCAGCCAGCGCATGGCGCAGCTAGCTAAGGGTAAAAATATGGGCAGGGACTCTCGATACGACATCCTTTTCGAACCAGTCCAAATCGGGCCAGTTACTGCGCCAAACCGGTTCTATCAGGTGCCGCACTGTACAGGAATGGGGTGGCAATACCCTCGTACTCTTGCTGCGATGCGTAAAGTGAAAGCGCAAGGAGGGTGGGGCGTCATATGTACGGAGTATAACTCCATCCATCCATCATCTGACGACCTTCCGCACCCCTATGCGTCTCTATGGGATGACAGTGATGTTCGGGCGCACGCACTGATGACCGATGCTGTACACGAACACGGTAGCCTTGCGGCGGCTGAGCTTTGGTATGGCGGCGCTAACTCGAACAACTTGTTTTCCCGCTTGCCGAGCATGGATGTCGACAGTCGGCCAAATACGAAAGGACATCCCTATCAAACCCGCGCTATGGACAAGCAGGACATTCGAGATTTGCGCCGCTGGCATCGAAAGGCCGCTTTGAGGGCACGAGATGCAGGATTTGACGTTGTCTATGTTTATGCAACGCACGGGTATCTGATCTCGAATTTTCTGCATCCGCGCGTGAACACGCGCAGTGATGAATATGGTGGCAGTTTGGAAAACCGGGTGCGCCTCACCCGCGAGTTGATTCAGGAAACCAAAGACGCCGTTGGGGACCGGTGCGCCGTGGCCGTTCGGTTCTCGGCAGATGAAGAGATCGGCGAGGATGGCCAGCCGATCTATGGTGAGCGACGAGAGATGTTTGAGATGCTCTCTGATTTACCAGATTTGTGGGATATCAACATCGCAGACTACTCGGTCGAGATGGGTGTGTCTCGATTTACCAAAGAAGCTGCTCTTGAACCCTATATGCATTGGGTCAAGTCCGTGACGGATAAGCCTGTGGTAACCGTTGGTCGCTTTACGTCACCGGATACAATGGTCTCGCAAGTCAGGCGGGGGATTACTGATTTCATTGGTGCAGCGCGCCCGTCGATTGCCGATCCTTACCTTCCAAAGAAGATCGAGGAAGGACGCTTGTCTGCGATCCGCGAGTGTATTGGATGCAATGTCTGTTACGCCAGCGACTCGATCGGAGTACCTATTCGTTGCTCTCAGAACCCAACAATGGGGGAGGAATGGCGTAAAGGCTGGCATCCAGAAATCCTTCGCAAGAAGTCCTCAGAGGCGCGTGTTCTGATCGTCGGGGCCGGGGCTGCCGGACTGGAAGCAGCACGGGCACTTGGTGTGCGAGGGTACGATGTCCTACTGGCGGAAGCTTCACGTGAGTTGGGTGGCAGGGTCTCGCGCGAAGCAGCTCTACCTGGCATGAGCGAGTACATTCGCGTGAAAGACTATCGCGAGCAGCAATTGATTGAGATGCCCAACGTTGAAATCTACCGTGAAAGTCCGCTGACAGTTGACGATATCTTGGCCGTTGAGGCTGATCACGTAGCGATTGCGACCGGCGCGACTTGGCGAAAGGAGTGTTTTGACGAAGAACGTTTCGTCCCGGTTACAGAAGGAGCCGCCCTAAGTCGCGTTTTCACCCCAGATGACATCATGGATGGAAAGCTTCCCGACGGACCGACGCTCGTTTTCGATGGGGATGGCTATTACATGGCCAGCGTCATTGCTGAGAAGATACGAGCGCAGGGACATGCTGTAACGCTGGTCACACCGTCTGACAGTGTTTCTGATTGGGCGGGAAAAACCTCCGAACGTTGGCGCATCCGAACGCATTTGCTTCGCCTAGGTGTCGAGGTCCTGCCGTCAAAATCGCTTGTACAGTTTGATGGCGAAATCGCGGAGTTAGAGTGCACTTATGGCGGGCCAAGTGTGACCGTACCCGTTGCCAACACTGTTATGGTTACTGCTCGCAAGCCAAATGATAGCCTTTACAGGGGGGTGCTCGGCCGGATGAGCCCTGAGGACTTGCCATTCAGTCTTCGTCGCATAGGAGATTGTGATGCGCCGGCGATTATAGCCGCAGCGGTTTATGCAGGTCATCGATACGCTCAGGAATTGGAAGAAGCCGTGGATGAGGACATTCCACTTAAACATGATCGTGTGGACGTCGGGCAGCAGCCCATTTGACCGAATGGCGCGATCTCGGTTGTAGGCAATCAAAGAAACGTTGGAGGAACCACCCATGCCGGAAGGCTTAGTTATCCGCCCCCTCGAATTGAAAGATCACGAAGAGTGGAGCCGCTTATGGACGGCATATTTGGAGTTCTACGAGACCTCTGTTTCAGAACAAGTCTATGAGATTTCGTTCAACAGGTTGTTGTCAACAGATGCAGGTGAATACAATTGTCTTATCGCTGAGTTGGAAGGAAGGCCGGTTGGAATAGCGCACTACCTTTACCATAGGTTCATGTGGTCAGTGGAGGATACTTGTTATCTGATGGATCTCTTCGCCGACCCGCAGGTTAGGGGAAAAGGTATTGGTCGGGCTCTAATCGAGTCTGTTTTTCAGATCGCCAAACAGCACGGTGTTCCAACCACCTATTGGACAACTCAAGAAAATAACTACCAAGGTCGAATTTTGTACGACAAGGTGGCTAAAAGAACGCCATTTATTGTTTATGAAAAAGACGAATGACCAACTGCGTTTTGTCAGAAAGGTCTTGTCGGCACTGTCAGAAGAAACCCACTTGAGCCGGGCAGGTGGTTTCGTAGATTCGCGACATTACAAAACGCTCCCCATTCCGTTACTTCAAAACCAGCCCAGTGATCATTCGCCTAGCGGTTATGATGTATGTCCGGTTCCAGCTATCGCTTCGGATCGTGGAAGGCCTTCTGCATGAGCGCGGCATCGACGTGAACCACGAAGCAATCCGGTTTTGGTGGAACAGACTTGGTCCGTTGTTTGCCGCTGAGATCCGCCGAAACCGCGTCCATAGTCTCCGCGCGGGTCTTGTCAGAAGAACTTTGCTTGAGCGGGGCAGGGCGGTTGCGTAGCTTTTGTCCATGACCAAACCTGCCTCTTTCAAATACTTTAAAACCAATCCCGAGATCATTCGCCTTGCGGTTATGCTGTATATCCGATTCCTGCTCTCGCTTCGGAATGTAGAAGATCTGCTGCACGAGCGCGGTATCGACGTGAGCCACGAAACGGTCCGATATTGGTGGAGCAGGTTCGGTCCGATGTTTGCCGCCGAGATCAGACGAAAGCGAGTTCAGCAACTGCGCGCATTCTCGAAATGAAAGTGGCACGTGGACGAGGCTTTTTGTGAAGGTAAATGGCAAGAGACACTACCTCTGGCGGGCTGTAGATCATGAGGGCGAAGTGTTGGAAGCAGTTGTCACCAAACGCCGAAACAAGCAGGCCGCATTGAAATTCCTCAGGAAACTGATGAAGCGCCATGGCTGTGTGGAAGAGACTGTGACGGATCGCTTCGCATCGTATCGGGCCGCTCTCAGAGAGCACGGTGCTATCGAAAAACTGCAGACGGGAAGGTGGCTCAACAACCGCGTGGAGAATTTGCATCTTCCGTTTCGACGACGCGAACGCGCCATGCAACGTTTCAGGCGCATGCGAAGTTTACAGAAATCCGCATCCCTCCATTCCTCCGTCTACAACCACTTCAACCAGGAAAGATCGCTAGCCAGCAGAGATACCTTCAAGCTGACGCGCACCGCCGCTCTTGCCGAGTGGCGCGAACTTGGCGCGGCATAAACGGCAGCTATACTGGCCTAGCTGAGACTGGTTCGAATTCCTCTGACAGCACCCATTTGGTCCGTCGGAAGTTACCGTGAAGATACGACCCCAGTTTTCAAGGTTCGCAGTTGTTTATTGGTTTCAATCGCCTTGCTTTCCAACATAGGTAGTTCAATGAAAAACTCGGTGCCTTTGCCGAGAACACTTTTATAGTCAATAATTCCTCCAAAGTGTTCGACAATTTCTTTGGAAATATGCATGCCAAGCCCGGTTCCTCCGGCGTGCCGCTCATCTGAAGAGTCAATTTGCGAAAAGCGGTCAAAAACTTTTTCCCGGGAACCTTTTGGAATACCGATGCCCTGGTCTTTTACGAATATGCGCACGTTCTTACCGACCCTTTCACAACCAGCTGTGATTTCTCCACCTTCGCGCGAGAATTTGGCTGCGTTGGAAATCATGTTTGCTAAAACCTGAAGAAGTCGCATTGCGTCCGCTCGTACATACACATTGCCACTGCCGCGGATGTCTTCTGTAATTTCTACATTATGTGCGCTGACATACCCCAAGTTGCATGAAATTGCTTCTCGAACCAATTCGTGCACTTCAATTTTTCGCTCGCGATAGTTCATTTCGCCAGCTTCCATTTTTTGGATGTCGAGCACGTCGTTAATCAAGGAGGCGAGGCGTTCACTGTTCTTGCTTGCCAGGAGAACGAGATTTTGCATCGGTTCAGGAATTTCACCCAATGCACCGGTATTGAGCAGATCAAGAGATCCCTTGATTGAGGTTAGAGGAGTGCGCAGTTCATGGCTGACTGTGGAAATGAATTGAGACTTGGCAATGTAAGCGGCCTTTGTTCTTTCATGCTCTTCTTTAAGTTTTTCGAGTTGCTCCAGGTTTTTCCGGTACAGTTTCAGAAATACCAGAGAACAGTCGATCAAGAAGTACATCACAAAAATAACGGTGAAAAACTGTAGCCAAAGATCAGACGAAAGCTCGGGACGTTCGACCCAGATGTCCTTCACAACTATGACCATGAATGAAACGCCATACATCGCCAGGCGCACACTCATTGCCCAGACAAACTGATGGTTATTCATCGCTGCAAACAACGCCGCTGCAAACAAGAAAAACAAAGGGGTAAAGTGTCCACCAACCGGCTGTTTGAAGGCAACTGAAACAGCGTACAGGCAGATCGCAGTTGAGCTGAGGATCGTGTTGAGCAGTATCCACGCAACCATCATTGCAATTGCTTTATGCTGGTCCGGACCTAAGCGAGGCACGCGTTTTGCGAGCATCAAGTCCTGTACTTCGCAAATTAAGATCACTCCGTAGAACAACAGCGCATTTACGGGATCAAAGAAGAATCCGGTAAGAATGGTTGTGGCAAGAAAAATAGCTTGTCGCTGCCATAAAAGCGCGAAGCTCATGGCGGTGTAGTCTTTGATATTTTGCAAGAGCCGGTTTTCCGGCTCGCCGGTTGATCGGTCCGGCTGTGCTGGGTCGATAGCCGTCATCCCAATGTCTTTTTTCTCGTACTCACAGGGCGGGAATATCCGAACAATGAGGACGCAGTTGGTCGGAATTGGGTTCACAGTTTGGCAATAATTGTGGCGTACCCGGAAAATTGTTGAGTTTCAGGTGGGGTATTTCCCCAGTTACCGTGGTACCTATATTGTTGCGTAAGTGCCTACATGGGCGTCAAAAGCCTATGATTTCGTTGCTAAGACGGTGTCTTCCCACTTAAGTTGAAGCGTAGGCAGGCTTTGATACTCCAAGGAACCGCGTTTTGACTGCGTTTGGAATGACGAAAATGAAGCAGTTCGACGTCACTCCGGTTGCGGCGAAACTGGCCGAAAAACCTGTGACTTTGATCCAGTTCGCAAGGTCGGCCGGTCGAAACATGCTTGAAGTCATACCAGTTGAAACTCTGCGCCAAACCTATGTTCGCGGGCCGCTAAACATACACTACATTTGTGATCCGGAAATGATCACTGAACTGCTTGTTGGGCAGGGCCGCGCTTTTCCTAAGGCAAAGTTCACAAAGGATATTATCGGTTCGGCCGTTGGCAACGGTTTGATATTATCCGAGGGTGAGAAATGGCGTCAGCAACGGCGGCGGTATTCTCCTTTGTTCGCGGCCAGAAATCTTCCGGTTATGGCTAAACATTTTGCTGAAACCGGTGCGGAAGTTGCAGACTCCTTAGCGGAAAACGAAGGTCCGGTAGATGTATCTCAAGTTGCACCTGCCTCGACTTTGACAAACATTTCACGAGTGATCTTTTCAGGAAACGAAGAGGTCAGCTCTGAGCAAATTCGTTTAGGGCTGATTGCATACTTTAACTATATTTCAGATTTATCGCTGTTCGATTTGATGGGATTGCCAAAATGGTTGCCGCGCAAGAAATGGCTTATGAGCAAGGCTCCGGTTACCAAGATGAGAGACCTCGCGCGACAAGTTATAGAACACCGTCGGTCTGAAAACCGGGGTGAACCCCGTGACTTTCTTGATTTCATGATTGAGGCGCTGAAGACGGATTTCGAAGACGAAGAGACGACTGTCGATAATCTGCTGACCTTTGTAGTTGCAGGTCATGAAACCTCGGCCAACGCGCTGGCTTGGGGGTATTACCTGCTGGCGTTGAACCCAGATATTCAAAACAGAATTCGAACTGAAATTCAGGCCGTACGACCTGATGGTTTGGTGGAATTTTCTGACCTTGAGTCGATGCCATTGTTGCGCGCCCACGTGAAAGAAACTTTGCGCCTTTATCCATCTGCGGCTTTTTTCGCCAGGGATGCGTCAGAAACCGTCGAAATCAAGGGTGTTACAATTGAAAAGGGAGACGCGCTTTTTTTCCCTGTTTATTCGTTGCACAGAAATGAAAAATTATGGGACGATCCTGATCAATACCGACCGGAACGGTTCTTGGGTGCCACTCTGCCACGCGGTCAATATATTCCCTTCGGAGATGGGCCCAGAATTTGTATAGGTGCGCAATACGCAGAAACGGAGATCATGGTTTTGATGGCCTCGGTGCTGCGCTGTATAAATTTTTCGTTGGGCGAGGCAAAATTACCAGAACCAGTTTTGACATTTACGATGCGCACCAGTGGCCCGCTCATACTTGAAGCCGAACGGGCTTCGTAAGAAGCCGAAGCGCGAATCCACTTTGCACTCTGAAGAACAAAGGTGTTCCTGACCTTATCTGCTATCGATCAAGGTAGGTATTGGTGCTGTAGAGCTCTCGCAGCACAGTGTCAAAGAGCCTTGTGCTAGGCTTGTTCTTGCGGACGGACTCGGTTGTTGACTGCATTTGCGACTGCGATACGGCGATTTTTTCCGGCTTACTTTCTCTCTTGTTTGCTTTTTCACACGCCTGTTTTAGGGCCGCATTCGCACCGGATTTAGAGAAAGAGCGCATTGACAAAGGTGCGCTCATCACCACTTTGAGATGCGCAGGAGCATTTCGGCTGCTTAAAACTGTCCTCAGTTTCAGATTAAGAACTTCTTCAGTAGGCAGCCGGTTCGTAAAGCCACGCCCGTGAGTTACGATCAGGAAAGTGCCACTTCCCCGGTAGGAAAATACACCGTCGGTCTTCCTTGATGTTTTTTCTATGCATTCACCGAGGTCGGAAATGACGCGCCGAAAAGCACCAAAATCATTTATATCAAAATGATACCCGGCGCCCCGTAGTTTGATTGCCGTCACCCAAGAGTCAAAGCGGCGTCCTCTTGAAAATTGATCGACGTAGTTGTCGAACTCGACATAGCGCAAACACCGATCCAATCCTTCGATCGACAGGGGATCTTCGAAATTGAACTTCTGATTGTAGTCCAATTCTTCGCGAAGGTTCTTTAATGAGGCCGAAGAAGTCTTTGCCCTGAGCCGCTCCATCATCAAAAGATGTGCTGCATTCATGCGGCTGCGCAGTTCCAAAAAGTCAAAGGGCTTGGTGATGTAGTCGAAGGCACCTTCCAAGAAAGCCCTTTCAATGTGCTCCTGGTCCGTCATTGCGGTCAGCATAATTACGGGTGTTTCAAGATATTCCGGTGTTCTGCGAAGCTGTTTGAGCAATTCAATCCCGGTGGTTCCGGGCATTTGAATGTCTACGAGCAGGCAATCAAACGGAGTTTCTGCCGCTTCAATTTTCTTTAGTGCCAATTCGGCCGATTCTGCCACTGAAACTTTACAGTTTTCAAGTTCCGGAAGGGCCGACTGGAGGAGCTCAAGAATACACGGTTCGTCATCGACAACTAAAACGTTAAGCGTCACTTGCCTCAGTGCTTGGAGGTCCAATTTTAGTTGAAACCGATCATTGCCGAAGGTGGAATGTCTCATAACTGATGAACCGTTACTGCCCTGCCTAACGTGCCTAGATTAGGCGTCGAGTGGGACGAAACAGCGGCAAAACAGCAGAAAATCTATAGGAAACGAGGTATTTTCTTGACCTTATTTTGGCAATTGCGGTCTTTACGCCCACTTTTGTGTATTGGACGCCAGGTCTTTAGAGCTTCATTTAAGCAATAGAGTATAGCAGCGGTTTTCATCAATTGGGTTAACGAGCTTTGCAATATACCCAATAAAAAACATGAAGAGAATTTTCGGATCAACGGATTGTGAGACAGGCAACTCAATCTTCAAAACTCTTTAAGATCCCATGTCTTGCAGATTGACGTGACATAAGAAGGGCAGCCCCCCCTTCGTTTGAGCTGCCGGTGTAGAAAAGCCTATCTGTCAATATTGAACAAAACGGATTGGCTTGCGGTGCCGTCTATCGAGAATTTTGCCCCGACCGGAGAAGCTGAAACGCCTAACCGTCTTGACCAACGTGCCCAGAGAGCAGGGACGATACCCAGTATGCTTAGCGCTCCACTTTGTTCTGCCGCAAGAGTCATTTGGTGAAACAACTCTTGCTGAACCAAGAGCCTGCGCGAAGACGAAACGCTGTCCGATACAAAAAAACGCGTTGCTTCCCAGACACCCTGTTTTACCGGCGCGTCAAAAAACAGAATATCAGTAGGCATTCCTTTTAAGATACCTCTCTGCGCATCTCGCAACATATAACTGTATATTCCACATTGAGCCGTGCTTGGAAGAAGCCTTACCCCGCCAAGAACCTCGCCGAATTCATGAAGAACGATCCACTGGCAGGCGGGGGTATCATATTGGTCGAATTCCATTCTGTCAGCTTCGCCAACTTGCCACTTCAGCTTGTCGATAAAGATGGCCTTTCGCATTTCGAGGTACTTCGTAAGCAAAGTGCCATGTTCGTGCATGTTGCGAAAACTCATTGTGGTCGAGCGAACGTCACCAAACGCGCCCCGAGGTTCAGGCTCGGCACGTTTGACGGTAAACAACTTGCGCCGCGCCAAGGACTTTGGCGCAGTCGGAGCATCATTGGCGGGACTCAGATCTGGAAATGCTTCCGCTGCCTGGTATGCCCGCCGATAGCTGAGTGGTCGGTCCATATTTTACTCGTAGTTTCGCCACACTTATGACAAGATTAATTTAGGTAGGTCCACAACCTAATGAAGTGTTATCGGCAATTGATGCGAAACTGTGTCTAATTCACATCCCTTGAGTCTAATAGTTCACCATCAGGGTAGAGCCTCTTAATCGTCACAGCCACATTTTTGCTTTCTTCTGGGCTCACTACTGGGTAAATTTTCCGTCAAGCTGTTGTTAAGGCTTAGTTTCAGTTTCTTGGCTTCTTACGGATTGGCGAGTGAACAAAGTGTGATTGGGTTGTGCTTCAACGCAAGGCTTAGCGCCGCAAGATACTAAGTATGATCCACATTAAATAGCTTGTTGGTTTACAACTGCCGGATGCAGTTTACGTCAGTTAATTGAATAAACGAGAAAATGATGCGTAGACATAACGAGGCCCATCTTGGGTCAACGTTTTGCCGCCTTCTTTCTGCATTATGGTGCTGTCGAGAGAGTTTTACGCATCAGCCAATCGTTGCTCTTTGTCTGCAATACACAGCGATTGGTTCGATGCAAGAAGTTGGTGAAAAGAATATGCGTATACTGGCAGTAGACGATGACCCTAGCATTCTGGAGTTGCTGAACAGCGTACTCGCTGCATTCGGATACAAAGACGTGGCTACCGCCCGCAGTGGTCAAGAGGCTCTCGAAATATTATCGGACCCGTCACAGGTATTCGACTGTTTGCTTCTGGATGTGCAGATGCCAAAGATGAACGGAATTACTCTGTGCGAGGAAGTCCGCAAGATACCGGATTACGTATATACGCCCATTATCATGGTGACCGCCATGGTGCAGAAACAGTATATTGACGAAGCTTTCGAAGTTGGAGCCACTGACTACGTTACAAAGCCCTTTGAGTTTTCTGATCTGAAGCAAAGACTTTCGGACGCTTACAGGATGGCAGCTGAACGTAGAGCAGCAATCGAGGTGCTCAAAGCTGATGAAGAACAATGGCAGTCTTCGGAAGTTTATCCGGGTGTTCGTATTTGCGATCCGCAATACCTTGGAGGCTTGCCTGGATGCATCGGACTGGCCGAATTTGAGAATTACGTCATCCAGGTTTCCACGATGCATTCCACAGCTGCAAACATAGTGGCTGTCAAAGTGACTGACATGGAGCAAGTCTACAAATCTGTCTCACCGAACGAGTTTCGTGAATCCATGGCCTCAGCGGGTGCCGCGCTGCTTAGGGCCACTAAGGAGGGGCGCAAAGTAGCGACGTATTGGGGTAATGGCGTGTTTCTGTTTGTCTTCGACAAGCAAGACGGAAAGAGTGCGGAACGGCTTGTGCAGCAGGGTCCGGAAATTGCGGACGGCGTTTTGTTAGGCACCACACTGGTTTTTCTGGTGGGTGAAGAAATTGCGCTGGAAGCTACAACTAAAATGGAAGCGCTGTTCTTGATAGACAAGGCGGTAGAGCTGGCTGAGTTGCGAGGCGATCAAGTCGCTCAATCAGGTTAAGGTCTCCAGTACCAGGGGCTCGCTTACCCGCCTTGATCGCAGCGCTGGCAGCGATCGCGATATATGAACGGTTCATCAGTCAGATTTAGATTTGCGTAGAATTGTCACGCTTAGCTGACGAACGCGCCCGATCCTCCGTGTTTCAATTTTCAAGGTATTCTTGTTCAACGCTCAGGCACTGCAGCGCACCGTGCTGCAGGTTTCAGACTTTCGATCGGGAAGAGCAAATCAGGTCGCGTCGGTTCAGAGGCAGACCGTTGGAAACTATTTCGCTGACAAATCCCAGATCAGATCCAGATATCGATTTCTTCGTGTAGACCGAAAGAGAGACCTGTTCTACCAATCAGGGTAAGTTCAAAAAATCAGCGGAAGGCAAGGTGTGCCTTCAGGACGGAGGCTGACGATGTTTGCCAAAAGAATGCAGAGTTTCCGAAGCCGTATGCAAGAGGCTGATATAGATGTCGCTCTGATCACAGATGAAGACAACATGTACTATCTGACCGGGTATTACGATTATCTGCATATGGAATTTGGCCGCCCAACTGTACTCGTCATACATCGTGACGGCGAAAGTCTGTTAATAACCCCAACCATTGATCTGAACACTGCACAGGCGGCAGCCAAGGTGGATCGGATCGCTGCTTGGAATGACGGTATGGGCGATGAGTGGAGGGCCGAATTGCCTGACGCAGTTAAGGGCGTCAACAGTGTTGGGATCGAGCCTGATAGTATGCCACCGATGGTGCGCCGATATGTGGATGTGATTATTCCATCAAATCAGCTGGTTAGCGCTGCGTCTCTACTCTCTGATATGCGCATGGTGAAATCATTTGAGGAGTTGCAACTGGCACGGCACGCTGGCGAGGTGGCGACGGCCATGATGGAAGCCGGGCGTCAGGCAATAGGACACGGAGTTCCGGAATATGAGGTTGCGCTGGCAACTTCTCAGGCCGGGACGCGTAAGGCGGCGGCGCTTTTGGCTGCTCACTATACAGACGCTGAAATGTCTCCGAATACCCATTTTTTGCAGATCATGGCATCTGGAGATGCCATCATCAAAACGCATCACCGCGCTACAACCAGGATCATGCAGCAAGGTGATCCTGTGTTTTTGTGTTTTTGTGGGATGACCAATTTTCATCGTTTCAAACTGGGCTTTGATCGAACTTTCTGGATTGGCGATATAAAAGACAAACAGCAGGAACGCGTATATGAAGTTGCGGTGGCTAGTCAGGCAGCGGCTTTAGACGCTTTGCGCCCAGGAGTTACGGCAGAAAGTGTGCACGCGGCCTATGCTGAAGTCATCGAAAGCAACGGCTATGAGTACCCATTTCGGTGCGGGCGCGCCACGGGTTTCAGTTTCCTGGAAAAACCGCAATTGGTCACAGGAGACAAAACTGTATTGCGCCCGGGAATGGTTTTTGCAGTAGACGGTTCGGTCTCAATTGACTCATTCCGCGCACAGGTTGGTGACAGCTTCATCATCACTGAGGATGGCTGGGAGGCAATAACCGAACATCCAAAATCTCTGGATGCGGTCATCATCTGAGGGGCTTGCCTTGACGCGGGTATGGGCTTTTCGCTTTTCCTGCAAACTCACATGAGTCTCAGGCTCAATGCCGTGCCGGTCAGGTCTAGGCCGGGTTGAAAATGTCTGCCGGACCTGTGCGGTCTGTTCTTTGATACGTGTCAAGTTGGCCGAAGATAAAAAGCGGTACAATTAGTGACAATGCAAGGGGGGCTCATGGAAGACCTAGTTGAAATTGGAAGAACCTTCGTTCAGGCAATGCGTAATCGCAGAGGCCTTGAAAATGTTGATGAAATGTATGCGGAAAACGCACAGTCGGTTGAGGCGGTTGTGCCTCCGGTTCGACAGTTCCGCATTACAAAGGGCCAGGAAGCCATCAAAGGAAAAAGAGAGGATTGGCTGGCTGCGTATGAAATCCGGGAACTTGACGTTGATGGCCCTTACGTTCATCCGCCCAACCGCTTTGGGGTGCGATATAGGGCTGAGGTAACTCGGAAGGCCACAGGTGAACACATGACCTTACGCGAGATAGCCATTTATTCGGTGGCAGAAGGCAAGATCGTTCAGGAAGAATTTTTCATGCTGCCAAAATAGGAATCGCGGTCGGCAACAGTGTCGTGGCCCGGGCGGTTTGCCCGATGACGTGTGCTGTTTGACGTTCGATGGTCAGTTGATCCAGGCATGTCTTGTTGCATGCGGGAAGGGCGTCAGTGTGTCAATGTCAGGTCTGTTCGTCGGACTCGTCCCCGATCCATTCCGTTCGCGGGTTGGCTTTCACTTCTTCAAGCATTTTAAGAACTTCGGCTTTCCAACCCGCTTTGATTTTTAACGCCAACTGAGACGGCGGGCGGTGGGCAGGTTCAAGGATTGCGTATTCATATCTAAGCGGATTGACCAATGGTATGAAAACGACCTTGCCATTGGACAGATTCATTTCGCGCTCGGTTGCGACGGTCAACGGGTCAACGATGGTGCTGCACTGGCCCGAACTGACAAAGGGAATGAGGGGTAGAAAATACTGACAGGTCACGGTCGGATCATAGATTGCAGACACGTTCTGAAACTCTTGTCGTATTTTTCTTTGGAACGGGTGCGTCGCGTACAATCCTCCCATTGGCATCCCGCTCAGGTCGGAAATTGCAATGCTATCTCGCGAGGCCAGCGGATGATCACAATCTATCGCACAGAAACAGTCTGCTTTGATGAGTTCGGCTGAATATTGTGCTTTTCGCCCGGCCGAATGTTCAAAATCGGCAAATCCGAAATCGATGTTTTGTGTTCCCGCCAGTTCAATGATTTGCGGAGAGCTGCGCGAAGACAGCGTGATCTGAATGTCCGGGTTCTCACCCAACGACTGGCTGATGAAGCGTGGGAACAAGAACGCAGAGGGGCCCGGCATCGTTGCGATATTCAGGCTGCCGGAATGCCCTTTGATCAATCCCTCCATGGTGCTGGAGATCGTTGCAAGGCGATCCAGAATGCCTGCGGTCTCGGCCAGCAGATAATGCGCCTCGGGGACCGGAACAAGCCGACGTCCTCTGCGTTCAAACAGTGTCAGGCCCAATGATTTTTCCAGATTTTTAAGGGCAAGGCTGATCGCAGGCTGCGTCCGGTTGAGTTTCTTGGCGGTCTGAGAGATGGAGCCGGACTCCATCACTTCGCGAAAAACGGAAAGCTGGGTGAGGTTCATGGCTAAACATATAAGTTAAAATTTAGTTTTGTGAAATATAACAAATTTGTATTTATGGGAATTGCCTTTACGCTTGCAGGATCGAAATTCGGGGAAACCGAATCCGACGTTCAAACTTGGGAGATGACAATGAAATTAGTGAAATGCTTGACTGGATTGGCTTTGGCTGGCGCGCTGGCCGCACCGGCGCTGGCGCAGGACCCGACCTTTTTCCGCATTGGCACCGGCGGTGCTGGCGGAACTTACTTCCCCATTGGCGGCACCATCGCAAATGGTATCTCGGCCCCTCCGGGTTCGCGCCCCTGTGAAGAAGGCGGCCAGTGCGGCGTTCCGGGTCTGATCGCGATTGCGCAATCGACCACCGCGTCGGTGTTCAACAACGCCGCTGTTCAGAACGGTGAACTGGAAGCTGGCCTTGCGGCGGCGGACGTCACCCGCTCGATGTATCTGGGCGAGGGCAAGTTCGAAGGCAAACCGCACCCCAAGCTGCGCATCGTCGCCAATCTGTTCCCTGAAGACCTGCACCTGGTGCTGCCAGCCGGTTCGACGATCAACGATCTGGGTGATCTGGAAGGCAAGCGCGTCGGTATCGCGCAGGCAGGGTCGGGTACGCAGGTTGCCGTGCTGCAGATGCTGGATGCCTGGGGCGTCAACCGTGACAACATGGACGAAGCCGAGCTGAACAACAGCCAAAGCGCCGAGCGCTTGGCCGATGGTCAGCTGGACGCCTATTTCTACGCTGCAGGCTGGCCGGTTGCTGCTATGGTGCAGCTGTCCTCGACCAAGGGTATGAACCTGCATTCCTTCAGCGACGAAGATCTGGCCAAGATCAACGAGATCATTCCGGCCTATATCCCCTCGGCCATTCCGGGTGGCGTTTATGAAGGTATCGATGGCGAAACCAAGACGCCTGCGGTCAGCGCGATGCTGGTTGTGTCGTCAGACCTGTCGGATGATCTGGTCTATCAACTGACCAAGGCGATGTGGAACGACAACACTCGCAAGCTTTTGGACAACGGCCATGCCAAGGGCAAGCAGATCACTGCCGAAACGGCTTTGGACGGTGTCGAGGCGCTGGGTGTTCCGCTGCATCCGGGTGCCGAGAAGTTCTACAAAGAAGCTGGGCTTCTGCAGTAATCGCATCTCATCGTAACCTATCGTCCGGTGCCCCATATCGGGGCACCGCACACTTGAATTTTGCGAAATCAGGGGGCCATCATGACCGAGACCCAGAAACTTGATGACCACGAGCTGACGGCCGAAGAACTTGCGGCCATCGAAGAACAGTTCGACGAAGGTGCCGCTGTCCGGCAGGTCACACCAACCACCGGTAAGGTCCTGCGCGTCGTTGCCCTGATCTTTGCATTCTATGAATTCTTTACTGCCGGATTCGGCTTGCCAGCCGACCATTGGCATATGGGCATCTATCTGGCCCTACTGTTCATTCTGGTCTACGCGACCATTCCGATTATCGGGTCGCAAAGCCTGTATGCGCTGAAAGTCAGCCGGTTCCGTATCGGAAACATCCCCCTTTATGATCTTGTCTTCATGGCGCTTGGCATCATCGCAGCGCTGTACGTAGGCTTCGCCTGGCGCGGTATTCCGTTGCTGGGGATCGAGGAGCAGACATTCCGCATGGGTAACCCCAACGGCTATGACGTGTTCCTGGGTGTCATCATCATCCTGCTGGTGCTGGACATCGCACGCCGCACGTTGGGTTGGGTCCTGCCGCTGATCATCTGCGTATTCATCTCATACGCCCTGCTGGGGCCGTATTTCCCGGGGTTGCTGCAACATCCTGGTGTGAACTTCAAAACCTTCGTGTCGTCGATGTATTTCCCGCAGGAAGGCATCTATGGCGTCACTCTGTGGGTCGTTTCGACTATTGTGTTCCACTTTGTCCTGTTCGGCGTGATCGCACAGCGCACAGGGCTGGGACAGCTTTTCATTGATAACGCCACGATTTTGGCGGGCCGCTATACTGGCGGTCCTGCAAAAGTGTCGGTGGTGTCCTCGGCCTTCTTCGGCACGATCTCTGGTTCTTCGGTGGCCAACACCGTTTCAACCGGAGCGCTGACCATCCCCAACATGAAGCGCCTTGGATACCCCGGCCATTTTGCAGGCGGGGTCGAGGCAGCGTCTTCGGCGGGTGGTCAAATCACACCACCGATCATGGGCGCCGCGGCCTTCATCATGGCCGAGTTCCTTGAGGTTCCGTACACCACCATCGTGATCGCGGCGATCTTCCCGGCGCTTCTGCACTATGTTGGTGTCTTTGCCGTTGTGCACCTGATGGCGCGCAAGCTGGACCTGAAGGGGCTGACCAAAGACCAACTGCCGCAACTCAAGGCCGTATGGGCCGAAGGGTGGGCCAATATTGTGCCGCTGATTGGTCTGCTAGTGGTGCTGTTTACCGGTTACACGCCGTTCATGTCGGCCTTCTGCGGTATCTCGCTGGCGGTGATTGCGGGTATGTCGCGGATCAAACAGCCTCCGACGCTGATCTACGCAGCCGCATTCCTGGCCTTTGTCCTTTGGAAATTCTCGGACGGCGGGTTTGATATGACCATGACGGCCATTCTTTGCACCTTGTCTGTGGTCGCAACACTCAATCCGCAAAAACGGATCGAAGTGCCCGAGATGCTGCAGGCGGTCGAATTGGGTGTGAAATACTCGCTGGCCGTGGGTGCCGCAGCTGCTGCTGTGGGAATTGTGGTAGGAGTGATCAACACTACTGGCATCGGCTTCCGTATTGGCTTCATGGTGACACAGGGCGCAGGCAATCTGGCGGCGGATCTGTACAACATGATCTCGTTCGGCAGCTTCCAACTGTTTGCGATGGAAGACCTGCAACTGTTCATCTCGCTGGTGTTCATTGCCATCGTCTGCATCCTGATGGGCGCGGGTATTCCCACCACGGCGCTGTACATCATGCTGGTGTCGGTCGCACAGCCCGCGCTGGCGCAGCTTGGCGTGCCGCCCATCGCCAGCCACCTGTTTGTGTTGTACTACGGGGTGGTGTCTGAAATCACGCCTCCGGTCTGTACATCGGCCTATGCGGCGGCGGCGATTGCGAATTCGAACCCGTTCCGTACCGGACTTTCTGCCTTTACCCTTGGGTTGGGCAAAGTCATTGCGCCGATGGCCTTTGTCTACGCGCCGGTTCTGCTGTTTGTGTCTTCGACCGGGTTTGATCTGTGGGAATTCACCTATACCGCCGCTAGCTGTATTGCCGGGGTTATCGCCCTGTCGGCTGCAGTCGTGGGGTTTTGGTTGAGCCCCTTGAACTTGGTGTCACGCATATTGATGGCAATCGCCGGGATCATTTTCGTGGCGCCGAGCCTGACCGCTGATCTGGTCGCTCTGGCCGTGGCGTCACCGGTTATTGTCACGCAGTTGATCGCCCGCAATCGCAGTCATTCCACGGCCTGACAAATGACGGAACAAGTCACCATCATCGGTGCCGGCATCGTCGGCATCTGCTGCGCCCTGTCTCTTCAGGAACGCGGTATCCCGGTTCGGCTTGTCGATAGGGGCGAGCCGGGTCAGGAGACCTCGTTCGGGAATGCGGGTGTGGTGTCTCCTTGGTCGATTATCCCACAGGCGGTTCCGGGGATCTGGAAGAAACTGCCCCAGATGCTGTTGGACCCGAAAAGCGCACTATCGGTCCAGCCTGCCTTCTGGCCGAAGATGATCCCCTGGGGGTTACGGTTTCTGGGCAATTCCGGTAAAAAGACCGTGCGCGAAGTCTCGGATGCCATGGAGCTTTTGTGCCGTCCGTCGATTGACCTGTACCGTCGGCATTTACAAGGTACTGGCCACGAGGACCTGATCGCCGACAGCTACTATGTCCACGCGTTCCGTCGCCCGGAACAAGCCGATCTGGAAGGTCTCGACTATCTGATCCGCCAGGAAAAGGGCGGTGATCTTGAGCGTGTCGACGGTCAGGAATTGCGTCGTCTCGAACCTGCGCTGAGCTCTGAGTTCAAAGCGGCAGTACTGATCAAGGGGCAGGCGCGTGTGACCTCGCCCGGGCGCGTTGGAGCGGTTCTGGCGGAAAAAGCGCGCCAGCAGGGGGCCGAGATCGTAAAGACCGAGATCACTGGGCTGACCGCGACACAAGACGGCGATTGGCATCTGTCCACACCGCAAGGAACATTGAACGCGCACAAGGTCATTCTGGCGGCGGGCGTTTGGTCCGCAGAACTATTGAAACCTCTGCGCCTGTCTGTCCCGCTTGTCGCCGAACGCGGGTATCATGTCGAGTTTCCGACCCCAGCAGCCAACCTGAACAACTCGGTCATGGATGTGGATGCAAAGGTGGTGGCAAGCTCGATGGCGGACGGGCTCAGGGTTGCTGGCACGGCCGAGTTCGCAAAGGTCGACGCGCCAATTGATCCGCGCAAGGAAAAGCTATTGACGGAACAGGCGAAGTCGATGGTACCGGACCTGGATACTAGCAAGGCGCGGTTCTGGATGGGGCGGCGGCCGTCTTTCCCTGACAGTCTTCCCGCGATTGGACAGCTTGAGAGCAAAACCGGGCTATATGCTGCGTTCGGGCATTCCCACTATGGCCTGATGATGGCCCCGAAAACCGGAGAGCTGGTGGCTGATCTTGTGTCCGACCGCAAACCTAACATCAATCTGGCGCCGTATTCACCAAACCGGTTTTGAACCTGCGGCACATTCTCATCGAAGGGACCTGAACACCATGCCGATTTACGAAGGCGGTCAGAACATCTGCGGGGCCTCAATAGGCGTTCTTTGTCTTGAGAGCTATTTCCCCAAACCTCCGGGGCATATCAAGAATCCGTCCAGCCTGCCGTTTCCGGTTCTTTATGAAATGATTGACGGCGTGACAGTGCCGACCCTGTTGAAAAACCCTACGTCCGAGCTGCTTGACCCGTTCCTTAAAGGTGCGCAGCGGCTTGAGGCCGAAGGTGTGCGGGCCATCACCGGCAGCTGTGGTTTTCTCGCCCTGTTTCAAAAGGAACTGGCAGCAGCAGTGTCTGTCCCTGTATTTTCGTCCAGCCTGATCCAGGTGCCTCTGGCCTTTCACATGACCGGAGCCAACGCGCCTGTTGGCGTGGTGACCGCAGATGCATCGGCACTGACGGACCGGCATTTCGCAGGCGTCGGAGCGGCTGGTATTCCCGTCGCCGTACAAGGGTTGGAGCACACCAGTGAATTCGCCGATGTGATCCTGCGCAACACAAGAACCCGTATGGACACCGATCTGATCGAGGCTGAATTGATGGATGCAGTGCGCAACCTGAAACGGCAATCACCTGACATCCGGTCCATCGTTCTGGAATGCACCGATCTGCCGCCGTACGCTGCGCGAATTCAGCAAGAGCTTCAATTGCCTGTTTTTGATCTGACGACCTTGGCACAGATGGCGCATACAGTTGCCACGCGCAGCGCATATTTCGGGATCATGCCCTGGACGTAAAGATCGGCGGGCCGGGCGTTTCATACCTTTTCGGAAAGGCATGGACCCCGGACCGCAATTGCGGATACTCCGAACCTTGCAAGGGGTGATCATGACCAAGGGGGTGTGAAGTGACCGTCGAACTATCCATCCTGATGGTCGCCATCTGCTTGGGTGCTGTATTGCAGGTCGGTGTCGGTATTGGGTTCAGCATCATTGCGGGCCCGCCGATGATGATCCTGTTGGGAACATCGACGGCCGTGCCCGTCTTGCTGTTGTTGAACACCATAGTGTCATTGATTGCCACCGACCGACGCATCCTCGCGAACAAACGAAAGACAATCCTCATTGGCATTGGCGGGTGCCTTATTGGTGTTTTCGCAGGCCTGGCAATCTACCCGTTTCTGAGCGAAGTGTTCGTTTTGACCCTGACAGCCTGCTTGTTGCTGATCGGGCTGATCACAACCCTAATCCCGTTTCACCGCGCTATTGGCACGGCGGGTTTTTCAGCCGTATCAGGGTTATCCGGGCTTGCAACCGTTTGGGCGGCGACTCCCGGACCGCTGATGGTGTTTGGCCTGATTGCGAAGGGTCACCAAGCCAAAGAAGTCGCAAAGCTAGTCCAACCTATTGCTCTGGTGGCCTATGGGATTGCGTTCATGTTGCACAGCCTGTCTTCGGCGCAGGCAATTCCGTTTGGATCGCAACTATGGGCATTCATTTTGGTCACCCTGATCGGCAGCCTGATTGGCCGCGCCATCGGCCCGTATCTGCCGCAACCTCTTATCACTGTGGCAATCCGTCTGGTTTCGTTGATCGCCTGCTGTGTTCTCTTTCAACGTGCCTATGTGATGGCCTATCTCTAAGGGGCAAATGATGACACACAATGATATTCTGGCCCAATTCCCACGCGCCCAGCTTATGTCAGGTCCAACCCCGCTGGAGCGTCTGAACAGGATGTCCGACGAACTGGGCATTGATCTCTGGCTGAAGCGTGATGATCTGACGGGCCTTGGGTTCGGGGGAAACAAGACACGGCAGCTCGAGTTCTATTTTGGCGACGCGCTGCAACAAGGTGCTGACACCGTCCTGATCACTGGTGCAGTTCAATCCAATTATGTGCGTTCTGCTGCTGCGGCTGCTGCGCGGTTGGGTATGCAGTCGGTCCTGCAATTGGAAGAGCGGGTTCCGGATATGGGGCCTGACTATTACACCTCTGGGAATGTGTTGTTGGCGAGAATTCTGGGGGCCGAGCACATGAGCTATCCTCTGGGTGAGGATGAGGCCGGTGCCGATGCAGCCCTGCATGCGCGTGCGGATGAATTAAAGGCGCAGGGACGCAAGCCTTACGTCATCCATCTGGGGCTGCATCACCCGCCGCTAGGGGCCCTAGGTTATGTCGCCGCTGGTCTGGAATTGTGCCAGCAGATGCGCGATTTCGATGCGGTCGTGGTCCCGTCGGGCAGCGGGGCGACGCATGGCGGTTTGTTAACCGGCGTTGCGCTGGCCGATGTGTCGGCGCCGATCTTCGGAGTTTGCGTGCGCCGGAACAGCGAGCAACAGCAAGCGCGCATGGAAACTGTGCTGCAAAAGTTGGCAGTTTTGCTGGGCATCGAAGCGGCCCCTCTGCAGGACAGGATTGACGTGACAGACAATGCATTACCTCCGGGCTACGGCAAATTGAGTACTAAGACGCAGAACGCCTTGGAAAAGATGGCCCGGACCGAAGGAATATTCCTTGATCCTGTTTATACCGCGAAAACCTTCGCAGGATTGTTGCACCTAGGGGAAACAGGAGAAATCCAACAGGGGCAGAAGGTTGTCATGTTGCATACGGGCGGACTGCCTGCGCTGTTTGGTTACCAAAGTGAGTTGTTAGGCGGTTTGCAGTAAAACAACTGTCAAAGTTCTCAAAAGGGTGGATCAGTATTTTGCCTTCGCCGGTTTAGCCAGCGCATAGATGGCAAGCAGAAAACGTCGGAGATCCAACGTTTGTGTTCTGGATGAAAACAGAAAGCCGGGGCTTTGGTTTCAGGCCCTTATGAGGTCCAAGTTCCGATCCAGTATCTCGCGCACCTGCGCACCGATTTGCGGGGCTTCGGATGCTCGGGGGCCTGCTATATTCAGGACTGACACTGGGTTGGCCTTCAACCATTCTCTAGTGCGCGCCGAGCTGGTGGCTATGCCCATCCTGACGTCAATAACCAGATGCGGTCTTTCAGCTTCGTTGGCAAAAACAATGGTTTGCTGTGTGCCGGGGCTGAATGAACCATCCACGAAAATCAACGTGGCATCGCTTGATAAGACATTGCAACGGGTGCGTTCTGCTACGTCTTCAGAAGCCGTTTCGGTCAGACTTTTGAATTGGCTGGGAATCCGACCATCCTCGTTCATGCGGCCTTTTGGGACCCAGCCGCCATAGGGCAAACCGTTTTGGCGCGCGAACTCCAAAGCGGCCATGTCCACGCCGGTCTGCCCACCTGAGACGATTTTCATAACCCACGTCCTTTTAGATTTAACCAAGCGTAGCCAGGTCATTCAGCGGTCGCAATTCGGGAACGTCCGAATAGCCAAGGGAATTCACCACTTGGCGTGAAGGTGCTCGGTATAAATAGCTGTTTCGCCGCAATAAGTTTTGCATCTGATGGCAGCAGGCGACAAAGGAAATAAGCTTTGTTGAGTGCCATTAAGGAAATAATCCTGAAACAACGACGCCTGCTCAACACCAAACGCGCCCGGTAATGCCACAATTGATGAGCCTGACCGTCCAAGACGCTGCCAATTAGACTGGACCGATTTGTTTGACGGTGGGCATCCTTGTTAGTGAAGGTTGTTCGCGATGCTGCAGTGCAATTTTTTTTGAACATTGTTCAAAAATCAGGAGAGGTAAACGGCTGAACAGTATTTCTAAAGGTAAGCTATCTGAAACCGCAGAAAACTGGACAAAATTGGTACGGATTGGCCGCGACAACCCTAACCTCTGGGCGGCGCTGTTTGACCACAAGATGCCCCCGGCGTACCTGTGCCCGACTGCTGCCTATGAGAACATGGCTTGCAGATTGTGCAAGTGATCGACCCGCTGGTGGAAGTAAGCCCCGTTTTGGATGACGCCACGTTGACCTTGTGCGCAGGTTCCGTATTTGCAGTTGTCCATGGAGCCGTCAAACTGACACTAGAGGGTCGCTTTGGTGCATTGGGTGCGGGTGCCGTTCGGTCGCGACTGTCTGAATTTGCCCTGCAGGTGCTGCGCGGCTATCAGGCAGCCTAAATGGAACCCAAGGCTTAGCAGGCAATTGCGAACAGGCGTTCGACGCGACCGTTTGCGGAACCAGAAAAACAGGCACTTCAAAGGACCGGGATAGCATGGCGACAAAATCCAAAAGCAAGGCGGTCTTTCTGACGGGCAGTTTGATGGGGCATGTGACCCGGATGTCTCTGACCACCAGTATTGGTCTGATGGCGATATTTGCCGTTGATTTCGTGGATATGGTCTTCATCTCGATGTTGGGCAACGACGCACTGGCCGCGGCGGTTGGTTATGCCGGGACGCTTTTGTTTTTTACCAACTCAGTCAATGTGGGCTTGTCGATTGCTGCTGGGGCATTGGTCGCCCGTGAACTTGGTGCAGGGCGGCATGAACAAGCGCGCCAGTTCGGAACCAGTGTGGCGGTTCTGGGTACCGTGGTCGGGTTGATTGTGTCAATGACCGTCCTGTTCAACTTAACGTTCTTGCTGTCTCTTCTAGGTGCGGAAGACGAGGTGTTGCGTCTGGCCGCCCGTTACACTTCGATCATTCTGCCGACCATGTGGGTAATGGCGATGGCTATGACTGGGATGGCGGTTTTGCGCGCATATGGGGACGCGCGGCGTTCTATGCTGGCCACAATCTATGGCGGCGTGGCAAATGCCGTTCTGGACCCGATCTTGATATTCGCTGTCGGGTTGGGATTGGACGGGGCGGCCATCGCCTCGGTCATTGCGCGTATTTGCATGTTGGTCGCGGCGGTCGGGCCGGCTGTACGCGTGCACCGTGGTTTTGGACGACCCTCACTACAGCAACTTAGGGCCGATATTCGACCGGTCGGCGCGATTGCGGTGCCTGCCGTTCTGACCAATATCGCCACCCCTATCGGCAACGCTATTGTTATTCGCGAGATCGCGCAATTCGGAACCGATGCAGTGGCAGGCATGGCCGTAATTGGGCGGTTATTGCCCGTGGCGTTCTCGGTCATCTTTGCTCTGTCCGGTGCCATTGGGCCAATTGTCGGGCAGAATTTCGGGGCAGGGCAGTACGACCGGGTGAAGCAGAGTTTTCTGGCCGGGGTCAAATTCACCGCTGTTTATGTCTGCCTGATGGCCGCCACGCTGTTTTTGCTTCGCGCGTCGATTGCCGATCTGTTTCAGGCGCAAGGGGAAACGCGCGCGCTGATTTACCTGTTTTGCGGGCCGCTGGCATTGGCATCTTTCTTCAACGGCATGATCTTTGTAGCGAATGCCAGCTTCAATAATCTGGGGCATCCTGTGTATTCGACATGGGTGAACTGGGGGCGGCATACTTTGGGCACATGGCCCTTTGCCGTGGCCGGCGCCCATATTGCGGGGGCGCCCGGAGTGCTGATGGGTCAGGCGTTGGGTGGTGTGATTTTCGCTGGGGTTTGTTGGGTTATGGTCCGCCGAGTTGTATCAAAACTGGCCACGCCGCAACCGATGGAGCCGTTTGCCGGGCAGAACCGATTGCAGGCGCTATTTGGGCGACGAGGGTGGTAATTCAGTCAATTCCCCTGATTGCGGGCCTCCAGCCGTTCGAGGTTGACGACGGTAGATAGCATCAGCCGATCGTGGCTCCAATCCTCGGTCTGTTGGATTGAAGCGGCACCAAGTCCTAGCAGCAGGGCAAACAGAACGGTCAAACCAAGGAACATGAATGGCGTGGATGTGTTTTCCGATGGTGCATCGGCCAGTGCGATCACACGCTGCCGCAGAACCCGCTTGGCTTTGCCGCCTGTAACCAGAGCCACATTCAGCACCCGAGGGCTGCCGCGCGAAACGGTACGGGCGCAGTAATCCAGAAGGCATCTGGTGTAATCCTGAGTGTCGATGCCTTTGCGGGCAACTACCGACTGATCGCAGGCCAGCTCACGCAAGCGGTCGAACTGGTATTTCAGCACAATATAGGCCGGATTCCAGAACAGCAGGGGGCGCAGCAATTCGAAACCAAGCTCCCATTCTACATCACCAGCGCGGATGTGCTGCAGCTCATGCGCAAGGGCAAATCGTATCTCGCGCGGGGAATCCAGCAGGTGACTGGGCAGCACCACATGGCGTCGGCGCAACCCGCGCACGGCAAATGGAACTGTGATGCGGTCAGACAGACGGATATCCACGTTGGCTGATTGGCGCCACAGAAAACTGGTGTTCACCGTCTCGCGGATCGACAGACCATCGCGGATCACACGCAGGGTATAGGCAAGCGTGCCCAATGCCATCAGCACAAGGACAGCCAAGACAATGGGATAATCCCCGCTGAACAAAATTTCGGCCCAGCGCTGCCGCGTGTTCAGTAAAGCCTCGAATTGGGTGGCCGGCATGGCGATGTCACCGCGCAGGTAAGCCGCGACAGCAATATCACCGATGGCAACTGTACCCTTGGCCGGGGTGTGAGACGCCAGCACGGACACGCCCAACGCCAACAGAGGGCTGAGGACGACACACAGGCAAAGCACCTTGAGCGCGCGCAGCTGTGTCACAAATCCGTGGCTGAGGGATGTTCTGGTCAGAATGCCCCGTGCAACCAGCCACACAAGCGCGGCCAGCCCTAGGATCAGATTCAATTCCAGATACGCGTCGAGAACCGGTTTAACCGCTGTCATTTTGCAGTCTCCTTTCTACCAGTGCTCGAATTTCCTCCAGATCGGCTTCGCTGAGCCCTGCGTCGTCAACCAGACGCGCGACCAGTGTGGCGGGCGTGTCGTCGAACAGGGTCCGCGACAGGTTTTGCAGGGAACGCGCCTGATACCTGTCCTTTTCCAGCAGCGGCGTATAGATCAGCGTCTTTCCATCCTTGCGGCTTTCGACAAACCCTTTTTCATCGAGAATGCGCAGGATGGTGGCGCCGGACGTATAGGCCAGATTGCGTTCGGCTGGCAGGCGATCAAGCACGTCACGGACCGAGCCCCGACCCAGCGCCCAGAGTTCATTCATGAACTCAAGTTCCACTTCGGTCAGTAGGTTTGTTGTTTTTTTCTTTCGCATCGGTCTTTCGTGTCGCATTTTTTAGTATGCCTGCCAGACAAGCATCCTTTCGCTGTTTCGCAAAGCTTAAACTTTCCAGAAGACGAAGATGCCCCAGCCGATGGACAGGAAAAGTGGCGTCCAGACCGGTTGGCCGACCAGTCCCAGCCATGCGAGGAAGATATAAGCCGAGCCCAGCAGGGTGATGAACAGCCTGTCCCCCAGCGTGGTCGTCAGGCCCAGCACGCCGCGCCGTTCGATCCCGTCGCGAAACTTGAACCCTTCGAGCACGCCGATCAGGGCAATAGCCGAAAAGATGCCCACGAATACGGCCAATGTGGCCGGGGTCCAGGCCATCCAGAAATCGGGCCACAATGGGTCGGTCCACGAGAACCCTTTTTCCTCTTGCTGGCCGACATTGCCCCATCCAGCCTTTGCTTGGGCAAACGCCGTTGTGGGCAGGAAGGGAAGGGTGAGAAGAAGTTTACGCATATTGAACCTCACACACGTCCCATCGCGAAACCGCGCGCGATGTAGTTGCGGACAAACCAGATGACGATTGCACCGGGGATGATAGTTAGCGTACCGGCAGCGGCCAGCAGACCCAACTCATACCCCGCGCTGGAGGCTGTACGGGTCATCACGGCTGCGATGGGTTTGGCCTCGACTGCGGTCAGGGTTTTGGCCAGCAGCATTTCCACCCATGAAAACATGAAGCAGAAGAAGGCTGCGACGCCGACGCCCGCTTTGATATTGGGCAGGAAGATCGTCACGAAGAAACGCGGGAAGGAATAACCGTCGACATAGGCTGTCTCATCCAGCTCTTTCGGGATGCCACGCATGAATCCTTCCAGAATCCACACCGCCAGCGGCACGTTGAACAGCGTATGCGCCAGAGCCACGGCCAGATAAGTGTCGAACAGGTGGATCGACGAATAGAGCTGGAAGAATGGCAGCGCAAACACCGCAGCCGGTGCCATCCGGTTGGTCAGCAGCCAGAAGAACAGCTGCTTATCACCCAGGAACCGATAGCGCGAGAACGCATAGGCCGCAGGCAGAGCAACACAGACTGACAGCACCGTATTGATCGTCACATAGATGATCGAGTTGATGTAGCCCCAATACCATGTTGGATCGGTGAAGATCGTGATGTAATTCTCCAGTGTAAAGGTCTGGGGAAACAGCGAAAAGCCTGACAGAATCTCGTTCGTGGTCTTGAAGGACATCGCCACTAGCCAATAGATCGGCAGCATCAGGAACGCGATATAGAGGATCGGGATAAGGGACCGCTTCTTCATTGCGCGTCATCCTTTGTCATCAAAGTGTAGAAGACCCAGCTAACCAGCAACGTTATAGCGAAATAGATCAGGCTCATGGCGGCTGCAGGGCCAAGGTCGAATTGTCCCAGCGCGATCTTCACAAGGTCGATCGACAGAAGGGTGGTTGAGTTGCCGGGGCCACCGCCGGTCAGCACGAAGGGCTCGGTATAGATGTTGAAGCTGTCCATGAAGCGCAGGAGAACGGCGATGGTCAGAACCGTCTTCATCTTGGGCAGCTGGATATAGCGGAACACGGACCACGGGCTGGCACCGTCGATCTTGGCGGCCTGATAATATGCATCCGGGATCGATACGAGGCCCGCATAGCACAGCAGCACGACCAGTGACGTCCAGTGCCAGACATCCATGACGATGACCGTAATCCAGGCCGAAATCGGCTGTTGGGTCATGTCATAATTGATGCCCAGAACATCATTCAGGAAGTATCCCAGCAACCCGATCTTGGGCAGGGTGAAGATGTTCCACATCGAGCCGACCACGTTCCAAGGGATCAGCATGGGCAGGGCCATCAGCACCAGACAAACCGGCACCCAAAAGCCTTTGCGCGGCATCGAAAGGGCTACGATAATGCCCAGCGGCACCTCGATCAGCAGGATCAGGAAGGTAAAGAGGAACTGCCGACCGAGGGCTGCTTGGAACCGGTCCGAGCGCAGGATTTGTTCGAACCAACCCAGTCCTTCCCAGAAGAACTGGTTGTTTCCGAAGGTCTCCTGCACCGAGTAATTGACCACCGTCATCATCGGCACCAGCGCGTTAAACGCCACAAGTGCCAGGACTGGCAGGACAAAGAACCAGGCTTTTTGGTTTTCCGTTCTCATTGCGCCCGCTCCTGCGTTGCGATCCAGCCGTCACGATAGACGCGGGATTGTTCGGGTTTAAATTGCAGGAAGACCTCTGAGCCGGGTTCGGGCACGCTGTGTTCGGTCACGGCCTTGAGGGCCGTGTTGCCAACCATCGCGCTGACCACGAAATGACGGCCTATGTCCGAGACTTTAGTGACATGTGCCGGGATGCCCGTATCGCCAAAGCCGACATACTCAGGTCGGATGCCCAGATCGGTTCGACCTCCGTCACCATGGGTTGGGCCTTCCAGCATCACCTCGTGACCTTCGAATAAAGCGCGGTCGCCCTTGGCCTCGCAGGGCAGCACATTCATACCGGGCGAGCCGATGAAATGACCGACAAATGTATGCTGGGGGCGCTCGAACAGCTCAACCGGCGTGCCGATCTGCACCACTTCGCCGTCTTGCATCACGACGACTTCGTCGGCGAAAGTCAGCGCCTCGGTCTGGTCGTGGGTCACATAGATCATCGTGGCCTGCACGCGCTGATGCAGTTCTTTCAGCTTGGATCGCAGTTTCCATTTTAGATGCGGGTCGATCACGGTCAGCGGTTCGTCAAACATCACCGCGTTCACATCGTCACGAACCAGACCACGGCCCATCGAGATTTTCTGTTTGTTGTCCGGGCTTAGACCAGAGGCACGTGTGCCCAGCATATCCGCAACGTCCAGCATCTCGGCGATCTCATCGACGCGCCGCTTGATCGTCGCGGGATCAACGCCCCGGTTCTTTAGTGGGAATGCAAGATTTTCGCCAACAGTCATCGTGTCGTAGATCACCGGAAACTGGAACACCTGTGCGATGTTGCGCTGATCGGGGGGCAGGGTAGTGACATCTTGACCGTCGAACAGGATCTGCCCCTCAGACGGGGTCAAAAGCCCCGAGATGATGTTTAGCAGCGTGGACTTGCCACACCCGGAAGGGCCCAGCAACGCATAGGCACCGCCATCGCGCCAGGTCACGTCGATTTCCTTCAGTGCGTAGTCGTCCGGGCCTTTCGGTGCGGGCATATAGCTGTGTCGCAGGTTTGAAAGTTTGATTTGTGCCATGTCAGGCCACCCTTTTGCCGTCTTGGCCGAAATACCGGCAATGGGCCGGGTTCATGTAGAAACTGTGGTCTTCACCCACCTGATAGGGATGCACACCAGCGGCCAGAGAGACCCAGGCGTCCTCACCATGCTGAAAATGTGCGCTGGAATCCGAACCCGACAGTTCGGTTACGATCACACGGCCCGTTAGTTCCACATCCGCATCCGAGGTGCGGAACGGTGTCACGCGATGCGGGCGAACGGCGACGGCATAATCACCATCGGCCATGCCCGAGACGTTCCAGCGACCGCCACCCTCTAATTGTGCCATAGCGCCTATCACTTTGACCCGACCCACATTGATCGGCGGGTCCGAGAATACGCGCGCGGCGGCGATATTTTCCGGATTGCGGTAAATGTCGGCTGTAGGGCCGAACTGTGTGATGCGGCCGTCTTCCATCAGTGCAGTATAGCCGCCCAGCAGCAGCGCCTCTTCCGGTTCCGACGTCGCATAAACCACAACTGCGCCGCGTCCGGCGAACAGATCTGGCAGTTGCTCGCGCAGTTCTTCGCGCAGCTTGTAATCGAGGTTCGCCAGCGGTTCATCCAGAAACACGGCGCGGCTTTCCTTCGCGATGGCGCGGGCCAGCGCGGTACGTTGTTGCTGTCCGCCCGACAGCTCGTGCGGGCGACGGTGCAGCATCGGACGAAGCTGCAGCAGGTCGGCGGCCTCTTCCACACGGCCTTCAATCTCGGATTTCGCCATACCAGCCACGCGCAGGGGCGAAGCGATGTTGTCGAAAACACTCATATGTGGGTAGTTGACGAAAAATTGGTGTACTAGGCTGATTTGACGCTTTTGCGTGTTCAGCCGTGTCACATCCTGTCCATCCATCAGAACTTTGCCCGAGGCGATCGGGTCCAGCCCGGCCATCATCTTGATCAGAGAGGTCTTGCCCGAGCCCGTCGCGCCCAGCAGCACGTTGAAATGGCCCGTTTGCAGCGTCAGGTTGGTGGGTTTGATATGGATGACGTTGCCAACACGTTTGGTGGCATCTTGAAGTTCGATCATGTCCGTGAATTCCGGTCCTTCAGTGCATCGCACTGGTCTTTGGGGTGGGGATGCCTGAACCGGCACCCCCAGGTTTCAAAGGTTCACTGAGACTGCCAGCGCTGAACCAGTTCGTCATAGTTGACGGTCTGGCCTTGCGGCTTTTCGTTCTCAAGCTTGGCCTTTGGCGAACCCTCTTTTTCCAACCAGAAGGACGCGTCCTGCGGTTCGTTTAGGCGAGGACCACAGCCACCGTAGACACCGGCGCTTTCATCCGCGGCCTGCATGCGGGCCATGGTGATGTCCATCTCTTCGGCCAGACGGTCCATCGCCTCTTGCGGAGTAAACGCACCCGAGTTCACGTCACCGATCTGCTGCCACCAGATCTGGGCCAGCTTGGGATAGTCCGGAACGTTGATGCCGGTCGGCGACCATGCCACACGGTCGGGCGAGCGGTAGAACTCGACCAGACCACCCAGCTTGGGTGCGCGTTCGGTGAACGACTCGTGGTTGACCGAGCTGTCGCGGATGAAGGTCAGACCCACGTGGGACTTCTTCACGTCGACAGTCTTGGAGGTCACGAACTGAGCATAAAGCCAGGCCGCCTGAGCACGATCCGCTGGGGTCGATTTCAGGAAAGTCCATGACCCCACGTCCTGATAGCCAACTTTCTGGCCATCTTCCCAATAGGGACCATGCGGGCTGGGTGCCATCCGCCACAGCGGCGTGCCTTCGTCGTCCACGGTGTTATTGCCTTCGGACTTCGGCTTGACCATGTCGGCCGTAAAGGCAGTGTACCAGAAGATCTGCTGAGCCACGTTGCCCTGGCTGAGCGCCGGCAGCGACTGGTAGAAGTCGTAAGATGCCGCACCCGGAGGCGCATAGTTCCGCAGCCATTCGTCCCACTTACGGATCGCATAGACCGCAGCCGGACCGTTTGCAGCACCGCCGCGCGATACGGACGCACCGACAGGGTTGCAGGTACCCGCTTCCATGCGGATGCCCCATTCGTCGACGGGAATACCGTTCGGCTCACCCTTGTCGCCAGCACCAGCCATCGACAACCAGGCGTCGGTCATGCGCCAGCCGAGATCGGGCGCGCGCTTGCCGTAATCCATGTGGCCATAAATCGCCACACCGTCGACCTCTTTCACATCATTGGTGAAGAAATCCGCGATATCTTCGTATGCGGACCAGTTGACCGGAACGCCCAGATCATAGCCGTATTTCTCTTTGAACGCGGCTTTGTTGGCTTCGTCATCGAACCAGTCCTTGCGGAACCAATAGAGGTTCGCGAACTGCTGGTCAGGCAGTTGGTACAGCTTGCCATCTGGACCGGTGGTGAACTGAATGCCCATGAAGTCATCTAGATCCAGCGTCGGCGATGTCGCCGCCGCCCAGTCACCAGCCATCATGTCCGTCAGCGGATAGGCCAGTTGCAGGCGCGAGTGGGTGCCGATCAGGTCGCTGTCGTTGACATAGCCGTCATACAGGTTCCGACCGGTCTGCAACTGTGTCTGAACCGCCTGAACCACTTCGCCTTCGCCGAGGATCTGGTGGTTAACCTTGATGCCGGTGATTTCCTCGAACGCCTTGGTCAGGACCTCGGATTCGTAAGAGTGGGTCGGGATGCCTTCGGACAGGACGTTGATTTCCATGCCAGCATAAGGCTGTGCAGCTTCGATGAACCACTGCATTTCCGACATCTGTTCGTCTTTCGACAAGGTCGATGGCTGGAATTCGTCGTCGATCCAACGTTGTGCTGCGGCTTCGTCGGCCCAAACGGGACCGTGCCCCGCAATGACGGCAGCCGCCGCCACTGCGGAAAGTAGATGTCTCCGCATCTCTTTCCTCCCAAAAAATTATGGTTGTCCGGCGTTAACCGGATGACGGGTAGCATCAGCGATTTTCTGCGCGCGTGTCAAACTAAAATTTTAGTAAATAGATTTTTTGCCTGTTTCAAAGGCGGGTCTCATCCTCTTAGGCCTTCTCAGGTGCTCTTTTTAAGTCGTTGTTAAAATACCATAAAACCAATCTTCTGTCATGGCGGGGTTGCGTCAACTTTCGTTGGCGCAAAGGAATTTTTGGTGTCCGGAGTTCAGATGAGTTTTATGGCCGCCGGAGTATTTTCAGTGGCACCATCATGGTTGGGGCGATTAATGGTGGCCATGAATCTCAACCAAAGGTGATTGTGGTCAACCGGGAACGATATGGCCGTGCAAAGATTTGCGCAGTTCGTTTTCGGGTTAAAAAATTGCCTCTCTGCAGCAGAGATCATGCTGGAAACGCAATCTACCTGAAGGCAGATTTCAAAATCTGCGACAAGACAAGCGGTGCGAAAGAAAGGAAATGGTAGCCCGTAGGGGAATCGAACCCCTCTTTCCAGGTTGAAAACCTGGCGTCCTAACCGATAGACGAACGGGCCACGCTGGCTTGTGGAGGGCCTTTTACGGTTTACCTTGCACCCCCGCAAGCCGAAAAACGCAAGGCTGTGAAACTTTTTTACCGGGCTCGAAATCAGGCCTAATTTGCCTCTGCTGCGTCTTCGAGCCTGAGTTGTACGCTTTGGCGTCCGCCCCATGTGTTCACTTCCAACCGCCCTGCAAAATGAAAGCGTGCGCCACCGTGATTTGACAGCCTGTCGCCCATCGGACCGTCAAAGGCCCCAAAGGCAATGGCATCAAGGCCACCGCCAACTCCGTCGGACAAAGACAGTTTCAGATGGGATTCTCCGACGCGCTTGGCAAAGCGCACCTGCAGGTCGGGCAGGGCATATCGCGGGGCAGGGGCGCTGGCCCCGAACGGCCCGGCCTTTTCGATCTGTTCGATCAGATCAATGGTGGCTGCACCAGGCATCAAGGTGCCGTCCAGCTTCAGATCAGCCGGACCACCTTCGCCCGCGCCTTGTTTGGCCAGCAGTTCACTGAGACGCGCCATGGCTGGTTTCAGCTGGTCTCGCATCAAGGTTAGACCCGCCGCCATCTTGTGACCACCGCCCTTGACCAGCAACCCTTCGGCTGCAAGCCGTTGAATCGACGCGCCCAGATCAACGCCCGAGATCGAGCGGCCCGAGCCTTTGCCCTCATCCCCGTCAAAGCCGATGACAATCGCGGGGCGGTTGGCGTTTTCTTTCAGGCGTGAGGCTACGATGCCGACCACGCCAGGGTGCCAGCCCTCGCCAGCAGCCCAGACAAGCGGCGCGTCCAGACCGCGTTCCTCGGCCTGTTCCAATGCTGCGGCACGCACGGCATTTTCAATGTCGCGGCGCTCGGTGTTCAATTCATCCAGCCTTTGCGATAGCGCCTGCGCCTCATGCATCGAATCGGTGCTGAGCAACCGCGCGCCCAAGTCCGCCTGACCGATGCGCCCACCTGCGTTCACGCGTGGTCCCAACAGGAACCCCAGGTGATAACTGTTCGGCGCAGAGTCCATGCGCGCCACGTCAGACAGGGCCACCAGGCCCGGCCTCTGCCGTTGGGCCATAACCTTTAGCCCCTGACGCACAAGCGCCCGGTTCGCGCCGATCAAGGGGGCGACATCCGCCACGGTCGCCAGCGCTACAAGGTCCAACAGGCTGATCAGGTCAGGGCCTTTCGCGCCCGCCTCACGCAGTTGACGTCCGGCTTCGACCAACATCAGGAAAACGACGCCGGCGGCACAGAGATAGCCCAAATCGCCGCTTTCATCCTGCCGGTTCGGGTTCACCACGGCGACACAGTCGGGCAGGGTTTCGCCGCCCAAATGGTGATCCAACACGATCACATCCGCACCCTTGGCGGCTGCAATTGGCTCGTGGCTGAGCGTGCCGCAATCGACGCAGATGATCAGGTCATGCGTGGCGGCCAGTTCCTGCATGGCAGGTGCGTTGGGGCCATAGCCCTCATCAATCCTGTCGGGCACGTACAGGGTTGTCTGCAGGCCCATCTGCCGCAGCCACACCAGCAACAACGCTGCGGAACTGCCGCCATCCACGTCATAATCTGCGAACACGGCGATCTGCTGCTTGTTCCTGACCGCTGACAGGAACCGCATCGCGGCCTTCTCCATATCCTTCATGTCGCGCGGATCGGGCAGCAGTTCTTTCAGCTTGGGTTCTAGAAACCCAGAGGCCTCCATTGCGGGGACGCCGCGTCGCGCCAGAACTTGACACACAGCGCGGGGCAGGCCGGCTTGTTGGATCAGCATTTCGGTGGCCCGCTCGGTTTCGGCCGATGGCCCAACCCAGCGCCGCCCGCTCAATGACTGCTCAACCCCTAAAAAGCCCATGACCTGCCTTTCATATATCAAGGCCGGACCCTCTCGGACCCGGCCTCTTATTAGCTATCGATAACTCTGCCACTGGCAAAGGCGCAAGCCATCACGCCTTGTCGTGTGGCCACATCGGCGTGCGGTAAGACATGCGGCGAACCGAACCGGTTTTCGACCGCATCAGCAGGGTGGTGGTCTCAACCCAACCTGGCTCGCGCTTAATGCGCGGCAGCAGCGATCCACCGGTCACGCCGGTTGCGGCAAAGATCACGTCGGCGGTGACCATCTCGTCGCGGGAATACACGCGGTCCAGATCGGTAATGCCTGCTTTGGCAGCGCGGCCACGCTCGTCATCGTTGCGGAACAGCAGGCGGCCAAAGATCTGCCCACCCATGCATTTCAGTGCAGCAGCGGCCAGAACACCCTCAGGCGCGCCACCCGAACCCATATACATGTCGATACCGGTTGTTTCGCTTTCGGCGCAGTGCATGACACCGGCCACGTCACCATCGGTGATCAGCCGGATCGAGGCACCGGTTTCACGGACCTCAGCGATCATCGCTTCGTGACGGGGACGTTCCAGAATGCACACGGTGATATCTGCGGGCTTGCAATCCTTGGCCTTGGCCAAGGCTTCAACACGCTCGCGGGGCGACATGTCCAGATTAACCACACCTTCGGGATATCCCGGACCAATAGCCAGCTTATCCATATAGACGTCGGGCGCATGCAGCATTGATCCGCGCGGACCCATGGCGATCACGGTCAGCGCGTTCGGCATGTCTTTGGCGGTCAGAGTGGTGCCTTCCAGCGGGTCCAGCGCGATATCCACGCCGGGGCCGTTTCCGGTGCCGACCTCTTCACCGATAAACAGCATGGGCGCTTCGTCGCGCTCGCCTTCACCGATCACAACGACGCCTGCAATATCCAGCAGGTTCAGCTGTTCACGCATGGCGTTTACCGCCGCCTGATCGGCGGCCTTCTCATCGCCGCGGCCGACCAGTGAAGCCGAGGCCAGTGCGGCCTGTTCTGCGACCCGCGCAAGGCCCAGAGACAACAGGCGGTCGTTGAAATCAATCTTGGCAGCACTCATTTTCACTATCCTCAGGTCAGTATCGGCGTTTTCTTCGGCATAGCCTGCGTCTTAGGTAGGCCGCAAGGGTCAAACCTCTTCTATGCGCAGTGCAACAGGCTCTTCCGCGACCACATCTGTTTCCCGCAGCCCGTTCAGGGCAACGTCCAGCGTGGCGCGCGTGGTTTTGTGGGTGACGATCAGAACCGGAGCGGTGCTTTCGGTGTGCCCGTATTGGCGCATTCGGTCGATCGAAACACCTGCATCGCCCAGAATGGCCGCCACTTTGGCCAGCGCACCGGGTTTGTCGAACAGGGCAAGGCGCAGATAATAAGGGGCGGGCAGACCGGTCACGGCAGGTTTAGCATCTTGTAGAGATGCCGCCGGGCGGCCAAAGGTCGGGATTTGCAGCCCACGCGCCAGATCACAAACGTCGCCCATCACGGCGCTGGCCGTGGGGCCTTCGCCGGCCCCGGGGCCGCGCAGAACGACTTGTTCCACCGCGTCACCTTCAATCACCACCATGTTGGTGCCCCCTTCCAACTGCCCCAGGGGCGAGCTGCTGGGCACCAGGCAGGGCTGCATACGTTGTTCCAAACCGCGAGCTGAACGTTGTGCTACGCCCAGCAGTTTGATGCGATAGCCCATATCAGCCGCCTGATGAATGTCGTCTAGGCTGATGTGCTGAATGCCTTCGATTTGGATGCCATTGAAATTCGGCTTGGTGCCAAAAGCGATCGAGGACAGCAGGGCCAGCTTATGCGCCGCGTCGATGCCGCCTACGTCGAGGTTCGGATCGGCCTCAAGATAACCAAGCTGCGCGCATTCTTCGAATAGCGCGTTATAGCCCAGTTCCTGCGATTGCATGCGGGTCAGGATATAGTTGCAGGTGCCGTTCATCACGCCCATGACGCGGGTGATCTCATTCCCGGCCAGACCTTCGGTCAGCGATTTGATCACCGGGATACCGCCGGCAACGGCAGCTTCGAACCGGATCACGCGACCGGCAGCCTCGGCCATTTCGGCTAGTTCCTGACCATGGATCGCCAGCAGCGCTTTGTTGGCGGTCACTACGTCTTTGCCTGTGGCCAGCGCCGCCTCGACCGAGGCTTTGGCCGGACCGTTTTCACCGCCGATCAATTCGACGAACACGTCGATATCGTCGCGTTTTGCCAGCGCCACGGGGTCCGTTTCCCAGACATAGTCCGACAGGTTCACGTCGCGATCTTTGTTCGCATCGCGCGCCGAGACGGCGACAATCTCGACAGGTCGCCCCGTACGCGCCTGCAACAGATCCGCGTGGCGGCGGATGATCTTTACGACACCCACGCCAACTGTTCCCAAGCCCGCAATTCCCAGCCGCAGCGCCTGTGTCATCTCGTGGGTTCCTTTCCGCTCGAAATCTCGTGGTATCGGGCCTGTTGACCGTTCAGCGCTGCCTTAGCGGGTTCGGCGCTAGGGTGCAATGCGTCGTGGGTCCGGGTGGGGCTGAATCGCGGAGGCTCAATTAATTTCTGCGTTCTGGAGGTCTTCTGACTTTTCCTCAAGCGCCTCGCGTCGCGCGAGCAAGTCTTCTTCAACCTCGGCAGCCTCATTCACCGGATCAACCGGCGGGCCCAGGTTGTCCTGCAGCGTGATAAGCATGGGATAACGAGCTGATTTAAGCTCTGGCGGCTCGCTTCCTTCCAGTTCTGGGAAATCGGCGCAACCGGCGCAGGCAAGCATCAGGATCAGCAAGGTCAGGGGCTTCATGCAGAACCCTTTCAAGGACAACTGCACCCCTGATGCACCTTTTGGGGGCTTGGTTCAAGCGGGGTTCTATCTGAACAAACGTTCAGATACGGTGAGGGAATGGCACGCACGCAAGGTTCACATTCCGATATCACCGGCCCACGCATTCGCAAGGCGGCGTTGGCGTTGTTTGCCCGTCACGGCTACGCGGCTGTCTCGATGCGCCAGATCGCGTTCGAGGTCGGGGTGCAAGCCGGAGCGCTTTACAACTACACGCCCGACAAACAAAGCCTGCTCTACCGTCTGATGCACGAACACATGCAAGACTTACTGTCGGCCTATGACGAGCTTGAGCAGTCAGCTGATGCGTCCCAAGCATTGCGTCAATTCGTGGGGTTTCACATCCGCTTTCACCTGGAGCGACCGGATGAAGTGTTCATTGCCTATATGGAGTTGCGTAACCTGACGCCCGAAAATTTCTCGGAGATTGAAGCCTTGCGCCGCAAGTATGAAGACACGCTTGAGGCCATCCTGAGTAGGGGGCAAGAGGGTGGGGTGTTCGATATCGCGGACACCAAAATTGCTACTCTCGCCGTCATTGCCATGCTGAACGGGGTGATGACCTGGTATCGCGCGGGTGGGCGTCTGTCGCTGGATGAGGTCGAGCAGGTCTATTGGGACATTGTCCGCCGGTCGGTCTCGGCCTAATGCGCGGGTTGGATGAAAGTACCATTGCGCAGCTCTCGAAAAGCCTGTTCCAACTCAGACCGCGTATTCATGACAATTGGCCCGTGCCAGGCCACGGGTTCGGCAATCGGTGCACCTGAGATCAAAAGAAACCGCACGCCTTCAGGGCCAGCCTGTACCGTAATTTCATCCCCGGTGCCAAAACGAACCAGCGTTCGATTACCGGACATGTCGCGGATGTTCACCTCTTGACCGGCAACTTCCTTTTCCAGCAGGATGCCCGTCGGTTGTGATGCATCGGCAAAGGCGGCCTGACCTTCGAACACATATGCGAATGCACGGCGATAGGTGTCGATCCGCAAGGTTTTCTTGACGCCCGGGGGGATTTGAATGTCCAGATATTGCGGGTCGGCTGCGATCCCGTCGACCGGTCCGGTCTTGCCCCAGAACTCTCCTACAATCACACGGACTGTTGTGCCGTCATCGTCGATGACTTCCGGGATATCCTTGCTTTGTACGTCCTGATAACGCGGCGCGGTCATCTTCTGAGCCGAGGGCAGGTTGCCCCAAAGCTGGAACCCGTGCATCTGGCCTGCAGGATTGCCCTCGGGCATCTCCTGATGCAGGATCCCGGACCCGGCTGTCATCCACTGCACATCTCCGGCACCTAGCGTCCCGCTGTTGCCAAGCGAATCCGAGTGATCGACTGTGCCGGCCAGAACATAGGTGATTGTTTCGATGCCACGATGGGGATGCCATGGAAAACCCGCCTGATAATCCTGCGGGTGCTCATTGCGAAAGTCGTCGAACAGCAGGAAAGGGTCCAATTCCGACGGGTCTTGAAACCCGAACGCGCGATGCAGCTTAACGCCTGCGCCCTCAAGCGTGGGGGTAGAGCTGCGGGTTTCCAAAACTGGACGTAGGGACATTGTGGCCTCCAATAGCTTTGGCATCCATGTATGAATGGCGCGGGGTGGGTCAATCCGCAGAACAGAACGGATGATGTGCGGAAATCTACCCCTCTGTCCTTCCCTGTACAAAACCGTTAAACCCTGAGGAAAATATCGGGGAGTCACATGCAACAAGACGTTTTGGCCACCATTAAACCTTCAATCGCCAGACGTTGGTTGGGCACCGGAATGTTGGGCTGTGTCGGAGTACTTGTTCTGTATGTCGCGTTGTCGCATCCAACAGAACCGGTATGGCTGGTTTTTCTGCTTGCGGTTGGCGGCGCGTCTTTCTGGTTGGCCTACCGAATGTGGTTTGCGACCGATGATTCGATCGAATTGACGCAAACCGAACTTAGAACCGGGGCAGGTCAATTGATTGCCAGGGTCGAGGATATCGAAGGCATCGACCGAGGCGTCTTTGCGTTCAAACCGTCAAACGGGTTTCTTCTAAAGACAAGGGAAAGTACCGAAAACAGCTGGGCGCCTGGCTTATGGTGGCGTTTGGGGCGCAGAATAGGTGTCGGCGGCGTAACAACTGCCGCCGAAACCAAATTTATGTGCGAAATGCTGCAGGCGCTCGTTACGTCTGGCAGCCCTGAAGAGAAACATCCCCTCTGACGGGATCAAATCGTGGCCGCGTGAAGACATAGTTCTCGAACTGGTAGTCGGTATTGAGCCAGGCTGGCTTGACTGTCCATTCATAGTCATTTGAAGATTCGACTATGATCATGGGTTCAGCGTCTGCCATGGGCGGAAGTCTGTCGCGTAGTAATTCGATATTGCTGTCATTCCAAATTCCTGGAAATCCGCACGTTGTGGTCCAATCGACGAAATACTCGTCATTCTCAGCGTCATACGTGATGTGCGACACACGCAGTCTCATCTCTGCGGGACTGTCTACCATCCGTTGCATCAGTGTACGCATAGAGGTGATGTAAGTGTCGTTAATCAAGCCTTTCTCGCGAGAGATCAGATCGCTTACCGTGTATGCCGCTTTGATGTTCAGAGTACTTTGGCGAAAACCGTCAAAGAACGTGTAGGCCAGCGAAACCGTCATTACAAAGATCGGAAACATCAGCAGGGATTCCAGAGTGAGATTGCCGTTCTCACGCCGCGCTGACTTCTTCAGAAACTGTCGGACTCCAGATAAAAAACGCATTGGATCAAGGCTCCTGAACAAAAGCGGTGGTTGCAGACAGAGAGATCACGCCATCGTCACCCACCAAGGCGACCGCCATATCCGAACCCGGAAAAACAGGGTCAATTTGCGCGCAGGCGCGCAGGATCATCAGTTCATTTGCTGGACCGTTTGAGAATTCCCGAACTGGTTTTGCCGGCTCCGCGCGATCCGTACAGTCGGGCTCCTCAGGAAGAGTCACACCGGTAAACGCACTCTGACGGATCATTTCGAGTTGCAAGTTGCTTGTGCAATCCTCGATCACGAGTGACCTGTCGCAAATTGCATCCTTGATCTGATCGTGCGTTGGCCCAGATCCGGTTCCAAGGCGAATATCACGGACAACAATATCGACAGCACGTTCCAGCATAACCTGCTTTACAGAAATCAATGCGTATTCTACCGCGCACAATATGACGACGAGGTACAGGGGGAACAGGACAACAAACTCAACCGCCAGCCCCCCTTTCTCGGATCGTCTGAACCGAATGAACTTTTTCAGAAAACTACAGGTCATTGTGTCAGCTTCAGTTGTTTGATCGATGCAGCGATGGATTCAAACACCTGGTCTAGCGACAAGTTGGTGCTGCCCAAAGATCCATCGCTGTTGACTGCATAAACTTTGCCAGCGCTGCTGGCGCAATCCTCAATGGTGGTTACGCCGACTGCAGGTGCTTCGAAGGCAATACCGTATACGACCACGCCCTTTTTCTTTGCTTCTGCGCAGATATTAGAGGTGCGAGTGTTCTTTGTGGACGAACCAACAGAGTTGTAAGCGTTCCAGTACCAGTTGTTGATGTTGTTATTTTGCCAGTCATAGTTGTTCTCGGCGTTCCAGCGCAGCGAGGTACGGTTAAACAACTCGGGGTAAGTCAGACGATTGGCCTCGCCGGGCTCCTGATAGCCGTAGGGGTGGTTCCGAAATGTATCTTGCCGGGTCCAATAAAACCAAGGCGATTCATCTGGATCCGAAACTCTGACGCTATATTCACCTACTTGTTCACCATCCACCGTGTATTCTGTGTTGAACCACACATCAGAATTTCCATCGCGCAAATCATCATCCAGCCGATATTGCGATGTGTTTTCACCGTCGGTAAAGACGATCAGGATCTTTTCAACATCGTCTTCATAGTTTTTCGGGCGGTCACCGAAAGTTTGGGGGACAATCGTTTCGATCGCACCCGGGCTAACCCCCTCCCGCGACAACTGACCTATGATCCCTCTAAATTCAGGGTCCAGCAATGCCATGCCCCATTTCACGCCAATGTCGATTGAGGTATTGCCTTGCGCGGTCAAGTCGTCGATCTGCTCATGCAACTTGTCAATATCGTTTGTATGAGCCGTGATTTCACTACCTGCACGCGTCGCGCAGGTTAGAAATCTGGGTGCCTCCCACTGCGTGCCGTTGGTTCGGTACCGATCAAAGTGGGCCGTGCGCTGAAATGAAGCGTCTGGATCCAATACTGCTGTCTGGAAATCTGAACCGCGGAAGTTCAGGCAGTGGGAATAGGCGTGTTCCGCTGTCACGTTGGTAAACTTATCCAGAATATCTGCACCTGCGTTGACCTGGGTGGCATAAGGGATGATCGAAATAGAAATCTTATCGGGGTTTTCCTTTTCGTACATCGTGGTCACGAAGTTTTTTGCCGCTTCCTGCAGAACTTCCATTTTGGTTTTGCCCGGCGTGGCCGAGGCCCTGCCCATCGAACCGGACATATCCAGAACCAGAGAAATTTCGACAGAACCAACAGATTCCTCTGCGGTGCTGGTGACCGCAGCCGTCAGGGTATCAATGCCGACCCATTTCATGAAATTGGTTGTGACGATTTTGTCGGATGTCGCGACCACTCTCCGAGAGCCGATACCTTCAAAGACCTGAATTTCGTAGTTGATGTCGCTCAACCCGGATTTTTGAATATATTCCTCTGCCACCACTTTGGCGGGAATTTCGACTTGATCCAAGTTAGCGGCGGCAAGAACTGCGCGATCCAAGGTTGCTTGCATCGAGGCGCGTTCACGCTCAAATTTCATAATGTCGACGCCCATACCGGTTGTCGCAAACATCATGAAAAGGCCGATAATCACGAACAGTGTGAAAACCGCACCATCTTCATCTTTGGCGAAATGGCGTGTGGCAGGCGCCATTTTCTCAGATTTCTTTAAGCCGCTTTGAAAAATGCGCTTCTTCATATTGAGGACCTCGCTGAGCAGACACCCAAACTGCTAAAGGAATATTAACTCATCATTAATAAAGCCGAATCGTGGCGGGATTTGGGCGAAAAAGCTTCTGATTTGCCTAGTTTGCATGCAAAGGAGGGATAATTTACGGACAGCGGGCGCCTCTGTTTTCGAATGGGCGACAATATCGAGATGGCAAGCCAAATTCAGCGACTCAGCGTTCATTACAGAACTTTTGATATGTTTTTCGAGTTTTATTTCTGCTTAATTATTGATCGTTTACCCAATGGGTGCGACAAAACGGCAGAGGGCAATTCGTTCGCCGGCATGGAGGAATAAATGACGGCTATAAAAGAACCCAGTTTTCGCGAAAGTGTAGACCTTATGTTCAACAGGGCGGCGTCCCTGATGGATTTACCCCCGGGGCTGGAGGAAAAAATTCGCGTCTGTAACGCGACCTATACTGTGAGATTCGGTGTGCGACTGCGGGGTGATATTCATACTTTCACCGGCTATCGGTCGGTTCACTCCGAACATATGGAGCCGGTCAAGGGCGGTATTCGATACGCTCTGGCTGTAAACCAGGACGAAGTTGAAGCCCTAGCGGCACTGATGACCTATAAATGTGCGCTGGTGGAAACTCCCTTTGGTGGCTCAAAAGGTGGTTTGTGCATTGATCCCCGGCAATATGAAGAGCACGAGCTAGAGCAGATCACACGTCGCTTTGCCTATGAACTGGCCAAGCGCGACTTGATCAACCCGTCTCAGAACGTGCCTGCGCCTGATATGGGTACGGGCGAGCGTGAGATGGCGTGGATTTCGGACCAATACGCTCGGATGAACACAACCGACATCAACTCGCGCGCTTGTGTGACGGGCAAGCCGCTGAATGCAGGTGGTATCGCCGGTCGTGTTGAGGCAACCGGACGGGGCATCCAATACGCGTTGCGCGAATTCTTCCGGCATCCTGAGGATATGCAAAAGGCAGGCCTGACCGGCAAGCTGGACGGCAAGCGCGTTGTCGTGCAGGGGTTGGGCAACGTGGGATACCATGCGGCAAAGTTTCTGAGCGAAGAGGATGGTGCTCGCATCGTCGGCATCATCGAATGGGATGGCGCGCTTTGTAACCCTGACGGGATTGATGTTGAATCGGTGCGCCAGTGGATTGTGAAGCACGGGGGTGTAAGTGATTATCCAGACGCGACGCATTCAGCCGAAGGCGGCGAGGTTCTGGAGGCGGAATGTGACATTCTCGTTCCAGCGGCCCTTGAAGGCGTCATCAACCTGTCGAACGCCGAGCGGATCAAAGCACCTTTGATCATTGAGGCTGCGAATGGTCCAGTGACCGCAGGTGCGGATGAAATCCTGCGCAAGAAGGGCGTCGTGATTATCCCCGACATGTATGCGAATGCCGGTGGTGTGACGGTTTCTTACTTTGAGTGGGTGAAGAACCTCAGCCATATCCGTTTTGGCCGGATGCAGCGTCGTCAGGAAGAAGCGCGGCATGAGTTGATCGTCAGCGAGCTGGAACGGCTGGACCGTTATCTGGATGATGCGTGGTCGATGTCTCCGAACTTCAAGGCCAAATACCTTCGCGGTGCGGATGAGCTGGAGTTGGTACGTTCGGGTCTCGATGACACGATGCGAATTGCTTACCAGTCCATGCGTGAAGTCTGGCACAGCCGTGACGACGTCGAGGATTTGCGGACGGCTGCGTACATCGTGGCCATTGATCGCGTCTCGAAAAGCTACCGCGCCAAAGGGCTTTAATTTTGCGCTTTGCAGGGGCGGTCGGACCACGGTCCGACCGCCCCTGTTGCTGTTTGGCCTAAATTGGTATCACGCGGAGAAAAGGGCGATGGCAGGTGATTTGTTTGACGGGTAAACTTCCGCGAAAGAAACGATTCCGGGAGATTCCCATGTTGCGTACCGCCATCGCGACCCTTTTGTTGGCCACACCTCTGGCTGCTCAAGAAACCAAAGAACAAAGCTGCCAGTATCAGGGGGAAGTCGTTGCGGCGATCCAAAAAGCGCGACTGGACAGGGTCAAGGAACGTGACGTACCGCAAGCGGTGGCTGACACAAGTCCGACATGGCCCGAAAACTACAACGCGGCCATTCCGTTGATCACCCCTTGGGTTTACGAGCAAAAAATGCGCGATGTGCGCAAAAAGGACCTGGGCGCCGCTTGGTTAGAGCTGTGTCTGCAGCAATAATCCACAGCTAAGCGAATTCGCTGTGGATAAGCGCGCCATCCCCTTGGCGCGCGTTTGCATTTCTGGCAGGCTTGACAAATGTCACTGCCCCCCGGATTTCTGGATGAACTGCGTACCCGCCTCAGCCTGTCTCAGGTCGTTGGGCGCAAGGTCATGTGGGATGCGCGTAAGTCCAATCAGGGCAAGGGCGACATGTGGGCACCGTGCCCGTTCCATCATGAAAAGACCGCGTCCTTCCATGTCGACGACCAAAAAGGGTTCTACTACTGTTTTGGCTGCCATGCCAAAGGCGATGCGATTAGCTTTGTGAAAGAGACCGAGAATGTCTCGTTCATCGAAGCAGTCGAAATTCTGGCGCGCGAAGCCGGAATGCCGATGCCCGCACGCGACCCCAAGGCACAGGAGAAGCAGGATCGCCGCTCGCAATTGGCCGAGGTTATGGAGCAGGCAGCACAGTTCTTCCGCCTGCAGCTCAAGACTGGGGCAGGGGGCGCGGCGCTCGATTACTTGAACCGTCGCGGACTGGACGCGCAGGCCTTGGAGCGGTGGGAAATCGGCTTTGCCCCCGACGGTTGGCAGGCGCTGTGGGATCACCTACGGGGTAAGAATGTGGCCGAGGATCTGATCCTGGGCGCGGGTTTGGCCAAGCCATCGAACAAGGGCAAAAAGCCTTATGATACGTTCCGCAACCGGATCATGTTCCCGATCCGCGACCCGCGCGGGCGCTGTATCGCCTTTGGCGGTCGCGCGATGGACCCAAACGACAACGCCAAATATCTGAACTCGCCCGAGACCGATCTGTTCGACAAAGGGCGCAGCCTCTATAACCACGGCCCTGCGCGGCAATCGGCGGGCAAGGACCTGCCCTTGGTCGTGGCCGAAGGGTATATGGACGTCATCGCATTGGCCGAGGCCGGGTTTGGCGCCTCGGTTGCGCCGCTCGGCACTGCGATTACCGAACATCAGCTGCAACTTCTGTGGCGTATCTCGGACGAGCCGATCATCGCACTGGATGGCGATACGGCCGGTCTGCGGGCCGCCATGCGGGCGGTTGATCTGGCTCTGCCGCTGCTAGAGGCCGGTAAATCTTTGCGCTTTGCCCTGATGCCCGAAGGGAAAGACCCTGACGATCTGTTGCGCGCCGAAGGGGCAGGGGCCGTTCAGGCTGTGCTGGACGGGGCCATTCCGATGGTCAAACTTCTGTGGCAGCGCGAAACCGAAGGCAAGGTTTTTGACAGCCCGGAACGCAAGGCGGCGTTGGACAAGGTGCTGCGGGACAAGATCAAACTGATCCGCGACCCTTCGATCCGGTCCCATTACGGGCAAGAGATCAAGGATCTGCGCTGGCAATTGTTCCGCCCGCAGCGTCAATCGGGGAACCGCCAATGGCAACCACGTGGCAAGTGGCAACCGGCAAAACAGCCTGCAACGCCCGGTGCGCGGGCGTCGTTTTTGGCCTCATCCGAAGATGCAGAGATTCAGCTGCGCGAAGCGGCTATTCTGGCCATTGCTGCGCTGAACCCTGAAGTTGTCGTGCAGTTTGAGCATCAGTTGGAAGAGATGGAGTGCCGCGATCCCGACCATGCCGCCCTGCGCCATGCGATCTTGCGCCATGCGATTGACGATCCTGACAACCTGAAAGACCACATTGCCGAAACTTTGAGGCCTCAAGCCCTTGAAAACCTGCTGGCCCTTCGCCATGTCGCAGTAATCCCCTGTGTGTACAAACCAGGCGACGTTGAAAAGGCCGAGATGACTCTGGCCGAGGAACTCGCAAAGATCAAAGCGCTCCGGGGGTTGGATGCTGAGATTGCCGAAGCTGCAGAGGAACTGTCCGATCTGGCCGATGAGGCGTTGACGTACCGATTGGCGCAAGCTGCCGAAGAACGCAACCGCACAAGCCGCAGCCAGAACGAGGACAGGGCCGTTTTCGACATCGCCGACAATGGCGCGCGGATCAACCGCGACGAGAAAGATGCGTTCAAAGCAATCATGTCGGGCATCAATTTTGAACGGAAACGCCGGTGAAGTGGTGTTTTCGTAAGGCACTGGAAAAGAAAAGCAGGTAAACGGGTGGCCGAATCACTTCTACGCGCTAATGATTCGGTTGAAACGAATCACCCATCCCTGCAGGAGCATTGAATGGCCGCCAAGGATACGAACGAAGACCGCAAATCCGACGAGCAGGAACAGGAAATCTCGCTGGACATGAGTCAGGCTAACGTCAAGAAGATGATCGCCGAGGCCCGCGAGAAAGGTTACATCACCTACGACCAGCTCAACCAGGTGCTGCCGCCTGATCAGGTCAGCTCGGAACAGATCGAAGACGTTATGTCGATGCTGTCCGAAATGGGCATCAACATCATCGAAGATGAAGAGGCCGAAGAGGAAGAGAATAAAGGCTCTACCGAGCTGACCACCACGGAAAGCAACCGTGAGGTTGCGCTGTCTGGTGCTGCAGCTGAAAAACTGGACCGCACTGACGACCCAGTGCGCATGTATCTGCGCGAAATGGGCAGCGTCGAACTGCTGAGCCGTGAGGGTGAGATTGCCATCGCCAAGCGGATCGAAGCCGGTCGGAACACGATGATTGCCGGTTTGTGCGAAAGCCCGCTGACATTCCAGGCGATCACCATCTGGCACGACGAATTGCTGTCTGAAGACATTCTGCTGCGTGACGTCATCGATCTGGAGACCACGTTTGGCAACCAGATGGACGAAGAAGGCGATGTCGAAGAGCCTGTTGTCGACACCTCGGCCGTGCAAGCGGCAAAGCCTGCCAAGGACACCGGCCCGGAACTGGACGCGGACGGCAATCCGATCGCCAATGACGACGATGATGACGATGATGATCAGGCCAATATGTCGCTGGCCGCGATGGAAGCGGCCCTGAAAGATCAGGTGCTGACCACGCTCGAGCGGATTTCGACCGATTTCTCGATGTTGTCGGAAATGCAGGACAGCCGGATTTCCGCCACGCTGAACGAGGACGGTTCGTTCAGTGCAAAGGATGAAGAGACTTATCAAAAGCTTCGGGCAGAGATTGTTGAGCTGGTGAATGGTCTTCACTTGCACAATAACCGGATCGAGGCGCTGATTGACCAGCTCTACGGCATCAACCGCCGGGTCATGTCGCTGGACAGTGCGATGGTGAAACTGGCGGACCAAGCCCGCATCAACCGTCGCGAGTTTATCGACGCCTATCGCGGCCGCGAACTGGACCCGAACTGGCTGACCGAGATGGCCGAAAAGCCGGGCCGGGGCTGGCAGATGTTCATCGAACGCTCGACCGCCAAGGTCGAGGAGCTGCGCAATGATATGGCACAGGTCGGGCAGTATGTCGGTCTCGACATCCCTGAATTCCGCCGCATCGTGCAGCAGGTTCAAAAGGGTGAGAAAGAGGCGCGTCAGGCCAAGAAGGAAATGGTCGAGGCGAACCTGCGTCTGGTGATCTCGATTGCCAAAAAATACACGAACCGCGGCCTGCAATTCCTTGATCTTATTCAGGAAGGTAACATCGGCCTGATGAAGGCGGTGGACAAGTTCGAATACCGCCGTGGCTATAAGTTCTCGACCTATGCGACCTGGTGGATCCGTCAGGCGATCACGCGTTCGATCGCGGATCAGGCCCGCACGATCCGTATTCCGGTTCACATGATCGAGACGATCAACAAGCTGGTCCGGACCGGTCGTCAGATGCTGCACGAGATTGGCCGCGAGCCGACGCCGGAAGAACTGGCCGAAAAGCTGCAGATGCCGCTGGAGAAGGTCCGCAAGGTGATGAAAATCGCCAAAGAGCCGATCTCTCTCGAAACGCCGATTGGCGACGAGGAAGACAGCCAGTTGGGCGATTTCATCGAGGACAAGAATGCCGTGCTGCCGTTGGACAGTGCCATTCAGGAAAACCTCAAGGAAACGACCACACGGGTTCTGGCCTCGCTCACCCCACGTGAAGAACGGGTTCTGAGGATGCGTTTTGGCATCGGCATGAACACCGATCACACGCTGGAAGAGGTCGGTCAGCAGTTCAGCGTGACCCGCGAACGTATCCGTCAGATCGAAGCGAAGGCGCTGCGGAAGCTGAAACATCCCAGCCGGTCGCGTAAACTGCGATCCTTCCTGGATCAGTAATACAAAGGGCGTCTCGAATGAGGCGCCTTTTTTCTTTCTGCCCACGGGCTTTCACATTGTCCGCTTCAAAGATCAAATTGGCGAGAAGTCACAAGGCTAGATCCCTGCGCCTCCTTATATCCGCATTGTCCACTCATGGGACAGGCCGGGGCGAGGCTTTGCGGCTGATGACCCCCGGCCACTTGCATCAGGAACTATCCGGCAAATCCAGGCGACTGCGGAACGTGCTGGGGGCCTGACCGGTCCAGCGTTTGAAAGCAGTCGAAAAGGCTGGTTGGTCAGCATACCCCAGCGAATAGGCAATCTCGGACAGGGGCATATCGTTCGTGATGAAGGTTTGCGCCAAATCGCATCTGAGGTCGTCGACGATATCGCGATAACTGGCTCCTTCCTCTTTCAGCCGCCGGGTGAAGGTGCGCGGACTCATCCCCAAATTGGCGGCAGCCTCATCGGCGTGAATGACGGTGCCGGGCAGTGACCGAGTGATCAGCCCTTCGACCTGCGCCCTGAGTTTTTGCTTGGGTGAACGCCGCTCGGCAAGGACACGTTCCCCATATTCCAGAAGGTGCGCACGCAGGTTCGAATCGTAGGTCGGAACCGGTAAATTCAACGTGGATACGGCAAGAACGATTTCGAACCGTTCTGCGCCGAATACAACCGGAAATCCGGCAAGCTTTTGAAATTTATCTCTGTTTCCACCAACCTCATGCTGAAATCGTATCTCAATCGGATAGAAGTTTGATTGCGTCAGGGTCCGCATGCGAGCCAACCCGGCGAACATGAGAAACTCGGTCCGGCGATGATAGCGGGCAAAGCTGGCGTCCTTCCATTCGGCCTCAACAGTGGCAAAGTTTCCGGCAAGACGCAGCGTAAAGGCAATGGCTGGGTCGATGAACATGTGAAAGCGCGAGGTATTCTCGATCACCTGCCGAAGGTCGCGCGAGTACTTACTGATATAAGCGGTCAGGCTGGACGATGACGAAAACTGCAATCCGGTTTGCGCGGCGAAGGTGATATCGCCCAAGGTATCGCAGGCATAACGCGCGAACAGGGCCTCTTGATGGGCACTGCATGTTGTGGCCGATGCTGCAATTGATTCCCGGGTTAGCTCGCATTTTCCAAGGATGCGGTCGGAGGCTTGGGTGCCATTGGTTCGCTGATCAAGTGCTCTGGTCAAAAGCTGCAGGCGGGCGATATCAACTTCCATGGCTATTCCACCGTAAATTCCACCGGGTTCCACGCCAAAGCGGCGCATTGGGCGGTTTTTTGATCCCAAGTCGTGCTTCAATGTCTGGAATTCGAATGGTTTTGGCAGGCAAAAACAAGACCCAACGGCAGACATTGTGTAATTTCTGCCCGATGTCGGATTAGCACCTTTTTGGGGATGAGGTCAGAGCCCCGGTAAACTTACCAATACCGGCGGCTCCCCGGCACCTTCGAACGGCTGCGAAATGGATGGCCTCATGTCGCATTGCCCGGATTCGGCCAAGGTGAAAGAGTGGCGGCAGTTAACTGATCTGGCGCACCAAACATGCCGAATCTTGCCACAACCGAATTGATGGGCAGTCAGGATGCCATTGTTTTTGATGGTGAATGCGTCCTGTGTTCCGGGTTTTTTCAGTTTATGGCGGCACGGAATAAATCACAGCGTTTTAAGTTTGCGACTGCGCAATCGCCGGTGGGACAACGCCTGTATCAGGAACTTGGTCTGCCTACGCAAGATTTTGAAACAAATCTGGTTATCATAAATGGTAAAGTGCACCAGCGGCTGGATGCGTTTGCTGCGGCGATGAATGCGTTGCCGGGAATTTGGCCGGTCCTTTCAATTTGCAGGTTTCTGCCTGGATGGATTAAAGACCCGCTGTATCACGCTATTGCCCGCAACAGATACAAGATGTTTGGGCGTAACCCGACCTGTTTGATTCCAGATGCCGCGCTGCGAAACCGGTTTTTGCCCGAGGGGTTTTGAGTGGAACCTGATCCCTTTTTGCAAGCCCTGCCTGCCGGCGCAGACGTACCTTCAGCCTTGTATCTATTGCACACTAATCCCGGTCAATACGAAGGGCGGTGCAGCATTATCCGGGGCAGCGGGTGGATTATCAGGCTTGCTTTGCAGCTTGGGCGCTTTCCTCCTGATGCCGATGACATACCGGTAAAGGTCAAAATTGATTGTGCCGGTGACACCTGGCCGTGGGCGCGGGACTTTGACGGACACACGACTCGATCCCTACTGACATTTGATCACGGTACGGATTGTGTTCGTGAACAACTGGGCTGGCTGACCCTATGGCTGATGCCAGAAATCGACTCGGGGCGCATGATAATCCACATTCGCGGTCTGAGCATTTTCGGTGTTAGCTGCCCCACATTTTTCCTGCCGCGCTTGTCAACCGTAGAATGGCAGGACGAAACGGGGCAATTTCGCTTTGATGTATCAGCCGCAATGCCGGGGCTTGGGCAATTGATCTGTTATCGCGGCTGGCTGAAACCTGTTCACGGGCAGGCTTGCACCGGTTGAAGTCATCGTGAACCGACTTTGTTGGATTTCAGAGTAAACTTAATCAATACCTGCCTTGAGATAGGAAAGAGTATGGATATGAAAAAGGTTATGACTTATGCGGTGTTCGCCGCACTTGTGGCTAGCACACCAGTCTCGGCTTTCAATGGTCGTTTAGGATACCAATCGGTTGCTCTGAGCAATACGGTATTTGAAGTGATTCCGCGCGGACGCACTGATGTTGACGGATATTGGTGCGCAGCATCGGATTTTGCCCGCAGGACATTAGGTGCCGACTGGAAACAACGAATATATGTCAAGCGTGGCTATGGCCCTAGCGAGGCAACAGGCCGCAGAACGGCTGTACAGTTTTCTCTTACGGCACCTGAGGGCGCTCCGCAGCAAAGCAGCGGCATCATCACGGTTGGATTTCAGCCGGGATTCAGCATGTCCGTTTCGGCGGCAAATGGGCGATGCAACACGCGGCCCTTCGTTGACTAATGCATAGCTGAACATCGTATGCAGACTGAGTTTGTCGTTTCCACGCAAGGTCCGGGGCTTTATGAGTTCACCTCGGACGTGCGCCGATGGTTCAACTCGGTCGAGCGCGATGGGTTGCTGACGCTGTTTGTGCGGCATACGTCGTGCTCGCTAGTCATTCAGGAAAATGCCGACCCCGAAGTGCAAACGGATTTGCAGGCCTTTTTCGGTCGGCTGGTGCCACCGTCTGATCACCCTTCCATGGCGTATCTGCAGCACACGTATGAAGGCCCTGATGATATGCCCGCCCATATCAAAGCTGCACTTCTACCGGTATCCCTGTCGATCCCTGTGGTTGAAGGACAACCTGTTCTGGGTACTTGGCAGGGCATTTATCTGTTCGAACATCGCATTGCGCCGCATCACCGAAAGGTTGCGGCGCATTTCGCGTGACCCCTTTATATTGCGGTGAAAATTTCCGACTACCCAAATCCTAGCGGCTGCCATATAGTTGTGGATAAATAAGCCACTGCTCTTACAATAAGGGGCGGTACAAGGGACGAGGAGACGGCGGATGCGCTGCCCGTTTTGCGGAAATATCGACACTCAAGTCAAAGATTCACGCCCGGCAGAGGATCATGTCGCGATCCGCAGACGCCGGTTTTGTCCCGCTTGTGGGGGGCGGTTTACCACTTACGAACGTGTGCAATTGCGCGACCTGGTGGTAATAAAAACCAACGGTAAACGGGAAGATTTCGACCGGGACAAGCTGGAACGCTCGATTCGGATTTCGATGCAGAAACGTCCCATTGATCCCGAGCGGATCGACCAGATGATTTCCGGCATCGTCCGCCGTTTGGAAAGCATGGGTGAGACCGATATCCCCTCCAGCAAGATTGGTGAGATCGTCATGGAAGCTCTGGCGCGGATCGATACCGTGGCCTATGTTCGCTTTGCGAGCGTATACAAGAATTTCCAGGCGGCCGATGATTTCGAGGAGTTTGTCCACGAACTGCGCCCGCCGCAGCCTTCGACGGACGAGTGAGCGAAACAGATAAGCGATATATGGCGCTGGCCCTGTCATTGGGGCAGCGCGGTCAGGGCACGTGTTGGCCCAACCCCGCCGTAGGGTGTGTCATCGTGCGCGACGGTCGGATCGTCGGGCGCGGTTGGACCCAACCCGGTGGCCGTCCACATGGTGAAACGCAGGCTTTGGCGCAGGCTGGCGATGCTGCGCGCGGCGCAACTGCCTATGTTTCGCTGGAACCCTGTTCCCATCATGGTCAAACGCCGCCCTGCGCCGAGGCATTGATCAAGGCAGGTATGTCGCGGGTGGTTTCAGCGATTGAGGACAGCGATCCGCGTGTGGCAGGGCAGGGCTTTGCCATGTTGCGAGAGGCTGGGGTTGAGGTCACTACCGGCGTTTTGGCGGAACAGGCCGCGCACGATCACGCGGGATTCTTTCTGAAAACGGAACAAGGGCGTCCATTTGTGACGCTCAAACTGGCCAGCAGTTTTGATGGCCGCATCGCGACATCAACCGGGCACAGCCAATGGATCACGGGGCCGAAAGCGCGCCGGGCGGTTCATGCCATGCGCGCGCGCCATGACGCGGTGATGGTTGGGGCAGGGACAGCGCGGGCGGATGATCCATCTCTGACAGTTCGCGATCTGGGGATCGAGGCGCAGCCGGTGCGCGTGGTTGTCTCGCGCCATCTGGACATTCCGCTAATGGGGCAATTGGCGCGCACTGCGGCCGAAATACCGGTCTGGTTGTGTCACGGTCCAACCCCGGATGTCGAACGCGCCCGCGCGTGGGAGGGGTTGGGCGCACGTCTGATTCCCTGTGCACTTCAGGATCATCACATAGATGCGGCTGACCTGTTGCAGCAACTGGGGCAGGCTGGTTTGACGCGCGTCTTCTGCGAAGGGGGCTCGGCGTTGGCGGCGTCCTTGCTTGTCGATGATCTGGTGGATGAACTTGTCGGCTTCAGCGCTGGGCTGACAATCGGTGCCGAAGGTTTGCCAGCGATTGGATCGCTGGGATTGGACAAGCTGGATGCAGCCCCTCGGTTTGATCTGATCGAATATCGGGCTATCGGACCGGATGTTCTGCATCGCTGGGCGCGCGCGCTACGTTAGCGGCGACGCCACAGATGCGCTTGAGTGGCAAATGCGCCCTGCATTTTCGACAACAGACGCAGAGAGAGACCGCCCTTGCGTTCATTCCCTTCTTTCAGGCGTTCTAACGCGAGTTCGACGGGGCAGGGTTGCCCGGTGAGCGGGTCAAGGTATCGCGGATAGTCGATCAGGGCGGCATGCACCAATCCCAGCACCGACGGCCTTGCACCACGTCGAGCGGGCACAGTTCCCAGATCGGTCGTCAGCCCCCACCCGGCATAAAAAGGAGCCCCAAGTGTCGTCACTTGCACTCCACGCAACAGAGCTTCGAACCCGAGCAGAGAGGTCATAGTCCACACTTCTTGCACGTGCGGCAGAAGTGCGGCTGGGTCGGTATTTGTTGCGACCACGTCAGCGGGCCCCTCGTCTTCGATTGCACCTTCGCGCAGCCCGGCCTCAACATCAGGATGAGGTTTATAGATCAGGATCGCATTCGGGTTCGCTTCACGTGTGGCTCGCAGCAGATCTGTGTTGGTGCGGATCGTCGTAGTGCCAAGCAGGATCGAAGCGTCATCCTCGACCTGACCCGGAACCAAAATACGGTGTCCTTCTGGTAGTTCAGGGGGCGCACCGCCGGTATTGTATTTACTGAGCTGACCCGAAACGATCTGGGCCACCAGCCGTTCGGCCCGCAATTCCTGATCCGGGCGCAGGGTTTCACGGGCGGTGATCAATTCTTCCAGCCGACTTGGATGGGTCGGGTCGTAATAGATGCCAAGATCGTCTGTTGCTAAAGACAGCGGAGGCACGAGGTTGGCACCAAGCCCGCGGGATCTTAGAAAGCCATCCTCGATTCTGACTGCGTTTTCCGCGCCACGGGCGTGTTTGGCCCAGACCATATGGGGGCGGTCGGATGCATCCGGTTGGCGTGAGGTAAATTGGACCTTTCTTTCGCGGCCAAACATTTTCTGCAAGTGTTTGCGCTTCCACAACCGCATGCCAGAGGCCGTCCAGCCTTTGTGATCCTCTCGCCAAGCGCGCGTTTGGGCCTCGAGCGTGTCCAGCACGGTCTCCAATTCGCACAACTGGTCCCGATAGGGGTCGTACCATGTGGGATAGAGGATCATAGCGGCTGCAAACAATTGCGCCCGCGTCAGGCTCCGCTGGCGACGCGGGGCGTATGCCTCATCTTGGGTCAGGCCCCATCCAGCATAAAAGGGCTGGCCGAAGATGCGCGGTTTGTGCCCGGCGATTATGGCCTCGAACCCCATTTGTGATGACAAAGTGTAGACACCAACCGCGCCTTCTAGCAGGGTCCACTGGCTGATGGGATCGTTCACAAATGAAACCCGGTCGGACATATCCTGATCCGAGTAATACCCGCCACGATGCCCTGAAACGGTTTCGGGATGTGACTTGATCAGAACACGGGCACCGGGGTTTTCCTCTTGCGCCATGACCAGCATTTCGCGAAATCGCGCGTCGTCCCCGGCACTCGCTGTGACCGAGGCATCATCGCGGGCCTGATCGACCACTAGAACATAACCCGGATCAGGCGGCTGCAAGGTGGGGTCGACGGCTGAATACTTGCTTAGGTGCAGCTCGCGCATCCGGTCCGCGCCATAGCGTGCCCGGTTCAGCAACGCCGTGTCGTCCAGCGGATGAGATGCTAACAGGGTTTCCAGGTCCGAAGGTTGTGCCGGATCGAAATGCACCCCGGAGCGGTCAAGCAACAGGCCCAGCGGAGCGTCACCATCCCGCCCCGGATGTAGGGAGCGCAAAAAGGCATCTTCGACCCACAGGACCGGTGCGTTGTGCCGGGCCGCGATTCCAAGGCCGCGATGTGCCGTTGGACTGTTGCCCCAGACACCGACTACGTCGCGGTCCCTGGGCAGACCCAGTCGGATGTCATAGCCCTTGAGGTGCAGGATGCGCCGTATCCGGCGTTGCGTGAGAAAGCCACCGTTATAGACAAGCAGCCGGGTCCGCTGAGTCCCAGCTGTTTGGTCAGGTTGCATCAGCCACCCGTCAGCGTGGCGACGTTTGCGACCGGTGTCAGACCGCCCGCGATCAGAGAGATCGACTTGCTCCACTGTGCGTAGGGAGCTTCGGTCACATAGATCGTGTCGTCGTCACGGATGACAAAGTCCCGGGCAACAAACAACCCATTAGGCGCGGTCAGGTTCAGCAGATAGATCATGCGTTGATCCCCTTGCAAATCCTGCCGCCCCATGACGTTGCGCGCAATGTCCTGCCGTTCCTTGCGCAAAACAAATATACCGGTGGGGTCCGAGGAAAGGGATTGCAGGCCGCCCACCTGCGCCAGTGCTTCCAGTGCCGTCAGGTCCTGCGTGTCGAATGCGACGCGCGACTGCCCGGTGGCCCCTAGTGCGATGTAGGATCGGCTGTCAGCCTCGACCAGAATGCGGTCTCCGCCTCGCAATGCGACGTCCAGTTGAGGGTTCCGGACCAGATCGTCATACCAGACCGTCCCACGGTCATTCCCGCGGATCAGGGTTACCAGCGCGATATCCGAACCGACGGCAACGCCACCAGCCTGCGACAGCATGCCCGACAAGGTGCGGCTTGGACGTTCAATCGGATAAATGCCCGCCGCTCCGATTTCACCGCTAAGAGAAACAGTGGCGCCGTCCCCTGCAACACGACGGACTTCGACTTGTGGATCCGGCGTTTGTTCTTTCAATTCGCTGGTGATCAGTTGGCGCAGTTGCTCGGGCGTGTTGCCAGAGGCCCGAATGCGCCCGGCATAAGGAACGAAGATGAATCCTTCGCTGTCGACTTGTATCTGTTCAAGACTGGTGGATGAGCCGACTTCACCGGACAGCAGGCCGTCATCCACGTTTTCCCAGATCGTCAGGCCAAGAACATCGCCCGGGCGAACAGTGTCTGCCGCCAGACGTTGGGCATTGCGGAACGAGGACGAAAACCCGAATTGCTGAATGGCCGAAGTTGCCTTTGCGACGCGGTCGTCAACTTCGACCACGAAAGCATTGCCGCCTTTTTCAGTGGAGCCCGCCAAAATCTCGGATTTATTGGGTCCTGATTTAGGAAGCTGGCACCCGGCCAACAGGCCGATTGCCGCCACAAGGGATATCCCCTGTATCCATCGGATTGGAAAGCGCTGCACTGCCGGTAATCCTCGGTCGTTTTTGTTTTGGTCTTTTGTTGGGCGCAGGCTACCCGGTTCGCGCGATAACTTCTAGCGCCAACCGTCCAGTTTTACTCAACAAGCTTTAACTGTGGCGTCTGAGCCTCTTTGTGGGACAGGACGGTTTGATAGGGGTCTGTGGCGGTCAACATCATATCCGCCACGCCGCGCAAAAGCTGCCTTCGACCTCTGCGAGAATAGAATCCGCCGGGCACTTGGCTCGTTTTCAACAGGAATTGGCGATAGGTCTGATAGGCCTCCTGATCAGGCGGCATCGGATTGGCAAAGAATGCCTCCAGCGGTTGGCGCGAGACGAATTCGGGTTTGTCATAGATCGACTTGCCAAAGATGCGCAGGGGGATGCCACGCCATAGAACCTGCTGCCCTGCTGTTGAATTGATAGTGACTGCAGAACTGGCACCGTCCAGCAGTTTAGCGAGCTTCCCGCCAGGCACATAATGTACCCGGTCTGCAATCCCATGCTTTTTTGCTAACTCTCTTACAAGGTGGTGCAGGGGTTCACGGTGGTTTTCCAGCGGATGTTCTTTGACCACCAACCGGTGATGCCTGGGCGCGCCACTGGCGAAATCACGGACGACATCCTCAAGAAAGTTGGACATGCAGGAAAAATTCGAATGGGATTGAACCGAGCTGTCATGCCCCAGTTGCAGCAAAGCCAGATGATAAGGATGACCATTCCCCAATACGAGTGCCGTGGCCCAGCGACGCTGTATGCGGTGAATCGGCATGAGTGCCAGGCGCTTGAAGTATAGCCTGAATTCCTTAGAGACTGGCAGATCCCGATGCCGTCGGAAATTGCGATAGTGCCGGTTCAGAAACAGCACGAACCAATGGTAGAGTGCCCCGTAAAATATGTGCTGTCGCATGTCCCCCCAATGCGATGGAGGTGGTGGTGTCTGCGTCGTAGCTTGATCCAGAGCGCGCCGCATCTGATCAACGTCCAGCGTCATCAGGCGCGAGTTGCCGTTAGAACCGAACCGCTCATACGTTACCCACCAGGGACGCAAATAGCCTTCCTCGAATACGTGGACAGTCACGCCCTTGGCCTGGGCAATTTTGACGGCGCTGGCGTGAATGGGGCGCGTGTCACCGTAGAGGACGATATCGGTGATACCGCGATCCGCGATCAGCTCAGACAACCAGTCGGGCCAAAGCTCTGGCGCGTCGAGGAATGGAATGTACGAAGTCTTGTCGAACCAGAAGGCCTGATCCCCGGCGTTAAACCCCACACGCCAGACCTCGGCCCCCGAAGACCGCAGCAATCGGCCGAGCCCGTTGAAGAACGGACCATGGGGTCCCTGCAAAAACAGGAAAACACGGCGGTTCAGGCCTGTTGTGGTGGGTGACATCAATACTGCTCGAGCTCTTTGTTCGGGAAATTATGCCTGTTTCTGCCTTTCACGGCAAGCTGGGGCTTGCCCGCCGCGCTGCTTGCGCTTACCTCGGCTTGGAACACTGGATCAGGTTAGAAACCAAGGGTTAGCGGAATGTTTACAGGGATCGTCACCGATATCGGCACCGTCACCGAGCTAGACCAACAGGGCGATCTGCGAGCCCGGATCAAAACAGCCTATGACACGGTAGGTATAGATATCGGTGCCTCGATTGCCTGCGATGGTGTGTGCCTGACCGTCATCGCGCTGGGCGATGACTGGTATGACGTTCAGATCAGTGCCGAGACGGTTTCGAAAACCAACCTCGACAGCTGGCAGGTCGGCAAGCGCGTCAATCTGGAGCGCGCCCTAAAGGTCGGTGACGAGCTGGGCGGGCATATCGTGTCGGGCCATGTGGACGGCGTGGCTGAAGTGGTCGCCGTGCAGGACGAAGGCGACAGCACGCGCGTCACCCTGCGTGCCCCCAAAGAACTGGCCCGGTTTATCGCGCCAAAAGGTTCGGTTGCATTGAATGGAACCTCGCTGACCGTCAACGATGTGGATGATTGTGATTTCGGCATCAATTTCATCCCCCACACCAAGGAAGTCACAACCTGGGGTGATGTAGGGGTTGGTGACAAGGTGAACCTTGAGATCGACACACTGGCCCGCTACGTCGCGCGCCTGGCCGAAATGTCCTGAAACTACGTCGCGCCGGGATTGCCTGGTGCCGCAAGTGCTCTGGCCTTTGACCGTCTGGTAGTCTATCCACCGGGTCAAACATGCTCTGTGAAAGGCTGCCTCATGAGCTTTGAAACCCCAGGACCCGTCGAAGCCCAGCTGCGCGACGCGATCAGCCCGATCGAAGACATCATCGACGAGGCCCGCAAAGGCCGGATGTATATTCTGGTCGACCACGAGGATCGTGAAAACGAAGGCGATCTGGTGATCCCCGCCGAATTTGCCGATGCCGACGCGATCAACTTTATGGCCACGCATGGGCGCGGGCTGATCTGCCTGCCGATGACGGCCGAACGGGTGGACGCTCTTGAACTGCCGATGATGGCGGTGAACAACTCATCCCGACACGAAACTGCATTCACCGTTTCGATTGAAGCGCGTGAGGGCGTGTCGACCGGTATTTCCGCCGCTGACAGGGCATTGACGGTAGCCACTGCGATCAACGAACAGAACACGATGGCGCATATCGCCACCCCCGGCCACATTTTTCCCCTGCGCGCCAAGCGCGGCGGGGTGCTGGTACGTGCGGGCCATACCGAAGCCGCCGTGGATATTTCGCGTCTGGCTGGGTTGAACCCTTCGGGCGTGATCTGTGAGATCATGAAGGCGGACGGCACGATGGCGCGTCTGCCCGATCTGGTCGAATTCGCCAAAGAACACGACATGAAGATTGGAACGATCAGCGACCTGATTGCGTATCGGTCTCGCAATGACAATCTGGTGGTCGAGACGTCGCGCGAGACTGTTACCTCGGAATATGGCGGAGATTGGGAACTGCGGATTTTCACCGATCAGACCCACGGCATCGAACATGTCGTCATGACCAAGGGCGACATCACCACACCCGACCCAGTGCTGACCCGAACACATGCCCTGCACGAAGCGCCCGATATTCTGGGTCTCGGCCCGAAATCTTCGCGCGAACTGCCGCGGGCAATGGAAAAGATCGCCGAAGAGGGCCGCGGCGTGTTGTGCCTGTTCCGTCAGCCGCGCAACTCGCTTTATGCAGTCGAGGACGAAGGTCCGCGCACCATCAAGCAAACCGGTCTGGGCGCGCAGATCCTGTCCAAGATGGGTATTCAGGAACTGGTGTTGCTGACGGATTCACCGGAAACCGTATATTTGGGGCTCGACGCTTTTGGCCTGTCCATCGTCGGCACCCGCTCAATCCTCAAGGATGACTGATCGTGGCTGAGCAAGACAAACACGGCGTCCTGCCGACACCGACCTTCGACAAACCAGTAAAACTGCTCATTGTGGTCGCCCCGTTCTACCGCGCCATCGCGGACAATCTGGTTGCCGGTGCAAAGGCCGAGATCGAAACGGCAGGCGGCACCTGCGAAGTGGTCGAGGTGCCCGGTGCGCTGGAAATCCCTACCGCCATCGCCATGGCGGACCGTCAATGCAATTTTGACGGCTATGTAGCGCTGGGCTGTGTCATTCGTGGCGAGACCACGCATTATGAGACGGTGTGCAATGACTCGAGCCGGGCCATTCAGTTGATGGGCCTTCAGGGTCTTCTCATTGGCAACGGCATCCTGACCGTGGAAAATGACGATCAGGCCGAAGTGCGCGCAAATCCCGGGAAGATGAATAAAGGCGGCGGCGCGGCCGCAGCGGCCTTGCATCTGATCGCGCTCAGCCGTAAGTGGGGCGCTTCGAAAAAGGGCGTCGGTTTCAAGCCACCGTCCGAGTCCATCCTTGTGGCGGGCGACAGCAACGGACCGACGACAGCATGACCCAGACAGACGCGCCGAAACCGGCCAACCAGAAACGCCTGATGAAATCCGCTGCCCGGCTTTACGCCGTGCAGGCGCTGTTCCAGATGGAGCAGTCGGGGCAGACGACCGAGCAGGTTGTTAATGAGTTTCTGGATCACAGGTTCGGCGCCGTCTATGAAGGCGATGAGATGTTGGATGGGAACACCAGCGTCTTTCGCAAACTGGTTGAAGATGCGGTGAACTACCAGGCGCCGATTGACCAAATGACCGACCGCGCGTTGGTTGCAAAATGGCCAATCGCGCGCATCGACCCCACCCTGCGCGCCACTTTCCGCGCTGCAGGGGCCGAGCTGACCCAGGGCGACACACCACCCAAGGTGGTCATCACCGAGTTTGTCGACGTCGCCCGCGCCTTTTTCCCGGAAGGCAAAGAGCCGAAATTCGTCAACGCCGTGCTGGATCACATGGCGCGCGAAGCCCAGCCCGAGGCGTTCTGACGCCTTTACCCCGGTCTGAGATGCGCTAACCTGAATACCAGAGCGCAAGGAGGCCCACCATGCCCAAACTGATCAGACTGTATATCACTCAGGTCGCATGGGGTTTTGTCATCTCGGCCATGTTTGTCGGGGTGCTGCTGGCACTGAACGTGGCCAATTTACGCAGCTTGATCACCGGATCAGATATTGGGGTGGTAGCGATCCTGATGATCTGGTTCATGAACGGGATCGTCTTTGCCGGGGTTCAGTTCGCCTATGCGATCATGAGCATGGCAGAAAAGCCCAAAGGCCCGCGCCGTGGGACACCTGTAGCCGTCAGCCTCAAACCCGCGACGATCCGGATCGAAAAGACCTGAGACCAGAGCCATACCGCTGATCTAGTCGCAGCCTCGGTCAGTTTAACTTGATAGTAGCGTCTAATGCTTGAATATCGCGGTGTGTTGGCCTTTGATGCCGGTCAACACCTCAATCGACAGCGAAAGAGCAGCGCTTGTGAATATTCCTAGTTATGAAGAGGTTATCGCGTCCACGGACTTCCGCGATGATCTTGCATCCCTCAACGCTGCCATCGCCGATGGGCTGACACAAGCTGGTGAGCCGGTCGCGATTAACGGGAATGTTTGCTATGAGCATATGCAGCGGGATTTCCACCTACAGGACTTATCTCTTGGGATGGAGCCGAAACGTCGTGCTTTGCACCAGATGGCACAGGGCAGTTCGTGTTTTGCAGAGGTGGGTGTCGCCGGTGGTCACGCTGCTTTGCTGGCTCTCCATTCCAATCCATCGTTGACCTTTATCGGGATTGACCTTGGCCAGCGGTTGCGAGCGACCTGGCCGCCTGTGGAAATCTATGTTCCAATTGTTTTCAAGTGGTTCGAAGACAAGTTTCCGGGGCGCGTAAGGTTTTACCTGTCTGACGCCCGCGAAGGCCTGCGTCAGGCTGCGAACGAGCGCCCTTTTAGCTCAATAGATTTACTGCATCTGGATGCGATGAAGAAAGGCAGAATTTCCGAGCTTGAGGCAGTGTGGCCAGGTTTGGCCGGGCGGTGCTATTTGCTGCAGGGGGACAACAAAAACGGTTTTGTAAAGGCCAGTTCCGAGCAGCTGATTGCCGAAGGGCGTGCGCGACGGGTTACGTCTTCGAGTTATAAGAATGTTGCAAATGCCAATTTTGACGTGTTGGAGACAGGACCGGATGTTGCCGCAGGTAAGGTTAGCCTGGCAAGCCTCAGCGATGACCGAATTTTAGTGTGCGTCTGCCATCAGGACGATGAAACCCTGTTTTGCGGTTCGACTTTGGGTCATCTGAAAGATTGCGCGGATGTGACAATTGCAAGTTTCTTCCGGCCCGCTCCGAACCGCAAAGATACAGATACGCGCGAGGCGGCGATGCAGAGGGTATGTGATCTTCTCGGCGCCAAAAGGATTCAGTTTCCTTTTGCGGTCGAGCGAGATCATCGTTTATTGCGGCGTTTTATCCAGATGCCCTCTGCGACAGATCAGAATCCGCCGGAAATCCGCCGCCCTTTGCATCGGCACCCATTGTTCAATTTACTGGAAGGGTCAGCCTTTGCCCTGATGCAGCAGTATAAACCGTCGACCGTCATCACTCACAATCACGTAGGAGAATACGGCCATATCGAGCATGTGATGCTTCACCACGCTGTTTCGCATGCGGCAAAACGGTATCAAGAGGCACGGGTTTTGAATTTTGGCGTCGGGTTGCCCGAGGCGGATCTCGTCGTGCCGGCGCAACCTGAGCAAAAGAACCGGCTTTACGACGAATACATGCCGCAGTGGAATGGCCGCAGAATGTATGACTTTGCGCTATCAGACGAAACTTTCGTGAGCCACAATATTTCGGATGCTGAAGGGTAAGACGCGTATGTGGCGGGACCACCAGTCAACCGTGCGGTGTGATTCCCGAGGACCTGTATGTACAGGTGGGCGCCAGGTAATCAGGCCAGGACCTGAACAGAGCCAGCCCCCTCGGAATTGCTTAAGGCCACCAGAATGCTACCTATCACAAGAAGGGCAGAACCCGCCACGCGCCTAAGTAGGGGTTGCGGCGGGTTTGTACAAGGGGTTTTAAAATAGGTCAGGCATCAACTGTTTCGTGCAAGGCCGTGCGCATCTTGCCGAAATGCTCATCCCAGCCGTTGTCCAGCGCCAGGATCAGGCCAAAGGCTTCGGCACCCTGTGGCAGGCCTTCGTGCTGCAACACAAGCCGTGTGCCGCCCGGAACGGGCTCAAGTGTCCATTTGACCACGCTTACCGCATCCCCCATGGGTTTGACGGTGAACGTGTATTCCAGATACTCCGGCGGGCGGGCGACGCGCACTTCGCCCCAGATCAACAGGTCGCCACTAGTAGTGCCGAACATCTCAAGCTTTTGGCCAGCGGCCAGAGGGCGTTCGGGTTTGTGAAACCATTCGGCTAGCCGATCAGGGTCGGTCAAATATGCCCAGACAGTTGTGGGTTCCGCCCGTAGAAAGATCGTTTTATTCAGTATTGCATTTGTCATTTTTGTTTCCTTTCAATGGCTTCTTTCAGCTTGTTTAGGCGTTCGTCCCAGAACTGGTCAAAATAGCTGAACCAGTCGAGAACAGGGGCCATTCCCTGCGGTTCCAGCCGGTTGATACGTTCCCGCCCGCGTGTCTCGACCGTGATCAGACCGCCATCCGACAAGACGGTCAGATGTTTTTTGACGGCGGCACGGGTCATGTCGAACCGCTCGGTCAGTTGGGCAATTGTCATGTCCTGCGCGGCGAGCATCTGTACGATGTCGCGGCGTGTTGGATCGGCCAGAGCACGAAATGCGTTTTGGGTTTGGGGCTGCATTTGCTTCACCATTTGCGATACCATTTGGTACTATATAATTTCAGTACCAAATGGTATCATGTCAAGGGTGAAGTGGTTCTTGATTTTTGTTCACGAATTGTTCACATTCCTCGCATGACCCTTGATCTGCAACCCGGACAAAAACTGGCCCGCGGCGTGGCCCGCCATTTATCGGCGCATGGATTTGTTTCAGTTGAAGAATTCGTGCCGATGCGGGGATTGCGCGTCGATGTCATGGGGCTGGGCCCAAAGGGTGAGCTTTGGGTGATCGAATGTAAATCCAGCCGGGCGGACTATCAGTCCGATTCCAAATGGCAGGGCTATCTGGAGTGGTGTGATCGATTCTTCTGGGCTGTCGACATCGAGTTTCCAACCGACTTACTGCCAGCGGAAACCGGTCTGATCATCGCCGACGCCTATGATGCCGAGATCGTGCGCATGGCGCCGGAAGACAAAGTTGCCCCGGCGCGGCGCAAGAAGATGATCCAGAAATTTGCAACCGACGCGGCGCGCAGATTGCAGGCGCTTCGCGATCCCCGGATTTAGGTGATCAGCTTTGGACTGCTCGGGCAGCCTGAGCAGCAGCGCGAAGTTCGTCCGCGATTTCCTCGGCTTCTTCGGGGTCAAAATCCATCGGGATTTCGAGGTTATCGGCTTCGATGAATAGCCGCACCATGCCGTGATCGGTGGGGCCGATCTGCAGGTTTGCCTGAATGTCGCGTTCGGTGTTGATGCCCATGTTCGCCTCCGGGACTAGGCGTTCGTGCTAGCGCGCAAAGGGTTGAGAATCAAGCTGCCTTTGCGATCATATGAGGGATGGAGAACGTTCAGATCAGACCCTTTCGCGCCACAGATGTACCCTGGCTGGTAGAGCAGCATGGCAAGTATTATGCGCGCGATGAGGGGTTTGATGCCTCGTTTGGCGCTTTAGTTCAGAGCATTCTCGAGGATTTTGTCGCCAGCCATGATCCGGCGCGCGAACGCGGCTGGATCTCGGAATGTGATGGCGAGCGACTCGGCAGCATATTCTGCGTTGCTTTGGATGGGCAAACCGCAAAACTACGGCTTTTTCTATTGCTGCCTGAAGCACGGGGAAGGGGCTTGGGAAAACGTATGCTGGATACCTGCATGGGCTACGCACGCAGCGCGGGCTATGCTGAAATGCGGCTTTGGACCCATGAAAGCCACAGAGCGGCGTGCGCTCTGTATCGAGCGAACGGATGGCAGTTGTTGGCCAGTAAACCGGTGCATTCTTTCGGTGTCGATCTTGTCGAACAAAGCTGGAAAATTCAGCTTTAATCCTCTTGCATTCCTTCGGCGCGTTCGGTACATCGCCCCTCACGAGTGCCGCCTTAGCTCAGTTGGTTAGAGCGCTGGATTGTGGATCCAGAGGTCCCCTGTTCAAGCCAGGGAGGCGGTACCATCTCCTCCAAAACAGACGCAAAATTTTCGTGCCCGTTCAGCCGCATTGTGTGCGGTTTTTTAAATTGAAATGGACAGTGTGGAAGCAGGCACGCCCTTGTTAGCGCGCCAGGTTCAATCTCAGCTTCATTTTGCTTCGCTTTGAGGCAGGCAGATGTCGGTTCAAGTGCTTGTTAACCCGACCAAAGCCCCAGATGACCACAAGGGTCAGCAGGATGAAATAAAAGGCCAGAATCGGGTAGGGGATGAATGGGTTGAACGTTTTGTCCGCGAAATAGCCTGCGTAGTACAGCGCATCGCCCCGTTGCTGCCACACCGGGAAGGCTGAGAAGAAGACCAAGGTGGTGGCGTGGAACAGAAAAATCGCCTCGTTCGTGTAGGCCGGCCAGGCCAGCCGCAGCATGGTCGGCCAGATGATGCGACGAAACCGCGCCCAGCCGGTCATGCCATAAGCGTCTGCGGCCTCGATATCACCTTTGGGGATCGACCGCAGTGCGCCATAGAAGATCTCGCCGGTATAAGCGGCGGTATTGAAGAACAGCACGATCAGCGCGCCAAGCCAAGCCGAGGTGAGCGTGTCGAGGAACGGGTAGCTTTGCTTCAACGACAGGAAGAAGAAATAGGCGAAGAAGAATTGGATAAACAGCGGCGAGCCCCGGAACAAGAAGATGAACCACTCTGCCGGTTTACGCAGCCATTTATTCGTGGATGCCTTGCCCATGGCAAGCGCGGTGGCCAGAAAGAACCCTGTCGCCAGCGCCATGATCCCGAAATAGATGTTCCAGATCATGCCCGAGCCGATCAGGGTAAACTGTTCGCACAGGGTGAAATCGTTCCGCGGCAACAAACGCTCGCCAATCCCGATGGAACGCAGGCCATAGTCCTGGATCGTTTGCAGGCAGCTCATGCGGTGGTCTCCTTGCGCAGCAGCTCTCCGCCCGAGGTCGCCTGGCCGTGGGACAGGCGGCGCATCAGCCGTTCTAGGCCGATTTCCGAGACGCGGGTCATGCCCAAGTAGAACACCAGCAGGGCCAGGAAGTACCACATACGCCAGTCCCCATGTGGGTATTGGGTGAATTTCGGATTCTTGTAACCGCCCAGCTCACGCGCCCAATAGACGATGTCTTCGATGCCCAGCAGGAACAGCAGCGGAGTGGCTTTGATCAGCACCATCCACAGGTTCGATAGACCGGGCAGGGCGTATACCCACATCTGCGGCACAAGAATGCGCCAGAAGGTCTGGCGACGGGTCATCCCATAGGCCTCGGCCGTTTCCAGCTGAGCGTGAGGAACGGCGCGCATACCACCAAACAGTACGTTTGCGGCGAACGCGCCAAAAACGATTGAGAATGTAATGACGGCCAGAAAGAAGCCGTAAGTTTCATGCACCCACTCAGGCGCGCTGCCAAGCGGCAGCTTGGCAGCCTGACAGACGATGAAGTCATTGCCCTGCCGGATCGGGTCGGTCCATTCCGGACACAGAATTTGGTGGCGGGTCCATTCGAACGCCTGATCCAGCGCAATCACGAAGAACATGAAGAATGCAATATCCGGCACGCCACGTACAATCGCGATATAGCCCTTGCCCAGCATGCTGAGCGGCGGAAAGTGCGACCGGGCCGCCATAGCGCCCAGAAAGCCAAAGCCCAACGCCACAGGCGCGGTAATGGCGAGTAAAAGCAAGACCTTGAAAAAGGACAGATAGAACAGCCAATGCACACCGTTGGTCAGATAACACGAGAACCAACGGAACGTGCCGAGTGTTTCGGGATCAGTGCAGAACGAGAAAATGGCGGGCCTCTTTGACTGGCAAGGGCTCAGAGGCGGCGCGCCCTAGGGGTAGGCGCGCCGCAGAGTGCAGGATTAGAAGGTCGAGGACACTTCCCACTTGGTGATCAGCTCGTTCAGGCTGCCGTCGTCCTTCATGGACTGGATGGCCGCATTGAACTTTTCTTTCAGCTCACCGTCGGATTCGCGAATGCCCATGCCGACACCACCGCCCAGCGGAACTTCGTCGCCAACGAAAACAATGCCCGAGCCATCCTCGGTGAAGGGCACCAGGAAGGATTTGTCGGCCAGAACCGCATCAGCTTCGCCGTTGCGCACGGCGGCAAGGGTTTCTTCAGGGCTTGCGAACTCAACCAGAGTGGCACCGGAATCGGCAATGTAGCCCGCCTGAATGGTGCCGGTCTGCGCTGCGATCACGCCACCTGCCAGGTCAACGCCATCGGACATTGCGACATAGGCAGACGGATCCGGCGGCGTGTAATTGTGGGTGAAGTCGATGACTTCGTCACGCTCGTCGGTGATCGACATACCAGCGATGATCGCATCGTAGTTGCCCGATACCAGGTTCGGAATGATCGAATCCCAGTCGTTCTTGACCCATTCGCATTCCAGGTTGGCACGTTTGCACAGCTCATCGCCCAGCTCACGTTCAAACCCGTCGATCTCGCCCGCGTCATTGACGAAATTCCACGGTGCATAGGCACCCTCGGTGCCCAGACGGATGGTGTCCGCCATGGTCATGCCAGCGCTCAGCGCCAAGGCTGCAGTGGTCAGAATCAGTTTTTTCATTGGATACTCCCCAGTTTTGTTTTCTGTCCTGAAGTTAAGCCGCCTGTGTGGCGGATAGAAAGCCCCTAAGTCGTTCGGATTCGGGGGACGTAAAGATATCTTCCGGCAGACCCTCTTCTTCGATCAAGCCTTGATGCAGGAATACGACATGGCTCGAGATATCGGCAGCCATTTTCATGTCGTGGGTCACGATGATCATGGTACGGCCTTCGGCGGCCAGATCTTTGATCACCTTGATCACTTCCTGTTCCAGCTCGGGGTCCAGCGCCGAGGTGGGTTCGTCGAACAGCAACGCTTCGGGTTCCATGCACAGGCCGCGGGCGATGGCTGCGCGCTGTTGCTGGCCACCCGACAACTGCGCCGGGTAGACATCGCATTTGTCGCCGATGCCGACCTTTTCCAGGTATTTGCGAGCGCTGTCCTCAACCTCTTTCGGATCGCGGCCAAGAACTGTGACAGGGGCCTCCATCACGTTTTGCAGGATGGTCATGTGGGCCCACAGATTGAACTGCTGAAACACCATCGACAGGTTGGTACGGATGCGCATCACCTGTTTCGGGTCGGCGGGGCGGCGGTGGTGCAGGTCACCAGACCAGCGCACGGGTTCGCCCTTGAACAGAATCTCGCCCTGCTGGCTATCTTCCAGCAGGTTACAGCAACGCAGCAATGTGGATTTTCCTGATCCGGACGATCCGATCAACGAAACCACATCCCCGCGTCTTGCCGTAATATCGACCCCTTTCAGCACTTCGAGATGGCCGAAACTTTTGTGGAGGTTATTGATTTCGATAACGGGAGTGGAATCTGTCACGGGTGGCCCATGTGTTGTCGGTGTTGGTGCGGTAATAGGGCGCAAAAATCGGGGCAATGCAATGCGCAATTGACATCATCGAGTGCTGAAACCGTCAAATTGACCACACGTACTGACCAAAATGATCAGCAGACCGGTCAGATGGTATGATCCTGGGACGGATTGGGAACCGCCAGATAGTCGTCCGCTGAGATGTCGATCAGACCGCAGAGGTGAAGCAGGCCGCGGTCTTGTGGGGTCAGGTCATCAATTGCAGCTCGGACCGCACGAGCGATGTTTGACGCATCTTGCCCGGTGGCAGTGATATAGGGCAGGGCGGGCGTGGGCAGAGTCGTTCCAACCTCACGCATGGACTCGCCAAGATTGGAATGCGCCTTGAGCAATTCCCAAGTCAAAGCGTCCAGCGCAGCATAGTCAGCCCTGCCATCGGCCACTGCAGTGGCCGAGCGCGCATGCCCACCGGTTTCCAGTACGGCTTTGGGGCGCTGGTTGCGTGCCTTGAGATGAACCATCGGGGCAGCCCAACCTGATTGTGACAGGCCTTCATTATAGGCGAACGTACCCTCAGACAGCGCGCGCAGATCGCGTGGATCGTTGCTTCGGGCCACAAAAACAGATCGGTAATGGCCGGGCGGGCAGCCTTCCAGCCCATAATCCGGCGTGCCGACCAGCTGCACTTTGCCGTGTAGGCGGGTGCGGTAGGGCATTCCGCAAGTTTGGGCAAAAGTAAGGTTCGGATGCTGCCAGACTTCCCAGAAATCGGCGCCTCGGGTCAGTCGATCCGGGCCATAACCCAAATTGCCGCGAATCAACGCCCAGAACCGATCATTCGCAGACTGTAGCGCGGGCATGTCATACATGCCCAGCATTGCGATCACGACTTGGCAGCCTTTTGACGTGCCAGGGCCGAATCCACATCGCTGACCCCCAACAGGCTGACTACCAGCCGCAGCAGTGAATCTTCCTCACCTGTGCGATGTCCGTCGGCCAAAGCGACCGACCACATCGCCTGTACCACGGCCAGACGATCATCATAGGCGACGGCCTCTTTGATCGCGCGGGTAAAGCGGACGGTGTCCGGGGCCTCGGCCTCTAGGTCTTCGGCACGGGCTCGCAGGGCGGCGGCCTCAAACGGGGACAGGCCATAACGCTGGGTCGAAATCTTATCGATTCGGGCCATCTCGGTATCGGCATAGTCGTTGTCGGATCGGGCGATGCGTACCAACAGGGCCGTAAGGGCCAAGCGGGCATCATCATCGGCAAGCGGATCAGGGGCGGGCTGTGTCAGCCGGGACAGGAAATCACTAAACATGTGTTAGATATAGATGGCGCTTAGTGCTCTTCCAAGCTTCTTTGAACACGCTCGCGGGCGGTCGTACTGTCGTTAAAGCTTAGCCCCATGGCGATGCGTGCTTCTTCCACGATTTTGACTTCGCCCTCGTCCGAGTCGCCGTCGGCCAGAACGACCTCCCACAGCGCGTCCAGTGCGGCAAGGCGCTCGTGCAGGTCAGTGGTTTCGCGGATCAGCTTGCCGAACGTGTCGGTGTCAGGCGCGGCAGCGTGCAACTTTTCACAGGTGGCGCGGACCTTGGCGGCCTCGATCGCGTTGTGTTGATAGAGCCGCGCAAGGATGCGGTCGATCAAGCTGATTTCCTCAAGTTTATAGTCGCGATCCGCCTGCGCCACACGAACCATAAGCGCACCCAAGGCCAACTCGGCATCAGGATCGGGCAGTTTATCGTGTTGCGGTGGGCGAAAAGCCTGAAAGAACTTCTTCAACATGCGCTCAGGTTATTCCATATTTTGTGGGCCGCCAAGCACAGACCACCGGTCATAGGCCGAATGATCGCAACTTTGCCGGATTTGACAGAATCACGCTAAGAGCGACCCACTCAAAGGTGGCTCAACCCGATTTAAGCGCTTGTTTTGCCTGTTCCTGCAACCAGCCCAGCATCTGCCGATAGGGGACAGGGCCATAGCTGATCCGGGCCACGCCCAATGATGCCAGCGTAGTCGTGTCAGGGGTGCCGGGCAGGGCGATGATATTGACGGGCAGGTCTGTCGATTCGCACAGTCGGGCAATCAGCCCTTCATCCTTAAGCCCCGGTGCAAAGAAGCCGCTCGCCCCGGCATCGGCATAGGCTTTGGCCCGTGCGATTGCATCATCCAGCATTGTATCGTTATGGGTGTCAGGCTTTGCCTTCAGGAAGATATCCGTGCGGGCATTTATGAAGGCCGGGACAGCAGCAGCATCACAGCCTTCGCGCATGGCCCGGACACGTGCTTCCTGCGTTTCAATGTCGTAAAGGTCGCTCGTGCCAACGATCTGGTCCTCAAAATTAAAACCGATGACACCGGTTTCAAGCGCAAGTCGAACATTGGCGGCGACACCCAGCACATCTTCGGCATAGGCACCTTCGAAATCCAGTGTCACGGGAAGGTCTACCGTTGCAACGATCCGGCGTGCATTGTCCAGGGCGGCATCCAGTGAGATTTTCTGCCCGTCCCCGAACCCCTGCGCCATTGCGACCGGAGCACTCCCGGTTGCAATCGCCTTGGCACCCGCATCGCGCACGGCCCCAGCGCTGCCCGGATCCCAGATATTGTACAGGATGACCGGCTCGCCCTTTTTGTGTAGGGCGGCGAATTCTTCTGCTTGGGTATTCTGGTTGGTCATGCCGGTCTCCTGTCGCTGCTATGGCGGCAGTTAACCGTGCAAACCGTCGGCGCGTAAAGATGTTTCGCGCCGACCGACACAATACAGTGATCTGTCCGCGATCAGACCAGTCGCGAGCTGTCCTTTGCGGCACGCACGAAGTCGCGGAACAGGGGGTGCGGGTCAAACGGTTTGGATTTCAGCTCGGGATGATACTGCACACCGATGAACCACGGATGATCCGACCATTCGACGATCTCGGGTAAACGCCCATCCGGTGACATACCCGAAAAGTTCAGGCCAGCCTTTTCCAGCTTTTCACGGTACTTGATGTCTACTTCATAGCGGTGACGGTGACGTTCCTCGATCTGCGTGCCGCCATAAACCTCAGCCACTTTCGAGCCCTCGGCCAGCACCGCATTATATGCGCCAAGACGCATAGTGCCGCCTTTGTCGTCGCCGACTTTGCGCTCAACCTTGTGGTTACCCTGCACCCATTCTTTCAGGTGATAGACCACCGGCTCAAAACGCCGTTTTCCAGCTTCGTGGTCGAATTCCTCGGAGCCTGCTTCGGCGATACCAGCAGCGTTTCGCGCCGCTTCGATCACGGCCATTTGCATGCCCAGACAGATGCCCAGATAGGGCACCTTGTGTTCGCGCGCATATTGCGCCGCTTTGATCTTGCCCTCGGTGCCACGTTCGCCAAATCCACCTGGCACAAGGATTGCGTGGAAGCCTTCCAGATGGGGGGCGGCGTCTTCGGTATCGAATACCTCGGCATCGACCCACTCGACCTTGACCCTAACCCGGTTGGCCATGCCGCCGTGGGTCAGTGCCTCGGCAATCGACTTATAAGCGTCTTCCAACTGAGTGTATTTGCCAACGATGGCAACCTTCACTTCGCCTTCGGCGTTGTGGATGCGGTCGCTGACATCTTCCCATTTGGTCAGATCGGGTTTTGGGGCCGGGCTGATCTGGAATGCGTCCAGTACGGCCTGATCCAGACCTTCGCGGTGATAGGCCAGCGGGGCGTCATAAATGGTCGAAAGGTCCTGTGCCGCAATCACGCTGTCGGGCCGCACATTGCAGAACAAGGCCAGCTTTTCACGCTCTTTGGTCGGGATCGGGCCCTCGGAGCGACAAACCAGAATGTCAGGGGCCAAACCGATCGAGCGCAGCTCTTTGACCGAGTGTTGGGTCGGTTTGGTTTTCAACTCGCCCGATGCCTTGATGTAGGGCAGCAGGGTCAGGTGCATGAAAAGGCACTGACCACGGGGCTTGTCCTGGCTGAACTGACGGATGGCTTCGAAAAAGGGCAGGCCCTCGATATCGCCGACGGTGCCACCGATTTCACACAGCATGAAATCGACCTCATCCTCACCAATCGAGATGAAATCCTTGATCTCGTTGGTGACGTGCGGGATCACCTGAATGGTCTTGCCGAGGTAGTCGCCGCGGCGTTCCTTTTCCAGCACGTTGGAATAAATCCGTCCCGAGCTGACCGAGTCGGTCTTGCGGGCAGCCACACCAGTGAAACGCTCATAGTGGCCCAGATCCAAATCGGTCTCGGCCCCGTCATCGGTAACGAACACCTCGCCATGTTCGAACGGCGACATCGTGCCCGGATCGACGTTCAAGTAGGGGTCCAGTTTGCGCAGACGCACCGAATATCCCCGTGCTTGCAACAGCGCGCCCAAAGCCGCCGAAGCCAGTCCTTTGCCCAAAGACGAAACCACACCACCAGTGATGAAAATAAAACGCGCCATGTTTTTCGGCTGCTCCCGTGAGACGTCAAAATCAGCTGCCCGACGGTTCCGAAAAACCGCTGCATCACGGGACTTCACGTATAAAGGATTCGCGCCAATAGCGCAAGAGAACCGCAAGATGCTGTTGCAGTCCTCTTTCAGGTTTCTAGGTTTTGTGGATCAGTTGGCCTGCGGAATCAAAGGCGCGTTGTCGCCCTGCGCCGGAGGCAGCAGATCATCCGCCGACGGAACCGCCGGAGTGCTTTCTTCGGTTGCCGCAGGTGCCGGAACGCCCAATCTGTCGATTACCGAGCTGCCAGAAGATTTCTGAGCCGCCAGAATCGTCAGCGTGATTGAGGTCACGATAAAGCAGGCTGCCAGAATCCAGGTCACCTTTCCCAAAGCGGTCGCTGCCGCACGACCCGTCATGGCGCCACCGCCGCCGCCACCCATACCAAGGCCACCGCCTTCGGACCGCTGCATCAGAACAACGGCAATCAGGCCCAAGGCCAAGAGGAGGTGGATGATGAGAACGACGTTTTCCATGGTGTTCCTGTACAGCGTGGCGTGTATCGCGTGGTACTTATGCAAGTTTGCCTTCGGGGGCAAGGGATGAGTTGGCATCACGAATGGTGATATTCCAGATCACAGCAAAGGGACTGGACAGGCGGATGATCCGTAACGCAGGCTGCGGCCATGCCTCATGACGATCACGACCACCCGCACGCCCTGTTGCCGCCCGATCCCGCGCTTCGAGTTAAAGCGCTTGAGACGATTCTGACCCGTAAGGGCCTGATCGACCCTGCAGCGTTGGATGAGATTATCGATACGTATCAGAACAAGATTGGCCCGCAAAACGGCGCGTGCGTTGTCGCCAAAGCTTGGTCCGATCCTGCGTTCAAGCAAGCCCTGCTTGCGGACGCGACGCAGGTTGTTGCTGATCTTGGTTTTTACGGCCGACAAGGCGAGCACATTGTAGTGGTTGAGAATACGCCGGATCAGCACAACATGGTCGTTTGTACTTTGTGCAGCTGCTACCCGTGGCCTCTGCTGGGTATTCCGCCGGGCTGGTACAAGTCTGATGCCTATCGTGCCCGGGCCGTGCGCGAGCCGCGCAAAGTCTTGGCCGAATTTGGTGTCACATTGCCGCCCGAGACGGCCGTGCGCGTATGGGATTCGACTGCCGAGATTCGCTACCTCGTGTTGCCGATGCGCCCGGAAGGGTCAGATGGGTTGGACGAAGGCGATCAAGCCGCGCTGGTCACCCGTGATAGCATGATTGGCACAGGTCTGCCCATGGTGCCGTCATGACCCGCGTACACGATATGGGCGGCCGGTTCGGGGACGGTCCGGTTAGGCCCGAGGCCAAAGATGCCCCGGTATTTGCTGAGGACTGGCACGGTCGCGCATTGGCCGTGACTCTGGCAACGGGGTTTCTGGGGCAATGGAACATCGACGTTTCGCGCCATGCGCGCGAAAGGCTGTCGCCCAAGGACTACACGCGATTCTCCTATTACGAAAAGTGGATATCCGGTTTGGCCGACCTGCTGGTCGAGAAGGGTGTGCTGACCTTAGATGACTTGTCGGGCGCGGGCACTGAAGACCCACACCCATTGGCAGCCCGTGTTCTGAAAGCAGGGACCGTTTCAGGAGCCTTGGCCAAAGGCGGGCCAGCGGATCGGCCTTCGGACGTGCCGATACAGTTTGAGGTCGGGCAGAATGTACGCACTGTGAAGCTTGCAGCCAATCGTTTGGTGACAGGCGGCCATACGCGGCTGCCGATTTATGCGGCAGGGGCAAATGGCCGAATTTTGCGGCTGCACGGCACGCATGTCCTGCCGGATTCAAATGCACACGGGTTGGGCGAGGCCCCGGAACCCCTCTATGCGGTGGCGTTTGCCGCGTTTGAACTGTGGGCTAATCCGGAGCATCCGAATGATGAGGTGGTTCTGGACCTGTGGCAAAGCTATCTGGAGCCCGCATGAACACCCGCGTCACTCATTCTGCGCCAGAGCCGGTTTTCGCCGAACCCTGGCACGCGCAGGTCTTTGCCGTGACTGTGGCTTTGAATGAGGCTGGACGATTCGAATGGTCCGACTGGGCAGAACGGTTTTCTCAAACTCTGAAAATGCACGGTCTGGACCGGGAGCTGGATGGCGGAGATGACTATTTCCACGCATGGTTGGAAACCCTGGAGCAATTACTGATTGAGCAGGGGGCGGCTGAATTTGATGACATTCAGCAATTGAGAAATGCCTGGGAAAAGGCCTATCTGACAACGCCACACGGTCAGCCGGTGCATTTGGCGGCAAGCGAATAAGGGGCGCTGCCCCCGCGGCCCGTTCCGGGCAACTCCCCCTAGATATTTCTGGCCAGATGAACAGGGGGTCCGGTCTTCATCTGGCGAAAACCCCTCCGCCGGAGGCACCTTGCGCAGCGTGGTTCTGAACTGCGGCGAATTACCGGTTTCCCTGCCGCTTTGTCCTCGCTATACGAGCCGAGTTTGATAATTCAGCGCAAAAGGACCGGATATGGCCAATGTGGTTGTTGTCGGCGCCCAGTGGGGCGACGAAGGAAAAGGCAAGATCGTCGACTGGCTCAGTGAACGGGCAGACGTGATCGCGCGTTTTCAAGGCGGGCATAATGCCGGTCATACACTGGTTATTGATGGCGAAGTCTACAAACTGAACGCGCTGCCCTCGGGCGTTGTACGTGGCGGCAAGCTGAGCGTCATCGGCAATGGTGTGGTTCTGGACCCGTGGCATTTGGTCAAAGAGATTGCTTCGATCCGCGAGCAAGGTGTCGAAATTACTCCCGAGACGTTGATGATTGCCGAAAACACACCTTTGATTCTGCCGATTCATGGTGAACTTGACCGGGCGCGTGAAGAAGCTGCCAGCAAAGGCACCAAGATCGGCACTACTGGCCGCGGCATCGGGCCTGCCTATGAAGACAAGGTTGGTCGCCGTTCTGTCCGCGTTGCTGATCTGGCGGACGAGGCAACGCTTGAGGCGCGCGTCGACCGTGCGTTGCAACACCATGATCCACTGCGCAAAGGTCTGGGGATCGAGGCTGTTGACCGGGACAAGCTGGTTGACCAACTGAAAGAGATCGCTTCGGAAATCCTGCCGTTCGCTGCGCCGGTCTGGAAGGTCCTGAACGAAAAGCGCAAGGCAGGCAAACGTATCCTGTTCGAAGGGGCGCAAGGCGCGTTGCTGGATATTGATTTCGGCACCTATCCCTTTGTGACTTCATCCAACGTGATCGCGGGACAAGCAGCGACGGGCGTGGGTATTGGACCGGGCTCGGTTGATTTTGTTCTGGGGATCGTCAAAGCCTACACAACTCGCGTGGGTGAGGGGCCGTTCCCGACCGAACTGGATGACGATGATGGGTTGCGCCTGGGAACACGTGGGCATGAATTCGGTACCGTTACTGGGCGTAAACGCCGTTGTGGCTGGTTCGACGCCTGTCTGGTACGCCAGACCTGTGCGACCAGCGGTGTGAACGGCATCTCGTTGACCAAGCTGGACGTGCTGGATGGGTTCGAAACGCTGAAGATCTGCGTGGGATATGAACTGGACGGCGAACGTCTGGATTATCTGCCCACCGCAGCCGACCAGCAGGCGCGCTGTAAACCCATCTATGAAGAAATGCCGGGGTGGAGCGAATCCACCGAAGGTGCGCGCAGCTGGGCCGACCTGCCAGCTAATGCGATCAAATACGTGCGTCGCGTCGAAGAGCTGATCGAGTGCCCCGTTGCCCTTTTGTCTACCAGTCCGGAGCGGGATGACACCATTCTGGTGACCGACCCGTTTGCCGACTGATGAGTGATAACGCCAAAACCGGCCTGAGCTATAAGGCCCGGCGGCGCTGGTCGCTGGTGCTGCTGTTGATCGGGCTTCCGGTTTATATCGTGGCGGTGGTGACAGTGGTGAACTGGTTAGACCGTCCGCCGATCTGGCTGGAGCTGTTGGTCTATGTCGGGTTGGGAATTCTGTGGGCGTTGCCATTCAAGTTCGTTTTCAAGGGCGTCGGCAAAGAAGACCCCGAGCAGAATTCGGATTGATCATTATAAATGCTGCTGAACAAAAAAAGGCCAGAGGAAACTCTGGCCCATTTTCTATTGATCTGATTGATTGTTATCCTGCGGCGCGCTCGTCGTCAGGACGGAACCCTATCTCGGTCGAGGCCGCGAAACGACCGCCGCCTGCTTTTTCAATTTTTCCATCCCGCAGCAACTGACCGAATGTACGCAGACTTTCTTCGCGGTTGAATTCGTTCTGCTTGAGCGAGCGGATTTTGTTCATCAGTTGTGGACGTGAAAATTGTTCCTGACCCTCGATAAAGGACAGGTACGCCGCAGCAGCTTCAAGCAAGTCGGGCAGGGATTGCGCGCCCTGCTCTTGTGCAAAAAGGGCAAAGCCACCTTCCTCGGGTGAATCGTCTTCCGCTTCGGATTTGACGCGACGAGGGGTGACTGGTCCGGCGTCTTCGGTCAGATTGTCGACGCGCTGTTCAGCCACCAGTTTAAGGGGGGCGGCATCATCACTGCTTGGGCGTGTACTGGTAGCTTCCTGAACCTCAGGACGGCGCGGGCTTACAACCGAGGACAGATCGCCGCGATAACCCTGTTCTTCGTTGTCCAGACTCGTGGCTTTCTGATCACCGCGTTCAGCTTCGGTTACTGCAACAGCCGCACGCAGATGCGTGTAGGCCTCACGCTGATTGCTGGTGTCCGGGTCGTTCAACTGTTCGCTGGCCTTATCCATCAAGCGTGATACATCACGATCCAGGTCGGACCCTTCATCGTCCGCCTTGGCTGCGCGCTTTGCCAGAACAGCTTCGACGCTAGAAATCTCTTCCAGCAAATCGACTTCGTCTTCTTCCGTCAGTATGCCTTCATCGGCGGCAGCAACGGTTTCGTCCTCTGGCTCGGCGTCGTCCAGGATCGGGGTTACTTCTTCGGGCGCATTCTCGGCGGGAAACTCAAGATCGGAAAACAGCGCGTCCAATGTGTCTTCCTCGTCAGACAACTCTTCTGCCGCGACGTCCACCGTCTCAGAGCTTGCGTCCTCGGGTTCGCTTTCCAGAACTAGTGTCTCGGTTTCTTCGGGTTGAGGTACCTCAGCTTCCGCTTCGGTCACCTCTGGCGTGTCGTCCTGGGTTTCAGAGGGGGGCGCGACCTCAACGGTCGTCTCTAGATCCGAAGGATCAAGCGAACCGGCCGCAAAGGCAGCAGCAACCGCGTCAGACGGGCCTGTGTTTTTCATCAGGGTCGTATCTTCGTCCTCGGTATAGATGACCGAGTTCTCTTCGGAATGCGAGACGACAGCCCGGATGCGCTGCAACTTGGCAGCAATGCTATCCGCAGCAGGTGCCGAGTTATCTTTCACGGCCTCTACGTTGGTAAACACGGGCTGCGAGAGGGGCGGTGTGTCGATGGTGTTTAAACTTGGTGTGCTGACATCGGGTTGGGACGGTACATTGGCATCCTCGGTTGCGCGGATCAGCAGACCTGCATCACTTTGCCTGGCTTCGACCTTGCGGGACGCGTCACGCTGCGCGATGCGTGTCAGCATTTCAGTGTCGGGCTGAGGGGGTTCAGAACCAAAGTAGCGATCATCCGCCGCGAGATCGCGGAAATATTCGGCAATCGCTTTCATCGTTTCAAAGGAATCATCAAAGCCTTCCAAAGTGCACGAGAAGGTTCCATAAGAAACGGTCAAAACCTTGTTATTCTGTACCATCAGACGCATGTCCTCTACAAACTACAAGAGCCATATTCCCGGCGACGGGCACACCAATGGCTCGAAACTCTCTGCATGAACCTACCATTTTGTGGTCTCAATGTGTCCAAATCCGGAAAAAATGATCAATCTTAAAAAAAATCAGTCAATTGTGCGGTCTGAAGAGCCAATCGCAGTGGTCGGAGGCGGAGAAATCGGTCCCGAAGACCTAAATTTGGCGCTGATTCGCGTCAATGCCGTTGTGGCGGCAGATGGCGGAGCGATCCCACTGATGGACTCGGGGCGTATGCCGGATGCGGTTTTCGGCGATTTTGATTCGCTGACCAGCGCCTATAGCGACCGGATTCCGGCAGACCGGTTGTTTCCGGTCCGTGAGCAGGACAGTACCGATTTCGACAAGACCCTGCGCAGCGTCGAGGCACCACTGGTTCTGGGAATCGGGTTTCTGGGCGGGCGGTTGGATCACCAGTTGGCGGTGCTCAATACGCTGGTCCGTTTACAGGATCGTCCCTGCATTTTATTGGGGGAACATGAAGTCATGTTCCACGCGCCGCCACGGATCGCTTTGGACCTCTCACCCGGCGATGTGGTTTCGCTGTTTCCGTTCCAGCAGGTAACCGGGCGCAGCCGTGGGTTGGAGTGGCCGATCGATGATTTGGTGTTGGAACCGAGCGGTCGCGTCGGGACGTCCAATCGCGCATTGGCTGATGTGGAACTGGAGGTAGACGAGCCCGGCCTTTTGGTCATGGTTCCGCGCGAGGCCTTGGATCAGGTCATGCAGGCGTTTCTGTCGGAGCAGACCGGGCGTTGGACCGCTCGTGAAGAATGACATAAAGGCCCGCGGCGATGGTGATCCCAATTCCGATGGCCGCGATCCCGTTGGGCAGATCATGAAAGATGAGCCAGCCGAATAGGGTGGCCATCGGAATTTCCAGATATTGCATCGGCGCCAGAGTTGCCGAAGGCGCAAAGCGCAGCGACCACGTCATCAACAGATGTGCGACGGTGCCCAGCAGCCCGATTGCGATCAGCAAAAGGTGGATGTCTGGGTGCGGTAAGATCAGCGATACGGCCCAGGTGCCGCTGATCGACCCGGCCAACAGAACCGGCAGCAATAGGACAGTGGCCATCAGGCCTGATACGGCCTGCAAAGCGATTGGGTCGGTGTCCTTGGCGATCTGACGCGTCACCAGCATGAACAGGGAAAAGAGTAGTGCGACTACAAGCGGCAACAGGGCCGCAGCGCCCACTTGCGCAAAGCTGGGCTGGATGACCAGCAAGGTACCAACAAAGCCAACGGCACAGGCAATCAGGCGGCGCGGGCCGACGGTTTCTCCCAGCACGTATTTGCCCAGGATCAACATGATGAACGGCATGACAAAAACGATTGCAATCGCGTCTGCCAGCGGCAGGAACAGCAGTGAACTGAACATGGCTGAAAGGGCGAGAATATGCAGAGCTGTGCGAATGAAGGTCAGCCGCAGAATGCGGCCGCGCATACGCAGTGCTCGTCCGGTCAGTAAGGCCAGTGGTATCAGCACCAGCGCCTGAACGGCAAAGCGAACAAAGACCAGCATGCCAATGGGGGTGGTCTCGGACAGCAGTTTTGCCATCGCGTCGCCCATCGGCGCGATGATACAAAAGCCAAGCATCAAGACGATGCCAAAGACCGGGCGATCCTGTGTCATACGCGTGACGCTACGGGGTTTGGGGCCCGGTGGAAAGCGTCTAGGGCAGGGGCTGCACTTTGGTGTAGTCCGGTCCGGTGCAAGTGGGCAGGCCGTCACCCAATTTCAGCCAGTGCAGCTTTTCCTCATGCGCCACATGTAACGTGGGTTCCAATTGGTTGGGATCATCCAGCGTTGCCACATAAAGATGAAGCACATCCGACATGGATTGTGACCGGAACGAGATCGGAGTGCCGCAATCGGAGCAAAAGCTGCGGGTGACACCAGGCGACGAGGCGAAGGTTTTCGGCTCGTCTCCGGTCCAGCGCCACTGGCCGTCACGCACGCCGAAATAGGTGGTCATCGGCGCTGCGCACTGCCGTCTGCAACTGTCGCAATGGCAGGTGACGCATGACAGGACCGGAGGCGTGACTTCATACCGGATGGTGCCGCACAGACAATGTCCCCGCATGGTTTCCCCTTTTAATGCGGCATCAGCAGTTGGGTATGTTCACCGCCAGACCGCCCAGTGACGTTTCCTTGTACTTCTCGTGCATATCATGGCCAGTCTGACGCATGGTTTCGATCACGGAATCCAGCGGTACAAAGTGTTCTCCGTCACCACGCAAAGCCAGCGATGCCGCTGAAACGGCTTTGATCGCCGCCAAACCATTGCGTTCGATGCACGGCACCTGCACCAGCCCGGCGACTGGATCACAGGTCATGCCCAGATGGTGCTCCAGCGCGATTTCAGCGGCGTTTTCCACCTGTTCGGGTGTGCCGCCCATGACGGCGCACAGACCTGCCGCTGCCATGGCAGACGCACTTCCGACCTCGGCCTGACAGCCAGCTTCAGCCCCCGAGATCGAAGCGTTATATTTCACGAGACCGCCAATGGCGGCGGCGGTCAGCAGGAAGTCCTCGATATGGCTTTCCGACGCGCCGGGCACGTGATCAAGGTAATAGCGCAGCACCGAAGGCATCGTGCCTGCCGCGCCATTGGTAGGGGCAGTTACGACCTGCCCACCGGCGGCGTTTTCCTCGTTGACCGCCATGGCATAGACGCTCATCCAGTCATTGATGGTGTGCGGCGCGTTCAGGTTCATGCCCCGCTCGGCAAGCAGAGCATCGTGAATGCCTTTGGCGCGGCGTCGCACGTTCAGGCCACCGGGTAAAATGCCGTCAGTATTCAGCCCGCGTTCGATGCAATTGTTCATAACTTCCCACAGACGCGCAGTGCCCTTGGCGAAGCTGTCGGCACAGCCGCGCGCGATTTCGTTCTCGCGCTTCATCTGAGCGATGCTTTTGCCGCTGGTCTTTGCCATCTCAAGCATTTCGGCGGCGGATTTGAACGGGAACGGGACCGGGTCGCCCTCGTCGGTTGCCTTGCCTTCGGCCAGTTCCTCTTCGGTCAGGACAAAACCACCGCCGACCGAGTAGTAAACCTGCCGCAGGATCACATCGCCTTGTGCGTCGGTGGCCATCAGGATCATGCCATTGGCGTGGCCGGGCAGGTTGTTGTCATAGTCAAAGATCAGATCGGTCTTTGGATTGAACTGAAGCGTCGGCAACCCTTCGGGCGTCACCGCGTGCGTTTCGGATATCTCGGCCAGGGCGGCCTCGGCCTTGTTGTTGTCGTAGGTGTCGGGCACAAATCCTGCCAGTCCCAGAATGGTGGCGCGATCAGTGGCGTGGCCAACCCCGGTAAAGGCAAGCGATCCGTGCAGCGAGCCGCGCAGCCCCGCGAATTCGAATGGAGACGCGCGCATCAGATCCAGAAAACGCGCGGCGGCCACCATTGGCCCCATGGTATGAGACGAAGACGGGCCGATGCCCACTTTGAACATATCGAAGACAGATAGAAACATATCAGGTAGCTGAGCCTTCTTCAGGTGTAGCGTAACGTGGTGAGGTGAACGGCGTAACCCCCAACCCCTCGGCCGCGCTGGCGGCTTGGGTCGCGGGGCGGAATTCCAGCCGCGCCAGGGTTTCTTGCAGATAGGGCGTGTCCGCCAGTTGAAACCAGCTGCGATCCGCGCTGGTGGGATACAGCGCAATCCAGCGCATTTGGCAGGCCAGATAATAGCAAAGAACCGATGGGGTATCGGCCTGTAGCCAGACCGGCGCGTTCCGGGCCTCGGCGTCCAACACCCGCAGATGTTGACGCAGGCGCGGGCGGATGCCTTCTCGCAAAGTTTCGGCCTGTGCCGCGTCGATGTACTTTTCGGCATAGAACAGAATGCGCAGATCGGCGTGCAGCGTATTGGACGCAAAAAATAGCCACTTCAAAAACGCCGCCCGATCCGGGCTGTCGGGGGCGGGAGCCAGTTGTTTGTGCGTATCTGCCAGCCACAAAAGAATGGCCGCTGTTTCAAAGATCGGCCCCTGCGGCGTGTCCAGCACCGGGATCAGCCCATTCGGATTCAAGGCCCGATATGCTGCACTGTCCTGTTCGTTCTGGCGGCGGTTCACCAGAACGGTTTCAAATGGCAGGCCCATCTCTTCCAACGCCAGTCTGATCACCAGAGAGGCGTTGTCGGGGGCGTAGTGCAGGCGATAGGGCGCGGTCATGTATCCAATGTACAATGCCGTGCTGTTGCTGGAAGCCTCGATTGCGACGTTTCCCATCGGAAACGCGTATTTTCCTCGCATGTTTACGCTATCCAGCGGAGAATTGGCTCTCGAAGTTGGCAGTCGTATTCCGTATAAGTCTGTCAGTAATAAAGGGAAACGCTGCCATGACCCGTGATCTGTCGCCTATCGACAACGCCAAATTTGCTGCCGCGCGCCGAGCTGCCGATTTGGTTCAGGATGGTATGCGCGTCGGTCTGGGGACAGGATCGACCGCTGCTTGGATGGTGCGCCGCCTTGGTGAACGGGTGCAAAATGAAGGGTTGCGGGTTAAGGGCGTTCCGACTTCGATCCGCACCGCGCAATTGGCCCGCGAGGTTGGGATCGAAGTGGTCTCGCTCGATCAGGCGGGATGGCTGGATCTGACCATCGACGGCGCGGATGAATTCGATAGCGAACTGAGCCTGATCAAAGGCGGCGGAGGTGCGCATCTGTTGGAAAAAATCGTCGCCACGGCCAGCGATCAGATGATCGTCATCGCAGATGCCGGCAAAGAGGTTGAAACGCTGGGCGCCTTCCCCCTGCCGGTCGAGGTGATCCCTTTTGGCTGGCAAACCACCCGCACTTTGATCCAAGAAGTACTGGATACGATGGATGTTCTGGGCACCTCGGCCATGTTGCGCATGAATGGCGAGGCACCTTTTGTGACAGACGAAGGCAACCACGTTCTGGATCTGCACCTGCAACGCATCGGCAATGCGCGCCAATTGGCGCTGGTGCTCAATCAGGTGCCGGGCGTTGTTGAGAACGGATTGTTCATCGACATCTGTGACAAGGTCGTGATCGGCCATGGCGATGGCCGGGTCGAACTGCGCGACATCAACGCGGGCACCACCGAAGTGGGTGAGTTGATAAGCGGCGGCGAGAACCTATTCTCGGATCTGGCGGATGAGCGATAGATTCACAGAATTTTTGATGTCGCGTTCGACCGCTTTGTGGCGTGCGCCTAGTGGGTTTTGGTGCCTTCTGGTAGTGTGGCTGTTCGGATTGAGGGTATTGTCCGGCGGCTTAACGCAAGCTCCTTGGAACCTTGCGCTTTTTTTGCTGACAACGGTGTTTTTGTTTCTTTCGCTGGGCCGTCTGACAGGTTTGATGCGAGATTTCCGCCTTGTATTCTTACTGATCACGAGTTCCGATTTCGCGGGCGTGGTACATACTTTGGTGCCATTCCATGGTCTCGCATTCAAGGCATTGAAATTGGACCCGGTCGCAAGTTTGGCTACGTCCATTACATCAACAATAACGACCGGCCTAAGTTGGTCCGGTTCCCGTTGAATCTGCTCGACCATACCATATCTGAGCAGTTGCTTGCGGCGCTTCGGCATTCCCCGGTGGATGTTCGGGAAATCACGGGGGGCTAATCCATCCCTGATCGCTCTGGACAGCAGCGCGCGATACTATACACCCCTTGCAAGGCCAATGGGCACTTGTGGCAACTTGAAAGAGGCACGGTAAATGAGCTTTGATTATGATCTGTTCGTCATCGGAGGCGGCTCGGGCGGGGTACGCGCGGCGCGCGTGGCAGCTGGCGAAAACAGTGCCAAAGTGGCGCTGGCCGAAGAAGATCGTTACGGCGGCACCTGCGTCATTCGGGGCTGTGTGCCGAAAAAGCTGATGGTTTTTGCCAGCGAGTTCTCGGGCACCATGCAGGACGCGCAGGCCTATGGCTGGCATGTCAAACCCGGCGCCCTTGATTGGAACACCTTCCACGGCAAGCTGGTGGCGGAACTGGATCGGCTGGAAGGTGTCTATCGCAACATTCTCAAGAACAACGGTGTCGAAAGCTTTGATCAGCGTGCCCATGTGGTTGATGCCCATACGGTTGAGTTGGCCGATGGCACACGTAAGACGGCAAAGCATATTCTGATCGCAACCGGTGGCCACCCAGTTGTGCCCGAGTTTCCGGGATCGGATCTGGCGATCACTTCGAATGAGATCTTCCATCTGGAAAAACTGCCCGAGAGCATCCTGATTGTGGGCGGTGGGTATATCGCCAGCGAGTTTGCCGGGATCATGAACGGGATGGGAGTGAAGACCACCCAGTTCTACCGGGGTGCGCAAATATTGCGTGGCTTTGATGAAGAGGCACGCGGCCTGATCTGCGAAGAGATGCGGCAGAATGGTATTGATGTACGTCTGGGCACCAATGTGTTGGAGATGACCAAGGATGGCGACAAGATCCGCGTCAAAGCCACCGACGGCACCGAGGATCAGTTCGATGTGGTCATGTACGCCACTGGTCGCGCACCCAATGCCGACAACCTGGGGCTTGAGGCCGTTGGCGTTGAACGGGGCCGTAAGGGTGAGATTGTGGTGGACGAATACAGCCAGACCGGCGTGCCCTCGATCTATGCTATCGGTGACGTGACGGACCGAGTGAACCTGACTCCGGTGGCGATCCGCGAAGGCATGGCTTTTGTCGAAACCGTCTTCAAGGCTAACCCAACACCGGTCGATCACGAGTTGATTCCGACTGCGATCTTCACCCAACCGGAGTTCGGCACCGTCGGTCTCAGCGAGGAAGACGCTGCTGCGCAAGAGCCGGTTGAGGTATATGCGACCTCATTCAAGCCGATGCAAAAGGCGTTTGCCGGTGGGACGCAACGGGTGCTGATGAAGCTGATCGTCAGTCAGGCGACCCGCAAGGTGCTGGGCTGCCACATCGTGGCCCCCGGCGCGGGCGAGATGATCCAGCTGGCCGGTATCGCCGTGAAAATGGGCGCAACCAAGGAAGATTTCGACCGCACCGTCGCTGTTCATCCGGTCATGGCCGAGGAACTGGTGACAATGCGGCAACCTGTTCGCACTGCTTGATTTGCAACGGCGCGCACACAAGTTACAAGGGAACCCGTGATCACACGGTCCAACACGAAGGAACAGATACATATGGCGGGCAACAGCGGTGGCCCCTGGGGGGGCGGAGGCTCTTCCGGTGGCGGAGGAAATCGGGGTAACAACGGTGACGGGCGCAAACCACCCGAAGGCGAGAGCCCGCAGATCCCCGAGATCGACGAGCTGATGAAAAAAGGCCAGGAACAGCTGCGCGTACTGATGGGTGGCGGCGGTGGCCGTGGCGGCAGTGGACGGGGAACCGGTGGCGGTGGCCCGATCTTTACCAAGGGTACAGTGCTGATCGGTGTAGTCGTTGCAGCTGTGCTTTGGGGCGCTGCCAGCTTTTATACCGTGAAACCCGAAGAACAATCGGTTGAGTTGTTTCTTGGCGAATTCTCGGCCGTTGGGAATTCTGGTCTGAACTTTGCCCCTTGGCCGTTTGTGACGGCTGAAGTTGTCTCAGTGACCAGCGAACGAAATGAAGATATGGGGGGGGCACGTGGCAGTGACGATGGGTTGATGCTGACCGGTGACGAGAACGTAGTTGATATCGACTATCAAGTTGTCTGGAACATCAACGATCCGGCCAAGTACCTGTTTAACCTGCGGGACCCTAAGCAGACGATTCAGGCTGTTTCTGAATCGGCGATGCGTGAGATCATCGCGCAGTCAGAGCTTGCTCCGATCCTGAACCGGGACAGGGGTATCATCGCGGACCGTTTGCAGGAACTGATCCAATCGACGATGGACAGCTACGATTCAGGTGTAAACATCGTCCGTGTGAACTTTGACAAAGCCGACCCGCCGCAGGACGTGATTGCAGCATTCCGCGACGTTCAGGCCGCTGCGCAAGAACGTGACCGTCTGCAGAACGTTGCCGACGCCTACGCCAACCGCGTTCTGGCTGAAGCCCGCGGTGAAGCTGCACAGGTTCTGGAAGAGGCCGAAGCCTATCGTGCCCAACAGATCAATGGTGCACAGGGTGAAGCCAGCCGCTTTAGCGCGGTTCTGGAAGAATACTCCAAAGCGCCTGATGTAACCCGAAAACGCTTGTATCTGGAACGGATGGAGCAGGTTCTGGGAGACGTCGACAAGATCATTCTGGATGAAAACTCAACCGGGCAGGGGCAGGGCGTCGTGCCCTATCTGCCGCTGAACGAACTGCGCCGTAATAGTCCGGCCGGGGAGAGCAACTGATGCGTAAATCACCTATTATTCTCATCCTGGTCGTGATTCTGGGCGTGATTGGTTTGTCCTCGATTTTCATCGTGGACGAGCGGGAACGCGCGCTGGTCCTACAATTTGGCCGCGTTGTCGCGGTTAAGGAAGAACCCGGTCTGGCGTTCAAAATTCCGGTGATTCAGGAAGTTGTCCGCTATGATGACCGTATCCTGTCGATCGACGTCCAGCCGTTGGAAGTAACACCGCTGGATGATCGTCGTCTGGTCGTCGACGCCTTCGCGCGCTACCGGATTTCCGATTTGAACCGGTTCCGTCAGGCCGTTGGTGTCGGTGGTATCCCGGTTGCCGAAGATCGTCTGGACCGCATCCTGCGCGCCGAAACCCGCGAAGTTCTGGGTTCGGTCTCGTCCCGTGATATCCTCAGCTCGGACCGTGCCGCGCTGATGCTGCGCATCCGTAACAGCGCAATCGCCGAAGCGCAGGCGCTGGGTGTCACTGTGATCGACGTGCGTCTGAAGGCGACCGACCTGCCTCAGGCCAACCTTGAGGCGACTTTTGACCGGATGAAGGCCGAGCGGGAACGTGAGGCAACAGACGAACGTGCGCGTGGTAACGAGGCAGCGCAACGTGTTCGCGCGCAGGCCGACCGGACCGTGGTTGAACTGGTATCGGATGCCAACCGCGAGGCTGAGATCATTCGTGGTGAGGCCGACGCCGAACGCAACGCGATATTTGCCGAAGCCTATGGCGCGGACCCGGAGTTCTTTGAATTCTACCGCTCATTGACCGCTTACGAGAATGCGCTGCAGGGCAGCAATAGCTCATTGATTCTGAGCCCGGATTCAGAGTTTTTCAACTACCTGAGTTCGCCGACTGGACGGCGGGCGCCGGTCGCTGAATAATGGGCATGATCCTTCTGGCCCTTGGGCTGGTACTGATTGTCGAGGGGCTGGCCTATGCGCTGGCCCCTTCGCTTATAGAACGTATGCTTGAAGCGCTGCGGACACTGCCGGAACAAGCGCGCAGGCTGGCGGGACTGCTGTGCGTGGTCAGCGGCTTAGTGCTGCTTTGGGGCGCGTATCAGGTCGGGTTTTAATACAGTCCTTTCACTTGCCGGTGATTTCCCCGCGATCCCGAGTTGCGGGCTTGGACAAACTGACTACATTGGGTGTCAAGACAGGTTGCCGAGATGCGACCAAAGAAGAATTGACGACAAGGAGTTCCCAAGTGCAGTCACAAGCGCGCAGTATTGCAGTCCAAAGGGACGATGGTGTTGGTTTCATGCGGCTAATGTGGTTGGCCTTTGCTGGGATGTTGCTAGTGCTGGCGCAAACCGTCGCAGCGCAGGCGCGCGGCGAAAGCCTGGCGCCGTTGGCTGAAAAGATCAGCCCGGCGGTGGTGAATATCACTACTTCTACATTGATCGAAGGACAGACCGGCCCACAGGGGATTGTGCCCGAGGGTTCTCCGTTCGAAGATTTCTTTCGCGAATTTCAGGATCGGAACGGCGAAGAAGGCGACCGCCCACGCCGCAGCAATGCGCTGGGGTCGGGTTTTGTGATTTCCGAGGACGGTTATATTGTCACCAACAATCACGTCATCGCCGAAGCCGATGAAATCCTTGTGGAATTTTTTCCCGGCGACGGCCAGCCCAAGAAAGAGCTACCGGCCAAGGTGATCGGCACGGATGAGAAGACGGACATCGCATTGCTCAAGGTCGAAGCCTCAGGCCCGCTGAAATATGTGCAATTTGGCGATAGCGACATTGCACGTGTAGGAGATTGGGTAATTGCCATGGGCAACCCGCTGGGCCAGGGCTTTTCGGTTTCGGCCGGAATCGTGTCGGCCCGCAACCGGGCACTGAGCGGTTCATATGACGACTACATTCAGACCGACGCGGCGATTAACCGGGGCAACTCGGGTGGCCCGCTGTTCAACATGAATGGCGAGGTGATCGGTGTAAATACCGCGATCCTGTCGCCCAATGGCGGTTCCATCGGAATTGGATTCTCGATGGCGTCCAACGTGGTCGTCAGGGTTGTCGACCAGCTGCGCGAATTCGGTGAAACCCGCCGTGGCTGGTTGGGTGTGCGGATTCAGGACGTGACCGAGGACATGGCCGAAGCGATGGGGCTGGACAAACCCGGCGGCGCACTGATCAGCGATGTACCCGATGGTCCGGCCAAGGATGCGGGACTGCTGGCAGGTGACGTGATCCTCAGCTTTGACGGGGTCGAGGTCGAAGATACCCGCGGCCTGGTGCGTCAGGTGGGCGAGACCACGGTTGGTAAATCGGTTCGTGTGGTCGTGCACCGCGACGGCGGTACGCAGACTGTTCTGGTAACGCTAGGTCGCCGTGAGGATGCAGAACGCTCGGAAACCGAAGAGGAGGAAACTCCCGAAGCCGCGCCAGATGAAAACGCTGATATTCTGGGTCTGACGATTTCACCGCTGACAGATACGCTTCGCACCGATCTCGGTCTGGACGCGGATGCCGAAGGGCTGGTCGTAACTGAGGTGGATGAGGCGTCAGAAGCCTATTCCAAGGGTCTGCGTGCGGGTGATCTTATCACCGAAGCCGGTCAGCAGAAGGTTACTTCGATTGGCGACCTTGAGGCGCGTATGAGCGAGGCGCGCGAGGCTGGCCGCAAATCTTTGCTGCTGCTGGTGCGCCGTGGCGGGGAACCCCGCTTTGTGGCGCTGAGCCTGGGCGAGTAACTGATCTTCAGTTCAATAAAAGGGCCGGAGCATGACCTCCGGCCTTTTTGCATCGGGGCTGAAAATAAGTGAGCCACACGCCGGGGAGGCGTATGGCTCTGATACAGGGAGAGGTCAGTGGACAGATATCGGGGATGATTCTCTGACCTCCTACGGTAACAATTACGAGATTAGTCTCAACGTGATCCACGGTCTGTGAAGAAGGTCACAGGGGTCAGATCAGATCAGATTCTGCCAATTCGCGCAGAGCCTGAAAATCGTGAATCATCAATCCTCCGCGCGACGCTTCGACCACATTGTCGCGTTTCCAGGTCGAAATGGTTTTTGAAACAGCTTCACGAGTGGCGCCCACGAATTCAGCTAGTTCGCTTTGCGATAGGGTGATCCGGGTCGATGGGTCATCCTGCAGTCCGGACAGGTGCAACAGTTTGCGGGCCAGTCGTATCGGCATCGGCAGGAACACCTGCTCGTTTAGTTGTGACCCCATCCACCGCATGCGCAGACCGGCCAGCCGGATCAAGTCAACCGCCAGATCGGGATGCTGGCGAATTTGGTCCATCACGTCGCCTTGTCGAACGCGCAGAACACGCGAAGGCTCTGCCGCCGCAATGGTGGCGGTGCGGGGGCCGCTGTCAAACAGGGCGATCTCTCCAAACACCTCACCAGGGCGCATCAGGGTCAGCGACAGTTTGCGGCCGCTCATGGCCAGAAATGACACCTCGAGCGTGCCTTCGAGGATTGCAAAAAGCGCGTCGCCTTCATCGCCTTGTTCAAACAGGACATCGCCGCGTTTTAGTGCAATTTCAGTCGCCTGGGCAGAAAGCATAGCTTTCAACCCGTCGGACGCCTCGGACAGGAAGCCGCTGTCTGGGAAAGCTGTCATAAGTTCCAGATTCTCCGGCTGTGAGTGACTTGGTGGTGCCACAACCTTCCACAGCTAAAGCCTTAAGCCAAGGTTTTTGTCGGTTCTACCCGACAATCCCTTGTAAACGCATGAGGCGAACGCCGTCTAAAGTGGCTCATCTACTGGTGGTCAGGGTCATCCATATAGCCTTGCAGCAGATTGAATTGCAGCATTAGAAAAACCATCAGCGCGATGGGAAAGGCAAAAGTCTCAATTTTTACCCACAGGTCAGTAGACATTGTTCGCCAGACAAATTCGTTGGCTGCGGCGAGAACCGCGAAACAGCCGCACAGCCGTCGGGTCAGGATCATCCAGCCCTCGTGGCGCATCGGCAGCATCTCGTCCAGAACATAGGCGAGGTAGGATTTGCCCTGCAACAGACCGATACCAAGCATGATCGAAAAGAATCCGTAGACCAGCGTGGTTTTCATTTTGAAAAACCGCTCATCATTGAACCAGGCGGTCAGACCTCCAAAGAAAATGACCATTATAGCGGTAAAAATCTGTATCCTGCTGAGCTTGCCAGTCAGAAACCAAAGTACCCCCATAGCCGCCAGCATCAGCGGCACGAAAAGGATGGTAGCAACGATAAAGCCGGAATATTCGATGCCACCGATCAGGAAGCTATCGTCGCGCAGGCGCAGGTAGATGAAGAAGAAGGCCAATGGGGGGCCAAGCTCCAGCACCTGTTTCAGAAACGGGTTGATCTCTTTTTTGCCTGTCATAACGGTTTCCTGCTGCTTACCCGCCCATTTCAACTATTACGGCGCCCAATGCAATCAATGCCATCAGCGCAATCCGCCTTGGCCCCACGGTTTCTTTCAGCACCAGCCAGCCGATCAGGGCTGCGAAGACGGTTGAGGTTTCGCGCAGAACGGCTGCTTCGCCAACCTTGTCGAGCCTTGTGGCCAGCATGATGGCTCCGAAAGACATGGGGGCGATTATGCCGCCTGCAAGGCCGCGCAGCATCAGTGGTCCGATAGCTGGACGGTTGATCATCGCACGCCATCTGAGAAAAGCGTAGAAGGGCATGGTCGCGCCGTCGATCATGAAGAACCACGCCAGAAAAGTGAACGGATCGGCGGTGGCGCGGATGCCATAGGCGTCGTAGGTGGTATAGAGCGCCACGAACAGGCCGGTCGCAACGGCCAATACCAGCGCAATACCCAGCGTTTCTCGATTGGTTTCAAGAAACCGAAGGTTGTAGGCGGCCAATCCGAAGATACCGGCCAGCAGAACGCCCACGCCGAACCATTGTGTGCCGGTAAAGGTTTCTCCGAACAGCAGATAGGCGCCGATGACAGTGAACAGCGGGCCGGTGCCGCGGACAACCGGGTAGACGACGGTGTAAGAGCCTTTGGTATAAGCCATCGCTTGCAGGACCTTGTAGGCGATGTGGATCAGCCATACGACAGCAAAGATCGGCCACATATAGGGTTCAGGCCATGGCACCACGAAAAAGGCAAACGGCGCGGCCATCAAACAATAGCTTGCGTCAATTGCGCCACGCGATAGCCAGGGATCGTGGCGACCTTTTTGCAGGGCTCCGAAAACCGCGTGCAGGAAAGCCGCCATCAGGGCAAGCCCAAGGGCAAGTTCGTGGCCTGCTTCTGTGCCTTCCAGAGAGATCAGCCAGTCGCTCAAGTATCAGATCTTTTCGCTGAGTGGAGAGTCTGGGGGTTTTCCAACGCCACACCTCCGGAGGAATATTGGGGCCAGATGAAGTATCGGATCAGGATTGACCCAGACCGGTGAGCGCGGCGGCGAATTCTTCGGGATCAAAGGGCGCGAGGTCGTCGATCTGCTCTCCGACACCGATGGCGTGGATGGGCAGGCCGAACTTGTCCGCCAACGCGACCAGGACGCCGCCTTTGGCGGTACCGTCGAGTTTCGTCATTACCAGGCCCGAGACATCTGCCAGATTGCGGAATGTTTCCACCTGGCTCAGCGCGTTCTGACCGGTGGTGGCGTCCAGCACCAGCAAAGTGTTGTGCGGTGCAGTTTCGTCCTTCTTGCGGATGACGCGAACGATCTTGGCCAGTTCTTCCATCAGGTCGGCACGGTTTTGTAAGCGGCCGGCGGTGTCGATCATTAGCAGGTCGGCACCGTCCTCTTGCGCCTTGGTTAGTGCGTCAAAGGCAAGGCTGGCCGGGTCTGACCCTTCGGGGGCGGTCAGGACAGGAACGCCTGCGCGTTCCCCCCAGACTTGCAACTGTTCGACAGCGGCGGCGCGAAAGGTGTCTCCGGCGGCGATCACGACCTTTTTGCCTGCGGATTTGAACTGGCTGGCCAGTTTACCGATTGTGGTGGTCTTGCCTGACCCGTTCACGCCGACGACCAGTACCACTTGCGGGCGTTTGGGGTAGATGGGCAGGGGTTTGGCGACCGGCTCCATCACGCGGGCGACTTCCTGCGCCAGAAGTTGTTTGATTTCCTGCGTCGAGAGTTTACGACCAAAGCGCCCCTCGGCCATGTTCGCGGTGACGCGCAGGGCAGTGTCGACACCCATATCTGATGCGATCAGCAGCTCTTCGAGCTGTTCCAGCATGTCGTCATCCAAGGTGCGACGCACGGCGATTTTCGCCTCGCTGCGCCCGAACAACCGACCCAGAACGCCCTTGGAGGGGGCTGCTTCGGGCGGCGGGGGCGCAGGTGTCGGATCAACAGGCGCGGGCTCGGGCACCTCGACCGGCTGCGGTGCTGGCGCAGGTTCGGGCACTTCGGGAACTGGTTGCGGAACTTCCGGCACAGGTTCGGGCTGCGGCTCAGGCTCGGGGATGATCGGATCGGGTGCAGTCGTTTCCTCGCCGCCATCTTCAACAATGGCCTCAAGCCCCTGTTCGAGGCGGGACGAGGATTTGAACAACTTGTCCTTGAGCTTTGAGAAAAACGCCATTTTTAGTCTCCGCAGGTGTTCCCCTCACCTAATGCGGATTTGCGGCAGTTGCAAAGGGTCAGAGGAGCGCGACTAGCAAACCGGCTTGCGCGCCCCAATAAAGCGGCCAGACCAGATAAGGGGTGATCTTAAGGGCAGGGTGGTTGGGGGGCAGCAGAAACTTCTCGGTTGCCAGGATTAGGTCCGAAGCGATGAAGGCCAGGGCCGCAGGCAGGGCCCACCGCAATGTCCCGGTTTCGGGCAGGGACAGAACGGTAATCCCCATCCCTAGGATGATCGGGATATAGCCTAGCACGGGGATTTTGAGCTCTCCGGCCCGCGGGGTCAGCAGGGTAGCGGCAACAATGCCAAGAATGATGAGTGACCAGAAATATCCGGGCCGGTCGAAAATCAGGGCTAGATTGCTTGCAGGATGGGTCAGAAACAGGGCGACATAGGCCAGATGACCTGCGGCAAAAGCCCCGATTCCAGCCATAAAGGTGCTGTCCGTCTCGCGCGACAACAGTGCGTCGCCGATGGTGCAAAAAAACAGTGCGGCGACCAGAAGAAGCGGACTTGCACCCAGCAAGGCGATCACGGCCAGTAGGGCGACAGAGGCTGTCTTCAGCACTGTTCGTAAGGTGCTGGCGGGGCGCGGTGACAACGGCAGATAAGCCACGGCACAGGCGGCTGCGAGCCAAAAAAGTACAGTCGTCATGTAAATCCCCCTTGTTTTCCGCAGCTTGTGACAGCTTGTTGATTCAACTCAACCGGTGACGTTGAGGCAGGCGGTTCTGCGGAAATGGTGATTGGCACGGCGCAAGGGCTTCTGACACAATACAATCATGCTCAGATTTCTTGCGATTCTTCTTTTGCTGCCCGCGTTTTCGGCGTCAGCCCAGTCGGCGTTGTCGGGGGCGGATTTCGATGAATATACGCGGGGGAAAACCCTGTTTTATGGTTTTCAGGGGCAGGTTTACGGTGTCGAGCGATACCTGCCCAACCGACGCGTCATCTGGTCGTTTCTAGATGGCGATTGCAAGCATGGCGTCTGGTACGAACAGGACGGTCAGATCTGTTTCATCTACGAAGACCGTTTGGATCCGCAATGCTGGCAGTTCACCCGGTCAGGGAACGGGCTGATTGCACAATTCGAAGGTGATCCGGAAGAAACAGAACTCTACGAGGCCGAGGATGTCGATGAAGAGATGATCTGTCATGGGCCGGATGTAGGCGTTTAAGACGCGCTCAGAACAAAGAACCCTGATCCGGTGCGTCCTTTTTCGGTGTTTTCTTCGGTGCGGGTCGGTGGCCAGCAGTTTGACCGGTGGTGAGCACGCCATCGGCGAACTCGATCTGCAGTGAGTCATGCTGCGCAGCCTGAGCTTTCGTTGTGACAACCTGATCGTCGGCTCGGACTACGGTGTATCCACGCTGTAACGTGGCCTTGTAGCTGAGCGTTTCGCGCAGGCGGTCCGTGGCGTCCAACTGTCGCCGCATCCGATCCAGGCGCGTTGTCTGGGCTGCATTCATACGTTCCACCAGCCGGGTGACTGTCTGGCGTTGCATCTCGATCTCGCGCTGGATGGGCCGCAGAGATAGGCGCGAGGACAGGTTCCTCACCGCTTCCTGACGGCTTGAAACCAGATTGCGCAGGGTCGAAGGGCGCAGATGGGCGGACAGTTTCACCACTTGCAGATGACGGTTCTGTACGCCGCGTTCCAGCGCTGGGGTCAAGCGATCTGCAATTAAATCAAGTCGTTGTCGAGGGTTGTTCAATAGGCTGTCCGGACGTGGCAACGCGCGGGACAGATCGCGCAGGCGCTGCGAGCGCCGTTGGACCGCATCTGTTGCGGCACGGGACAGACGTGCACCTTGTTCGCCCGTCCAAGCCAGCAGCTCTATCCGCACGGGCACGGCCAGTTCGGCGGCCGCAGTCGGAGTAGGCGCGCGACGGTCCGAGACATAGTCGATCAGCGTCGTATCCGTCTCATGCCCAACGGCCGAGATCAGCGGGATATCTGATCCCGCAGCGGCGCGAGCGACGATTTCCTCGTTAAAGCCCCACAGGTCTTCGATCGACCCGCCACCTCGGGCGACGATGATCAGATCGGGGCGGGGCAAAGCGCCTCCGGGCGTCAGTTGGTTGAAGCCGTTGATCGCATTCGCAACTTCTGGGGCGCAGTTCGATCCCTGCACGGCAACTGGCCAGATCAGAACCTTGCGCGGGAACCGATCCCGCAAACGGTGCAGAATGTCCCGTATGACCGCCCCTGATGGAGAGGTCACAACACCGATAACCTTCGGCAGGTAAGGCAAGGGTTTCTTACGCTCGGGATCAAACAGCCCCTCGGCCTCAAGCTGTTTCTTGCGTTTCTCCAGCAACGCCATCAGCGCACCTTGCCCGGCAACGGCGACCTCGTCGACGTTCAGGTTGTATTTCGACTGCGCGCCAAAGGCGGTCAGACGTCCGGTAACGACAACCTCAAGCCCTTCTTCGGGGACAACGGACAGGTTTGAGACCTGACCTTTCCACGTGGTGCAGGCCAGCACGTTCCGATCATCCTTGATGTCGTAATACAGATGCCCTGACCGTGCTTTGAACACGCGCCCGACCTCGCCGCGCACACGGATCCGGCCAAACGTGCCTTCGAGCGTGCGTTTCACCTCGCCCGAGATGTCCGAGACGGTGTATTCAGGGGTGTTTTGGCCGGGAATGGGGTCGTCAAGCAGGTCGGACATTTCAGCGCCTTGTGTCAAATGCCCGGCCAGCTTAGAACGCCCGCAAGGCGAGGCCAAGCAGATCGGAGAGCATTCATGAATATCCTTATTCTCGGCAGTGGTGGGCGGGAACACAGCCTGGCCTGGGCGGTGATGCAGAACCCCAAATGTGACCGCCTGATCGTGGCTCCCGGCAATGCCGGGATTGCGCAGATCGCTGATTGCGCCGCACTGGATATCGAGAACGGTGGCGACGTCGTCAGTTTTGCCGAAGAAAACGCGATTGATTTCGTGATTGTCGGCCCCGAAGCGCCCTTGGCTGCAGGTGTGGCGGATCGACTTCGTGAGGCGGGCGTGTTGGTTTTTGGGCCTTCTGCGGCGGCAGCCCAGTTGGAGGCGTCGAAAAGTTTCACCAAGGAAATCTGCGATGCGTCGGGCGCACCGACCGCAGCCTATGCGCGGTTTACCGAAGCTGAACCAGCCAAAGCCTATATTCGCGAACAAGGGGCTCCGATTGTCGTCAAGGCCGACGGATTGGCCGCAGGCAAGGGCGTGATCGTGGCGATGGATGACCAAACCGCTTTGGACGCTATCGACGATATGTTCGGTGGCGCGTTTGGCGGGGCTGGGGCTGAGGTGGTCATCGAAGAGTTCATGGACGGCGAAGAGGCGTCTTTGTTCGTGCTGTGTGATGGTGAGAACATCCTGTCCGTCGGCACCGCACAGGACCACAAGCGCGTGGGAGAAGGTGATACCGGCCTGAACACCGGCGGTATGGGAGCGTATTCTCCGGCACCAGTTCTGAGCGCCGAGATCGAAGAGCGCGCGATGGAAGATATCGTCAAGCCTACCGTTGCTGAGATGAAGCGTCGCGGTATGCCGTTTCAAGGTGTGCTCTATGCTGGTTTGATGATCAAGGACGGCCAGCCCCGCCTTGTGGAATACAACGTGCGTTTTGGTGATCCCGAATGCCAGGTTCTAATGATGCGCCTTGGCGCTCAGGCGATGGACCTGATGCATGCCGCAGCCGAAGGTCGGTTGGGCGAGGCGCGGGTGAACTGGGCGGATGATCATGCTTTGACTGTGGTGATGGCTGCGAATGGTTATCCAGGATCGTATGAAAAAGGTAGCGTGATAAACGGTCTGGAAGGTTTTCCTGAAGATAGCGGGAATATGGTGTTCCATGCTGGAACCAAAGCTTCGGGGGGGCAAATTGTGGCCTCGGGCGGCCGCGTTCTGAACGTCACCGCGCGCGGTGGCTCGTTGCAGGAGGCACGGGATCGTGCCTATGGGGCGGTTGACGGTATTGACTGGCCTGATGGGTTCTTTCGCCGCGATATCGGCTGGCGGGCGCTGTAAACCAAAAGGCTCACGCGCTCTGACGCTGCATCAAAGATGCGTCGCCAAAGGCTTTGGGCCGGGCAGCCCGCCGACGCGGGCTGCGGTCGGTTCTATTAGGGGCAGGTTAGAGCCCATTTCATTGCAGTAGGGGTGAAGGGCAGTAGTTCCTGTTGTTTCCAGCCATCGTCGTAACTGACACTGACAATGTTGCTCCAGTCGGCGTTGACCACAATCATCTCACGGTTTCCTCTGCATTTGCGAATGCCGCCGGTGATGAAATCTTCACCGATCCGGTGATTGGTCAGACCGGGCAGAGTTGCGATCTCGGTTAGTGCGCCATTCTGAAAGCGCCAGATCCGCAGGGTTTTGGCCAGATGGGGTCGGTCGATGTAAGCGATCTCGACTAGACCATCGCCATCCAGATCTGCTGCACCGATTGGGGCGAGCCAGCGGAAACGGGTCCCTATGTGGGGCGTGGCGGCGATCTTTTTTCCGCGTGCATCATAGATTGCGAGTTGTGCCCCGGTATGGACGCTGGACTCTACGACGATTACTTCGAATCTGCCGTCGAGATCAACGTCGACAATACGTGGCGCGATGTCTTCGAAGACGCGATCAAGCGGTAACTTGATGGTCAGAGCCGAGCGCCTATAGAGCAGGGTTGCCGTCAGCCCCTGCGCCGCGTTGCTAACGGTGATCTCAAGCGCGCCGTATTCAACGTCATCCCCAAGAACGCCATGGGTATAACGGTTAGTCGGGTCGGTAAATCGGGCAGAAGTAATAGTGTCGGCAACGGCAGGTATTGCCCCCGCAAGCCACAAGCTCGACGCCAGCATCGCGCCGCGAACCCGACGTCGCCACTGGCGAACGGGCAAACGCGGCGCTTGGGAAAGCATCAGATCTGCTTTTCGGGCATCTGGACTACCAGACCGTCCAGCTCATCCGTGACCTTGATCTGGCAGGTCAGGCGTGAACGGGCAGGGTCAGGCTCATAGGCAAAATCCAGCATATCTTCTTCCATGTCATCCTTGGTCGGGACTTTCTCGACCCAGTCGGGGTGGATGTAGACATGGCAGGTCGAACAGGCGCAGGCGCCGCCGCAATCGGCCTCGATGCCGGGGATGTTGTTGTCACGGGCTCCTTCCATGACGGTCAGTCCGTTGGCGACCTCGACTGTATGTTCGGTACCGCCGTGCTCGACATAGGTGATCTTTGCCATTGCGTGCGTCTTCCTTTTTCGATTGTCGAATTCTTCCTTAGTGAAGGCAATTCCGTCTTTCCAGTACCATTTGCGACTCAGTACGCCATGTCTGGACTTTCTTGCTGTTTGTTCTATTTTTGTTCTCATGCTTGTTGTCCCTGTTCACCCTGCTGTTTCAAACCGGAACTGGCCGCGCCCGCCGGCCTGCTTGCCAGCCAACCGGCTGGACGACCCGCCCGAGGGCGCGCGTGTTACCGTCGCCGGGCTGGTGATCCTGCGGCAGAGGCCGGGGACAGCCAAGGGGGTGATCTTTGTCACGCTTGAGGATGAGACCGGCATCGTGAACGTGGTGGTCTGGCGCAAGATTTACGAACAGTTCCGCCGCGCGGTGATCTCGGGGCGGTTGTTGCGGGTCACCGGCCGGATGCAGCGGGCGCATTCCGTGACCCATGTGATCGCCGAAGAGATTGAGGATATTTCATCAATGCTGGATGTGCTGGTACGCAGGGAAGGCTAGGTCACTAGCGGCAAACAGATCCACTGCGGCGGTGCGCCGTGTCAAAATGGAAATGCCCTTTGTGATAACGGTCAGCGTCAGGGCCCAGCACCGTGCCGAACAGACCGCAAGCACCAGCGTGAAGCTCGTGCATAACATCGCTTGTTTCTTCGCCAGTCCAACCGTCGCGCACGGTGATCACGGTGCCATCCGCCAGTATGAAGGATGAGATATCAATTGCACGGCCCCGGGCGTGTTCTGACATCCGCGCATATGGCTGGTTGTTTTGTGTTTTGCACGCGTAGTGACCAGCCAGACGTATTCCTTTCAAACCGCCGCCCTGATCCGCAAAGGCCGGTTTGGCCGTGCTTTCCAGCCATGTCTTAAGGGTAATGGCCGTTTCGCAATCCATCAGCGCCAACTGGCTGAGAAAGATGTCGGACACCACACGGATGCGCACCGGTTCGATAATGCCGCATCCCTGAAACTTTCCTCTAAAGGGCTTTCGATTCTCGCCGATTATAGTCCAATCACCACATACCGCACCACGATCGCGCATCCGTTCACGACCGATTTCGATCTGACGAAACTTGCAAGGACGCAGTCGCGGTCTGGGGGAGGCTGTCAGTTCCCGTTTTGCCGGAGAGGCGGCTGGATCTTCTTCTAAGACTTCGGCCGGTTCAAACACCACGAGTTCGGATGTCGGAATCTGTGAGTGGTCGTCACAATCTGGTGCTGCACCCGCCGCGCCAGAACAGAGAACAAGAAAGGTAACCAAAATACGCATAAAATCAGTGTCCTACAGGGTCATATTAAAGTCTATTGACTGATCTCAAGGTATTAATGACCTGGGTATCGGGCAGGGTTATGACTTTTCTTCTTCGGCTTAAAGGCAAACTATAACAAGGATTTCTTGTTCCCGAAACAGGATGCTCTGACCCCACTCATAAGGATTGTTTGCGTGAAATTTGGTGCGGTACGAGCAACCGATCCGAGTTTTGGAACGCGCTGTGCAATTGAAAGAGGGTTTGGGCAATACCTGTTAGATAGGGGCCAGGATAGCCAAGCCGTATTTTGATCCTACTCAAGAAAGAATTTCGGATCATATCCTAGTTTTCTGCAGTCATCCCCTCGATACTTCACAAATCTAGCGATTTGTTCCTCACTCAAATAATCTCTGAAGTTCTTGAGCTTTTGCTTCCAAAAAAACCTGCCATTCAACTGAGTGGTCGATTTCGCACTCTTGATACCCTGGTTTAGATCGAAGCGCTTCAAGCCCACCCAGTCATTGAGAAAAGACAAAGTGGAATAGGAATCCTCCATTAAGTCTTCGTAGCGGATTAATTTGACGTTCGGGTTCTTCTCAGCACGATCCTTCCAGGTAAAGTTGTGCTGGAAATATGAGCCGGAGACAGGGAAGGTATGAACGTGACCCAAGACAATGAAAGCTGAGAGGTACTGATCCAGAATCTCGCTCCCCTTGATTTCATCCACACTTGAAAAAGGAATTGGGGCTTTTTTTCTTACGTTCTCCGATATGAAATTCATATAGGACAGGAATACGTCCAGTGGATTTCTGCGTATGTGGATTACGTTATTTGTATTAAACTCAATCCCATCTTGCTCTCGGATAAAGTTTAATCCGTGATATTTATAGAATCTTACTTTTCGCGAACCCTGAGGGGTATCGGTCAGATTTTCTTCAAAATATTTTGCGTTTCCAATGGGGTTCCCGTGAAGACCCGGAACTGTATCAGGGTTAGCTGCGAAAGCTCCGGCAATAATGTAACGAACCCAGGTGTTTCCGGATTTTGGAAACGAGTAAATTCCGATTGTCTTATTCATTGTTGGGGTGCTCTGGATGCAAGTTATAGACTGGGCTTTATCGAAACCCGAGTGAATGGTCTAGTCCGGCCCGCTTACCAGACACAATTCTCACGCATTTTCTAGGTCTATCTACAGGGCGCGGATCTTTGGCCCATGCTTCGATTTAAGGCAGCGCGAATGAATCCAACCCGGAATCCAGGATTGGCGAAGCGCGGAAGTTCATTGCGGGAACACTTCTTTTCCGTCAACGCTCTTGCAGCATCATCCTCTGGCGACTTTGCTGTGCAAAAAATTCTGGGCTGAGAGTTGGCGGTTAACGTTTAAACAAGGTCTCCTGCGCCTGCTTACCCCGATGATCCCCGCGTAATTCTGCATACAGCGCGCGACCGGCCTGAACGCCGGGGCGCCTGCTGACCGCTTCCAACCAGCGGGTAAAGTGGGGTTTATCCTCAAGCACTTGCTGCTGTCCTTCCCACAAGCTCGCCCAGCCCCAGATAGATATGTCCGCGATCGAATAGAAGTCACCTGCGACATATTCATGGTCAGCCAGACGACGATCAAGAACGCCGTACAAACGTCCGACCTCGGAGCGATATCGATCCTGGGCGTACGGCAAATCCTGCGGCGGGTCCATGTAGGGCGCATATTTCAGAAAATGATGCGCCTGACCGGCCATCGGGCCAACACCACCCATCTGCCACATCAGCCATTCTTCAACTGCGATCCGGTCACGCTCGGTCTTGCCGTAAAAGCGTCCGGTCTTGCGGGCGAGATACATCAGGATTGCCCCACTTTCGAACACTGAAACGGGCGCTCCGTCCGGACCATCCGGGTCGACGATGGCGGGCATGCGGTTGTTTGGCGAAATCTTCAGGAACTCAGGTTCGAACTGGTCGCCCTTGCCGATATTGATCAGATGAGTGGTGTAGGGCAGCTCCATCTCTTCCAAAGCGATGGACGCTTTCCAGCCATTTGGCGTGGGCCAGAAATACAGGTCGATCATGACGTCTCCTAAGGTTGAGGAGATCATGAAGCTTTCTGTGTCAACGGCAAGAGCCCATTGCTGAAGGCAAAAGCAAAAAGCTGTTACCAGCGGCGGAAAATACACGACAAGCGCCAATTAGAATGCCCGGTAGGTCGGCTATTACAGAATCGCGAAGTTGCCCTTGTCAGGGTTGACGTGAAAGCGAACGCGGCGTAAGGGCAACACCACTACGTGGCGATTTGTTACCGGATTGCGGGCCACGCTAAACAAAACCGCTAAAAGGTCAGGATGAAAGGCCCCTTTCGCTTGACCGCGTCTGGGGTTTTTTTGATGCCCTTGCCAGTCAAGGGTCGAGAGGAATGACATGAGCGAAAGCTGGAAAAAACGCACCCAAGCCGTCCATGGCGGCATCCGTCGCAGTCAATATAATGAGGTCAGCGAGGCGATTTTCCTGACCCAAGGGTTCGTCTACGACAATGCTGAACAGGCCGAGGCGCGGTTCCTGGAATGCGGCCCGGATGACTTCATCTATGCCCGCTATGGCAACCCCACCGTGTCGATGTTCGAGCAGCGCATCGCAGCGCTGGAAGGGGGCGAGGACGCATTCGCCACGGCCTCCGGTATGGCGGCTGTGAATGGTGCGCTGACTTCAATTTTGAAGGCGGGCGACCATATCGTTTCGGCAAAGGCGCTGTTTGGTTCGTGTCTCTATATCGTCGAGACCATCCTGACCCGGTTCGGGGTGGACGTCACCTATGTGGACGGCACCGATCTGGAACAATGGAAGGCAGCCATCCGGACGGACACCAAGGCGGTGTTCTTCGAATCCATGTCGAACCCGACTCTTGAAGTGATTGATATTGCCTCTGTTGCCGAGCTGGCCCACGCGGCCGGAGCGCTGGTGATTGTGGACAATGTCTTTTCCACTCCGGTGTTTTCGCGCGCCATCGAGCAAGGTGCGGATGTGGTGATCTATTCCGCGACCAAACATATCGACGGGCAGGGTCGTGCATTGGGTGGTGTCATCATCGGCACCAAAGACTTCATCCGCGGTACGGTCGAGCCCTACATGAAGCACACCGGCGGCGCGCTCAGTCCGTTCAACGCCTGGATCATGCTAAAAGGTATTGAGACAATGACGCTGCGGGTCAATGCGCAGGCTGAGACGGCTCAGATCTTGGCTGAAGCACTGGAAGGACATGCTGCGCTGGAGCGCACCTTGTATCCCGGTCTGAAAACGCATCCGCAGAATGCACTGGTTCAGTCACAGCTGGGCGGCAAGGGCGGCACCGTTCTGGCACTGGACATCAACGGCGGGAAAAAGGCCGCGTTTGCCTTCCTCAACGCGCTGACGATTCCCGTGATCTCGAACAACCTGGGCGACACCAAGTCGATTGCAACGCATCCGGCGACCACGACGCACCAGCGTCTGAGCGATGAGCAGAAAGACGAGCTGAGCATCACGCCAGGTCTGATCCGCCTGTCCATCGGTCTGGAAGACTCTGGCGATCTGCTGGCCGATATCAAGCAGGCGCTGGACGTTTCGCAGCGATAAATCCGTATTCACGTTGACGCACAGGGCGCAGGTGTTGCGCCCTGTGTTAATATTCATCCAGGCTTTGTTTTTGCGCGTATAAGGTTAGACTGGAAAATCTGCCGATCCCGTATATATTCCGGCGACCAACCAAGGAGCCCCGTTCGATGAACGTGCACCCCCGCAGCATTGAAGACGCACCTGATAAAGATGACGCCGCCGCCGCGCTGAAGACGCTGCGCAAATGGGCCGAGTCCGCGACCGAAGCTGAAATCAGTCAGCTTGATCCGGCTGTTGCGCGTCTGGTGCCCGGGGTTGTTCCGGTGAATTACCCTTCGCTGTCGCGGGAATATGCCGAGAACTTCAAAGTTGATGCAGCCTATCGTGCATCACTGCCGGACCTACAGAACGGGCCATCCAGCCTGATCCGTGGGGCCAAACAGCAAATTCAGCATGTAGGCATTTCCAATTTCCGCCTGCCGATCCGGTTTCACCGTAAGCATGGTGACGACCTGACGCTTGAGACTTCGGTCACCGGTACCGTCAGTCTTGAGGCGGAAAAGAAGGGCATAAACATGTCCCGCATCATGCGTTCGTTCTACAAACATGCCGAGCGCACGTTCAGCTTTGAAGTCATTGAAGCCGCGCTGAACGACTATATGACCGATCTGGACAGTTTTGATGCACGGATACAGATGCGATTTTCTTACCCGGACCGGGTGGAAAGCTTGCGCTCGGGGCTGGCGGGGTATCAATACTACGACATCGCGCTGGAGTTGGTGGAACAAAACGGCGTGCGCCAGAAGATTATCCACCTGGATTACGTTTATTCTTCGACTTGCCCATGTTCGCTTGAGCTGAGCGAACACGCGCGGTCTACGCGAGGGCAATTGGCGACGCCGCATTCTCAGCGTTCTGTCGCGCGGATTTCCGTTGTTTTGGATTGCGAGGCGGATTGCCTGTGGTTCGAGGACCTGATCGCATTGTGCCGTCGTGCGGTGCCGACGGAAACGCAGGTGATGGTCAAACGCGAGGATGAACAAGCCTTTGCCGAGTTGAACGCTGCCAATCCGATCTTTGTCGAAGATGCCGCACGTCTGTTCTGCGCCGAACTTCTGGCCGATCATCATGTTGGTGATTTCCGGGTGGTGGCCAGCCATCAGGAAAGCCTGCACAGCCATGACGCAGTGTCGGTTCTGACCGAGGGGCCAACTTTTGTTTCGCCCAGTCTGGACCCCCGGCTATTCACGACCCTGTTCCACGTCGGGTAAGTCTCAATTTGATCCAATTGGCGAAATTTTGCCGCACCGCAGCAAAATTTCTGCACCCGCAGTGTGTTTCGCGCTAGACTGGCGTGGAATGCAGCCGTGGTGTGTGTGCCTGCCAGCCCTCAGACCACTCTGATAGGAAGCCGTGACGTGCGACGCCCGGGGATTTCAGGTCTTGTACATCCGTCCCAGAGAACGGGGCGGGGCAGGATCGTTCTTTCCTTTGAAGGTTGCATCGCTTTTACAGGAGATATGACTCATGAATCCGATTACCCAACCGCTTGAGTTTCAGGCGGCGGCTATTCGAATGGCCGGTTACGCGGTCAGTAACCAACTGAAGATCATGCAAATATTGGCAAACTCGGCCATGGAGTTGCCTTTCGTTCCAGTGCAGGCCCTGCATGCGTCATGCTCGGCTCCCGCGTCGGCAGAGAAGAAGCCCGAGTTCAAGTCCAAAGCTGCAGTTACCAAGCCAACGGCGAAAGCCAAGCCGAAACCCAAGCCGAGCGTTCAGGCCAAGAGGAAAACGACTCCTAAAGCCGAATCGCCAATGCCATCGGTGGCAAAAACGGCGGCCAAGCCCACAGTTACAAAGACTGAGCCTAAAGTCGTAGCTGCCAAGGCCGAGGTGAAACCCGTCCTGCCCAAACCTGCGGCACCAAAAGCAACGGCCAAACCTGCGGCACCAAAAGCAACGGCCAAACCTGCGGCACCAAAAGCAGCGGCCAAGCCTGCTGCGCCAAAAGCAATGGCCAAGCCTGCTGCGCCCAAGGCACATGCCGCGAAACCGGCTGCACCTGCGACAACGCCGACAAGCCCAAAAGTTGCGGTTAAGCCAGTGGCGCCCTTGGCGAGCACAACCAAACCTTCGGCACCTCAAAGCCGAACGCGCGCGCCTTCGAAACCACCCGTGATGCCCACACCCGTCAGCAAAACCGACGAGTAAACGGGACATCCGCTTGACACAGTCGTGCAGGCGCGCCAACGCTGCGCCTCATGACGGACATGCGCCCGGTTGGATATGTGATTGGCCTGTTGGTCGCCATTCTTGGGGCGACCATGATGCTGCCCTTGCTTGCGGATCTCATCGAAGGCCGCGGCGAATGGCATGTGTTTCTGGAAAGTGGCATCATCACCATGCTGACGGGCATTGTTCTGTCCATCAGCTGTTCGAACGGGGTGGGCGAAGGTCTGACTATCCGTCAGACCTTTTTGCTGACCACCGGTGTCTGGGTAGCGCTGCCCTTTTTCGGTGCAATCCCGTTTCTTTTTGGCGAGACCGAGCTGCGCTTTGTTGACGCCTATTTCGAAGCGATGTCGGGTCTGACAACCACTGGTTCGACCGTCATCTCCGGACTTGATGATCTGCCACAGGGCTTGCTGCTGTGGCGTGGGTTGTTGCAATGGCTGGGCGGCATCGGCATCATTGTTGTCGCCATGGTGTTCCTGCCCGAACTTCGCGTGGGGGGGATGCAAATCTTCCGGTCGGAAGGTTTTGAAACCATGGGGAAAATCCTGCCACGCGCGCAAGAGATCGCGGGGCAGATTTCCCTGATCTACGTTTTTCTGACCTTTGTATGCATGCTCGTCTATACCGGTTTGGGGATGGGCTTCTTTGACGCCATCGTGCATGCGATGACAACGATCGCGACCGGAGGTTTTTCGAACTATGATACGTCCTTCGCCAGCTTTTCCGGACCGACGGAATATGCAGCGGCGGTCTTTATGATCCTCGCGGCGTTACCCTTCGTGCGTTACGTTCAGTTTGCCAACGGCAACACAAACTCTCTGTGGCAGGACAGCCAAATACAGACCTTCCTTGTGACGATCCTTGTGTTGGTCGTGGTCATGGCAGTGTTTCTGACCACGGTCTTTCCGCATCATTGGGAACAGGCGTTTCGGGAATCGCTGTTCAACATCACGTCGATCATTTCAGGCACAGGTTATGCCAGCGTCGACTATATGACCTGGGGCAGCTTCCCGGTCATGCTGTTCTTTCTGATCGGCTTGATCGGCGGTTGCGCGGGCTCGACTGCCTGTTCGATCAAGATTTTCCGGTATCAGTTGCTGTTTGCGTCGATCAAAACCCAAATTCGTCGCATCCGCTCGCCCCACGGTGTCTTTACCCCGCAATATGGCGGACGCACGATCGGGACGGATGTTCTGACCTCGGTGATGAGCTTTTTCATGTTCTTCGTGCTGTCGTTGGGCGTGCTGGCCTGGGCGCTTGCGCTGACAGGGCTGGATTTCATCACTTCGGTTTCGGGGGCTGCGACGGCACTGGCCAATGTGGGACCGGGGCTGGGCAGCCAGATCGGCCCAGCAGGGAATTTTGCCGAGTTGAATGACACTGCCAAATGGCTGTTGTCCATCGGCATGCTTGTCGGACGGCTGGAGTTGCTGGCCGTCTACGCGTTGTTTACCGTCCAATTCTGGAGAAATTGATGGAAAGACCCTTGGGTGCCCAGATATCGCATATGTTGAAAGATCGGGGTGTTGACGTGATTTTCGGCATCCCCGGTGTTCACAATCAGGAAATGTATCGCGGCATCGAAGAGGCAGGCATCACGCATGTACTGGCCCGGCACGAACAGGGGGCGGGTTTCATGGCTGATGGCTATGCCCGCGCAACCGGCAAGCCGGGCGTGGCCTATGTGATCACCGGGCCGGGGCTGTGCAATATCATGACACCGATGGGGCAGGCCTATGCGGATTCGGTGCCCTTGTTGGTGATGTCGTCGTGTCTGGACGAAACACAGGCGGTGCATGGGCAATTGCATCAGATGAAGGATCAACGCGGGGCGGCTGAAACCGTGACTGACTGGTCGCGGCAGGCCAATTCCGCACAGGCCGCCTATGGGTTGGTCGAGTGCGCCTTTGAAGAATTCGAACTGTCCCGCCCGCGCCCCAAACATATTCAGGTACCGATTGCCCAGCTTGAAGCCGATGCCGACCCTGCGCCATTTCCCAATCAGCCGGGGTTGCGCACCAAGGTTTTGCCGCCCGATATTGCTCCGGTCATGTCTTTGTTGAATATCGCGCGCAGACCGCTGTTCATTCTGGGTGGCGGGGCGCGCTCCAATCTGTGGCGGCAAATTTTGACAGAACTGGGCGCGGCCTGTTTCACAACATTTGCCGGGCGCGGGATGGCCGGGCAGGGCTATGCGCTGGATTTTGGCGCCATGCTGACGCGCCCCGGCAGCGCCGAGGTGATCGGGTCCGCCGATCTGGTAATCGCGGTAGGCGCGGAACTGGGCGAGGTTGACCTGTGGCGCGACACGCTGGGGCACAGCACCCATCTGGTGCGCGTCGATCTTGATCCTAAGGTTCTGTCTGATCACCATCGTGCTGGCATCAAGCTGCAAGCCGATGGGGAAAGCTTTGCGCATGCCTTGTGGGGTGCGATTGACAAGGTGAAACCCGCAACGGGTTGGGCTCCGGAAGAAATCACCGAGGCGCGCAGACGCTGGCGCGCCGAGGTAGATGCCGAGCGGCCGAGAATCGTTCCGGTGCTTGATGCTCTGCGCGATGCCATGCCTGCGGATACGATGATCTATTCCGACATGACCCAAATCGCCTATACCGGGAAAGAGGTCTGGGATATGGCCTACCCCTATCACTGGCACCACCCAACCGGGTTTGGCACTTTGGGATATGGCTTGCCCGCTGGTATTGGCGGCGCGGTTGCCCGCCGGGGAAAACCAACAGCTGTGATCGCAGGGGATTATGGGTTTCACTATACAATGATGGAGCTTGGCGTAGCGGTCGAGCTGGGCCTTTCACTGCCCATTATCCTATGGGACAACGGCAAGCTGAAAGAGATCGAAGACAGTATGGTCCGAGGTCAGATCGCGCCGAACGCGGTAATCGCCCAAAACCCGGATTTCTGCAAACTGGCCGAAGCTTTTGGGGCCCTGTCTGCCGCGCCCACTAGTTTGGCAGAGATGCAGGCTGCCGTACGCGCTGCCTTTAATGCACCGGTTCCAACTCTGATCCGCATGACGCCTGATATCGTGTAGCCACAAAAAACGCCGCCCAACGGGGCGGCGTTCCTCTTTTGCAGATCAATTTAATCCCAACAATGCACCAGAACGGTCATGCCGTTGGCCCTGCGGCTGAGTTCATTGGGCGAGATCTCGGCGGTCGCTTGACCGGGTTGGCCTGACACGCCCGCCTGTTCAAGCGCGGCGTTCAACCGTTCCGCCGTGGCTGCCAAACTGACCGAAGCGGGCAGGGTGCGCCCGTCAGACGGGGTGGGCAACAGCATGCCGACAACTTGTCCGGCGCCGTCAAAAACAGGCCCACCCGCATCGCCCGGCTGAGCGGCCATCGCTAGACGTTTGACACCGTCTTCTCCGTTCAGGCCGCGCACGTCAGTGACCAGGCCATAGGTCAGCGTAGGAGCGCCCAGTGCGCCCTGATACGAAAAGCCCGACACTGCGACCTCGGATTGGATGCGCGGTTGATCGGTGCCAAATTCCGCGACGCTGATCGGCGCAAGGCTATTGCGGGGGCGGAGAACGGCTACGCCCAGATCAGCATCGGCCCAGGCGACCTGAACCTCTTGATCGTCGTTCAGGGTGATCCGGGTGCAGCTGTCGGTGGCCTCGGATACCGTCAGGATTGTACCGCTGGTATCGGTGAAAAAGCCGGACCGGGACAGGCGCGGCTTGCGGATTTGCAGGCCAGAAACAAGATCGATCCGTTGCTCGGCATTCGCCCCGGCCCCTGCGTCCAGAACAGCGCTGTTTGTGGTGAAGCTGGCCTTGAGCGCGGCCAGAACCCGTGCCCGGCGGGCCTCATCCCCTTCGGGCCAGACCAGCGTGAAGCCTTTGATCTGGCCGTCCTTCAGCGCGGCTTGGGTGTACGAGACAACACCGTTCCCGCGACCTTCCAGTGTAAAGCGATCGCCGCGCAGTTGTCGGGGCCCGTCCAGAGGAACGATCTCAAGCGACTGCATCACCTCGTACAGGGCGCGCAGGGTGGCCTTGTCGCCTTGCTGACTGATCAGCAACGCCTTGGCATCCAAGTCAGTGGTGCCTTTGAAATGCGCAAAGGGGGCCTCATAGCGGTCAAAGGCAATAACATCCAATGGCAGGTCCAGATCAATCCCGGCCTGCGGGTCTGAATAACGCGCCATGCCGACGCTGATCAGCGGCGCGTTATAGTCATCCATTAGCGACTTGCGCTGCGCTGTTGTCAGAACGCCGGTTGCTTCAAAGCCGTTGAAACGCTGCCAGTCACCCATCGAACGGCGCGTGCCCTGACCAAAGGCACCGTCAATTGTGGCGTTATAAAACCCTGCGGCCTGCAAGGCTGTCTGCAAATTCCGACGCTCTTGCGCAGTAAGCAGGCGTTCGGACTGTAGGGCCTGCGACCGGGTTTCATCTGCGGGCTCAGCCGACAATCCCGAGACAGTCGCTTCGGGTTGTGGAGTGTTTTCGACGGGCGGCGCCACCACGCCCCGGTCTAGGATGTTCGCCCCGACCGGCCAGAACTGCTGACCCAGAGAGCTGGTGAAGGCTATGTAGCTGTCAGCAGGTATCTGCCCTTCGGCCCGATAGACGTCCAGTACCTGCTGGGCATCACTGCGTAAATAAGGCCCGATAACAATGGCATACCAGCCAGAGTTCAGGCGAAATCCGTTTACGTCCGGCAGGAGGTTTGAATAAGCCTGCGCGCGCTCTTGTGCCTCGCGCAGCGAAGGGCGCGCCTCGACCTGAACCCAGACCCCAGCGTCCTGTTGCGCTGATACGGCGCCTGCGCCGATAGAAAATAGAAACAAAAATACAGTGAATATGCGTGTCATTGTCTGCCCGTGTTCGCAGTGTTTTAGCTTTGCGGCAGACTACGCGAATTGAACCGCAGAAAGCCATGCCTGGAATACGGGGAATTTCCAGTGTGGCGGTGCAGTGACAGCCTGACCCGATTGGCCCGTTGACGCCCCTTGGCCCCTTGCATAGGAAGGGCAAAACCGACCGGAACCGGGCGCAAACGTGCCCAAAGGGAATGTCATGACCGAACCGTTCAGCGCACCACGTTCTTTTCAGGAAATTATCCTGCGACTTCAGACCTATTGGGCCTCGAAGGGCTGCGCGATCCTGCAGCCCTATGACATGGAGGTTGGCGCAGGCACGTTCCACCCGGCCACCACGCTACGCGCCTTGGGGTCAAAACCGTGGGCAGCGGCCTATGTGCAGCCCTCGCGCCGCCCGACCGATGGGCGGTACGGAGAAAACCCCAATCGGTTGCAGCATTATTACCAGTACCAGGTACTGATCAAACCCAGCCCACCGGACTTGCAAGAGCTGTATTTGGGCAGTCTTCAGGCCATCGGTATCGACATGAATCTGCACGACATCCGCTTTGTCGAAGATGACTGGGAAAGCCCAACTTTGGGTGCCTGGGGTCTGGGCTGGGAAGTCTGGTGCGACGGTATGGAAGTCAGCCAATTCACTTATTTCCAACAGGTTGGAGGCCACGATTGTGCGCCAGTTTCGGGTGAGCTGACATATGGTCTGGAGCGTCTTGCAATGTATGTGCTGGGCATTGATCACGTGATGGACATGCCCTTCAACGATCCGCAGTCGCCCAGCCCGCTGACCTATGGCGATATCTTCAAACAGACCGAAGAGGAATACGCCCGCTGGAACTTTGACGTGGCCAACACCGAGGTTCTGCTGCGTCATTTCGAAGAGGCCGAGGTCGAATGCGCGGCCATTCTGGCGCAGGAACATGACGACCCCAAAACCGGCAAGCGTATTATCATGGCGCACCCGGCTTATGATCAGTGCATCAAGGCCAGCCACATCTTTAACCTTCTGGATGCGCGGGGCGTGATATCGGTTACGGAACGGCAGGCCTATATCGGCCGTGTGCGGGCGCTGGCCAAGCAATGCGCCGATGCGTTCGTGCAGACCGGGGCCGCCGGGTTCGAGGCCTGATGGCGCGCTCAGGCCAATCCCGGCAACAGCACTTTCAGGCCATCTGCGATCATACCGATTGCGATGGCCGACAGGATCATGCCCATGAAACGGCTCATGATCACGCGCGCGTTGTCGGACAGGCGTTTGGCCAAGGCCGAGGCGTTCCAGAATGTGATGAACAGCAGGAACAGGACCACCAGGAACACGCCTGCATAGATGATGGCGTCCATCGGTTTCGCGATATGGTGCGCGTACAGGATCAGCGTCGTGATCGTGCCGGGCCCGACCAGAATGGGAAAGGCCAGCGGGTAGAAGGCCACCGTCGCAGGTTCGGGGTAGGCTTGTTTTTCCCCTTTGGTTCCGTGGTGCGAGGTGCTTTCGTTGCCGTTCAGCATGTTCAGGCCGATCATCAGAACGACCAGCCCACCGGCGACGCGCAGATCATCGACACTGATCCCGAACAGGCCGAGCGTCTGGTTGCCAATGGCTGCAAACGCTCCGCCCAGGATCAGGCAGTACGTAGCGGTTTTCGCGGCGACCTTGCGCTGATCGGCGGGGGTCAGGCCGTCAGTAACGCTCAGGAAGACCGGCAGGTTGGTGATTGGGTTCATGATAGCAAAAAGCGCGCCGAAGAACCCAACGGCAAGGGTCATGTCCATTCGAAAAGCCTCGCTCCGACCTGTATCAGTTTGGAAACTGGCCTATTTTTTACCAATTTGAAAGAGGCCGCGTGATTGGGATGTTCAGAAGATGACCGGAAAACTGCTTGCAATCATCCTTCTTGTTTCCGCGGTGTTGGCCGGGGTGGGCATGTATTACCTGCAGGTCTACGGGTTCTACTATAACGTCGAGGCTAAACCGGGGAAGGACGTCGCTTTGCTGGTCGAAGGTGCAGATGAGTCCCAACCGATCCCATATTCGGCGTTTCAGGCGATCGATGCGAATAGCTCTCCGATCCGCTACCGGGCGTGTTTTGAGACTGAGATGACGACCGAAGAACTGGCAGTTTTTCAGCCGGCCGAAAACCCCGAACCTCTGACCGCGCCAGGTTGGTTTGAGTGTTACGACGCGGTTGCCATTGCCGAGGCCCTGAAGTCCGGGCAAGCACAGGCCTACGTAGGCGCCAAGAACATCCACTATGGCGTGGACCGCATCGTGGCCGTGACGTCAGATGGCAAAGGCTATGTCTGGCACGCACTGAACAATTGCGGTGAAAAGGCCTATGACGGCACCGTGGTGGGTGAGGAATGCCCGCCGCGACCCGAAAGCTGAGGGTGCCATGACCGAGGCCGTGCATGAGGTTTCAAATCTACTGACTGCCACGCTGGGCATTGCGGTCTATCTGATCGGGGCCGAGATCAACGCGCGGGTGGCTGTGCTGCGACAGTTCAATATTCCTGAACCGGTGACGGGTGGCCTGCTGGCCTCATTCCTGTTGCTGTTTTTGTATTTGGTTACGGGCCTTGAGTTGAGTTTCGATCTGGCCGCCCGGGATTTCCTGCTGATTGTGTTCTTTGCCGGGATCGGCCTGAATGCCCGCCTGTCGGACTTGATTTCCGGCGGCAAGCCTCTGTTGTTGCTTGTTATTCTGACGATAGTGACAATTGTTGCACAAAACCTCGTCGGTGCGGTTGGGGCCGTGGCCTTTGGCTATCCCGCGCAGGCCGGGGTTCTGTTTGGGTCAGCCTCTCTGATCGGCGGTCATGGTACGGCAATTGCCTGGGCACCCGAAGTTGGTGCGGCGACCGGCCTGACAGGCGCAACTGAATTGGGCGTTGCGGTGGCGACGTTGGGCCTTGTGCTGGCCGCTCTGGTTGGCGGGCCGATTGCACGCCTTTTGATCGAAGGCAAAAACCTGTCCCCAGAGCGTCCAGACGAAGAGCACACGGTCGGCTTGCCGGACCATCCCAACGAGGATGAGGCCAAGATCGACCACCTGACCATCATGCGGGTTTTGCTGCATTTGAATGTGGCGATCATTCTTGGTCTGTCTCTGAATGAAGTGATCCTTGCAACCGGGTTGAAACTACCCCTGTTCGTGCCCTGTCTAATTATGGGGATCGTCGTTGCTAACCTGCGCGCGGCCTTGGCACCAAAAGCACCGCCGGTGTCGCGTACACCCTCGCTCGCGCTGATTTCGGAGTTTTCATTAGGTGCGTTTCTGGCCATGTCGCTGATGAGCCTGCAGCTTTGGACCATCGCCGAGTTGGGTCTGGCCATCGTTGTCATCATGGGGGCACAGACCCTGTTTGCCGTGGCTTTCGTGATCTGGGTGCTGTTCCCGGTCATGGGCGGCAACTATCGCGCCGCCGTGTTGTCTGCCGGATTTGGCGGTTTCGCTTTGGGCGCGACCCCAACTGCTATCGCCAATATGACCGCAGTTACCAAGCGATATGGCCCGTCGCCTATTGCCTTTATCGTGCTGCCCCTTGTATCCGCCTTCTTTGTGGATATCGCCAATGCCATCGTCATTCAGACGATCGTCAATTTCTAAGGACCGAAAATGCCCGACCTGCTGATCGAACTGTTTTCCGAGGAAATCCCCGCCCGCATGCAGACCCGCGCGGGTGAGGACCTAAAAAAGCGGATCACTGACGGTTTGGTCGAGGCCGGTCTGACCTATGCCGGGGCCGCTGCCCTAACCACGCCGCGCCGCCTGACGCTGGCGATCGAAGGTTTGCTGGCCGAAAGTCCAACAATCCGTGAAGAACGCAAGGGCCCCAAGGTCGGCGCACCGGACAAAGCCATCGAAGGGTTCCTACGTGGCGCTGGTCTGACCCGCGACCAACTGGAAGAACGCGAGACACCCAAAGGTGCGGTCTATTTTGCAACCATCGAAAAAGCGGGTCGCCCGGCGTCCGAGATCGTGGCCGAAGTACTTGAGGCCACCATTCGCAACTTTCCCTGGCCCAAGTCGATGCGCTGGGGCAGCGGTTCATTGCGCTGGGTGCGCCCGCTGCATTCGATCCTTTGCATCCTGTCCGATGAGACGGGCGCGCAGGTTGTTCCGCTTGAGGTCGAAGGGGTCAAAGCGGGTGACACCACCGCAGGTCACCGTTTCATGGCGCCAAATAGATTTGCGGTCACGTCGTTCGATGACTACGCCGCCAAACTGAAGCGCGCGTTTGTCGTGCTGAACCCTGCTGACCGGGCTGAACATATCTGGAACGACGCCCAGAACATGGCCTTTGCCGCCGGTCTGGAAATGGTCGACGACAAGGGCCTGCTGGCCGAGGTCGCCGGGCTGGTCGAATGGCCCGTGGTGCTGATGGGGCAGATCGATGAGGAGTTCCTCGACCTGCCGTCCGAGGTGCTGCAGACCTCGATGAAAGAGCATCAGAAGTTCTTTTCGGTCCACAATCCGAAAACGGGCCGGATCGAACGCTTCATCACCGTTGCCAACCGCGAAACCGCAGACAATGGCGTGACTATTCTGGCGGGCAACCAAAAGGTGCTGTCGGCCCGTCTGGCTGATGCGAAATTCTTTTGGGAGAACGACCTGCGCGTTGCGAAATCGGACATCGCCCAATGGACCCGCGCGCTTGAGAATGTGACCTTCCACAATAAGCTGGGCACACAGGCGGAACGGATTAACCGCATCGCTGCACTTGCGCGCGAACTGGCCAAGGTGACCGGTGCGGATGCCGATCTGGCCGAAAAAGCCGCGCGTCTGGCCAAGGCCGATCTGAACTCGGAAATGGTCTATGAATTCCCGGAACTTCAGGGGCTTATGGGGCGCTATTATATCGAAGCTGCCGGCGAAGACGCCGCCGTGGCTGCAGTGGCGCAGGAACATTACTCGCCGCTGGGTCCGTCGGATGACGTGCCGACCGCACCGCTGTCGGCGACCGTGGCGCTGGCCGACAAGCTGGACACGCTGACCGGATTCTGGGCGATTGATGAGAAGCCGACCGGGTCGAAAGACCCGTTTGCTTTGCGTCGGGCGGCGTTGGGGGTTGCCCGGCTGGTTCTGGAGAATGATCTGCGCCTGTCTCTGGCCGAGTTCTTTGAAGCAGCATTGAAGGTTCTTTTGAAACTGCCTGATTGGCAAGCGGCCCTGTTGGGGGCCAAGGCTGAGCAAGTACAGGCAAGCGAAGAGGATAAAGACGTCGCAGCCAAACGCGTGCATGAACTGGCGCATCAGGTTGAGGCGGCGAATGCCATCGTATCGGCTGTGCCTACGGATCTGCTCTCCTTCTTCCACGACCGCCTCAAAACCTTCCTCCGCGAGGAAGGCATCCGTCACGACATCATCGACGCCTGTATCACGATGGAGGGGAATGACGACCTCAACCTGTTGGTCAAACGCGCTCGGGCTCTGAACGAAGTCATCGCGACCGAGGATGGCGAAAACCTCGTGCAGGGGTTCAAGCGCGCCAACAACATCTTGACGCAGGCCGAGGAAAAGGACGGGGTCGAATACTCCTATGGCGCAGACGCGAAGTTTGCCGAGACCGACAGCGAAAAGGCGCTGTTTGCCGCGTTGGATCAAGCGCAGGGTGAGATCGAAGCGGCGCTGAAGGCCGAGGACTTCCCCAAAGCGATGACCACGATGTCGGGTTTGCGCAGTCCGGTCGATGCGTTCTTTGACGAGGTTCAGGTGAACACGGACAACGATATCGTTCGCCGCAACCGCTTGAACCTGCTGAGCCAAATCCGTCAGGTCTGCTCGGCCGTAGCTGACCTCAGCAAGATCGAAGGTTAATCCAGATCGCCCTTGCGCCATTGGTGCAAGGGCTTATGCTGCAGTGAAACCAAAAGGTGCTGCAGTGCAGAATAACCCGCATACTACTCTGATCACGACCGAAGCCCCCGTCGCTGCCAACACCCACGGTGGGCGGGCCAAATGTCTGCAACGTCTGGTCCGTCTTGACCTGCCTGTGCCACGAACGGTGGCGTTGTCCTTTGACGCGGTGCATCAGATCGCGGAAGGGCAGGTGCCTGATATTGACGCCATATTGGAACAGTTCGATCAGTCGGCCTTGCTGTGCGTGCGGCCCAGTTCCGAAGACCCCGATTGGGGTGGTCCAGGTGCGATACTGAATATCGGTATGAACGATGCGCGCTATGTCGACTTGTCGGATTCGATGGGGGCCGAGGCCGCTGCCGCGCTGTACCTGCGCTTTGTCCAAAGCTACGCAATCCATGTGGCCCGTCTAGACGCGGATGTCTTCGATGACATCAGCGCGGATGGCAGCGAAGGGTTGAGCCAGTCCCTACGTGCCTATGAGGATGAGACGGACGAGGTATTCCCACAAAAACGGGGCGAGCAGCTGATTGCTGTCCTGCGGTCAATGGCACGGGCGTGGGATGGAACCTCGGCCCGGTTGCTGCGTCAGGCCAAGGGGGCGCCTGCGGATGCGGGTTTGGGGTTGGTCATTCAGGAAATGATCCCCGGTGTGGGGCAGGGCGAATGCGGCTCGGGCGTGTTACAACTGATTGATCCTACGACGGGAATGCCGCAAATCACCGGCCGTTACCTGAGCCAGAGCCAGGGTCGTGATGCGTTGGGAGAGGGCGTCGCGGCACTGTATCTGGAAAAGGATCCACGCGGGAAATCACTGGAAGAGGTGGCGCCAAAGGCTTTTGCTGACCTTAAGGCTCATGCGGCGTTGATGCGCGCCAAGCTGCGCGAGGAAATGCAGGTCGAGTTTGTGATTGAGAATGGCCATGTGCATATTCTGGATGGGGTGCGCGTGCAACGCAGCGCACGGGCCGCAATGCGGATCGCGGTCCGTCTGGCCGAAGATGGCATCATACCGCCACAAGAGGCGGTGATGCGGGTCGATCCGCATTCCCTGAACGAGATGCTGCACCGGCAGGTCCACCCTGAAGCGGAGAGGGACATGCTGACCACCGGCATTGCCGCCAGCCCGGGTGCAGCGACCGGCAAGATCGTGTTCACCGCTGCCGAAGCACAAGCCAGCGCCGCACGGGGCGAGCCCTGTATTCTGATACGACGCGAAACCTCGCCCGAGGATGTGCGCGGGATGCACGCGGCGGTTGCCGTTTTGACCGAAAAGGGCGGTATGACCAGCCACGCAGCTGTGATCGGGCGCGGTCTGGGCCTGCCCTGCATCGTTGGCGCCTCCGAGATGCGGTTTCAGACCAAGAAAAGGCTGCTGACCGCGCCGGATGGGCGGACCTTTAAGACAGGTGATGTTCTGACGATCGACGGATCTTCGGGGCAGGTCCTGGCCGGACAGCCTGCGATGCTCGAGGCTGCGTTGGATGATTGTTTTCAAACGCTTATGAGCTGGGCTGATGACGAGCGCGACATTGCCATTCGTGCCAATGCCGACACGCCAGCTGATGCACAGACAGCGCGGAACTTTCTGGCGCAGGGGATTGGCCTGTGTCGGACCGAGCACATGTTCTTTGATCCCGGCCGCCTGATCGTGATGCGCGAGATGATCTTTGCGCAGACCCCATCAGGGCGCGCAGCGGTTCTTGAGCGTCTGCTGCCCATGCAGCGCGACGATTTTGTGCAGCTGTTCCGGATCATGGAAGGCCAGCCCGTCTGTATCCGCCTGTTCGATCCACCATTGCACGAATTCCTGCCGACCACACGCAGCGGACAACGCGAATTGGCCGAGGCGTTGGACTTGCCGGTGTCGGATGTCGAGCGCCGTGTCGCAGCGATGAGTGAATATAATCCCATGCTGGGACTGCGCGGTGTGCGTCTGGGTGTGACCGTGCCCGAGATTTACGACATGCAGGCCCGCGCCATCTTCGAGGCGACGCTTGAGGCCAGCAAGGACGGCGCGCCTGTTGTACCCGAGGTGATGATCCCGCTGGTTTCGGCTAAACGCGAGGTTGAACTGGTTAAATCCCGCATTGACACGGTCGCGGCGTCGGTTGCAAGCGAACGCGGTGAGGAATTTGAATACCGTCTGGGCGTGATGGTCGAAACACCTCGGGCCTGTTTGAGGGCGGATGATATCGCGCCTCAGACGGCCTTCCTGAGTTTCGGAACCAACGATCTGACGCAGATGACTTATGGCCTGTCGCGCGACGACGCAGGTCGGTTCATGTCGGATTATGTACGTCAGGGCGTTTTCGTCGAGGACCCGTTCCATGTGCTCGATCCTGAGGGCGTCGGAGAGTTGCTGAAACTTGGCGCGGAACGTGGACGTCAGGCCCAGCCGGATGTTACCCTTTCGGTATGCGGTGAGCATGGTGGTAACCCCGAATCAATCGCCATCTGCCGCGATCTGGGGTTTGACTATGTGTCATGCTCTCCGTTCCGGGTGCCTGTCGCTCGGCTGGCTTCCGCTCAGCTGGCTATTTCGTCCAGACTTGGGGGTTGACACAGGGTGTTTGCCCTAGGATTAGTGGTTTTTAGGCAACCTTGTGGCAGAATTAATTTTCGCCACGGGCGATTTTCCACTTGCGTTTTCTTCTGATCTGGACGTCTGCGTCGGACTGCGCTAAATGCCTCGTCGCGCCCGCCGGGGGAGGGTACGGCGCGATATGTGCCTGTGCGAGGTTATCTGATGCTACGATACATACTGGCTGCTGCCACGTTGGCGGCAACCATGCTGCCTAGTGTGTCTTTCGCTGATAAGAAAGCCACCGATACTGCCGAACGCGAACTTGTCACCCGGACCGAAGTGCCCGGACAGAATTTTCGCGACTATCTGACTCTGTTCAAGCCCCGAAAAGAGCTTGAGCCCCAAAAAATGTCGTACTCGAAGGATTGGCTGGATCAACAGCCCAAGGCCACCGGGGACGAAAATTTCAATTGTCTGGCCGAGGCGCTGTACTTTGAAGCACGTGGTGAAAGCGTGCGCGGGCAGTTTGCCGTGGCCGAGGTTATCCTAAATCGCGTGGACAGTGGCCGGTTCCCGGACTCGCTGTGCGGCGTAATCAAGCAGGGAACCGGTAAGAAATACCAGTGCCAGTTCACTTACACCTGTGATGGCCAAAAGGAAGTGATCCGCGAAAAGAAGGCGTATGAGCGCGTATCGAAAGTTGCGCGTGCGGCCATCGACGGTGTCACCAAAGAACTGACCGAAGGTGCTACGCACTACCACACCACGGCGGTCCGTCCGTCCTGGTCGCGTGTGTATAAGGAAACCGCACGGATCGGCGTGCATATTTTCTACCGGCACAACTATCGAACAGCGAGCAACTGATTGACGCACCCGCGCTGGAACCTTGCTGGCGCGGGGCGTTAAATAACATATGTTGCGGGCCAGGAGGCCCGCAATGACGTTTACACGCAGACAGTTTCTGCAATCAGCAGCCGCACTGACGGTATTGCCGCACCAGGTCCGCGCGTCCGGTTCTGATCTGATCGCGCAAACTGCGATGCAGCAGATCGCCCCGGACGGCTTCCCTCAAACTCCTGTTTGGTCCTATGGCGGCGGTGTGCCCGGCGGCGAAATCCGATTGCATCAGGGTGCGCGGGTTCAGCGCACGTTGGTGAACGAGTTGCCTCAGCCAACAACAGTGCATTGGCATGGCATCCGGATCGACAATGCGATGGACGGTGTGCCGGGTCTGACTCAGGAGGTGGTCGCGCCGGGCGAGAGGTTCGATTATGATTTTGTTGTCCCGGACGCGGGAACCTATTGGTATCACGCGCATAATCGCTCGGTCGAGCAGGTGGCACGCGGCTTATACGGCCCACTGATCGTTGAAGAGGCCTCAGGGCCAGATGTCGATCAGGACCTGACACTGATGTTGGACGATTGGCGGCTGGACCCGGACACCGGACATATCGTTGAGGATTTCGACAACAGTCATGATCAAAGCCATGCCGGACGGTTGGGGAATCTGATCTCGGTCAACGGCCAGTTTGATCCTGTTTTTCCCGTGCGTCGCCACGACCGTTTACGCCTGCGGCTGATCAATGCCTCCAATGCGCGAATCTACGATCTGGCCTTGGACGGGGTGGCAGGATGGATCGTTGCTCTGGACGGAATGCCGCTTGAAATCCCGCTAGAGGTTGAGGACGGCTTTCCGTTGGCCCCGGCTCAACGCGCGGACTTGATTGTGGACGTAACAGCAGAACCTGACACCGTCGCCGGGGTGATCAGTCGCGAGCGGGACGGGGGTTTTGGTCTGGTGCGGTTCCCGGTTTCCGGTACTTCGGCAACGACTGCCCGCTCAGGCGTTGCGCTTTTGCCACCGAATCCATTGCCTCAAGTGGTGCTGAATGACGCGCCGCTGCATCGGATGACATTACAAGGCGGCGCGATGCGGTGGCTGGAATCCGCACAGCTTGGCGGCGCGCAGCTTTCTGGCCGCGAATTGGCGCAACTGGGCCGGTTCTGGGCCTTGAACGGCTATGCTGAACGCCCGCAGGACCCATTTCTGGACGCGCAGCGGGGTACTGTTCACCGGATCGAGTTCGTCAACGAGACCTCTTTTCCGCATGCTATGCACCTGCATGGGCACCATTTTCGGCTGATCCTGCCCGACGGCAACCTTGGCCCATGGCGCGATACAGTGTTGGTAGAGCGCGGCCAAACCCGCGAAATCGCCCTTGTGGCCGACAACCCGGGCGACTGGTTGCTACACTGTCATATGTTGGGGCACGCTGCATCCGGGATGATGAGCTGGTTTCGCGTAACCTGACGCCGCAATCAACGACTAGAATGGCGTTTGTTGCGATGCTATATGCGCGCGCATCCTATAAATTTGGTAGATTAGTCCACCAAGCCCGAAAAGGTCCGCCGTATGAGCTCTGAAATCCGCCTTGCCTTTGCGCACCCGTCCGAACGGTCCGAAGCGACCGCGACGCGCGGCCCGCTGGATCGCATTTCGCTCAGGGACCATATCGTCGAAGTAGAGATCGGTGCCTTTCAGGCTGAGCGCGGAACCACGCAACGCATCTGCTTCAACATCGTGGTCGAGGTGCGCCCGCTGACCGATCCAATTGACGATGACGTTGATCGCATCCTGTCTTACGACCGCGTGACCGAGGCGATTGCCCACGAACTGGCCGCTGAGCGATTGAACTTGCTTGAGACGTTGGCTGACCGCGTGGCGGAACGTATTTTGCTTGAGCCTCAAGCTGTAAGAGCTTTTGTTCGCATCGAGAAACTTGATCGTGGGCCGGGCGCTTTGGGGGTTGAGATTGTGCGCGGTAGAGACACGCTCCACCACGATATGGTCGAGGAAGAACGCCCCCATCCGCGGCTGGTTTTCCTATCGAACGAGGCCATCGCGTCCCCCAACCTGACAGGCTGGATTGACCAGTTGGAGAACCGCCAGCGCCCGCTGATCCTGTGCGTTGGCGCGTCGGATCTGACGGTGCCGCAGACGGGTCACGCGATGACGCAGCGCCGGATTGACCTGCTGGCGATCGAACAAAACGCCTGGGTTCTGGCAGCGCGGGATCACCGGTGTGTGGTCGTTTCGACGCGGACAGAATTGGATTGGGCGATGAAGAACAGGCAGATTTGTGTCTGGGCCCCGTCCAAGATTTTGTTGGATGCGGTGGATGGCCCGTCAGCGGCACCTTCGGACTCAGTCGCCCTGGCGGCCTGGTTCGCGGCAACTTTTGAGGCCAGCGAGATGATGGTGATCGGCGGTGCCTTGCCGAACGCACCAAAGACGCCACTGCGCGCCATTCCAGTGGATCAGGCGCAACTGTGACCGCGTATTTCCGACCGTTGGTGCAGCACAGTTCTGCACGTCCGGACGGGGCAGTGCCCCTTGCCGGGCAGAAATTGTGGTTTACTCACGCAGAGCAACTGTCTCGCACGGATGCACCATCGATAGTCACTGTGAAGGATATTCCAGCCAAAGTGCTGAAGCGGTTGACTTGCCCACGCCCAGAGATTGCCGGTGTTGCGATGGATCGTCCGCAGATCATGGGCATCCTCAACGCCACGCCCGATAGTTTCTCGGACGGCGGGGTGCACAACTCGGTTGAGGCTGCGGTATCTGCCGCACAGCAGATGGTGGCCCACGGTGCCAGTATTCTGGATATCGGTGGTGAATCGACCCGACCCGGTGCGACCTATGTGCCCGAGGACGAGGAAATCGCCCGAACACAACCGCTGATCGAGGCCATTCGTGCCCAGACCAATGCCCTGATCTCCATCGACACCCGCAAGGCCAGCGTTGCACGGGCTGCGTGGAAAACAGGGGCAGGGCTGATCAATGACGTTTCCGGCTTTACTTTTGACCCGCAACTCGCTCCGTTCTGCGCTGAGGTCGACGCACCTGTCTGCGTGATGCATATGCAAGGCGATCCAGCTGAGATGCAGAACGACCCGCAATATGATGACGTCCTGCTGGACGTCTATGATTTTCTTGAGGGTCAGGTTGAAAAGCTGGAACAGATGGGGCTGAGCCGTGACCATATCGTGGTCGATCCCGGCATCGGTTTCGGCAAGACTCAGGCGCACAATCTGACCTTGCTGCAGAATCTCAGCCTTTTCCATGGCTTGGGATGTCCGGTTCTGTTGGGAGTCTCTCGCAAAGGTTTCATCGGGGAGATCGGGCAGGAGCCGCGCAAAGATGCCCGCGCGCCGGGATCAATCGCCGCCGCCCTGGCCGGATTGTCGCAAGGCGTGCAGATCGTGCGGGTTCATGACGTGACCGAAACCGCTCAGGCCTTGCGTCTGTGGGCTGCCGTCCGGTAATCCGGACACAGACAGGACATTAACGGAGTACCATCATGCGCAAGCTGTTCGGAACAGATGGGGTGCGAGGCACCGCCAATACTCATCCGATTACGGCCGAAATGGCCCTGCGCATTGGGGCTGCCGTTGGGCGCTATTTCCGGCGTGATCAATCGGGTGCGCACCGGGTGGTGATCGGCAAGGATACGCGCCTGTCCGGGTATATGCTGGAAAATGCGCTGACCGCCGGGCTGACCTCGACGGGTATGAACGTGCTGTTGTTGGGCCCGGTGCCGACACCGGCAGTTGGGTTGATGACCCGGTCCATGCGGGCAGATTTGGGCGTAATGATCTCGGCCAGCCACAATCCGGCTGACGATAACGGCATCAAGTTCTTCGGCCCAGACGGATATAAGTTGTCTGATCAGGCTGAGCTGGAGATTGAGCGTCTGATCGAAGAGGGCGTCAAACCGGCGCAAGCACAGAATATTGGTCGCGCACGCCGGGTGGACGATGCGCGGTTCCGATATGGTGAACGGGTTAAATCCTCACTGTCTCGCGATCTGCGTCTGGACGGGCTGAAAGTGGTGGTCGATTGCGCCAATGGCGCGGCCCACCGCACCGCACCCGAAGTCCTGTGGGAATTGGGCGCGGACGTCATTCCAGTAGGAATTGCGCCGAACGGCAAGAATATTAACCTGCATTGTGGCTCGACCAAACCTCAGCTCGCGGCTGAAACGGTTGTCGCGCACGGCGCGGATGTGGGTATTTGTCTGGACGGCGACGCCGACCGCGTGGTGATGGTGGATGAAAACGGTCAGGTGGCTGACGGGGATCAGCTGATGGCGCTGCTGGCGACCAGCTGGGCCAAGGCGGATCGTCTTGAAGGCGGCGCGCTGGTTGCAACGGTCATGTCGAACCTCGGGCTGGAACGGCACCTGGCCGCGCAAGGGTTGCGGCTGGAACGGACCGCCGTTGGTGACCGATATGTCGCCGAACGGATGCGCGAAGGTGGGTTCAACTTGGGTGGCGAACAGTCGGGGCACATTGTCATGAGCGATTTTGCCACCACCGGAGACGGCCTGATGGCCGGTCTGCATTTCCTGGCCGAGATGGTGCATTCGGGCCGCAAGGCCTCTGAGCTTTCGGTGCAATTCGAAACCGTTCCGCAATTACTTAAAAATGTGCGGTATGGCGAAGGACAAACACCCTTGGAGTCCAGCAACGTTAAAGCGGCCATCGCCGATGCCGAGGCGCGTCTGAACGGGCAGGGCCGTCTACTGATCCGCAAGTCGGGGACGGAACCCCTGATCCGGGTCATGGCGGAATGTGAGGATGATATCCTGCTGACGCAGGTCGTCGACGGTATCGTAGCCGAGGTCGAGGCGGTTGCCGGTTAACGCCCGATCAGCATCTTGCGCAGGCTGAACCACTGACTGATGGCCAGCCCTGTCAGAATCATGGCCAGCGCGATGTAAAAGCGTAGCGGCAAGGCCTCGGACAAAATCCATGCGCCGAATATCATCGACCAGATCGGCACCTGATAGTTGACCAGCGTCAGAAAGACGGACCCGGCGCTGCGAATGATCGATACGCGCAAAAGTGTGGCAAAGGCGGTCGGCAAAAGACCCAGCGCGACAATGGCCAGGCCGGGGCGTGTGCCTTCCCAGCGTGGCAGGCCCTCGGTCACCAGCATGATCGGCAACAAAAGGACGGCGCCAACCACCAGAGATAAGGCGGCCAGCACCACTGGATCAATCGGCGGACAGCGACGTGTGAAGATCGACGCGCAGGAATAACACAAAGCCGCGCCGATGCAGGCCAATTGTGCCAGAGGCTCGTTACCTTGTCCGATCTGCGCCAACCCCGGTCCGATCAACACCAAAGCGCCGCAAAACCCCAGTGAAACACCGAAGAACCTGCGGGCATTTAACGGTTCGTCTGAAAAGAAATGCGCCAGCGGCAGAACCATCAGCGGGATCGCTGCCATCGACAGTCCTGCAAATGCCGAAGCCACATACTGCTGTCCCCAACTGAGCAGCATGAAGGGCAGAGCGGTGGACAGAAGGCCGATGATGACAATGAACCCCCACAGGTTCAGATCGCTCGTCGGCAGCTTGCGCCCGGTCAGTGCCATCATCCCCAACAAAGTCAGGGCGCCCAAAGTCGTGCGTGCGGTGGCAACGGTAACCGGCCCATATCCCTCAAGCGCCATGGCAACGACCATGAACGTGCCGCCCCAGATGAGGCCCAGAGCGATCACACCGCTCCAATCGCGAGATGTGGGTTGATCAACCATGTTACGCCTCGGGTTCGGAAGAGGTTGTGACAAAAAAGGGCGGCCGCTTGGCCGCCCCTTCGCTAAGAGCAGTCAGGATCAGTTCTTTTCCTGATCGACCAGCTTGCCTGCGGAAATCCACGGCATCATGTCGCGCAGTTTCTTACCGACCTGCTCGATCTGATGCTCATCGTTGTGACGGCGGGCCGCTTTGATGGTCGGTTGGCCAACGGCGTTTTCCAGCATGAAGTCACGCACGAATTTGCCAGTTTGGATGTCCGACAAGGTCTCTTTCATCGCCTTCTTGGTCTGCTCATAGGGCAGGATCCGCGGGCCGGTGACGTACTGGCCGTATTCGGCCGTGTTCGAGATCGAGTAATCCATGTTGGCGATGCCGCCTTCATAGATCAGGTCAACGATCAGCTTGGTCTCGTGCAGACACTCAAAATAGGCCATTTCAGGCGCATAGCCTGCTTCGACCAGGGTCTCAAAACCGCAGCGGATCAGCTCAACGATACCGCCGCACAGAACGGCCTGTTCGCCGAACAGGTCGGTTTCACATTCTTCGCGGAAGTTGGTCTCGATGATGCCCGAACGGCCGCCACCAATGGCTGAGCAATAGGACAGGCCGATTTCCAGCGCTTTGCCGGTTGCGTCGTTGTCAACGGCGACTAGGCAGGGCACGCCGCCGCCTTTGACATATTCACCGCGCACGGTGTGACCGGGGCCTTTGGGTGCCATCATGATGACATCGACGCCTTCTTTCGGCTCGATCAGGCCAAAGTGGACGTTCAGGCCATGCGCAAATGCAATGGCCGAGCCCGGCTTGATGTTTTCATGCACGTATTTCTTGTAGGTCTCTGCCTGCAGTTCATCGGGCATGGTGAACATGATGACGTCGCACCAGGCTGCGGCTTCGGCGATGCCCATGACGGTCAGACCTTCGGCTTCGGCTTTCTTGGCGGATGCCGAGCCTTCGCGCAGAGCGACAACCAGGTTCTTGGCGCCCGAATCCCGCAGGTTCAGTGCATGGGCGTGGCCTTGCGAGCCATAGCCCAGGATCGCCACTTTTTTGTCTTTGATCAGGTTGATGTCGCAATCGCGATCGTAATAGACGCGCATGTTTTCGGTCCTTTCAGTTACGGTTGCCGTGGTTTTAGTGGGGTGCAAAGCTATTGGCGAGCGCTTTACAATCGATTATTGAAGAAATGCGCGAAAAGTTATTCGCATTTTATGACATTACCGGAATAATCATGCTTGATGATATGGATCGGCGCATTCTGCGCCACTTGCAGGCCGAACCGACACTGTCCATGGCCGAACTGGCCGAGCGGTGCGGGATCAGTCAGGGCGTGTGCTGGCGTCGGGTTGAAAAGATGCAGGCCTCAGGAGTAATTCTGGGGCAAGAGGTTGTCATCGACTGGGCGGCGATGGGATATGCGGTCGAGGTCTCTCTACGCGTGACGCTGGACAAGACGCAGCCGCGCGCATTTGACGAATTCACCGCAACCGCGCGAAGTGTTTCGGAGGTTATTGAAATTCAGACATTTCTTGGTCGTGTGGACGTGAGGCTGTCGGTGATTGCACGTGACATGACACACTATCAACAGCTCTACCGCGATCGCATCCTGACCTTGCCGCATATCGCCGATATCGAGGCGCTAATGCATATCGCGCGGGTCAAGCGGAACGAAGTATTGCCGGTATGATTGAACTTGATGACACCGACCGAACTATTCTGCGTGCGCTGGTACAAGATGCCACGCAAAGTGCTGGGGCATTGGGGCGCAAGCTGGGGCTGTCCCAGCCAGCAACCTGGCGGCGCATTCGCAGGCTGGAAACCGCAGGGGTCATCAAGGGCCGCCGCCTGCGTCTGAATGCCGAGGCGCTGGGCTTTGGCGTAACCGTGTTTCTGGGTGTAAAGCTGGCGCGTAAAGGACAAGTCAGCCTTGAAGATTTTGAACGCGCCGTCAGCGCTATCCCGGAGGTGCAGACGGTCGAGCATGTTTTGGGTCTATACGATTATCGCCTACGGGTTGTTGCACGCGATTTGTCCGATTTCGAACGGGTTTTACGACGCCGGATCATGACCTTACCCGGCGCAGGTGAGGTCGAGGCAAACGTTTTGCTGAGCGAAGAACGTTTGCCCGGCCCTATCGGCTGATCCGGATTAGTATCTGGTGCGGATGCAATAGCCGGGGTGATGCGTCATCCGGGCAAAAGCCATTGGAACCCCATCTTTCCAAGTGGTGCGTTCCAACTGAATCATCGACGTACCAGCGGTTGTACCCATAAATTCCGCCAGCCGTCCGTCAGCGGAAATCGCGCAGAATGCAACCTCGGCCTCGGTAAAGGGGGCGACGTTCAGCAGCCACTCATGCGGCCCCTTGGTGTTCAGGTCGGCATGTTCGACATCGGGCACCGAGTCAATATTGATCCAGCGTTCTTCTAGCTGAAAGGGGCGGTTGTCGGCATAGTGCATGCAGATCACATGCAGTACCCGTGCATCTGATGAAACGCTGAGTTGCGACGCAAGCCATCCGGGGCTGGACACAACATTGCGTTCGACAAGCGCATAACGATAGGTTGAATTTTGATTCTCAACTGATTGTCGGGCCAGAGAAAACTCTAGCTTGGCATGCTTGCTGGGTTCCTTTTTGACCCGCGTGCCACTTTTGCGTTTACGTTCGACGAACCCTTGCTCGGCGAGTTCTCGCAAGGCGCGATTGACTGTTGCCCGCGCGCAATTAAATTCTTCGGCCAGCTGCGTTTCCGTCGGCAACAATGATCCCTGAGGCCAAATCCGGCTTTCAATGCGCCGTTTAACTTCGTCACGTACAACCTGAAAACTGATCCGCTTTTGAGCAGTCACGAGAAGCAATACCTTTCTTCTACAAAGTGAATGTATCTGTTCAGAAACACCTCTGGGTGTAAAGGGGTGGTGACACTATTTGGCGTCAACTAGTTGTTCAATTAGAGGTTTTCATGGTTAATTTTTTGTTAGGATTTTGACTTCCGTTGCGTCAATTATCGGCAAGGGACTGGGGCTTTACCATTCTCGAAAAAGGATTCAGTAATCCTGAAGAACAGTTTGAAAGGACAAATCATGGCCGCGCTCTTGGAAAATATCGACCCGAACGGGCTCGAAGAATTCTCGGTTGTTTTTACCGATCGGTCGTTGAACCACATGTCAGCCCGGTTTCAGACCGTTATGCGTGATATTTCGGCCATGTTGCGCGATGTTTATAACGCCGATGGGGTGGCTGTTATCCCAGGTGGCGGCACCTATGGGATGGAAGCTGTGGCGCGTCAATTCGCGCGCAATGCCAATGTTCTGGTCGTTCGCAACGGGTGGTTTTCCTATCGCTGGAGCCAGATTATCGAGTCCGCATCCCTGACCGCGTCAGCAACCGTGCTCAAGGCGCGGCAGACCGGAAACTCTAGCCCATCCCCGTTTGAACCAGCCCCGATTGAAGAGGTGGTGTCAACAATTCGTGAGCAACGCCCGGATGTGGTGTTTGCTCCGCATGTGGAAACGGCTGCAGGCCTTATTCTGCCAGATGATTATGTGACCGCGATGGCTGAGGCCGCGCACGAGGTTGGCGCGCTGATGGTGCTGGATTGCATTGCTTCGGGCTGCGCCTGGATTGATATGAAGGCAACTGGTGTGGACGTCCTGATTTCGGCCCCGCAAAAAGGGTGGAGTGCAACACCCAGTGCCGGTCTGGTCATGTTATCCGAGCGCGCCGAAGCCCGACTGGAAGAGACGACATCCGACAGTTTCGCGGTGGACCTGAAGAAATGGCGGCAAATCATGCAGGCTTATGAGAACGGTGGGCACGCCTATCACGCAACTATGCCGACCGATGCGCTGCTGGCGTTCCGCGACACTATGATCGAAACGCGTGATTATGGTTTTGAAAAACTGCGTGACGCTCAATGGGCCCTGGGTGACGGAGTGCGGGCGATGCTGAAAGAAAAAGGTCTGGTCTCGGTTGCCGCGGACGGTTTCGGCGCGCCGGGGGTTGTTGTCACCTATACCTCGGACCCTGAGGTTCAGAACGGCAAAAAATTCGCCGCTCTGGGTATGCAGATCGCGGCGGGAGTTCCGCTGCAATGCGATGAGCCCGAAGGATTCAGCACCTTCCGGTTGGGCCTGTTCGGGCTGGACAAGCTGTATGACGTAGACGGCACGATCGGGCGACTCAAGCGCGTGCTGGATCAGGTTCTTTGATCTGAGTGTGACCAGAGGGCCTCAGTGCACGCCGAGGCCCATTTGCATCAACGTTTTACGCACGGACGGCAGGGAATAGAGCGCATTCAGCCCCATCGCCCGGGCGTCCCGCAACGGGCGCGCTTCGATCATCGAGGCGCGGTTTAGCAGGTCGATCCCTTTGACCCTCATCTCAATCTCGGTGTGGCGGGCCTTGTGATAGGCGTCCAGCATCTGCGCATCGCCTAGACCTTCGGGTCGGGCTTGCGCCAGATCCAACAGGGTGCGCAGGTCGCCCAGCGACATGTTCAATCCCTGCGCACCGATGGGTGGCACCACATGCGCAGCCTCGGCCATCAGTGCAACCCTCTCACCCGACAGCCGTTCCGCGGACTGGCTGATGATCGGCCAGATTGTCCGGCGTGAGGCCAGTTTCAACGGCCCGAACAACCCGCAAGAGCGTTCGGTCATCAGCGTTTCGAACGCCTCGGGCTCGGTATTTAGCAGTTCAACCGCACGTGGCCCGCGCTCCATCCACACAATTGCTGATGACGGCTGACCCTGCCAGTCGGGCAGGGGGACCAGTGTGAACGGCCCGCCGGACCGGTGAAGCTCGGTCGAGACATTGTCGTGTGGGATCGGATGCGTGACGGCAAAGGCCAGCGCCTTTTGACCGTACCGCGTGGTGTGGACGTTGATCCCGGCGGCCTCGCGCATCGGGGAGTTGCGCCCGTCGGCGGCGACCACCAGTTTGCTGCGAATGCGGCTGCCATCACTCAACCCTACGCGGGCCTCGGCGGTGCGAGTGAACAGGCTGACAGTGCCGGTGCCGGGACGAAAATCGACATTGGGCAACTCGGCCAGACGCGCGACCATTTCACGCCGCAACAGCCAATTGGGCAAGTTCCACCCAAAGGGTTGATCCGAGATATCGGCGGCGTTGAAATCGCGTACCACGCGCGGTTCGGGAACATCGCCGCCTGCATCCACGATTCGCATGATCTGTAAGGGCGCTGCGTATTCGTCCAGCCGCTGCCACAACCCGCATTGCGCCAACAGCCCATGTGCCGGTTGCAGAAAGGCCGTGGTCCGCAGATCGGACCCGTCCACATCCCGTTCGGTTATCGGCGGGGTGGGATCGACGCAGACCACGTCGAACCCGGCAGTTCCAAAGACCGCTGCCGCGGTCAGCCCGGCGATTCCTCCGCCGGAAATCAGAATGTCACAGCTGTCAGTCATGGCCTTGGTCCCTTAGTCCTGGGCAGAACCTAGTTCGGTTCCAAGGCCAGTGCCAAGTGACATCCTGTCCCGTGTGTCAGCCGCGCGAGATCAGGATCAGAAGGATGAACATCATCGGCACCATCATGACGGCCGGGATGTAAAGTCCTGGCAGGCCAAACAGCAAAGCCGAACAGCCCCACATGCTGAAAATGGCGCCGGCCGTGTAATACCAATCCTCGGCCGTTCCGTTGGCGGCATCGCGGGCCAGCCAACCGAAAACAGGGATTGCAAACAACAGGCGCTGCCAGATGGGCAGGCGCCGAGGCATCTCGATCGCGCTCATGAGGGTCTCCGATTCTGTTCGTCGCTGAAGCGCATATAGGGTCGATTATGCACCTGCAGAATGTGCAGATCGTCGCAGTGTGACAGCCTAACGCAGGCGGGCCAGAAAGGCGGTCAAATCGTCTGTGTGATGGTGGATATGGTCAGCCTCGTGCGGCTCGTGTGCGACGTGGACAGTGCGCATTCCCATTGCATGCGGGGCGGCCAAATTACGCGGGTCATCTTCGAACATTGCGGCCTGTGCGGCGTCGATTCCGTCTTGCGCAAAGATCGCCTCAAACGCGGCTTGTTCGGGTTTGGGGCGATAACCGGCGTGCTCGACGCCGTAGATCGCATCGAACAAACCGTTGAGGCCACGCGCCTCAAGCACCCGTTCCGCATAGGGTGCGCTGCCGTTAGTATAGACGATCCGGCGGCCGGGCAGAGATCGGATGTGATCGGCCAGTTCGGCATCGGGGTCCATGTGGCTCATGTCGACTTGGTGGACGGCGTGCAGATAGGGATCAGGGTCCAGATCATGCTCGGCCATCAGCCCTGCCAGCGTTGTGCCGTATTGTCGCCAGTAATGAGAGCGCAGATGATCTGCCTCGGCCCGGGTGACGCCGATGACGCGCTCCACGTAATCCGTCATCAGCACCTCGATCTGATCGAACAGGCGCATATGCGGCGGGTAGAGAGTGTTGTCGAGGTCGAACACCCATTGGGTGACGTGAGCAAAAGCAGGTTTGACCATGAGTTTTGTTTAGGCTGCAGGGGCACGGTTTTCAATGCTACACTTGATCCGCAGGGCAAGTGACGGATAGACATGTCCGAACGAGGAGACAAACCACCCAATGCCCCAATCCAGACAGCCGTCCAAAGACGCCTACAGCCTTATTCTCGAAGCGATCGACGTAGGCGTTTACAAGCCCGGCGACCGTCTGGTCGAAAGTGAGCTTGCCGAACGGTTCGGCGTGTCGCGCACACCTATTCGCGAAGCACTGCAGCGGCTTGAGACGCAATCGCTGCTGGAACGGGACGGCCGGTCGCTGATCGTGGCTTCGCTGAACCATAACCAGATGGCCGAGCTGTATGTCGTGCGGCGCGAGTTGGAGGGGCTGGCCGCCAAGCTGGCCGCCAAGCACGCCACCGAGGAAGAGATCAAGGTACTGCAGGAAATGGTGGCTGATGACGATGCGTTGGTCCACGACCCTCAGGCCTTGTCGCGGGCGAACCGCCGCTTTCATGAACAAATACATCTGGCCTCGCACAATCGATATCTGGTGCAGCAGCTGGATCTTGTGCATCGCACGATGGCGCTGATGGCAACCACATCTCTGGCCGTGCAGGGGCGTGGTGAGATTGCGCAGAGTGAGCATAAAGGGATTGTCGAGGCAATCGCCGCACGCGATGAAGAGGGCGCAGCACGCGCGCTTAAGGACCACATTTCGGTGGCCTTCATGACGCGGCTGAAACAGGATGCGGTGCAACGCGAGAACTGACTACGCTGGGGGCAATCCCTCTTCGCTGGCTTGCCCGTGTTGTGTCTTGTCCCAGAAGAACGGGTTCAGAACCAATTCCCACAGGGCCTTATACGCTGCCAGAATGCCCATAGGGAAATACAGCGGCATTGTCAGAACCCAGGGCAGTAAAAAGCGTCTTTCCCGCGCGGAAACAGCAAGGGCACTGATTGCAGCATTAGTGATCTCGGCACATAGAAAAAGGCCGATCAGCACCAGCAACACGGTATCAGAGAGAATAGGGTCCAACGGGCTGGTCAGGCCGAAACTAGTCAACCAGAACATCCACAAAACCGGTGCCAGCAAGAATTGCCCGATGGTCCCCAGAAAAAACGCCTGAAAACCAAGAAACCTAAAGGCGCCCAAATCCCGTAACAGCCGTAGTGGGGCTCGCATGTGGACAAGGTATGTGACCATGAACCCCTTAAGCCAGCGCGACCTTTGCCGCACCCAGGGCCAAGCGCGAAAGTTGGCCTCTTCAAAGGTGGTGGTGTCCACCATCTCGGTGCGATAGCCCGCTCGCGAAAGACGCACACCAAGATCGGCATCTTCGGTAACGTTGTGAGCGTCCCATCCACCCAACTCCAACAGTTTGTCGCGGCGGAAAAAGAACGTGGTGCCTCCCAAGGGCACGACAAGCCCAAGCCGGGCAATACCCTGTAGGATGACTCGAAACCAGCTATTATATTCGATGGTAAAACACCGCGACCGCCAGTTGGTGCGGGGATTGTAGTAATCCAGCACACCCTGCAGGCACACAACATCCTCGTCCGCCTGTGCGAAATGCCGGACGACGCGTTCAATCTGATCCGGTTGAGGCGCGTCTTCGGCATCCCAGACGCCCAGAATATCGCCGCGGCAGAAATCCAATGCATAGTTCATCGCGCGCGGTTTGGTGGTCAGGCCGTTCAATTCGGGGACCTCAACGGTTCTGATCCAACTGGGCAGATCGACTTGCGCAAGGGTGGCGCGTGTGACCTCGTCAGTTTCTTCAAGCACCAGAATGACGTCCAGCAATGCCTTGGGATAGGTCAATCGCCGCAACCGACAGATCAGCGCGTCGGCAATCTCGCGTTCCCTATAAAGCGGCACCATGATCGACACGAAAGGCGACGCGTGTGGCGGATCAGGAGGTCTAAAATCAGGGCGGTGCTTTAAGGATTGCCAGACGAAGGCCAGCAAGCCAGCCAAACGCAGACACATGAACAGGATCAGGCTGATTACGGCGGCGGCGACCAGAACGGCCAATCCGATTGTGGGAAAAGCAGCAAACAGACCTGCGAGACCTATCAAAGCGAGGGCAGGTCCGGTACGAGAGCGCGGGATCCACGATCGGCAACTTTGCTCCAGATCCACACGCGCTTCGGCCGCCTTGGCGAGGGGTGAAGCGAAAATGCGTGCGATGGTGGCGTCGATTTGATCCGCGGCAGCGAGCACGGGCATGACTGTGTAGCCGGTCCCCTCCAGGCTTTTGCGCACGGCAGGGAACAGATCGGGTCGCGCGGTTGCAACCAACAGGATGGGCCCCAGGCGCTGCCAGGGGATGACATTATGGGCTAGCCAGAAATCGACCGGTTGGATCTGGCAAATTTTCGGGGACAGGGGTGATGTGTTGAGATCGGCAATTTGAAGACCAGTCTGTTCGGATAGCGCACCAAGAATATCCTGGCGATTGACCCAGCCCTCAGCCACCAAAATTTCACCCAGCGGTGCCCGCTGCCAAGATTGCAGAAACAGCGCCTCGTCCAGTTGCGATCGGGTGATCAAGCCTTGGTCAACAAGGCACGCCCCCAATGGCTTTCGTGCCTGCGCAGGGATCGGCGCGGCGCGCGCGAAGTGCTGCAGGTTTAACTGGACCATAAAAAACCCTGACGCGGTTACCAAGCGTCAGGGTTGGGGTATTTAGGTTAACAACGGGTTAACCATGATCGAACAGGTGATTATGCCTGTGCTTTCTGGGCTGCCATTGCTTCGGCAAAGCGTTCAAACAGGTAGAAACTGTCCTGCGGGCCGGGTGACGCTTCGGGGTGGTGTTGCACCGAATAGACCGGGCGGTCAGCCATACGGATGCCGCAGTTCGACCCGTCAAACAGTGAACGGTGGGTTTCCACCACGCCGTCAGGCAGCGTTTGCGCATCTACCGCAAAGCCGTGGTTCATCGACGTGATCTCGACCTTTCCTGTCTCCATGTCCTTGACCGGATGATTAGCGCCATGGTGGCCGTGGTTCATCTTGACAGTCTGACCGCCAAGCGCCAGTGCCAGCATCTGGTGGCCAAGGCAGATGCCAAAGACGGGCAGTTCGGTAGTGTCCAGAACCTCTTTGATCATAGGTACGGCGTATTCGCCGGTCGCCGCCGGGTCGCCGGGGCCGTTGGACAGGAACACCCCGTCGGGATTGTGGGCCAGTACCTCGGCCGCAGTCGCTGTGGCGGGCAGCACGGTTACATCGCAGCCGGCCGAGGCCAGGCAGCGCAGAATGTTGCGCTTGGCACCATAGTCTATGGCGACAACCTTGTGCGCAGGTGCTTCCTGACGGGGATAACCATCAGGCCAGGCCCAACGCATCTCATCCCAGCGATAGCTTTGGGCGCAGGTGACCTCTTTTGCCAGATCCATGCCTTCAAGCCCAGCAAAGCCTCGCGCGGCGGCAATCAGCGCCTCAATGTCGAAATTGCCCTCGGGGTCGTGGGCCAGGGCGACATGCGGCGCGCCTTGCTGGCGAATGGCGCGAGTCAGGCGGCGGGTGTCGACGCCACCGATAGCGATGCGCCCACGGCGCGCCAACCAGGTCTTCAACTCGTCGGTCGAGCGCCAGTTGGACGCGTCGGTCGGGTCCCATTTGACCACCATCCCTGCTGCAACCGGATAACCGGTTTCGTCATCCTCGGGGTTCACGCCAACATTGCCGATATGGGGGAAGGTGAAGGTCACGATCTGCCCTGCATAAGAGGGGTCGGTCATGATCTCCTGATATCCGGTCATGGCAGTGTTAAAGCACAGTTCAGCCACGGTTTGGCCGGTGGCACCGAAGCCCATCCCGTAGAACAATGTTCCGTCGGCCAAAGCCAGACATGCGGTGGGCTTGGACGGGACGTTCTGGGCCATTGGGCGACTCTCTTGCTGGGTAAATCGGCGCATACCTAAGGGGGTTGTGGCGCTGGGTCAAGTCTGTTCAAAATTTACGCTATTGTGGAAAATCAAGTAGTTAGCAATATTCACCCCCTGTTGTATCACGCTTTTTGTTTCGATATGGTCGGGGTTCCTTTTCCATGGGGATGGACAGAACATATGGATATGCGATCACGGGTGAACTCAGCCCTGAAGCAAGCAATGAAAGACAAAGACGCCGAGCGTCTGTCGACACTGCGGTTAATCAATGCCGCAATCAAGGACCGTGATATTGCTTCGCGGGCGTCTGACAACGAAGAGGTCAAGGGCTGCGGCGACGCCGAGGTGCTTGAGATTCTTGGCAAAATGACCAAACAGCGCAAGGAAAGCGCGCGCGCCTATGAAGAGGGTGGGCGGCTGGACTTGGCCGAGCGCGAGCTGCGCGAGGTCGAAGTAATCGAGGAATTCCTGCCCAAACAATTGGACGATGACGAAGTTTCCAAGGCCATCCAAACGGCAATCACCTCGACAGGTGCGGGGTCGATCCGCGACATGGGCAAGGTGATGGGGGAACTCAAGACACGGTACACTGGCCAGATGGATTTTGGGAAAGTCGGCCCGATGGTCAAGGATCAGCTTTGCGCGTCGACAGGCGGCGGTTGCTGATACCTCTTACTTTCTGAAACAGCATCTACTGCGCGACCGGTTCGCGCAGTTTTTGTATCAGGTCATCATACAGCGCTATGCGCTCGTCCTCGGACAGAAATGCGCCAATTTCTACTTCGCGCCCGTCACCCGTCAGTGTCACGTAATTGGGGACAGGCCCACCGCGTTTGTGCATCTCGGGGCGGGCCCAATAGCGGTTGCAGGTCCATTCCTGCTGGCCATTGCGCGGGTCATGGTGGACCAGATGCGCCCGAGTGCCGGTCAGAGTCAGAATCTCGAACACGCTGCGCGCGCGATAATTGGTCTGGATCGCCAGCCACAGGCCCAGAACGGTCAGCAGCAAGAAAGGCAATAGCCCCCAGAGGATGACCGAGCCAAGAACCGCCAACAGTGGGATCAGTCCAAACAGGAACACGGACAGGATCATGATCATCGCGCCACGTGGCGGCAATGAATTATGCGGCCAAAGGCGCAATTCCTGCTCGGTTTCAGATGTCTTTTTCCATCGGTAGGGCATGGCTTAAATTTAGCGCAATGCAGGGGTGAGTCGAAGGGAAATGATCACGCCACGTGGCCGACGCGCACCCAGGACAGTGCATCGTCCAACCGATCATCTCCCCAGAATACCTCGCCACGGACGACCAGGCTGGGGGCACCGAAAACACCTAGTTTCGCGGCCTGTTCGGTTTCCGCCTCAAGCGCGGCGACGGTATCGGGGCTACGGGCACGGGCCAACACCATACGTGGATCCTGCTGGCATCTGTGCAATGCTTCTGAGATCGCGGTTTCGCTGCCGGCTTCGATATTGTCTTCGAACCAGATGCGATACAGAGCCAGGGTGAAATTCTTGCCCCAACCGTCGCCCATGCCCAGCAAGGCAACCTGATTGGCAAGTGCCAAGTCCGTGATCGGGTAGGGCGCGGGCAGCTTGGCATGGATGTGATACTTAGCGGCCCGACGTTCGATATCGCGCCACATATAGGCAGACTTCACCGGTTTGCCGGCAAATGGAATATTCTTCTGATTTGCCATGACCGTGCGCACGTTGAATGGCCGCCAAGTTACAGCCACATCATGTTCGTCACACCAATCATCCAGCCGCATAATCGTCAGGAAGCTGTAGGTGCTGCCAATGGAATACCAAAAATCAATTTCGGGCATGTAATCACTCCGATCTCAGAGTTTCTTCGCCTATCATACCCTAAAATGGTCGGATTTTCGAATTTTGCCTGAAACGCCCGGTTCGCCAGCGTAACTGCATGCAGTTCAAAACAGAGCTTTTTCGACCGGTTGCGCAGGCTGGGGCGCGACACCGCAGCCCGTCATTTGACGTATATCTATCTCAATTGTTCGACACAGCGCGGAAATTGGCACGTCGGTGACATCCCCTTCGAAGGGATCTTCCATCGAGGCGCTGACGCGCTCGGTCACAAAGAAGATCCAGCAGACTAATGCGCCGACAGGAGCAAAGGTCATCCAGCCGAACAGGACCGTTCTCATCATCGACGCATCGGTGCCGACCATGATGGAACGTTCGTCGTTGAAGGCCAGAGGCAACAGGAAAATGAATATCCAACTGAATAGGCGGCCCACTTCGGCGACCTGACGCGGGAACGGAGTGTTCTTGATCCGCTCACACTGGCCCTGCGCCGTCGTAAACCGGGATAGGCGATCCATCAGCGCCACGTGCCAGAAGGGGTCAATTTTTCCCTGTTGCGCCATGTCGGACAGCCGCCGTGCCTGCAGGTTGAGAAGACAGGCTGCTCGATTGGCCTTACCGTCCAGCAGCGGTAAATCCGTCTTCAATTGGCTATTCTGCCAGCTTTCGGGTTTTTGGTGCAGGTCTTCACGGCCAGATATGGGCTTGTGACTAAACATCCAGGGCCTGCGCTTGCGGCCGGTAGTGGCGGGCTGACGCAGCTGAAACGCGAGCGTATTCAGCCAGGCGACGTGCCGATCGATCAATTCATCGCGCAGGTCTGCATCTATAACAGAGCCATTTGGCTGAACGAGGGTGCTGATTGTATTGCCCCAGTCCCGGCTAGTATTGGCGATATCACCCCAAACCATACGCGCTTCGGTCCAGCGACCATAGGTCGAGGTGTTCTTGAACCCCAGGAAAAACGCCACGGCCAAACCCAGCATCGCCACCGGTGGGCTGGGGTTTGAGATCAGATCAATCGGCGTCAGTTCATCCACGACCTGAACAAGAAAAATCCAAGCCAGAACTATACCGATAAAGCCGACCGATCCCTTAAGCAATTTTCTGATCGAAATGCCGTCGTGAAGTATCATGGTTCGCGTGTCTTCCGTCGGGGTGCCCTGAATTCCTGTTTTTGAATACTATTCGCATGATACAGGACGTGTCTACGCATGCGCGGGCGGGGCAGTGCCTTGGAATAAAAAAGCCCCGCACTAGGCGGGGCTTTCCTGGATTAATCCGGAGACGGGATCAGTGCGCGTGGCCTTTGTCCCAATCTTCCTGCTTCGGCAGCTGCTCGAACGTGTGCTCAGGCGGCGGAGTGGGCAGGGTCCATTCCAGCGTATCCGCGTATTCGTTCCACGGGTTCGGACGCGTCTCTTTCGCACCACGCAGCAGAGCGTAGATCACGATGCCAAAGAACAGCAGGAACGAGGCGAACGAGACGAACGCACCAATCGACGACACGAGGTTCCATTGGGCGAATGCCTCTGGATAGTCGATATAGCGGCGCGGCATGCCCTGACGGCCCAGGAAGTGCTGCGGGAAGAAGGTCAGGTTGGCGCCAATGAAGAACAGCCAGAAGTGAACCTTGCCCCAGAACTCTGAATACTGACGGCCAGTCATCTTGGAGAAGTAGAAGTAGATACCGGCAAAGATCGCAAAGACTGCACCCAGCGACATCACGTAGTGGAAGTGCGCAACCACATAGTAAGTGTCGTGATAAGCGCGGTCGATACCAGCCTGCGACAGCACAACGCCGGTCACACCACCAACGGTGAACAGGAACAGGAAGCCGAAGGCAAACAGCATCGGTGTCTTGAACTCGATCGAACCGCCCCACATGGTCGCGATCCACGAGAAGACTTTAACGCCCGTCGGAACCGCGATGACCATCGTGGCCAGCATGAAGTAGGCCTGCTGACGCAGCGACATGCCAACGGTGTACATGTGGTGGGCCCAGACGACAAAGCCAAGAACACCAATCGCAATGATCGCCCAGACCATTGGCAGGTAACCGAAGATCGGCTTGCGCGAGAAGGTCGCGATCACGTGACTGATGATGCCGAAACCAGGCAGGATCACGATGTACACTTCGGGGTGGCCGAAGAACCACAAGATGTGCTGATACAGGATCGGATCGCCGCCACCGGCCGGATCAAAGAAGGTGAAGCCAAAGTTGCGATCCATCAGCAGCATGGTGATTGCACCCGCCAGAACCGGCAGCGCCAGAAGAATCAGCCATGCAGTGACAAAGATCGACCAGCTGAACAGCGGTACCTTGAACAGGGTCATGCCTGGGGCACGCATGTTCAGGAAGGTGGTAATCATGTTGATCGCACCGAGGATCGAGGAGGCGCCCGATACATGCACGGCGAAGATCGCAAGGTCCATGGACATGCCGCCCTCGGTCGTCGATAGCGGCGGATACAGAACCCAACCAACGCCCGAGCCAAGCTGATCGTTACCACCCGGGGACAGCAGCGACGCCACACCCAGCGCGGTACCAGCAACGTAGAGCCAGAACGACAGGTTGTTCATCCGCGGGAACGCCATATCCGGTGCGCCGATCTGCAACGGCATGAAATAGTTGCCAAATCCGCCGAAAAGGGCCGGGATGACAACGAAGAACATCATCAGAACACCGTGATAGGTGATCATCACGTTCCACAGGTGTCCGTTCGGGGTGCACGGGTCGGCCATGAAGCCTTCCAGGCACATGAACTGAACACCGGGGTGCATCAGCTCGAGCCGCATGTAGACGGTCATCAGAACCGAGATCAGACCGGCAAGTGCCGAGACGATCAGGTAAAGAATCCCGATGTCCTTGTGGTTGGTCGACATGAACCAGCGGGTAAAGAAGCCGCGATTGTCTTCATGCTCGTGACCATGAATGGCTGCGTCTGCCATTTAGGTGCCTCCTGTTGCAACTGCACCGCGCAGCCAGACCTCTCCGGCGCACGGGATTCCCGCTGGTTTTAGAGGGCGAAGGGGGCACCTTCAATGGCCGAGTTTGATCTGGATCAAGAATAATTGTCGCGGGCAGGAGGGAAACCCGCGAATTCCCGGTCTCGGACGGCCACTATCTGGGGATCGCTTTCAGGATTTCAAGGTGCCATCCTGGCCCATCCGCGCAGAATGGCAGAGTTCCGCCTTGACCCCAGGTTTTGAGGGCCGCAGAACTACGATCATCACCCGAAACCGGAGACATGATATGGCCGCCTACGATCCCGACAACATCTTTGCCAAGATCCTGCGCGGAGAAATTCCCGCGACCCGCGTGTACGAGGACGATGAAACGCTGGCCTTCATGGATATTATGCCGCGATCGGACGGGCATTTGTTGGTGATCCCCAAAACGCCATGCCGAAACCTGCTGGACGCATCACCTGCGCAATTGGCCGCCGTGACCGCAACCGTGCAGAAGTTGGCGATCGCTGTGGCCAAGGCGTTTGACGCGGACGGAGTTACCGTTCAGCAATTCAACGAGGCTGCGGGCGGGCAAGAGGTGTTCCACCTGCATTTCCATATCCTGCCGCGGCAGGAAGATGTTGCCATGCGACCACCGGGCAAGATGGGTGACTTTGATCTGATCGCTCAGCACGCGGAAAAGATCAAAGCTGCGCTGGCCTGATCTGACGTTACCACCATTCGGCCACAGACATGCGCCGTGGTCGCCAAACGCGTAGAGCACAGCGCTTCATGAAATTGACGCTATGTATTGGACGTGTGGGGGAACCAGAAAACTGGCCGTGAAAAACACACCGCGACGCGGTTCGGAATTGGGCATGTCACGTTGGAACCGAAATCTGCAGGAACAGCACGTACAGCTTTGCACCATGTGGGGTAAGACAGTTTACTGAAGACCTGAAAACGAATTGCCGTTCCGATTTGGGGTCGGAACGGCAGACTCGTAACCAAACACTTTTCCGACACCCGGGGTTTCCGGGATTACCGGTTTAACACACCACTCACTCTAGAACGGTAAAGATAGATTACCCGTTAACGGGCATTTTGTATCGACCTGACCTTAGTTTTCGCCAATTTAACCCAAAATTAACGGGCTACATGGTGGATTGCATCCGGCTTCGGAAACAAAGTGATTTTCAGGCGGGAATTGTTAATCAATTTTCCCGTGTATGGCGATTCGATTCAGGTCTGTGCGTCGGTCATCCGGAAACAACCGGCGAAGGTTTTTTGCAAGGCGGCGTCCACATCTGCCATTGTCACAGGCAAACCAAGATCAACCAGAGACGTCACGCCATAGTCACTGATCCCGCAGGGAACAATGCCGGAAAAATGCTCAAGATCAGGTTCTACATTGATTGAGATGCCGTGAAAGCTGATCCATTTGCGCAGGCGTAGTCCGATGGCCGCGATTTTGTCTTCGGTGGGCTGACCGGTCACCGTTAGTGGTTTGTCATCCCGTTGTACCCAAACGCCGACACGGCCCTGACGGATTTCGCCCTTTACGTTGAACTCGGCCAGAGCGGCGATCACCCAGTTCTCGAGCTTCTTGACAAATTCCCGCACATCCTTGCCGCGTTTGTTCAAGTCAAGCATGACATAGGCCACACGCTGGCCGGGCCCGTGATAGGTGTACTCGCCGCCACGTTTGGCCTCGTATACAGGGAACCTGTCAGGATCTGTCAGATCCTCGGACCGGGCCGAGGTTCCGGCCGTATAAAGCGGCGGGTGTTCCAAAAGCCAGACGCATTCGTCCGCTTCGCCTGCGGCAATTGCTGCGACGCGCGCCTCCATAAAGGCGACGGCTTCGGTGTAATCGGTCAACCCGTCGGTGATCTTCCATTCCATGGGGGTTCCATATCGCGCAGGCGTGGCAAGGGGAAGGGGTCAGGCGGCCTCGGCTAGGCACCGTTGCAGAATTTGGGCGTAGGTAACTGTGCCTTGCGCCCCGGTCACCAGGTATTTGCCGCTGAACACCATCGAGGGAACGCCGGAAATGCCCCGGCTTGTCCAGAATTTCTGTTTCTTGCGCACTGCCGCAACGTGTTCGCTGGATTCGAGTGCAGACTGTGCGGCATCTACAGGCAGACTAGCCTCAGCAACAGCTTCAAGAAGGACATCAGCCTGTGATACGTCCTTTTGATCGGTAAAATACGCCTTGAACAACGCCAGTTTCAACGGATGCTGACGGCCCTGCGTTTCCGCCCAATCCAGTAATTGGTGTGCCGCAAAAGTGTTAACCATTCTACTGTCATCGTCGAAGTTGAACGTGAAGCCCAGTTCAGCCCCCAATTTCGTCAGACGATCTCGTGATTGCTGATTTTGTTCAAGGGTCGAGCCATATTTCTCGATGATATGCTCGCGCAGGTTCTGACCTTCGGGCGGCATGGTGGGGTTCAGTTCAAATGGATGCCATCTGAGACGCGCCAGAACGTTTTCCTGTTTCAAAGCCTGATCAAGCTGCTGAAATCCAACAATGCACCAGGGGCAGACGATGTCAGAAACAATGTCTATTTGAAGGGTGGGGCCGGAATCCGTGGGCGTCATGTTCAGGCTCCTGAACGGGGATGAGGGATACTGGGACGATATAGATATGGATGCAGCCGGGGAAATCAAACCAGCGTGTTTTTGCCTCTTCACATCTCGATCATCTGGGTCTATACGCCGCTCTACCAAGTCACAAACAGTGCGGTCGTGGCGGAATTGGTAGACGCGCAGCGTTGAGGTCGCTGTGGGGTAACTCCCGTGGAAGTTCGAGTCTTCTCGACCGCACCATTCTAATCTAAGCATTCGTGTTTCGGCCTGATCAGCGGGGTGGGGCTGCACCAGTTTGTGTCGGATTGGGAATATCTCCGATTCCTGTCTCGCCCACGCCCGCTGGGTTGTGTATGACGAAGGTCAACGCAAGTCGGGAAGTGTTTATGTCTCAGGCCATTACCGTATTCACCACGATGAAGAACGAAGGCCCCTATATGCTGGAATGGGTCGCGTTCCACAAAACGCTGGGGGTCGATCACTTTGTGATCTTTACCAACGATTGCGACGATGGCACCGATGATATCGCCCGCAGACTGCAGGAAATGGGATTGGCCACCCATGCCCCGAACGAGGTGAAAGAGGGCGGCAACCCCCAGCACCAGATGCTGCGTCGGGCGCGGCGTCAGCCCAAGGTCAAGGAAGCGGACTGGCTGTTATGTCTGGATGTCGATGAGTTCTGGAATATTCGCCATGGCGACAACAGTTTTGACGCTTTGATCGCTGAGGTTGAAGGCCGGGCAGGGCAGCCGGTGGACGCGATCTCATTCGCGTGGAAGCTGTTTGGAAGTTCGGGAAATGTCAGCTTTGAAGACAGACCGGTTACAGAAGTTTTTGCCATGGGGGATCAGGAGTTTCCTTATCATTCGGGCCGCGCTTATGGCCTTAAGACATTGTTTCGCAATAACGGGAAATTCACCCGGTTCGGCCCGCATCGTCCCAAGGGGATCGAAGAAGGCAAAGAGAGCGAGATCGCCTGGTCCGATGCGGGGGGCAAGTTGTTTCCGGCCGAAAAGGTGGGATGGCGGGCCTGGCGCGGGTTCGATCATTCGCTTGGACGGCTGCATCATTACTCGGTTCGATCGCTGGACGGTTTTCTGATTAAACGCGACCGGGGACGGACCAACCATATCAAAGTGGATCAGGGGCAATCCTACTGGCAGGACATGAACGCCAATAAAGAGGCCGATCAATCCATTCAGCCCATTGCCCGGCGCGCGGCGCCGTTGTTGGCGGAACTCAAGGCGGACGAAACGTTGGGTGCGTTACACGCGCAGGCCTGTGATTGGCACAAAGCCAAGATTGCCGAGATAAAAATGCGGCCTGACTGGGTGGATTTTCGGGTTTGGCTGACAGATAATCTTATCTGAAGATCATGGCAGACGACCTTTCAAAAGAGCAGTTGAAACCCGATCACCCCGACCGCAAGACGGGGTATGAACGTATTCTGACCGATCCGGCACCGCCGTGGTTCGTTGAACTTTATCCGGGCGGTGACGGGACCGGGTATTTGCAAAAGCTGGAACGCCATTCGGTTCTGTTTCATCAGCGCTCCGCCTCACAACTCGTTGTCAGCTTTGACAATATCGCCAACGCGAATGACCTGTCATTTGCGCGCGAGCCCTGGGGATGGAAATTTTTCCGGGATGAGGGCTTGTCGCATATGGGGATATTCGCGCGCACCAAGGCCTGGTATCGCGATCCAGAGATCATCACGTATTTCCAGAACCGTGCGGCCGAAGGGTTTTTCGCCCAATTCGATCAGGTCGTCTTTGCCGGGGCCTCGATGGGTGGCTTCGGGGCGCTGACATTTTCCGAGCTGGTCCCCGGTGCCAATGTGATTGCGTTCAATCCGCAAACCACACTGGATGAACGTCTGGTGCCCTGGGAAACGCGATATCGGTTCGGACGGGTGCAGGATTGGGACCTGCCATTGGGCGACGCCGCGCAAACAGTTAAGAAGGCAGGCAGGGCTTATGTCTTCTATGATCCCTTCTTCGACCTTGACCGGCAGCAGGTTTCGCGGTTGCAGGGTGAAAACGTTGTGTTGCTCAAAACATGGTTTTCAAATCACTTCGCAGCCCCAATGCTACGCAAACTGAATATCCTTAAGCCAGTCATGCAAGGCGCGATGAATGGATCGCTTGAACCGGTCGATTTCTATCAGATGATGCGTGAACGTCGGCGCTTGCCTATGGTCATGCGCGCAATTGAAGCTCAGGCAGGCGAGCGTCACCCTGAACTGGTGCGTCAGGCGCGCCAAAAGTTCCGCAAATTGCGCCGGGCTGCGTTGACCGAAGCTGAGAAGCCCCAATGACATCCGCGAAAGGAGTGTTCATCGGGCAACGCAAGGACCGTATGGGTGCGCGCCTGTTGATGATGCTGACCTGCATTCGACTGGCCGAGGATTTTGACACGACCTTTAAGGTCAACTGGTTTCCGCAAGGGGCAGATGCGCCGGAACTGGATCAGCCGGGGGAATTGTTCACTCGGGACTGGATGGATGCACATTTCCTCAGGGCCAAGGCGTTTGAAAAACTGACCGAAAAGGCCCTGCCGATCTGGACCTTTCAAGGAGACAAATCACCGGACCGACTGATTGCACATCTTGATTCCGGCAAGTCCATACTGGTTGAGGAAGGTTTCGAGGTGCTGGCCTTTCCCTGGGAAGATATTGAAACCATCAGCCCGCGGTATCGGGATTTCATCCATAGGATAGGATTTACGGACGAAATCCGCGCCATCATGGACCGGGCGGATGAAAAGCTGTCGGGGCAGGGCGTATCGGCCTATCACATCCGGCGGGGCGATATTTTGAACGGGTTACCATGGAAACACACGACCTGGCCCGCCAAGATCGAACCCGAAGAGCTGTATGAGGCCCATCTTGAGAAAACCGCCGGTCAAACGGCTATCATGTTTTCCGATCAGCCCGAACTGATCACCCGGTTTCAAAAACGGTTTCCAAAATTGCTTCAGATGTCTGACATCGCGGATGTGTCGGGCATGACCCGCGCGCAGCGTGATTTTTTGGAGCTATACACGATGTCGCGCGCTGAACAGGTGATTGCGCCTGTAATCTCGGCCTTTTCGATGGCGGCCGCCCGGGTTTCCGGTCAAGAGCGATTGCTTTTTCGCCACATGCTGGACGATGAAGAGCGCGCACGCGCGAATGAGCTGACGATCAGCAGGTTGCGAAACGGTTCAGCCGAGTTCCTGAGTGTTTCTGAGGCTGCACATATTTACTCCAAAGTGTTGTTTCACCTTTACGCTTTGAACTCGGGAGATCGCGCACAAGAGGCCTTTGAGCTGGGCGCGGGCCTGTTGGACGCCGGGGCTGACAACGCGTTTATGCCGCGCCTACAAGCACTGAATCTGCTCTATCTCGGCCGTTGGGCCGAAGCTTTGGAATTGGTCGAATTGGCTTTGGAAGATCCCAATGTGTGGCCTGAGGATTATGCGGCACTGTGTGCATTACGCTGCGCGTTGCTAGGACAATCCAACAAACGTTGGCGTGCGGCGCAGTCATTTTCTCAAGCAATTTGGGCTAAGCCGCTTCGGCCCGACGTAGTTGTTTTGTGTTCGCGTGCACTGTACCGGGATCAACTGGCCTTGCGTGCTCTGCCCCCTACGGATTGGGCGTTGCAAAAATCCATTCGCCGTCCCTGGTATAGTTTTAATTCCTACATAGCTCAGCGAAGAGTTATCACGCGCATTCCCTGCAACTTTGACATGTTGTTGTTGGACTGGTGGGACCTGGCCCTGGATCAAAAGGCGCGTCGCTTGATCAACAATCCCGCACGTCTGGAAACGCTGATCTGGGGGTTGAACAGACAGACAAATATTGACGAAAACGATCCTAGCGTGGTGGGTTTTTCAGCGTTACTTCAATTGCATATGGGGCAGATACCCCGTTCCAAAGCCATCGAGATAACCCGCACGGTTTCAAGGCAGAGACCGGAAAATCCACTATATCACAAGAGATTAGCTGATCTGTACGAAGCCGAGGGGGATCAGTCGCAGGCACGTCTGACCATGGCCGAGGCGCTGGCTTGTGATCCGGACAATGCGTTTTTGGTGTTCGCGATGGGGCGTTTTCTGGAAAGAATAGGTGCGCAAGAGCAAGGTGAAACTCAAATCCTACGCGCAGCCGACTTGGATAGCACCACCGCTTCCATCCAAGGGATGGCTGGTCAAATTTATCTGCGGCGCGGAGACAAAGGCAAGGCGCGAAATTACCTCCAAAAGGCTCATGAGCTTTATCCGGCGTACAAACGGTTCGGAAACCAATTGAAACGCGCAGGTGGATAAATGACCCGATTTCACTTGGTTACGCGTGTAATAGAACGTAATTTGCAAACACCATCCGCGATAATATCGGGGCAACAATAAACGAATAGGCAGTTTTTTTATGGCGGAACAAGATCCCCAGTTTTTAAGCGTAACCCCCATGAAGAACGAGGGCCCCTTCGTACTGGAATGGGTGGCCCATAATCGGGCAATCGGGATTGACCAGATGGTGGTGATGACCAATGACTGCTCAGATGGCACGGATGAATTGTTAAAGCGGTTGGACGAAAGGGGCATTCTGATCCATGTCAACAACAACTCGCGCCAACAGACCAGCCCGCAAAAACGCGCCTATAAGAAATTCCTGAAGATGGAGGTGGCGCGGCCCCAGGACTGGGTGATCGTGATTGACGCCGATGAACACGTCAACGTCAAAGCCGGGGACAACACGCTGCGCGCGTTAACGGATGCTGTTCCGGACGCCAAGATGATCTCGATGACCTGGAGACTGTTCGGAAATGCAGGTGTCGTCCGATATGAGGATCGTTTCCTCTCGGATCAGTTTCGTCGGGCAGCGCAGAAGCAAAAACATCGCCCGCCGCAGGCCTGGGGGTTCAAGACGATGTTCCAGCGTGGGCTTTGGGACAGGTTGGGCGTACACCGACCGCATCGCCCTACGGTCGAAGCCATGGAAGACTGCCACTGGTATAACGGTTCAGGGCAGTTGATGCCGGAGCGTTACTTTACCGGTAGTTGGCGATCAGCACGGGATTCTGTCGGCTATGATCTGGTGCAGATCAACCATTATGCGCTGAAATCCTGCGAAAGCTATCTGGTCAAAAAAATGCGCGGACGGGCCCACCATTTGGGTGAAAGCCTTGGCATGGACTATTGGAACATGATGAACCAAAACGCCGAGGAAGACGGTTCGATCGACGTCGTTTTAGAACGTAAACGCGAACATTACTACGAGATGCTGTCAGACCCGGAAACAGCGCGGTTGCATCACATGTCCTGTGATCTGCATAGACAGAAGATCTCGGAGCTTCGGGCGGTGCCTGAGATGCAGGACCTTATGCAACAGATGACGGCGGAATTCGCGGCTAGCCACGGGGAATGAGCGGATTTATTTCTGAAACAGGAGGTCTCTGATGCTTTGGCTGCATATGGGTATGCCCAAGACTGGCACGACTGCGTTGCAGGGATATGTGCGTCAGAATAAAGCCCCTTTGGCTGACGCCGGTTTGCATTACATCGAGGCTGGCCGCCGTCGGTTGGAAGGTGGAGGTCGTCCGGCGATCAGCCACAACATCATTGCATTTCATATTAATCAGACAAACAAATCGATGGATCCATTCCGCGCATTGATGGCAGCCGAGTATGACGTGCATAGCGATAAGACCTGTCTGGTATCCTCGGAAATGTTTTATTCCTGCGATTTGGACAGGTTAGCGCAGGTATTTGCGGAAATTCCATCTCGCGCGTTGCGGATTACTTATTATTGCCGCCGGTATTCGGACTTCTTCGAGGCAGATTACAAACAGCGCGCCAAGAATGGGCGCTTGGATGCCAGCGCGTCTGAATATGTCCGGGACCGTCTGGCAAAGATCAAAGCCGACCCCGGAGTTCTTACCTTTTCGGCGAAGCTTGCTCAAATCCGGCAGGCGTTTCCTGGCGTTCTCGTTATGCCGATGTTGTATGACCGCGCGCAGATGGTTCAGGGGCATATCGTAGATGATTTCATGTCGCGTATCGGTTTACCTCTGCCAGAAGTCGAGGCGGGTGACCGACCCTCGAACCAGTCTCAGTCGCGCGCAGCCAGCGAAGCGTTTGGCATCGTGTCCCGGTCCATGGGGCGCAAGGAAAGCCGTCAGCTACGCAGACGGGTGGTCGACGACCCGGTCATGGTTCGGCGATATGACGTGCTGGAACCGGATGAGCGCGCTTGGTTGGATGAATACCTGACAAAGGAAGACATCGCTTTCAAGCAAGAGTTCTTTCCAGACCGACCGAATCTATTCGAACCGGTTGCACTCAGCGAAGAAGACCAGAGATTCCGGCGTGACACACCCAAAGAATACGACGCTCTGCGCCGCGCGTCCGAAATCGTCTTTCGCATGGCGCTAGAGGATTAAGCTTTATGGCTCGACGATGATTTCCTGGCGCTGACGACCTGTTGTCTTGTCAAAGATCAGAATGCGGTTGTCATCAGTCACGACCGCATACCAGTTGCTGCCGATGGTTACGGCTTGCGCTTTTGCACCATCAGGCAGTTGGACCTGATCAGGCAGGGTGGGGGTTCTGTCCGATAGCCGGATGACAATCAGCGCGAATGTCACTAGAACCCCGCCAATCATCACCGCGGTCAGCAGCATGACCATTCTCCGCAGCAGACGAAGCTGTGGCGTTTCCTGCGGTTCTTGGGGTTCGGAAGGGACAGTCATGGGCACCCGCCAGATAGAATTTCAGATCGCGGCCGATCCGCCGCCACGCCTTGATAAGGCGCTTTCGCGGGATGTGCCAGCCGAGGAAAACCTGTCGCGAACGCGGCTGGCCCGGTTGATCGACGCGGGTGCGGTTCTGATCAACGGTTCTGCGGCGCGTGACCCCAAGGCCAAGGTGGCCGAAGGGGCACTGGTGGCCATCACAGTGGCCGAAGCCGAAGACAGCCATATCGGCCCCGAAGATATCCCGTTAGATATTGTCTACGAAGACGCTGACTTGATCGTCATCAATAAACCGGCGGGTATGGTGGTGCACCCAGCGCCGGGGTCTCCGAACGGGACACTGGTTAATGCTCTGCTGCATCATTGCGGCGATGATCTGTCGGGGGTCGGCGGGGTTAAGCGCCCCGGCATCGTGCACCGTATCGACAAGGAAACCAGCGGCCTGCTGGTGGTGGCGAAATCGGATGCAGCGCATCACGGTCTGGCCGCGCAGTTCGAGGCGCACACGGTCGAGCGTTACTACCGTGCGATTTGCTACGGCGTGCCGGATGCGAATGATCCCCGATTGCGCGGCGTAAAAGGTGTGAGTTTTGAGCCTGGAAACATCATGCGCTTGACCACGCAACTGGCGCGGCACAAGACCGACCGGCAAAGGCAGGCGGTGCTGTTTCACGGGGGGCGTCATGCGGTGACACGGGCTCGTTTGGTTGAGGTTTTTGGGTCACCGGCAGGGCTGGCGCTGATCGAATGCTGGCTGGAAACCGGGCGCACGCACCAAATTCGCGTGCATATGGCCCATGCGGGGCACGGATTGGTAGGCGATCCGGTCTATGGCGGCAAGCGTAAACTGGCCGCCAAGGCGTTCAGTACGGCCGCGGCAGAGGCTGTCCATGCCTTTCCGCGGCAGGCGCTTCACGCCGCTGTTTTGGGTTTTGAACACCCCGTAACTGGAGAAAACTTGCGTTTTGAGGCCGAACTGCCGGAAGATATGCACAAACTCATTGATCAGCTGCACGCGCCGTTGTCATAATGCGCAAAGTTACGTGATTAAGACTTTCTTTGGTTTCCTTTATCTATCGTTAATCCCAAACTGTTAACGGTACCTCTTGAACGGATTGGGATGGCCTCCCATATCCATGTTAACGAATTAAACATTTGTCGGAGGGACATGAATCATGGCAAATTACGCAAATCTCCCCGCGCCGACTCCGGAAGGTGGCTTGAACCGCTATATGCAGGAAATTCGCAAGTTTCCGCTGCTGGAACCAGAAGAAGAGTACATGCTGGCCAAGCGCTGGGTCGAAGAGCAAGATACTGAAGCCGCACATAAAATGGTCACATCGCATCTGCGATTGGCGGCCAAGATCGCCATGGGTTATCGCGGCTATGGTTTGCCGCAGGCCGAGGTGATCTCCGAGGCCAATGTCGGGCTGATGCAGGCGGTCAAAAAGTTCGACCCGGAAAAAGGTTTCCGGTTGGCGACCTATGCAATGTGGTGGATCCGTGCGTCGATCCAGGAGTACGTCCTGCGGTCGTGGTCCATGGTCAAATTGGGCACGACGTCAGCGCAGAAAAAGCTGTTTTTCAACCTGCGTAAAGCCAAGGCCCGTATCGGCGCGCTGGAAGAGGGTGACCTGCGCCCGGAAAACGTCAAACAGATTGCCAATGATCTGGGCGTGACCGAAGAGGAAGTCATCAGCATGAACCGCCGTATGTCCGGTGGCGATGCCTCGTTGAACGCGACCGTCGGGTCCGAAGGCGAAGGCACCATGCAGTGGCAGGATTGGCTTGAGGATGAGGATGCCGACCAGGCCGGCGATTACGAAGCCCGCGACGAGCTGGACGCAAGGCGTGAACTTCTGGCGTCTGCTCTGGAAGTCCTGAATGACCGGGAAAAGGACATCCTGACACAACGCCGATTGATGGATCAGCCTGTCACGCTGGAAGAGCTGAGTACGCAGTACAATGTCAGCCGTGAGCGCATTCGCCAGATCGAGGTCCGCGCGTTTGAGAAGCTGCAGAAGAAAATGCGCGAATTGGCACGTGAAAAAGGAATGCTGGGCACCGTCTGAGGTGGATCCAGGTAAACGTAAAAGCCCGTCATTCTTGGCGGGCTTTTTATTTGGGCGACGTCCTGAAAAGGTGTTTCTACAGGTGCGTCCCCCGTGTTCAATATGGGTATCGGACCAGAAAATTGTTGACCCGATGATATGCTAGCAGAAGGGTCGGCTTCAATTTGAATTGCTTCAACGTGTCATTCTTGCGACTGTTGCTGATCACGTTCGGGACAGGCGATGGCAGATCGGTCACGCTTTTCCACTACAGCGACAGGAAGCGTGACTTTAGGAAAGTGGTTGAGCGTATCGCAGCAGCTATTGAGCTTAGTGCGTCGCACGAGTTTCTAGATGACGTTGTCAAAGCCGCGTCGATTTCGTCGATGCGTTCCAAAGTCAACCAATTTGCGCCTTGGCAAATGTGAAGCATTTTATCTCAGTCGAAAATTTCTACGGCCTAGGAGAAGAGCAGGGTCATCGTCAGCTCAGATAAGTGCCTGACTTAATGCCGGAGGGTTGCTAGAAGGTCGGGAAATGGAGGCGTTAGCGGTAACGTTGAGATTCGCCCCTGATCAACTAAGTCGGAGGAAAAGATGCACAAACCAGTTCAATGGGGCGTTCTGGGCGCTGCCAAATTCGCGCGGCATTTCATGGCTCCGGCGATCCATGCCGCAAACGGAGCGCAGCTGGCCGGGTTGGCTACATCAGACACTGCCAAGGCCGACCCGTTCCGGGCCTTTTGCCCCGATCTGACGGTTTACGAAAGCTATGACGCGTTGCTGGCAGACCCTCAGATCGAAGCCGTCTATATCCCGTTGCCCAATCACCTGCACGTGGAATGGAGCCTTAAGGCGATGGATGCGGGCAAGCATGTGCTGTGCGAAAAGCCGATGGCCATGACCGCTGCCGAATTCGACTCTTTGATCCGAAAACGGGATGAGACGGGGTTGCTTGCGGCCGAAGCTTACATGATCGTCCACCATCCGCAGTGGCAATTGGTGCGAAAACTGATTGCCGATGGGGCGATCGGCAAACTGGTGCATGTGACTGGCGCATTCAGTTTCGACAATCGCGCCGATACCGAAAACATCCGCAACCGTGCCGAGACAGGCGGCGGTGGGTTGCGCGACATCGGTGTCTATGTGATCGGCGGCGCACGGTATGCGACGGGACAGGAACCGGTTCGGGTAGAGTCGACCATTAAGTGGCAGGGCGGGATCGACACCTTCACGGAAATTCGCGCGCAATTCCCGGATTTCACCTATTCCAGCTATGTCTCGATCCGCATGCATCCGCATCAAGAGATGGTGTTTCACGGCGAGGGTGGCGTCATCCGTATGACGGCTCCGTTCAATGCACGTGTTTTTGGTGAAGCGCGCGTGGAATTGCATCGTCCAGGGCTTGAAGTTCAGGTCACCCGCTTTCCCGGGGATGACCATTACAAGCTGCAGGTCGAGTCATTCTGCCGATCCGTGCGCGAAGGAGCAGAATATTCATGCCCGCTGGAATTCTCGCGCGGCACGCAGGAGATGATTGACCGCGTGTTGGAGAGGGCAGTTTCCCTCTGACTTGCCATGTCGCGCCCGGCTCGGCTAATCTGGCGTGCACGTGATCAGGAGGACGCCATGGCAGGCGGTTGGGCGCGTGACGGCGCGGTGAGTGAACAAATTGAAGCATCCATTTCGGATGAGCTTGCTCGGATGCAGGCGCAAAAGCAACCGGTGGGCGAAAGCCTGACCCACTGCGCCGAATGTGAGGAGCCGATCCCCGAAAAACGGCGTCTGGCTCGGCCCGGCGTCAAACTCTGTCTTGATTGCCAGCAGGAACGGGATGGAGCCTTTAAGGCGCGTGGGGGGGTTAACCGACGCGGGTCCAAAGACAGTCAGCTGAAATAAGAGGGATCTCAGGGATGCCCGACACCAAGCTATTCCAAAACGGTTTGGTGCTTGGGTTTTTGGCGGCGTTCCTGTGGGGCACACACAGCGTCATCGTCCGTTATCTGACCAGCGATCTAGGTGGGCTGCAGATTGCGGTAACGCGGTTGTTCATCGCCGCATTGGCTATCTATTGCATGCTGCGCGTGATGCGGGTTTCCGTGTCGATCAGGCTGAGCGATTGGAATTTTCGGCTGGCGGTTCTGTCGACAGTCGTCAACTACATCCTGTTCCACATCGGGCTGGAACATACCGGTGCGGCCAATGCGATGGTGCTGGAAAATACAGCGCCGTTCTTTGTTTTGATGTTCTTGTATTTCTTTGCCGACACACCCGTCACACGAACCGACGTTCTTGCCACGGCATTGGCAATTCTGGGCGTTTTCCTAACGGTTTATCAGGATTTCCAAGGCGGAGGAGAGCCCTTGTTCGGTGATCTTCTGGAAATTGGCGCGGGTCTCAGTTGGGCGGTGTTCCTGATCTCAAGTAGCCGTGCGATGCGCAATTCAGAATCGACTGCTGAGCGTCTGAATTTCCTGTTCGGGATATTCATGTGTGCAGGCATCATGTTGTTACCGCTTGCCGCATTTTCGCTGCAGGTGCCAACGGCCAACGACGTGGTCTTTCTGATCCTGCTGGGGGTACTTCCGACTGCACTGGCCTATTACCTGTGGTACGAGGCCGCCGCGCGAGTATCGACGCTGACGGCGACCTTAATGTTCGCCGCCTCGGTCGTGTTCACGTTCATCAACTCGGCCCTGTTTCTGGGGGCCGCAATAACGCCGATTGCAGCCCTTGGCGGTGTGTTGATCGTGGCCGCCGTGTTCCTGACGACCAAAAGCCAGAAGTGATCAGCCTTCCATCGCTTCCAGTTCGTCGATGAAGCCCGAGATCATCGACAGGCCTTTATCCCAGAATTTCGGATCGCTGGCGTCCAGCCCGAACGGGGCCAGCAGTTCCTTGTGGTGTTTGGATCCACCGGCGCGCAGCATTTCGAAATACTTGTCCTCGAACCCTTCCGAGCCGCTTTCGTAAACCGAATAGAGCGCGTTCACCAAACCATCCCCGAACGCATAGGCGTAGACGTAGAAAGGAGAGTGGACGAAGTGCGGGATATAGGCCCAGAAGGTCTCATAGCCCTCCATGAATTCAAATGCGGAGCCAAGACTTTCGGCCTGAACACTCATCCACAGGGCGTTGATGTCATCCGGGGTCAGTTCACCTTCACGCCGCGCCGCGTGCAATTTGCATTCGAAGTCGTAGAACGCGATCTGGCGTACGACCGTGTTGATCATGTCCTCGACTTTGCCGGCCAACAGCACCTTGCGTTGCTCCGGGGTTTCGGCCTGATCTAACATCTTGCGGAAGGTCAGCATCTCGCCGAAAACGCTGGCGGTTTCGGCCAAGGTCAACGGGGTGGATGACAGCATCTCGCCTTGATCGGCGGCCAGAACCTGATGGACGCCGTGGCCCAGTTCATGTGCAAGGGTCATCACGTCGCGCGGTTTGCCCAGATAGTTGAGCATCACGTAGGGGTGCACTTCGGTGACGGTCGGGTGGGCAAACGCACCTGGCGCTTTGCCCGGTTTCACCGCAGCGTCAATCCAGCCTTTCGAAAAGAAGGGCGCGGCGATCTCGCCCATGCGCGGATCAAACGCGTTATAGGCATCCATCACTGTTTTCTCGGCCTCGTCCCAGCCGACGATGCGGGTGTCTTCCATCGGAAGGGGCGCGTTGCGGTCCCAGACCTGCATTACATCCAGACCCAGCCATTTTCGCTTCAGTTCATAGTAACGATGGCTGAGCTTGGGGTAGGCGGCCACGACGGCTTCGCGCAGTGCCTCAACCACTTCGGGTTCCACGTCGTTCGATAGGTGGCGGCCGGTCTGAGCCGTTGGCATATTTCGCCAGCGGTCGACAATTTCTTTTTCTTTGGCCTGCGTGTTGTGCACGCGAGCGAAGGTTTTGACGTTGTCCTGAAACACAGCCGCCAGTTCGCGTGCCGCAGCTTTACGTTTGGTGCGGTCTTGCTCGGTCAGCAGGTTCAGGGTGCCTTCGATGTTCAGTTTTTCGCCATCTACGGTGAAGGTCAGCCCGGCAATGGTTTCGTCGAACAGTCGTTCCCACGCGTCACCGACAACACCCAGATCATGCAGGAATTTTTCTAGTTCATCGGACAGCTGATAGGGCTTCATCGCGCGAATGCGGCGGAATACGGGCTCGTACCGGGCCAGATCGGCATTTGCGTCGAAATGCGCTTTCATTACGTCATCGTCGATGCGGTTGATTTCCAGCGTGAAGAACACCAGCGGAGTGGTGTAGATGGTGATCTTCTCCTGCATATCCGACAGGAATTTGGCGCGCTCGGCATCCGTGGTCAGCTGGTAATAGCGCAGACCGGCAAACGACATGATGCGGCCCGCGATAGAGTTGATCTTTTCATTGCGCTGCACGCAGTTCAGCAGGCTATCGGCATCCAGATCAGCCAGCTTGCCTTCGTAGTCGGCGGCAAAGGCCGCGCATTCGCCCTCAAGCCATTCAAGATCGCGATCCAGTTCCGGCGCTTCTTCCGAACTATACAAGTCGGTCAGATCCCATTCCGGCAGGTTGCCAAGATTGCCGGCACCACCGGCTGCGTTTGCGTCAAGGACGGGAAAGGGAAGGTCGCGCATGGATCACCTCGGAATATCTGCTTTGGCAAACATCTAGGCGCGGGCGGCCTGGATCACAAGCCGCCTTTGCGTGAGGTTTTCTTTAGCTTGAAAGAGCAGCCGAGGCTGATGCGTCCGATCGGGCGGCCAGAAAATGTACCGCCAACTGATCGAACACAGGGCCGCGTACATTCGGTGCCTCCATCAGTACCTCATGTTCGCCGTCGGGGATTTCGACCAATGTGCCGCTGGGCCAGTCTGCCATTCGCTCCCGGATCGCCTTGCGGTCAACGATTTGCTCGTGACTGCCCAGGAAGGTCAATGCTGGCAAGGTTGGCGCGGTCTGTTCCATCAACCAGGCGCATTCGTCCAGCGCCTCGCGCAGCCAAATGGTTGAAGGCGCGCCAAGGGCCAGTTCGGGATGCACTGCCAGTTGGTCCTTCATCATCTGGTACATCGCCGGATCACGGGTAAGCACGTTGCCGTCAAAGGGTTGTGAGGTGACATAACTTTCCAACGAAGTGGTCGGAGGCGTCTTTTCCCCCAGCCCGATCCTTGGCCCCCAATAGGCCGTCAACCGGCTAAGCGGTTTCATGATTGGCGTGAAAAAAATTCCCCACATCGGGCCGGTAAAGGCACAAGCCGCGAAATCGTCACGCTCCAACACTGCACGCAGACCGATTGCTCCGCCCATCGAGTGACCGATCACGTACCAGGGTTTGGGCAGATCAAGCTTGGCAGCAAGCGCAAGCGTGGCATGCACGTCCTGTTGATAGTCACTGAACTGGTCAACATGACCGACGCGCGGGTCGTCCAGCAGACGATCCGCCAGTCCCTGACCGCGCCAGTCGGCAGCCAGAAATGCAAAGCCACGGCTGGCGAATTCAGCCGCCGTATCGCCGTATTTTTCGATGTATTCGGTTCGGCCGGGGAACATCATCACCGTGCCGTTTGTTTCGCCTTCGGTGCGCCAGTGACCCACACGGATTCGCGTGTTGTCTGTGGTCCTTACCCAATGGGCCGCACCTCCGGCCGGGCCGCCGGCCACGTCTTCAAAGAAAGGGGCCGGCGAGAACTCCATCAGGCCAGCACCGAAGCGAGTTTCATGGCAATACCCATGTCTCCGTCCACGCTCAGCTTGCCCGACATGAACGCACCGGTAGGGTTCAGGTCGCCGCTGAGGATTTGCTCGAACGTATCGGCATCTGCTGACAGGGTGACATCTGCGTCGTCATCGCTGACGCGAGCACCGTCCGCATCCAGCACGATAGCACCCAGATCAGCGATGGCGAACTTGGCCGATGCATCGAAATCGCCGCCGGATAGTTTTTCGTTCAGCGCGGCCGCGGCTTTTTCAAGAATGTCGCTCATGGTGTTCCTCTTATTGTTTCTGCGCCGTGAATGGACATCCCCGGTCGCAACGCTACACTGAACATTGTTATGGGCATTGCAATCATCAATCTCAAACGTACCGTTGCGGCAATTTTTGTCACGGTCATGTTTTCCGCCAGTTCAATGGCGCAAGAAGCGGATTCGCGGGACGAAGTCGTCTTGTTGGCTCAATTGGCGCAATCCACGCCGGAACAAGCGATTGGCATCGACCGGCAGCTCAAGGCGCTGTGGTCGCAATCGGGGTCGGCTTCGGCGGATTTGCTGCTGGAACGCGGGCGTGAGGCGCTAGATGACGGTGACACGCTGACGGCGATTGAGCACCTGACAGCTCTGACCGATCACGCACCCGATTTTGCAGAAGGCTGGAACATGCGCGCCTCAGCGTTTTTTGGCATGGATCGCTTTGGCATGGCCGCAGCCGATCTGGAACACGCGCTGACGCTGAACCCGAATAATTATGAGGCTATTTTCGGGCTGGGCCTGATTTTCGAGATCATCGAACAGCCCGGCAAGGCACTCGATGCCTATGAGCGCGCGCTGGCTATACATCCTCATCATGAAGAAGTAACCAATGCGGTGAATCGACTGAAGCCTCAGGTCGAGGGCTCGACCCTCTAAAGAGCCGGGGCAGGGGGCAAAGGTGAGCGGGTCATCCCGAATCGTGGCTGTACTTGGCCCGACCAACACAGGTAAAACCCATTACGCGATCGAGCGGATGCTGGGGTATCGGACTGGTGTGATCGGTCTGCCACTGCGTCTGCTAGCGCGTGAGGTTTATGACAAGATCGTCGCCATTCGCGGCCCTTCAGTCGTGGCTTTGGTCACGGGCGAGGAACGGATCGTGCCGCCCCGCGCCCAATATTGGGTATGCACGGTCGAGGCGATGCCCGAGGGTATGGGCGCGGATTTCGTGGCGATCGACGAAATCCAGCTATGTGCCGATCCCGAGCGCGGCCATGTCTTCACCGACCGCCTGCTGCGCGCACGTGGTACGAATGAGACGCTGTTTCTGGGCTCGGACACCATGCGCGGTTCCATCGCGGCTTTGGTCCCCGAGGCGCAGTTTGTCCGGCGTGAGCGGATGTCTCAGCTGGTTTATGCAGGTTCGAAAAAGATCAGCCGCATGCCGTCACGCAGCGCGATTGTCGGGTTCTCGGTTGATAACGTCTATGCGATTGCCGAGCTTTTGCGCCGTCAAAAAGGCGGGGCGGCTGTGGTCATGGGTGCGCTTAGCCCGCGCACGCGCAATGCGCAGGTCGATCTGTATCAGAATGGCGAGGTCGACTATCTGGTCGCCACGGATGCCATCGGGATGGGGCTGAACCTGGATGTGAACCACGTTGCGTTCTCTTCTTTAAGCAAATTTGACGGTCGCCGGATGCGGCCCTTGGCCCCGAACGAGCTGGCCCAGATTGCAGGCCGGGCCGGGCGGGGGATGTCGGATGGCACCTTTGGCGTGACGGGCGAGGCCCCGCCACTGGACGAAGGTGTGGCGCAGGCCATCATGGACAGCCGCTTTACGCCGATGAAAAAGCTGAACTGGCGGAATGCCACCCTCAGGTTCGGCTCAATCGACGCACTGATCGACTCGCTTGAGGTCAGCCCAAACGACGAATATCTGATCAAGGCACGGCCCGCAGATGACCTGAATGTGCTGAAATCGCTCTCGCAAGTGACCGAGGTCGCAGCCCGCGCCAGTGACGGCCAATCGATCCGCCTGTTGTGGGATGTCTGCCGAATCCCCGATTTTCGCGGTATCAGCCACGCTGAACACGCCAGCCTGCTCGAAGTGATCTATGGCCACTTGCATGAGCGTGGTTCGATCCCAGATGATTTCATGGCGCGGCAAATCCGCCGGATCGACAGAACCGACGGAGATATCGATGCTTTGTCTAAAAGGTTGGCATATATTCGCACCTGGACATATGTTGCGCAGCGAAACGGATGGGTGCGTGACGAATCACGTTGGCGTGACGAAACGCGCACTGTAGAAGACAGGCTGTCAGACGCATTGCATGATCGTTTGACTCAGAGATTTGTGGACCGGCGCACATCTGTGTTGCTGCGCCGGCTCAAACAGAAGGAGGCCCTTTTGGCCGAAGTAAATGACAAGGGTGAAGTGACCGTCGAAGGCGAATTCGTCGGTCGTCTGGAAGGGTTCCGGTTCACGCCGGACAAAAGCGCGCAAGGAACCGAGGCGAAAGCTTTGAAAACGGCCTCCCTGCAAGCACTCGCGCCGCAATTCCATCTGCGCGCCGATCGCTTCTACAATGCGCCCGATACCGAAATTGATTTCACCGATCAGGGTGGCCTGATGTGGGGCGAATATGCTGTCGGCAAACTGGTTGCCGGGGCTGAACCGCTCAAGCCGACGGTCGAAGTGTTTGTGGATGAGGCCGCAGGGCCAGAGGTTGAGCAGAAAGTGCAGCGCCGTCTGCAGCATTTCATCGACCGCAAGGTTGCAGCGCTGTTTGAACCGCTTCTGAACCTGTCGCGGGACGAGGAGCTGTCGGGTCTGGCCAAAGGCTTCGCCTTCCGCATGGTCGAAGCACTGGGCGTGCTGCCGCGTGCCGGTGTCGCCCAAGAGGTCAAGGATCTGGATCAGGATGCCCGAGGCGCGCTGCGCAAGCACGGCATCCGGTTCGGCCAGTTCACCATCTTCATGCCGCTGTTGTTGAAGCCTGCACCGACTCGTCTGCGTCTGGTTCTGTGGGCTCTGGCTAATGGGCTGCAGGATTTCCCCGAAGCGCCGCCTCCGGGTCTGGTCACCGTGCCGGTCGCCAAGGATGCGCCCGAAGGATACGACACCATGTGCGGCTACCGCGATGCGGGCGAACGCTCCATCCGGATCGACATGCTGGAGCGTCTGGCCGATATGCTACGCGCCGAAGACAGCTGTGGCGGGTTTGAAGCTAAGCCCGATATGCTGTCGATCACCGGTATGACGCTGGAACAGTTCGCGGACCTGATGCAAGGGTTGGGTTATAAGGCCGAGCGCGGCGAACGTGAAAAGGTGAAAGCGGCACCTGCCGAAGCACCTGAAACCAACGCGGTGGAGCAACCGCTTGCCGAAGAAACCTCGGCATCGGAAGCTGCAACCGAAGAGGTCGTCACACCCGCCGAGGCGGTAGCCGAGGCCACTGAAAGCACCGAGGCGCCGGCAGCGGATGAGCCCGAGGTTGAAGTGTTCTACATCTTTACCTGGGGACGTCAGCGTCAGACCAACCGTGCTCCGCGCCGTGAACAGCGGCAAGGACAAGCCAAAGGCAAGCCGCGCGGCAAACCGCAAGATGGTCGTGGCAAGCCTCAGGGCAAAAAGGGTGGCAAACCGCAAGGGGCCAAATCTTTCTCCTCACGACCGCCCAAGAAAGAAAAGGCGATCGACCCCGATAACCCGTTTGCAGCCGCGCTGATGGGTTTGAAAGACGGTAACTAAACGCCGATGGCCGAGGCCAAGCTGCGGATCGACAAATGGTTGTGGCAGGCGCGGTTCTTCAAGACCCGCAGCCTGGCCGCCAAACAGGTCAGCAGCGGCCATGTTCGGCTGAACGGAAACCGGGTTCTGAAGCCAGCGCAGGCCGTTGGGCTCGGTGATGTTCTGACCTTTCCGCAGGGGCGGGTTGTCCGGGTTGTCCGGGTTGAAAAACTAGGTGAACGCCGCGGTCCGGCACCCGAAGCGCAAACGTTGTACCTCGATATGACGGAAAAGAAGGACGCGCCACCCAGAAACCCCGGATTCGAGGGAAAAGGTCGTCCGACCAAGAAAGATCGGCGCGCGCTTGATCTTTCTCGTACTAAAGAGGGCTGATCCGCCCTTGAAGACGGTATAATAGTGGATTAGCTAAACGCCCAAACCGCAAATGGGATTCCCACAATGACCTATGTTGTCACCGAAAACTGCATCGCCTGCAAATACACCGATTGCGTCGAAGTATGCCCGGTGGACTGTTTCTATGAAGGCGAGAATACATTGGTCATTCACCCCGACGAATGCATCGATTGCGGTGTGTGTGAACCTGAATGCCCAGCTGACGCCATCCGCCCCGATACTGAGCCAGGGATGGATCAGTGGGTCGAATTCAACCGTAAATTCTCGGAACAATGGCCGGTGATCGTGACCAAGAAAGATCCGCTGCCCGAGGCCGAAGAACGCGACGGTGAAGAGGGCAAGATGGAGAAGTATTTCTCGGAAGCGCCCGGCGAAGGTGGCTAAGCGATTCGCTCTCTGAACTTGTCGGTTCAGGTGTAAAAGCAGGTTGCAACGCATTGGAACTTATACGGATTCACGGCCGTTTTGGGGCGTGACCTTTCAGGCGTCGTAATTTTGTGATATAATCGGAAGCTGAATGATGAATGAGATGGGGATGTACTCCGTAAGTATGATTGCTTTGGAGTTCTAATTTTTTGCCAAACAAGTCGCCTGACGGGGCCAGGAAAGGCTCCGGCAAGGTTGTTTTGTTGTCCGTATCTCGCTCTGTAACCAAGGATGAACCTGTATGTCTAAGTCGAAAAAGCTTGAGTTCCGCCCGAATGACTATGTCGTCTACCCTGCGCATGGCGTGGGTCAGATCATCTCGATCGAAGAACAAGAAGTCGCGGGATATTCGCTTGAGCTGTTCGTCATCTCCTTTGAAAAAGACAAGATGACCTTGCGGGTGCCGACCAACAAAGTCACTGAGTCCGGATTGCGTTCGCTCAGCTCGCCCGATGTCATCAGTCAGGCAATGAAAACGCTGAAGGGCAAGGCCAAGGTGAAACGTGCCATGTGGTCCCGCCGGGCGCAGGAATATGAGCAAAAGATCAATTCAGGCGATCTGATTTCGATTGCCGAGGTGGTTCGCGATCTGCACCGCACCGACGATCAGCGTGAGCAGAGCTATTCCGAACGTCAGCTGTATGAAGCCGCGCTCGAGCGTCTGACCCGTGAAGTGGCTGCCGTGTCCGGTGCGGGCGAGGTTTCAGCCGCAAAGCAGGTCGATGAGGTTCTGACTTCGCGCGCTGCTGCTGCTGCCTGATCGCGGGCATTCCTGAATTTGGGGCCGCTCCTGAAAGGGGGCGGCCTTTTTCGTGTCTGGTCTTGGTGAATTCGGCATTTGCCGCTAATTTTCCAATAGTCAGAGGCGGATACATGACCAGGATAAAGCAAACCGTTAAGTTTTTGTACATTGCACATGACCCGGTGTCGGTCTGGTTCCGCTATTGTTTGATCCTGTTTGACGCCGTGTCGATCGTGTTTTTCGTGTCTACGGCGAATGTGCCTCATGGGCCGGGGATCACACTAGCCAGCCTGTGTGTCGGGTTTCTGATTCTGCTGGATTTCCTTGCCCGTCTGTGGATTGCGAAAGACCGCTGGAAGCTGCTGCGCAAGATTTACACCTTGGCCGATATCGTAGTGATCGCCTCGCTACTGCTGGAGCCGTTCTTGCCGGGAAACCTGGCCTTCGTGCGAATTCTACGCGCCCTGCGCCTGATCCATTCCTACCACCTGCTGCGGGATTTGCGGCGTGACAGTCAGTTTTTCCGAACGCATGAGGACGCGGTCATCGCGGCGATCAATCTGCTGGTGTTTGTGTTCGCGACCTCGACGGCGGTTCTGGTGTTCTTTATCCCCGACAGCAGCCCGCACGCCTATATCGACGCGCTTTATTTCACCATGGCGACGCTGACTACGACCGGGTTTGGCGACATCACCCTGGCGACGCCGGCGGGCAAGTTGTTCTCAGTATTCATAATGATTGTGGGCGTAGCGCTGTTCGTGCGTCTGGCACAGGCGATCTTCATGCCGCAGAAAGTGCGCCACAAATGCCCCAGCTGCGGTCTTTACCGGCATGATCCGGATGCCGTGCATTGTAAGCACTGCGGTGAAACCCTGAGGATCGAAACCGGCGGCACGGCTTAGAGGGCGGCGGCCGCAGCGGTTAGGAATGCCAGCTCAGCCAGTTGCTGAGAAGCCCCCAGAATATCGCCGGACTGACCGCCGATTTTGGCTTTTGCGATTCCGGCAAGCACAATGACGGCCAGCGCGGCCACGAGAAGGGGCAGGGCGACCGCGGTTCCCATCAAAAGCACCGCGCACAGCACAGCCAATCCAAAACCCGCCAAAACCGTTGCAACCCGCGGCGCTCCGACCGAGTGGCTCAGCCCGTTTTTGCGCGCATGGGGCAGGGCGTTCATCAGAACCGGCATGACCGCGCGGGACAGGATGCAGGCGACGAGGATTACACCATAGGCCCCGGCCATCAGTAAGGTTGCGATCAAAGCGACGCGCATCAACTGCGCGAAGATCAGCGCCAGCACACCATAGGTGCCGATATGGCTATCCTTCATGATTTCCAAGCGGCGTTCCTGGGTGAAACCACCCCAAAGCCCGTCCACGGTATCGGCCAGACCGTCTTCGTGCATCGCGCCGGTAGTCACGATCAGAACCGCAACCAGAATGACGGCGCTGACCGCTGCGGGCAGGTTCACGGCCATTGCAGCCCAGCCCGCCACACAGGCCAGCAGCCCGATGATTAGACCAGCGACGGGAAATGCCCAAGCGGCATCGGCCTGCCGGGCAAAAGTTTTTTCCGGCAGGCGCGGCAGCGGCAGGCGGGTCAGCAGGACCAACGCCAGTGGTATATCCCACACGGAAAACAGCTTGGTGTCGTTTTTGTGCACTCCCGCGCCTTTCGGGGTCTTGTTGGATTGGACGCTTCGGTTAAACACACAGGACCACTCTGATGCAACGAGGCTTTGGATGCTGCCCGAACTTAATGACCTGAAAACTCTCCGCGATGCCCTGAGCCGGGCACCGGGTCCGGACAATGCCGCACTGCAGGGCGCGGCTGATCGCAACGGACAGCTGACCAAACCGCCCGGAGCACTGGGGCGGCTTGAAGATCTTGTAATCTGGTATGCCGCGTGGCGTGGGGATTCTCGCCCGCAAATCTCGGCACCGCAGGTTATTGTGTTTGCTGGCAATCATGGGGTTACTGCGCAGGGTGTGTCTGCCTTTCCGCCCGATGTGACCGTGCAGATGGTCATGAACTTTGAACATGGTGGTGCGGCGATCAACCAATTGGCCAAGGCCGCCGGGGCCACGATGGATGTGCATGCTCTGGAACTGGACCGGCCAACGGCGGATTTCACTGCAGGCCCGGCGATGACCGAGGATGAACTGTTGCAGGCCTTGCGTACCGGCTGGGAGGCCGTCGACCCCAAGGCCGACCTGTTGGTGGTTGGAGAAATGGGCATTGGAAACACCACCCCGGCGGCTGCAATCGCTTGCGCCTTGTTCGGTGGGAAAGCCGCGGATTGGACCGGGCGCGGCACCGGTGTAGATGACGCAGGGCTTGCGAATAAAACCCGTGTGGTGGCCGAAGGTGTGGCTTTGCATGGCGACTCGGGCGACGGGCTGGAAATCCTAGGCCGTTTGGGCGGGCGTGAAATCGCAGCTATGGCGGGCGCCATCGCAGCGGCCCGTGTTCTGCGCATCCCTGTCATTCTGGATGGCTTCATCTGCGCGGCTGCGGCGGCCTGCTTGGCCGATGTGTCCGCTGGGGCCCTTGATCACACCGTAGCAGGTCATCAAAGTGCTGAAAGTGCGCACGGGGCCGTATTGGACAAACTGGGCAAACAACCACTACTGAACCTTGGGCTGCGCCTGGGCGAGGGATCGGGCGGTGCGCTGGCGATCAATATCCTCAAAAGCGCGGTTGCTTGTCATTCAGGCATGGCAACCTTTGCCGAGGCCGGAGTGTCCGGCGGCTGACTCTGACGGCCTGATCCGACTGCCTGGATCAGGCCGATTTCTGAGCGTGTTTTTCAGCCAGTTCCAGCAGTTCAGTTTCCAGGTCTTTCTCGAATTGCTGCGCACGCTCGATGTATTTCTTGTTTTCCGCCGTTGGCATACCGGGAATCCAAAGCTCGGCCAGATCCCGGATCGAGGCGCGGTCGTGGTGGTAAAAGGTCTGTTCGGCCTGCGCAGCCTCATATTCGCTGAGCCCGATATTCTCGAGCACATAGCGTCCAGCACGCAGTGAACTGTCAAACATCTCGCGCACGATGTCATTCGCGCCTGCCTGATACAGCTCGTATACGTGGGTGCGATCATGGGCTCGGGCAATGATGTGCAAATCCGGGCGCTGACGCCGTGCAAAACTGACCAGACGGGTCACAGTCTTGCGGTCATCCATTGCCGCAACAAGAACAGCGGCTTTCTCAAGCCCTGCGGCGCGCAGCAACTCGGGGCGTGTCGGATCACCCAAGAACCCTTTGACCCCAAAGCGGCGCATCAACTGGATGGTCTCGATATCATGATCCAGAACGATGGTCTTGAACCCGCTGGCTCGCACCAGCCGGTTCACGATCTGCCCAAAACGTCCAATACCGGCGATGATCACTGGGCCTTTCTCGTCGATCTCGTCGGGTTCGACCTGCGGGGCGTTATCCCTGATCCGACGGGACATAAGGTCGTAGATGATGAACAACAGCGGGGTGATCAGCATGGTCAGGGCGATGATCATTAACAGTTTCTGCGACAAGTCAGGTGGGATGACGTTCTGCTGCGTGGAAAAGGCCAGCAGGACAAATCCGAACTCACCCGCCTGCGCCAGACCCAGCGTGAACAGCCAGTGATCACGCCCGCGCAGCTTGAAGGCGCGCCCGACCAAATACAGGATAGCCCCCTTTGTCAGAATGACCAGCAGCGCCAGTCCGATCAGTTCAAGCGGGTCGTTGAAGAAATAGGCGACGTCAATTCCGGCACCAACGGTGATGAAGAAGAGACCCAGGAACAGACCCTTGAAGGGCTCAAGGTCGCTTTCCATCTCATGCCGGAATTCCGAACTGGCCAGAACAACACCCGCTAGAAACGCACCCAAGGCGGGGGACAGGCCAACAAGAGTCATCAGGAAGGAGATTCCCACGACGATCATCAACGCCAGCGCGGTATACATCTCGCGCAGGCGGGTAGCGTGTATGAACCGGAATAGGGGACGCGTCAGGTACACGCCCGCAAGGATCACAAAGGCGATGGCGCCAAGGGTGACCAATGTGACCGCCCAACCGGGCAGGCCCTCGACCAAAGACAGGCTGTGATGGGCGCTATCGTGAAGTTCCGTTACTCCGCGGTCAATTGACCCGTCGCTTTCAAGATGGGGCATGGCAGGCAACGCCAGCAGCGGCAATAAGGCCAGAATGGGGATCACCGCGATGTCCTGCGTCAGCAGCACGGAAAACGTGGCACGGCCTCCGTTTGTCTGCATCAGCCCTTTTTCCGATAGCGTTTGCAGCACAATCGCGGTCGAGGACAGAGACAAAGTCAGACCAACTGCCAGCGCTACCGACCACGGGTGGTTTGCATACATGGCCACAACGGCGATGGCGGCAGTCGACAAACCAACCTGCAGGCCACCCAACCCCAAAAGCCTGTCCCGCATATCCCACAATGCGCGGGGTTCAAGCTCAAGCCCGATCAGGAACAGCATCATGACCACGCCGAACTCGGCTACATGCTGCAGGCTTTCAGCTTCAGCGCCGACCAGTCCGAATACAGGTCCAATGACGATGCCGGCTGCCAGATATCCCAGCACGGACCCCAGTCCCAGACGGGCCGATAACGGCACGGCGATCACGGCGGCTGCCAGATAGATCGAAGCCTGGTAGAGGAAGTCGTCCATGTTTGTCCTTTCGGTCTGGTCAGGTGGGTAAAGGGGCGTCGCGTTTAAGCTGGTCCATCACGATCTGGCTTTGGACCCGCGCCACGGCAGGATGCGGCAGTATGACCTGGTGAAGCAAGCGGTTGAGCGCGGCCAGATCGTCGCAATAGACATGCAACAGGTAATCTGCCTCGCCGGTCATCGTCCAGGCGCTGGTGATCTCAGGTCGTGTGTCTACCATGCGGGCAAAGCTTTGGGATTGTTCGGGGCCGTGGGTACCCAGATGCACCTGAACGAAACCCTGAACATGCAGGCCAAGTTTTAACGGATCCAACCGCGCGGCATACCCAGTGATATACCCTTCGGCTTCCAGACGTTGCCGCCGCCGCCCGGCTTGACTGGGCGACAGGTTCAGCATTTCGCCCAGTTGATGTGCGGTCAGATGGGCATCCACCTGCAAGGCGGATAACAGGCGCATGTCGGTGGAATCCAGCATATGCGGATTTTCTCCATAAATTGATGCAACCATGCGGGTTTTGCGCGTTCTAACCCAGTTTACACGAAAACTATGCGCAGAAACAGCGCCAGTTAAGGAGTATTTTGGAATCAGCAAAGAAATTCCTGTTTTAAGGAGACGCGCCATGGGTCCTTTCCCCCACAACGCCCCGAAATCTGAAATCAGTAAAGAAAACCCGGTCGGTACGGACGGGTTTGAATTTGTAGAGTTTGCCCATCCGAACCCGCAGGAATTGCGCGAACTGTTCGCCAGGATGGGTTACGAAATGGTCGGTTGCCACAAGGACAAGCCCACGGTCGAGCTGTGGCAGCAGGGCGACGTGACTTACATCCTCAATGCTGATCCTGAAAGTTTCGCCGCCCGGTTTGCTGACGAACATGGCCCCTGTGCCTCGGCAATGGGCTGGCGTGTTGCAGATGCGCAGAAAGCCTATGAGCACGCAGTGGCCAAAGGGGCAGAGCCTTATGACGCAGCGGACAAGGTGATGGATGTTCCTGCGATTAAGGGGATCGGTGGTTCGTTGATCTATTTCATCGATCAGTACCACGACACCTCGCCCTATAATCAAGAATTCACCTGGACCACCCAGTCCAAGCCGCGCGGTGACGGGTTCTATTACCTCGATCATCTGACCCACAATGTCTATCGCGGGAATATGGATAAGTGGTTCAGATTTTATGAAAGCCTGTTCAACTTTCGCGAAATCCGGTTTTTCGACATTCAGGGCAAGCACACCGGTCTTTTCAGTCGCGCTCTGACTTCGCCTTGCGGACGAATCCGCATTCCGATCAACGAAGATCGTGGCGAAACCGGGCAGATCGTATCCTACCTAAACAAATATAAAGGTGAGGGGATACAGCATATCGCGGTGGGCAGCGAAGATATCTATGCCTCAACCGATGCGATTGCCAAGAAGGGTTTGAAATTCATGCCCGGCCCGAACAAGGCCTATTATGAGATGTCCAGGGACCGGGTTGTCGACCATGACGAGCCGCTGGATCGCATGATGAAGCACGGTATCCTGATCGACGGAGAAGGCGTTCTGGATGGTGGCGAGACCCGAATCCTGCTGCAAATTTTCTCGAAAACCGTGATTGGCCCGATCTTTTTTGAGTTTATTCAGCGTAAGGGCGACGATGGGTTCGGCGAGGGGAACTTTCAGGCTTTGTTCGAATCCATCGAGCGCGAGCAGATCGAAAGTGGTGAAATTTCAGCTGTTTGAACCTATAGGTTAAAGCATATTGCGGGCGTTCGCGCCCGCATTAGCTGCGCGGCATCTTCAGGGTCAGGTTCCGACCTTTTTTCTGATAGCGCAGTTCACTGTCGCCAATTGCAACGACCTTTCCACCGTCCACCCTGTCGCCAACTTTCAGTTTTTTGTAGCGACCGCTGGGCAAACGCACCAGTGCACGACGATTGGCGGGTGTACCGTAAACCCCGATCAGATTCAGTTTGCGCAAGTTCAGCGCGTTGTCGATCGTCGCCTGCCGCGCGACAGAAGCCGCAGACGGAATTTTGGGCGCAACGGTTCTGGGCTGGAAAGACCCGGCCTCGGCTTGACTAATTGCAGCGGTCGAACCCAGATTGGCGGTTTGCGTCCCGGTAGACGGTGCAAGACCCGCCGGGCGGGTTTTCGGGCGCGGCACGCGCACCACCGCCAGCGCGGTGGGGGTATAGTCAATCTGCGGCTGTTGTTGCAGTGAGGCAGGACGCAGTTTGGGACGCCGTCCGGCCAGTTCCTCTAGCGTACGACCCCCCAATTGTTGACGTTCGAACTGCTCGATCAAATTGTCAGGGCGGGGCTTGGGGCGCAGCCCGGCCAGCCTGTCGGGGGTTTCCTCTAAGGTCGGTTCCTCTTCGAACCGGACGGGAGGTTCGGGCGGCGTTTTCGATGGCCGTCCGAGATAGACGACTACTCCGTCGGGGTTCAATGTTCCTTCGACGCTGGGTGTAACCAGGCCGCGATCATCCAGTTCGAACTGGGTGTCGACAACGCTTGGCAGAGCGATCGGTTCGATGGGCGTGTCGGTGGCAAAGCTCTGCACTTGGGGGAGGGCAACCGCGTCGGTGGAAAGCTTGGAATTGTCCACAGATGCCAGGTACAGTTCTTCCAGCGGGGGCAAAGCCTGCGGTACCAGCGGATCGGGTGCGACGACCTCTATGCCGGGTTGGATGGAGAGGCCTTCAGGTTCCGGGTCGCGGGCAACTTCGCCCACGACCGTTGGCACCACATTCAACGCTTCGAGAATTGCGGTGTCTGTGGGCGAAAGCTCAGATTCGATATCGTCGGTTTGGGTTGCCGGTTCCTGTTCGGGAACGGTGATGTCCGGATCAAGCTCTACCGTTTCAGGCTCAGTCGGTGATTCCGGTGTGTCGCTGGCCTGAAGCGTGGGCGTAGGCGTGGTGTTCGCGATCTGGGCCGTGTCTGGATCAGGTTTCTGCGCGTCGTCCGATCCGGTCAGCGCCCATACACCCAAAACTGTCACTATCCCCAGTGCGGCCACCGCCGGAATAGCGTATCGTTTTTCAATTAGGTCACTAGGTATTCTACTGGGTGCTGAGGCCGTCGGTGCGGATCGGAACACGTCCGGGGCCGCGTCCTCAGCGATAGGGTGAACATTTGGTATTGCCGTGTCTGATTGATTCTGGCCTTTGGCCCTAGACGCAGGAGACACAGCTTCTGACGGCTCAAACAATGGCTCGGTGGGGAAAGTGCTTGGATCGGTATCCGTGGTGAACTGAACCGGTATGAACCCGTGTTCGGTTGCAAAGTTGCGCGCTTCATCCAGTGTCTGCCGCGTCACAGCGGCTACATAAGTGGTGGAACCGACCGTTGCGGTGTCAAAGACCAAATCTTCGACGGCATAGGGTGTATCCTCGGCCAGCCTTTGCTTGGCGTTGTCTTCACGAGTTTGGTCATCCGATTTTACAGACAGAAACCGTATCTGCTCGGTCGGGATTACAACCTTGCAATTCAGGTTGTTTTCCAGCGCAAATGCTTTTTCCTGAAGGTCGCGAAGCTGTGCATTCAGATCCGACGCGTCGAGCGCAACCTCACCAATGCAGAACCAATCGTCATCGGATCGGTGGTGCACAGATATTCCGGTTGCAGAAAAAGACAGCGCAAAGGCGGGTTTCATATTCCCGAGGAACCATAATTGTCAGCATCAATGCAAACGGGTTTCCGTCCGCAGGCTGACATTAAAGCAGGATCTCGCCGAGGGAAAGAAAAAGCCAGTACTTCCCCTTGTCTGACAAACCCCGTCGACCCCATCTTGGTAGAGAAGAAATTGGAGGGAAGACCTTGAAGAAAATCGCTTTTCTGGCCGCGATGCTGGCCGTAGCGGCCGCAGGAATGGCCCATGCGGAAGAACGTCGCATCACCGTGGATGCAACCGGCACCGTGCAGGCTGCCCCGGATATGGCAACCATCGCTTTGGGTGTCACTAACGAAGACCCGCAGGCGTCAAATGCGATGCAGGCTACGTCTGATGCGGTGGCACAGATTCTGAAACGGCTTGAAGACATGGGAGTCGAATCCCGTGACGTTCAGACCCGTGATCTGTCGCTGTCGCCGGTCTGGTCCGGACGGAACAATCAAAGTGGTGAGCGGCCCGAAATTTCCGGCTTTGTCGCTTCGAACAATGTTCAGGTCCGTGTCCGCGATCTGACCCAGTTGGGCACGATCATGGATGCGGTCATTCAGGACGGTGCCAACAATTTTGGTGGGCTGAGCTTTGGTGTGCAGGAACCAACTCCGTTGCAGGCACAGGCGCGGGCTGAGGCTGTTGCGGAAGCGACTGCAAAGGCGGAACAGTTGGCACAGGCGGCCAATGTGACGCTGGGCCCGGTTCAGCACATTAGCGAGCAGGTCCGAGGCCTCAGTCCTGCGCCACAATTGCGCGCGATGGCTATGGCCGAAGGGGGCGGCGTGCCGGTTGCTGGGGGTGAGATTTCAGTCTCGGTCAGCGTGTCGATGGAATTCGGGATGACCGAGTGAGCCTTTGTTCTGACTGCTGGCCTTCAGCGATTGCCGTTGTTGGCCCGTCTGGTCGAAATTGTCCGGCGACAGCCACTCTTCAAACGCGGTTTTAATCCGTGGCCATTCACTGTCCAGGATCGAATACCAGGCGGTATCCCGGTTCCGACCCTTATAGTGGGTGGCCTGCCGAAAGATGCCCTCGAAGGTAAAGCCCAGACGCTCGGCCGCGCGGCAGGATGCGGCGTTCAGGGCGTCGCATTTCCATTCATAGCGGCGATAGCCCAACTCGTCGAAGACACGGCGCATCATCAGGTAAATGGTCTCGGTCGATTGCGGACTGCGCTGCAAGAGGGGTGAAAAGTGGATATGGCCGATCTCGATCACACCCGCCGCCGGTGCGATCCGTAGGAATGAGGCCATGCCGACCGGCGTTTCATCTTCGTCCAGCACCGTGTGAAACATCGGATCGGCGTCCATGCACGTGGCGCGGGTCCAATCCTCGAATTCCTGTTCACTACCGAACGGCCCGTAGGGCAGGTAGGTCCAGTTGCTACCATCGGTATCGTGGGCAAACGCCCGGTAAAGCCCGGGCGAATGTCGGTTCACATCAAGCGGCACGACAGAACAATACCGGCCCTCCATCGGTGTATAGGGCGGCGTCGGACGCGGAAAATGGTCTGATACTGGCAGACCGATGGGTTGGCCCAGATCATTGGTATCGTGCTCGCTCATGACTTAGGCCGTGGCTTTGGACAGCGCCTGATCCAGATCGGCGATCAGGTCGTCTGCGTCTTCGATGCCGATGGACACGCGAACAACGCCGGGGCCTGCGCCTGCGGCCTCTTGCTGTTCGGGCGTCAGTTGGCGGTGTGTGGTCGAGGCCGAGTGAATGATCAGCGACCGCGCATCGCCCAGATTGGCAACGTGGCTGAAAATCTCAAGCGAGTTCACCAGTTTGACGCAGGCGTCATAGCCACCTTTGATCGCAAAGGTGAACAGCGCACCGGCACCCTTCTTGTAGTGGGCTTTCACCCGGTCATAGTAGGGCGAAGAGGGCAGGCCTGCATAGGTCACATAATCCACACGGTCGTCGGATTCGAGCCAGGCGGCGATCTTCTGAGCGTTCTCCACGTGGCGCTCCATCCGCAGAGACAGGGTTTCGACCCCCATCAGCGTGTAATGCGCAGCTTGCGGATTCATGGTCATGCCCAGATCTCGCAGACCGATGGCAATGCCGTGGAAGGTGAAGGCTAGCGGGCCAAAGGTCTCGTGAAACTTAAGACCATGATAGGCTTGTTCCGGCTGGCTGAGCGAAGGGAACTTGTCATTTGCAGACCAGTCGAACTTGCCCGAATCCACGATGCAGCCACCGGTGACCGTGCCGTTGCCTGTCAGGTATTTGGTGGTCGAATGCACCACCAGCGTCGCGCCCTGTTCAATAGGGCGGCACAAATACGGCGTGGCCGAAGTGTTGTCGACGATCAGCGGGATACCTGCTGCATCTGCAATATCAGCCATCGCACGGATATCGGTGACATAACCGCCCGGGTTGGCGACTGATTCACAGAATATCGCGCGGGTGTTCTCGTCGATGGCACCTTTCACGGCGTCCAGATCGTCGGTGTCGACGAATTTTGCTGACCAGCCAAACCGTTTGATTGTCTGGCTGAACTGCGTGACCGTGCCGCCATACAGGCGCGTCGAGGACACCACGTTGCAACCCGGACCCATCAACGGGAACAGCGCCATGATTTGCGCCGCGTGGCCCGACGAACAGCAAACCGCACCGACGCCGCCCTCAAGCGTGGCGATACGTTCTTGCAGAACAGCCACAGTGGGGTTGGTTAGGCGGGAATAGATGAAGCCAACCTCTTGCAGGTTGAACAGGGCGGCCGCGTGGTCCGCATCACGGAACACATAAGCCGTTGTTTGATAAATCGGAGTCTGACGCGCACCTGTTGCCGGATCAGGCCGTGCGCCCGCGTGAATCTGAAGTGTGTCAAAACCGTAAGTAGGGCCGTCAGACATCGTCAAAATCTCCTGTTGGAATGTTTGTTGCAGAATCTCTAGGCGATTGAGAGCGCGCGCACAACAATCCTGTCAGCGCATCCACAGGCCCTTGTTCTTGATCGTATTGCGAATGGCCTGCTCGCGCTGGGGCAGGTTTTCGCGGTCGAACAGGTCCCGGATCTTGTGGCCCTTGCGTTGCAGAACCAGCTTTTTGATCGGGTCATAGCCCTTGAGCACTTTCTTGACCCGGTTGGGGGCCGCGACGGTTTCCAGCACCTCGATCGCATGGTCGCTTTCGCGGGCATAGAGCAGGGGAAACAGTCGATAGTGGCAACTGACCGACCCGTCCAACAAGCCCGAGGGCAGGGCATCCCGCCCGCCACCGAATGAATGGACAACCAATGGTAGTGCGGCCTGATCCAGCCAGGGGTCAAGGTTCTGTCCGGCCAGTTCGGGAATTTTTCCATCCCGGATCGTGCGGGCATAGTCCAGAAAGCGTTCGCCGAACTGGCGCGGGCAGGAATAATAAAAATAGCCCGCGTTGAAATATAAATACCGTCGCCAGTAGTCCACGGGCTTGCTGGTATCCAATGAGCTTTCAAAGTCTAGCTCGAACCGGCGATAGAGTGCGCTCCAGATACCATCGAATCCTGGGCCGTAGAGAGTAGGCTTCGGCCAGGTTCCTTCGACCTTTTGCGACGCACTGGGCCGATCAAAATCAAAAGGCACCGAGGTCAGATCACCGGTGATCAGTGTATCACTGTCAAAAAATACAAAAGGCTCAGCTTCGGGCAGGGCCAGCAGCGCTTCGATCTTGTTGCCGTAGGGATAGCTGTTGCCGAAGACATGGTTGTCGAAGGGCAAAATTTCAGCATCCAGTTGCCGCAGTGCCTTCAACACGTCCTCGTTCCGGATGCTCGGGTCCTGCGACCAGCGCGGGCCGGGCTGCGGGACAGCCACAAACAGCCGACCCGCAAAATTAGGTGAGCTATGGCGCAACGACGCGGCAAACAGCAGCGCCTCATATTGCAGACGATTGTTTTGCCCAATGATGACGATGTTGAACTTCGGGGGGCTGGCCTGCATCGGGTGACTTTCGGGTAATTGGCCGTTAACCGGCACTGCTCGGGTTGAGTTTGACCTACATTACGCAGCCGAGTCCGTCAAAACCAGATGCGGAAAAAGTCAGAAATCAAGGCTGCGGCTTGTCCCGCGCACCCTTTGTTCGGGCACTTCAGGGCCGTCGATTGCCAGAAAAACAGGTGGATTAATCAGGGGAATCAATAAATTTTTCCTGTTTTTCATAGTATTGATGATTTTCTAAATTTTACCAATTGATAAAAAATCAGATTGTGGCAAGCTGAGATCATAACGAACATATCTACAGGGAGTAGAGCGATGGCACAGGGCCAGATTGCCTCCGGCATTGTTTCCGGGCGGCTTTCCAGCGATGAGCTGACATCGAATTTCACGGATTTACACCCACCTTTGGCCGCGCACGAGGCTGCCGTGGCCGCAGATCGGTGCTATTTCTGTTATGACGCGCCATGTGTGACGGCCTGTCCGACAGATATAGATATTCCGTTGTTCATGCGCCAGATTCAGGCCGGACAACCCGAAGCGGCGGGCGAGACCATTTTGGCGCAGAACATTCTGGGCGGTATGTGCGCTCGCGTCTGTCCGACCGAGACACTGTGCGAAGAGGCCTGCGTACGAGAAACGGCCGAGGGTGCCCCTGTCGAGATTGGCCGCCTGCAGCGTTATGCGACAGACAGTGTGATGGTTGCCGGAGATCACCCGTTCGAACGGGCTGCTTCGACGGGTCAGACTGTTGCTGTGATCGGGGCAGGGCCTGCTGGTCTGGCCTGTGCCCACCGTCTAGCGATGTTGGGGCATGACGTGGTGATCCACGAAGGCAAACCCAAGCCGGGCGGCCTGAACGAGTACGGAATCGCCGCCTATAAATCGACCAATGACTTCGCGCAGGCCGAGGTGGACTGGCTGTTGCAGATTGGCGGTATCACGATCGAGACCGGCTCGGTTCTGGGTGAGGGTATCTCGCTGGACGGTCTGGTCGAGAATTACGATGCCGTCTTTCTGTCCATCGGTCTGGCTGGTGTGAACGCGCTGCGCGCGCAAGGGGCTGATCTGGACGGCGTGCGATTTGCTGTCGATTTCATCTCGGATGTGCGTCAGGCTTCTGACTTGGCTCATCTGCCTGTGGGGCGCAATGTGGTGGTGATTGGCGGCGGCATGACCGCCGTGGATGCTGCGGTGAAGTCGAAACTGCTGGGTGCTGAACATGTCACCATTGCCTACCGTCGCGGTCGCGACGCGATGGGCGCCAGCCGGTATGAGCAGGATCTGGCCTCGTCGCATGGCGTCAAGATCATGACCAACGTGCAGCCTGTTGCCGTGCATGGAAACGGGGCAGCGGCTGAGATCGAATTGGAGTATACTTCCAGCCACGATGGTCAGCTCTCGGGCACTGGCGAGGTGATCCGCCTACCTGCGGATCAGGTTCTCAAGGCGATTGGTCAGACGCTGGACGGCGCGCCCGAAGGCATGACGCTGGACGGCAACAAAATCGCCGTGACAGGGGCCGGGCGCACCTCGATGGCCGGGGTATGGGCCGGAGGTGATTGCGCGGCTGGTGGCGAAGACCTGACCGTGACCGCCGTGGCCGAGGGCCGCGATGCCGCGATGGACATCCACGCAAGCCTGACCGCGTGAAACTTATAAGACAAAGATGCTGATCTGCATCAGGGAGGCCGGATAAATGGCTGATTTGAAGACGAACTTCCTGGGAATAGAAAGCCCCAACCCATACTGGCTGGCCTCGGCGCCGCCAACTGACAAGGAATACAACGTCCGCCGTGCATTCGAGGCCGGATGGGGCGGTGTCGTGTGGAAAACGTTGGGGTCCGAGGGACCCCCGGTCGTAAACGTGAACGGTCCACGATATGGTGCGATCTATGGTGCGGATCGGCGTTTGCTGGGTCTGAACAACATCGAATTGATCACCGATCGGCCTCTGGAGGTCAACCTTGAGGAAATGGCGCGGGTCAAAGCGGATTACCCGGATCGCGCGCTGATCGCCTCAATCATGGTGCCGTGCGAGGAGGCGGCCTGGAAAGCCATCTTGCCGCGCGTGGCTGAGACCGGCGCGGACGGGATCGAGCTGAACTTTGGCTGTCCACACGGGATGAGCGAGCGCGGAATGGGCTCGGCCGTGGGGCAAGTGCCGGAATATATCGAAATGGTAACGCGCTGGTGTAAGCAGTACTACGACCGTCCGGTTATTGTGAAGCTGACGCCGAACATCACGGATGTTCGCAAGCCAGCCGAGGCTGCAAAAAACGGTGGCGCGGATGCGGTGTCGCTGATCAACACGATCAACTCGATCACCAGCGTCAATCTGGATACCTTCAGCCCCGAGCCGTCAATTGACGGCAAGGGCAGCCATGGTGGCTATTGCGGTCCGGCGGTGAAGCCGATTGCTTTGTCGATGGTGTCCGAGATTGCCCGCGCGCAAGCCACGCATGGTCTGCCGATTTCCGGCATCGGCGGCGTGACCACATGGCGTGACGCGGCTGAGTTTATGGCGCTGGGATGTGGTACAGTGCAGGTCTGCACTGCCGCAATGACCTATGGGTTCAAGATTATTGATGAACTGACCGCCGGGCTGTCCAAGTGGATGGATGAAAAAGGCTATACGGACGTGTCGCAAGTCGTTGGTCTTGCGGTGCCGAATGTGACGGATTGGCAGTATCTGAACCTGAACTACATTGCCAAAGCCAAGATTGATCAGGACCAGTGCATCAAGTGCGGGCGTTGCTATGCCGCGTGCGAAGACACGAGCCATCAGGCGATTTCAATGTCCGAAGATCGAGTGTTCGAGGTCATGGATGACGAATGCGTTGCCTGTAACCTTTGCGTGGATGTCTGCCCGGTCGATGGATGTATCTCGATGGTGCAGATGGCCGCTGGTGAGGTTGATCCTCGTACGGGGCAAGAGGTGCAGCCTGAATATGCCAACTGGACGACGCACCCGAACAATCCAATGGCTAAAGCTGCCGAGTAATTCGGTTGTTTGAAACAAGAAAAGGGGCCGGTGGGTGGCCCCTTTTTCTATGGCGTCAGCAGTTTGCGATAAAGCGTATCGATGAACGGCTCAGCCCCATCAAACGGGTCCTCATCACCTAGAATGGCACGGACCTGAACATCGAAATCGGCGTAATGCTGCGTCAGAGCCCAGATCGAAAAGACCAAGTGATAGGGGTGCAGGCGCGCAATTTTGCCCTCATCCATCCATTGGGTCAGGATCGCAGTTTTCTCATCCACCAGCGCCTTGAGGTCATTCGACAAAGCCTCGTGAATGCGTGGGGCGCCCTGAACAAGTTCGTTCGCGAACAGGCGGCTTTCGCGGGGCAACTCGCGGCTCATCTGCAGCTTGCGGCGGATGTAGGACAGGATTTCCTCCATCGGGTCACCATCGGCATCCAACTCGTGCAAGGGCGCCAACCATGTGTCCAGCAGGCCCGAAAGCAGGGCAGTATGGATGGCCTCTTTCGACGGGAAATAATACAGTAGATTCGGCTTGCTTAGCCCAGCTTCGGCAGCAATTTGATCCACGGTTGCGCCGCGAAAACCGTGGGCGGAAAACACGTTCAACGCAGCCTCGAGAATCGCGGCGCGGTTCTTTTTCTGTATTCGGGTTGGGGCGCGATCCTTGGGCATGTTTTCAGTGTGTCTCTTTTTTTGCCATGCGGGGGCCAAATATGCCGAAATTTCCGGCGGCACCATGCAATTTCTTGACTGATCTCGAACCCGTGATAGCGTGAGTTTGACCAGATGGTCAAATCAAGACACCAAAAGCGAGCCAAATCGCAAGCAACAGGGAAGACACCAATGGCAGCTCCGGCGCAGAACCTTAGGATCAATGGCGACAGGTTGTGGGACAGCCTGATGGAGATGGCCAAGATAGGCCCCGGTGTTGCAGGCGGCAACAACCGCCAGACCCTGACCGACGAAGACGCAGAAGGGCGCGCGCTGTTCCAGAAATGGTGCGAGGATGCGGGCTGCACTATGGGTTTGGATCAGATGGGCAACATGTTTGCCCGCCGCGAGGGGACAGACCCCGAAGCACTGCCGGTTTATGTGGGTTCGCATCTGGATACGCAGCCGACAGGCGGGAAATATGACGGCGTGTTGGGCGTTTTAGGCGGGTTGGAAATCATACGGACCCTCAACGATCTGGACATTAAGACGAAACATCCCATCGTGGCGACTAATTGGACTAACGAAGAGGGTACGCGCTATGCGCCGGCGATGCTGGCCTCGGGCGTGTTTGCGGGGATGCACACGCAGGATTGGGCTTATGACCGTGAAGATGCCGAGGGTAAAAAGTTTGGCGATGAACTGAACCGCATTGGTTGGCGCGGTGATGAAGAGGTCGGCGCGCGTAAGATGCATGCCTTCTTTGAACTGCATATCGAACAGGGGCCGATTCTTGAGGCCGAAGGTAAGGATATCGGTGTTGTCACCCACGGACAGGGCCTGAATTGGACGCAGATCACCGTAACCGGCAAGGACGCGCATACCGGCTCGACCCCGATGCCGATGCGCAAAAATGCTGGCCTGGCGATGGCGCGTATTCTTGAGAAAGTGGACGAGATTGCCTGGTCGCACTCGCCCCATGCGGTTGGCGCGGCAGGGCATATCGATGTCTATCCGAACTCTCGCAACGTGATCCCCGGCAAGGTTGTGTTCACGGTCGATTTCCGCTCGCCTGATTTGGATGTGATCACCGACATGGTGAACCGCCTGCGTGTCGCCGCCGAGGATATCGTGGAAGAGATGGGCCTGCAGATCGAATTTGAGAAGGTTGGCGGCTTTGATCCGGTGACGTTTGACGAGGGGTGCGTAAAGGCGGTTCGAGATGCGGCCGAAAGGCTGGGGTATTCGCACACCGACATCATCTCGGGCGCCGGCCATGATGCGTGCTGGATCAACCGAGTGGCGCCGACCGCGATGGTGATGTGCCCCTGCGTTGATGGACTGAGCCATAATGAGGCGGAAGAGATCAGTAAAGACTGGGCTGCTGCCGGGGCGGATGTACTGTTTCATGCGGTCGTCGAGACCGCGGAAATCGTGGAATAGGGGGCGCTGCCCCAGTCGCCTGTGGGCGACTCCCCCAAGGTATTTTTAGCCAGATGAAGCAAGCGGCGCAGACCGCGTCAGGGAGATTAAAATGAGCACTGTTATCAAGAACGGAACCGTCGTGACCGCCGATCTTTCCTATAAGGCGGATGTGTTGGTCGAAGATGGTGTGATCACCGAGATCGGAATGGACCTGAAGGGCGACAAGGTACTGGATGCAACGGGGTGTTTCGTGATGCCCGGCGGGATAGACCCGCACACGCATCTTGAGATGCCGTTCATGGGCACATATTCCAGCGATGATTTCGAAAGCGGGACGCGGGCGGCGCTGGCCGGGGGCACCACGATGGTGGTGGATTTCGCACTGCCGAATCCGGGCGAGGGTCTGCTTGACGCCTTGAAGCGCTGGGATAACAAATCGACCCGGGCAAATTGCGACTATTCTTTCCACATGGCCGTGACCTGGTGGGGCGAGCAGGTGTTTGATGACATCAAAACGGTTATCGAGACACGTGGCATCAACACGTTCAAGCACTTCATGGCCTACAAGGGCGCGTTGATGGTGAATGACGATGAGTTGTTCGCCTCGTTCAAGCGCCTGGCCGAGCTCGGTGGCATCGCCATGGTGCATGCCGAGAATGGTGACGTGGTTGCCGAGCTAAGCGCCAAGCTGCTGGCGGAAGGAAATACCGGCCCCGAGGCGCATGCCTATTCCCGTCCACCGCAGGTCGAGGGTGAGGCGACCAACCGGGCCATCATGATTGCCGACATGGCGGGCGTGCCTTTGTACGTCGTGCACACCTCATGCGAAGAGGCACATGAAGCCATCCGTCGCGCCAAGATGAATGGAAAGCGGGTGTGGGGAGAGCCTTTGATTCAGCACCTGACGCTGGATGAAAGCGAATATTTCCACCAGGATTGGGACCACGCGGCGCGGCGCGTCATGAGCCCTCCATTCCGGAACAAGCAGCATCAGGACAGCCTGTGGAACGGGTTGCATTCCGGCACGCTCAGTGTCGTGGCCACCGACCATTGCGCATTTACCACCGATCAAAAGCGCTTTGGCGTGGGTGACTTCACAAAGATACCGAATGGGACCGGTGGGCTGGAGGATCGGATGCCCATGCTGTGGACCCATGGTGTGAATACCGGACGTCTGACGATGAATGAGTTCGTAGCTGTGACTTCAACAAACATTGCCAAGATATTGAATTGCTACCCTAAAAAGGGTGCAATTCTTGTTGGGGCGGACGCCGATATCGTTGTGTGGGATCCCGAGAAAACTAAGACAATCAGCGCTGATACACAGCAATCTTCCATCGACTACAACGTGTTCGAGGGCAAAGAGGTCAAGGGCTTGCCGCGCTTTACTCTGACTCGTGGGCAGGTGGCTGTGCACGACGGTGAAATCCGCACACAGGAAGGACATGGAGAGTTTGTAGCGCGTGAACCCAATGGTCACGTGAACAAGGCGCTCAGTACGTGGAAGGAATTGACCGCGCCGCGACCGGTTGAGCGGACGGGCATTCCGGCAACGGGTGTCTGATTGCGCAAGGATTGTCCCCAAGGCACCCTAAAGCCAAACCTTTTCAAGGCAATGGAATGAAAACTGAAAGCACTACCCAGCCCGTAATCGAGGCAAGGCAGTTGGACCTTACCTTCCAAACAAACGACGGGCCAATCCATGCGCTCAAGGATGTGAACCTGACGGTCGACAAGGGCGATTTCGTCAGCTTCATCGGCCCCTCGGGCTGTGGTAAAACCACCTTCCTGCGTTGCATCGCGGCGCTAGAAACCCCGACCGGAGGAGCGTTGACCGTCAATGGTATGACCGCGGATGAGGCGCGGCGGAACCGAGCTTATGGCTATGTGTTCCAAGCGGCGGGGCTGTATCCTTGGCGGACCATTGCCAAGAACATCAAACTGCCCTTAGAAATTATGGGCTATTCCGCCAGCGAGCAGGAAGAACGTGTTAAAAAGGTTCTGGAACTTGTTGATCTAGAAGGGTTTGGCGGGAAATTCCCTTGGCAGCTATCTGGTGGCATGCAGCAACGCGCCAGCATTGCGCGGGCGCTGGCTTTTGACGCGGATATCCTGCTGATGGACGAGCCGTTTGGCGCGCTAGACGAGATCGTGCGCGATCACCTGAACGAACAGCTTTTGGCGCTTTGGGCGCGCACCGAAAAGACCATTGGTTTCGTGACGCATTCGATCCCCGAGGCGGTGTACCTGAGCACCAAAATTGTGGTGATGAGCCCCCGACCGGGGCGCATCACCGATGTGATCGACAGCCCTCTGCCAAGGGAACGGCCGCTGGACATCCGCGATACGCCGGAATTCATCGAGGTCGCTCATCGTGTGCGCGAAGGCTTGCGTGCGGGGCATACGGATGAGTAGTGCGGGGATCAAAGCTGTCTGGGCTGTCCTGACCGTTGTGGGCGTCATTATCCTGTTCTGGTATGCCGCCAGCGTGCCAATGAACATCAAGGGCGTTCTGACCGAATTCGAACGGGCCGGGGAAGAGGTGGATCCGCCCAAGGCGGTCGACCGGCGCGACATGAGCGAGTTTGAGCTGGTTATCGACAACCCCTACGCCATCGATGAGACTTGGGAACAGGATCGGCCTCGTCTGCCCGCCCCGCATCAGGTGGCCGAGGAGTTGTGGGAAACCACGGTCGAGAAGAAAATCACCTCGAAGCGGTCATTGATCTATCACGCCTGGGTGACGCTCAGCGCGACGATGCTGGGATTTGCCATCGGCACGGGGCTGGGCATCCTTCTGGCTGTGGGCATCGTACACAGCCGGGTGATGGACCTGTCTGTCATGCCCTGGGCCATTGTCAGCCAAACCATCCCGATTATTGCATTGGCGCCGATGATTATCGTGGTGCTGTATTCGATAGGCATTCAGGGGATCATCCCCAAAGCGATTATCTCGGCCTATCTGAGTTTCTTCCCCGTCGTGGTCGGCATGGTGAAGGGCCTGCGCAGCCCGGATGCGATGCAACTGGACCTGTTGCGCACGTATAACGCCAGCCAGTCCCAGGGGTTCTGGAAACTGCGCTTGCCCGCGTCGATGCCGTATCTGTTCACCTCGTTGAAAATTGGCATCGCGGCCTCGTTGGTCGGGGCCATTGTCGGAGAGTTGCCGACGGGGGCGGTGGCCGGTCTGGGCGCGCGGCTGCTGGCAGGCAGCTATTATGGTCAGACGGTGCAAATCTGGTCGGCGCTGTTTGCAGCGGCCATTCTGGCGGCTTGTCTGGTCGGGCTGCTGGGGATGTTGGAGCGGACGGTTCTGAAACGGATGGGGATGGCGCAATGATACCTGTTCTCGGTGCGTTTGGCGTCTGGCTGTTTGGTTGGTGGCTAAACAGCCGCCTTGCCAGTGGACCCTATTCCGACACGCGAATGGTGCGGTTTCTGGCACCGCTGATCTTTGGCCTGACCGTGATTGCCATTTGGGAGCTGGTAGTTCGCGGTCTGGACGTGCCCTTGGTCATACTGCCGGCGCCGTCAGTGATCGCAGTGCGCTTTGCCGACAGCGTGCCAATCTTGTGGGCGGATTTTGTGCAAACCATCATAAAAGGTGCGCTCAGCGGCTATCTCATCGGATGTGGTTCTGCTTTTTTAATGGCGATTGCCGTGGACCGCTGGGATTTCTTGCGCCTTGGCTTGTTGCCGGTCGGGAATTTCGTGGCGGCCCTACCGATTGTTGGGACGGCCCCCATTTTGGTGATGTGGTTCGGCTTTGACTGGCATTCGAAGGCGGCGGTGGTCGTAGTGATGGTGTTCTTTCCGATGCTGGTGAACACCGTGGCGGGTTTGCGCGAAGCGACCGCCATGCAGCGCGACCTGATGGAGACCTATGCGGCGACCTATTGGCAAAGCTTTCTGAAGCTACGTTTGCCCGCTGCGATGCCGTTTGTTTTTAATGGGCTAAAGATTTCTACCACTCTGGCGCTGATCGGCGCTATCGTGGCCGAGTTCTTTGGCTCGCCCACTCTGGGCATGGGTTTTCGGATTTCGACCAGTGTCGGTCAACTTTCGCTGGATATGGTCTGGGCCGAGATCGTCGTGGCCGCTTTGGCTGGGACAGCGTTTTATGGGCTGGTCGCCATGATCGAAAAAGGGGTGACATTCTGGCACCCGTCGCAACGCGGATAAAAGGAAATTAACAGACCCCAAAATCGGGGCACCAACAACAACTAGGAGATATGAAGATGAACAAACTACTCAGCGGGGTGATTGCTGCATTTAGCCTGACTGCCAGTGCAGCGCTGGCGGCGGATGAGGTGACATTGCAGCTCAAGTGGGTCACCCAAGCGCAGTTCGCGGGTTACTATGTGGCCAAAGACAAGGGGTTCTACGAGGAAGAGGGGCTGGATGTCACTATCCTGCCCGGTGGGCCCGATATCGCGCCCACGCAGGTGATCGCTGGTGGTGGCGCTGACGTGACCGTTGAATGGATGCCCGCCGCATTGGCAGCGCGGGAAAAAGGTCTGCCGTTGGTGAATATCGCTCAGCCGTTCAAAAGCTCGGGCATGATGCTGACCTGCTGGAAGGATGCCGGGATTTCCTCGCCTGAGGATCTAAAGAACCGCACGCTGGGTGTTTGGTTCTTTGGTAATGAATTCCCATTCATGAGCTGGATGAGCCAACTGGGAATCGACACAGCTGGCAAAAGCGAAAGTGGTGTCGAAGTTCTGAAACAGGGCTTTAACGTTGATCCTCTGCTGCAGCGTCAGGCCGATTGCATCAGCACCATGACCTACAACGAATACTGGCAGGTCATCGACGCTGGCGTCAGCCCGGATGAACTGGTTACCTTCAAATACGAAGATCAAGGCGTCGCCACACTAGAGGACGGTTTGTATGTGCTTGAGGAAAATCTGAGTGACGCGGCCTTCACTGATAAGATGGAGCGTTTTGTTCGTGCCTCGATGAAGGGTTGGAAATACGCTGAAGAACACCCTGATGAGGCCGCCGACATCGTGCTTGAGAATGACGCGACCGGTGCCCAGACCGAAGAGCATCAAAAGCGCATGATGGGTGAGATCGCCAAGCTGACCGCCGGATCGAACGGAGCATTGGATCCGGCCGACTTTGAACGCACCGTGGGCACTCTGCTGGCCGGTGGGTCGGACCCGGTGATCACTAAGCAGCCTGACGGGGCCTGGACGCATCAGATCACCGATGCGGCGTTGAACTGAACCCGATCCTTTTGACTGAAAATGCGCGGTCCCAATCGGGGCCGCGTTTTCGTTTGTAGATGTCGGAAACGTGTCTGTACTTGGCGTTCAAATGGTCTAGTATCCTTATGAATTCAGGCGCATTTTGTACGAAATGCATGACATGTGGTAAAAAATGCAAGGTTTTGCATCAGAATTCAGCTCAGCAATGGCTCTGATCCTGAACGGGGATGCAGAGCTGTGGGCGATTGTGCTGTTGTCCCTGAAAGTTTCCATCTTCGCTGTACTGATTTCTGCGCTAATCGGTATGCCTGTCGGGGCTGCTTTGGCGGTTGCGCGCTTTCCCGGACGCCGAGTTCTGATCGTGCTGATGAATGCTTTGATGGGGTTCCCACCGGTCGTTGTCGGGCTGTTGGTCTATCTGATGCTGTCGCGCTCGGGTCCGCTAGGTGTGCTTGAGCTGCTTTATACGCCGACCGCGATGATCATTGCGCAGGTGGTTTTGGTTACCCCCATCATCGCCGCATTGACCCGGCAAGTGGTCGAGATGCTGGCTGAGGAGTATTCGGAACAGCTCCGTTCGCTGGGCGTGTCCCGGCTGGCGTCGGTTCCAGTGCTGTTGTGGGATGCGCGGCTGGCGCTGGTGACCGCGCTGCTGGCTGGCTTTGGTCGCGCCATTGCCGAAGTCGGGGCGGTGATCATCGTTGGCGGCAACATCAACCACGTGACACGAGTAATGACGACGACCATCGCGTTAGAGACGTCAAAAGGCAATCTGGCGCTGGCTCTAGCGCTGGGGGCGATCTTGATCGGGATTGCAGTGGCGGTGAATGCCATGGTCAGCACGCTTAGCCTGCAGGCCGAACGGGAAGGATTGCGCCATGCGTGACCTGACCCTTGATATGTCAAGTTGTCTGTCGGTGGACGGTGTACGGATCACCCGTAAAGGCAAATCACTGCTGAATGTGCCCCATCTGGCCCTTGATGGACCGGGACCGACGCTGATCCTTGGGCCGAACGGATCTGGCAAAAGCCTGTTGTTGCGCTGTCTGCATGGGCTGATTGTGTCGGATCGCGGGCAAGTCCGGCAAGATGGTGTCGCCCTGAATGCCGATCACAAGGCGCGGCAGGCGATGGTGTTTCAGCAACCCGTGTTGTTGCGACGGTCTGTCGCGGCCAATTTGGACTTTGTATTGAAGCGACAGGGGATGCCTCGCAGCGCCCGCAAATCCCGGATCGAGGAATTGCTGGCCGAAGGTGGCCTGGACGGCAAAGTCCGCCAATCCGCCCGATCTCTGTCTGGGGGAGAAGCACAGCGGCTCGCCATTTTACGCGCCCTCGCGCTGGATCCAGAGACGTTGTTTCTGGACGAACCCACCAGTGCGCTTGACCCGAATGCCACGCAGATGATCGAGCGGATGATCCTGCGCGCCTCAACCCGGGGTGTTCGCATCGTAATGGTCACTCATGACATCGGGCAGGCCCGGCGGTTAGCCGCCGATATCGTGATGATGCAGGGGGGTCATGTGGTTGAACATGGGGCGGCCAAGCAGGTACTGGATGCCCCCAAAAGTGACGCCGCGCGCCGATACCTAGCTGGCGGGCTGGTCACTTAAACCAAAACGGAGATCTAAATGATCCGGAACGTCATACGGGCAGCATGGATTGCGGTTGGCTTGACTGCGGCGCCAGTTAGCGCCGAGGAACCCTTTATCGTGGTACAATCGACGACATCCACTCAGAACTCGGGTTTGCTAGACTACATCCTGCCGGGGTTTGAGGCTGAAACGGGGATAGACGTGCGCGTCGTTGCTGTGGGCACCGGTCAGGCGATCCGAAATGCGATCAATGGCGATGGGGACGTCTTGCTGGTGCATTCCAAACTGGCAGAGGATCAATTCGTGGCTGACGGTTGGGGGGTCGAACGGTTTGACGTGATGTATAACGACTTTGTTCTGGTCGGGCCGAAATCCGATCCGGCCAAGGTGCGGGGCGGTATGGATATCGTGGCAGCGTTAACAGCCGTGTCCGAGGTCGAGGCCCCTTTTGCTTCGCGCGGGGATGACAGCGGAACGCACAAGGCCGAGATGCGCCTGTGGGACTGGGCGGACGCTGATCCGACCGATGCATCTGGGACTTGGTACCGCGAAACCGGTTCGGGCATGGGGGCGACGCTGAACGTGGCCAGCGGTATGGGGGCCTATGTGCTGACGGATCGCGCCACGTGGCAGTCCTTTGGAAACAGGGGCGATCTTGAAATTCTGGTCGAGGGCGATCCGCGCCTGTTCAATCAATACGGCATCATTCTTGTGAATCCGGATAAGCATCCGCAGGTACGGGTCTCAGCAGGGCAGCGGTTCATTGACTGGCTGATCGGCCCCGATGGGCAGGCGGCGATTGCGTCGTACAAGCTAGAGGGCCAGCAGCTATTCTTTCCCAACGCCAAGTGATCGGTTTCAACCGCTTGCGCCATTGTGGTGGATCGTGCCCAGCCCGGATAGGTCGTATCCGCCGAATTCAACGGCACGGGTCGCAAAACGGTCTGACTGCAAAAAGCTAAGAAGTTTGAGCATCGGGTCATCGAAATAGGCGCGACGCCAGATGGCCAGATCCAGACGCTCGGAGTGAGTAGGTGCGAAGCCCAGATTGTACAGGCTGGCTAGCGCGCCCAATCCAAAACCTGCTTCAGCCTTGCTGTCATGCAAAGCAACGGCCAGTTCCTCTTCGGTGCGGGCACAGGTGGGCAGGGTGTCCAGGTCGTCGCGTGTCAGACCGTGGACCTCTAGCTGTGCGTCGAACAGGCGTTGGCTGGCAGCGCTGTCCTGCCGCAGTATCACTCGGCGTCCTTTAAGATCGGAAAACCCTGAGATGCCCGTGACACCGGGGGCCAACAGTAGCCCGCGTTGCCGTTGCGCGATCTCAAACAGAACCACAGGGGCTTCGCCCAAATTGGCGCGCAAGGAATGCGTGTTGAACCCTTGTTCCTCGTGAATATGGAGCGCCGCAGCCTGTGCGCTGCGCTCTTTCAACCGGGTCATCCCGTCGAAGGAGCCATCATAGTAGGTTGCTAGTCCCGAGCCACTTTCGCGCAGCGCCCAATCCAACAACGGATCGTGGCTGCCGGCAATGATCGCGGGCAGGGCGGGTTCCGCCACTTGCGGGCCGGACCGGGACGCGTTCAGCCAGGCGATGACCTCGGCCTGTGGGAATAGCAGTTTTCCCATGGCACGCACGCAGGGGACCTCGCCGGAAGAAGCCAGATCATAGGCCTTGCGCTCGCCAATGCGCAGCAGGTCGGCCAGCTCTTTGGTGGTTAAGTATTCGGACATTCAATCGAGACGCACCGCCGAACCGGTTCCCGCTTCGGCGGCACTGAACCCGGCCTGTTGCAGCGCATAAGGTGCAGCCACGGTAATGACGACCATTGCGGCCACAGCGGCGAGAAAGGCTTTCATTGGTCTCCTCCGGTCTTATTCTCTGGTGCCGTAGCGCGGCGTAAAAAGGCGATCAGGTCATCACGGTCCTGGGCCTGAGTGATCCGCTGCATCGGCATCTTTGATCCCGGTATGTAGTGGTCTGGCCCCTCGTCGAAAAGGGCATTTATCGTTTCGTCATTCCAAACGATATCAGAGTCTTGCAGCGTATCCGAGTAGAAATATCCCGGCAATGTCCCGGCCTTGCGCCCGAAGACACCATGCAACGTTGGCCCTGCACGCCTTTGCCCGTCAGGCGTCAGGCTGTGACAGATCGAACACTTGCGGGCGAATTGCCGTTCTCCGTTGCTCATTTCTTCGGGGTTCTTCAGGAAACTGGGCTCAACGGCCGCCATCTGTTCCTGATCACCAAGGGCTGAGACCGGCCAGCTATACATCGCCTCGTCAATGCCTCCAGCATGGATATTCTGACCATCCGCTGAAAAGGCCAGCGCCCAGACCGGCCCTCGCAGGGTGGCGCGGAAATCCTGCGCGATGTTCCATTCAACAGTGTCAATCACCATGATGTAGCCTTCGCCATCACCAACGGCCAACAGGCGGCGATCCGGACTAAGCGCCAGTGCCAGAATGGGGCGGCGGTCTAGGGTAAAGTCGCGTTCTTCACCGGTGCTCAGGTCCAGAATGCGGGTCACACCGTCGACCGCGCCATAGGCAATCCAGTTATCGGTGACGTTCAAAACCAGTTCATTAATCCCGAACCCGTGTTCGACCAGCCGCTGCGTTTCCTGTCCGCTGGTCACATCCCACACCCGCAGCGTTCCATCTATGCCAGCCGAGTACAGCGTTGTACCATCCGGTGAAAAAGTGACGGCGTTCACGCCACTGCCCGCCGTAAGCGTTTGCGCTGCTGAGCCATCTTCAGGCCACAGCCCGATGGTGCCATCCCAACTGGCAGTGGCCACATGCGTTTTTGACGCCGCGACCCCTACAATCTTGCCCTTGTGCTGACCAACGATCTCTCCGCCCGGCCAACGGCGAAGGGTGAAATCATCGCCTGCCGAATAGATCGCGCGGCCGTTGAACGCGACCGAGTTCACTGCGGCCTCGTGCCCCTCCAGCCATTCGGGCCTGCGGTCTGACCACAAACCAACCGAGTTGTCGAAACTGGCCGTGGCGATCCGTCCGTCTGGTGCGGTGGCGATCCCCATGATTGGCCCACCGTGACCCTTGAGCGTAAAAAACTCGCCCGTGGCGGGCAGGGGGACCAGCGCCAGAGCCAGGACCAGCCCGCGCATCTATTCCGCGGGTGAGGCCGCTGCCTTACCAGCCTCTTTTTCTTTTACTTCTTCCAACCAAAGCGAGTGATGCTCGCGCGCCCATTGTTCTTCGACCTCTCCGGTACCCATCGCGTCAAAGGCGCCTTCCATGCCGACCGAGCCGAGATAGATATGGGCGATGATGATGGCTATGAACACATAGGCGATCATGACGTGCCAGACCTGCGCGTATTGCATTTCCTCCTGTGGAGACATTTGCACCGGCAGATTCAGGCCCAGCATTTGTGGAATACCGGTGGCATTGGCGACCGAGAAAGTCTTGGCAAACATCGGCAGTTCGAAGGGGAACAAAAGTGACAAGCCCGACAGACTGATTGAGACGCCCAGTATAATACAAGCCCAGAAGATGACCTTTTGACCGGCGTTGAATTTTTTTGCAGGTGGGTGGCTGCCTTTAGTGAACAGCCCCCCTCCGGCAGCCAGCCATTTCAGGTCAGTGCGGTTGGGAATGTTATGGGCAATCCAGTTTATGGTCACGATGATCAACCCCAACATGAAGGACCACGCGAGGTTGTTGTGCAGCCATTTGCAGCCCTGTGCGATGGTGGCAAACCCTTCTTTCCCGAAAAGCGGGATCAGGAAGTCACGTCCATAAAGGGTAAGCAGACCGGTCAGACCGAGCACCAGAAAAGAGCCAGCGAACAGCCAATGGCCGAACCGTTCAAAGCTGGTAAAACGAGTCACAGTGCGGCCGGTTTTTTCCCCGTCGATGCGGATTTTTCCGCGGATCAGGAAGAACAGCACGATAATGGCCAGCATTCCGCCCACGATATACGAGCCGTATTCCCGCAGTGGTCCGGTGCGGAAGTTCAGCCACCACATGCCGCCGTCCTGGATCAGAATTCCAGCGGCAGGCCCTTTGGATGATACTGTAGTATCTGCCGAGCCATACCGGATCGCGCGATAGACATCGCTGTCCGAAGCCACGCCGCGCGTGCCCAGCTGGCCTAGCAGACCTTCGGCATTTCCCTGACCGGTATTACCCGAGCGATGGCTGTTATCCACGTTTTCCCCACGCTGCCGCGCCAGAATGTCTTCCAACGTCGTGGCGCCGCCGGTTTGGGCGCGATCCTCGGTGGTGATGGCTTCGGCGTCATTTGACTGTGCGACGGCGGTGTTGGCCATCCCGATGGCAAACAGAAATGCAATGAGTAGGCGGAGCATCTGAACCTCGGTCAAAATCCATGATCAGACGACCCACGAATGCGGGTCGTCTGTTTGGTTCATATAGACGGAGTATCAGCCGTCTTTCTGGTCGTAGGCCGTGCCCCAACCCCAGGCGCCCGAGCCAAACCCGCGCGCCACGACGCGTTCGCGGTAAATGGCCGAGACCACGTCGCCGTCACCGGCGAGCAGGGCCTTGGTGGAACACATCTCAGCGCAGATGGGCAGTTTGCCCTCGGCGATCCGGTTGCGACCGTATTTGGCGAACTCTGCGGTCGAGTGCGTTTCCTCGGGGCCGCCGGCGCAGAAGGTACATTTGTCCATCTTGCCGCGCGATCCGAAGTTGCCCGCCTGCGGGTATTGCGGCGCGCCAAACGGGCACGCATAGAAGCAATAGCCGCAACCGATGCACAGATCCTTGGAGTGCAGGACGACGCCTTCTTCGTTCTGATAGAAGCAGTCGACCGGGCACACCGCCATGCAAGGCGCATCCGAGCAATGCATACAGGCCACCGAGATCGAGCGTTCGCCAGGGTTGCCGTCATTGATCGTCACCACCCTGCGGCGGTTGATGCCCCAGGGCACCTCGTGCTCGTTCTTGCACGCGGTGACGCAGGCGTTGCATTCGATGCAGCGTTCAGCGTCGCAGAGAAACTTTGCTCTAGCCATTATCGTCCTCCTTACGCTGCCCAGATTTTGCAGAGAGTACACTTGGTCTCCTGCATCTGGGTCACTGAATCATAGCCATAGGTCTGAGCTGTGTTCGAGCTTTCGCCCAACACATATGGATCAGCACCGGCAGGGTATTTATGCCGAAGATCCTCGCCCTGGAAATGGCCGCCAAAGTGGAATGGCATGAAGGCCACGCCGGCACCGACCCTGTTGGTCAGCATCGCCATCACCTTGACCTTGCCGCCCTCGGGACCTTCGAGCCAGACCTGAGCCCCATCACGAATGCCAAGGTTGTTGGCATCGCGTGGATTGATCTCGACGAACATGTCCTGCTGCAGTTCGGCCAGCCACGGGTTCGACCGACTTTCTTCGCCGCCACCTTCATATTCGACCAAACGACCTGACGTGAGGATTAATGGATAATCCTTTGAAAAATCGTTCTTTTGGATCGAAGCATAAAGGGTAGGCAGGCGATAGGCCTGACGGTCCTCGTAGGTTGGATAGTCAGCCACCAGATCGCGCCGGTTTGTATAAAGCGGTTCGCGATGCAGTGGGATCGGATCCGGGAAAGTCCAGACGACCGCGCGGGCTTTGGCGTTCCCGAAGGGCGCACAGCCATGCTCGATCGCGACCCGCTGGATGCCGCCGGACAGGTCGGTTTTCCAGTTGGTCTTGGAACCCGCAACGGCGTCGATTGCCGCGCGTTCGTCATCCGTCAGATCGCCATCCCAGCCAAGGTCCATCAGCATCTGCATCGTGAATTCGGGATATCCATCCTGAATTTCCGACCCAACGCTATAGACCCCTTCGGCCAGCAGGTTGTCGCCATCGCGTTCCACCCCGAAACGGGCGCGGAAAGTCAGGCCACCCTCGGCCACCGGTTTTGACATGTCATAGAGGTTTGGAGTCCCCGTATGACCCATCTCGGCCGTACCCCAACAGGGCCATGGCAGACCGTAGTATTCGCCGTCGTTTGGTCCACCAACAGCCTGCAACGTCGTTCTGTCGAACGTGTGCTGGTTGGCCATATGGCTTTTCAAACGTTCCGGTGACTGACCGGTATAGCCGATGGTCCAGAGGCCCGAGTTGAACTCACGCGTGATGCTTTCAACATTCGGGGTTTCGGCGTCTTCCATCTCGATATTGCGGAAGAACCGATCTGCCCAGCCGAACTTGTTGGCGAATTTGGCCATTATGACCTCATCCGGCAAGCTTTCGAACAGCGGATCAACCACCTTGTCGCGCCATTGCAGCGACCGGTTCGAAGCCGTGACCGAGCCACGGGTTTCGAACTGCGTACAAGCAGGCAACAGGTAAACGCCATCAGTGCGGTCATGCAAAACAGCGGAAACGGTGGGATACGGGTCGATCACGACCAGCATGTCCAGCTTTTCCATTGCCGTCTTCATTTCAGGCCCGCGTGTTTGCGAGTTTGGCGCGTGGCCCCACAGAACCATGGCGCGGACATTGTTGTCCTGATCCATGTTCTCCGGGTCTTCCAAAACACCGTCGATCCAGCGGGAAACAGGGATGCCGCGTTCGTTCTGTAGCGGTTTGTCCTTGCCTTCCTTGTCCTTGATCGTGGCGAATTGGCCAGCCAACCATTCGGGTTCTTCGCCCCAGACGCGTGCCCAGTGGCCCCATGCACCTGCGGACAGGCCGTAGTAGCCGGGCAGGGTGTGGGACAGAACACCAAGGTCTGTAGCGCCCTGTACGTTGTCATGGCCACGGAAGATGTTGGTGCCACCACCCGAGGTGCCCATGTTGCCAAGTGCAAGCTGCAACACGCAGTAGGCGCGGGTGTTGTTGTTGCCATTGGTGTGCTGCGTCCCGCCCATGCACCAGACAACCGTACCGGGACGATTGTTGGCCATCGTACGGGCAACACGCTTCAGCTGCGAACCGGGTGTACCGGTGACACGCTCAACTTCTTCCGGGTTCCATTTGCGAACCTCTTCCTGAATCTGGTCCATACCCCAGACACGGGTGCGGATGAACTCTTTGTCCTCCCAACCGTTGTCAAAGATGTGCCACAGGATGCCCCAGATAAGTGCGACGTCCGTGCCAGGGCGGAAGCGGACATATTCATCCGCGTGCGCAGCGGTGCGCGTAAAGCGCGGATCGCAGACGATCAACGGGGCGTTATTCTGCTCTTTCGCGCGCAGAATATGCAGTAGCGAGACAGGGTGCGCCTCGGCCGGGTTGCCGCCGATGATGAAGATCGCCTTGCTGTTGTGCATGTCGTTATACGAATTGGTCATGGCGCCGTAGCCCCATGTATTCGCAACACCCGCAACGGTAGTTGAGTGGCAGATACGGGCCTGATGGTCCACGTTGTTCGTGCCCCAATAGGCGGCGAATTTGCGGAACAGATAGGCCTGTTCGTTGTTATGCTTGGCCGAGCCCAGCCAGTACACGCTGTCCGGACCGGATTCCTCGCGGATGCTCATCATGCCATCGCCGATCTCGTTGATCGCCTCTTCCCAGCTGATGCGCTTCCACTCGCCGCCTTCCTTCTTCATCGGATACTTCAGGCGGCGTTCGCCATGGGCGTGCTCGCGGACCGAGGCCCCCTTGGCGCAGTGTGCACCCAGGTTGAACGGACTGTCCCAGCCGGGTTCTTGCCCGACCCAGACACCGTTCTGCACTTCGGCGACAACTGTACAGCCGACAGAACAGTGGGTGCATACGGATTTTATATTCTCAACGGCGGTGTTTGCCGCTGTTTGGGCACTGGCTTGCGTCACGGTTCCACCCGTGGCGCTGATCGCGGCGAGGCCGCCGATCGTCAGGCCCGAGCCACGCAGGAATGCGCGGCGATCGACGGTTTTTTCGCCGACCTGGGACAGGATACTTGTCCGCTGGGGGCGTCTCGCTACCCCGTTGGTCTTTTTCCTTAGCATTGTTTTCCTCCCTTGCGCGCCGTGTAAGCCACGGCTGGCTTGGTACTGCTGATGCCGACGTCAGGGCCAATCGCAACCGTCAGTCGGATGGTGACATCGTCCGGTCGGTAAACCGGGCGCAGTCGAGGCGGCTTAGAAGCGCGCGCTGTCCAGGTAAGCGCGGGTATGCGCTGTGTCCTGCATGCGGGTGTCGTCCGTTGGCAGCTCGGCTGCTTCGGCTCTTCCGCTTTGTGTGGCAGCGGCAACGGCAGCGGGTGCTGCGGTTCCGGCCAGTTTGAGGAAGTCGCGGCGCGTTGCGCCTTCTTCCTTGGTCTTGCTCATGGGCTTCTCCTTTCCCATTTGCGATCTAGCGCCAATTCGGGCGCTGGCGAGTTGCGGTTGTTCACACCGCCGTCATTCGGAAGGCCTCGCGTTCGATTTCCATAAACACCCGACCGGCTGTGCCGACCGAGGCATAGAGAACCGACGCTTCGGCTGCTTCCAAATCCGTATAGAAATGCGCGGCCCAGGGGCCGATATGCTTGTTCCAGAACGCCTTTTGATCCTCAGTCGACGCAGGCGTGCCAAAACGTCCTACAATCATGCCCGCCATCATTTCCATCAGCGAGGCGATGTTGTCTTCGGGTTCGAACACGTTCTGCGCCCGGGTGATCCCGCGGACGGCCATGTCGTTGCGCAATTGCGCCAGCGGTTTCTCGTTAAGAAAGCCAGTCAGGTAAAAGCTGCCATAGGGTAGCAATTCACCCCGGCCCAGCCCGATGAACAGCGCATTGAATTCCCGTTCTGCGGCGGCGGGTTTGGTGACCTTGGCCACCCGTGCCATGGCCTGAATGGCCTGACCCAGTTCAGTGTCATCCCCATTCAAACCCGCGACCTGATCCAGTAGCATCTGATCTGGTGGCCCCGCTAGGAGCAGGCCTAGAAAATTGTAGAAATCCGCGCGCAGGCGATCTTCGGCCGAGACTTCCAGATTGTGCGCGTTGCTTGCGGTCATTTAGTCATCCTTCGAATTCAAACTTCATGCGGCGCGGAACAACCTGCGGCGCTGCCTCTTCTGTCGCGGCGATAGTTATAGGGTCAGCGGTCGGGGCAGTTTCAGGTTCCACCTCAGTTACTGGTACTGCATCCTCAGCCACCGGGGTTTCGTCTTCGATTTCGGGATCCATGTCTTCGGCCTGTGCAGCCAAAGCCTCGACGTGGCGCAACATACCTTTGCCGACCTGATAGGCGGTCTGGATATTCTCGATCACGCAAGCCGCGTCGGTATAATCCTCGCCGTAATCGACCAGCCCGTCGACATTGGCCAGAACCGGGTTCAGCCGCCATAGCTGCCGCAAGGCACGGCGGCGCAACCGATCGGGGACAGCTTTAGCCATAAAGCCCGAGACATCATCCCCGGCCTGCAACTGATCGGGGTCGGGTAGGTTGAACTGGGCCAAAATCTCGGCGTCGCTCTTTTCTTCTAGCTCAGCTTGTTGTGTGGCGATGACCTGTTCTTCGGTCGCGATAACCTCGGCCTCGGCTTCCGCCTGAACGGCGGCCTTGCGGCGGGACCAGAAATCGCGGGACTGTGTCATTGCACGAACCTCCGCGGCGCGCGGTAGACGTCCGAAGTCTGACGGATGCGCGCGTCCCCTTTGCCATCCTCGACAAGGTCCGTTCGTTTCTTATCGCGACGGCGTTTGACGAAGACCTCGTCGTGATGGTGTTCCAATGTGAAATCCCGAACCCAGGCAATCAGCCCCTCGGTCATCGGGATTTTTTCAACAATCTCTTCACCGGTATCTGCATAATCTTGCCCTTCGAACGGAGAAGCGGTGACCAGCACCGCATCCATTGGGCGCTTGCCATCAAGCGTATCGCGGAGAACAAGGTAAATCGAAGGTTGCCCGTCGGACAGGTTGACCATGTAGGCCTCAGTCTCATCGGTCCAAAGCCTCAGGGGCAAGGTGGCGGCGTGATATTCCACGGCTTCGCCCTCGCGGCGCAGTTCCTGCCAGTCAGCAGGCCCGGCACCGGGTAATACGGCAACGGCGCGCCAGTTCCATTTCGCCCAGCGAGTTACACCAGGTGTTTTGCGAACAACGACGCCGATTGGCATTTCAATCTGGCTTGCGGCCTTGGCCACTGGCTCCTCCCCGAAAGGCTCTCCCCTGCCTCTCATGACGTCCACTATGGTACACAAAACAACCATGTGCCAAGTCTGAAGTCATCGTAATTGATGTGATCACGCCTTGTTTATGAGATCGAGAGGTCCTGTCATCCCGTTCGCGCAAGAGATTGATGCGCAAGGCATTGCCACTTTTCCAAGACACCCTAAGCTGAAACCAAGATGGGGAGAGGAAACTATGGGCACAAAACTGATACTATGCGATTGCACGGGAACACAGAGTCTTGAGGCCGAGAAAATCGCATCCGCTTGTGGGATCGCCTGTTCCAAGGTGCATACAGCATTGTGTACGTCGGAGTTGGAGGCCGCTGCGTCTCTGCTGCAGGATGGCACCCCGGTGATCGCCTGCGCGCAGGAACAAGAGGTGTTCCGGGACCTCGCTGAAGAAATGAATGTCGACATGCCGGGTTTTGTGGATTTGCGCGACCGTGCAGGTTGGTCGGACCAAGGCGGCGATGCGACACCCAAGATGGCCGCATTGGCTGCTGAAGCGTTGCTGCCACAGCCGATCACGCCCAGCGTGGACGTTGTCAGCGAAGGCACCTGTTTTATTGTCGGTCCGGGTGAGGTGAGTTTTGATCTGGCAGCACGGCTGACGGATACGCTGGCGGTGACGGTGCTGGTAACGGATGACGCACAACCCGTGACGCGGGCTTTCGATGTGGTTCGGGGCCAGCTTCGGGCGCTGAAAGGCGCGTTGGGTGGCTTCACGCTGCAGTTGGACGCTTTGCAACAGTTAGAACCCGGCGGCCGTGGTGCGTTCACTTGGACCGAGGCCCGCGATGGGGCGCACTCGGCCTGCGATATCATTATCGACCTGACCGGGGGCACCCCGTTTGTGCAAGCCCCGGCCAAGCGCGAAGGATATCTGCGTGCCGATCCCAAGGATGCGCTTGCCGTGGAACGTCTGGCGTTTGAGGCTGCGCAGCTGGTCGGTACGTTCGAAAAGCCGCTTTATGTGCGGATCGAGGAGACACTTTGCGCCCATTCCCGTGCCGAACAGGTCGCTTGCACCAATTGTCTGGATATCTGTCCGACGGGGGCGATTGTATCGGCTGGAGAGCATGTCGCCATCGACCCCATGATTTGTGCCGGATGCGGAGAATGCGCGGCAGTGTGCCCATCGACCGCGATCACATACGAGGACCCTCCAGTTTCAGCCCTGTTGTCACGGATGCACATTTTGGCGCGTACTTATCGGCGGGCTGGGGGCACGTCACCGCGATTGATGGTTCACGACGCCCATGGGGCCGAGATGATCCGGCTGGCCGCCCGGTTCGGGCGCGGTCTGCCTGCGGATGTCATCCCGCTTGAATTGAGTGTGATCTCGGGGTTCGGCCATGCCGAGATGCTGGCCGCGTTGGCCCACGGATTCTCTCGTGTCGATATCCTGCTGGCCCCAACCACAGAGCGCGATGCACTGGACCGCGAATTGGCTCTAGCTCATGCGATTGCCGGACCGGACGGGATAGGCTTGATAGATGAGGCCGATCCCGATGCAATGGCGCATTTCTTGTATATGCAGGACGTTCCATCACCGCTGGCCGATCCGGTGCTGCCACTGGGTAATCGCAGACAAATCGCGCGGCTGTCGGCACAGGCATTGAATCCACAGGTCAAAGCGCCCTTGCCATTGCCCGAAAATGCCCCTTACGGGGCGGTGGCGGTGAATACCGATGCTTGTACGTTGTGTCTCAGTTGCGTATCGCTGTGTCCTTCTGGTGCGTTGGTCGATAACCCGGACAAGCCTCAGCTGAACTTTCAGCAGGATGCGTGCCTGCAATGCGGCTTGTGCAAAGGTATCTGTCCCGAAAAAGCGATTACCCTGGTGCCTCAATTGGATTTGAGCGACGCGGCCCTGTCGCAGCAGGTGCTGAACGAAGAAGAACCCTTTGCCTGCGTTGAATGCGGTGCCTTGTTTGGTGTGAAATCCACGGTTGAACGGATCATGGAAAAGCTGTCTGGAACACATCCGATGTTTGCCACCTCGGACAAGGCGCGGATGATCCAGATGTGCGACAATTGCCGGGTAAACGCGCAGTTCCAGCAACCGGACAATCCCTTCCAGTCCAAGCCAAGGCCCAAGGTTGTCACGACCGAGGACTATTTCTCAAAGAGAAAGGATCACTGAAACTGCAGCGGCGCGCCCAAGTCTGCCGCCTTGATGACCGAGACGAAGGCCAGGATGGCTTCCAACTCGTCAAGCGTCATCTCGACCGGGTGAATGGGCGAGGGGCGTTCGGGGTCGAACGGTGGTGTCAGCCCGTCGATCTGCGTAAAGGCGGGATGGGGGTTGAGGGCAAAGAAAGCCTCGAACCGTTCAGACCAGTCCGGCATCGACCGCAGGACCGCGAATGAAGGGGTGGAACCCAGACCGTTCATCCGGTTTTGCGGCCCGATCACATGGCATCGGCCGCAATGGGTCATTGATAGTTCCTCGCCGCGTACGGCGTCACCTTCGATCACGGTTTCTTGCTGCGTTGTCGCCACCTCGAAACTGGCAGAGAAAGGCGTCCCTTGATCGGGCACATAGCTTTCGACCGTGTTCTTGCCGATATCGGACAGCAGCCAGTCACGGAACCGTTCGTGCCGGGCGTTGTCTCCGATCCGCAGATGGTAAACCACACCGTCGCGCACAAAGACCGGATCGCCCGGTGGGGCGGTTTCCAGCACCAAAATGCCCCCGTCATCCGCAATAACGCGAATCCCGGTCTTGAGAGAGAAGCGAGGAAGAATATGTTGCAGCAGACCAGAGTCTGTTACTTCCGCCGGGGCGGCAAGGCCAAGGGTCTCCTGCGACCAAGAGGGGCTGGTACAGAGCGTCAGGCTCAGGCACAAAAGGACAAAGCGCATGGCCCAACCTAACGGTCCGGTCCTGAATGCGTCAAATGAACAGAATGAGACGGAGACACGTGCAATGAAACGCAACCTCATCTTGGGTCGATTTAAAGGGGTACAGGCATGAGTGTCCGTGACGCGGTTCTGGCAAACCTGAAAAAGATCACCGACCCTGTTTCCGGTCAGGATATCGTCAGTGCCGGAGTGGTGCGTGCGCTGAATGTCGAAGGCGACACGGTGCGTTTCGTGCTTGAGATCGACCCCAAGCAAGCCGAGCGTATGGAACCCGTACGCGCGGCCGCCGAGCAGGCCGCGAAGACGGCTGATGGCGTGGCCAATGTGTCAGCCCTGTTGACCGCGCATTCGGAAAAGGCTCCGCCGGATCTGAAACCCAAGCCAAAACCGTCGCAGACCGGTCCGCAGGCCGTACCCGGCGTTGACCGGATCATTGCCATTGCCTCGGGCAAGGGCGGTGTGGGGAAATCCACCGTATCGGCCAACCTCGCCTGTGCTTTGGCTGCTGAAGGTCGCCGTGTTGGCCTTTTGGACGCTGACGTTTATGGCCCGTCGCAGCCCCGGATGCTGGGTGTCTCGGGCCGTCCGGCCAGCCCTGATGGCAAAACGATCCTGCCGCTGCGCAATCACGGCGTCACCATGATGTCGATGGGGTTAATGACCAACGAAGGTCAGGCGGTTGTCTGGCGTGGTCCAATGCTGATGGGCGCGCTGCAACAGATGATGAGCCAGGTTCAGTGGGGCGCTTTGGACGTGCTGATCGTGGACTTGCCGCCAGGCACCGGTGACGTGCAACTGACGTTGAGCCAGAAGTTCAAGGTGGACGGTGCCATTGTTGTATCTACCCCGCAGGACGTGGCCCTGATTGATGCCCGCAAAGGGATCGACATGTTCAACCAGCTCAAGACACCTATCGTTGGCATGATCGAAAACATGTCGACTCATATCTGTTCCAATTGCGGGCACGAAGAACACGTTTTTGGCCATGGCGGCGTGGCGTCCGAGGCCGAGGCGCTGGGCGTTTCATTGCTGGGGGAAATCCCGCTGCATCTGGATATCCGGGTCGCTGCGGACGGGGGGGCGCCCATCGTGGTCAGCAAACCCGACAGCCCGCAGGCCGAGGCATTCCGCAAGCTCGCCCGCGACATGATTGCCAAGGGTCACGCATGACCCAACCGGTCTTTCCGCCTTTGCTGACGGGCCATACGGTGCAGGGTGGCGATGACCCGTTTGATCGCGCCCAAGCTATGGCCGCGTTAGGATGCGATGCAGGAACGGTGGTTTACAACATCCAAGCCGACCGCCTGCGTGTTGCCATCGTCTTTGCGCCCGAGGTGCCTTTGCAGGATGCCATGGCGATGCTGCCCCTGTGTGCCGTTGGGTTCCAGAACGCGCTGGGCGCGCTGGCCCCACCCGAGGTCGCGGTTCACCTGGGTTGGGACGGGCTGATTTGCGTGAACGGGGCGAAATGTGGAATGTTCCGCACTGCTGCCTCAAGCCGCGACCCGGAACCGGAACCCGACTGGCTGGTGGTCAGTTGGGAGCTGGCGCTGCTGCAAACCGTGGATGATCCGGGAAAAACGCCGGATGTTACCGCGCTGTACGACGAAGGCTGCGCCGATGTCTCGGCTGTGCAACTGGTTGAAAGCTGGTCGCGGCACATGCTGACTTGGCTCAATCGCTGGCAAGAGGACGGCAACGCCCCGTTGCATGGCGAATGGTTGGGGCTGCTGCGCGGCGTCGGTGAGCCCTACGGAGAAGCGGGTGTGTTTCTGGGCACGGATGAGCGGTTCGGGATGCTGATCCGTAACGGCTCAGAGACCCAATTGCGCCCGCTAACCGAACTGTTGGAGAACCCTTGATGAAACTGGCCCGTGCGATCCATTTTGATGAAAGCGATATGAACGTGTTTCATTCACCGGCCCGGACTGGTGAGTGGTGTATCTCGGGCGGGTTTGAGTTTTCGAACTGGGGTGAGGCCGATCTGGAAGGCAAGGCGCGGCAGGCGTTTTCAAACGGATGGTTGGGTGTCGAAACCTATGGGCGCGTTACATTTGTCGCCGTGACGCAGGTCGAGCAGGCTGAGTTGGACCAGATCACGCAAGCTCTGGCCGAACATTTTGTGCAATTCTACGGCGCTCCGTCAGTTGAGGCCGCCATGGGCGTTGCGCAGGTCGAAATCGCCCATATGAGTGATCTTTGCGAAGAACATGCGCCGAATACTCTGCTGACGGTCGCGCGCGAATTGTCCGAGACGGGCGTACACGAGGCGTTTCGCATCATCACACCACAGGAAACACAGCTTGAGGCGCTAGCTGTTCACGGTTCACTTGATGAATAAGGGTTACAGCAAGTCTGCAAACCCGCCGAACTGACCGCGTTTGAAGATCAGGCCCTGACCGGTGCGGTACATCACCTGTTCGACCTCGCCAATTAGTATCAGATGATCCCCCGCCTCGTGCTTGGCATGCAGTTGGCAATCAAACCGGGCGAGACAATCGTTCAGTTGCGGGCGGCCTTTGTGATCCGTGCCCCATTCCGCGTGCGAGAAATCCAGCCCGTCACGCGCAAACCGCAGCGCCTGGTCCTGCTGTTCCTGCGCCATCACGTGAATGGAATAGTGTTGGCAGGCGTTGAAGGAATTGAACCGGTACGAATCCTTGGCCAAGCACCACAGCACCAGCGGCGGGTCCAGCGAGACCGATGAGAACGAATTGACCGTAATCGCACGTGGCCCTTTTTCGGTGTTCGTAGTGACAACGGTGACGCCCGTACCGAAACACCCCAGCGCCTCGCGAAAAGCGGTGCTTTGGTCTGGGGTGGGGGCGAAGGATTTCTTAGTCATTGTCCGCTCGTGCAGTGGCCGCGCATCAGGTGACACGCTCTGCCGGAATTGTCCATGAAAAGCTGAATCTTGACCGAATAATTTGACGTTCAGTTCAGATCTTCTAACAGGCGGCCATGCTGGCGGGTCGCCTCTATAACGGCACCAAAGGTTGTCATGCCGCGGGCATGCAGCATCGGCAGCATCTTGACCAACGCCTGCGCAGTGACAACCGCATCGCCAAGGGCAGTGTGGCGCAAGTCCTGAGGGATGGTGATCTCTAACCGGTCGCACAGCGCATCGAGCGTGTGCTTGTCACTGGCTCCGAACAGGACGGCGGACAACAGAACGGTGTCGAGGATGGGATGATCCCAGTCGACGGCCATGCGTTTGGCGTGACGTCGCAGAAAGGCCATGTCGAAGGGCGCGTTATGGGCGACGATCACCGCATCCCTAGCGAATTGGTGAAGCGTGCGCCCCGCCGACGCAATATCCGGCGCGCCCTGAACCATGTGGTCGCTGATCTTGTGCACCTTGGTCGAGGCCGATGGGATCGGTATGCCCGGATCGACCAGAATATCTAGCCGCTCGCCCTGAATGATGCGGCCATTCACGACCCGCACCGCGCCGATCTGAACGATTTCGTCCTTGTGCGGCAGCAGGCCGGTGGTTTCAGTGTCAAATACCACAAAACACAGGTCCCGTAAGGCGAGGGATTCGAACGCGCCCGTGACCGCGCTGTTCATCAGGTCAAAGTCGTAAACCAGCGGGCGCGCAGCCTCAGGCGCGATATTGGCAGCGCTATCGTCAAAGATCAGCAGGTAACCGGGCGCGTCGCCCAGTGGCTTCATCCGGGCAGTATAGGTTTGCGTGCCGTCGATGCTGGTCAGGGTGCAATCAACTTCGAGTCCGGATTTCGACAGTTTTTCATAGGCGGCTTGCAGCGGCATGGATTGCAGGTATTCGAAAAGCGAAGCATTCAGACGGGGATGGGCGATCTGCGCCAGCACTCCGGCGGCCTGCCCGTCATATAGCACGATCTTGTGGGTGGGGCTCGCCAAAACCATCGCCACCGGAATCTCGGTCAGTAGGGCCGTGAGCCTTTGCTTTTCAGCGGCCAGATGGGCGGTCTCTGCTGCCACTGCTTGAGCTACATTCATGGTCTTGCCTGACAGTTGTTCCGCCAACCCAGCAGCCGCCGGGGCCAGATCGCCCAGATAACGCGCGGCCTGCATGTCCATATCCGTGCTGACCCCCGCATGTGCCCGGGCGCGCAGTTGCGCCGACAGGCGTTCAATTGGCTTGGCGACATTGTCGTCAAACAACAGCCAGACAGCGATGATCAGCGCAATGAAACCAAAGCCCATAAGGATTTCAGCCAGAATGAAAGCGCTTGCCAAGGCGGGATCAGCGACCCGCAGATAGCTTACCCATAATGCTACAGAGCTGACGGCCAGTGCGCCCACTGCCATCAGACAGAAGAACAGAAAGATACGTACGCGCAGGCTTAGCCGGGTCAGCATGTTACACTCCGCAAGTGGCCTCGACGATTGGATCATCGACGGTGACAGTTAGCCAGTCAGCGTTCAGCAGCTGACCGTCGTCACCGAACTCGGCGCCGTCGGCAAGGCTGGCGCGGCTGTTGGTGGCACAGTCGACCGCCACCGGCAATTTCGAGATCGGCGCCCAGCGGCCAAAGAAGTAAAGGTCCACTAGGCGCTGTTCGGGAACTTGTTCGTTGGTACGAACCGATGCGGTGTCGATTGCAGCAAAGCGATTGACGAAAGGAACTGCGTAAGTCCACGGGCGATAGAAGGCCCGACTTTCGACCTCTTGCACGATCTTCATCTCATCAGGCAACGTCTCAGTGGTTCGGTCGTACCAGGAATATTCGCTGACGATGGTCATGGTGATCATGCCCAACCCTGCCGCAACCGGAGCCGCCCAGCGGGGCAGTCGGCCACCTGTCAGTTTGTTCACCACCATCACCACACCCGCAAAGGCGATACCTGCAAAGATTGTGCCGATCAGTTCCAGAAACATGTACTTCTCCAGGTTTCAGGCGTTTGCGCCCGGTTTTGGGTTTGCCTAGCTCAGCATACCTTTGCCATGACCCACCGCCGACTGCAGTGTTTTTATAACAACAAAAGCGTCGCGCAGATGACTTCGCTCAAAATCCGACAGAGTTGATGGTGGAAGATAGTTGTCAGGTTTTTTGCCGGATTTGACTAGCCTCACCTGATGCTCCAGCCGCGTTTCCGCGATCAGGTCATAAGCGTCCAAAATATCCCGCGCGCCCGAGGGGCTGAGCACCTCGGCGGCTTCGGCCGCCTTTAGGCGAGCACGTGTGTTGGCCTCGGGCAACTGACCCTGCAGGCTGTAGACGCGGGCCAGATCAACCACTGGCACAACGCCGTTGTGCTTCAGGTCCAGAGTGTTGCGATGCTCGCCCGAGCGGATGGTGGCAATGCCCCGCAAAAGGCCTAGCGGGGGCGTGTGCTTTAACGAGTTGGAAATCATATGTGCCACGAAGATCGAATTTGCCTCTGCCGCAGCCAGCGTGTCGGCCTGCAGGTCCTCGAACAAGTCAAACGCGCCACCGATTGGGCGTAGGTCGAACATGACCGAGGCCAGCATCTGCGCCTCGGGGTTCGGTTTGGCAATCCAGCCGTTGAAATAATCCCGCCACACTCGCACCGGCTGACACCAGCGCGGATTGGTCGCCATCATGTCGCCCGGACAAAAGAAGTATCCGCAGGTATCCAGACCGTCCGAGACATATTTCGCCAGCTCAGTGAAATACGCCATGTCGTCGCCAGACACACTGTCATCCAGCATCAGGCAATTGTCTTGGTCCGACACGCCAGTCTGTTCCTGCCGCCCTTGCGACCCGCAGGCCAGCCACAGATAGGGCACGGGCGGCGGCCCCAGTTTCTTTTCAGCCAGCGTCAACAGACGGCGCGTCGCTGTATCGGCGATGTCGGTTATCAGGCGAGTAACGATTTCATGCCGGTTACCACCGGCTACAAGTTGCACCAGCAGTTGCGGGATTTCCGCCGTGATCAACGCCATTTCTGCCGCAGAGTGGGCATGAGCAATCCGCCGAACCAGCTCGGCAGAGTTTACGGCCTGATAATGGGTCAGGTCGGTTTGAGTGACGATACCGACCAACTTGCCGCCTTCGCAGATCGGGATATGACCGATACCGCGCTCCATCATTACGTGCAGCACGTCCGAGCCGATGTCCGAAGGTGAAAGCGTGATTGGATCAGGCGTCATGATCGCCGAAACTGGCGTGGCCGCAGGCATGTTTTCCGCTACGTATTTTCCAGATATATCGCGCAGTGTCGCAATGCCCAGCAGCCTGTCGCCTTCGGTCACGCAAAGCGATGAGATGTGACGATCACGCATTATCTGCGCAGCCTCGCGAACTGGCAGCGCAGAGGGGCAGGTGGCCGGGATGTGGGCCATCAAAACGTCAATCGCGCTGGTGGCCAGACTTTGCGGACCGGTCCGCTCACCCCGCGTGCGGTTGAAGAAATTGGCGACGACATCATGCCCGTCGATCAACCCGCGCACCACATTCGGGGGCAGAACCATCAGTACGGATGGTGTATGTGCGTGCGCATGGGTCGCGGCTTTGCCATCTTTCAGCAGGCCGCGTTCGCCAAAGGAATTTCGCAGTCCCAGATGCGAAACGACAGCGCCGTTCTCATCTGTGATTTCAACCTGTCCTTCGTAGATCACAAAGATGCCGGGCAGTGTGTTGCCCAGCTCGTACACAGGCAACCCTTCGTCGACCTCCAATACCTCGATTTGTTTGGCCAACTCGTCAAGTGTGTCAAGCGGCAGCGCGTCATAAGGGTGTACGGATTTCAGAAACCGGGTGATCTGGTCATGGGACAGGGGCATCAGTCAGTCCTGAGTTTCTGGTTGAAAAATCCCGCCCGGTGTTATGCCGGGCGGGAACAGTGGGTCGAAAAACGCGGCACATGGAAGTTAACCATATACCGCATCATGCTCATTTATTCTGAGCTGCGCCTGCGCCACGGGGGATACGCACGCTTTCGACCAGTTCCACGATCTCCGGCGGAGTCTCTTTGGTCATGCCAGCAACAACATAGGCCACGCCGAAGTTGATCATCGCACCGATTGCACCGAACGACGTCGATTTAATCGGACCAAGCAACGGATCAGCATCGGTGAACGAGTTGGTGCCCGGAATGAACAGCCAGCCCTTATGCAGGAAGATGTAGACCAGTGTTACGGTCAGACCAGCCAGCATGCCAGCAACCGCGCCGGTGTTGTTGATGCGGGTCGAGAAGATCCCCATCATCAGCGCCGGGAAGATCGAGGCTGCCGCCAGACCAAAGGCCAAGGCCACAGTTTGCGCTGCAAAGCCCGGTGGGTTCAGGCCCAAATAGGTTGCAACAACGATGGCTACAGCCATTGCAATCCGTGCCGCCAACAGTTCACCCTTTTCAGAGATCTGCGGGTTAATCGCACCTTTCACAAGGTCGTGGGACACAGCAGACGAGATCGCCAGCAACAGGCCCGCAGCGGTCGACAGAGCAGCCGCAAGACCACCGGCAGCGACCAGACCGATGACCCAACCCGGCAGGTTGGCGATCTCGGGGTTGGCCAGAACCAGGATGTCACGGTTGAACTTGGTCAACTCGTTACCAACCCAGCCTTTTTCCTCGGCCAGTGCCTGCATGTCAGCGTTTTGATCGTTGTAGTACTGGATCTTGCCGTCGCCGTTCTTGTCTTCCCAATCCAGCAGACCGGTTTTCTGCCACGTTTGCATCCAGTCGTAACGCGGATCATTGTCGATATCTTCGACTGAAACAGCACCGCCATTGATGCCGCCATTGGGCCACATCATGTCCGTGATGTTCAGACGAGCCATTGCGCCAACCGCAGGGGCGGTCAGGTACAGCAGCGCGATGAACACCAGCGCCCAGCCAGCCGACCAACGTGCGTCAGACACTTTCGGCACGGTGAAGAAGCGCATGATCACGTGCGGCAAACCGGCGGTACCGATCATCAGCGACAGCGTGAACAGCACCATGTTCAACGTATCCGAGTGGTGGGCAGTGTAGTCGTTAAAGCCCAGCTCGGTCACGATTGCGTCCAGCTTGGTCAGCAGGGGCTCGCCACTGGCGGTGTCACCAAACAGGCCCAAGGCCGGAACAGGGGTGCCGGTCAGCTGCAGCGAGATAAAGATGGCTGGGATCGTATAGGCGGTGATCAGCACGCAGTACTGAGCGACCTGTGTATAGGTCACGCCCTTCATCCCACCAAACACCGCGTAGGCGAACACAACGCCTGCACCAATCAAAAGCCCGGTGGTGTTTGACACTTCGAGGAAGCGGCCAAAGGCAACGCCGACACCGGTCATCTGACCGATCACGTAGGTCACTGACGCTACGATCAAGCAGATCACCGCGACGATACGTGCCGTTTGGCTGTAAAAGCGATCACCGATGAACTCCGACACAGTGTATTTGCCGAACTTACGAAGATAAGGCGCAAGCAGCAGCGCCAGCAGCACGTAGCCACCGGTCCAACCCATCAGGAAGGTCGAATTGTCATAGCCGGTAAAGGCGATCAGGCCCGCCATCGAGATGAACGAGGCCGCAGACATCCAGTCTGCCGCTGTTGCCATGCCGTTGGTGACAGGGTGAATGCCGCGACCGGCGGCGTAGAATTCCGATGTGGAACCTGCACGGGCCCAGATCGCGATGCCGATGTACAGCGCAAATGACGCGCCGACAAAGAGCAGGTTGATGGTAAACTGGTCCATTCCGCTTACTCCTCATCCACGCCGTATTCGGCGTCCAGCTTGTTCATGCGCCAGGCGTAGTTGAAGATCAGCACCAAAAAGACCAGGATTGATCCCTGCTGAGCGAACCAAAAGCCCAGATCGGTGCCGCCAACGGCGATACCAGACAGCAATGGACGCAGCAGGATGCCAAATCCAAAGGACACCAGCGCCCAGATCACGAGGCTGATGTAGATGAGACGCAGATTGGCCTGCCAATAGCCCTTGTCGGCTTCGGCAACCTGCGCGGAGTTTGTTGATTGATCCGCCATTGCGGGTTCCTCCTTGCTTCCTCCTAGGGCGGCCCGTTGTCCAAATCCTCCAGCGCGCGGGACCGCTTTTCGATATGCCGAATACCCGCATGGCATCAGGCAAGACTTCTCTGGTCCGCCAGGGCGGGTCCTTTGAAGCTTTCTTTTAGGAATTCGGCCCTTGTTGAGGGCGGGTCGTATTCCCTTAGTTCATCGCGTCGCGGACGATCCCTTCGAGATTGCCTGCGATGTCTTCGATATTGCCCATGGCATTCAGGCCTTTCAGAACGCCATGGCCTTGGTAATAGCTGATCAGCGGCGCGGTCTGCGCGTGGTACGCAACCAGTCGCGAGGCGACGGTCTCCGCATTGTCATCCGCGCGGCGCTTGAATTCGGTGTGACCGCATTTGTCGCATTTGCCCTCGACCGCAGGCTGTTTGAACGTGTCGTGGAACCCTTCGCCGCAACCGGCGCAGGTGTAGCGGCCCGAGATACGGATCACCATTTCCGCGTCCTCAACCTCGAGGCTGATCGCGGCGTTGATCTTTTGATCCGCCGAATCCAGCAGGTTGTCTAATGCCTGCGCCTGAACCGTGGTACGAGGGAAGCCATCCAGGATGACGCCCTTGGCGCAGTCCGGCTGGGCCATACGGTCGCGCAGGATGGCGATGACGATCTCGTCGCTGACCAGATCGCCAGCTTCCATCACGGCCTTGGCCGCTTGGCCCGCCTGGGTCCCGGCGGCTACGGCGTCGCGCAACAAGTCACCGGTGCTGAGTTGCACTAGCCCGAACTTGTCTTCGAGCATCCGCGCCTGTGTGCCCTTCCCGGCGCCCGGAGGGCCGAGAAGGATCAGAACAGCGGGAGTTGTGGTCGTGGCAGCGTCCATTACATCCTCACTTGCTTGCGCGGTTTTCGATCAGGTCTTCGACCACCGACGGATCGGCCAGAGTCGAAGTGTCACCCAACGAGCCAAAGTCGTTCTCGGCGATCTTGCGCAGGATACGGCGCATGATCTTGCCTGAACGGGTCTTGGGCAGGCCGGGCGCCCACTGGATCACATCCGGGGATGCAATAGGGCCAATCTCGGTCCGGACCCAGCTGCGCAGTTCTTTCAGCAGATCATCCGAAGGCTCACGATCATTCATCAAAGTGACGTAGCAATAGATACCTTGTCCTTTGATATCATGGGGATACCCGACCACAGCGGCCTCGGCCACAGCGGCGTGGGCAACCAGTGCGCTTTCCACCTCGGCCGTTCCCATCCGGTGGCCTGAGACGTTGATCACATCGTCAACGCGGCCGGTGATCCAGTAATCACCATCTTCGTCGCGGCGGCATCCATCACCGGTGAAGTAGTACCCTTTGTAATCCGAGAAATAGGTCTTTTCGAACCGTTCATGATCGCCCCAAACGGTGCGCATCTGCCCGGGCCAGCTGTCCTTGATGCACAGAACGCCCTCGACGCCGTTGCCTTCGATCTCGACACCCGATTGCGGGTCCAGAACCACCGGTTCGATCCCAAAGAACGGCTTCATCGCCGAGCCGGGTTTCATCGCATGCGCGCCGGGCAGAGGGGTCATCAGGTGACCGCCGGTCTCGGTCTGCCACCAGGTGTCAACGATGGGGCAGCGGCCACCGCCGACAACCTCGTTGTACCAGTTCCAGGCTTCGGGGTTGATCGGCTCGCCCACGGTGCCCAGCACCTTGAGGTCGCTCAGATCGCACTTTTCGACAAACTCTTTGCCCTGACCCATCAGAGCCCGGATCGCTGTCGGAGCGGTGTAGAACTGGTTGACTTTATGCTTTTCGCAGACCTGCCAGAAACGGCTGGCATCCGGATAGGTCGGCACGCCCTCGAACATCAGAGTTGTCGCGCCATTGGCCAGCGGACCATAGACGATATAGCTGTGACCCGTGACCCAACCCACATCCGCGGTGCACCAGTACACGTCACCATCATGATAGTCGAAGCTGATCTGGTGGGTCATTGACGCGTAAACCAGATATCCGCCCGTGGTATGCACCACGCCTTTGGGCTGACCGGTTGAGCCGGAGGTATAGAGAATGAACAGCGGATCTTCGGCATTCATCTCGGCCGGTGCGCAATAGTCATCCGCCTCAAGCGCCATTTCGTTATAGTCATAGTCGCGCCCAACGATCCATGTGGTCTGACCACCGGTACGCTTGACGACAAGGCATTTCACCGTGTCCTTGCAGTGCAGCAACGCCGCATCGGCGTTGGATTTCAGCGGTGTTTTGCGGCCACCGCGGGGCGCTTCGTCTGCGGTGATCACTACCTTGGCGTCACAGCCGTTGACTCGAGCCGCCAGCGCGTCGGGCGAGAAGCCTGCGAACACGATGGAATGGATCGCCCCAATACGGGCACAGGCCAGCATGGCATAGGCGGCCTCGGGGATCATTGGCATATAGATGACAACGCGATCCCCCTTACGCACACCCATGGATTCCAGAATATTGGCCATTCTGCAGGTCCGGCGGTGCAGCTCGGCATAGGATATGTGTTGAGCTTCGTCGTTTGGATCATCCGGTTCCCAGATGATCGCGGTCTGGTCGCCGCGTGTTTTCAGATGGCGATCCAAGCAATTGGCAGACACATTTAATGTACCGTCAGCATACCATTTGATACCGACAGAACCGAAATCATAGCTGACATCTTTCACCTGAGTGTAGGGCTTAATCCAATCGACTCGTTTGCCCTGATCATCCCAGAACGCAATGGGGTCTTCGATCGACGCCTTATACATCTGGGTATATGCGTCGGCATCAATATGGGCGCGGGCAACGGTTTCTGCGGATGGCGGATATACTTTGGCATCTGCCTGGGCAGCGGTTGTCATTCTGAGGCTCCTCCCTCTGGACTTCATTTCACTGGGCCGAATCTTGCCCGCGGAACGGGCGATGTCGACCCGTTTCCTCCCCATGGGGAATAATAAGCGGAACTGAAAACAATGAAATAAATTACCGATTTCTTTGGATTTGTTTGTAAAGAAATTTGATCAACTAAGGGGTAATTGTAAAAGAAAACAACAATGACTAAAAAAATTAATAAAAAACAATCTTGTAGATGTCACAGAATTTACCGCTGTCTAACCAGCCACCGCCTGCATTTTTCTGCAATTCAGAATCACCTTTGGGTTGTTAGCGCTGTCTGTGGCTCTCTGGTGGGCTTGTCCGGGGTTGGCACAATCCGATGTTGGCGCTAGCTTTGACCGCAAGCGCTTGGACAAGAAGCGCAACAAAGGGAGAAATCATGATGAAAAAGATGTTGAGCGGCGCGGCCGTCGCCGCCTTGGGTGTTGCATTCGTTTCAGAGGCTGCGGCAACCGAATGGAGTGCCTCGGTTTGGGGCAAGCGGCGCGCCTTTACTGAACATGTTGAAAAACTGGCTGAACTGGTTAGCGAAAAGACAGGTGGCGAGTTCACTATCAATGTCAGTTATGGTGGCCTGTCGAAGCCAAAGGAAAACCTGGACGGGATTGAGATCGGCGCTTTTGAGATGGCCCAGTTCTGCGCCGGATACCACCGCGACAAGAACCGCGCGATCACCGTGCTTGAGCTGCCGTTCCTGGGTGTGAACAATCTGGACGAAGAAGTGGCCGTAAGCCACGCGGTCTACGATCACCCGGCCGTCAAGGATGAGATGGCACAATGGAACGCGCGAATCATCATGACGTCGCCTATGCCGCAGTACAATCTGGTTGGTACTGGTGACCCACGCGACGAATTGGCTGATTTCGACGGTATGCGCGTGCGCGCGACTGGTGGATTAGGGCAGGCCTTTGAAGCTGTCGGCGGTGTGCCGACCTCGGTCCCGGCTACCGAAGCGTTCAACGCAATGGAATCGGGTGTGGTCGATACGGTCGCCTTTGCCCAGCACGCTCACCTGTCCTTTGGCACCATCAATGAGGCCGACTGGTGGACCGCGAACCTGAACCCGGGCACCGTCAACTGCCCGGTGGTGGTGAATATCGAAGCCTATGAAGCGCTGCCTGCCGAACACAAAGAGGCGCTGAACAGTTCGATTGACGAGGCGATTGACCATTACCTTGCGAACTATGGCGGCCTGCTGGAACAGTGGGATAGCGTTCTGTCCGAGAAGGGCGTCGAAAAGGTCGAGATAGACGATACCGTTCTTGAAGAGTTCCGCGCTAAGGCAGCCGATCCGATCCGCGAACAGTGGATTGCCGACATGTCGGCCCAGGGTCTTCCTGCGCAGGACCTGTATGATCTGGTCCAGGCAACACTTCAACAACAGCGCGGCGGCAACTGATCGCCCGATCCGGGTGCCTGACCGGGCGCCCGGACACTAATCATAATACAGGGGACCACCGGAATGGCAGGACAGGCCACGGTGCTTGAAGACGGCAGCCGTCTCAGTCGGCTGGACCGCCATCTTTTGAGGTTAGAGCAGTTTCTGGCATTGATCAGCGGGCTGGCCGTTTTTGGCTTGATGGTGCTGGCTGTAGTTTCGGTCAGTGGCCGTAACGCGATAAACGCACCGTTGCCCGGCTATGTGGACTGGATTGAACAGGCCATGCCGCTGATTGCCTTCCTTGGTATTTCATATGTTCAGCGCGATGGTGGACATATCCGCATGGATATCATGATCGCGCGCCTACACGGGCGGGCGCTGTGGCTGTTCGAGCTTGTTTCAGTGGTTCTGATCCTAGTGCTGATGCTGGCACTGGTCTGGGGTAGCTGGTCTCATTTCGACCGCTCGTTCGATTTTGGCGCACCGCTATGGAGCCGCGACAGTTCCATTGACATCGGCATCCCGCTTTGGCCTGCCAAGCTGCTGGCACCGGTGGCGTTTTCGGTTCTGTGCGCACGGCTGGTGTTGCAGGTCTGGGGATATGGGCGTGCTTTTGTGCTGGGGCTCGAACACCCTGTGGCCGTGCCGTTAATCCAGGATGCAGCAGCGCAGGCCGCTGCTGAGGCCGAGCAATTCGAAGGGCAGGACTAGCGCATGGACACGATAGATATTGGTCTGTGGGTGACAGGTGGCCTGCTGGTTTTGGTCGTCACGGGCATGCGGGTCGCCTTCGCTGCGGGACTTGCCGGGTTGGTCGGGCTGGTCTGGATTTTCTGGGCCAAGTTCGGATACGACCCCGACCGGTTTGGCAAAGCCCTGACGGTGGCCGTCAAAACGGCCGGGCAGGTGCCGCATTCCAAAGTGGCTGCCCATACGCTCAGCCTGATCCCGACCTTTATCCTGATCGGATATCTCGCCTATTACGCGGGTCTGACCAAGGCCTTGTTCGAGGCAGCTAAACGCTGGGTGGCGTGGGTGCCGGGTGGCTTGGCGGTCTCGACCGTGTTCGCCACGGCCGGGTTCGCCGCCGTTTCGGGCGCGTCGGTGGCCACTTCCGCCGTATTCGCCCGCATCGCCATCCCCGAGATGCTGAAGGTTGGCTATAACAAACAATTCGCCGCCGGCGTCGTCGCTGCCGGGGGCACGCTGGCCTCACTGATCCCGCCGTCGGCCATTCTTGTGATCTATGCCATCATCGTTGAACAGGACGTGGGCAAACTGCTACTGGCCGGGTTCATCCCGGGTGCATTTTCGGCGGTCATCTATGGCCTGCTGATTGTGGGCATCGCGGTGGTTTTCAAAACCGTTGGACCTCCGGTCACCGGCTTTACGTGGAAACAGCGTTTTGCCTCGTTGCCCGGTGCTTTCCCGATTGTGGCCGTGATCCTGATCATCATCTGCTTTGTCTACAATCCGTTCGGGGAAAAAGCCTGGGGTACACCGACCGAAGGTGGTGCAATCGGGGCTTTCATCGTCTTCTGCTTCGCCCTGTTTCACGGCATGCGCTGGACTGAGCTGAAATCCGCGCTGCTTGAAACCGCCAAACTGACCGCGATGATCTTCACGATTATCTGGGGCGTACTGATTTACGTACGGTTCCTTGGTTTTGCTGACTTGCCGGGCGCATTTTCGGACTGGATCACCTCGCTTGAGATGTCACCGATGCTGATCCTGATTTGCATCCTGCTGGCCTATGCGGTCCTGGGCATGTTCATGGACGCCATCGGGATGCTGCTGCTGACGCTTCCAGTTGTGTATCCGGCCGTCATGGCACTGAATGGAGGCGAAACCGTCAGCGCCGCAGAAAGCGCCTTTGGCATGTCGGGTCCGATGTGCGCGATCTGGTTCGGAATTCTCGTCGTGAAAATGGCTGAATTCTGCCTGATCACACCGCCCATCGGTCTGAATTGTTTCGTGGTCGCGGGTGTGCGCCCGGACCTGAGCGTTCAAGACGTGTTCAAAGGTGTGACCCCGTTCTTCATTGCTGACGGCGTTACAATCGCTCTGCTTGTGGCGTTCCCAAGTATAGTGCTCTACCTGCCGTCTTTGGCCGGATAGAAAAAGCCCCCGGTTTTGAGCCGGGGGCGAGGTAATGCCATTTGCGGGTTCTTTAGCTTGCCCGCATCAGCATCCCAAACAGGTCCCGCGGATCGTCAGGATCGGCCAACATGTCCAAGGGTTCAAAGAAATCAGTGCCCTCAATTGCGGATTTGATATAGCGCAGGGCCGAGAAATCCTCGATCGCGAAGCCTACGCTGTCGAACAGGGTGATTTGACGATCATCGCTGCGACCTTTGGCTTGACCGGTCATAACCTGCCAGATCTCGGTCACTGGGTGGGTGTCGTCCAATGCCTGAATCTCACCTTCGATCCGGGTTTGCTCGGGGTATTCCACGAAGATTTCCGAGCGCAGCAGGATATCACGATGCAATTCGGTCTTTCCGGGGCAATCCCCGCCGATTGCATTGATGTGTACACCGGGGCCGACCATGTTGTCGGTCAGAATCGTGGCGTATTTCTTGTCCGCCGTGCAGGTGGTGATGATATGCGCGCCTTCGATAGCCTCTTCGGCGGTTTTGCAGGGCACCACTGTCAAACCTTTGCCTTGAAGGTTCGCGGCACATTTCTTGGTGGCATTCGGATCGGTGTCGTACAAACGAACCGTATCAATCCCGCACATGGCCTTGAAAGCCAGACATTGGAATTCCGACTGAGCACCGTTGCCGATCATGGCCATGACCGATGAAGACTTCGGCGCAAGGTAGCTGCCCACAAGGGCCGAGGTCGCTGCTGTGCGCAGCGCGGTCAGCATCGTCATCTCGGTTAGCAGGGTGGGGTAGCCAGTGTAGACGTCAGCTAATAGGCCGAAAGCGGTCACGGTCTGTAACCCTTCGGAGGTGTTCTTGGGGTGGCCGTTGACGTATTTGAACCCGTAGGCCTCTCCGTCCGATGTGGGCATCAACTCGATCACGCCATGCGGGGAATGGGCCGGGATGCGCGGGGTTTTGTCAAAGCTCTCCCACCGTTTGAAATCAGCTTCAATCTGGGCTGCGATCTGGGTGATCATCTTCTCAAGACCGACGTGATGCACAAGACGCATCATGTTGTCGACGGATACAAAGGGAACAAGCGCCTTTTCAGATGGTTGCATTTGGGGCTCCTATCGACGGGACAGGTGGATGCCTGCAATCATACAGCGCACGGATCCACCGGCAGTTTCAATTGTGGGAACCGAAAGCGGCAGCGGTGTCGCGCTGGCTTCGATTATCGCGATTTGGTCCGCAGTCAGAGCGGCAAGCGCCCGGCTTGACAGCGCCAAAACCAGACCATCTCGACCGCTGAGTTCGATGGCGTTGCCTGCAAATTCTGCGATCTGTTCGTGGGTCAGGTCGATGACCGTGCGACCGGATTCTTCCAACCGGGCTTTTACGGTCGCGCGTCGTTCCGGATCGGTGATCATGTCCAGACAGATCAGCGCGTACTCGCCGCCGATGCCCATCAGAACATTGGTGTGATAGACATCGCGCCCTTCGGCATCATGTGCTTCGAACACGATAGGCTCATAGTTGAAATGAGTGCAGAAACGCTCCAACAAAACGGGATCGGCGCGGTTGGACTTGACCGTGTAAGCGACGCGGCCAACGTGGTCTAGAACCATTGCTCCGGTGCCTTCCAGCGCCAGCTTGTCCTGCTCAAGCCCGGAATAGTCGATCACGTCCTGAACACGGTATTCCTGTTTCAGCATCTCAATGACGTCCGCGCGTCGTTCACGCCTGCGGGATGGAACGAACATCGGATAGATTGCCACATGTCCGCCGGGATGAGTTGAGAACCAGTTGTTCGGGAACACACTGTCGGGCGTATTGAGGTCCCCGTGGTCGTCAAAGACGTGAACTTTTACACCCGCATCGCGCAGCAACGCGACCGCTTGGTCATGTTCGACGCGCGCTTGGGTAGACGTAGCTGCTGCCGAACGGTTGGCCAAAGTCTGGAACGCATTATCGTCGCGTGTTTCAGGGTTCGAGGCAAACGCGTGGGGCCGGATCATCACGACGGCGGGTGGGGCTTGCAGTGAGTGCATCAGAAGCTCCGGGTGGGGCGATCAAAGATGCGGCGGCCCAGCAAAGAAGCTGCCAGATCGACCATCAGTTTCGCGGTACGGCCGCGTTCGTCCAGAAATGGGTTCAGCTCGACCAGATCCAGCGAACAGACAAGGCCGCTTTCGTGCAGCAACTCCATCACCAGATGCGCTTCGCGTTCGGTCGCGCCACCGGGGACGGTGGTGCCGACGGCAGGGGCGATCGAGGGATCAAGAAAGTCGACATCCAGCGAGACATGCAGGATGCCATTCGCCGCCCGTACCCGTTCAAGGAAAGCAATCAGAGGGGCTTTGATCCCGTGTTCGTCAATGCTGCGCATATCGGCAAGCATGGCGTGATCCTTTTCCAGTCGGGCGCGTTCGGCAGGATCGACCGAGCGCAGGCCGATCATGCCCACGCGGTCAGTGGGAACCGGGGCGGCCACGTGTGGAAAGACGTCAAAACCGGTCTGGCCGGTGAAGTAAGCGACCGGGGTGCCATGCAGGTTGCCGCTGCCGGTGCTGTCCGGGGTGTGAAAGTCGCTATGAGCATCCAGCCAGAGGACGAACAGTGGGCGTCCGATCTGCTGTGCATGGGCGGCCATCCCCGCAACCGTTCCCATCGACAGGGCGTGGTCGCCGCCCATGAAGATCGGCAACCCATTGGGCGCGGTGTTCTGCGCCGTGCGGCTTAGCGCTTTGGTCCAGCCGATGACTTGCGGAAGGGCGAATAGGTGTAGGTCTTCGGGCACATCCGTATCGTCCGGTTGGATATCGCCGATATCCGATACCTGATGTCCCAGATTGGCCAAAGCCTGATCCAAGCCGGCCACCCGATAGGCGTCTGGTCCCATGCGGCACCCCTGACGGCGCTTGCCAGCGTCCATTGGGACACCGACCAGTATAACGTGTTTGTTGTCCATATGTTTGTTTAAGTCGGCAGGGTGGCTTGCGAAAAGAGGACAAAATGTTCAAAATGAAACTTCAATAAACGAAATGAGAAATAACTATGGACGATTTGGATAGTCGGCTGCTCAATGCGCTGCACCGGGATGCGCGAGCCTCGCTGTCCGAGCTGGCCGAGACGCTGGGCGTCACCCGCACGACTGTGCGCAGCCGCCTGCAGCGCCTGAAGCAATCCGGTGAGATTGTGGGCTTTACCGTCCTCACCCGGTTGGACGTGGCTGAAAGCCCGGTGCGGGGCCTGATGATGCTTGAGATCGAAGGTCGCGGGACCGAGCGGACGATGGCCAGGATCGCGGCCCTGCGTCAGGTGCGTGCCGTGCATACTACAAACGGCAGTTGGGATCTGATTGCCGAGATCGGCACCGAAACTCTGGCCGAACTGGATGAGGTCCTGTTTCAGATCCGTCGGATGGAGGGGATAACGCGGTCCGAGACCAATCTGCTGCTGTCCACGCGCAAGGGGCGTGTCTGATCCCTTGTAGTGCTTTGACGTTCAAGGAAATTGTGCCAAGGTTGCCCCACGTTGCCGATCCGCGCGCGAGAACGTTGCTGTGCCTCAGAGCAGGGGGGAACCATGACCACGCAGGAGACTGACAAAGAACTTTGGGCCGTACGATTGGCCGAGCGGGTCACCGGGTTCCTTGAAAAGCCCGCAGTCAGAATTGCAGTTCCGATACTGGTCACGCTTATTGCGTTAGTCGTGCTCCACGAATTGTCGCAACACGTGAAATGGGCCGATGTTCAGGTGGATGTGGCGAACACGTCCTGGAAACTGCTGTTCATTGCCCTGTGCTGGACCTGTTTTAGCTTTCTCTCTTTGTCCATGTACGACGTGCTTGCCGTGCAAAGCGTAGCGGATGGCGAGGTCCCTCTGACCGTAGCGGGCATGGCCGGGGCCAGTGGCTATGCCGTGTCGAACTGCCTTGGTTTTTCCTACATCACCGGGACGGCGATCCGGTATCGCATCTATGCCTCGCTTGGGCTAGACCTGAGTCGGGTTGCCGGGGTCATTGCAACCTCGTGGATCGCGTTCTGGTCGGGTCTGGTGCTGTTGCTTGGCATTCTGCTTACCCTGCATCCGGACGGGATTTCAAATGTGCTGCCGATCAGCGACACCACTGAGACCATTATCGGACTGTGCCTGCTTGCCGCCCTGGTGGCCCTGTTCCTCTGGCTTGCGCGGGGCGGGCGCAAACTGGCCTATGGCGGTTTTGGCTTCAATCTACCTGGCGGAAAACTGGCAGGCTTGCTGACATTGGCGGCGATCGGAGATCTGTGTGGCGCTTCGATGGTGTTGTATACTCTGATGCCCGATGACCTTGGGGTTGGTTACCCTTATTTTTTCACGATCTTTATCGGGGCAATTGCCGTTGGTATTGTCAGCCATGCACCGGGTGGCATCGGCGCGTTTGAGGCGACGTTGATTGCAGGTCTGGGTGCCTCTGGCCGATCCGATGTTATCGCTGCCTTGCTTCTGTATCGGCTGGTCTACACATTTCTGCCCTTTGTTATTGCCAGCGTGTCGATTGCGGTGGCCTCGGCACTGACGCATCGCCACCATATCGGTGGTGCGGCCACGTGGGTCTATCGCGCGATCCGACCGATTGTGCCTATGGTGGCCGCAGGCGTGACCGCGGTTGCAGGGATTATACTGTTGGTCTCTGGGGCCTTGCCGTCCAGCAGTCGGAGTTTGGGCGCTCTGAGGGATTTTCTACCTTTGTCATTTGTCGAAGCGTCGCATTTAGCAGGAAGTGCCGTGGGCGTTTTGCTGATCCTGGTCTCACGCGGACTGTTCCGTAAACTCCACCGTGCCTGGATCGTTGCGATGTTACTGATGGTGGCGGGATTCTTTGCCTCGCTGACCAAGGGGCTGGATACGCATGAAGCGATTGGAATGTTGGCGTCTATCGCTGTACTGGCTACGTTCCAGGGTGCGTTCTACCGCGTCAGTGGGGCTTCAATTTTCCGGCTGAACATCCCATGGCTGGTCAGCGTCGTGGCCCTGTTGGCTGTCATTTTCTGGATCGGGCTGTTTGCCTATTCGCATGTCGAATACCAGAATGCCCTGTGGTGGGAATTCGCGTGGAACGGCGATGCCTCACGGTTCTTACGCTCCAGCCTTGTGGTGGCTGTCATTCTTGGTGTGGTGGCCGTGAACTCTCTGTTCGGGCGGGAGATACCCGAACCGGTACGTACGGAAATCCCATCTGCCGTTGAACGTCTGGCGCTGGAAAGCGAAGACACCGAGGCACAGATATCTTTGACCGGTGACAAGCAGTTCCTGATTGCGCCAGATGAAACCGCGTTTCTGGCCTATGCCGACACCGGCAATGCACTTATCACCAAGGGTGAGCCGGTTGGAGATGAAAAAGCTGGCCAGCAACTGATCTGGCAACTACGCGAAATGGCCGACCGCGAGGGCAAGCTTTGCGCGTTCTATAGCGTTTCGACCAAATACCTACCGACCTTTCTGGACTTGGGTCTATCCATCCTAAAAATCGGTGAGGTCGCGCGGGTGCCTCTGAAAGACTTTTCGCTGGATGGCAAATCCCGAAAACGGTTCCGGCAGGCCAAGAACCGGGCTGAGCGTGAAGGGTATGTTTTCGAAATCATTCCGAAGGAAGAACTGACCCCGGTCCTGCCGGAGCTACGCAAAATTTCGGATGATTGGCTCCAACAAAAAGCAGGTGAGGAAAAGGGATTTGCCCTTGGCGGGTTCGACGATGACTACCTGTCCTATTTCGACTTTGCCGTGCTGCGAAATGGGGACACCGGCAAGATCGTGGCCTTTGCCAATCTGTTCCAGGGTGGCCATAAATCAGAGCTGTCGCTGGACTTGATGCGGTACGAGCCCGACGGTTCGAACTTCATTATGGATGCCCTGTTTGCCGAGATGATGTCATGGGGGGCAGAGCAGGGATTTCACTGGTTCTCGCTGGGAGCGGCGCCGTTTTCGGGGATCGAGAACCGGCAGCTGGCCTCGTTCTGGAACCGTGTCGGTGGGTTCGTATATGAGCATGGCGAACAGTTTTATCACTTCGAAGGGCTGCGGTCCTTCAAGCAGAAGTTCGACCCGGAATGGAGCCCGAATTATCTGGCCAGCCCGGGCGGTTTTGCAGCGCCGCGCATCCTTTATGAAGTGAATATCCTGATTTCCGGCGGGCTGCGCGGATTAACCAAATAGCGCCTAGTTCAGGCTTGCGCCTGTAGGGTCTTGTTGCAGCAGGTCGCCCCAGTCGGTGCGATAGGCCATTTCGGCCAACACGGTTTCAGGCAGGAACTCCTGATTTTGGCGAATCTGCCAGCCGCCGCCCAGCCCCTTGTACACGGCAACAAGATTGCTTGAGACCTGCTGTCGCGCCTCGATCAGATTGGCTTGCGACCGCAGCAACGCGGTTTGGGTATTCAGGATGCGAGAATAGTCAGCGATACCGTCACGATACTGGTCCACCGCGATCTGGGCGGCCTTGCGCGATGCGGTGACGCTGTTTTCGTAAAAACCCACCTGCTTGCGCGATTGGGCATAGGCGACCATCGCGCTTTCCACCTCGGAATAGGCGGTCAGAACAGTGTTCTGGTAATTGGCGATCAGCGCCTGATAGGCCGCGTCCTGCGCACGGACGTTGTTCTTGATCCGGCCGTAGTTCAGCACATTCCAGACCACACCCGCATTGGCCAAACTGGTTGTGCTGGCCGCGGAAAACAAATCTCGCCCGCCCGAAGCCTGCAATCCGATGGACCCTGACAGAATGAATTGCGGGTAAAGATCGGCTATCGCGATGCCAACCTGGGCTGATTGCGTTGCCGCCGCCAGTTCGGCTGCGCGCACATCCGGGCGGCGACGCAGCAACTCGGCCGGAACACCCACGGCAACATTCGACCGGGCCGAGGGGATGCGCCCCGAATTACCCAGCAAGCTGGTCATGCGTGACGGCGTCGCCCCCAACAAAACAGCCAGCGCGTTCTTGGCCTGTTGCAGATCGCTTTCAATTTCGGGGACCAGCGCCTTGGTATTGTTCAGCAGGGCAGTGGATTCCTGCACGTCCAGTTCTGTCGTCACACCGTTGTCAAAGCGCAGTTGGGTCAGATCAGCGGAGGCTTGTTGCAGTTGGATGTTCTCGCGTGCGACCGCCAGAGACTCCTGCAACGCGCGGATATTCACGTACAGGGCCGCGACATCGCCGGTCAGTGTCACCAGCGCGTCGTCGTAATTCGCCACCTGCAGCGCCAGATTGGACCGCGCCGCCTGAACTCCGCGCCGTTGCTGACCCCAGACGTCCAGTTCCCATTGCGCGTCGAACCCGACCTGTGATGTCGAGAATTCAGTATCCAAAGGGATGATCCGGTTGACATCCGCGATCGGCCCGAGGTTGTCGCTGATTTGCCGCCGCTCGATCGAGCCTCCGATGGCCTGCGATTGCGGATACAGCTCTCCGAACGCGATACCTAGCTGAGCGCGGGCTTGCAGGACGCGTGCACCGGCCACCTGCAGGTCAAGGTTTTGGGCATAGGCCTCAGCCACCAGTTTATTCAAGGTGGGGTCATTGAACGTCTCCCACCATTTGACCACCGGCGCGCTGCGCGAGGTCAGACCGCTGGGTCCGACGCTGGGGCTGTTCACCTCGATCCACTCCTTTACGACCGGAGAGTTCGGGCGCACGAAATCAGGGCCAACTGGCGTACAGCCAACCAGCAGCGCCGCGCATAGGGCGGTGCCGATCAGTCTGCGGTGAAGTCTGGCCCGGGTCATATCATGCATCCTCAGATATCCAGTGGTCGGATGAAGTTGGCGAAGGAGTACAGACGGATATTGATGCGCCGCAGGAATTCGAAACTTTTGCCCTGACCGGTGTAGATAGCCACCGCCGCGTGACCCCCTGCGGGAAAGGTGTGACCGTCCGGAATGTCGACCGACATCTGCACCGCGATGCGCCCGGGCAGTTTCGGAAACTCGAAACCGGGTAGGCGGCCCGATGGCAGGTACTGACCCTGACGTGTGGCCCACCAGATAGCCTCGACCTTGCCGGTCAGAATCTCGCCGGGATATAGGTCCAGCGCGACCTCTACCTCTTGCCCAACTTCGACAAATTTCAAGTTCTGCTGACGATAGGTGGCCAGAATGTACGGATTGTCCTTGGTCACGAAACTGGCAATTGCACCCAACCGGATATCGCCAACCACTAGACCGGGGCGGGCCTGTTGCGAGACGATCATGCCGTCTTCCGGCGCATAGATTGTCGTGTTATCAAGGAAATACTGGGCCTTATCCAACTGAGCTTGCGCCTGAAGGATACCGGTATTCACCCCGTCGATCTGCGAATCCAACGCCAGCTGCGCCTTTTCCAGATTGGCTTCGGCCTCTTTGACCTGTGCCTGATCTTCGGCGACTTGTTCGTCCCAGCGATCCAATTCATCCTGCCGCGCGCCACCTGCGGGCACGAGGTTTTGATACCGTGCTTGTTGTGTCAGCGCATAGGCCAGTTGCGCATTGGCGCGCTCGATGGCCTCGGACGCTGCGATCACGTCTTGTTCCAGGATTTTGGCATTCTGTTCAGCAGCCACCAGCTGAGCAGTTGCCTCTTCAACCTCCAAGGCGAATACGGTGTCATCAAAGCGATAGAGGGGATCGCCCTTTTTTACCTCGGTATTCGGCTCGACCAGCACTTCGGTCAGGATCGTCGGCTCGGTCAAACGCGGCACGATCTGGATGGTCGAACGAACCACATGACTGTCGAGGGAAAACGGCTGGAAAAAGCGCAGCGCAACAAGGAAAATCAACAGCAGATGCGCGCCAACCCAGAAGGAAACGACCCCCCAGGTGATGTTGAATTTCAGCAACTTCGCTTTGAAGAAAATGAACCAGACGAAAATGATGTAGAACAGCGTAATGCCGAGGGCGACAAACATATTTTGTGACTTCCTTTGGCCTTAGCTCTTCTGCGTCTGGTCAGGGTCCAGCGGGTCGCTGTATTCTTCGTTCACTGTTCCGCCCAACCGTTTGATTTCTTTTCGGATAGCATCCTTTTCATCGTCAGGTGTTCGACGAATGTCGACTGTGACGCCATCGTGAAAGGCCCACATAAATGCATGCACCCAGGGCACGACGGCCAGAAAGCCCATCCATCCCATGATCTTGACGGCTTCGGCATGGGGGTGATTGCGTTTGATTGCAATCCGCCCCGGTAACCCCATGATGAACAGGATTAGCGCCATCACTGCCCCGAGAAGCAGGATCAATGCCACGAAAGTCAGGTAGTCATAGTAGCCCAGCGGCTGCCCCAATAGTCCCATGCTCGCGCCCTTTTGTGGGAAGGTTATCCTATCCTCAGCCGTCGGCGCCCAGTTCGTCAATCAATTTGTAGCTGGTGGGCGGGTCTGCGCAAATTCCCGGCCCACATTCCAGCAGTGTCGAAACCGCATTCAGTGCCGCCAGGCCAAGCATGATGAAAAACGCGCTTTTGGCCAGAGTGCTGCCACCAAAACGCGGTTGCTGGGGGTCCGTGGCATATTGCCGATCAAATAAGAGCATAACGGCTGTGCCCAGCAGGATCAGGAAAAAGCAGATCGCGGACCAGGTGTAATAGTGCAGCCCCAATACAGGCGAGCCATAGTGACCGGTGCCCGGTACGATATGCAACAGAATTTGGCGCACGGCGACGCTGCCGCCGAACAGAGCTGCAAGTAGCATAATGGCATAATGCTGCGGCCGCGCGCCGTAGAGCAGGTTCAGACCCAACCCAACCCCTACGGCCACAAACCCAACCCTCTGCAATAGGCACAAGGGGCAGGGCAGTTCATAGAGTGTCAACTGGTAGACATAGGCCAGTACCAACACCAGGCTGACGGCCAGCATGCCAAACGCGTTAAGAGTGCGTGAAAGTTCCGGTGTCATCGCAGCCTCCTCACAATTGGATCGTAAGTTGGCTGGTGGCGTGGAATTTCAGCCAATACACACTCAACGCCAGCGTGAAAAAGAACAGCACGTTGGCGGCTGTCGTCCGTTGAAAGTAATTCAGTCCCATTGTGACTGTAAGTAACGCAAATAAAGCCGCTATCATGGCCCGGATCTCCCCTCCCGTGCACCGATTGCAATATGTTAGACTGTGTCAGGCGAATACGGTTCTGGCAAGAACTCGTGTCAGAATTTCCCGTTTAATGCGAGCTTCTTGGGATCAGGTGGACAGCTTTAACAGGGTTTGCCAATCAGAACATTTTTTGGCCAGCCCGTTGGGGGGCGTGTTGTCGGTATAGAACACGTCTACCTCGGATAACGAGGCTATTCGTGCGGGAGCCGTGCGTTGGAACTTGGATTGGTCGGCCACAAGGCAGGTGCGGCGGGCCTGGGCAATGATGGTTTGGCTGACCCGGACTTCCTGAAAGTCAAAATCCATCAGGTCACCTTCAGCATCCAGCGCTGAACACCCGATGATTGCACAGTCGAACTTGAACTGTTCGATGGTCGCAATTGTCAGATTGCCGATCAATCCCCCGTCCGAGCGGCGCAACACGCCACCTGCCATGACGATCTGACAGTTGGGATTGTCGACCAGAATATTGGCGACGTTCATGTTGTTCGTCACCACCATCAGGTCTTTGTGGTCCAGCAGTTGCCGGGCAACGGCCTCGGTCGATGTGCCGATGTTCAGGAACACCGATGCGCCATCAGGGATATCTTGCGCACAGAGTTGCGCGATACGCGCCTTGGCGTCCGCGTTCAGCGCGCGGCGGTCCTCATACCCGATGTTCGAAACGCCCGAGCGCAGGACAGCGCCACCATGCACACGGTCCAGCTTTCCCATATCGGCCAGTTCCGAAAGGTCGCGACGGATGGTTTGAACCGTCACGTCAAACCGCAGGGCCAGATCTTCGACCATCACGCGGCCATCCTGTCTGGCGATGTTCAGAATGTCTGACTGACGAAAGGAAAGGGACACGGTTAGCTCCAATTGTGCTGTGTTCGTTTTTGTTCTGTATTCGGAAAATTGCAACAGACTATTGGGCGGCTGGTGGGTTTAACGCAACTTATGTGACAAAACGAACATAAACGAAAACAAACATTGACGAAGCGCGGGCCTGTGCGGTTAATGAGCGCGCGTTTTCCACAAACGGGAATCATCCAGATATGGAACAGTCACACGATCAGATCTCTGATCTTTTCATCATCGGTGGCGGCATCAACGGATGCGGCATTGCGCGCGACGCAGCGGGGCGTGGGCTTTCGGTGACACTGGCCGAAATGAATGATCTGGCTTCGGCAACGTCTTCGGCCTCGACCAAGCTGTTTCACGGCGGGTTGCGGTATCTGGAGTATTTCGAATTCCGCCTTGTCCGCGAGGCACTGATCGAACGCGAAACCCTGCTGCGGGCGATGCCGCATATCAGTTGGCCGATGCGGTTTGTGTTGCCGTACCACGCGGACATGCGGTTCGATTCCGAAACCCCGACCTCGCGCCTGTTAAGCACCGTCATGCCATGGATGAAGGGGCGCCGCCCGGCTTGGCTGATCCGGTTGGGGTTGTTTCTGTATGATAATCTGGGCGGGCGTAAAATCTTGCCGGGTACTGCGTCCCTAGACCTGAAAACCGCACCTGAGGGGCGGCCGCTGCAGGACAAGTTTGAAACGGCCTATGAGTATTCGGATTGCTGGATCGAGGATTCGCGTCTGGTCGTTCTCAACGCCCGCGACGCCGAAGCGCGCGGGGCCAATATCATGGTTCGCACCGAAGTTTTATCTGCGAAACGAGTTCACGATCTGTGGGACGTAACGGTCCGGGACCGCGACATCGACGAGACCCGCGTCATCAAAGCCAGAATGCTGATCAACGCGGGCGGCCCTTGGGTTGGGGATATCATTCAGTCGAAAATCCACGTTAACTCACGCGAGGGTGTCCGTTTGGTGCGGGGCAGTCATATCGTGACCCGCAGGCTGTTCGATCACGACAAGTGCTATTTCTTTCAGGGCGAGGATGGACGGATCATTTTCGCCATCCCGTATGAGCGTGACTTCACCCTGATCGGCACGACGGATCAGGATCATCCGAACCCCTCAGAACCCCCAGTTTGTACCGAGGCGGAGCAGGATTATCTGTGCGCGTTTGCGACTAAATACTTCAAGACGCCGGTGACCCGTGATGAGATTGTGTGGACCTATTCCGGCGTCCGACCCCTGTACGATGACGGCGCCAGCAGCGCCACTGCGGCCACGCGTGATTACACGTTGAAAGTAGACGCGCAGGATGGAGCGCCGGTGCTGAACGTATTCGGCGGCAAGATCACAACTTATCGCCGATTGGCCGAAAGCGCGTTGGAAAAAGTGGCCGAGCATTTCCCCGATCTGCCAGGCCCGTGGACGGCAGGTGTAGCTATGCCCGGCGGAGATTTTCCTGTCGACGGGGTACAAAAACTGGTGGCTGGGTTGGAAGCTGACTTTGTCTTTCTGGACCGCGACTGGGCCGAACGTCTGGTGCGCGCCTATGGCACCGAGGCCAGGATCATTCTAGGGGATGCGAAATCCGCCCAAGACTTGGGTGAGGACTTCGGTGCCACACTGACGGCGCGAGAGTTGGAGTGGCTTATGGACAAGGAATATGCCCGCGCGGCCGAGGATGTCGTCTGGCGTCGAAACAAGCTGGGCTTGCGTCTGAGCGCTGAGCAGATCGCTCGGATACAGGATTGGATGGACCATCGCAGCGAGCAAGCTGCAGCCTAATAATTAAGCCCCGCCAAAATGGCGGGGCTTTTTTCTTTTATGCGGTTTCCTCAGATGGTCCGGGATCGTTCTTGGTGCCCTTGATCCACTCCCTGAGGCTTTGCATCAGGGCATAGAGAACCGGCACCAGAATGACACCAACCAGCGTGGCCGCCAGCATTCCGCCAAAGACCGCGACACCAATGGCCTTTTGGCTGGCTGCGCCCGCACCACTGGCCGCCAGCAGCGGTACAACGCCCAGCAGGAAGGACAGAGCGGTCATCATCACCGCGCGGAAACGCTGATAGGCTGCCTCGGCGGCGGCATCCCGGATCGAAAGACCATTGGCCCGTTGCTCCATCGCGAACTCAACGATCAGAATGCCGTTTTTCGATGCCAGCCCCACAAGCATGATCATCCCGATCTGCGTATAGAGGTTGATATCACTGCCCACGATGGCCACGGCGGCCACCGCCCCGAACAGGGCCACAATCACCGACAGTAGGATCGACACCGGCATTGTCCAACTTTCGTACTGACCGACCAGGAACAGATAGCCAAACAAGATCGCCAGCCCTAGTATCACAATCACCAGACTGCCAGAAGCAAGCTGCTGCTGCGCTGTTCCGGTCCATTCGAACGCATATCCCGGGGGCAGGGCGGTTGCCGATTCTTCAGTCATCACGTTGATCGCGTCGCCAGTGGAAAGACCCGGCGCAGGCACAGCTGTTACAGTCGCCGACCGGAACAGGTTATGCCGTTTAAGCAGTACTGGTCCCAGCACGTTTTCCACGTCAATCAGCGTGCCCAGTGGCACCATCTCACCTTGTTCCGAGCGGACATAGAGGTTCGAGATATCTTCGACATTGTCGCGATAGCTGCCATCGGCCTGGATCATCACGCGATACACCCGTCCAAACAGGTTGAAGTCGTTGACATAGTACGACCCCAACTGCGCCTGCATGGTCTGGAACACTTCGGCCACGGACACTTGCAGCGTCTTGGCTTTTTCGCGGTCCAGATCAACGAATAGCTGCGGCACGTTTGCGCGGAAGGTCGTATAGGACTGCCCGATTTCGGGCCGCTGGTTCGCCGCGTAGACGAACGACCCCACGGCCGAGGCCAGTTCCTGCGGTGTTCCGCCCCCGGTTTGTTGTACCTCCATCTCGACACCGGCCGAATTGCCAAGGCCCTGAATAGGCGGCGGGTTAAAGGCAACGATCGAGGCCGCAGATTCCCCATACGCAATCGCCAGGACCTTTTGCAGGATAGCATCCGCGCTCAGGTCGTCATCCTGACGATCATCCCAGTTTTCGAGGTTCACAAAGATTGCCGCGCCGTTCGTGGTGGTGCCGTTCAGGATCGAGAAGCCGTTGATTAGAACGGTACTTGCCACGCCGGGGATCTCTTGGATTTGATCGTCAACACGGGCCGAGACGACCTCCGTCCGTTCCAGCGTGGCCGCGTCTGGCAGCTGAATGTCGACGAACAGATAACCGTTATCCTCAAGCGGCAGGAAACCACTGGATGTGCTGGACATGATAGTCCCGGTTCCCATGGCCAGTGCAACGATGACGCCCAGACCAACAACCGGCAGGATCAGCAGTTTGCGCACGATGGCGACATAGCCGCTGCGGATGGAGCCGATGAATCGCTCAAACACGGCCAGCAGGCCTTTGGGTGGACCTGAACGGGCTTTCAGAACAAGGCCGCACAAGGCTGGCGATAGGGTCAACGCGTTGATCGACGAAATCACAACGGCGGTCGAAATCGTCACCGCGAACTGTGAATACAGCCGCCCCGAGATGCCGGGCATGAAAGTCACCGGCACGAACACGGCCAGCAGAACCAGCGTTGTCGCAATCACCGGGCCGGTGATCTGACCCATGGCCTTGCGGGTTGCTTCTGCCGGGGGCAGGCCTTCGTCCGCTATGATCCGTTCTACGTTTTCGACCACAACGATGGCGTCATCCACCACGATCCCGATGGCCAAAACCAAAGCAAATAGCGAGATCGTGTTCAGTGACATTCCAAACAGCAGCAGGAACGCAAACGTACCGATCAAAGAGACAGGGATCGCAACCGCCGGGATGATCGTCGCTCGCCAACTACCTAGAAAGACGAATACAACCGAGATCACCAGAGTGAACGTCAGGATCAATGTCGTGACCACGTCATTCAGGGACTGTTCTACAAAGTCGGTGGTGTTAAAGGGAACGTCATATTCCACATCGGTGGGGAAGGTGCGCGATAGCCGCTCCAACTCGGCCTCGACACGTTCTGACACCGCTAGCGCGTTCGCACCAGGAGCCTGATAAATGCCGATGACGGTTGCAGGAACACTTTCGAAGTAGCCCGAGGCCGCATAGTACTCTGCGCCCAGTTCCACTCGTGCGATATCCTTGACCCGCACAATTGAGCCTGCATCGCCAGTTCGAATGACAATCTCTCCGAACTCGTCGGCCGAAGTCAGACGGCCCTTGGTTTTAATCGTGTATTGGAAGGTTTGCCCCTCGGGCACCGGAGGCGCACCGATCGAGCCCGCCGACACTTCGACGTTCTGCTCGCGGATGGCGTTGATCACGTCGCCGGGCGTAATGGACAGGGCGGCCATCTGATCCGGGTCCATCCATATACGCATGGCGTATTCCAGATTGGTCAGCACGTCCGCTTTACCAACCCCCTGAACTCGCGCCAGCGCATCTTTCAAGTTGATCGAGGCATAGTTGGAAAGAAAAACGCTATCATAGGTGCCGTTGGGTGAGGTCAGCGTCACCAGCAGCAGCATATTGGTCGACGCTTTCTGCGTCACCACGCCCGAGGCCGTCACTTCAGCTGGCAGTGACGACATGGCCTGTGCCACGCGGTTCTGTACGTTCACCGAGGCGATATCGGGGTCGGTGCCGACCTCGAAGGTAATATTCAACGAATAAGAGCCGTTATCGGACGAGGTGGACGTCATATAGATCATGTCGTCCACGCCGTTCACCTGCGCCTCAATGGGCGCGGCAACGGTGTTTTCAACGGTCCCGGCGTTGGCACCGGTATAAGTGGTCGTCACGCTGACCACTGGCGGTGTGATGTCCGGGAACTGGGCAACTGGCAGAACCAGATAGCCGATGCCGCCCATGATGGTCAGGACAAGCGAAATAACAAGCGCCAGCTTGGGCCGGCTGATGAACAGGGCTGAGAACATCTGTTATTCTCCCGGCTGCTCAGACGCCACGACAGCGTCAACTGCGACACCGGGGCGGACCCTTTGCAGGCCTTCGACGATAACGCTTTCTCCTTCGCGCAATCCGTCTTTTACAATGACAGCCGTCCCTTCGTTCTCGCCGGTCGTGATATAGCGCTGTTCGACCATTTGCTGATCGTTGACCACCAGAACGAACTCGCCTCGCTGATCTCGTTGCAGCGCGGCTTGCGGGACCAGAACCTCAAGCGAGGGTTCCAAGGCTTCGATGCGGACGTTCAGAAAGGCACCGTCTACGATCAGGCGGTCGGCATTGTCAAACTCCGCCCGCATCGTGATCGCGCCGGTCAGGGGGTCGATCCGGTTGTCGACAAATACAATTTTACCGATCTCATCCAGTTCGGACCCATTCGGCAGGGTCAGGCGCACGTTCGGGCTTTTTTGGCTTTCTGCCAGCGATGAGGGGTTTTCACCAACAGTTTCCAGAACCGAGGTAAACTGCTTTTCGTTCAGCGAAAAATTGACGTAGATCGGCGCTTCGCTGACAATATTGACCAGCGGAGGATTCGTCGGCCCGACGACATCGCCTACACTGATTGCCACGCGACCGATACGACCGTCAAAAGGCGCGTGAATCTCGGTATAGCTTAGGTCCAGTTCAGCCTGCTGGATCGCGGCTTTGGCAGCTTTGACCTCAGCCTCGGCCACCAACTCGTTGGCGCGGGCAATATCACGCTCGGATTCCGGCGTGGCGTCGCGCTTGTACAACTCTTCCTTCCGGGCCAGATCGACCTTGGCCAGTTCCAGATTGGCTTGGGCCCGGTCCAGGTCGGCGTTGCGTGCCTCGAGCGTGGCCTGATAAAGGTCGGGTTCGATGGTAAACAGCACGTCACCCTGTTTTACCAATGCGCCGTCTTCCACATTCTGACTTTCCAGAAACCCGCTGACGCGGGCGACGATATCGGCTTTGTCCAAAGCTTCGGCTCGGCCGATGAATACGGCCTCTTGGGTGATTTCCTCTGTATAGGCCGCCGCGATGGACACTTTGGGTGGTGGGGCGTCGCTTTGGTCTTGTGCCGTGGCTGCGTGTGCCATGCCCAGACAGACCAAGACAGCAAAGGCCTGGACCGGTCCGCTGTGACGGATATTCAAGTTCTTCAATGCAAGGGACATGGCAGGCGCCTCGTTCATTCTAAGGATTTTGCGCCACGGCAGGTTGGCCGCCCCGGCGAGTCGACTGAATTCAGGTCAGGATGACCGTTTTAGGATTATATCTCAAGCTTCTTGAATACGATGAACGGGCGAAGACCTGCAGGAATTTTCTCGGTAACAGGCTGACTTAGGCCGATCTGGCTGCGGACATATGGTTGGCTCCGGTGAGGCAATTGAAAACGGGGACCGTTTGGCCCCCGTTTCCAAATTCAGATGTTGCACCGGATCAGTCGCGCGTGCCCGCGAACCGGTTTTCCCAATCTTCGCGCTGTTCGTCAGTGATTTTGGCGAACAGCACGTCTGGCACCGTAAAGGCATGCCCAGCAGGCAGGGCGTTCAGCGCTGCCGCGACATCGTCGGGCCAACTGGTGTCCAGTGTGTTCATCGCGCTCAGCATTCGGGCCGAAGTTTCGGGGATAAACGGCGCGCTGAGCACGGCATACAGGCGGATCAGGTTCAGGCCCAGACGCACCTGTGCGGCGGCCTGTTCCGGGTCTTCCTTGAAGGTCGACCAAGGCGCTGCGGCCTGTAAGTACTCGTTGCCCGCAACCCAGATCGCCCGCAATTCCTGCGCGGATTTGCGAACCTCCATTGACTCCATATGCCCTTCATAGGCGCGGACACGTTTGGTGAGGTCGTCTATCAGGGTTTGCTCGCGTTCGCCAAAGGTACCGCCCTCGGGTACGGACTCGCCAAATTTTGAGCGACAGAACTTGGTAATCCGGCTGACAAAGTTGCCCAAAACATCTGCCAAGTCCTTGTTCACCGATTGCTGGAAGTTCTCCCACGTGAACTCGCTATCGCTGCTTTCAGGCGCATGGCTCAGCAGCCACCAGCGCCAATAGTCGGCCGGCAGGATGTCCAGCGCCTGATCCATGAATACGCCACGGCCCTGACTGGTCGAGAACTGACCGCCATCATAGTTCAGGTAGTTGAACGATTTCAGGTGGTCGACCATTTTCCACGGCTCGCCCGAACCCAGAATCGTTGCGGGGAAGGACAGGGTATGGAAGGGCACGTTATCCTTGCCCATGAATTGGACATAGCGCACGTCATCGGCACCCTTGTCAGTGCGCCACCAGCGCTGCCAATCGGCGTCGGTTTTACCGTTTGCGTCAGCCCATTCCTTGGCGCAGGCGATGTATTCAATGGGCGCGTCGAACCAGACGTAAAAGACTTTGCCCTCCATTCCGGGCCAGTCCTGATCGCCTTTTTTGACTGGCACGCCCCAGTCCAGATCGCGAGTGATGCCTCGGTCTTGCAGGCCGTCACCGTCATGCAGCCATTTCTTGGCAATGGATGTCGTCAGGATCGGCCAGTCAGTCTTGCCGTCGATCCACGCGTCCAGCTGGTCTTTCATTGCTGATTGACGCAAATACAGGTGTTTGGTTTCGCGCACCTCCAGATCGGTCGAACCGGAAATGGCCGAGCGCGGCTCGATCAGGTCGGTCGGGTCCAGCTGCTTGGTGCAGTTTTCACATTGGTCACCGCGCGCGCGGTCATAGCCGCAGTTGGGGCAGGTGCCCTCGATATACCGGTCGGGCAGAAAGCGGCCGTCAGCATTGGAATAGACCTGCTTTTCCGTCACTTCGCGGATCAACCCGGCGTCATCCAGCTTACCTGCGAAATGCTGGGTCAGCTTCTTGTTCTGATCGCTGGACGAACGCCCAAAGTGATCAAAACTCAGGCCAAAGCGGTTGGCGATGTCGGCCTGAATGCCATACATCTCGGCGCAATACTCGGCCACTGGTTTACCCGCCTTGGCGGCGGCCAGCTCGGCGGGGGTGCCGTGTTCGTCGGTGGCGCACAGGAACATGACCTCATTCCCCCGGCCACGCTGATAACGTGCGTACAGATCGGCTGGCAATTGCGAGCCGATCAGATTGCCGAGGTGCTTGATCCCATTGATGTAAGGGATTGCCGAGGTGATGAGAATCCGAGCCATTTTGCGTTTCCACGTATCTATCTGCGCGCCCATCTATCTTATGTAACCGGTCAGCAAAAGCCCGGTTTCGTCGATAAACGCTCGAAAAGACGTGTAAGTGCACGTCCAACATGGTCTTCGCGTGATGATCCTGAACCATGTATGATGGGCATGCAGTTTTTCATGGGGGATAATATGAAGATATTTTTGGTTCATCGCCTGATGCTGGTGTCCGTAGTTCTCTGTCTAGCCATATTCACGGCGCCCGACGTTCGAGCCGACCAAGGTGAAGCCATGGATGCGATCGAAAGTTTTGACAAGGCGATGCTGACGATTTTTCGCCGTGGCCAGGATGCCCTGACGTCGCAGACGCGGCCGGTCATGGTGATCGCCAAAGATGTTACGGTTCTGTCCGAGAAGGGTCAGGTATCGTTTCCAAGGGGTGCGCCAGACTATCTGATATTTAAATCTACATCCCATGTTCTTCTGGGGATTATCGGCGCGGTTACGCCCTGGCCTGAAGAAAATGCCGGGGACGCACGGTGGAAGGAGGATTTTGCTGCTATATCTCAAGAAATTGATACGCTGCTGGCAGCAATAGATGGGCTCGACCTGTCTAAAGAAGAGATTGCCCGACAAAAACGGATGCTTGCGGATGCGCGTACCTTCACGCAGCAGGCCGTTACACGTGGGACGCTGACTCGGCAGGATGTTGCAGATGCGATCAACAACATGCGTCCGATCTGGGCGGCAAACATGCGCGAAGCGGCGCGGGCCGAGTTGGCAACGTTACATAAGGCGGTGTCAGATGCGCGTAACGCGGTCAGTAAAGAAGACTGGGATGAAATGTATGTCGTCCATCACGGCGGATCCAATGTTACGGGGATCAACGTCGTCGAACTGTATCTGGAACGCGTGATGCCGCAGAAAGTTGCGGCAGGTCAGGTTGTGTTCGCTGAAAATGCACATGGTAACAAGGCGATGGCCGACTTCGTTGGATATGAAAGAATGCAACGTCTCGTAGGTGCTTGGGCTTTCGGGGATCCAGGGCGTATGGAAGTTGACCTGTTGGGGTATGAAGCAGGTTCGATTCTGGATGAAATGATCCCCTCGCCACCGCCTTCGGATTAGAGTTGTTGAGGGCTGTATTTTATCCGCCCATTGGGGCCATCGACACAGCAGTAGTCGAATGGGGGCGCGGGATTTCCCGGCCCTTTACTCTTCTCTCGATCTTTTCAGCAATCGTCCGATGGTGAACGAGGTGCGTGGGGCGTAGACATAGTTGGTCCGCTCGTCCGGTGTTGGACGCGACCGCATCCGGGCCAGACCAAAGCCGATCAGGGCCAGGTGCCCGGTGGCGACAAATGCAAACAGGGCGCTTGGCCCGAATTGCTGGATCAACGTGGATGAGACATAGGGCGCAGCAATTGCCCCCAGCGCGTACCAGAACATCAGCGCGGCTGACAATTCGACTCGTTCTTCCGTTGTGGCAAAGTCATTCGCGTGGGCTGATGACAATGAAAAGATCGGGAATGTCGTCAGGCCAAAGAACCCGGCAGCCAGCATGACACCAACGGTGCCGGTCCCACTAGCGGCCATCGTTACTCCGCAGCTAAACACCGCCGCCGCGGACAGCCAGATCAGCACCCAGCGTCGGTCGTATTTGTCGGCCAGCCAGCCCAGCGGGTATTGCGCCAGCGCCCCGCCCAGAACAAACGACGCTAGGAAGAAGGCGATTTGATCCACACCCAACCCAACCTCTTGCCCGTAAACCGGACCGACCATACGGAACGAGGCCGAGCTGAGCGCCGCGACGATCGCTCCTGCCACCGCCAGAGGGGAGCTGCGCCAGGCCAATTTGGGTCGCAGGCGCGGGGCGTCCGGTGTGATTGGCTGGCTGGCACGGGTCAATGTCAGTGGTAGCAGCGCGGCGCAGCACAGGATCGCCAGCAGGTTATACGAGACGTACGAGGCCGGCGGCAGAACGGCAATGATCAATTGCGCCCCTAGCGATGCCCCCATATCAACAAACCGATATGTCCCCATGGCCCGACCGCGGGTTTCGTTGGTGACCTTGGCGTTCAACCAGGCCTCGATCACGGTGTAGCAACCCGCAACGCAAGTGCCCGAGGCGATCCGCAATGCAGCCCACAGATAGGGATTGTCGGTCAAGGTGTGCCCAATCAACCCCATCGCACCCAGGGCCGTGCAGACAGCAAAGGCGCGTGAATGACCGACATTTCCCATTAGCCGTGGCGCCCACCAGCAGCCAATGAAAAAGCCAATGAAATGCGATGAGCCGAGCAGACCGATCTGCTCGGTTGTGAAATTCAGTGTAAAGCCGGAAATGGCATCCAGCGGCCCAACGCCGCCTGAGGAAAGCTGCAGCAGAATGACTGAAAGAAAGAGGGCGGCAAAAGAAATGATCGTGCGCATGATGGGGGCACCTTGGCGGAAATTGTCAGCGATGCACGCACCTAATCGACTCTGGGGCGTCGTTTTTTGCCTATTCGGCCTTTTTGATCTCTGCCTGGATGTCCAGCCCGACGGTATCTTGCACCAGATCACTATAGCCGGACGCTCCGAAGTCATGGCGATTGAGCGATCCGGTCAAGCGGATCGAAAGCATATCAAGATTATCTGCAGTGCTGCCAGGTGGTCGATGCAGGTCGGCTTGTAAGGTGATCGGATGAGTCACACCGCGCAGGGTTAGATCTCCGGTGATTTCCGCCCCGCGCGAGATACGCCCGCCTTCGCCAAGCCGCACCTCGGTTGACGCAAAATGTATGGTTGGAAATTGCTGGACGTCCAGCACTCCTGCGCTCAGCATTGCGGTTCGGGCGAAGGGCAGTTTAGTGCGGGCTTCAGCGGCGTTCAGGGTCACGCTGACCTGGCTGTTGATCAGATCGCTCAGGTCGATCTGGATATCAGCCGAGTGGATTGGCATTGTGCCGGATTGTGCAAGTCCCGACAGGTCAAAGGTAAAGTCGACGGATGTGCCTTGGGACACCAGCTCGTATTGAGTAAGCGCGGCATGAGCCGGGCGTGATAGGGGCAGGGCGGCCAGCCCGGCCAGCAAGGTACGCCTGGTCATCAGAGTCATGCCGGCACCCCGTGCCCGCGAGGGCGCGATCGGTGCAACAGCAGCACTAGGATGGCAATGTTCAAGCCATTCCACAGGATGCCATTGATGAAGGCCAGTTGGTAATTGCCGGTCGCGTCGTAGATCCATCCCGACATCCAGCCACCCAAAGCCATGCCCATGATGGTCATCATCATCACGAACCCGACCCGTGCGCCGGCCTCTTGCGGGGGCATGTATTCGCGCACGACCAAGGCATAGCTGGGCACGATTCCACCCTGAGCCAGCCCGAACAACAAGCTGATGACGTAAAGCGATACCATCCCGTCATAAGGCAGGAACAGAAACAGGGCGATGCATTGCAGAACCGAGCCGATCAGCAAGGTCATGATCCCACCCAGCTTGTCTGCGACCAGCCCCGAAATGACCCGGCTGACGACACCTCCCAGCAGCATCAGAGACAGCATTTCTGCGCCGACGGCGGGGCCATAGCCAAGCCCGACGCAGTAAGACACGATGTGGACCTGTGGCATCGACATGGCCACGCAACAGCCGATCCCGGCCAGACCCAGGATGTATTGTAGGGCACGCGGTGAAATCCCGACGCTACGCGCGTTGATTTGCGCGCTGACGGCGGCAGTGCTGTGCGCCTCGGCTGGAACCTGACGGCGCAGAAGTAAGGATAGAGGGATAACAACTGTCAGTGTCACGACAGCCAGGGTCAGATAGACCTGTTGCCAGCCGTCGCGGGCCAGAATTCCGGCCAGCAGAGTGGGCCAGATTGCCCCGGACAGATAGTTGCCACTGGCAACCAGCGCGACGGCAATCCCGCGTCGCCGCATGAACCAATGGGAAATGTCCGCGATCAAAGGCCCAAAACCTATGGAGGCACCTAAGCCCATCAACAGATGCGCCGCCGAGAGCATCAGCATGTTCGGGGCCAATGTCGCCAACAGGTAGCTGACTGCGCTTAGCACAGAGGCGCCGATCAGCGCTTTGGTCACGCCCAGTCGATCCATCAATTGCCCCAGCCACATATTCCCCAACGCAAAGCCGATCATGGCAAGCGTGTAGGGCATCGACACCTCGGCCCGACCGGCGTTGAACTGTACCTCGATGGCGGGCATCACCACGACCACCGCCCACATTCCGGCATTCGCCACCATGGCGATGCCAAGCGTGATCAGAAGGCGAAGCCAGGAATATCGGCTGTCATGGATTGGATGGCCCATGCTGGCACGCTAGGGTGGGGGTCTGGCTTTTGCCAGTCACAAGTTTCGTGAACTGCGTGATGTGTCACGCCAAAACATCTTCGGTCTCGATCAGGTTCAGATTCAGCCCGGCGCGCGGTTTGGTCTGGGTGGCCTGCCAACTGACCGGGGGTAGGGCGCGGGCGCGGCGGCGGGTCAGGGTCCAGCGGCGGGCCTCGCCCTGATGGTTTGCGGCCATGTGCCAGCGGGTTTCGACCCCTTGCGCGCCACCGTCGCCGGGCGTCAGCAGCAATCCCAGCGGCGCCCGTCCCATCGCGCCGCCCTGTTCGGCGGCCAGATGCATGCGCCGCACCGGCGTCAACCCCGGCGCACCCGGCAGATCGCCGATGATCAGCGGAATGGCCCCGCTGCGCAACGCCTCTTCCATGCACCATAGCAGGTCCTCGGCGCGGGTAGGGCAGACGAACAGGAAACGGGCGGGATCGGCAAAGGGCATCATCCCGTCGGGGTTCAGTTGGCCGGGCTCCCACGCAGGGGAAATCCACAGCACTGGCCCCTGCGCCTGACCGGCCAGCCACATGGCAAAACTGCGCCGGGCGGGGCCGCAGGCCTCGTGCACGCGGGCCAGTTGCAGGGTGATCTGAGGGTGCAGGGTCAGCCCCGGTGCATCACGCGCGGGTTTATGGCCAAGAAGGTTTGTAGACATGCCAGCAGTCTAGCATGTTCTTGCTTTGTTCTCAATCCGGGAATGCCGCCGCGGACCTTTTACCGAGACAGTATCAAGCGGCCATCGGTGAATTGGATATTCGAAAAGCGATGCAGGTAATCCATGCCCAGCAGTGATTGGCGCAGGTCTCCTTCGTTGACCCAAGCCGCGACGCCGTGGTCAGTGATTGGCCCCAGCTCGAGACTGTCCAACCGGACGGGCGCGGTGCGCACCTCTCCGTTCGCGGTCGAGGCGCGGCCGAGATAGTTCAGCTGGTCGGGATCAATACCAATGCGTCTGGCATCCTGATCGCTGAGCACGATCTGGCTGGCGCCGGTATCGACGAGGAAGGTGATTGGCTCTCCGTTCACCACAACAGGCAGGTAATAGTGACCGTCATAGGCGCGGGGCACTTCGATCGTTTCGCCGGTGACAGTCATCTGCGGGGCAGGGCCGACGGTTGATCGGATGTCTTCCCACAGTCCAACAACGGCAATGGCACCAACGAAAATAAACACCCAGGCCATGGCCTGCTGCATGGTTTTGTTCAAAGACTGACGGTTCTGTGAGACGAACCATGCCACCAACGCCGCACCAAGCAGTCCCAAATACGCCAAACGTGCAATGCTGTCGCCGTCCATACCCTAACCCTTACCACATTCACTTTAAGGTATATGGGGATTTACGACGCAAAACCAAAGGCCTTGAGGCCGTCCAATATGAACTGAACTGATAGCGCGGCCAGCAGCATTCCCAGCAGCCGGGTCAACACATTCAGCCCGGTCTTCCCCAGAATGCGCGCGATCAGACCGCCCGACAGGAAGAAGGTCAGAACCACGGCCATCACTGCCAGCATCACCAGAATAGCTTCGAATATGCCCAGAATGCCCGGATGCTGTCCGGCCAGCAGGATGATCGTTGCAATCGAGCCCGGTCCGGCCACCAGCGGAATTGCCAGAGGGAACACTGACGGGTCGGGGTGTTCTTCTTCCTCTTCAACCCGGTCTTCGCGTCGTTTGGTGCGGCGCTCGAACAGCATGTCGAGCGCGGTCAGAAACAGCAGCGCTCCGCCGGCGACTTTGAAGGCCTCCATCGAGATACCGACAAAGCCCAGCACAGCCTCGCCAAAGGCTGCAAAGGCGATCAGAATCCCCGAAGCCACAGCACAGGTGCGCAGCGCCACCTTGCGGCGTGCGCGGGAATCCATCCCCTGCGTCAGCGCTACGAAGATCGGAGTGGTGCCAAAGGGATCAATCACCACGAACAAGGTGGTGAAAGCGGTAATGAAAAAGGCCAGATCCATCATGCGGCACCTTCAGCGTTTTCAAGACGTTCAGCGGCAGCCACCCAAAGAGATTCTGCCTTTTGCATCGCTTCGACTACCTCGGCGAACTTGCGGTTCCAGGCTTCCAGATCGTTGATTTTATCGTCTTCATACAGCGCCGGGTCAGCAAGTTTGGCCGACAGTTTTTCGTGCATATCCGTCAGCTTTTCGATCCGGTCCTCGCATTTGCGCAGGTCGGCGCGCAGGGCCTGCATTGCATCACGCGAAGGGCGTTTGGGCTTTGCCGCCAGTGGCTTTTCACGTGCCGGTTTGTCACGGGCCTGCAGCATAGTGCGATAGGACTCGAGGTCTCCGTCGAAGAGTTTGACCGTTCCGTCCGAGACCAGCCACAACCTGTCGGCAACCAGCGACAGCAGGTGCATATCGTGGCTGACCAGAACGACGGCACCGGAATAGGCGGTCAGCGCCTCGACCAACGCTTCGCGGCTTTCAATGTCCAGGTGGTTGGTTGGCTCATCGAGGATCAGCATATGCGGCGCGTCGATAGTGGCGATCAGCAATGACAGACGGGCCTTTTGGCCACCCGACAGACGCCCGACCAGTGTTTCTGCCTGATCCGTATTCATGCCGAAGCCTGCCAAGCGCGAACGCCATTTACCCGGAGCCTCACCCGGGCGCAGGCGACGCAGGTGGTCGAGTGGCGTTTCGTCCACATGCAGCTCGTCCACCTGATGCTGTGCGAAATAGCCGATGCGCAGCTTGTTGCTGCGAGTCATTTTGCCTGCCATCAAAGGCAGGCGGTCGGACAGAAGCTTGGACAAGGTTGATTTACCCTGACCGTTTTTACCCAACAGCGCGATCCGGTCGTCCTGATCAATGCGCAGGTTCAGGCGGCGCAATACTTCGGTTTCGCCATAGCCCGTCACACCACCTTCGATCTGGATGATCGGGGGCGACAGTTCCTCTGGCTCAGGGAATGAAAATGCCCGCAGTGCGGCCTCTTGAGGGGTCGAGACCAGCTGGATGCGTTCGATCATCTTCAATCGCGACTGGGCCTGAACGGCTTTGGATGCTTTATAACGAAACCGGTCCACGAAGCTCTGCAGGTGGGCGATACGGGCCTTGGCTTTGGCGTTTTCCGATTCCGCCTGTGCCAGCCGCTCGGCGCGGCGTTCGGCAAATTTGTCATAAGGCACCGCGTAATAGGTCAGCTTGCGGTCTTCCAAGTGCAGGATCGACCCAACCGCGCGGTTCAGCAACCCGCGGTCGTGACTGATGATAATCACCGTATGCGGATACTTGGCCAGATAGCTTTCCAGCCACAGCGCGCCTTCAAGATCCAGATAGTTGGTCGGTTCGTCCAGCAGCAGCAGATCGGGTTGCGAGAACAAAACCGCCGCCAACGCAACGCGCATCCGCCAGCCGCCCGAGAAATCGGAACAGGGGCGCAGCTGATCCTCGTCATCGAACCCCAGACCTTTGAGGATCGAGGCCGCGCGGGACTCGGCAGACCAGGCGTCGATATCGGCCAGGCGAGTCTGAATCTCGGCAATGCGAGCGGGATCTTCGGCGCTGTCGGCCTCGGCCATCAGGGCACTGCGCTCGGTATCGGCAGCCAGAACCGTGTCGATCAACGACACGTCGGACGAGGGCGCCTCTTGCGCCACGCCCCCAATCCGGGCGCGTTTCGGTAGAACGATATTACCCGATTCCAACGCCAACTCGCCCCGGATCAAACGGAACAGAGTGGTTTTGCCGGTGCCGTTGCGCCCAACCAGACCGACCTTGTGGCCATCGGGAATGGTGGCGCTGGCGCCGTCAAACAGAGGGCGGCCTTCGACCGCATAAGTGATGTCTTCGATCCGTAACATGGGCCGCTCATAACAGAGCATTCCGGACGCCGCCAGCGGGTTGGCATGTTCATCGAACGGCCTATGTGCTAGCGCTGGTCAGATTGGCTTTTAACGGTTTAAGTATGCGCGCGGCTTCTTCGCCTCCTTCTCTGGTAACATTGGTGTTCGCCACGGCGATTTCCGTACTGTCGCTGAATATGTTCCTGCCGTCTTTGGCCCGAATGGCCGGAGATTTTCAGGTCGACTACGCGCTGGTGAACCTGTCGGTGGCTGGATACCTGGCGGTGTCTGCGGTGCTGCAACTGATCATGGGGCCGTTGTCCGACCGGTTCGGCCGAAGGCCTGTTCTACTGATCTGCATAGCGGTCTTTGTTGTCGCCTCAGTTGGATGTGTCTTGGCCGAGTCGATCTGGACCTTTCTGGGCTTTCGCTTGCTGCAAGCGGCTGTGGTCGCCGGGCCGGTGCTGTCGAACGCCGCGATCCGGGATATGCACCCGCCGAACGAGGCAGCCAGCAAACTGGGCTATGTTGCGATGGCGATGGCGCTGGCCCCGATGCTAGGGCCGATGTTGGGCGGTGCACTGGACAGCCTATTCGGTTGGCGCGCAGGTTTTGTGCTGTACTCGGCTCTGGGGGCGGGGATGCTGCTGTTGCTGTGGGTCGATATGGGTGAGACTAATACCAACCGCTCATCAACCTTCGCGGCGCAGTTACGCGAGTACCCTCATCTTTTTCAGGCCCGCAGGTTTTGGGGTTATTCCTTGTGCGCAGCCTTCTCGATCGGAGGGTTCTACAGCTTCATCACCGGCGCGCCCCTTGTGGCCGCAGCTTGGTTTGATCTGAGCCCTGCGATGCTGGGTCTGGGGATCGGCATCATCACCGGTGGCTTCATGGTGGGCAATTTCATCACCGGACGGATCGCCGCCAGAACACCGCTGACAACGATGATTTTGATTGGACGCATCGTTGCGTCCACCGGGCCGCTTTTGGGTCTGCTGCTATTCCTTTTAGAGCTAGGCTCAGTCTGGGTGTTCTTCGGGTCGGCCATCTTTGTTGGCTTTGGCAACGGGCTGACAAACGCCAATGCCTCGGCTGGTTTGATGTCCGTCCGCCCCAAACTGGCTGGCAGTGCCGCGGGCCTGTCAGGCGCGATGATTGTGGCGCTGGGGGCGGTTCTGACCACGCTGACGGGGCTGTGGGTCAGCCCTGAAAACGGCCCGTTTCTGGTTCTGGGAATGATGTGGGCTTGCAGCTTTGCCGGATTACTGGCCGTTGTCTATGTACGCTGGGTTGACCGTCAGGACCCATTGCCCGAGGCGATCTGAGCCGCAGCGCATCATAGTGCTTTTCATATCAGACAGACCATGCTACCCGGCGCGCGATGGATTTCGGCGCGAACCCGCGCCTTATGTTAAGGAGAGGCCGACATGGCACTGGAACGCACATTCTCGATCATCAAACCCGATGCAACCCGCCGCAACCTGACTGGCAAGATCAACGCCAAGTTCGAAGAAGCTGGCCTGCGCATCGTCGCGCAAAAACGCATCCACATGACCAAAGCTCAGGCTGGCAAGTTCTATGACGTCCACGCCGAGCGTCCTTTCTATGACGAACTGTGCGAATTCATGTCGTCGGAGCCGGTTGTTGTTCAGGTTCTGGAAGGCGAAGGCGCCATTGCAAAGAACCGCGAAGTAATGGGCGCAACCAACCCCGCAGACGCGGCCCCCGGCACTATCCGCGCCGAATTCGCTGAATCGGTTGGCGAAAACTCGGTCCACGGTTCGGACGCCCCTGAGACAGCAGCGATTGAGATCGCGTACTTCTTCTCGGGTATCGAACTGGTCGGCTAAATCGCCGTCAGATTGGATTCATGGGCCGCTCCTGGTAAAGGGTGCGGCCTTTTTCATACTGGTTTCAAATCGTCCGGTGACACCCGTACGCCGATGGCATCCAGATCCGAAATCATCTGGGTTTCAGGCATCGCAGTGACACTGGCTTTGATCGCATCGAACCGTTGCCGCAAAGCCTTTTTTTCGTCGCCTTTGCAATCATTCCACGGACGGCCCTGCAACCCCATGACCAACACATAGTAGCCAATGAAATGTGGCCGGGTTCCGGCCCGTAATACCCGGGCATAAGCCTCATCCGGCCCCATATCGCGCAACTGCTGGGCAGAGCGGATACCGACACGCGCGCAGGCTTTCTCGAACGCCGGGCCAAGGTTGCGGATTGAGGAGATGGGGTCAGACATGCGTCCCTTTTAGCTGGGTGTTTTGAGGCTGTCGACCTGATGTGCGGTTCCTTTGACATCAAGCTTGCCAGACGGAATAGTATGCGATTTCATGCTGTCATGAGGGTGTCGATGTTCAAGATCAGGGAGGCCGCAGAGAAACACGGCAAGAACACACCCCTGTGGTTGGATGGCAGTGCGTTGCCGAGCCTTGATGCGTTGAACATGGATTGCGTGTGATGGGGCGAAAACCGCGGTTCTTCGCCCTTCCAGGCAATTTCGATCAGGATAAATTCTCAGGCATGCTCAAGGGTTTCACGGTAGCGTTTGAATCGTCAACGGCTGCCCGATCCTTTGATCTGTTGGATTGCCACGATCAGACCCTGCGGGCCAAAGGGCGATTGTTGATCGAATCAGAGCGCACCTTACAGTTGCTGAAAAGCGACGGCAGCGTTCTGGTTCAGGACGGCAGTGGCACAGGTCAGTTCGTACAGGACCTGCCGGATGGGCCCGTCCGCGCAGGGTTGAAAAGTTTCCCCAAGCTGCGCGCGTTGATGCCTGTCGGCTCTGGCACTGTCAAAGCCAAAAACTTTGCCGTTCTGGATGACCTGCAAAAGACGCAGGTGCGGGGTAGTGTCCTGTCTTTGTCCACAGGTCATGGGAAGGTGACGTTTCTGACCGTTCAATCCATGCGTGGATATAAACGTGCCTTTCTGGACGTTTGTTCGGCGCTAGAGTGCATGGCTGGCGGGGCGTCGGAAAAAGAAGAACTATTTCAGCGCCTTCTTCCCGACACTATACCCTATGTCGCCAAGCCCGAAATCAAGTTGGGCAAACAGCAACCCTCAATCGAAGTGGCGGTTGAAATCGTCCGTACATACCTTGAGGTCGCTCGGCAGAACGAGGCGGGGATTGTCGCGGATATCGATACGGAATTTCTGCACGATTATCGCGTGTCTCTTAGGCGTGTGCGGTCTGTCTTGAGCTTGTTCAAAGGCGTGTTTTCCACGGAGCAAACAACCGCGTTGAAACACGAATTCTCGAACTTAATGGCCTTGACGGGACGGATGCGGGATTTGGATGTCTATCTTTTGGAAAAAGATATTTACTTCAATCTGATACCGGCAAATCTTCATCATGGAGTTAATGCCATGTTCGCGCAGTTTGCAAAAGAACGTAACCGGGAACTGACGACGCTGAACCGGCGTTTTCGCAGTGCGGCTTATGACAGGCAGATGACCCAGCTGGTGCGACTGTTTGCTGACACCAAGGGGCTGGAAACCGGATCCAACGCAGATCGCGGTGCCTATGACTATGCCTGTGCGTTGATCTGGAAACGCTACCGCAAAGTGTGCAAACGGGCGCGTGGTATTACTCCGAAAACGCCGGACGAAGCCGTGCACGAGCTGCGGATAGACTGCAAAAAGCTACGCTACTTGATGGAGTTCTTTGCCCCTTTATTCGATAAGGGCGAATTCAAGTCGATCATCAAGCCATTGAAAATTATGCAAGAAAGTCTTGGACTGTTTAACGATTATTCAGTCCAACAAGAGGCACTGCTTGAGTTCGTTGCCACCCAAAGCGATGCTCAAAACCGGACAAACGCGCAGCTTGCCATGGCCGTTGGAGGGCTGATCGCCGTGCTCGATCAGCGTCAAAAGACTGAACGCGACCGTGTGATCGCAAATTTCCAGCATTTTGACAGTTCGAAAATCCAGACCCTGTTCCGCACTCTGTTTCGCCATAAGGAGAATTGACGCGTGAAGATCATTGCCTGCTACAGCAACAAGGGTGGTGTGGGAAAAACCGCGACCTCAGTGAACCTCGCCTATGCCTACGCGCAGGCAGGGTACACCGTGTTGCTGTGCGATCTTGATCAGCAAGGAGCGGCGGGATTCTATTTTCGGGTGAAACCGTCGAAGAAACTGACAGATGCGCGGTTCTTCGAGGACGTCTCGCGGTTTACCAAATCCATCAGAGCCAGCGATTTCGATGGGTTGGACGTGTTACCGGCGAACCTGACCTTCCGGGATTTTGACGTGTTTCTGTCGCGTATGCGGAACAAGCGATCTCGTTTGAAAAAGGCATTGGTTGCTGCCGGAAGCGATTATGACGTGATCATTCTGGATTGCCCGCCAAACTTTTCGACACTGTCCGAGAACGTCTTTAGGGCGGCGGATCAGATCGTCGTGCCTGTCATCCCGACCACCTTGTCTGAACGGTCGCTGGCGCAGCTAGTAGCTTTCTTTGACGAACAAAAGCTGCCCAAGAAAAAGTTGAGGGCGTTCTTCTCGATGGTGCAGCGGCGCAAAACCTTGCATCTGGAAACGATAGAGAAGATGCGAAAACAGTACAAAAAGCGGATCCTGGAAGCCGAGGTTCCTTTCGCCGCTGATATTGAGCGTATGGGCGAGAACCGTGCCCCGGTCAGTATCTTCGCCGGTCGCAGTGACGCCAGCGTCGCGTATCAGGCATTGTTTGATGAACTAGAAAAGCGAGGGGTTCCAAATAAATGAACACGGAAATTGAACGCAAATTTCTGGTCGCCGACCTGCCGGACCTGAGTGGCACAGAGAAAGCCGTCGTGCGACAAGGTTATTTGACGGCACCCGACGATTCCACCGAACTGCGTCTGCGTCAAAAGAACGATCGGTTCTTTCTGACACTCAAAGGCAGCGGCGCGATGGTGCGGGTTGAGCGTGAGGCAGAAATCTCGGCCGAGCAATTCGACACCTTCTGGCCTGAAACGGAAGGACGCCGAGTGGAAAAGGAACGCTACACAGGCCGATTGCCCAACGGGCACGTATTTGAACTGGACGTGTTTCTAGGCGATCTGGCCCCGCTGCGGCTGGTCGAAGTGGAATTTGAGACCGAATCCGGGGCAAAGAGTTATATTCCGCCGGATTGGTTTGGCACGGATGTAACCGCCGATAAACGGTATAAAAACAAGATGATGGCGATTAACGGCGCACCTGACTAGGGTTTGCGGGCCAATTTGATTTTCGCCTCAAGCCCAGGATTACAGTTGCTGGCCTCAAACGCGCCGCCATGCATGTGGGAAATCGCGGCGACTAGGGCCAGGCCCAGACCGGCATTTCGCTCGGTTCGGGCTGGGTCCAGTGTGACAAACGGCATTTGCAAGCGCGACAGGTCTTCTTGTGGTACTCCGGGACCACGGTCGCGGACGCTCAGACTAGAGTAGGGACCATCCTCGGACAGGTTGATCGTGACGGTTGTGTCCTGCGGCGCATAACGCATGGCGTTTTCCAGCAGGTTTGACAGGGCCTGCGACAACAGGGGTCGATGCCCCAGTATCAGAGTTGCCGTGCCCGTGACCTCAAGCTGGATACCCTGATCGACGGCTACGGGATCGTAAAGCTCCACTACATCCGCCACCAGTTGCTGCAGATCGACCGGTTCGAATTGTTCCCGACCAACACCTGCTTCGGCGCGAGAAATTTCGGTCAGTTGCCCTAACACTCGCAGAACATGGTCAATTTCCACACTGGCCCGTGCGATATCGACCTCGCGCTCCTGTTCCGTTTTTGAAGGATCGGACAGAGTTTCGACCCGTTGCTTCAGCCGCGACAGAGGCGAGCGCAGATCATGTGCGATTGAATTCGACGTGGTGCGCAGATTGCTGACCAGTTCCTCGATCCGGTCCAGCATGGTGTTGAGCGTCCCGGACACCTGATCGAACTCATCCCCGGTGCCGCGCATGGGCATGCGCCGGGACAAGTCGCCCGACACGATATTCTCGGCCGTGTTGGCGATATCGGACAGGCGGGAAAAGACCAGACGGGTAAACAGCCAGCCTGTCAGCACGCTCAACGCCAGTGCAATTGCCAGTGCAATGCCGACCGAGCGCAACAGAACCCGGTCGAATTGTTGCCGCGCCAGTGCGTCACGCCCCACCAGTAGACGTTCACCACCGGGCAGACGAACCGAGGCTGCCGAGACAGGCACCAGTTCATCATTTTCAGCCCGACGTAGTTCCAGATCAACCCAGCCGCTGCCCGCGGCGATATTCTCGGGCCATTGTTTGAGGTTGCCGGCCAGATTGACGCCAAAGCGATCGGTCAACAGGTATAACGCATCGCGGTCTGCGGCGGTTGGAAGGCGGCGCTCGATCGCCCGCATCAACCCGATTAGACCCCTGCGTTCGTATTCATCCGCCAGCCCGGTCAGCTCGGCCGATACGACCGAGCGTGTCTCGCTTTCAATGCTGCGGTTCGCTGTGACATAGACCAATGCCAACACGGTGGCCGTCAGCAATGTACTGAGGATCATGCTGGCCAGTACGAGGCGTGTTCTGGAATTGTTGAAGGAAAGTCGCAGGTTATCCATCAGATATCATGTAACCGGCGCCCCGGACGGTTTCAATCAGCGGCGGTTCGCCACCTTCGTCCAGTTGACGCCGCAGTTTTGAGATATGGACGTCGACCACATTGGTGTTCGGGTCGAAGTGGTAATCCCAAACACCCTCGAGCAACATGGTGCGCGACACCACGCGGTTTTTACGCCGCAGGAAGAATTCCAGAATCTGAAACTCACGCGGGGTGAGGGTGATCTCACGCCCGTTGCGGGTGACCTTGCGGGTTAGCAAGTCCATCTCAAGGTCGCGACAATTCAGCGCCGGGCTTTCCTCTGACTCTTGCGGACGGCGCAGTAGGGCCTCAATCCGGGCGTGTAGTTCCTGGAACGAAAACGGCTTGACCAGATAGTCATCCGCCCCGGCCCGCAGGCCTTTGACACGCTCGTCAACGGCGCTCATGGCGGTCAGCATCAGAACCGGAGTTTTGACGCCCGCCGCACGCATCGACTTGATGAGTGACAGCCCGTCCAGTCCCGGCAACATCCGGTCCAATACGACCGCGTCAAATCCACCGTCGGTGGCATGATACAGACCTTCGCGGCCATCCTCAGCCTGCTCAATCGCATAGCCTTCTTCGCCAAAGCCTTTGGCGATGAACTCTCGTGTGTCTTCGTCATCTTCGACGATCAGCAGGCGACGGCTCATTATGCGAGTTCCTTTCTACCGGGACTTAAACATAAATTCTGGGCAAAGCACATGGTTTGGTTAATCAGTCTGCCGGGTGCGGTGTATCGCACCCGGCAGTCCCGGCGGTTTGCGGACAATTCAAACCACCAGGGAGGCGCCCGCCAGATTTCCCCATCACGTGGCGCGCGCTGGTGTCAGATCAGGCGATTTCCACCGCGACAAAGATCTGGTTACCGCCGCGATTGATCAGAACAAGCGCGGGGTCGGTTTTCTCGCTGTCCAGCGCGGCTTTCAACGCGTCCGGACTGGCGGTTTCCTGACCACCCAGTTTCACGATCACATCGCCCCGCTGCAGACCAGCTTTGGCCGCCGGGCTGTCGGGATTCAGGTCTGTGACGATCACACCATCGACATTCTCGGCCACGCCCATCTGGGCCCGATTGCTGTCAGTCAGGGGGGCAACAGTCACACCCAGAGCAGTGCCCGAGACGGTCTCATCCACCGATTTGTCGATCTGGGCCGAAGCGCTTTGATGCTGGCCTATGGTCAGTTCGATCTGCTGTTCCTTGCCATCGCGCAGAACGGTCAGAACGCTGTCGGTACCCACTTTGGTCGTGCCAACAAGGATCGGAAGATCGCTGCTGGAATCGACGATTTCATTGTTGAACGTAAGGATAACGTCACCCTGTTTCAGCACACCCTCGGCCGGGCTGTCAGCAACGACGTCCGAAACCAGTGCGCCAGTCGAGCTGTCGATGCCCAAGGCCGCAGCGATCTCGGGGCTGACATTTTGGATCGACACACCCAACCAGCCACGGCTGACTTGACCGTCATCGCGTAGGTCGGCGGCGATGTGTTCAACGATGTTAGATGTCACCGCAAATCCCAGGCCCACGGACCCACCGGTAGGTGAGTAGATGGCCGAATTAACGCCCACGACTTGGCCTTCCATGTTAAACAGCGGTCCGCCTGAATTGCCTTTGTTGATGGCTGCGTCTGTCTGAATGAACTCGGCATATGGCCCTTGCGAGATGTTGCGGCCCTTAGCCGACACGATCCCCGTTGTCACAGTTGAATGCAGTCCGAACGGATTGCCGATGGCCACCACGTCTTCGCCCACGCGGATCACGTCGCTGTCACCCAACTCTACTGCCTGCAGAGTTTCACCGGCGTCGATCTTTAGAACGGCGATATCGGTCAGCGGGTCGGTGCCAATGACTTCGGCCTCAAAACTTCGGTCATCCGACATGCGCACCGTTACAGCTTCGGCATTTTCGACAACGTGATGGTTGGTGATGATGTACCCCGCTTCATCCAGGACAAATCCCGAGCCCAGTCCTTGGGCTGGTCCACGCTGCGGTGCGTTGAACCCTTCGGGCGCGCCGAAACGTTTGAAAAATTCACCGAACGGGTGCTGATCAAAATCGAACTCCTGGCCCTGGGCCGGAACCGGTGCGGCGCCTTGTTCCGCGATGATGGTGACGACCGACGGCGACACGCTTTCTACAAGATCTGCCAACGCTTCGTCGGCCATCGAGGGCAGGGCGGTGGTCGCCAACAATGCGGCGCTCAGTGCGCCAGCGCCAACCCAACTGGCTGTCCCGGGCAAAAGAAGTGAGGATTTGCGGATGCTCATTTTTGTCTCCTGTTTATTTCACGCGGGTGCGACCGCGCGTTGAGACTGGAAATGCGCCTTCTGTCTGAGTGTTTCCTGAGCGAATTGTTAAGATATCTTAATTTCGCCACAAACAGACGTTTTTATCACGGCATTCAAGGGCGGAGATCGGAGGATTTGCGCGAATCACAGCCTGCGAATCGGTGGATTGTTGCCGGTTTTGGGGCCAAAAAGCGAAAAGGGTTGAATTGAAACGAAATCGTTAACAAGTCAGCTGTCAAAATTCACGTTTTTTCCGTATTCACCCATAGGTTGTGTTTGCATGTAGGTGTGAACGCGTTTGCCGGAAACAATCAATAGCATAAAAACCACATAGCCCATTAGATGCATGCATAACGATGTGAGATGGGTGCTAATATGGAAACAGTGATCACCTTCTGGTTGACTGTCGTTCAGAAGATGTTGCGAAAAAACCATTCTGAGATTGGCAAAATTAACCGTTCCATCCAATTTTACGTTGTTTGAAACCATCGGATCGGTGACGATGAATGTGCCCAAGCGAGGGGGAGCCGAAGGCACTAGGGGGTGCCCAAGGCTTGTCACAGTCACTGGAAACGCTGAGCGGCATGTTAACGAGGGGGTCTTGTTTAGGTTCGGCGGCAGAATAGCCAGAGTGTCGATAGACATTATTGGCCGCGTTTCCGGGATTGATGAAAAGTGGTAGTCCTGTTTTGGGTAGCGGCCCGGTCGGTTTCGACCGGGCCGACTTACTTTCAGACACTGTGAATTCAGGTGCTACGTTTTGCGCGCCAAGCAGTCCAATCCGCAGGCGTGTCCAAGTCCAGCAATGCGTTTTGTCCAGGCAGGGCGTGCAGATGAACCTTGTCCGCATGCGCGCGCACAACGGATTGCGCGCCTTTGTCCCCCGTTAAGTGGCTCAGCTGATTGAAAAGGCTGCGATCGAATGCGACCGGGTGACCTGCCTTGCCGCTGGCAGTCGCCCCGCGCCATATCAACTTATCCGGGTGGGATTGGACCGCAGATAAGACGTCCGAAAGATCGGCGGTGGTGATGTCTGGCAAATCTGCCAGCAATATCATCACGGCCCCGGCATCAGGGGGCACATGCGCCAGCGCGCCGCGCAGGCTGGCATTCATACCTTCGTTGGCGTCTGGGATCTCGACTCTGAGTAGGCTCAACCCCTCAAGGGCTTTGAATCGGGGATGCGGGGCGGGGGGCAGGGCGACGATAACCGGTGCCGCTTGACAGGCAATCAAGGCCGCTCGGCGCAGCAATGGTTGGCCGTCGACGATCTGCAACAGCTTGTCCTGACCGCCCATTCGACTGGATTGCCCGGCAGCCAGCAGGATGATGGGTATTTGCGTCATGCCGCCACCATGACGCTGCAATCGTTCGGTGTCATCCCCGCATGCGCGCGCCATCGGCGTCAAAAAGCGGTTCCGAGATCACCCAGGCCTTGCGCAACTGACCGAGGATTTCGATTTCAACTTGCAACCCATCTTTCACCCGGTCTGCAGGCAGGAAACCCATTGCGACCGACTTCCTCGCATAGTGCGAATACCCGCCCGATGTGCAGAACCCCACTACGCTGCCGTCCAGCCAAATCGGCTCATATGCGTTCACATCGGCATCATCGGCATCCACCTCAAAAGCCACCAATTTGCGTGCTGGCCCCCGAGGCCGGTCCTGTTCAGCAGCGGCTCTACCGATAAAATCGACATTTTTCGAGAACGATATGAACCGGTCCAGACCTGTTTCCGCAGCAGTATAGTCAGGCGAGAATTCCCGCATCCACGATCCAAAGAACTTGTCCAGGCGCAAGCTCATCATCGCGCGCATGCCGAACGGTACCATCTCGTGCGATTGCCCGGCTTGCCACAGAACCCACCACAGTTGCCTTTGCGCCATCGGGTCACAATAGATCTCATACCCCAGATCGCCGGTATAGCTGACCCGTTGCACGATACAGTCGGTCATACCAACGGTCATGCGCCGCACATCCAGAAAGCGAAGATCTGAATTATCGTCCCGGGTGCAAGCGGCCAGTACACGCGTCGCATTCGGGCCTGCGATTTGAAACCCGTTCAACCGGTCGCTGATATTCTCAATTTTCACACCGCCTTGTTGGTGCTGCAGGAACCAGCGCATGTGGAATGCCTGACTGCCGTATGAGGCGGTCAGTTGAAACTTATCCTCTGCCAGACAGGAAACGGTAAAATCTCCGATCAGCTTACCCTTCGGTGATAGCATCGGGGTCAGGGACACTCGGCCAAGTTGTGGAATCCGCCCGGCCATAATCTGGTCCAGCCATGCGCGGGCCGTTGGGCCGGTGATGCAGTACTTGCCAAAATTGTGGACTTCGTTGATGCCGACGTTGTTTCGAACCGCACGCACCTCGCGCCCTGTCGCGTCAAACGCGTCCGAACGGCGGAATGAGGGGGTTTCATAGCCCGGCTCATCCTCTTGGGCGAAATAGTTTGGTACCTCCAGCCCGTATTGCTGGCCCCAGACTGCGCCCAAATCGCTGAAGATGTCGTACATTGGGGTTGTCCGGTTCGGGCGCGCGGCAGGCAATTCCTCATTCGGATAGGCGACGCTGAACCGTTTCTGGTAGTTTTCGATCACCTTCGGGCGGGTATAGCCGGGGCTGATCCAGTCTCCGAACCGGGCCACGTCCATTGCGAACACGTCACGTTCCGGTTCGCCCTCGATCATCCATTGCGCCAGTGTCAGGCCGACGCCGCCGCCTTGGCTGAACCCCGCCATCACGCCGCAGGCCGACCAGTAATTGCGCATGCCCGGCACTGGCCCGACCAGTGGGTTCCCGTCCGGCGCAAAGGTGAACGGCCCGTGGATCACAGATTTCACTCCAGCTTCGGCCAAAACGGGAAAGCGGCGATAGGCGAATTCGATACTGTCGGTGATCTTGTCGTAGTCATCGGGCAGCAGCTCGTGCCCGAACTCCCACGGTGTACCGTCGACGGCCCAGGGCTTGCAGGGTTGCTCATAGAACCCGATGCACAGCCCGCGCCCTTCTTGCCGCAAATAGCTTTCCCCAGCAGGGTCCATTACGTGCGGGTGCTCCCCGCCAGCGTTAATGATCGCTTCGATCTGCGGGATCGAGTCCGTCACCAGATACTGATGTTCCATCGGGTGCAGAGGGAAATAGACACCTGCCATCGCACCGACCTCGCGCGCCCAGAGGCCGCCGGCGTTCACCACATGCTCGGCATGAATGGTGCCCTTGTCGGTGACCACGTCCCAGGTGCCATCGGGGCGCTGGTTGGTCTCGTGCACCATGCAATGCGTTTCGATCGTGGCCCCGCCTATCCGAGCCGCCTTGGCATAGGCGTGGGTGGTGCCCGATGGGTCCAGATGCCCGTCCAGCGGATCATACAGCGCACCGATGATGCCGTCGGTGTTGGTGATGGGTGCGATCTTCTTGATTTCGTCCGGCCCGACGATCTCGGTTTCCAATCCCATGAACCGATGTTTGGCGCGTTCGGCCAGCAACATATCAAAGCGGTCCTGATTGTCGGCCAACGTTACCCCGCCTACGTGGTGCAAACCGCAAGACATGCCGGTGATCTCTTCCAGTTCTTTATACAGGCGGATCGTATACCCCTGCAGCGCGGCCATATTGGTGTCACCGTTCAGGGTGTGAAACCCGCCTGCCGCGTGCCAGGTCGAGCCGCTGGTCAGTTCTGACCGCTCCAGCAACATGACGTCGGACCAGCCCAGTTTGGTCAGGTGGTACAGCACGGAACATCCGACGACGCCGCCGCCAATAACTGCCACACGGGTCTCCAGTTTCATGAACGCCTCCGTCAGTGTTTTTGCCAGTCTGATCAACAGGGGTGCGGATGCAACGCTGAATGCGACAAAACGTGTCGCTGACGCAAATTGCGCTCACCAGCAACTTCCGGCAAATGCGGTCACGGTTCTGTAACAGAATCAAACTACGAGGCGACCGAATTCGGCCCTACGTAAACTACTCTACAAGGATAAGAGATGAGCAAGTTTGATCCCCAACCCCAAGCGCTGAGCCGCCGCGAATTCATGGCGAAAGCCGCGGCACTTGGCTTGACTGCCACAGCCGCGAACCTGATCTGGGTCGAGGCCGGTCTGGCCGAGACGCCCAAAAAAGGCGGCCATTTCGTATTGGGGCTGAAGGGTGGCGAAAGCACCAACTCGCTGGACCCGGCACTTTCAGCGTCGCATGTAACGGCCAAGGCGCTGCGGGCTTATGGCAACACGTTGACCGTGGTTACTACCGATGGTGGAATCGAGCCGAGCCTGGCCGAAAGCTGGGAAGCGTCTGAGAACGGCAAGGTCTGGACTTTCAAGATCCGCAAGGGTGTTGAATTCCACAACGGCAAGACCCTGACACCCGAGGATGTGCAACTGACGTTGGCGCGCCATTCGAACGAAGATTCGCAGTCGGGTGCTTTGGGCATCATGCGCGGGATCGAGGATGTACGTGTTGATGGCGACTATGTGGTGATCACGCTAAACACGCCCAATGCCGACCTGCCGTATCTGATGTCTGACTATCACCTGGTCATGCAGCCGGGCGGTGGTATCGACAATCCGGGCGAGGGCATATCGACCGGTGCCTATAAGGTGACTGCAGATGAGCCCGGTGTACGTTACGCGTTCGAGAAGTTCGCCAACCACTGGGACGAAACCGTTGGCCACTATGACAGCCACGAAATCCTTGTTCTGAACGATGACACCGCCCGTTCGGCGGCTTTGCAGGCCGGTCAGGTTCATGCGATCAACGTGGTGCCACCGCGTACTGCCAAGCTGTTTGGCCGCGCGCCGGGCGTCACCCTCAACGCGACGTCGGGTCGTGGGCATTACATCTTTGTCATGCACACCGACACCGCGCCGTTTGACAACAAAGACCTGCGTCTGGCGTTGAAATACGCCATCAACCGCGAAGAGATGGTCGACAAGGTACTGCGCGGCTTTGGTTCGGTCGGGAACGATATCCCGATCAACGAAGCCTACCCGCTGTTTGACGCATCCATGGAGCAACGCCAGTTCGACCTGGCCAAGGCCTCTGAGCATTACAAAGCATCGGGTCATGACGGCTCGCCCATCGTTCTGCATGTGTCAGACGCGGCCTTTGCCGGTGCGATAGACGCGGCACAGCTGTTCCAGTTGTCGGCGCAGGCGGCGGGCATCCCGCTTGAGATTCAGCGTGAACCGGCAGATGGCTACTGGTCGGAAGTTTGGAACAACAAACCGTTCTGTGCTTCGTATTGGGGTGGACGTCCGGTACAGGATCAGATGTGGTCGGTTGGTTATCTGTCGACCGCAGACTGGAACGACACCAACTTCAAAAACGAAGAGTTCGACGCACTGCTATTGAAAGCCCGTGCCGAGTTGGACACCTCCAAGCGCAAAGACGTCTACGCTCAGATGGCGCGGATCGTCTGGGAAGAGGGTGGTCTGATCAACCCGATGTTCAACCAGTTCATCGACGGTTACTCGGAAAAAGTTACCGGTTGGTCTGCACATGCGAACGGCGACCTGATGGATGGCTACGTCGCCAGCCGGACCTGGTTCGCGTAACCTCAAAATTGAAACCGGCGCCCGATGGTGGGCGCCGGATTTTTTGTTAAAGGTGCCGGATTTTCAGCTCGGTCACCCGGTTGCCTTCCTTTGCGGTGACTTCAAACCGGAACCCATGGAACGCGAATACCTGACCGACGACCGGGATCATCTGCGCCTCGTGAATGACAAGCCCGGCGATGGTGTTCGCCTCTTCATCGGGCAGGGACCAGTCCATCGCGCGGTTCGCGTCACGGATGGTCATTGCGCCTTCGACCAGAAACTGCCCGTCTTCGGTGCGGGTCACCGGAACGTCTTCTTCGATATCGAACTCGTCGGCGATTTCGCCCACGATTTCTTCGAGAATATCCTCCAGCGTTATCAAACCGCGTAATGATCCGTATTCGTCGACAACCAACGCAAAATGGCTGTGCATCCGCAGGAATTCCCGCATCTGGTCGTCCAGAGTGGTGGTTTCCGGCACAAAATAGGGGTCGTTTGCTACTTTGGAGATATCGAACTCTTTCAGCCGGTTGGTGTCGCTTTCGCTGGCGCCTGCATGTGCGTACATGGCGCGGAACAGATCCTTGGCGTGAACGACGCCCACGATGTTCTCCTGCTCATCCCGGAAAACAGGCAGGCGAGTGTGTGGGCTTTTCAGACATTGCTGTAAAATGGCTTCGGGCGCGTCGTTAGCGTCGATCATCTCAATGTTCGAGCGGTGAAGCATTATTTCTTCGACCGTTCGGTCCCCCAGATCAAGTGCGCCAAGGATGCGGTCACGGTCTTCTTTTTCGACCACTCCTTCGGAATGGCCCAGCTGCAGCGCGCCAGCGATTTCTTCGCGCACGGCGAGGATGTTGCTGTCAGGGTCGATCTGGACGCCGAACAGGCGCAGAACGCCACGAACAAGCAGACGTACCGCCGCAACCATGGGCGAGAACACCGTCACCACAATACTGATGATCGGCGCGACCAGTGCGGCGGCTTTTTCTGCGTTGGTGATGGCGTAGGTCTTGGGCAGAACCTCGGCGAAGACCAGCACCAGTAAGGTCATCACCAGCGTTGCCAGTGCCACACCGCTTTCGCCGAACAATCGAGTAAACAAGGCCGTGGCCAGCGAGGCCGCTAGGATGTTCACAAGGTTGTTGCCCAGCAGGACCGAGCCGATCAGCCGTTCATTGTCATCGGTGATGTCCAGTGCCTTTTGCGCCCCGCGCGAGCCTTTGTCGGCTTGCGCACGCAACTTGCCGCGTGACGATGCGGTCAATGCCGTTTCAGAACCCGAGAAAAAACCCGACAATACGAGCAAAAGAAGAATGGCGCCTGTGGTAAACCAGAATGCGCTGTCGATCAGAGAAGAAGAGGGTTCCATTGGTCCTTGGTTGTTGGTGTTTCTGCATCCGTTATGGGGGTGCGTCCCCTGCGGATCAAGGGGTTAGCCCTTGTTGTCGGGGTCTTTCGCCAGCGGGTGATGCTCTAACACCAGCTCAGCCAGACGTTCGTCGAGAACATGCGTGTAAATCTCGGTGGTTGCCACATCTGCGTGCCCTAACAGGGTTTGGATCGACCGCAGATCGGCACCGTTAGCCAGAAGATGCGTCGCAAAGGCGTGGCGCAACGTGTGCGGCGTGACCTTTTCTGGCGACACACCACCTTGAACGGCCAGTTCCTTTACCAGCAGAAAGAACATATGCCGCGTCAAGTGCCCGGATTTGCCGCGTGAGGGAAACAGGAACCTGGATCGCTGGCCACCGTCGGCAACCAGTTGATCCTCGGTCTCATCCCGCACGCCAAGCCAAGCGGCCAGCGCCTCGCGCGCTGGGGGAGACAGCGGTACCATCCGTTCCTTGCCGCCTTTGCCCAACACCAGCAACATGCGGGGATCGCCGCGCGCCGAAGACACAGGCAGCGAGACCAGTTCGGTCACGCGCATGCCTGTGGCATAAAGTACCTCCATCAGGCAGGTGTTGCGCACCCGGTCAGCTTCGGTGCGCCCGGTCTGGCGGGCGGCTTGCAGCAGCCGGTCCACCTCGGGCACGTCCAGCGTCTTGGGCAGGCGTTTCTGCCGCCCGGGCCCCTTGATCTGAATGGCGGGGTTGGAATCGCGCCAGCCTTCCTCGAATGCGAAACGGTAGATCTGTTTGATTGCCGACAATCGTCGCGCCCGGGTGGATTGTGCCAGACCTTGCGCGTCGCAATCGATCAGATACGCCTCGATCTGATCCCGGTCAGCCTCGGCAAAGCCGGTTTTGCGTCGCTGTAACCAGGCAGCGAAATCCTTCAGGTCGCGGCCATAGGCCAATAGCGTATTGTTGGCCGCCCCAAGTTCGGCGGCCTGGGCCTGCAGGAAGGTGGAGATCCAAAGTTCGGATGTTGCCGGGGACGCCATGATCACGTGCCCTGCAGGATCAAAAGGTTCAGAGCAGCCCGTCGCGCGGTATCCTCAAGACCAACCCGGCGCAGCGTGGCAATGGCGGCGCTCAGATCGACAAGGTTGCCGCGCGCGCCATGGGCAAACACCTCCATCGTTTCAAGAATGGCTTCGCCAAGCTGACCGTTGTTCAGCATCCCCTGAATATCAGATGGGATCGGCGCGGCCCAGGCAAAGCCCTGGGCTACGGCATCGGCCATTGGTGACAGGCTATGTGCACGCCCAGGATCGCCTTGTGCCAAAGCAGCTAAAAATTGAGTTTCTTCTGATTGGTCCGGCGGCGTGAGGGCAGCGGTTTCGTAAAGTTCGGACAACAACAAGATGCGCCACCGCAGGTTTTCAGCCGCAGGGTCCGGCATGGTGATTTGCGATAGGCGACCTGCGAACAGATCAGCGAACGGAACCTCCAGCCCGACGCTGTGCATCTGTTCCCAAACGTTTGGCAATGTTTTGGCGATCGCTTCGGGCTGCCCGTTTTCCAGCGCGCTTTCGAATTTCTGAATGGCTGACACCCGGTCCCAAACCGCACCAGAGGCCGCCGGATCACGTTCTGTATACAGGCCCAAAAGCTGGTTAGGGGTCAGCGCGCCAATCCGGGTCAGGCGCTCGGCCGCTTCGATTTGGGCTTTCCAACCGGCCACATCACGCAGGTCGGCGTTGGCAAATGCGCGCGGCAGAGGGGCAGAAGGTAACCGTTCCCCAATTGCCTCGAACAGACGAAAGATCAGCGGGTCGGGATTGTCGGGCTGGGGGAGGTACTCGGCATCCTCGTACAGTTCGGGGCTTAGGAATCGGTCCAGAACATCCAGATCTTCGGGCGGTAGGACTTGCAGTGCGTGGGCGGCCTCAAGCGTCAGCGCGGCAGAATTCCAGTCTCCACGGCGTGCCTTGCAGAAAATTTGCGCCGCGTAGTCCTGCGATAGGTGCGGTTGCGCGATCAGCGCGGTACAGCTGCGATCCTCATCTCCGGTTAGCAGAGTCGCATCGAACCAGCGTTGAAACCGCGCGCGGCTGTCGGTCGGGCCAGCCAGCTGCACCAGAGATTGAACAGGATCGGCGGCGCCTAGCTGCATTAGACGATCGAGACGGGCCAGCAACAGGGTCTCCTGCGCATCAGGTCCGGCAGGAGCCCGCGCCTCGGACAGCAGCAGGGTGAACAACAGGCGCTGCATCGCAGGGTTGGATTTGACAGGCACGCGGGCGATCAGTTGCGCCAGCCGGTCGGGATCGCTGTTCTGCCATAGGTCCACGGGCAGGCCCGTCACAGAAGACGACACTAACCCAAGTGGTGGAGATAACGCCTCGAGAGGTGTGACCTCAACGTCCGGTCGTACGCCGGTCTGCGTCACGGACGGTTCCAGCAGAACGGTCCCAGGCAGGTTCTCTGGCGGGGTGTTCAACCACTCAATGACGGAAAGAGGTTCTTGCTGCGCCTGCGCCGATCCGGCCAGGAACAGCGCAAACACTACGGCCTTATTCGACATTCAGGATTACCGGTTCTCGTATCTCGTCTTGCGGTGCCGAGAAGTCGGCTCCGAAGAACGGCCCGAGATAGGCGTATGCCACCAGGCCTATGAAACACAGGCAAATCAGGTATATCAGGAACTTAACTAGACGGCCCATTGCTCAACGCTGCCCCATTTTTCTCTTTTGTCATAGTTATAGCTAGCATTTTTCCTAAGATCACGTCATTCACAGTGAAATGAGCGAAATTAAGCATAACACCCCCAACTTGGACACAGATGCGGGCTTTGCACTGCACAAAACGGTGGTACTTGTAGGCATGATGGGGGCAGGAAAGACGGCGGTGGGCCGCGCGCTGGCCGCGCGACTGGGTGTTCCTTTCCTGGACAGCGATGCCGAGATCGAATCGGCGGCCAACATGACCATCCCCGAGATCTTCGAACGCGATGGAGAGCCGTTTTTCCGCGCCAAAGAATCTCAGGTCATCGGGCGTCTGCTGGATGAGGAAAAAGGCATTCTGTCGACCGGTGGCGGTGCGTTTCTGGCTGAACACAACCGCGCAACGATCACCGAGCGCGGGGTCTCAGTCTGGCTGCGGGCCGATCTCGAGGTTCTGTGGAATCGCGTCAAACATAAGGACACACGCCCCTTGCTGCGCACGGCTGATCCCTATGCGACGTTGCGCGGCTTGTATGAACAACGCGTGCCGGTTTATGCGCAGGCGGATTTGATCGCCGAGTCCGATGGCGTGACCTCGATCGAGAATATGGTGAACCGGGTGGTGGATGCGTTGCTTACACGCCCCGATGTTTTGGAACGGAAATAATGCACCAAACCGTACATGTAGAGCTGGGCGAACGCTCGTATGATGTGGAAATCGGTCCGGACTTGCTGGCGCAGGCTGGCAACCGGATCGCGCCGTTGCTGCATCGGTTCAAAGTGGCCGTGGTGACGGATGAAAACGTTGGCGCGCTGCATCTGAATGCCCTGCGCGATGGCTTGGCATCGGCCGGGATCGAGATGTCGTCACTGACTTTGCCCGCTGGTGAAGCAACAAAAAGCTGGCCACATTTCGAACGCACCGTCGAATGGTTGCTAGCTGAGAAAGTTGAACGCCGGGATGTGGTCATTGCGTTTGGTGGCGGTGTTATTGGCGACCTGGTGGGTTTTGCCGCATCGGTCCTGCGTCGAGGCGTGCGGTTTGTACAAATTCCAACCTCTCTACTGGCGCAAGTCGACAGCTCGGTGGGGGGTAAGACCGGCATCAACGCACCGCAGGGCAAGAACCTGATTGGGGCATTCCATCAGCCGTCTCTGGTGCTGGCTGACACGTCGGTGTTGGGGTCGATGACCCCGCGCGATTTCCTGTCTGGTTATGGCGAGGTAGTGAAATACGGCCTGCTGGGGGATGCGGCGTTTTTTGAATGGCTCGAAACCTATGGGTCGGCTGTTTCAGGCGGCGACATGGCCGCACGGGTGCGCGCCGTCACGCGTTCGGTGCAGATGAAAGCCGATATCGTAGCGCGGGATGAGACTGAGCAGGGCGACCGCGCGTTGCTAAACCTAGGCCATACTTTCTGCCACGCGCTTGAGGCCGCCACCGGCTATTCCGACCGTCTGCTGCATGGCGAAGGCGTGGCTATCGGCTGCGCGCTGGCGTTCGAATTGTCCTCACGTCTAGGGCTGTGTTCGCAGGAAGACCCTAGCCGCGTTCGGGCGCATTTGCGCGCCATGGGCATGAAGACCGATCTGGCCGATATTCCCGGCGATATACCGGGGGCCGAAGCTCTGGTCGATCTGATGGCGCAGGACAAGAAGGTGATCGACGGCCAACTGCGGTTCATTCTGGCGCGTGGAATCGGTGAAGCCTTCGTGACGTCAGACGTTCCACGTGAGGCGGTGATTTCGGTGCTGGAAGACGCATTGGCGACAGTCTGATCAACGGCCTTGGATCACCATCAGCTCGCCGATGTTTTCGCGAGTGATGTAGCCGACCATTTTGCCTGTTTGCGAGCAGACGGCGATGGCTGGGGCACCTTTGTGGAGCGTTTCCAAAACCATCTCGAGCCCGCTGGTCAGTTGAACCCTCGGGATATTGGTTTCCATAATTGACGTGGCCGGGTCGGAACGTGGCGTGTCCCCGGCCAGCGCTGCGAACAAATGGTCTCGGGTCACAAACCCTAGCAGGGCGCCGTCGCCATCCAGCACGGGAAATTCGTGCTGCGTGGTATGAATGACCGCCTGCGCTGCTGTGGCCAATGTGTCAGATGGGGACAAAGCGTGGAATTCGGTGATCATCGCATCGCGCGCCAAAACCCGCCGCGCGATCGAGCGCATGGCGACATCTTGGCCTTCTGAATTGGCGGCGATAAACACAAAGACGGCGATCAGGACCAAAATGGCGTTGCCGGTGCTCAATCCCCAGAAGCCAAATGCGACAGCCACGATCTGTCCACCGATGACAGCAATCCTGGTTGCTTTGACCCGATCCATTTTCAGGCACAGCAAAGCGCGGAAAACCCGTCCGCCATCCATCGGGAAAGCGGGTATCATATTGAAGGCTGCCAGCAGCAGGTTCACATAGGCCAGACGGTTCAGCAGACCCGGAATAGTGGTGTCGATCTGCGCCATCGTCTCCAATGGCATACCGGCTCCAAGCGCGACCAGGATGATCCAGATGACAATGTTCACCGCTGGTCCGGCAAGGGCCACCCAGACCTCTTGCATCGGTTTTTCCGGCATCCGTTCCAACCGCGCCAACCCGCCAATAGGCAGCAAGGTTATGTCAGGGGTTTTGATCCCGTATCGCCGAGCCATCAGCACATGGCCGAATTCGTGCGCGACGACGCAGGCAAACAACGCCAGTACAAAGAACAGGTTCTCGATGGCGGCTGGCAAACCGCCGCTGGCATAGGCGGCGAAACCGACCCAGGCCAGCAGCAGGAAGAAGGTGACATGGACCCTCAGCTCGGACCCCAGTAGCCGGCCGAGTGAGAAGGACCATGTCATGATATGCCTCCGTTTTGCTTAGAACGGAATCTCGTCGTCGTCGATTCCGCCTGATGCCGGGGCAGGGGCGCTGGATTGGCTACCATAGGGTTCGCCATATCCGCCGCCGGCCTGACCGCCGCCATAACCGCCCGACTGGCCGCCGCCGTAACCACCGCCGCCGCCTTCACCGCGGGCATCCAGCATCACCAAAGTCGAGCCAAAGCCCTGCAGAACCACCTCGGTTGAATACCGATCCTGACCAGATTGATCCTGCCATTTACGGGTCTGCAGCTGGCCTTCAAGGTAGACTTTGGACCCTTTGCGCAGGTATTGCTCGGCCACGCGGACCAAGCCTTCGTTGAAAATCGCGACCGAGTGCCATTCGGTACGCTCGCGACGTTCACCCGTGTTGCGGTCTTTCCAGTTTTCGGATGTGGCGATGCGCAGATTGCAAACCTTGCCGCCGTTCTGGAATGTCCGGACCTCGGGATCGCGGCCAAGATTTCCGACCAGAATGACCTTGTTGACTGAACCCGCCATGTACTTCCCCGTTCTGAATTGACGTATGCGCGCCGAATCTGACGCATTGTTTCTCAGCGACCCTATACGCCCTGCGTCTTGGTTGAAAACAGTTACTGCCTGCAACACTTGGCAAGAAATTACTTAAGGCACGTTTACCATGCTTTCATTATTAACTGAGATACCTATACTCCCCAAGGTTCCTGGCTAGGCGAGATTTGCTTGAATGCGTTTTCTGGTTGGTTGTTTCGTTGGTTTATGCGTTGCTATGGCCTCGGTTCCAGTGGCCGCGCAAACGTTGTCGACCAAAAGCCGGAAGGACATATTCCTTAAACAATCCAAGGTTTTGGACTCACGCGCCGCAACCCAGTACCGGGATTCTGAGCGACTAAAACCGAAGACAGCCCAGCCAAAATTCAACAAACGCTATACCGGGAAGTATCGCGGTGAATATATGACGCTGGCACGACAGGCCGCACGCAAACATAACGTTCCGGAGGAACTGTTTTTACGACTGGTCCAGCAAGAAAGCGGTTGGAACCCGCATGCGGTATCACACAAAGGCGCTTTGGGTCTGGCGCAACTGATGCCGGGTACAGCGCAGCTCTTGGGTGTGAACCCGCATGATCCACAACAGAATTTGGAAGGCGGTGCGCGGTATCTGTCATGGCAATACCGCAAATTCAAATCCTGGCGTCTGGCGCTAGCAGCCTACAATGCCGGACCCAAGGCGGTTGAGAAACATGGCGGCATACCACCATACAAGGAAACCCAGAACTACGTGAAGGTGATTTGGGGCGGCTGAGTTGAACTCTTTGCACGTTATTTCAGCCCCAGCCTTAGTACTTCAAGTGTTCATGGGCAAATCCAATTAGGAAATGACAAAGGGCGCCGGTCGGAAACCGACGCCCCATGCCTGAAGTCTATTCCGCAGCGATTTTGATGACGGGCTCCATACGGGCCAGAATATCTTCGGCCAGATGACATTTTACCTGATGCCCTTCGGCCAGAGTTTTCACTGGTGGTACGTCTTGCTCGCACAACCCACCGGGAACTTCTGATTTCCAGCGGCACCGGGTCTGGAACGGGCAGCCCGGTGGTGGGTTCATGGCCGAAGGAATATCGCCCTCAAGCACGATATGCTGCTTCTCGACCGACGTATCCGCGATGGGCACGGCGCTCAGCAAGGCCTCAGTATATGGGTGATAGGGTGGGGCGAAAACCTGATCAGTGGTGCCCAGTTCGACCACATGCCCCAGGTACATCACCATCACTCGATCGCTGAGATAGCGCACAATGGACAGGTCGTGGCTGATGAACAGCAGCGTGGTTTTGTGTTCGCGCTGGATCTCCATCAGCAGATCAGTCACCGCCGCCTGCACGGAGACGTCCAGGGCCGAGACGGGCTCGTCCGCCACCACAATGCGCGCGTCCCCGGCAAAAGCGCGGGCGATACCCACGCGTTGCTTCTGCCCGCCTGAAAGCTGACGCGGCATTCGATCCGCAAAAGCACGGGGCAGTTTCACCAGATCCAGCAGTTCCAGCATGCGTTGCTTGCGTTCAGCCTCGGATTTTCCAACGCCAAAAATTTCCAACGCGCGGATAATCTGACGGCCCACTGTCATCGAAGGGTTCAGCGTGTCGAACGGGTTCTGGAACACCATCTGAACTTCGCCCACGGTCTTGGCGTCGCGCTCCTCAATGGGGACGGCTTCGATATTGCGGTTGTCCAGCAGGATCTGACCATCGGTGGCAGTTTCCAGACCCATCAACACCTTGGCGAAGGTGGACTTGCCGCAACCGGATTCGCCCACAATGGCCAGCGTCTCGGATTCATGAGCTTCGAAACTCAATGTTTCGTTGGCTTTCACAACCTTGGTCTCGCCACCCCCGAAAAGCGCGTTCGCGGCCACCTCGTAGTATTTCTTGAGGTTGTCCATCTTCAGAACGGTGCGACCGATTTCGCCCTTTTCCTTTTGTTCACCCAAGGTGATCGGTGCATTCCAGTCGATTTCCTGGAATTTCAGACACCGCGTATGGTGACGGTCATTGCCGGGCACCGGCTCCATTAGGATATTTTGCGCGTCACAGCGACCCTCTTCGAAATAGTCGCAGCGCGGACCAAAGTTACATCCTGACGGCCGTTCATGCGGCAGAGGGAAGTTCCCCGGAATGGCGACCAGCGGACGTGCATTCTTGTCGGCACCGGGCAGGGGGATCGAGCGGAACAGCGCCTGAGTATAGGGATGCTGCATCTCGTCGAACACATCGTGGATCGAGCCGCGTTCCACCGCCTCACCTGAATACATCACACACAGCCGGTCGCAGGTCTCAAGCACCAGACCCAGATTGTGCGAGATGAACAACATCGAGGTGCCGTATTTCTTGCCCAGATCCTTGACCAATTCAACCACGGCGGCCTCAACCGTCACGTCTAAGGCGGTGGTCGGTTCATCCAGAATCAGCAGCGCCGGTTTAGACATCAGCGCCATAGCGATCACGATCCGCTGCTGCTGACCACCTGACAATTGGTGCGGGAAGGAATTCAACATCCGCTCGGGGTCGGGCAGGCGCACATCAGTCACCACCTCAAGCGCGCGGGCATAGGCCTCTTCTGCACCGACACCTTCGTGGATCTTGGGCACTTCCATCAGTTGCTTGCCGATCTTCATCGCCGGGTTCAGCGAGGCCATCGGCTCCTGATAAATCATGGCGATTTCATTGCCGCGAATGTCGCGCAGTTCGTCCGAGGTCATCTCGGACAGGTCGCGCCCTTTGAACTTTATCGTGCCGCCAACAACCCGACCGTTTTTACCGAGGTCCTGCATCACGCCCAAAGCAACAGTGGATTTCCCACAGCCGGATTCACCAACAAGTCCAACCGCTTCGCCGGGTTGAACGCTTACTGAAAAATCCATCACAGCAGGGATTTCCCGCAGGCGAGTGAAGAAGGAAATCGACAGCTTGTCGATCTCAAGGATCGGGCCGTCATATTCCGCCAGTTTATTCATCTTATATCTCCTCGCGAGAGTCCGGGGTTCCCCTTCATCTGGCTAAAAATCCTGGGGGTCCGGGGGCAAAGCCCCCGGCCTCGATCACATCAGTCCTTCAAGCTTTCCTCACGCAGACCGTCCGCCAGCAGGTTTAATCCAAGAACCAGCGACAACAGAGCCAACGCAGGGGGCAGGGCAGGATGCAGGTAGATCGAAAGCAGCTTGCGCCCCTCGTTGATCGTCGAACCCCAGTCCGGGCTTTCCGGTGGTAGGCCAAGCCCAAAGAAACCCAAGGTTCCCAGAAGGATGGTGGTATAGCCAATCCGCAGACAAAAATCGACAATCAGCGGACCGCGCGCATTGGGTAGGATCTCCCACAGCATAATGTACCAAGGGCCTTCACCCCGGGTCTGCGCCGCGGCTACGTAGTCACGGGTTTTGATGTCCAAAGCCAGGCCACGCACGATGCGGAACACGGTGGGCGAGTTTACAAAGACCACGGACACGAAAACCACAAGGATGCCGCCGGGAATGTCGAACAGGTCCAGATAGGTCGGCAATCCCCAGATACTGTAACTGTCGGTATTGATGATGTAACCGCCAGTCGAAATCAGCGACAGATAGAACCAGATCGCAATGCCCAGAACTCCGATCAGCAACGGCGTGCGGAAATTCGGTCGCGTGTAATAGCGTGAATTCAGCAGAACGCCGATAAACAGGATCGGGAAGATGAACAGCACGGCGGCCATATAGTTTGGCACACCTGTTGCTACGATTTCCGGTGTAACCAGCAGATAGAACAGCAGGATTACCGGGAAGGCCAGGATCAGGTTGGCCAGGAAGGACAGGAACGTATCCAACCGACCGCCATAGTACCCAGCGGGCAGGCCCAGAGTGATTCCGACCATAAAGGCAAACAACGTCGCCAGCGGCGCAATCTGCACCACGATCCAGGCGCCTTTGACCATGCGGCTGAAGACGTCGCGGGCAAGGTTATCACCTCCCAGCAGATACCATGTGTATTCCCCGTCTTCCGGGCTAGGCAGAGGCGTTCCGGGCACCTTGTTCTTCATTCCCGAAACTTGCGACAGAGGATCATGGGTAACAATCAGGTCCAGCGCCCCGAAGACGCCGGTGAACACCCAGAACATCACCAGGCCAAAGCCGATCATGCCGATGGGGCTGTCGAACAGTTTGCCATACAGACCCAGCCGCCGTTTAAAGGCAATCGACATGGCGTAAAGGATGATCAGCGACAGCCAGACAGGCAGAAACTGCTGCGAGATTGCTCCGATGATGCCCGCGCCAGTGCCCATCACAACGCCCAGCACGATATAAGCCACGGCCAGCGCGACACAGGCGGCAAAGCTGTAACGCAGCGCCTTTTGGGTCATCCCGCGGATGCCCGAGCCCGAGCTGAGCGTTCCATCCATGTTCACGTTCATCGGCGCCTCGGGCAGCACGATGCTGCCAACAATCCAGATCACGACGGACACCAGTAGAGCTGCGATTGCGATCATAAGCAGCGGGTTCAGGAAGGCGATGGAGCCGGTCCAGGTAAGTGGTTCCATGATCTAACCCTCCTTAAGAAATGCGAATGCGCGGGTTGAGGTAAACGTAGCCGATATCCGAGATCAGCTGCGTCACCAGCACCACAAAGACCGACACGACGGAAATCGCCAGCAACAGCTGGATGTCGTTGTTGCCTGCCGCCTGAACCAGCGCCCAGCCGAAACCTTTGTAGTTGAACAGGGTCTCAACGATCACCACGCCGTTCAGCAGCCATGGGAACTGCAGCATGATGACAGTAAAGGGCGCGATCAGTGCATTGCGCAGCGCGTGCTTCACGACGATGTTCGGGAAGGACACGCCTTTCAGCCGCGCGGTGCGGATGTACTGTGCTGTCATCACCTCGGTCATCGAGGCGCGGGTCATTCGGGCGATGTAGCCCATCCCATACAGCGCGATGGTCAGCACCGGCAGGAAGAAGTTCTCGAATGTGGGATTGTCCATCGCCTGCGTCGCGGTGCCCTTGAACCATTTCAGGCCAACGGTGGACGAGGTGAAGATCGCGATGAAGATCACGCCTGACACGTATTCCGGTGTTGCTGTGGTGATGATCGAAAGGGTAGACAAAGACCGATCCAACGCCGAGCCTTCGCGCATTCCGGCCAACACGCCCACAATCAATGCGGACGGAACCATCAGGATCAGAACCCACAGCATCAGGTAACCGGTATTGCCCAGACGCTTGCCGACAATGGTACCAACTTCGTCCTTGAAGACGGTGGAATACCCCCATTCTCCCTGAAGGATACCGCAGAACCGGGGTGTGGTTTCCTCGGTCAGTCCGGGTCGGATACAGGTGCCTACAAAAGTGCCGTCATCCAGAGTTTTGGTAAAGCCCGGGGCCACACCCAGCCATTGACCATATTTGATCAGCGTAGGTTGCAGGTATCCACGATTGCCCAGCCAGGCCTCGACCTGTTCGTCGGACATCCGTTGATTGCCCTGGGTTTTGGCCAGCTTTTCCAAGTTCGGATATAGGTTAGTCAGAAAGAAGACCACGAAAGTCAGGCACAATGCTGTCAACAGCATGACGCCGAACCGTCGGAGGATGAATAGTCCCATGATGGCCCCTGTTTTTCGGGTGTTCCGCAGATCATTGGACCATTATCTGGCCTCGGACATCCGACTCCGCGTCGGCCTGTCTGCGGCTGGAAAGGGGCGCCATTTTGGGCGCCCCTCGGATTTTGCGTGCAGTCTTTAGGCTGCCCAACCCCACTTGTAGTGGTGGTGTTCGAAGGCGACATGCATGTCGGTGCCGACAAGCCCGTCCTTCATGTGGCGGTACAGTGAACGCCAGTAAGGCTGGATCGTCACGCCTTCTTCCTGGATTATCGCAGCACCACGTGCAGCGACCTCACGGCGTTTGTCCGCATCCGCGATGGCCAGTGCTTCGCCCAGAATCGCGTCGAATTCAGCGTTTTCCCAGCCGAATTCATTCCAGGCTTCACCCGATTTGTATGCCAGAGCCCAGATCTGAACGCCCAGTGGACGGTGGTTCCAATTGGTCGAGCTGTACGCATACTTGGTCCAGTCGTTCCAGAACGTGTTGCCAGGCAGAACGGTCCGTTTGACATTAATGCCTGCGTCGCGAAGCTGCGCAGCCACGGCGTCAGTCGTGTTGCGGCGCCAATCGTCGTCGATCGAGATCAGCTCGTGCTCGAAATCGGCCATGCCGGCCTCTTCCAACAGTTTGCGCGCCCCGTCCGGATCGACTTTTTGCGGCGGCAGTTCAGGGTATTCAGGGTGGATCGGACCGACGTGATGATTCTCGGCGGTCGTGCCGCGACCACCATAGCCCAATTCCAGACAGATCGAATTGTCTACGGCCATCTGAAGCGCCTGACGCACACGCTTGTCAGCATAGGGTTGCTTACCGTCGACTTCGGCCAGCTGGTTGGGGCGAACTACGATCGTAGCCATAGTGATAACTTCGGATTTAACGTAGCCGAGGCTGTCCATAACGTCGATGAATTCACCGACTGACTCATACAGCATATCAACTTCGTCAGATTCCAATGCCGCCAGCCACGCAGATGGGTCGGTACCGTAGTCAATGTATTCGATCCGGTCTAGCGCCGGGCGACCGAAAACTTCCTCACCCCACCAGGTGTGATCTTCGTTGCGGACAAGAACACCTTTGACGCCGACTTCCAGCTCGCTCATCAGATATGGGCCGGTGCCGACGTTGTTCAGCAGGTCATTTTCGCTGAAGGACTGGTGAACGATTGCAGCCGGATAGTCCGACATGCCTGCAACAAGAGAGATGTCAGATTGAGGAAGGTTCAGTTTCACAGTCGTTGGGTCTACGACCTCGATGCTACCTTCGATCGCCTGACCTGTGTCATCATCAACAAGCGTTGCAAAACGACCCGCCATCGAATTGGTTTCCGAAGACTTGTCGCACCAACGCGCAATGTTGAACGCTACATCCTCGGCGGTGAAGTCGTCACCATTGTTCCACTTCACCCCTGGACGAACCTTAAGGGTATATTCTGTTGCGTCGTCGTTGATTTCCCAACCTTCCAGCAACATGCCACGGAAGGAACCGTCCGAGTTGTACTCGACTAGGTATTCCAGCGTTCCCCGGCTGTAGTTCCCGATTTGGGACCAGTCATACGTGCGCGGGTCCTTCAGGGCACGAACTTCGGTTTGAACACGAATAGTCCCGCCTTCTTTCTTGACGTCTTCGCCTTCGGCGTGGGCAGGGGCAGCCAACCCGATCATCCCATAGGCTGCGGCGGCTGTTACACCTAAGCCTGTGGCGCGGGCCAGGAATTCGCGCCGACTTAGTTTGCCATCCCGATACTCCTGAGCATGCATTTCTGCCGCCCAGTGAATCGGTGCTCCGGTAAAGGTTTGCTTGTTCATTGATGTTTCTCCCTGTGACATATTCTTTTTTTTGATGAAGGTTGAAACTGCTCAGGCCGGATTGGCCCGGTCAGCAGGTTCCCTGAATTCTCTTTGGATTCTCGTCATCCCCATGAGGCTATTCCGCACCAGTTTTCAAGTGACGTCAACGTTCGAAATCGACATTCATGGCACAAAAACGACATCAGCGATTTGTATACTGTCGCCTGATGGTCGATGCAGGGCATTTCCAGTGATGTATACTATCGTGAACCGGAAATCCGGAGCAGTGGGGATGCAGCTAAAGGAATCGCAAGAAAATATTCCTTAATAAAATTGTGTATCAATCTGAGAAATATATCTTATTCCAATTATTCATCCGTGCTCGGAACCATGTGCGTTGACGTTTGGCGAATTGGCGGGTCGCAATCGTTGCCTTCTCTCTGGCGGCTTCCAACGTCAATCGGCCCTCGAGATACCCGATGATCTCGGGAACACCTATGGCCTTGAAGGCGGGCAAGGTTGGGTCAAAGAGATCCCGCATTGTCTCGACCTCTTGCAGCGCTCCGGATTCCAGCATCAGATCGAACCGTCGGGTGATGCGATCAAGAAGCCAGTGTTTATCTACATCAAATACGATTGGTACTGCGTCCGTCAGGCTCAGCACGGGGGGCGGAGTATCAGCCTGCCAGTCGCGCAGGCTGCGCCCGGTGGCCTGCTGCACCTCCCAAGCACGCTGAACGCGGGCGCGGTTTTTTGTGTCGATTCGGTCTAGTGTCTGATCATCGACGCCAGCGATCAAAGCGGACAGGTCCAACTGGTCAGCCTGGGCGCGGATTTCGGGCGGTGTGGCGGGAATGTCGGCCATCCCTTCGGTCAGGGCTGAGAAATACAGACCGGTGCCACCGACAATGATCGGGCGTTGGTTCCCACTCAGCAGCGGCGTCACCTCGCGCAGCCAATGGCCGGTTGAATATTCCTGATCATAGGCGATATGGCCGTACAGCAGATGCGGGGTACGGGCTTCTTCCTCGGCTGAAGGGCGGGCTGAAATCACACGCCAGCACTCATAGACCTGGCTGGCATCCGCGTTGACGATCATGCCGCCGAAGGTCTCGGCAATCTGCAGGGCCAGCGCCGATTTGCCCGAAGCGGTTGGCCCGGCGATCAATACAGGTTGATCATCGGGGATAGGGGGCAGGCGATCCAATATCTGCGATCTGTCGGTATTTGCCATCTGGGCTGTCTCAATCCTCACCAATCGCATTGAATCTGCGGTGGTTTTGCTTCATTTTGCGCCGGAAAATAAACCCGTGCCAGCCCGGAGCGCAACATGAGCCTTTCCCCGACCATTGAAACTACTGAATCCGCCAAGACAAAGTATAACCGCGTGATGCTGAAAATCTCGGGCGAGGCGCTGATGGGCGATCAGGGGTTTGGCCTGCATCCGCCAACCGTTCAGCGCATCGCGCAAGAGGTCAAGTCGGTGCACGATCTGGGTGTCGAGATTTGCATGGTCATCGGCGGCGGCAATATTTTCCGCGGCCTCAGCGGCTCGGCTCAGGGGATGGAGCGGACAACGGCCGACTATATGGGCATGCTGGCCACGGTGATGAACGCGCTGGGGATGCAGTCGGCGCTTGAGGAGATCGGCGTGTTTACCCGCGTAATCTCGGCCATTCGCATGGATGAGGTGTGTGAGCCGTACATCCGCCGCCGGGCCGTGCGCCACCTTGAGAAAAAGCGGGTTTGCATTTTTGCCGCCGGAACCGGCAACCCGTATTTCACCACCGATACCGCTGCGACTCTGCGCGCCAATGAAATGGCGTGCGAGGCGATCTTTATGGGTAAGAACGGCGTGGATGGCGTTTACGACAAAGACCCCAAAGAGCACGCGGACGCGGTGCGCTATGACACGGTGACCTATGATGACGTGCTGGCCAAGCGGTTGCGCGTCATGGATGCCTCGGCCATTGCGTTGGCACGCGACAACAACCTGCCGCTGATCGTTTTCGGGCTGGATGAACCGGGCGGTTTCCGTGGCATTCTGGCAGGTGAGGGGACCTATACCAAAGTTCAGGGCTAAAAGGCTTTCTACGCTTAATTGCGCGCAGGTCGGGCTGATTGCCCGGTCTGGCCTCTTTTCATCAGCATCGCGCCTATGCGCGTGCCGATCTTCATAGGTCTGGCGAAAGAAAAACGTCGCATGTGAATTGATCACAAGCCCCAAAAGCCTCGGTCAAGCGACGGGGCTTTTTTATTTCATAGCGGGTTGACCGGCGTTGGGGCCGCTGTCTAAGTATCCGCGTCTTTCGGTTACCAGATTTTGCCCCGAAAGACTGCCCATGCTTTCGTCTGTGTGACCGAAGCTGTGGTTGGGCTGGAAGACCTGCCGTGATTTCCGAGTTGTCCGAAATCATGCGCGGGCACGTCGTCGGAACAAGCAGCATGAGCAAGGAGCGACGTGCCATGGGCACTCTTGATATCGATTTCGTTCGGGCCCAGTTTCCGGCCTTTTCCGAGCCCAGCCTGCAAGGTCAGGCCTTTTTTGAAAATGCAGGCGGGTCATATACTTGCAAGCCGGTGCTGGACCGCCTGACACGCTATTACACGCAGCGCAAAGTGCAACCTTACGGTCCCTATGACGCCAGCCGTCTGGCGGGTGAAGAGATGGACGAAGCCCGCGCGCGCATGGCCGCGATTCTGGGTGTGAACACAGATGAGCTGAGCTTTGGTCCCTCGACCACGCAAAACACATATGTTCTGGCGCAGGCATTTCGCCAATGGATGCAGCCGGGTGATGCTGTCGTCGTCACCAATCAGGATCACGAGGCCAACTCGGGGCCTTGGCGGCGTCTGGCCGAGGACGGGGTTGAAATCCGCGAATGGCAGATCGATCCGGAAACCGGGTCACTCAACCCGCAGGATCTTGAAAACCTGCTGGACGAAAAGGTGCGTCTGGTCTGTTTCCCGCATTGCTCGAACGTAATCGGAGAGATTAATCCGGTCACTGAGATCACTGCCATTGCCCATGCGGCGGGGGCCTTTGTTTGTGTGGATGGCGTCTCATACGCACCGCACGGGTTTCCGAATGTCGGCAATCTGGGTTCAGATATCTATCTGTTCTCGGCCTATAAAACCTACGGCCCACATCAGGGCTGCATGGTGATCCGGCGGACGCTTGGTGAATTGCTGCCAAATCAGGCGCACTATTTCAATGGGGACTCGCTGTACAAGCGTTTTACTCCGGCGGGCCCGGATCATGCACAGATTGCAGCCAGTGCGGGTATGGCGGATTACGTTGATCTACTGTGCGACCACCACAATGGCCCTCAGGGTGACACGACCGAGCGCGGATCATTTGTGCATGACCTGATGCGCGAGCAGGAGGTTGCTCTGCTTCAGCCAGTGCTGGATGCGGTCAAGGATCGTAACGCGGTCCGCCTGATCGGTACGTCGGATGCGACACGTCGGGCGCCGACAGTAGCGCTCGCTTTGAAACGGAACGCCGAAGCCGTGGCTGCTGATCTGGTGGAGCACGGGATCATGGCGGGTGGTGGCGACTTCTATGCCGTTCGCCCGCTACAGGCGATGGGCGTGGATTTAGAACAGGGCGTGTTGCGGGTTAGCTTTACGCACTATACCTCTCAACAGGAAATTGATCAGCTATTGGGCGCACTTGACGCCGTTTTGTGATCCAGTTTTTGCCTGGCTTCGTAATGCGAAGAAAACAACTGGGCGGTCATGGAAAACAATCAGTCTCCGATCATCATGTGGTTCCGGCGGGATTTGCGTCTGTCGGACCATTCCGCGCTAAACGCGGCGGCCCAGACGGGCCGTCCGATCCTGCCGGTTTTCATTTTGGACGATTTGGTTCAATCGCTCGGGGCCGCGCCAAAATGGCGGCTTGGGTTGGGGCTTGAGGCTTTCGGGCGGTCTTTGTCGCAGGCCGGTAGCCGGTTGATCTTGCGACGTGGGGACGCTCTGACCGTTTTGCAGAAGCTTATCGCCGATACTGCCGCCACCGCTGTTTACTGGTCGCGTGCCTATGACCCAGAGGCCGTGGCTCGTGACGCGCTCATAAAGTCTGTGTTGGCAAAGCAGGGGGTGAAGGCAAAGTCATTTGCGGGTCACTTGCTGTTTGAACCCTGGACCGTGGCGAACCAAGCGGGCCAACCGTTTCGCGTTTTCACACCAATGTGGCGATCCGTCCAAGACCGAGACGTCGCCGCGCCCGAAGCCGCACCAACGATCATTGCACCCTCGCGTTGGCCTGCCTCCGATAATCTGGCTGATTGGAATCTGAGTAAGGAGATGAACCGGGGTGCGGCTGTGGTCGCGCCTTTCGTCCGCCCCGGCGAGAGCGCGGCATTTGAAACCTTGCACAGGTTTCTGGAGCGAATCCCCAATTATTCGCGCGATCGGGACCGTTTAGATGTGCAGGGAACCTCGGATCTGTCCGAATACCTGTCGCTTGGGGAAATCGGCCTTCGTGTCGTCTGGCATGCAGTGCAACGCGCTGCGATGAACGGCGCGAAAGGGGCAGACGCCTATCTGCGCCAACTGGTTTGGCGCGAGTTTGCTTATCATCTGATGTATCACACGCCGCATTTGCTAAGCGCGAACTGGAAGCCTGACTGGAACATGTTCCCGTGGAACACGGACGCAAACCATCCAGCGGTCCTCGCATGGCGTCAGGCCCGCACCGGCATTCCCGTCGTCGATGCAGGGCTACGTCAAATGTTTGTGACCGGCCGTATGCACAATCGCGCCCGTATGATCGTCGCCAGCTATCTGACTAAGCATCTGATGACGCATTGGAAAATCGGAATGAACTGGTTTGCTGACTGCCTGATCGACTGGGACCCGGCGTCCAATGCGATGGGTTGGCAATGGGTTGCGGGGTCGGGCCCGGATGCGTCACCATTTTTTCGCATATTCAACCCTCTGACACAGCAGCAAAAATTTGATCCTGATCGCGAATATCTAATGCAGTGGATCGCAGAAGGACAGGCTGATCCTGCGGCTACGGCGCTATCCTATTTTCAGGCGGTTCCGCGTTCATGGATGCTTGATCCGCGGGCGGATTATCCCTCGCCAGTGGTTGATTTGGCTGTTGGCCGGGCGCGCGCGTTGGCCGCCTATGAGGGCCGAAAAAACGGGTAAGGAACTGAAAACTTGCCAGAAACACAAACTCGGCCTAGCTTTTAACTACGACCGCACAGGGGAGAGCGGATGATCCTGACGACAACTGAAGGGCAAAAAAACCTGCCTAGATACTTTGCTCAAGTCTTTAAGATGCTGGGCCGGATGGGCTCGGGGCGAATGGATATCGCCCTGCCGGACGGGCGGGTCTTCCGATCCGAAGGCCCCAAGCCGGGCCCGGTGGCACGTGTGGACATTCACGACCCCGACGTCTTTGCCCGCCTGATCCGTGAAGGTGAGTTGGGCTTTTCGGATTCCTACCTGGAGGGCGGTTGGAGCACCCCCGACCTGCGGGCCTTCATGGATTTGGTGCACTTGGGCACCGAGACGGTGTATGATGATTTTACCGGAAAGATCCTGGTCAAGGCCTATGAGCGTCTGCGCTTTTGGTTGCACAGCAATAATCGCCGGCAGGCCAAAAAGAACATTTCGTATCACTACGATCTGGGGAATGATTTCTACAGTCTGTGGCTGGACGACACGATGACCTATTCCAGCGCGCTTTTCGAAACAGGACAGGAAAGTCTGGAGAATGCGCAAACCGCGAAATATGCGAGTTTGGTGGATGAAATGGGCGCGAAGCCCGGAGATCACATCCTTGAGATCGGATGTGGATGGGGCGGTTTCGCAGAATATGCGGCAAAAGAGCGTGGCCTGCGGGTCACAGGTCTGACAATCAGTCAAGAACAGTTAAGGTTCGCGCAGCAAAGGATTGATAATGCAGGGCTTTCTGATCTTGTTGAGTTCAAACTGCAGGATTATCGGGATGAACGCGGCCAATATGATGGTATCGCTTCGATCGAAATGTTCGAAGCCGTTGGTCAGAAATACTGGCCGGTTTATTTTGAGACAGTGCGCGAACGGCTGAAACCTGGTGCCCAAGCTACCCTTCAGATCATTACCGTCGCAGAACACCGCTGGGATATTTACAAGAATGGTGTTGATTTCATTCAGAAATATATTTTTCCCGGTGGAATGCTTCCAGCACCTTCAATCCTGAGACAACAGGTGAAAGAAGCGGGATTGGATGTCGTGAAATCTCGGGAGTTTGGTCAAAGTTATGACCTGACTCTGCGTCGCTGGTATGAGACGTTCAACGACAAATGGGACGAAATCTCGGAAATGGGCTTTGACGAGCGTTTTCGCCGAATGTGGAACTATTATTTAACCGCATGTGGCGCGGCCTTTGACACTGGCAACTGCGATGTGACACAGATCACTATAGCAAAACCCAGTTAACAAAGGGAAATTTGGAATGCCCACTGCGCCGCGTCTAGTTGCTTCTTTTTGCCTATTGGCGGTAGCCTTTATCGTGTCGAGCATGATCATCAGCAACGGCGAAGAGGGCAAGGATTACGGCTGGTTTACCTATGTCAACATGATCATAGCAGTGGCCTGTGGTTGGAAAGTGATGGGTAAACGTGTTGGAAACGGTTGGACTGCGGCGGTCAACAACGGCATTGCCGGGATTGTCTCGCTGGTGTTCTGGGCTCTTTTTGTTCAGGGCTGCTATGAGATGTTCCGGTTGGCCATGCGTCATCGTTACGATGGTCCGTTCGAAGCTCTCTTAGCTATTTTCCAGATCGGGGTCGAATACGGCAAACTGCTGATTACGCCGGAAATCCTGTGGACTTTGGCGATCGGAGCTCTTATCGCGGGTCTTGCAACCGAGGAAGCCAACCGTCGCTGGCGGTAGCCCACCCAAAAAAGACGAGTTTTAAGTCAGTGTCCGATTTGTTCTTTTACGGCACGCTCAGGCATTTGCCGTTGCTGGAATGTGTGCTTGGCCATGCATTGTCAAACGAGAAGATATCTCAGGCCAGTTTGCCGGATCACGCGGTTTATGGCGTGGTGGACGAAGCCTTTCCGATGATTGTTCCCGAAGAAGGCAGTCATGCCGAGGGATTACTGGTTCAAGGGTTCTGCCCCGAAGATCTGAGCCGCTTGGCATTTTACGAAGGTGGGTTCGACTATGATCTCAGCCCGCAGGGCGTGGTCTTAGCTGATGGACCGCGGGTCGAGGCCAGCGTATTTTTTCCTGAACCCGGGCTGTGGACACCCGACAGGCCGTGGTCGTTACAGACCTGGGTCGATAAGTGGTCAGAGGTGACTCTGGTCGCTGCGCAGGAAGAGCTGGCTTACTACGGTAAGGTGAACGCAACCACGATTTCCCGAAACTTCGCTCCGATCCGCACCCGTGCCTGGGCCAAGCTGGCCGCGCGAAAACGTCGAACCGGTGATCCGCGTGATACTGAAAAAGACGTGATCGTGCAAAGCCACAGGCGTGCCTATGTCAACTATTTCGGTGTAGAAGAGTTGGACCTGCAGTACCGCCAGCATGACGGAACGATGGGTCCGCTCCTGCATCGAAGCGGATTGATGCAAGGGGCCGCTGTGGTTGTTCTGCCGTATGACCCGGTGCGCGATACGGTTCTGTTGGTCGAACAGTTCCGTGCACCAGTGTTTTTGATCGACGACCCCGAGCCGTGGATGTGGGAACCCGTGGCAGGCATGATCGACCCGGGTGAGACGCCCGAGCAGGCCGCCTATCGCGAAGTGCAGGAAGAGGCACACGTGGGTTTGGATGTGCTGGAATATGCAGGCGGCGCCTATTCCTCAAGCGGGTCATCAACTGAGTATGTGCACCTTTACGTGGGGCTGGGTGATCTGACCCGAACCATTGATAATGGCGGAGTGGTGTCGGAAGGTGAAGATATTCGGACGCAGATCCTGTCTTATGACACATTCATGAAGAAGGTGGATAATAACGAATTCAAGGACTTGCCCCTGTTGTTGATGGCCAACTGGCTGGCAAGGCATCGCGACCGTTTGCGCGGTTAACTATCGCCGCTTGTGGTTGTCGCACCGCATCTGTAAATCTTCGATGATACGTAATGAAATGAGGGCGCCATGCGCATTGCACGAGACCTTGCCGACGCTGTCGGGAAAACGCCACTGATCCGGCTGAAGCGCATCAGTGAAGAGACCGGGTGCGAGATTCTCGGGAAGGCCGAGTTCATGAACCCGGGGCAATCGGTCAAGGATCGCGCGGCGCTTTACATTATCAAGGACGCCATCGCGCGTGGGGAACTGAAGCCCGGCGGAACCATTGTCGAAGGCACGGCGGGCAATACCGGTATCGGTCTGGCGCTGGTGGGCGCGTCGATGGGTTTCAAAACGGTGATCGTGATCCCGGAAACTCAATCCGAAGAAAAGAAAGACATGCTGCGTCTGGCGGGCGCGCAATTGGTTCAGGTGCCGGCCGCCCCGTACCGCAACCCCAATAACTTTGTGCATTACTCGCGCCGCCTGGCCGAGGAACTGGCGCAGACCGAGCCTAACGGGGCTATCTGGGCCAATCAGTTCGACAATGTTGCCAACCGTCAGGCCCACGTGGAAACCACAGGCCCCGAGATTTGGGAGCAGACAGGCGGCAAGGTCGATGGCTTTGTCAGCGCCGTAGGATCGGGTGGCACGCTGGCCGGTGTGGCCGACGCGTTGCAGCCTAAGGGCGTTAAGATCGCTCTGGTCGACCCGATGGGGGCGGGGCTGTACTCCTATTACACCACCGGCGAAATCGCGATGGAGGGCAGCTCAATCGCGGAAGGCATCGGGCAGGTGCGCATCACCAAAAACCTCGAAGGGTTCACGCCGGACTTTTCGTACCAGATGACCGATAACGAGGCGCTGCCTTACATCTTTGATCTGCTACGCGAAGAAGGTTTGGTCATGGGTGGATCGACCGCGATCAACATGGCGGGTGCGGTGCGTCTGGCCAAGGATCTGGGGCCGGGTCATACCATCGTGACGATCCTGTGCGATTTTGGCACGCGGTATCAATCCAAGCTGTTCAACCCTGAATTCCTGCGTGAAAAGGAACTGCCGGTGCCGGATTGGATGACCGAGGCCCCGCGCAGCATTCCCGGCGTATTCGAGGACGTATGATGCTGCGGCAGGTTCGCCTGTTTCTAGCGTTCCTTCTGGTTTGTTTTGCCATGCTGGGCGGCCCCGTTGCTGCCCAGTTGACTGATCGACAAAGCGAATACTACCAGAACTGGCTTGAGACCGCGGACCGCGCCGAAGCTGACATCGAATCTAATCGCACGTCGAACGCGGCGCTGGAGAACCTTCGGGCGGAAATCCACAACTATCGTGAGGATTTCAACAAGGCACGCGGCGCCAATACGGACCGTATTCAGACGCTGGATGCGCAGATCAAGGCATTGGGGCCGGCACCCGAAGGGGACGCAACCGAACCTGAAGAGATTGCCAGACTTCGCGAGCATCTGGAAAACCAGTTGACCAGCTTGCAGGTGCCGCAAATCATCTCGGAAGAGGCGTTCAGCCGCGCCAACGGGCTGATCAGCGAGATTGACAGCCTGTTGCGCGAACGACAGACAAAAGAGCTGCTTGAACGCGGTGTATCCCCGCTCAACCCCGTCTATTGGGGCCCAGCCTGGGTTGATATTGTCGAGGCCGTGCGCGGTCTGATCAATGAATCTGTGCTGAACCTGAAAACCAACATCGTGCAGGACCATTTGAAAGAGCGCGGATTGGGTATTTTCTTCCTGACCGTCGCGGCTGGGGTTTTGTTGTATTACGGGCGCTACTGGTCCGAAGCGGCAGGCGAGTATCTGCGGCAATTGGGCGGCCGGGGCAGTGGGGTTTGGACGTTTCTGGTTTCGCTGCTGCGGATTCTTCTACCGTGGCTGGGCGTTTGGTTGCTGGTTCAAGCGATTGTCATGACCGGTCTGCCGGGGCTGCGCGGAACACTTTTGATCCAAAATGTTCCTTACTGGGCTGCGCTTATCTTCTATTATGACTGGATCGGACGTCAGGTTCACGTCGCGCAGGCGGCACAGAACTTTAATCGTCTGTCCCGCAAAAGCGTTACGCAGCTGCGGGTCTATCTGGATATTCTGGCGGTCTTCCTGATCGTATACGAGTTCGGGCTGCTGTTCGATCAGATCGAAAATATTTCGGATGCGACCCGGGCTGTGATTAGCTTTCCGGTGGTGGTGGGAACGGCGCTTGTTCTTTTGCGTATCCGCCGCATTCAGGCCGTTAAACCAGACGCCGAAGATGGGCAATCAAGTGAAACGCCGCGCAGTTCGGGCCTGACCCAGATCATGGATTTCCTGCGTAAAGCGGTGTTCCTGTTGGGAATTGCGAGCCCGATCTTGGCTGCCGTCGGGTATACCAATGCGGCTGAAGGGATTGTATTCCCGGCTGTGAAGACGCTGGTTTTGTTTGCGGCTCTGACCATTTTTCATCGCTTTATCACTTCGGTTTACGGCTGGCTCAGCGGACAGGGTGAAGCAGCGCGGGATTCGCTGTTCTCGGTTCTGGCCGGGTTTGTCATCGCCATCCTGACTTTGCCGGTTCTGGCGCTGTATTGGGGTGCGAGGCAGACTGACCTGCTTGAGGTCTGGTCGCGCCTGTTGCTGGGGTTCGATATTGGCGGGGTTACAATCTCGCCCAGCAATTTCTTTACTTTCGTAATTGTGTTTGTCGTCGGCTACGGCCTGACCCGGCTTTTGCAAAGCGGGCTACGGAATTCGCTGCTGCCTAAGACCAGTATTGATCCGGGCGGTCAGAATGCGATTACGGCGGGCACCGGTTACGTTGGGATTTTTCTGGCAGCGCTGGTGGCCATTATGCTGGCCGGGTTCGATCTGTCCTCGCTGGCCATTGTCGCCGGTGCGCTGTCCGTTGGTATCGGGTTTGGTTTGCAGACCATCGTTTCGAACTTCGTCTCGGGCATTATCCTGCTGGTCGAGCGCCCGATCTCAAAGGGTGACTGGATCGATGTGAACGGGATGATGGGCTATGTGCGCGATATTTCGGTGCGGTCCACCCGGATTGAAACATTTGATCGGACCGACGTGATTGTCCCCAATTCGGACCTGATCAGCGGCGTGGTGACGAACTATACGCGCGGCAATACAATTGGACGGGTCATCGTGCCGGTAGGGGTGGCCTATGGCACCGATACCCGCATTGTTGAGAAGATTTTGGGAGAGATCGCCAATTCACATCCCATGGTTCTAGCGCACCCGGCGCCCAGCGTGGTGTTCCAGGGATTTGGTGCGGATTCGCTGGATTTCGAAATTCGCGCCATTCTGCGCGATGTGAACTGGGTGCTGTCGGTGAAATCCGATATGAACCACGAAATCAACCGCCGTTTTGTCGAAGAAGGCATCGAAATTCCGTTTGCTCAGCGTGACGTCTGGCTGCGTAACCCGGAAACATTGCATGGGCAGGGGGCCGCGCAAAACCAAAAGCCAAGGGCTGAGGATGCGCCGCCGGAACCATCGACCTCCAAACCTGTGGACATGACCGAGGCTGACCTGACGGACGGGGATGGGGACGAGTTATAGCAGGGGGTTTGGCGGAACAGCGGAACGTTGATTTTTCGCTTTAATCGCCCCTTGCAAATCCCCCGGCGATAGTCCAAATATCGCCCGCACGGAGAGGTGGCCGAGTGGTCGAAGGCGCACGCCTGGAAAGTGTGTAGGCGGGAAACCGTCTCCAGGGTTCGAATCCCTGTCTCTCCGCCACCTACACCTGGTTTTCAAGTTGTTGCTCGTCATTGTGTGATGAACGCGCGTACTTGATTTGATGTTGCGGTCTGTCACTATGGCACCCGCAATGACTTCTATTCGAAATAACACCAATTTGCTTTCCGACACAGGTGACGCCGATTGTGCAGAGATCGTCGAGTCTCTGTCGGAAAAGAACGCAACATACCTTAGGCGGCGCAGGCTGTTGGATGGGCCGGACGCGCATGCAAAAGACTTGGTGATTGAATGCGCCCAAACAATACGGGAAGAATGTGATCAAGATCTGATAGATCAGTTTGTTGATCAGGTTGCGAAAAACGCGACAGAATATGAAATCCTCACTGTGCTGGTCGTGGCGTGGTTGGAATTGCAGCAGGAACGTTGGCTGGCCACAGAAATTCTTGGGCGCGAAGTCGTCAGCCGCGATCATCATGACCTGATGGCACAGCGCCTTATTGATGCTGCCCGTGAAAAGTCGAAGGATTTTGAAACCGACGCTGACCGTTGGCTTAAGACGCGTATTTGTGATGCTCCGTTTCGTGAAATGGAAACGCGCGTGAATGGTGAAGTCCATTTTTGCTGCTCGGCTTGGCAACCCGCACCAATTGGCCGTCTGGAATCCGAAGGTCGGGACGGGTTCTGGAATTCCGAACGTGCCCGCGAAATCAGACGGTCGGTCCGTGATGGAGATTTTTCGCATTGCAGCCGTTGGCATTGCCCGCAAATCGCTGGCCGCAGGCTTCCGGTCCGTAATTCGGATACGCAAGACAAAGAGCTTCGGTTGGAGAAGGGGCCTGAACGGGTCATCCTGTCCCACGACCGGTCTTGCAATATCTCTTGCCCCAGTTGTCGTACAAAGCTGATCAACCTGCCGCACAAAGAAACAGAGCGTTTGAACACTCTTTTTGAGGATCATCTGCTGCCATTGGTCGGTAATGCAAAAAAGATCAAGGTTACCGGGTCGGGGGATCCTTTTGGCAGTAGGCATTTTCGTCATATCCTTGGGCGACTGACGGATACAGGGACACCCGGCCGTCGCATTCAGCTTCACACCAACGGATTGTTGGCCAATGAACGGGCCTGGGACGATCTGGGCCTTTGGGATCAAATTGCTTCGGTTTGGGTTTCGATAGATGCGGCGCAAGCGGATACTTACAGCGTGCTGCGTCGCGGTGGCGATTTTGCGACCCTGCGAAAAAACCTGCGGTTTCTGGGTGATCTGAATGCGCGAGGTGAGATTGATACGCTGCGTTTTGACTTTGTGGTACAGGCGTCCAACTTCAGAGAGATGCTCGCATTCGTAGATCTTGCCCAAGAAATGAATGCCAATGGCGTATATTTTCTACGGCTGCGTAATTGGGGGCATGTCACGCCACAAGAATTCAAAACGCAGGATGTATGTTCTTCCGATCACCCCGAACATTCAGACCTGTTGGCAATACTGTCGGACGAACGCATGGCTTGGGATGGCGTAGACTTGGGCAGTCTGAACTCGATCTGAGCGTCACAGAGCGCTGCACTTACCTCTCTTTGCGGATTAGGATGTCGGCTAGGCATGAGCATGCATCTTTCGTGCACCGAATTGGATCACGGGGCAGGACCAGGTCCTCGCCCAGATACCCAAGCCTGCCGCCAACGCAGCAAACGCCCCGGTAGACTTCACCATTTCCTCGGATCCGCAGGGACTCGAGGCCAACGTTACACTTATACCCACGCCATCGGTTCAAATCTCTGAGAAGAAATTCATTTGGGCGAAGCGTTTCAGTACGGCCTGACCGCGTGGTGGCGCGCATGAGCGAGCGGGGCTGTTCCCCGATCGGAGCCCTATCGGAGGGCAAGCCGTTAGTAAGAACCTGCATCTGCTCCTTTGTGTAATCGTACAGCTGAGCTCCGAAATCCCTTCGTAAAGGTTTCAGGGAAATCGACGCCGCTGGCAGGGCTGCGCGTAACTTTCGAGCATCTTCAAGCGTCTGGTCAAAGTGATCCGGATGCATCGTGACGTTGATATGCACGGTAATGTGGTCGACCATCATGCCCGCAACGCGGATAAAATGGTCCAGGTCAGCGAATTCGGCGTGGTATGTCAGAATAACACTGTTGAGGCATTTATTGATCTTTTCCCAAAATCGAACTGTTCGCGATGCGTTGCTGATGAGGCTGATCTTAAAACCTTTCGCTGATGCCTGATGCAGCAAATCAACGATCTGCGGATGCATGGTGGGTTCGCCACCTGTCAACTGAAGCCAGACAATCCTGTCCATTTCATCCACATAGTGTCTTCTTAGTTGACGATATAGATGAAGAACGTCGTTGGGTTTCTGCCACTTAAGTGAACCGTCATGCAAATTTTTCGGACAATAGCTGCACGCATAGCTGCAGGAATTCCCTAGCGTCCAATCCACCACGACCATTTTTCCGCATAGCGGATCAGGGTGATCTATCAGAGTAAACCTGTTTGAGGCGTTTTGGATATATGCCATTTAATTACATGCGTTTAACTAGCATTCATCGAAAATTCGATCAGCGTGTTGTGGTGGTTTTTGCCAATATTCGCAGTCTAACTTGAAATTGGTGACGGACCAAAAACTATCAAAAACAGAGGGCCCGGGGTACTTCACCAGCGCAGGCGCAAGAACGCGAAGCCAAAGGCTAAGGGGTTTGCCGGGTCTGATACATGCGAATTGCAGTGTTGGCTGCCTTGTTTTCGCGAGGTCAATTTTTTATAGTTTAAAGATAATTTTTTAGAGATTTCGACGCTCAAGCGTTTTCGAATTGCCGGAATTACAACCGCTTAAGGCCTGTTTCGGCGGCCAGTCGGGGGAATTGATGTCAAAGGCTAACAGCCCAAGAACTCGACCTGAAGTTGCTAAGAAATCCTCCGATCAAACGGCGGATATATATGACTTTGTTCGCGCTCCTGAATGGCAGAAGGTGCTTGAAAAAGCACGTATTGAGCGAGAGAAAAACCTGTCGGCCCGGGCGCAGAAAAGCAAAGCGTCTCAAGACTCCAAGCCGGAACAGCGCAAAGCTAGCCAAACAACCACAAGTGAACGACCGCAAAGCAAGCAAATGACATGGTCTGCGCGGGTTGAAGAAGCACGGAATCAAAGAAATTCAGTGCTGGCCCGTCGCTCTGCCGAGTCGGCAGAAGCGCATTCGGGCAAGCCCAAAGAAGACCGGATCAATGTCTCTGGCGGAAATGCGGAGAAAACCTTTCAAGAGACAACGAAACAGCAAAGCTCGACACCCAGCCCTGAGCAGGCAAATTTTGAAAAGCCGGGGTCAAAGCAGGCAAAGCCGAAGCGCGGCGCTGAGGACCAGGGGGCAGGGGATGCGGTTTCGGTAAATGACGCTCTTGTCCGCAAGGACACGTCCCATGAGCAGCTGACTAAAGCAGAGTTGAGTTTAATTCTCTCGTCTGAGGAAGTAGACCATCGTCTGTCCAAAAAGCTTCTGCAACAGTTGGAAGACCAGCAAAGCAGACGTCGCAGGGTCAGGTGGGGTTTGGTAGCCGTCGGATGCACCATCGGAGCGGTTGCTTCGTCTTCGGTTTTTCTGACGTTAACCGGGTGGGATGCGCTGGGTTTGACTGAACGCTCGGCATCCGGGGAAACCGCAAGCACCGAAACAGAACAATTCGCTCAATCCGGGACATTTCAACCTGACGTGTCGGGTGGTGCCGAAGGTGAGGCTGTTATTTCAGCCGATTTATTCGACGCGTCATCATGGCCAGCGTCCCCTGACACCGGGGGGGCGAATACGGAAGACCCGAGCAACATTGCTTCGCTCACGTCGTCTTTGTCAGAAGGCACCGATACGGCAGCGGCTATCGAACCGAGCGCTCGAGATCCGGCCCCCAACATTTTGTCTTATGTCCCAGCCCTTGAACCACCGCTACTGCCTGTGGGCGGAGCAGGGTATCTGCCGTTGAAAGAGGCGAACCCGAGTTTTCTACCCTATGAAGTCGTACCAGAGTTTTTTGCCGCATCCATCACCTTGGCGGATAGAGCAGGCGCAGATCTACCACCAACCGTGGTGTCCGTCGAACCAATCATTCCCCCACAGCGGGCCCCCAACGTTTTTGTTCAGCTTGCGGCGCTGCAATTTCCTACACCCCCGGCATCTGTAACAGCAAGCGGATCGCGACCAGGACATAGCCAGGATTTTCAGTCAGACCGCCCTTTGGGGGCTGTTCTTAGTCAGGGTGCCTTGTCGGTCGTGGCATCTGATCCTGTGGTTCAGCTTGAAAACGCAGCGCTTAGTTTGCCAACCCCACGGCCACCTGTCGTCAACTTGGCGCCAAACCCTCCTGATTTGACCGAGCTTGCAGCGCTGCCAACCGAAGAAACCCCGGCGTTACCTAAGAATGACGTTAAGCCACTGGAACCGGCCATTGTTGAGGGGGGGACGGAATACAGGTTGTTTGCACCGAACAACATTCCAAATGATGCCGTGAATACTGTTGTGACCGGGTTAACAACAACGGGTCATGAACTGGGCGCAACGGCCCGCGTGCCTTACAAAGTGACGCGAACCAATGTCCGTTACTATCATAGACAGGATGCCGCTAAAGCTGCTGCTCTGGCAAAAGATGCGGGCGCTTTGTTGCGGGATTTCACCGGTGCGAGTTCCAAGACACCTAACGGCGTGATCGAATTGTATCTGGCCGGAGAAGGCTTTGGTCGGGCCTCTGTTCCGCGAACGGCCAAAAAAAGTCGCCGAAATACGGCTCCGAGCAACTCGGTTGACCAGCTTAGAAGTCAGGTTTTGAAAAAACTCAGGACAACAACCAACTGAATATGCTCTTTAGGATGTGAATACAAAGGACCGAAATGATTTGTGAGTTTAAATGTAACAAGTATCGACGGGTTTAATTTATGGCTGACAGCAAACTCATCGGCATAGTAACTGCGCTACTTTTTCTAGCGTCAACACAGCATGCGCGCGCCGAAATTTCGCTTGAGCACTTGCTGACCATTGATCAACTTTTGTCAACCAACGATACACAGGCGTTGCAGTCGTATCTTGAGCGAAACCCGGAACTTTTGACGGGTGACGATGAGTTGTCTGCAGAGCTGCGAAATTTCTATAATGCCGCGACCACCGGCAATCTGAATTTTGGCTATACCGCTGGTCCCGTAGGTGCCGCGGGCACAGAAGCAACCGAAAACGAACTGCTGCATTAACGTCTATGACAGTGTTCAATGCCATCACTTGCGCAGATATGCCAAAGATCGCTTATGTCATTGAACCTCGGTTCTCTGGTGGAACGTCTGCAGCGGTCGCGGCCGAACTTCGGGCGATCGCGGATTTCGGGCAATTGGAGGTACATGCAGTAACGTCGCGGACATTCGGTGAAAACCGGCATATCGCACCGGTTCTACGGCGGGCGTTGGATGACTTGCACATACCGCTGATTTGGGACGCGCCGCGCGTCTGTGCGGATTTTGTGATCCTGCACAATCCGTCCTTTCTAAAATTTAATGACGTGTTGAGTACCAAGATATTTGCCCAGGACCTGATTGTGGTAACACATGAGAATTTTCTGCGTCCGGGTGGTGAAGAGGGATTCGACGTTACCGCCTGTCTGAACCAGATTGAGGCGTCTTCCCTTGCGCTCAGGCGAACTCTGGCACCGATTTCCCCGTATAACCGAAGGACCGTGACGGATTGGCTGTCCAGTACGCGCGTCGCCCGGCAATGGCGGGTTTTTGATCAGGATTGGTTCAACATTTGCCAAACGGAAGTAGAGCCTCCTTGTGAAAGCCCACGGGATCGCCGGGGGCGGCATTCGCGACCGGGGTTCGAGAAGTTTCCGTCGATGTCCGATCTCGACAGATGTTTTCCCAAGAGTTCTGAAAGCAATGTTATTCTGGGGGCGGACGCGCTGCTGAGCGCCGGTGTTCTTCGTGCCCATTGGACCCTGTTGCCCTTTGACGCCATCAACGTGGATGAGTTTTTTGGAATGATTGATTTTTACGTCTATTTCACGGCGCCGACCTGGCAAGAGAGTTTCGGACGCGTGGTGGCCGAGGCGCTTGCCGCTGGCAAAGTGGTTCTCACCAATCCCGCAACCGGGGCGACGTTTGGGGATGCGGTCCTCACCTGTGATCCGGGCGATGTGGATGGGATCATCTCAGATCTGGTCGCTGAACCACAGCGATACCATGAACAGGTTTCCAAATCCCAGGCAGTGCTGGATCGATATTCCGTAAAAAGTTTCAAGGCGATGCTGTCAAAGATTATGACCGTCGACAGCGGGGTTCTACGATGATTTTCATCGAAGCTGGCACGCGCTCGCTGCGGTCTTTTGATGCGCAATTGATCTTTGCCGAGCAACTGGCCGCGCGTGGTTTCAATGTGTGCATAGATGCCGAATACCTGCCGAACGATGCGGGCCGTGGTCGTGTCTATGATGCCGCCAAATTTCTGGTCGATCCGGGTGAGCATGTGGTCGAAATCGTATTTGTCATAGGTGCAGACGAGATTGATGACCATCTTCTTGCGTCACTGAGGCAAAAGCAGTTGGCGGTGGATGTTCCGGTGATCGCGACGGGCCGTTTTGAGGCCCAGCAAAGTTACATCGCGGCAAAATCACGCCTTGCCTATGCACTTGGGCGCGAAGCCACAGTACTGGACCTTACGGACTTTCAACCGCGTTCGATGCTGCCTACGGCGGCCTGTCCGTTGGTGGCGGATATTCGGACGACGTCCCGATCAGCGGGCAAGAAGTCAAATGTTGCAGTGGTTCTGGGTTCCATGGAATTGGAGGATACCGAGACGCTGTCCTGCTTGTCCCGGATGAGTAACCAAAGCGTCTATAATTTACGACTTATCGTGAGTGGGGCACAGAATGAGGCGATCAGGACGTCACCTTTCCACGATTTGCCGACCTGCCTTTATACCGATCTCTCCTCGCTTATTCTGGCGACTTCGACGGATGTTCTGGTGATGTTTGGCCATGGCGTTGCAGGTGTTCGTATGGCGGCTTTTGCGGTTGAATTGATGGCCGCCGGCGGGATTGCAATAGATTGCACGGATGATGAAGCAATCGTTTCATCTGGTGCGCCTGCTTTGATCGGGCCCAAATCTCTGCTTGCCCTGGACGGGTATCTAACCGGGAAAATATTGGGAAACATTGCTCGGGTGGCTGAACAGGCCGCAAAATCCCAATGGTTGAACTCGGTGGATATTTCCCGATTGGAAACGGCAGCGGGCCTAAAGCCAACAAAGCCCGAACCAGTTCGAACGGAACAGCGGACGTTGTTTTACCCAACGAATGGGGTTGGATTGGGGCACGCGCAGCGCTGCGCCATTATTGCCAAAGCACTACCGGATGACATTACGCCGATTTTTGCGGCCTTCCCGAGTTGTGTACCACTTGTGCGTCGAGAAGGCATGGATTGTATCCCACTGGTTCAGCGAACTGAAATTTCCGACAGATTCAATGGCAATGATGTTCTGACCTATCGTAGATTGGGGGCGACGTTGCAGGAAAATGACCGATTGGTATTTGACGGTGGCTATGTTTTTGATTCCGTTTACCGATTGATCCTTGAACGCAATTTGTCGGCGGTTTGGGTGCGGCGGGGATTGTGGCCTGACGGACGATCCAGACCAAGGATGCTTGAACGTGAGGGTGTATTCGACCGGGTCATAGTTCCATCCGAAGCCTTTGAGGAACTGAACGACACCTACAGTTTCGGCGATAACATTCACACTGTCGGTCCGATTTTCCGCAAGGCCGCTTTGACCGAAGATGAACGCGATGGACTCAGGGCTCGGTTGGCGGAACGGTTCGGCCGGGATTTTGATCACTTGGTCGTCAGCATGTTGGGTGGGGGCGTGGCGTCTGACCGTTCGGCGCAACTCCAGGCCATCTGTGGGATGCTGGAGGATCGGGCGGATTGTCTGCATCTTGTCGTAACCTGGCCCGGAAGCACGGTTCAACCAGCCACGTTCGGTTGGAAAAACACCCGCGTCGTTCAGACATTTGAGGCCACAAAGCTGTGTCTGGCGGCGGATGTGGTCATTTCAGCAGCGGGGTACAACTCAGTTCTTGAGATTTTGTACAACAAGATACCCGCTATCCTGATCCCGCAATCGGCACCGTATCTGGACAATCAGGAACGCCGGGCAAGGGCATTGGCCGATCGCGATCTGTGCGCACTTATCACTGAAAAAGAGTTCATGAAGCTCGAGCGAACGGTTTCTGATTGTCTGGATCAAGGGGAGCTGGAAATCTATCGCTCTGCTTTGAATAAAATCGACCTGCCAGAACCAGGGGCGGCTAAAGCGGCTGAAATCATAGCAGAGGCTCAGTACCAAAAATGACAGATGATACCTGGTATGAAATTCTCAGCAGAACGACGTCCAAACGACCGGTTCAATTGGATGCGTTGATCGCCGATGATCAAAAATCCAAACCGCATGGGAAAGTTGTTTTTCCTGAAACAACTCTTATTCCTTCTGCCGCTTTGTGGGAGAGGAACGGAAACGGCCCGACGCATATTGGTGTTCGGATCGTGAAGGCACCGAAATCTGTGCACAACGTTGCAAGGTATCTTGCTGCAGCGGCACTGGAGCGCGAGGTGATCCCGCTTATTCTTAGCCGTATAGATTACAGCGGGTTTGAACAGTTCGGTTTCCGTGTCGAACGCGTCCCGGAAGAACCAGAGGCTGCGCGGACCGCGGAGGAGGAAATCAGAAAATTCTGGGATCTCGCGATTATTATCGACGGGGATGATATCGGGCTTTGGACGGGTCAGCGGAATACGGCCCAGGTCGGGGCAAGTCACGGCGAATGACTTTTTCCCTTTTGACGCGATGCAAATTTAAAACTCAAATCAGAATTGAACGAATAGGAAGGGCTCGGAGTGAGGTGCCCTGAACCTTTTATAACGTGCCAAGATTGACTTATTCGCGCTTGATCTGTTGGTACCAGTTGTACCAATACTACCTCGTTCGGAGTTCGTTATCCTTTTGTTTGGGCTGATACAAAGGTTAATTGTCACGAAAACAAGAACACCTTAAGAAGGACACTGTTTTCAGCACCCAGCGCCCATGTGGCGCATGTTTCTCATGATTGGGACCTGACAGAGATGATTGACCTGAGCGGCCACATTCCGCTGCGCGAAAGCCGCAACTACAAGATTTTCCAACACCCTGAAATTGAAGGCGCGTTGTTGAAGGTCCGGGCAGATGAACCTGTTCGTAATCATGCAATCCCGCGCTATGCCGCCTGGCGCTATGGAAATTTGCGGCAATGGAACCGTGAGGCCAATGAATACCTTGCTGCATTGAACCGGGGGTGCCCCGAGATTGAACGTCTGGCGCGGTTTATGGGCTATGCACCAACCTCGCAGGGGCCAGCTTTGGTGGTGGAAAAACTAACCGGCCCGGATGGCGGGCTAGCGCCGACCTTGCAATCCGAGAAGATTGCGGCCGCCAAAAATCGGGAGGCGCGTCAACGCTTGCATGATGAGTTCATGGAACTGATGGATGACCTCAAGCAGGGGCAGATCATTGTTGGTGACATGGGATTCGAAAATATCGTGCGTGCGCAAGAGCGGGGCGGAAAGCTTGTGATTATTGATGGGCTGGGTGAACGGGTGATGTTCCCGCTGGTTCTGTTCAGCAAGATGGCGTTTGACAAGTCAATCGAACGACGCAGGGCGCGTATGTCCAAAGGGTTCAATCTCGGGACGAACTGACTTGGCCCATTCGGCTCAAAGGCCAAGTGGTTTCAACCTCTTTGCGGATTTCCTGAATTAGCGCCGCTGAAGCCTGATTGCGGCGCTTTAAATGTGTGCGCGCCACAAAGACTATGCGTGGAGGGGCAGGGAACAGATCATCAATCACCTCCATATCCGGAGTGACGTGCAACCCGTTCAGCAGCGCCACGCCGAGACCCGAACGCACTGCCGATTGGATGCCTGCAGCACTTGGGCACTCCAGAATAGTGTCGAACCGATGCGGTCCATTGCCCATACCCCATTGCCTGTAAAAACATTGGCTGTCGAATGACAGAAACGGCACCGGCGACGACAGATCGAGGCGAAATTCCGGTGCTTTGACCCAATGCAACGTGTCTTCAAACAGGATCAGATCATCGGGCAGAACGTCCTGGCGAAAGATCTGCATGACGGCCACGTCCAACTCTCCGACCTTCAGCCAGGCTTGCACGTTCAAACTTTGACTGGTGCGGGTGCGGACATGAATTTCGGGGTATAGTCGCGTGAAACGACCCAGAATACGAGCGATGTCGCTGGTGGCGGTGTCCTCGGTCATGCCCAAACGGATGGTCCCGGTAAGAGGTTTCTTGCCCAATGATGACAGTGCTTCGTCGTGCAACTCGGTGATCCGGCGGGCATAGTTGCACAACCGTTGGCCAGCTTCTGTAAACAAGGGGCCACCCGCGCGACGAGCCAGCAAGCTACAATCCAGCGCTAGTTCCAGTCGACGGATTTTATGACTGACCGCGGATTGCGACAGCGACAGATGCTCAGCCGCACGGGTCACGCCACCATGCGTCGAAATGGCAAGCAAAGCGCGCAGGGCGTCAATTTCCAGGCGTTCGTTCATCTTTCTTTCTATGACAAATTAGAATGGCATGATCATTATCATTCACTTGAGTCACATCCTAGCTTTCGGTTAATGACAGGAAAAGAAGAAACTCAGAGGTCTTGCATGTCAATTCTCATGGCTGAACCCGCCCCGACAACTCGAACGATGCGAAAGGAGTAAGCATGGCGAAACTCGTAATGTCACACCGCGGCTTGACGACGGTGTTTGAAATCACCGGATCCGTACTGGCGATGGCTTATGCCCTACTGATCGCCTCGAACATCGGGGCGGAACTGTTGGGTTTTTCGCTTTTGCTTTTGTCTTCGGGGCTGTTCGCTGCGTGGGCCGTGATTGACCGTCGTTGGACTTTTTTGCTGCTACAGGGGTTCTACGCAACATCCGCTATCATCGGGTTGATCCGCTGGGCGTAAAACTTCGCTTAGAGCAGCGATGGATTTCCTGCTAGGACAGGCCCATGCGTACAGAGAACAGAATCGAGATTGGTTTTCTGCTGTTTGATGGCTTTCCCATGGCTTGCCTGACCTCAGTGATCGAGCCGCTGCGGGCGGCTAATGAAATCGCAGGGCAAGAGGCGTTTCTTTGGTCCCTGATTTCAGAGAATGGTCAAAAGGTTCAATCCAGCGCCGGTGTTCGGTTCGAATCCGAACGGTCGCTGTCAGACTGCAGGGATATGGACATTATTTTCCTGCTCGGCAGCCCGACTTCGGTCTTTGACAACCCAGGTTTTGGCAACGGTGTCTTGCGCAGGCTAAGTCGTCACGGATCTGTATTGGGTGGGATCAGCGCGGGTATTTTTCCGTTGGTCCGGTCAGGTGTCATGCAGGGGCATCCGGTGTCGGTGCATTGGTGCTATGAGGCCGCGTTCGAAGCCGAATTCCCCGACATGGACGCTCGCAGCGAGGTGATCGTCAGGGACGGCAGTCGCACAACAGTCTCGGGCGCGGCAGCGGGGTTTGATCTGGCGTTGCATCTTATTCAGGACAGGCTGGGCGGGGACGTCGCGCATGAAGTCGCCTGTTGGTTCCAGCATCCGATGATGCGCGGCGCAGGGGTACGGCAGCAAGTACCCAGTGCCACGGCGCCCGGTACGGGTGACAGTCTGCCATCGCTGGTATCCCGCAGCATTGCACTGTTCGCATCCCATATGAGCGATCCTATTTCCATCGCAGATGTGGCACGCCAGATGGGGGTGACGCCTCGGCAAATCGAACGCGCCTTTAAGCAGGCAACCGGACAAAGCCCCAGCCATTATTACCGCGCCATGCGCATGAAGGCCGCGCGGCAGATGGTGGTCTATACCAAGGATCCGATACCCCAGATCGCCTCGGCCGTTGGCTACGGTTCAGTTGCGCCATTGGTGATGCATTATCGCGCGGCCTTCGGACTGAGCCCCAGCGAAGACCGGCGCAGAATCAATCGTTTTCGTGTCGAAGATAATGCGCCTCTCCCGTCGGTCTGATCGCCGCGTTACAGCGCTGAACGCATCGCGGTGACTATGGCATGGTGCAGTGAACCCGCAGAAGATCGCGGACCGTAGATACTAAAACTATCAGGTGCGCGGCACAGAACAAAACAACCGATATGATGGATCGAACAGCGTGCGGCGCTGCCCGGATCCATCTTGCGTAGATCAAGCTGGCACAGCAGTTCCAGAACTGCCGGAATACTATCCCCATTCAGATCGAACCGCGTCCATCCGTCCGTTTGTTCGGTGACCGAGGCGGAATTTCCGGTTGCGGTCTGAACCTGATCGGCAAGTTCTTCGTGGGTGTCAAAGGGTGCCTCAACCATCCATTGATCGGGGCCGGCCCAGTACGCGCTGATTGTCGTACCGGCCCAGCGGCCAATTTCGGGGGCGGGGGCATCGATCAACTTGGCCAGCGAGGCGGCAGTTTTGTCTTTTTGCCCCATCCGCGCGGCGACTGACGCCAATGCAACGCCGGGCACTTCGGAACATGTGACACCTCCGACAGTGTCCACACGTGGGTCAGTCCCGCCCAGGGCGGTTATCGCAACAAGATCATGCACGTAGACGCTCTCCTTCAGGGTCGACGAAATGGGCCGAGACAAGTTCAACCTCGACGGTCAGGTCGGTCAGTGGCGAAACAAGACGCATTTTTTCGCCCAGCCGCTCGGCCCCGTTTTTCACGAGGCCCAGACCGATATTGCTGTTCAGGATCGGCGAGTAGACAGCCGAGGTGACATAGCCCTGATCATGGGCCGCATCGATCGGGCCATCGGGGTTCATCAGATGCCCGCCCGCGGTAACCTTATCCTCGGGTTGCAGCGGCTTGATCCCGACCAACCGTAATACATCGGGTTCGACCAGCGCCTCACGTTCCGACAGGACCGAGCCGATGCTGTCTTTTTTCTTCGACACCATTTTACCCAGGCCAAGGTTCAGTGCCGTGGTGGTGCCGTTCAGTTCACTCCCCGCGGCGTGGCCCTTTTCAACCCGCATCACGCCCAGTGCTTCGGTACCATAGGGGGTGACGTCGAACTCTTCACCTTCGGCCATCAGCCGTTGCATCAGCGCATCGCCATAGCGCGAGGGCACCGCGATTTCATAGGCTAGCTCGCCTGAGAAAGAGATCCGGAACAACCGTGCCCGCAGCCCGCCACAGACAGTGACGTTGCCACAAGCCATGAACGGGAAGGCGTCGTTCGACAAATCGAACTCCGGGTCCACGATCTTTTGCAACAACTTGCGCGAATTGGGCCCGGCCACCGCGTATTGAGCCCATGCTTCGGTGGTCGAGATTAATTGAACGTCCATGTCCGGATACAGGCATTGTCGCGCAAATTCCATGTGACGATAGACACTTACGGCGTTTGCCGTAGTTGTAGTGACGACGAAGTGATCCTCGGCCAACCGTGCGGCAGTGCCATCATCCATCACCATTCCGTCTTCGCGCAGCATCAGACCGTACCGGGTTTTTCCCACAGCCAGCTTGGCAAATCCATTGGCATAGATACGGTTCAGAAACTCGGCCGCATCGGTGCCCTGTACGTCGATCTTGCCCAGCGTTGTACAATCGCACACCCCGACCGAAGCGCGCGTCTGGCGCACCTCACGGTCCACGGATTGCCGCCAATGGGTTTCACCGGGCAGGGGGAACCACTGGGCGCGCAGCCAGTTGCCGACCTCGACAAACACGGCGCCGCGTTCCTTAGCCCAATAGTGCGAGGGCGTCAGGCGGGTCGGGTGGAATTCCTGCCCTTTCATTCGTCCCGCGAAGGTGCCAATCGGAACAGGCGTATAAGGTGGTCGGAAGATGGTGGTTCCAACCTCGGGGATAGACTTGCCAGTCACTTCGGCCATGATCGCAAGGCCGGTGATATTCGAGGTCTTGCCCTGATCTGTCGCCATGCCCAGCGTGGTATAGCGCTTCAGATGCTCGACTGATCGGAACCCTTCCTGATAGCTGAGCTTGACGTCCTTGACAGTCACGTCGTTCTGTTGATCCACCCAGGCGCGCTTGCATCCCTCTACGTACCAGAATGGCGTTTGCGAGACCGGAGCATCCTCGGCTTCGGGCAAGTCGGGCAGGACGCCAGTTAGTTCAAGCGCGTTGGCTGCGCTTTCTGCGCCGGATTGTAGGGCGCCATGGGTCGACATCACTCCATTCGCCGCACCCGCTACCGACAGGCCGACGGGCAGGTTTTCACCGGGGACAAAAGCGGCCAGAGCGTCGTTCCAGACCGGGCGTCCGCGTTGGTGGCACGTCATATGCACGTTCGGGTTCCAGCCGCCGGAAACGCCCAGCGCACCACACTCCAGCGTCCGGGTTGAGCCGTCAGTCAAGGCGACCTCGACAAAGGTCAGGCCGTGGCGACCTTTAGTATCAATAACTTGCGCGCCTTTCAGGACTTCATAATCATAGCAGGTTGGCGCGTCCTCGCGGACATCCACGACTGCAGTGATTGTGACGCCTTTCGCATGCAGATCGGCAGCGGTGCGGTGTCCGTCATCATTGTTGGTGAAAATCGCCACGCGCTGTGATGCGGTGGCTGCGAACCGGTTGGCATAGGTCCGCAGGGCGCTGGCCATCATGATACCGGGTCGGTCGTTGTTTTCGAACGCGATAGGACGTTCCGTAGCTCCGGCGCAAAGCAGCGCCTTATCTGTGTAAATGCGCCACAGGATTTGCCGGGGTTTTCCTGCGGGCAGGGTGGCCAGGTGATCCCCGGTGCGTTCCACTGCGCCATAAACGCCATGGTCGAATGCACCGATCACCGTGGTGCGCGGCATCAGCCGGACGTTGGGCAAAGACGACAGCTCTGCAACCGCCTGTGCCACCCAGTCTTGGGCGCTTTGATCGCCCAGCGCAAAAGCTTCGCTGTTCAGACGGCCACCTAGCGTGAAATCCTCATCCGCCAGTATGACGTCAGCCCCGGCACGTCCTGCGGTCAACGCCGCCATCAAGCCCGCGGGCCCAGCACCGATGATCAGCAGATCGCAGTGACGGAACCCTTTGTCATATTCGTCCGGGTCAGCCTCTTGCGACAACGATCCCAAACCGGCGGCGCGGCGGATCATTGGTTCGTACAGCTTTTCCCAGAACGCGGCAGGCCACATGAAGGTCTTGTAGTAGAACCCGGCCGACAGGAAGTTTGAAAACATATCGTTCACGGCCAGCGCATCGAATTTCAGGCTGGGCCAACGGTTCTGTGACTTCGCCTCGAGCCCGTCGAACATCTCAATCGTCGTGGCGCGGGTGTTGGGTTCCTTAAGGGCTCCGGTGCGGAGTTCGACCATGCCGTTGGGTTCTTCGGACCCGGCGGTCAGCAACCCGCGGGGGCGGTGGTACTTGAACGACCGCCCGATCAGCCGCACGTCATTGGCCAGCAGGGCTGAGGCCAGAGTATCACCTGGATGCGCCGAATAGCTGCGCCCGTCGAACTTGAAGGAGAAAGAGGTGTTACGGTCGATCTGGCCGCCATTCAGCCGGTTTGTCTGCGTCATTTGGATCGCCCCCGTGCGCGGGCCACGTCGCGGGCCAGTTCTACCTTTGAAATCTCATGCGTCAGCGTGTTGCGCGTGACGACCAGCCAGGATCGGTCTCCGGCCTCGTGATACCACAGTTCCTGATGTTCACCGGCCGGGTTGTCGCGCACATACCCGTATTCGTAGAATGCCTCAGCTGCATTTTCGGCCTGCCAATCAGGTCGGTCGATCAGCGAAGCATCACCCAGATATGTGAACTCCGATGCATCGCGCGGGCCCAGAAGGGGATGGTTGATAATCATTGTACGGTCCCCCTCAGTGCAGGTTGGGCTGGTTGCCCACGCCTTTTTCGTCGATCATCCGGCCGGTCTGGAACCGGTCGAGGCGGTAGGCGGTGGCGACCGGGTGCGGCTCGTCCTTCGCCAGCAGATGGGCAAAGCAATGGCCCGAAGCCGGGGTCGCCTTGAACCCGCCGTAACACCAACCGCCGTTGAAATAGAGCCCCTCGACCGGCGTGCGGTCGATGATGGGCGAGCCGTCCATCGACATATCCATAACACCTCCCCACATCCGCAACAGACGGGCGCGGCCGATCATTGGCATCAGGGCCACGCCGCCCTCACAAACATCCTCGACCACTGGCAGGTTGCCGCGTTGGGCATAGGTGTTATAGCCGTCGAGATCGCCGCCAAAGACCAGCCCGCCCTTGTCGGACTGACTGACATAGAAATGGCCAGCGCCAAAGGTTATGACGCTGGGCAGAACCGGTTTTAGACCCTCGGACACAAAGGCCTGCAACACATGGCTTTCGATGGGCAGCCGCATTCCGGCCATTCCCATCACGCGCCCGGAGCTGCCCGCAACCGCGCAGCCCACTTTGTTCGCGCCGATGAAACCTTTAGTCGTTTCAACTCCCAGGCATTTGCCATTCTCGATCCGTAGGCCCGTGACTTCGCAATTCTGGATTATGTCGACGCCTTGCAAATCAGCCGAACGCGCAAAACCCCATGCCACCGCGTCATGACGAGCAGTGCCGGCGCGGCGTTGAACCAAGCCTCCTTTTATCGGAAAGCGGGCATCGTCGAAATTCAGATAGGGATGTTCTTTGCGGACTTGATCGGCATCCAGCAACTCGGCATCCGCGCCATTCAGGATCATCGCGTTGCCGCGTCGGGTATAAGCGTCGCGCTGACCGTCGGTGTGAAACAGATTGATGATCCCGCGCTGGCTCATCATGGCGTTGTAGTTCAGGTCCTGCTCAAGCCCTTCCCATAGCTTCATCGAGAACTCGTAGAACGGCTCATTCCCGTCCAGCATATAGTTCGAGCGCACAATCGTCGTGTTCCGCCCCACATTGCCGCCGCCGATCCAACCTTTTTCGACAACGGCCACGTTGCGTTGACCATAGACCTTGGACAGGTAGTGCGCCGTTGCCAGCCCATGGCCACCACCGCCAATGACGATGATGTCGTAATGGGCCTTGGGTTCGGGCTCGCGCCAGACCGGTTTCCACCCTTTGTGGCCGGTGAGCGCCTCTTTGATGACTCGGAAGCCGGAATATCGCATGAATCGGACCTTTTTCACCAGAATTCACTAAAATAGGGCCTATGGATATCCTCAGATGCGACATCGACTTGTCTAAATCAGACGTTAAACGCGACTTACCTCAGGCAGTGCGCCGGAAAACCATTCCAGAAATGCGTCAACCTCGGGCGAGCGGCGTTGGACTGCCAGAAAATACCCTTCGGTTGCCGGGGCCGAGGCTTCGGTGGCACGTATGGCCTGACCGGTGCGCAATGCGTGTTCCGCGACCAAAGCATTGACCAGAGCCACCCCGTTTCCGGTTGTAGCGAGTTGTAGGGCCAGGCCGTAAGAATCCACGTAGAAGGTGGGCGTTGGGATCGTGTATCCAGTAGCCTCGGACCAGGAGGACCAGTTGCCGGATGTGCCGACCGCCTCGATCAAAGGCAGGTCCGGCAGGTTTCCGTCCAACTGGGGCGATTTCACCGCGATCAGGTCATTGGGCAGCAGTTCGGTTGCGTCCCGGCCCACCTGCTTTGCAGATCCGAACCGGATTTCGATATCCGCGCGCGAGGCTGAATATTCGTCTGGCCAGATCGTGCTGACAAAGCGCACGGATGTGTCCGGGTTTTGCGACCGGAACTGTGGCAGTGCGGGGGATATCACCCACTCCAGCACACTGACCGACGCTGCAACGGTAAGGTGACGCGCCTTTTCCTCGGCCAGATATGGCGATGCAGCCGAGTGCAGCATCTCCAGCGCGGTCTCTACCTGCGGCAACAGCTTACGACCTTCATCCGTCAACGACAGGCCGCGTGCGTGGCGGTGAAACAGCACCACACCCAATCGCGTTTCCAGCGATCTAATCTGTTGACTGACAGCAGATTGCGTCAGGCCGATCTCGTCGGCGGCAGCGGTGGAACTCAGCCGTCGGGCGGCGGCCTCGAATGATCTGAACCACGTGAGCGGGGGCAAGGTTTTGGCCATTTGTAACCTACATATTAGAGTCACTAATACCTAAGACCAAAGTTCTTTCGTTTGTCAAAGCGGCCCTTGGCCAGAGATAGTTTGCCAACCAATCGCAAGGGGGCGCTTGTGCAGCCAAATATTCGAAAAATCGTCACCTATGACGAAGAAGTTCTGGTCGAAGGATTTCGCAAGGCAGATCGCCCATGGCGGATGTTCGCAGTGACGGCCGTGGTCACGAACCCATGGGCCGGACGTTATGTCGAAGATCTGAGGCCTGAGATTTTAAGCTTTGCCCCCGTTCTGGGTGAGGAACTGACCGCGCGAATGATTGCGCTGGCTGGTAGCGGCGATGCAATCGAAGCCTATGGAAAAGCCGCCGTGGTGGGGCTGGACGGAGAGGTCGAGCATGCCTCGGGCCTGATCCACACGCTGCATTTCGGTAATCATTTCCGGCAGGCGGTTGGGGCGAAATCCTACCTCTCCTTCACCAATACCCGAGGTGCGGCCAACGCACCGATCATGGTGCCGCTGATGGACAAGAACGACGCCGGTCGCCGGTCGCATTATCTGACGCTGCAATTCGCCATTCCCGACGCACCGCGCGCTGATGAGGTTGTGATTGTGCTGGGTGGGGCAACGTCGGGGCGACCGCATCATCGGATTGGCGATCGATATCAGGACTTGAAGGATTTGGGTCATGACGTGGACAACCCGGCCTCGGTCTAAGTTCGGTGACCTCGCCGCGATTGACGCAGGCGAAGGGCCTTTGGTCGTGCTGCTGCACGGCGTCGGTCTGCGGGCCGAAGCGTGGGGCGGGCAGATTGAGGCGCTGGTAGCAGCCGGGTATCGGGTCGTTTGCCCGGATATGTTGGGGCACGGGGAATCGGCTTTTGCCGAACCGAACAGGGTGGAAAGCTATGTCGCGCCGATTACATCGTTGTTGCAAGAACCAGCAGTGCTGATCGGGCATTCAATGGGTGCGCTGATCGCGGCGCATATTGCGGCCTCGGGCAATCGATATGTCAAAGGTGTTGCGGCCCTGAACGCCATATACAAGCGGTCTGACGCGGCCCGGCAATCAGTTCTGTCGCGGGCTCAGGCTCTGGATGCGCAGCGGTCGAATGACGCCTCGGTCACTCTGCATCGTTGGTTTGCAGATGATATATCAGCGGAACGCGACGCCTGTGCGCAGTGGCTGGAAGCGGTCAATCCTCGGGCCTATAAAGCCGCTTACACGGTCTTTGCCGAGAGCGACGGCCCGACCGAGAAGCAACTGGCCAAGATCACATGCCCGGCAATGTTTTTGACCGGTGCGGATGAGCCGAACTCGACCCCCGCGATGTCACAACAGATGGCCAGCCTTGCACCAAAGGGGCGCGCAGAGTTCATCCCTGATGCGGCTCATATGATGCCGATGACCCATGCTGCAGAGGTCAACGCCACCCTGTTGCCCTTTGTTCAGGAGTGCCTGACATGACCACACTGGATCCACGTGCCCTGCGTGATGCCTTTGGCAGCTTCATGACCGGCGTGACAGTAGTGACCGCCCGCGACGCGACGGGCGCGCCGGTTGGGTTTACTGCCAATTCGTTTTCCTCAGTATCACTGGACCCGCCTTTGTTGCTGGTGTGCCCGGGCAAGTTTCTGTCCAGCTATGAGGTGTTCGCTGGCTGTCGACATTTTGCCGTCAATATACTGGCAGAGGGTCAACAAGAGGTCTCGAACACTTTCGCGGGATATAAAGGCGACCGGTTCGCGAAAATCTCTCATCAGAATGGCCTGCATGACTTGCCGTTGGTAGACGGAGCCCTAGCGCAGTTCTGTTGCGAAACCCATCAAGCCATTCCAGCAGGCGATCACACTATCCTGATAGGCCGAGTTTTGGATTTCTCGCACGTTGCGGGTGACGGTTTGGGCTATGTCGGCGGGTCGTATTTCAGCCTGGGTCTTGAGGCCGAGATGGACGCCAAAGTTCCGACGGTTTGTGGTGCAATAATTACAGCTGGGAACCAAGTCCTTCTTGAGCGCCATGGCGATTCGTTCCGTCCGATTCAGGTCACAGGTGCCGAGGCCGGTGGTCAAAGGCACAGGCTGGCGCAGGTGTTGTCGGAGCGCGGTATCCACGCGCGGATCGAGCAGGTCTATTCCTCGTTCAACGACGCCGAGACCAAGCTGCAATATACGTTCTTCCTTTCATCTGCAGATCAGCATTGCGCATCTGCGAATGCCCAGTGGGTTCCGGTCGCGGACCTGCCCAATCTGACCTACGCCTCTCAAGGCATTCACCACATGATGACCCGCTTTGCGCGTGAGGCTCAGACCGGGGATTTCGCCCTGTATTTGGGCGATGCTGAACGTGGCGACATTCACAGTTTTCGCTAAAGGAGCCGATTGATGGAGTTTTCTCTGTTTGCCCATATGGAACGCCTGACGCCGGATCAGCCTCATGACGTTCTGTATGACGAATTCGTTGGTCTGGTGAAAATGGCCGATGAGGGTGGTATGCGCGCGGTTTGGACGGGCGAGCATCACGGCATGGAATTCACCATTGCGCCGAATCCATTTCTATCCTTGGTCGATCTGGCACATCACACGAAGAATGTACGCCTCGGCACCGGTACCGTAGTCGCACCGTTCTGGCATCCGATTAAGCTAGCCGGTGAGGCCGCAGCAGCGGATCAGATCACCAAGGGACGGATCGAGCTGGGCATTGCACGCGGGGCTTATTCCTTTGAATACGAGCGTTTGATGCCCGGTATGGACGCGTGGGAAGCCGGTCAGAGGATGCGGGAATCCACGCCGCTTTTGCCGCAAATCTGGCAGGGGGATTGCGCGCATGAGGGCGAGTTCTATTCGTTCCCGGCCACGACCTCGGCCCCGAAACCACTGCAGGATGGCGGCCCGCCAATCTGGATCGCGGCGCGTGACCCCAACAGCCACGAATTCGGCGTCCACAACGGGTTCAACATTCAGGTCACGCCGCTGTGGCAAGGGATGGAGGAAATTGAAACGCTTATGGGCCGATTCAACGATGCTTGCGATAGCTATGCGGGGCCGCGACCTAAGATTATGTTGTTGCACCACACCTATGTCGGAAAAGACGATGCGGATGTGGCGCAAGGTGTCGAGGATTTGCGGCGGTACTACAACTATTTCGGTGCGTGGTTCCTGAACAAACGCCCGGTCCAGCAGGGCTTGATCGAGCCGATCACGCAGGCGGAAATGGACGCCAACCCGATGTATACCACCGAAAAGCTGGGCCGCGATCTGACCATCGGCACGACACAGCAGGTGATTGACCAGATCAAACGATATGAGGATCTGGGATATGATGAGTTTTCGTTCTGGGTCGACAGTGGCATGACCAACGAACGTAAGCGCGCCTCGTTGGCGCGGTTCATCGACGACGTCATGCCAGCCTTTCAGTGAGGACTACCATGCGAAATCTTCCACATTTTCAACTTTTCATTGATGGCGAATGGTCCGAAGGATCAGGCGCGCAGGTCATGACTTCGGAAAACCCGGCGACCGGGCAGGGGTGGGCCACCTTTGCTTGCGCCTCGGCCGGGGATGTGGACCGCGCGGTTGCGGCTGCTAAGCGTGTTCTGGATGATCCGGCGTGGCGGGATGTGACGCAAACCGCACGTGGTAAATTGTTGTACAGGCTGGCCGATCTGGTGGCCGAATATGCATCTAAGTTAGGAGAGCTTGAGACAACGGACAGCGGTAAGCTGTTGGCCGAAACTTCGGCGCAAACGGGATACGTGGCGGACTACTACCGCTATTTCGCTGGATTGGCCGACAAAGTCGAGGGCACTGTTCTGCCCATCGACAAGCCCGACATGCATGTCTTTACAACCCGCGAGCCCATCGGAGTTGTCGCTGCCATCGTGCCATGGAACGCGCAGATGTTTCTGACCGCGACCAAACTGGGCCCGGCTTTGGCAGCGGGATGCTCGGTTGTTCTGAAAGCCTCAGAAATTGCGCCTGCGCCGATGTTGGAATTTGCGCGGTTGATCGAACAGGCCGGGTTTCCGCCCGGTGTCGTCTCGGTCATCACTGGCGATGCCGAAAACTGCGCCATTCCACTGACCCGTCACCCGGATGTTGACCGGATCGCCTTTACCGGCGGGCCAGAAACCGCGCGACATGTGGTGCGCAATTCGGCTGAAAACTTTGCCGTCACCTCGTTGGAACTGGGCGGAAAATCCCCGATTTTGGTGTTTGAAGATGCTGATCTGGACGGCGCAGCCAATGGCTTGATCGCCGGAAACTTTGGCGCGTCGGGGCAGAGCTGCGTGGCGGGAACACGGGGTTTGGTGCATCGGTCCATTCTGGAACCGTTGATCGAACGGATTGAACAAAAGGCCAGCGGCATCCAATTGGGTGACCCGCTGCAGGCGGAAACGCATGTGGGTCCGCTATGTACCGCAGCACAGGTGAGGCGGATCGAGGAAACGCTGGCCAAAGCGCGCGGGCAGGGCGCGACGATCCGATTTGGCGGCGAGACTTCGGATAGACCGGGGAACTACATGAAGCCAACGCTGGTGCAGTGCGCCTCGGCCGATACGGAGACGTTGAAGGTCGAAATGTTCGGGCCGGTGATGTCTCTGCTGCCTTTCGACACCGAAGATGAGGCGATCGCGCTGGCCAACAGCACGCCTTACGGGCTGGGCTCGGGCGTGTTCACGCAGAATCTGGCGCGAGCGCATCGGGTGTCGAAGCGGATCAGGGCTGGGATTTGCTGGGTGAATACATACCGAGCGATCTCTCCGATTGCGCCCTTTGGCGGGTTTAACCAATCGGGCTATGGGCGCGAGGCGGGGGTCGAGGCAATTCTGGACTATACCCGAACCAAAACAACTTGGATCAACACCGCGCAAGAGCCGATGGCGAACCCGTTCATTATGCGTTAAGCCTGTGCAAAAGCATGGGGAGAGCGTTGATGAAACTGGAAAACCCGAACTTTGCGGCACCAACAGATGCAGATGACCGCAAGGCTATTCCTCCGGTCATTTGCTACCCGCCCGAGACGTTGACGCAACCCGATCTGAGTGCATTAGCCAAAATACGGCAGGGGGTCAGCAAAACCGCCGAAGCCATCGCAGCGCCACGGGATGCGGCTTGTATCGACGTGCCCGCCGGGGCCTTTGTTCGGGTTCTATCGGTCGATGGTCCGCAGGTCGGCGACCTGAATATGTGGAACAAGCACGACTTGTCCGAGCGGTTCTATTCCGGCAAAACCCGCGCTCTGCACGGCACCCATCTGTCGACCGGGGATCGCATGTGGTCGAGCTTTCCCAACATGCGCCCGATGGCGACTGTCATCGATGATACGTTGGATTGGTACGGGTTCGACGCGTTCGGCGGCTCGGTTCATGACGTGATCGGCACGCGCTGCGATCCTTATACGGGACGGTTGTTGACCGGCGATGATTACCACTATTGCTGCCATTCCAACCTGACCCGTGCGCTGGCCAGCCATTGCAACCTGCCGCTGCACGAGGCCGAGATGCTGGTGCATGACGTTTTGAACGTGTTCATGTGCACCGGGTTCACCCGCGACACCGGGCAGTACTTCATGAAGGCCAGCCCGGTGCGCCCCGGCGACTATCTTGAGTTCTACGCTGAGATCGACCTGATCGTCGGTCTTTCAGCCTGTCCCGGAGGGGATTGTTCGTCTGAGCATTCCTCGGACGCTGCCGCCTGCTATCCTCTGGTGATGGAGGTCTATGATCCGGGCGAAGATGCGCGCGCCGCGCATGTGCTACCCGCACGCTCGGCCTATGACCGGTCGCACGGGACTGGTTGAGCGATCAGGCGGCGGCCCAAACGGTTCAGCATTCGGCAGCACAGATCAAGTTGTTCGATTTCGACATACTCATCCGCTTTGTGCGCTTGGGTGATCGAGCCCGGTCCGCAGACAATGGCGTGTACGCCCAGTTGCTGAAACAGGCCGGCCTCAGTGGCGAAAGCAACGACGCCGGTGCCGTTCGCGCCGGTCAGTTCGGCTACAAGCTCGCGCGCGGCGTTTTCGTCCATGGGTTCAAGCCCTTCGACCTCGGCCACCGCTTCCTGCGTGATGCTCGCGTCGGGGTGGACGGCCTGCATTTCGGGCAACAGGCTGTGTCGGACGTAATCTGACAGGGTGTTTCTAACCAGTTCGGCGTCGCTGGATTGAACGGGGCGCATTTCCCACGCGACCTCGGCCTTGCTGGCGATGACGTTGTGCGCGACGCCACCTGAGATACGACCGACATTGACCGTGGTCCAGGGTGGCTCAAACGGACTGCCCTGTGGTGCGCGCGATTTCAGGGTATGCCTCAGCTCCAGTAGCTTGCCGATATAGCGGGCCGCGTACTCCGCAGCATTGACGCCGTCATCTGGGGCCGAACTGTGCCCTTCAAGCCCGACAAAACTAGTGGTGTACTCAAAACAGCCCTTGTGTCCCTCGATTACGCGCATTTCGGTCGGTTCGCCGATGATGGCAATGTCTGGCACGATGCCGCGCTCGGACAGATCGTTGACCAGGTTCTGCGCACCCAGACAGCCAGTTTCTTCGTCATAGGTGAAGGCGAAATGCAGCGGCTGGGTTAGTTTGCTGGTGTCCAGCGTCTCGGCAAAAGCCAATGCGGCGGCAATAAATCCCTTCATGTCACAGGTGCCGCGACCGTACAGCCGACCGTCGCGTTCGGTCATTTCAAACGGGTTCGTGGTCCAGTCCTGATCGGCCACCGGAACCACATCCGTATGCCCTGAAAGCAAAATGCCGCCGGGCATGTCCGGCCCGAGCGTGGCAAAGACATTGGCCTTTTTCCCCGTCGCATCCCGCGTTTCGATACAGCGCGCGCCTAACGCCTCAAGGCGGTCGGTCAGATAGCGGATGATCTCAAGGTTGCTGTCGGCGGACACCGTTTCAAAGGCGATCAGGTCGGCTAGGATTTCCGTGGTTCTTGGCAGAGTCATGGCTTTACGAACAGTTTTCGGGGCCGGTTGCAAAAGCATTCGGCGGGTCCGATTTCGGTGATCAGGATCGACTCGGTGATTTCAAGCCCCCAGTCGTCCATCCAGAGGCCGGGCATAAAGTGGAAGGTCATGCCTGGTTCCAAAACGGTCTCATCCTCAGGGCGCAATGAGATGGTGCGTTCACCCCAATCTGGCGGATAGCTGAGGCCGATCGGATAGCCGCAGCGCGCACCGCGTTCGATCCCGGCACGTTCCAGCGGCGCGGCCAGAGCCAGCGCAATGTCGCGGGCCTGATTGCCTGCGCGGGCGGCGTCCAGACCAGCCTCAAGACCTTCGACCAGTGCCGCTTCGGCCCGCAACAGGTGGTCGGGTGGCTGTCCCAGAAAGACCGACCTGCAGAAAGGCGTGTGATAGCGGCGATAGCAGCCGGACAGTTCGAAAAAAGTACATTCGCCGGATTTGAAAGGCGCGCCATCCCATGTCAGATGCGGGGCTGCTGCATCCGAACCCGAAGGCAGCAACGGCACGATAGCGGCATAATCCCCCCAATCTTCGCCTACGCCCGAGATCGCATCGTGATAAATTTGCGCGACCAGTACGTTCTTACGCAGGCCAGGTTCGATCCGGTCAATCACGCCGTCGGTGACATATTCCGAGATACGCGCAGCCTTGCGCATCAGGGCGATTTCCTCATCTGATTTCACCGCGCGTTGCCAGTTCACCAGCCCATTCGCGTCGACCAAATCGGCCTGCGGCAGTTCGGCCACCAAGGTCAGATGCGCCTTGGCCGAGTAATAGTAATTATCCAGTTCCACGCCGATCCGACCTGCAGTCAGTCCACAATCCCGGATCAATGCTGCGAGGTCCTGCATCGGATGGCGAACGGTGGATTGCACAAAGTGGTCCGCATAGCCGCGAATCCGATCATTTTCCATCCAGACCGTACGTAGCGCGCCGTTGGCATCTTGATTGCGGCCCCACCAAATGGGGTCCTGATCATGCAGAACCAGAACGCCTTGGTGGACGTAAAATGACCAACCCTCATACCCTGTCAGCCACGCCATGTTGGACGGATCCTCGACAAACAAAGCGTCCAATCCGGCTGCTGACATGGCAGCGCGAGTCTTTGCTAGCCGTCGATCATATTCAGCTGGGCTGAAGGCCGGGTTGGAATGAGCCATAGACTGTTCCCTTTGGTGATCGAGTTTTGTTGACAGAACTGGACGAATCCGATCACGTCAATGGGCAACTCAGGAAAGACGCTCAATTGAAAATCACATCCAACCCTCATCGCGGTGGCCAAAAGCTGATCGAGGCCGCACCGTACCCCTCGACCAATGTCGCGCGTGCGTCAGAATTGATCGCCCGCTGCCTGTCGGACAAAGAAACGCCTCTGACCGAAGTAAAGGGGTTGGCTGACGTCGCTCATCTGTGGGTGAAGGATGAACGCGGCCGGATGGGCCTGGGATCGTTCAAAGCACTGGGTGCGGCCTATGTTATTGCGCGCCATGCGGCGGATATTGCCGAAAACCCGAACACCTCGACTCTGGCCGGGCGCACCTATGTCACTGCCAGCGCAGGAAATCACGGATTGAGTGTCGCGTCGGGCGCAAGCCGTTTCGGGGCCGATTCCGTAGTCTACATTGCAGACACCGTGCCCGAGAGCTTTGCCGAACGCCTGCGCGCGCAAGGAGCGGACGTTGTGCGTGAGGGTGCTGATTACGCCGCCAGCATGGAGGCTGCCAGCAAAGCAGCGCAGGACAATGGATGGATACTGCTCTCTGACAGTTCGTGGGAGGGGTATTACGAACTGCCGCATACTCTGATGGAGGGGTATTTGCAGATGGCCGCCGAAGCGGTACGCCAGTGCCCGCAGGTGCCGACCCATATCATGCTGCAGGCCGGTGTCGGTGGTTTGGCCGGAGCGGCCGCTGCTTATGCAAGGACAGCATGGGGGCAAGAACCACAGATCATCGTCATCGAACCCGATGCGGCCCCAGCCTTGCAGGCCAGTATCGAGGCGGGGGCCTGCGTGTTTGCCGATGGTCCCAACAGCGTCATGGGGCGTCTCGATTGCAAGGAACCTTCTTTGATTGCCCTGAATGGGCTGGCGCGGGATGCCGACAGCTTCTTGACCCTGACAGATGAACAGGTGACTGAGCATCTTCCGGCCATGGCCGACGCGGATATCGCCACGACGGCGTCTGGCGGGGCAGGGGTAGCCGCTGTCATGAACGAGGATGCACGCAAGGGTTTGGGCATCGGTCCCGACGCCCGCGTGCTGTGTATTATCTCTGAGATCGCCGAATGAGGGGGTTTGACGCGTCCGAATTCCAGTCGCGAACTGAACGCGCACAACAACGAATGGCGCAGGCGGGCCTGTCGGCACTATTACTGACCACAGAACCCGAGATTCGCTATTTCACCGGGTATCTGACCCGATTTTGGGAAAGCCCGACGCGCCCGTGGTATCTGATCGTGCCTGCAACCGGTAAACCGATTGCTGTCATCCCCTCAATCGGCGCGGCCCTGATGGCGACAACCTGGATCGAAGACATCCGCACCTGGAGCGCTCCGGACTTGACCGATGACGGTGTCAGCCTGCTGGCCGATGCTCTGTGCGAGGCCTGCCCAATGGATGCGGTGATAGGTCTGCCGGATGGGCACGAAACCCATGTTCGCATGCCATTGGCCAATCTTCACAGGTTGCAGGACCGGTTGGGCGCGCGTCGTCTGGGTGGCGATGACGGAATTCTCCGCGCGCTGCGAATGGTGAAATCGACGGATGAGATCACCAAGATCGAAACCGCGTGCGCAATCGGCGGAAGGGCCTTTCACCGTGTGCCCGAGATCGCAGGTGAGGGCGTCGCGCTCGATGAAGTGTTCCGTCGGTTTCAGATGCTGTGCCTTGAGGAAGGCGCGGACTGGGTGCCATACCTTGCTGGCGGGGCCGAGCAGGGCGGGTATGCCGATGTGATTTCTCCGGCCAGTCCAAGCGCATTGGTTCCGGGTGATGTTCTGATGCTGGACACGGGCTTAGTGTGGGATGGGTATTTCTGTGACTACGACCGTAATTGGTCGGTTGGTCAGGCTGCGCCGCAGGTACGCGATGCCCATGCCACACTGGTAGAAGCGTCGGATGCTGCGTTCGAAATCGCACGTCCTGGGGCAACGGCGGCTGATTTGTTTAACGTCATGAACGCGATTCTGTCCCGAAACAGCGAGGACACCGGTGCAGGGCGATTGGGACATGGTCTTGGCATGTCGCTGACGGAATGGCCGTCTTTGATTCCCACGGATCACACTGTGCTGGAGCCCGGCATGGTCCTGACGTTAGAGCCAGGTATAGCTGTGGGAGATAAGATATTGGTTCACGAAGAAAATATTGTCATCACCGAAGGGGCTCCACGCTTTATCAGCGCCAGGACCGGACCGGAGCTACCCCAGATATGAGTTATCTTCCCTATACGCTGGACTCGGATGATCCTAAGGCCCCTCCAATGGGACTGATCGTTCTGCAAACGGATGAGACGATTGAGCCTGAATTCAGCGCTTATTTCGCAGATCGAACCTGTCCAATCTATGTCTCGCGCATTCCAAGCGGGGCCGAGGTGACGACGGATACTCTGGCAGAAATGGAGACGGCCTTGCCTGCTGCGGCGGATCTGTTACCGAAAATCCGCCCCTATAAAGTTGTGGGATACGGATGCACCTCCGCCAGTTCGGTCATAGGTTCTGATCGGGTCGAACGAATGGTGCAAAAGACCTGCAATACTGCTGTGGTCACCAACCCGTTACGCGCGGCATCGGCTTATGCGGCGCATTTGGGGGTGTCTAAGATTGCGCTACTGTCGCCTTATATCGAAGAAGTGAACGAACCGCTGCGCCGCGCCTTCGGTGAAAACGGGATTTCGATGGATGTTTTTGGTTCATTCGGTGAGGCAGAAGAATCGAAAGTAGTCCGAATTTCACGGCGCTCTGTAGTGGACGCGGCCCTGAAACTGGGGGCCGATCAATTGGTTGAAGGTGTTTTTATAAGCTGCACAAATATAAGAACTTTTGATGCAATTCCTGAGATTCAAAAGCGCTTGGATAAGCCGGTTTTGTCCAGCAATCAAAGTCTTGCCTGGCATATGCGGGAACTGAACTGGGCGGGATGACGGACGAGACGCAACCAAAATAGTCGTGCGGTTGGAAAATTTTTTGTTGCGCGGCGCGTCCTGCATGTCCTTAAATGTCGCTAATGGTCTTTGAGATCCGGATAAACCGGGCAACCAACAGACCGCACAGGGAGCCAAGTCGGTATATGTCCAATGACGCAGCGTTCGTCGAGTTTCAGCGTGTCCAAAAGTCCTATGATGGCGAAGTACTCGTTGTAAAAGATCTAAACCTCTCATTGCCTAAAGGTGAGTTTCTTACAATGTTGGGCCCGTCAGGGTCAGGCAAGACGACGTGCCTGATGATGCTGGCCGGGTTTGAAACCGCCACCCACGGCGAAATCATGTTAGACGGGCGACCGATCAACAACATTCCGCCGCACAAGCGCGGGATCGGGATGGTCTTTCAGAACTATGCCCTGTTTCCACACATGACCGTGGCCGAGAACCTGTCATTTCCGCTTGAAGTGAGAAAGATGGGCAAGGACCAGCGCGAAGAAAAGGTAAAGCGCGCCTTGGACATGGTGCAGATGGGGGCCTTTGGCAGCCGTCGCCCGGCGCAACTTTCGGGTGGTCAACAACAACGTATCGCATTGGCGCGTGCGCTGGTGTTCGAGCCTGAACTGGTGTTGATGGACGAACCGCTGGGTGCGCTGGACAAACAGCTGCGCGAGCATATGCAGTTTGAAATCACCAGACTGGCGCATGAGCTTGGGATCACCACGGTCTATGTGACACATGACCAAACCGAAGCGCTGACGATGTCGGACCGTGTCGCTGTTTTCGATGATGGTCGTATTCAGCAATTGGCTCCGCCGGACCTTTTGTACGAAGAGCCCGAGAATAGTTTCGTTGCGCAATTCATTGGGGAAAACAATACGTTGGAAGGTGTGGTTAAATCTATCGACGGCGATTCCTGCGTTGTGGCGCTGGATGACGGGTCCGAGATTGATGCCAAACCAGTGAATGTCCACAAAGCGGGTGATCGAACCAAGGTCTCGATCCGCCCCGAACGTGTCGAGTTCAACAAAGAGCGTTTGCACGCTGATGCACATACGCTGAAAGCCACAGTGAAGGAATTCATCTATATGGGTGACGTGTTCCGTTTCCGCCTGTCTGTTGCGGGGAACGACGAATTCATCATCAAGACCCGGAACGCACCTGACGCGGTCAAGCTGCAGCCGGGCCAAGAAGTTGAAATCGGCTGGCTGGCTCATGACTGCCGGGCGCTGGACGCCTGAGCAAGGTAATACCCGTGCGCTCCGCCCGGACGCGTGGGATATCAGGGTATCGGGCGTCCCGGGTCCGACCTGAAAGGCTAAAACCAACGGGAAAACAGGGAGTTAACAATGAAAGTTACCAAAACCACTCTACTGGCAAGCGCAGTTGCTGCAGTTGCCGGCGGTGCTATGGCCGAAGAGATGACGATCGTCTCGTGGGGCGGCGCATACTCCAAATCGCAGCTGAAAGCGTATCACGAGCCCTATTCGGAGAAGACGGGCGTCACCATCCTGAACGATGACAGCTCGGCCGAAGCGGTGGCCAAATTGCGTGCTATGAATGAAGCGGGCAACATTACCTGGGATGTCGTAGACGTTGTGGCCGCGGACGCGATCCGGTTGTGCGACGAAGGTCTGGCGATGGAGATTGATCCTGAGGTGCATCTTGCCGCAGCGCCTGATGGCACATCAGCCGCGGACGACTTTGGCGACATGCTGGTCAGCGAATGTTACATACCGACAATCGTGTATTCGACTACCTTTGGCTATCGTACTGATCTGGTAGGCGACACACCCCCAACCAGTGTTTGCGCAGTTTTTGACACCGACGCCTACCCAGGTAAGCGCGCACTGGAAAAACGGCCCATCAACAATATGGAATGGGCGTTGATTTGCGATGGCGTCCCCAAGGATCAGGTCTATGATGTTCTGGAAACTTCAGAAGGTCAGGATCAGGCTCTTGCCAAGTTGGCAACCATCAAGGATGACGTGATCTGGTGGTCAAGCGGTTCGGACACGCCGCAGCTGCTAGCCGACGGTGAAATCGTAATGGGGTCCACCTATAATGGCCGCCTGTTCAGCCTGATTGAAGAGCAAAACCAGCCAGTTGGGATGCTGTGGGACGCACAGGTGTTCGATCTGGACGGATTCATCATCCCCGCCGGTTTGAGCGAAGAGCGGCAGCAACGTGCGCTGGATTATATCTTCTTTGCTTCTGACACTCAGCGCTTGGCGGATCAGGCCAAGTGGATTTCGTATGGTCCGGCACGTTCCTCCTCGGCTCCGCTGGTTAGCCAGCATGCTGAACTGGGTATCGACATGGCACCGCACATGCCGACCGATCCGGAAAACGCCAAGAACACGTTCCTGTACAATTTCGAGTTCTGGGCCGACTACCGTGACGACATCGACGCGAAATTCCAGGCATGGCTGGCGCAATAAGCGTTTGATTTCTTGATACAGTCGGGGGCGGGGTACCGCCCCCGAAGCAAAGATAACCCAAGGGGCACCGATGACTGACGTAAGCCAAAACGCTGGACCAATGTTGGCAGCGGACGGAACGCCGCTAAAGCAATCGCTGGCACGTTCCTTACGGCGACAAAAGCTGAGGGCACTGATGCTGGTGGCCCCTTTGCTGTTGTTTGTGCTGTTCTCGTTTATCGTACCGATCGCTTCGATGCTGTTTCGCTCGGTGGAAAACGGAATCGTGCAGGACACGCTACCTCTGACGGTTGAGGCTTTGCAGAATTGGGATGAGACCACCGGAGAACTGCCGGACGAGGCCGTCTATGACGCTTTTGTCCGGGACATGATCGTGGCCATCGACAACAAGACACATACACGCCTGGGCTCGCGTTTGAACTACGAAGAAACCGGTATGTCTTCGATGTTCCGCCGCTCGGGTCGGAAACTTGGCAAAATGGACCCCGAAACCGACGGGCCGTTTAAAGACCAGGTGATCGAGATTCACGATGGCTGGGGCGATCCCAACACGTGGGCGGTGATCAAAACCCACTCACCCGCCGTTACCAATGGCTATTTTCTGAACGCGGTCGATATGCGCCGTACTCCTGAAGGGGCGCAATCGCAACCGGAAGACAAACAGATCCTGATCAAGCTTTTTGGCCGCACGCTATTCATGTCGCTGGTCATTACCGGATCCTGTATTCTGCTGGCTTATCCAGTCTCGTATCTGCTGGCGAACTTACCGATGCGCGTTTCGAACCTGCTGATGATCTTGGTATTGTTGCCCTTCTGGACATCGCTTCTGGTGCGGACTTCGGCGTGGAAAGTGATGTTGCAACAGCAGGGTGTGATCAACGAAACGCTGGTTTGGCTTGGGTTGGTTGCGGATGACGCGCGGCTTGTGATTATCAACAATCAGATCGGTACAATCGTTGCGATGACACATATCTTGCTGCCGTTCATGATCTTGCCGATGTATTCGGTTATGCAGACGATCCCGCCAACCTATACCCGCGCCGCCAAGTCGATGGGGGCCACCAACTGGACCACCTTCTGGAGGATTTACTTCCCGCAATCCATCCCGGGTATCGGTGCGGGATCGATCCTCGTGTTCATTTTGGCCATCGGTTACTACATCACGCCTGAGATCGTAGGCGGCACCAAAGGTGTCTTCATTTCGAACCGGATTGCATACCACATCTCGTCCTCGCTGAACTGGGGACTGGCTGCGGCGCTGGGGACGATCCTGCTGGCGGTCGTTATGCTTCTGTACTGGTGTTACGACAAGATCGTGGGCATCGATAACGTGAAACTGGGATAAAGATCATGGCAGCACTTACACCAATATCCCGCAAACCGTTGTCGATGGTTCTGCCCACCGTGGCCGCCGCCGGAGGTTTCCTGGGAATGTTCGTCGGGGCCGGGCAGGGCAGTGCCTTTCTGGGTATCCTAATCGGTGCCGCGCTGATGGCAGGACTGGCTTGGGTCTATATCACGATCCTTGATAACGAACGCGTAGCACGCTGGATTACCATTCTGGGTCTGGGCGTGATCGGGTTATTCTTTGCCGGTTTCACAGGGATGATCGTGGGCTTGCTGGCCGGTTGGTTCTTTGCCTTCTTCATCTTCTGGCTGTACGAAGGCCGTTATCGGCAAAGGCTGCTTCCTTATTTGACGGGTCAGCAGGTGTTTGGACACTACTTTTTTCGGGTGATTTGCGGTGCGATCTTTGTATTCCTGATCACGCCCATCCTTGTGGTGCTGCCGCTGTCGTTCAACGCGCAGGATTTCTTTACCTTCACACCGGAAATGCTGCGCCTGGACCCTGAGGGGTATTCGCTGAAGCATTACCGCGATTTCTTCACCAACAATGAATGGCAGCGCAGCTTCAAGAACTCGCTGATCATTGCGCCAATTGCGACGGTCATTTCAGTGACACTGGGGACGCTGGCCGCGATCGGGCTCAGTCAGTCGCACGTGCCAGGTCGTCGGGCAATAATGGGTATCCTGATTTCGCCCATGATCGTGCCGCTGATCATCTCGGCCACCGGTATGTTCTTTTTCTACAGCGACATCGGTCGTTTCCTTGAGGGGACATTGGGCATGGACAAGAACTTTGTCGGGTATATCAAAGTTGTTCTCGCCCATGCCGTCTTGGGTATCCCATTCGTTATCATCACGGTGACGGCAACGTTGGTCGGATTTGACCAGTCGCTGACGCGGGCTGCTGCCAATATGGGAGCGGGCCCGGTGCGGACATTCTTTAAGATCCAGATGCCGCTGATCCTGCCGGGCGTGATCTCTGGCGGACTGTTCGCTTTCATCACGTCGTTTGACGAGGTTGTGGTGGTTCTGTTTGTCGGTTCGGCTAGCCAAAAGACGCTGCCCTGGCAGATGTTCACTGGTCTGCGTGAACAGATCAGCCCAACCATTCTGGCGGTTGCGACCATCCTCGTTGTGATCTCGATTGCATTGCTGGCCACGGTCGAACTGCTGCGACGTCGTTCTGAACGTCTGCGCGGTCTCAGCCCGGCTTGACGCGACTCAAAACCTGATTTAGCGATTTGACCATGCATCCCGGTCACGATGGCGTCGTGACGAAACGCGGGGTGCATGGCTCTCGGTTCCCGAGGCCGCTTGTCCTGAACGCCGGGGCTTGTGGCCGGGCTTTGCCTGTCCGGCATCGAGGAGAGACCAAATGACTGACCTGACCAATCGCCCCGAGTTTTTTACTAGCCACAATGGCGACAAGGCGCCGTTGCCCTTTAGTAAGGCCGAGTATGCGCGGCGTCTGGGCAATCTGCGTGCGACGATGGCGGCGCGCGATATCCCGGCTGTGCTGCTGACGTCGATGCACAACATCGCCTATTACTCGGGCTTTTTGTATTGCGCCTTTGGCCGCCCGTATGGCTGCGTCGTGACGCAGGACAATTGCACCACGGTTTCGGCAAATATTGATGCGGGCCAGCCGTGGCGACGCTCGGTCGAAGAGAACGTGATCTACACAGATTGGCAGCGGAACAATTATTGGCGCGCTGTGGCCAGCCTGATCGGTTCGGCAGGACGGATTGGTATCGAGGGCGATCACATGACTCTGGCCATGCGCGATACGGCGTTGAACATGCTGGGCGGGGCGGAACTGGTGGATATCGCACCGGATACGATGGCCGCACGCATGGTGAAATCGACTGAGGAAATCGAGCTTATCAAAGGTGGCGCGCGTACGGCTGATGTCGGTGGTGCGGCCATCCACGCCGCGATCCGCGAAGGTGCGACAGAGATCGAGATTGCAATGGCAGGGCGCGACGCGATGGAGGCCGAAATTGCGCGCGCCTATCCGGATGCCGAATATCGCGATACGTGGGTCTGGTTCCAGTCTGGTCTGAACACAGATGGTGCGCATAACCCTGTCACCAAACGTGCACTGCAAAAAGGTGATATTCTTTCGCTGAACACGTTCCCGATGATCTCAGGCTATTACACCGCGCTGGAACGGACATTGTTCCTGGGCGAACCCGATGCCGACAGCCTGCGCATCTGGAAGGCCAATGTTGCCGCGCATGAGTTGGGCCTGAGCCTGATCAAGCCCGGCGCGACCTGTTCCGGCATTTGCGAGGAAATCAATCGGTTCTTCGCAGATGAAGGTCTGCTGCAATACCGCTCGTTCGGGTATGGCCATTCCTTCGGCATTCTCAGCCACTATTATGGTCGTGAGGCCGGGCTGGAACTGCGCGAAGACATCGACACAGTGCTGGAGCCGGGTATGGTTGTGTCCATTGAACCGATGTTGTGGGTTCCCGAAGGCCAGAAAGGCGCGGGCGGGTATCGCGAACATGACATTCTGGTTGTCGAGGATTCTGGCGCGGAAAACATCACCGGATTCCCCTACGGGCCCGAGCACAACACGATCAGTGCCTGATCGGATCGGCAGGGTAGGCGATTGGCCTATCCTGCCACGTATTTGAAGCAGTGAGCCATGCGCCTTTGCTTGGTCAAGCTCTGGTGGGGTTGATTGTCCGGTTTAGCGATGTGTATCTGACGGCAGTGTTTGAAAGGATGCACCGTGGGACAATATGAACTGCCACCGGGAACAGGTGTCTATTTTATCAACCTAGACCGTGTGCCAGAGCGGGCCGAGTTTATGGATGATCAGTTCACGCGCGCGGGATTGGTGGGTGCTCAGCGATTCAGCGCAGTGGATGGTCAGCAACCCGGGGCGCTGGATGACAATTCTTACGTTGCGGGAACCGGCACCCGATGGGGGCTAACGCAAAGCGAAATAGCCTGTTTTGAAAGCCACCGTGCAGTTTGGCAGACCGTTGTGGATCAGGGGTTGAAAACGGTAGCGATTTTCGAAGATGACGTTGAAATGTCAGCTCAGGCAGGTGCAGTTATTGCATCTTTGCTGGCGGTTGAGGCCGGATTTGACCTGATCAAGCTCGACTATTCACCACGCTCGATGCGGTTTGGACCGCTTGAAACCATCGCGGATATCCCGATGCGCCCGATGTTGGAGATGGCACCCAGCTCTGCCGCCTATATTCTGACGCAAGCGGCCTGTCGCAAACTGCTGTCCTGGTCGGGTAGCTATTCGGACCACCTGGATGATTTCATCTCGTTCCCCCGCACCGACTGGCGCATGTATCAGTGTTTCCCAGCCATGGGGGTGCAAGTGATGTGGTCCAAGCAGCAGGAACAGACGGCTGAACCCGTCAAAGTCAGCGAGCGATCACAGGATCAGAAAACCAACAGCGGGCTCGACAAGGGCCCGTTATGGTTTCGCATCCGGCGCGAACTGCGTGCTGCTCGGCGCAAGTTGTATTGGCGTACGGGCGGGCAGGGCAGATTGTTGGCGCAAGGCGGGTTTGCGGGTTACATTCCGTCTGCGGATGACCTGAACGTCTAGTTTGTTTCTTGGGCCGCCCAATGGGCACTGGCAATCTCTGATTGGGTAAACCACGCATAAGCGTTAACAAAACTGTCAGTTTGATATAAGCTTGCAGTGTTGTTTTTGATTAACGCTTGGGTGTTTAGTGTGGGGCAGACAATATATGAAAGATATGGCGGGTTCAAAACGATCAGCCGGATCGTAATGACATTCTATGAAATGGCCTTGGATTCCGACCAGATCGGCGGCCATTTTGAAGACATCGACATGCCGCGTCTGATCGACCACCAGACGAAATTCGTGTCTTCGCTGGTTGGTGGACCGGCATCCTTTAGCGATGAGAGGATCGAGGCTGTCCATCGGAACCTGAATATCTCACACGCGGATTTTGATGAGATGGCCGAGCTTTTTGCCGAGGCGCTGTCCATGCACGGAATGGAGGATGGGCACATCAAGATTGCTCTGAATGCGATTGAATCGAAACGCTCTATCATCGTCGCACGTGACGCCGCATGAGCATTCTGGCGATCAATGAACAATTGCTGCGGGCGATTGGTGTTGGCGTGGCAGTTGTGCGTGCCTCTGACCTGAGCTTTGTGTTCTACAACGGTCCCTTTGACGAATGGTTCGGAACTCCGGCCGATGGACAGACCTTGCTGGATTTGATCCCATCGTTGGACCCTCGCGAATTGGATGACGTCAAGCAATCGGGGCTTCGCTATACTGTTGAACTGCAGATCAAGCCGAAACGCCGAACGCTAATTTTCGCGACGGCTGTATCCTTGGCAAATGGTCTGTCCGAACAGGTTTTGGTCGTGGAATTCCAGAACATCACCCGCATCCGCGAGTTGGAGAGCATGATCGACAGCTACTCGACTATGGTCGAGCGCAACACGCGAGAGTTGGAGCGTGAGAAAGAGCGCGTCGAACGCCTGTTGCTGAACCTTATGCCGCGGGCAGTGTACGAAGAGTTCAAGACATTTGGTGTCGTCACACCGCAGCTATACGACCAGGTATCGGTGGTGATGCTGGATTTTGTGGGGTTCACGGATTTTGCTGCCAAGACCGACCCGACGGTCACGTTGAGTGAATTGAATGACATCTTCACCGCCTTTGACCGTATCGTCGAACAATTCGGGTGCGAGCGGATCAAGACCATCGGTGACGCTTATTTGGCGGTATCTGGCATGCCTGATGCCACGCCAGATCATGCAACTGCTGTGGCTCATTGTGCGGTTCGTTTCCTGCGGTATCTGGAGCGGCGCAATGAAAGCCACCCCCATAAATGGCAGGCCAGAATAGGCTTGGGTATGGGGGCTGCGGTTGGTTCGGTCGTCGGGATTCAGAAATACGTCTATGACGTGTTCGGTCCGGCGGTGAACATTGCTTCTCGCCTGCAAGTCTTTGCAAACCCAATGCATATCGTTGCGCCCGAAGAGATGAAATACGCCCTGATTGATGAGTTTCAGGTCTCGGACATCGGGCGGGTGGATATCAAAGGCATGGGTGAGATGGATTTGATCAACGTCACTTCTGGCCTCAGCGTGCCGCAGCCTGTCAGACGATTCTGATCGTCAGTCGTCCTGGGGCACCAGCCCCAGACCGCGCAAATAGATGCCAATGCCGGATTCCAACAGATCTTCGGGTGGAAAAGGGGAACTGGCACCAGTGTTACGGGCGTAAAGTTCAACGACCCCATGGCTCATGGCCCAGATATGCGCACTGAACATAGATGCCGGCGGGCGTTTTTCAGGTGGAATATGTTGTGAAAGATCAGCGGCGGCTTTTTCCAGAACCGATTTGGCGCGGTTCGCGGCCAGGGATAGTTCGGGCGTTCGATTGACTGAGATGCCGCTTTCGAACATCGCGATGTAGTGTCCAGGATGTTTGCGCGCGAACGCCAGATAGGCGCGGCCTGTCGCCTCGAACGCGGCCAGCGCCGATGGTTGGCCTTTGTCATAGGCGTATTGCATCAGATCCGCGAACATCTCGAACCCTTGCCGGGCGGCTTCGGCGATCAGGTCTTCGCGGCCATGAAAATGCCGATAGACTGCAGCGGGGGTGACGCCAGCGGTTTTCGCGGCCTCGGACAGCGTAAAGCCGGTCGGACCTTTTTCTTCAATTAGAGATAGGGCAGCCTCGATCAGAGCCTGTTTCAGGTTTCCGTGGTGATACCCGCGTTTTGTCATTCCTGCTTCAGGTGCCCTTTTTTAAGTTATAGAATTCATGACATAATTCGCGCCGAAGTATTCGTCCACTACCTGTCACGCATCCCAGATATCTGGCCCGCCACAAATAAAGGGGTCGATCGGGCCAATAGCGTCTTCGTCCTTTTCGTCATAGTCCAGCGCATGCAGAACCGTACGAATGGCTGCCAGTCGTGCGCGTTTCTTGTCGTCTGATCGCACAATGGTCCAGGGGCAGTGTTCCGTATGGCTGCGCGCTAGGGTTTCTTTGATCGATTGGCTGTATTCGTCCCATTTATGCAGGCCTGCTATGTCGATGGGGCTGAGTTTCCACTGTTTCAACGGGTCAGTTTCACGGGCGAGAAAACGACTAAGCTGTTCGGCCCGGCCGACATTCAGCCAAAACTTGAACAGTTTGATCCCGTCATTGCCCAAACCGGTTTCTAGCGGCAGGACCTGCCGAAAAAAGCGTTCACGTTCATCCGGTGTGCAAAAGCCAAAGACGTTTTCAACGACACCACGGTTATACCAGCTACGGTCAAAAAACACGATTTCTCCAGCGGTGGGCAGATGTGCGATGTATCGCTGGAAGTACCACTGGCTGCGTTCGATGTCCGACGGTTTGCTGAGCGCCACGTTTCGCGCACCGCGAGGGTTCAGGTTTTCCCGGAACCGCTTGATGGTGCCGCCTTTGCCAGCCGCATCCCGACCTTCGAAAATCAGCAATAGGCGAGAGTCGGTTTCTTTGACCCAGGATTGCATTTTGACCAATTCGATCTGCAGCCTTCCCATCTGTTTCTCGTAGTCCTTACGCTCCATCCGTTCGTCGTAAGGGTAGGTCGGGTTTAAGATTTCGCCTTTGCTGGATTTTTCGATGGCCGTACGCACCTCTTTCGGGGCGTCGTTCTTAAAGTACTTTTCGATGGAACCTTTTTCGGAACGGGCCATGTGCTACCTCGTCATAAAATCCATATCCTACTATGGATTAGCGACAGCCCTAACGCAAACCTGCTCGTTGCGCGGCACGGTCGATGGCGGCGGCAACTTCGGGTGCAGCCACGACCTGCGGCATGTGTCCGATACCGGGCAGTTCAATCAGTTCCGCGCCGGGAATTTGTTCAATCAGTCGATAGGAATGCCAGTCCAGACCCACCGTATCGTCAGCCGTGCCATGAACAATCTCGGTCGGCACGTCGATTTCACTGTATCGTGGTTGAAGCGCTCGGACTTCGTCCAACAGGTTGGCTCGCTGCTTGGCATTCGCGTGCATCGAGGCGCGGCGCATGGTCAGACCCGGGCCGAAATGTTGCGCATAACCTTCTGGCGCGGTCTGCGGTGCGAACACACGATCTAGTGCTTTTTCAACATACCATTCGGGTACAAAAGCAGTGATCAAGGGCAGGGCGGTGGCGCTGCCTGTGGGGGTTGCGGCCAGTTTATTGAACCCGTCCAAAGGTGTTTCCCACGGGATAGCCGCGGCTGCGATCAAGACCAGCCCCGAGAAATTGTCAGGTCGCGTGACAGCCCAAGCAAGTGAGACGGATCCGCCATAGCTTTGCCCTGCGACTATTGGCTTTTCCGCGCCAAGTTGCGCCGCTGCTTTTTGCAGGATTTCCGCCTGCTCCTCAATGGTTTCCCCGTCTGGATTGAAGCTGGCGCTATATCCCAGCCCCGGTCGGTCAAAGACGATAACGCGGTAGTTTTCTGCCAGAATTGGGGCCAGCGCAAAGGTCATGTCGCGTGTATTACCGCTAGATCCGTGGATCAGCACGACATCCGGACCTTCGCCCATAACCACTGCATGCACCGGAATTCCATCGACTAGGACGATTTCGCCTTCGGGCGGGAAGGCGGCCTCTGCACGGGTTTCGTTCCGGACCGCGCGCCAGAGTGCAACGGCCCACAGCATAACCAATAAGGTTAGAGCTATGAGGCCGATACGCATCACTGGGTCAGGCCCTCAGATCGGTCTGGTCTACACCGATCCGATTGATGTCGTACGGCGTGGTGCCATAAATTTCACTGATCCAGTTGCCATAGAGCAGGTGGGCATGGCTGCGCCATCTGTTCTGGGGTGTCTCGGTCGGATCGTCGTCCGGATAGTAATTCATCGGCACGTTGATCGGCGTGCCGTTGGCAACGTCGCGGTCATACTCTTGTTTCAACGTATCGCTGTCATATTCGAAATGGTTGAAGATATAGAGCGCACGGTGCGCCGGGTCTTCGATCAGACAAGGGCCGACTTCGTCGCTGCCCAACAGAGTCACCAGGCCGTCAGCGTCATCAATCTCGCCTTGCTTCATTTCAGTCCAGCGGCTGACCGGGATCACACAATCATCCGAGAACCCGCGCAGGAATGGCGAAGCCGGATCAAGGTTCGAATGGCGGAAACAGCCAAACGCCTTGGCGTCCAGCATATGTTTCTTAACGCCGTGGAAATGATTGATCATCGCCATCCCGCCCCAGCACACACCAAAGGTAGAATGCACATTGGTCTGCGTCCATTCGAACACTTCGCGCATTTCTTCCCAATAGGTGACGTTGTCGAATTCCAAATGTTCGATCGGAGCGCCGGTGATGATCAGGCCGTCAAATTTCTCGTCCTTCACCTCCTTAAAGGGGCGATAGAATTCTGCCATATGCTCGGCCGCAGTGTTTTTGGTGCGATGTTCCGTCATGCGGATCAGAGACAGATCAATCTGCAACGGGGTCGCCCCGATCAGACGAGCAAATTGGTTTTCAGTCTGAATCTTCTTGGGCATCAGATTCAGCAACCCAATCCGCAAGGGGCGGATGTCCTGACGCATCGCCTGATCCTCGGCCATGACCATGACGCCCTCTTTCGAGAGAACGTCAAATGCGGGCAGGTCGGAGGGGATCTTGATCGGCATCAGGTGCAAGCCTTTGGAGTTACAGTGTAGAGGCGGTAATTAAGCCCGGTTTGCGCGGGTCTCAAGGGTGTGTTCGATCAACTCATCGAAATCAGCGGCATCGCGGACTTTGTGCATGTCGTCAGCGGTGACAGTCACCCCCCAATTGTCCGCCATTGCCTGATAGCGCGGCTGGCGGTGCGCCAGTGCCTGCGCATAGGTCCAGCGGATGAAAGCATTGGGGTCGACGTCCTCGGATCGGCAACCATTTTGGCTCAGGTAATCGTTCCAGACCCGGGTCAGGAATTCGGGTTGATAGGACATCGGCTTAGGCGCCTTGTCGAAGCGGCGGATTAGTTCCGCAGTGTGATCCTCATCTCCTTGAATCCAGATCATCAGAGTCTGACGGGACAGTTCAGACAAGACGTGATCCGTCGGGTTTTCCGGGTCCACCCATTCGCAGATCGACCCGCCGGTATCGCAAATAAAATGCGGATAGTGGTACAGGCGCTGTGCCCGGTCGAGGAAATATTCGGTGTCCAACAGCGCGTGAATCTCGGCCTGCCGGAATTGTTCCTGCCTGCGTTTATATTCGGGCAGATCCAGACCACCCAGGGCCGGATTTCCGGGCTTGCCCAGATATGCGGCAACCGGGGTCAGATTTTCGAACGAGATGTTCGAGCCGATAAAAATCGAATCCGACAACAGAAGCTCACGAAGAAAGGGAATCTTCATCGCTTCGGCCTTGGCGTTATCAGCGATGTATTCGCCCATATAGCGGGTGCCAATGCGGTAATCGATCGAGTAGTGGAACCAGTTGCCCGAATCGCGCAGAACATTCGACACATAGGTCTTGCCCAGGCCCGACATGCCAAAGAACAGCACCTTTTTTCGCGCCGCATCGCGCCAGTCTTTTGCCGAGCCGTAGATCATCGTCCGCCATCCCTTTTACCGACCTAGCTAAAACGGGCAGCGGACGGCGTCAATCGCGTGTGCCTGAACGATTGAGGATCAACAGGCCCAACGCGAGGATTGCAAAGCCAAGATAGGCTTGCGAGGGCAGGGCCTCGTCCCGCAAAACCGCGCCTAAGACGATAGCGACTGGCGGGATGACTAACGTAACTAGCATCAGGTTGCCCGCTCCGGCCATGGCAAGCACCCGATAATACAGTAGGTAAGCGCCAGCCGTTGCGATCACCGCATAGTACCCGATTGCGGTCCACGTGATCAGTGGCAGGTTCAGACTGGGCACACCATCGATCATCAGGGTAAGTGGCAAGATCATAACGGTCGACCCGGTTAGCATTCCTGCAGCGGCGACGACAGGCGGCAGGTCTGACAAGGTCGCTCGCGCCCAAGCTCCGGCCATTGCGTAGGAAATCGTTCCTGCGATGATGGCAAGTTGAGCGATGCTCTGCAGGTTGAATGTCGCGAAATTTTGAAGTCCGATTGCAGTTGCGACGCCCAGAAACCCAAGCGCCACTCCAATGATCCGTGGTCGAGTCAGGCGTTCATCCTTGAAAAACAGCGCTGCTGTGATGACGCCGAATATGGCTGTCATAGCGTTCAGGATCGATGTCAGACCGGTCTCGATATAAAGCTGACCCCATGCCATCAAGGAAAACGGAATAGCGTTGTTCAGTAGCCCCATAACCAAAAACGCAAACCATATGCGTGGACTGCGCGGCACGGCTAATCGTTGGACGCAAACAACCACCCAAAGCACCAGCATTGCCCAGAAAACGCGATGCAGGACCGATGTCATCACCGGAATCGTGTCCAGCGCGACCCGAATCGCAAGGAATGAGGCCCCCCAGATCACGCCGAGCAGAAAAAGTTCGGACCAAGCGCCCGAGGTAAGATGTTTTTGTGCAGCCATGCTCTGTTTTTGCACCAGATCCAAATTCTATCGACCCGAAACTTGCGCAAAGAAAAACCCCGCCATAGGACGAGGTTTCCCAAATGCTTGCAGGTTGTTCTGCACCTTAGAAGGTTGTGTCTTCCAGGGTGGTCAGAGCATTGTGACGCGGTGCCATTGCTGCACGTGCTACGCTGTTGAGCGGTGTTGATGCAGTGCGGCCGCCAAGGGGGAAGGTCAGACCAAAGCGAAGTGTGTCGATATCGCCGCTGGCACCGCCAACATCAATGTCCGTTCTGGCCAGTTCCAGAGACACCTGTGCGGGGATTTCGCTGATCTCAAGCAGGTTATAGTCCACGCCGATGCCCAGTGTTGTGTAGTCTAGATCGAGGTCACTAAACGACTGGTATACGAGACCTGCATAGGTCCCCCAACCGCTGCCGAATCCGTAGTAACCGCCTAGGCCGACGCTGTAGAGATCGAGATCAACGCCGCTGCCTGAAATTTCGCTGCGTACATAGTGGCCACCGAATACAGCATTATCTGCTACCTGATAGCGGAACCGCACACCGAAATCGGTCCAATCCGTACCATTGGGCAGGCTGGGGGACGTTTCAGATTCGCCGATCCATGCCTCGAACCCGGCGTCTTCGGCGACATACCCGCCCGAGATACCGTACGAGGTCACATCGTTGGACAGGCCAAGTGCCAGTCCCGAATCGAAATCAGCATAGTCGAGATAACCACCCACAACGCCGCCAGCTTCAAACTGGTAATTCAGCGTGGTGCCTAGATCCCACAGGGAAACATCGCCGGAAACATTGTCGGGATCGGCATTGTAGTATTTGGCATCAAAGCCCCAATGCAGACCGTTGTCAAAGCTCAATGAACCGGTGAAATCCCCGGTAAATGTGCCGAAATCACCACCACCGTTGGAAATGGAAGATTGTCCATAACCCAAGGTTGCTGCACCGTGGAATTCCTGTGCACCTGCAATGGCCGGGGTCAGTGAAATCATTGTTAAAAATGAGATTTTGCCTGGATTCAACAATTTGATGTCCTCTTTTTTTGTTGTGCCGGTCCCCTAATTGATCCAGTCGGGAACCGACAGGGAGAATGTCATAATGAGATTGCGAATTTCGCCAACCCCCGGAAATTGTGGCTTTAGAGCAATGGGGTATTCAAAATCTTTCTTTTAACCCCGGTACACAAAGAAAAACCCCGCCGAAATGGCGGGGTTAGACACTTCATTGTGGTTTGGATCAACCCAGAGAATAGGTGATCTGGAAGCCGACGCTCCACGCGCTGTTGCCGGTAAAATCGGCGGTTTGGCCAAATGCGCCATCTGCGGTAGCGTCACCGATATCAGTGTACCGGACACCGGCCGAGATCTTTGCCTTTTCCAACGAATACGTGCCGCCCAAACCAACGCTCCAGAATCCATCAGTCGGGCTCAGGTTCGAAACCGGAATTCCTTCGTCGGTTTCATAGCCAAGGGTAACGGCACCTGCGAATTCGTCTGTGAATTGGTAGCCAAGGCCGAGCGAGTAAGTATATGTCGCGTTGTCATAGTCCACGAGGGACGAACCAACGGCGGCGGTATAGACCGGGGGTGCCACATCCAGCTGTGGCCAGTCGACCCAGCGGATTGAACCAAACAACAGGGTTTTGGGGGCCACGCCTGTCTGGAAATCCAAGTTCACCGATTGCGGTGTGTCAACTTCCGTCGACGTTTCAAATGAAGCGCCTCCAATGACTTCGGTCTGCGACAGGTTGTGAGTGATTTTGGAGTTGTACGTTAACGCGACCCGGGCCGCGATTTCCGGCTTCTCCCATGCCACACCGATCACATAGCCAAAGTCGACTTCGCTGCCCGCATCGAACGAGTAATCACCGACAATTGGAACGCCAATTCTGGCTTCGGATACGCGCTGAACACGAACGCCGCCCAATGCGCTGAAACCGTTGTCGAACTTATACCGCAACAAGGCAGTAATCGCGTCAATATCAGCCTGAGCCCTGAGCGAATTGGCCTGAGTAGGATTGAACGGGTTGATCGACAGCGGGTAAGCGGACGAATAGGCGATATCAGCGCCGAACGGCTCATCATAGATAATCGCCAGATCAAGTTGGTCCGTAAGCGCAGTTTTGAAACCCAGGTGTGGTGTGAAGAAATCATTGGCGATGTTGCCCGAGTCAACAGGCTCTCCAGCTCCAAATATATTGGGCATGGTGCCGCTTACGTCCGGATCCGTATAGCTCAGGCCAAATTGAACAACCGTTCCTTCTTCGAAGATTAAGTTGATGCCTTGACCGCTTCGGTCGATGCCCCCCGCATAGGCCCCGGTTGTCCCAACGCACACCGCGCACGCCTGTAGAAGCGCTTTTTTCATTGTGTCCTCCCTAAAGGTGTCCTGTTTTTCAGACCGAGTTGCTGAGTGGTGCCGACCGATCTGTCTTGTGGTGCCCGATACTTTCTTGAGGGTTACTTTACCGTCAACTAGTGACGGTGCGTTATTCCTGACGAGTCTGACGTGCAACTGTTGCTAAACTGTTACGATTTTCGGCATGCATGTTCAGAAAAATGCCCGAAAAGATTACGACAGCACCTAACAGGGTCCAGTGATCCAGGGGCTCTTGGTAGAGAATCATCCCGACCACCGCGATTGCGGGCAAACGCACAAAATCAAACGGTACAACGATGATCGCCGGTGCAATGGCCAGAGCGTTGGTGATGCAATAGTGCGCCAGTAAACCTGCCAGCCCAATCAATACCAGGAAGGGGATCGTGCTTGTAGTTGGTAAAGCAATCCGGCCGTCGATCCCAGCCGCCAACAATCCAAAGATCGCCTGCATGACGGTCAGCCAGAACATGATACAGCCAATACTGGCAAAACGGGTCAGCTTTTTAGTGGAAATAGTTGTAAACGCGAAGAATACTGCAGACATCGCGGCGGCCAGAATACCAGCACTCAGCGGCACGGCGCCGGGGCGGGTGATTATCAGGACACCTGCGAACCCAATCAGGGCTGACAATACACGCACGGGCGTCAGCCGTTCTGCAAGCAGCAGCGGAGAAAGTAGAACCACCCAGATGGGTTGCGTGAATTCAAGGGCAAAAACCTGCGCCAGAGGGATGACTGTAACCGCATAGAACCACAAATTCTGGCCGATGAAATGCGTCAGATTTCGGATGCCGTGCAGCCCAAACCTGTAAGTCGAGACCTGATGCCATTTATGCGTCACTGTCAGAATCAGCGACACAACGCAGATGCCAACGAGGCTGCGGTAGAACATGATCTCGAACGTATCATGGGCCACGCTCAGCTCGCGGCCAGCAATGGCCATAGATGAAAAAGAGGCAATTGCCCCCGTCATCCAAAGCGCGGCCTTACCTATCTGCGGTTTGCTGCTGTCCATCCACCTGCCTGCGGGAATCGCGGAATTCTAATTTGAAACCTATGGGTTTCTGCCAAGACTTAAACAAAAAAGCCGGGTCAGAGCCCGGCTTTTTGTTATTCCCACTCGATCGTTCCCGGAGGTTTCGAGGTGATGTCATAGGTGCATCGGTTGATGCCTTTGACCTCGTTGATGATCCGAGTGGCGGTTTCACCAAGAAACTCGTGGCTGAACGGATAATAGTCGGCGGTCATACCATCGACTGACGTTACGGCCCGCAGAGCACAGGCATAGTCATATGTGCGTCCGTCACCCATCACGCCGACTGTGCGAACTGGAAGAATCGCCACAAACGCCTGCCAGATATCATCATACAGACCGTGTTTGCGAATCTGGTCGATATAGACGGCATCGGCCTCACGCAGGATTTCCAGTTTTTCGCGGGTAATCTCACCGGGGCAACGGATCGCCAAGCCGGGTCCGGGGAAGGGGTGGCGGCCGATGAAGCTGGTCGGCAGACCGAGTTCGCGGCCCAGCGCGCGGACTTCATCCTTGAACAACTCACGCAGGGGCTCGACTAGCTTCAGGCCCATCTTTTCCGGCAGGCCACCGACATTGTGGTGCGATTTGATGGTGACCGAGGGGCCGCCCGAGAAGGAAACCGATTCGATCACATCTGGGTATAGTGTGCCCTGGGCCAGGAATTCCGCCCCGTCGATGGTGTCGGCGTGTTTCTGGAATACGTCGATGAACAGCTTGCCGATGATCTTGCGCTTGGTTTCCGGGTCGGACTGGCCGTCCAGCTCGCCCAGAAACAGGTCGCTTTCGTCCGCATGGATCAACTGAATGTTGTAGTTGTCGCGGAACATGCCGACGACTTCTTCGGCCTCGTTCTTGCGCAGCAGGCCATGATCGACAAATACGCAGGTCAGCTGATCACCGATTGCCTCATGAATCAGGATCGCAGCGACCGAGCTGTCGACGCCGCCGGACAAGCCGCAGATGACCTTTTTATCACCGACCTGTTCGCGGATCGTCTCAATCATCTGTTCGCGATAGGCACCCATGGTCCAGTCGCCGCCGAATCCGGCCAGTTTCACGAAGTTCTCGTACAGCTTCGCGCCTTTGGGCGTGTGGTGCACCTCGGGGTGGAACTGAACTGCATAGAAATGGCGGTTGGTATCAGCCGTAATCGCATACGGCGCGTTGGGCGAGGTGCCGAATACCTCGAACCCAGGGGCGATTTCGCTGACGTGGTCCCCGTGACTCATCCAGACTTGTTCGTCACCGTCCGCGAACCAGCCGTTCAGAATATCCAGTTGGTTCTTAGGGGTGACAAAGGCCCGACCGAACTCGGCCGTACCGTGTCCGCTTTCGACCTCGCCACCAAGCTGGTGCATCATGACTTGCTGTCCATAGCAGATGCCAAGGATCGGCACGCCATAATCGAAAATTTCTTGCGGGGCACGGGGCGAGCCCTCGCGCGTCACACTGTCTGGCCCGCCGGAAAAGATCACGGCCTTGGGCGCCAATTCGCGCACAAAGTCCATTGTGACTTTCTGATAGGGGTGGATTTCGCAATAGACATTCAACTCGCGCAGGCGGCGTGCGATCAGCTGCGTCACCTGGCTGCCGAAGTCGATGATCAGAAGGCGGTCATGGGATGTCTGGCTCATGACTGGCTCTTAGGTCGCGCGGCGGTTATGTGCAAGCGTTATGAGGGTGTTTTCAGCCAGATGCAGAGGGAGATTGGATCAATGACCGTTATTCGTTTCACGAAAGCAACGCAGGATGACGTCGCAATGGTCACTGACTGCATTACGGCGGCCTATGCCAAGGCGCGCGAAACCATTGATGACCTGCCCGATGTAACCAGTAATCTTGCAGAAGAGATTGCGGAGCATTGCGTTGTTTTGGCCCACAATGATGACGGGCTGAAGGGGGTAATAATTTACGCGCAACAAGGCACTGCGATGAAGGTCCTTAATCTGGCTGTCTCACCGCTGGCGCAGGGGCAGGGGATTGCAGGAATATTGCTGTCGCGTGCCGAGGCCGATGCATGCAAGGCCGGTTGCACACATATGGAGCTGCGTACTCATCGACTGATGCAGGATACGCGGGCTATATATGCGCATCTCGGGTGGGTTGAAATCGAAGTGTCTGGAAACACGGTCGCGATGCGCAAAGACCTTTGAGGGTTGTCAGCCCGTCAATTTAGATTTCTCACGTTTACTCAGATAGGTCCGACGCCACCCGTTTCTGTCGTGGCATGCGTTTTCGCTCAGCTAGCGATTAGATGATTTTGCGATTCCGAGCCCATGCCTCTAACATGAACAACAGGAATTAGGGGTTAAAACGGGATCGAATAGGCGATCATGTCGCTTTTACCCCTATTTCGCCGTAATCCACGTCTGGTGTGATCTGCGGTTCCGGTAACACGATTTGCAACGTGAACATGACTAACGGGATTATCTCATGGCAGAGGCAAACACCCGACGCAGAGCCAGAGGCGGTGGTGGAGCCGCCCGCAGGGCCGAGCGCACCGCAGTCCGTATTGAAACTGCGAAATACATCGAACGGAATATTCCGAATTTCGAGGTTCTCAACGAAGAAGCGTTGGAAATCATTGAAACCAATGCAGAAACCATTCTGGCCGAGGTTGGCGTTAATTTCGTCGACAATCCAGGCGCGTTGCAGCGCTGGAAAGACGCCGGAGCCGATGTGGATGGGGAACGTGTCCGCATTCCGCGCGGCCTTGCGCGAGAGCTGATTAAATCAGCCCCCAGTGAGTTTACACAACACGCGCGCAACCCTGAAAAATCGGTTGTCATTGGTGGACGTAATCTGGTGTTGGCACCAGTTTATGGCCCTCCGTTCGTGCGTGACGCACATGGTGGCCGTCGTTATGCGACCATGGACGATTTCAACAAGTTCGTGAAACTGGCCTATATGTCCAAGTGGCTGCACCACTCGGGCGGGACTGTTTGCGAGCCGACTGATGTGCCAGTGAACAAGCGTCACCTGGACATGCTGATGGCGCATATGACCCTGTCGGACAAGCCGTTTATGGGCTCGGTCACTGATCCCAGCCGGGCGCAGGATTCGGTTGAAATGTGCGAGATCCTGTTCGGCAAAGAGTTCGTGCAGGAAAACACAGTGATGACTTCGCTGACCAACATCAACTCGCCGATGACCTTCGACGACGTGATGATGGGCGCGCTGGAGGTTTATGCGAAGAACAATCAGGCCTGCATCATTTCGCCCTTTATCGTGGGCGGCGCGATGGCCCCTGTTTCAGTAGCAGGGACGCTGACGCAGGTGCTGGCCGAAGTTCTGGCCGGTGTCGCGTATAGCCAGATCATCCGTCCGGGCGCCCCGGCGATCTTTGGAGCCTTCGTGTCGTCGATTGACATGAACTCGGGCGCGCCGACCTTTGGTACGCCTGAGGCGTCGATGGTCACCTATGGCGCGGGTCAGCTGGCGCGACGTCTGAACCTGCCGTTCCGTTCCGCCGGATCGTTCTGCGGCTCGAAATTGCCCGACGCACAAGCGGCCTATGAAACTGCAAACTCGCTGAACATGGGTCTGATGTCTGGGGTGAACTTCATGTTGCATTCCTGCGGCTGGCTCGAAGGTGGTCTGGTTGCTGACTTCGAAAAATTCGTCATGGATGCCGACCAACTGGGCGTTCTGCATGGTCTTGCCAAAGGCGTAGCCTATGACGAGAACGCGCAGGCGATGGATGCGATCCGCGAGGTCGGTCCGGGCGGTCACTATCTGGGTTGTGCCCATACGCAGGCAAATTTCAAAGAGGCTTTTTGGAAGTCAGAAATGCTGGACTACAAACCGTTCGAAACCTGGGAAGACGAAGGCGGGCGTGACACGCGCCAACTGGCCACTGCCCGGGTCGAGCATCTGCTTGCCAACTACCAGCAGCCGCAACTCGACCCTGCCATTCTTGCTGCATTGAACGAATACGTGGCGGAAAAGAAAGCATCCATGCCGGATGCCTTCACCTGATCACTGATACTGCGCGGCGCGGCTGGCCTGAAACAGCTGCGCCTCGCCCAACAGCGCGATCAGCAGGTCCAGGTGACGGACCAGCGAATAGGCTGCGTCTTCTTCCGTACGCTGTGCGTTAACTTCCCTTTCCAATTCCATTAGCCGCATCAGCGCGGCCCCTGTGCTGGGCATTGACCCGTAGCCTAGGATGCGCTGTAGGTGCCGATCCCGGTCATAGTCCTGTGCTCCGTGTCTTGCAGCCCGTGCCAACAGGCGTGGACGGCGGAGGGCAATAATCATGGTCATCAGGTCCTGCATTTTCGGGGGTTCCTTGTTTGAGTGAACGTCCCTGAATGTGTTGCACAACCTAAGCGGGTGTTGCTTTGATTGGGTTCGTGCCGAACTATGACTTCATGAGTGTTTATGTTTTTGAATCAAATCTAGTCCTTGTCACCGCCGGTTAACGAACGAGTAACGAAAGCGACTCTAGTTAGAATTGGTTAACAAATTCATCGGGGGCGATTGAGAACAGATTGTTGTGTCGACGAGGACAAGTAACTATGGAAAACAGCATAGCATTCACCATTCCGGCCTGGGTACCAGAGGGGGCACAGCGATACCTTGCCCACACAGAGACCGGTCAGTCGATCCGCGATATCGCGCGATCTGCGGGGTGCCATGCGTCGACCATACTCAGGCAGATCAGGCGTATCGAAATGCGCCGGGACGATCCCTTGGTGGATGCTGCGCTGCAATCTCTGGCCGAGACGCATTTTTCGGAAACAGGGGATAATCCAGCCCCGGTGCAATTTGGCACCCCGGCTGCCACAGAAGAGGAAGCCGCCGCGGCCAGGGACGAAGAATTCAACCGCGAGGCTCTGCGAATTTTGCGCAGGCTGTGTGAAACGGGATCAGTTCTTGCGGTGGCCGAGGAAATGGACAAGGCCGTAGTGGTCCGCGACACCGGTGACAGCGGGGCTACGCGAACAGCAGTTGTGGATTGCAAGATCGCCCAGGCTCTGGCCCTGAAGGATTGGATTTCCTGCGATAATCCCGGGCGGATATCGCGGTATCGGATTTCTTCGGCGGGCCGGACAGCGTTGAGCCGCCTTGTTGCTGAAGCCGAGAATATGGCGCGCGAGCGCAGTGAATATGGTATGGCTGATGCGCAATCGCCGTTTCAGGGGCAAACGGCACAGGCGGCGGCAAAACCTGACCGCCCTCGGCGCATTCGCTATAGCGCGACAGAGAGCCCTTTGATTGCACTTGCCCGCAGACGTGATCGGGATGGTAAACCTTTCCTTGATGAAACGCTTGTGGCGGCTGGCGAACGACTGCGCGAAGATTTTGAACTTGCCCAGATCGGACCTCAGGTCGCACAGAACTGGGATCATTTTCTAACAGCAGGTGGACGTGGCAGTTTCAAAAGTGAAACCTATGCCGGACAGGGGTCGTCCGATGCGCGGGTTCGTGTCGAAGACGCCTTATCGGATCTGGGTCCGGGTCTCAGCGATGTGGCGCTGCGCTGCTGTTGTTATCTCGAGGGGCTTGAACTTGCGGAAAAACGCATGGGCTGGTCGGCGCGTTCGGGTAAAATCGTGCTGCGGATCGCGTTGCAGCGGCTGAAGAGACATTATGACGGGCAGTCTGAGCGCAATCGCATGATCGGTTAACGGTGCGATATGTTTTAGTTGCACTTAGGTGGGTGGGTGATAATCACGAGTTATGAATTTTACCCTCAGACAACTGAAATACTTTAGTGCTGTCGCCGATCAGCGCAATTTCGGTCGGGCCGCGCAGGTATGCCACGTGTCTCAGCCCGCCTTGTCCGTTCAGATCAAAGCGCTGGAGGACAGTTTGGGAGGACCGCTGTTCGAGCGTCAAGCGCGAGACATTCTATTGACCCCATTGGGGCGGGATGTGCTGGATCACGCACGTCAGGTCCTTGGGGCAGCGGATAGGCTGGATCAATTCGCCAGAGATCGATCAGGCGGACACAGGTCACTGGCGATTGGGATCATCCCGACGATTGCGCCATATTTGCTGCCTGGTGTTCTGGCGGGTTTGCGGACATCTGATGTGTCATTGCGCGTGCAGGTCCGTGAGGCCAGGACCGAGCGGTTGTTAACGATGCTGCGTGCCGGGGAGATCGACGCCGGTGTCGTGGCTTTGCCTGCGGGTGGGAGCGAGCTGTTCGAATTGCCGTTATTTCAGGATCGTTTCCTGCTGGCTGGCAGTTCTGCACGACTGCAAAGCATGGTCACAAACCCCGAGGCCTTGCGACCGCTGGACCTGCAAACCGCACAGCTAATGTTGCTGGATGATGGTCATTGTCTGACTGACCAGGCGCTTGAAGTTTGCGGTCAGGATCGAAGCAGTGGCTTGATCAATATGGGCGCGTCCTCGCTTGCTACTCTATCACGGTTGGTGGCCGAAGGGTTCGGACTGACTCTCATGCCCGAGTTGGCCGCACGCGCGGAAACTGAGGCTGTTCCCGGACTAAAGCTACTGCGATTTGGCACGCCGCAACCGGCGCGGACGGTTGGCTTGGTGCGGCGTGCGTCGACTGCAGGTGAAGATTGGTTTGACGGGCTGGCTCAGGTCATCCGGCAGGTTGGAGAAAACATCGTCACCGCAACCCGCGCCTGAAAATGAAAAGACCCGCCAGTGGCGGGGCTTTTTTTTTTTTTTGCTGTGGATATTTAGCCCAAACCCGCCCCTTTTCTTTCCTCAGGTGGTTTTTTTTGTTGTCTGGTGGAGAAACACCACAGGGGGCTTCTGGGGCGGGATTCCTCAGGCCGGGGTCTTCGGACCACTCCTCCACCACCCCGCCGTCGAAGATTGGGGC
>NZ_CYUD01000004.1 GCF_001458295.1 Ruegeria denitrificans
CTGCACTTTGGCACATTCGATGCCGGTGGAGCAGGAGCCACCCACCTCATCCGCTTAGGGCCGCATTGTTCGTTCTTGATCAAAGTCAGAGTAAAAGTGGGAAAACTTTAGCCAAAGTGCATGTCACTACACTGCGAAAATCCAGATTGATGCAGTGCAGCGTGTTGCCGGAACAGCTTAACCTTCAATTTCGGAAAATGAACCTAGGCAGTACTTAATCAGCAACCGTCAGGATCTCGTCAAGTGGCTTTTTGATCTTCGCCACAGCAGGTACCTTTGCGTCCTTCGCGGCATGACCAACAGCCACGATCATGATGGGTTTTTCGCTATCCGGTCGATCAAACATCTTATTGAGGAACTTCATCGGATTTGGTGTATGCGTCAAAGTGACCAGGCCCGCATGATGTAGTGCGGCCAACAGGAAACCGCAGGCAATGCCCGTGCTTTCGGGTACGTAGTAGTTCTTGAAACGCGTTCCGTCCTCGAAATGGCCCCAGCGCTGCGCAAAAACGACGATTAACCATGCGGCTTCCTCGAGATGCGGTTTGTTGTCGTTGGTGCCAATTGGTTCCAGCGCTTTCAGCCATTCGTCACCCGCGCCACCATCATAGAACTGCCGCTCTTCCTCCTCGGCGGCTTCACGGATCTTCTTCTTGAAGGTGGGAGCCGAGATAGCGACAAAGTGCCAGGGTTGATGGTTTGCTCCTGAGGGCGCTGTGCCCGCCGTGCGTATGCACTCTTCAATCACTTCGCGAGAAACCGGCTTGCTTGAATAGTCCCTAACCGTATGCCGCCGCTTCATCCGCTCATAGAATGCGCGGGCTTCTTCAAGGCTTTGAGCCGCCGAATAATCCAGGTGGTCAGGAAGATCGATGGGTTCGTATTTTACTTTATCGCGTGAAAACATTGATGATCTCTTCTGGATATGCAGTTTGACTGTTTATGCATCTCGCCCGGGGTTTTGGAAACAGGGCCGAAAAGGCGACGTCTGTCACCTCGATGAAGTTGTCGTGAGCATCTCTGGCCGCAAGTATTGGCTTTGGCGCGGCCGATAAACATGGCGTCGTGCTGGACGAAGTTCTCCAACCGAAACGGGACAAACGGGCCCCAAAACGCCTGTTGCGCCACCTGATAAAACGTCTTGGTTTCATTCCCAAGTGGGTCATCACAGACAAGCTGCGCTCATATGGCGCCGCTAATCGGGGGATCGCTCCAAGTCTAGAGCATCGGTCGCACAAGGTTCTCAATAACCGCGCTGAAAACAGCCATTTCCCATTCCGAAAACGGGAACGGTCGAAGCAAGGCCATCGGTCTCCAGGTGGTTTTAAGAGGTTCGCGGCAACCCATTCAGCCGTTCGGAATTGCTTTTGTGTCCCAGCACGTCGTTGCTCAGCCTTAACAATTCGAAACCACCGGTTCGAGGCATTTGATGCCTGGAAGGCCGCAAACCAAGCTGCTTGAAATCCGAGTATCAGTATTCCTTGGTGCGCCGCAATTTAACGCGATAACACACGTTCAGATTTGCAGCGCGAAGTCTTTCATCTTGATCAATTCCGGTGAATATGCGCGAACGAATGCCGCTAACGTTCACCGCGCCGGTAGGGTGCCATCAACGCTGCAGGTATTTCGGCTCTGCGTGCGACGAGGACGAGCGCGACGATGGAAAGTACGTAAGGCGCCATCAGGAAGAGCTGGTAGGGTACGCCTTCAATCGCAGTCTGCAGCCGCAGCTGGTATGCATCGAAGAATGCGAACAATACCGCGCCAATCAGCGCCTTGCCGGGCCGCCAGCTGGCGAAGACAACCAGCGCAATGCAAATCCAGCCACGCCCCTGAACCATACCCGGGAAAAAGCTGTTAAACGCCGTTGTCGTCAGGAAAGCCCCGCCCACCGCCATCAAAGCCGATCCGACAACAACTGCGCCGATGCGGATGCGGATGGGGTTCAGCCCCTGCGCCTCAACAGCATGCGGGTTTTCACCGGTCATACGAATGGCCAGCCCCAGCGGTGTACGGGCAAGAACATAAGCCATCGCAGCCACAGCAAAGAGCGCCAGATAAGTCGGCAGGGCCTGGGAAAACAGGATCGGACCGAGAACAGGTATATCGGAAAACCCCGGAACATTGAGCGGCTGGAAAGGCTCTATCGTTGGGGGCAAGTCACCCACTTCGACAAGTAGCCTGTAGAGGTAGTAGGCCAAAGCAGATGCAAACAGCGTAATACCAAGCCCCGATACATGTTGCGAAAGCCCAAGCGGAACCGTCAGCATGGCATGCAGCAAGCCCATCACGGCGCCGCAAAGGGCCGCAATCATCAGGCCCACGAGCAAAGGTGCACCCATGTAGACGGCAAGCCAACCGCTCATCGCGCCCATGGTCATAATCCCTTCGATTCCCAGATTGAGCACGCCCGAACGTTCGCAGAGCAATGCGCCAAGGACTCCAAATATAAGTGGCGTAGCAATACGCAACACGGAAGCCCAGAGGCTGGTATTCAGCAGCAGTTCAATTGCATCACTCATCGACGCACCCGATAGGTTGTGAAAAGAAGGGCCACGATCATGGTAAGCAAACAGAGCGCTACAATCACATCAGCGATGAAACTGGGAACACCGGTCGCGCGGCTCATGGCGTCGGCCCCGACGAAGACTGTAGCAACGAAAACAGCGGCAGCAACGACCCCGGCCGGATGCAAAGCGGCGAGCATTGCGACAACGATGCCTGCATAACCAAAACCGGGGCTCATCGTGGTGGTGACCCCAGCTGTAACACCCATGACTTCGACAGACCCGGCGAGCCCCGCCAAGGCGCCCGAAAGCAGAGCTACGCCCATGATCGTTCGGGGCAGGGATATTCCGGCAAAAGCGGCGGCACTGGCATTTAGACCTGCGGCGCGCGTTTCAGCACCAAATACGGTGCGCGCCAGGATCAGCCAAACTGCACCTGCTGCTGCGATGGCAATAAGCAGCCCGATATGCAGACGCGTGCGCGGGATCAGATCCGGCAGACGAAAATCCCCGTCTACGGGCACAGAAGAGGGCCACCCAAAGGCCAACGGATCACGCATCGGGCCTTCAATCATGAGGCCCACAAAAAGGATTACGATGAAGTTGAGCAGAAGGGTCGTCACCACCTCATCCACCCCGAAACGCAGGCGTAAAAAGGCAGGCCCCGCCAAAAGAGCAGCGCCCGCAGCCATGCCTGCCAGCATCAAAAGTGGAATACCGATCCACCCCAGAACCCCGAGCGAATGGCCGATCCAAGCGGTGATCAGCGCGCCGACAAAGAACTGCCCTTCGCCGCCGATATTCCAAAGCCGCGCACGAAAGGCGACAGCCGCGGCAAGTCCGGTGAAGATAAGCGGCGTGGCACGGGTCAGCATCTCGGTGATCGAAAGGCGTGAGCCGAACGCTCCGGTCAGCATTTCACCATAAGCCATAAGCGGGTTTACCCCAGCAGCTGCGATAAGACCCGCAGCCAATAGCAATGCGGTAAAGATCGCCGCCAACGGCGCAATGACCACAAGGTGCAGCGGAACATGTGTGCGTCGTTCAAGCCTCACTATCATCTTCCTTCCAGACACCCGCCATCATCAGGCCAAGGCGTTGCGGGTCAGCCTCGTCGGCGGATATGGGCTCCGACAAGCGCCCTTTAACGATGGCCTGTATACGGTCTGACAGGGCCACGGCTTCTTCCAATTCTTCTGAAATGAGCAATATCGCGGCACCTTCAGCCCGTGCCGCCAAGAGCTCGACATGAACCGCGGCAATTGCCCCCTCATCAAGGCCGCGCGTTGGCTGGTTGGCGAGGACAAAGCACGGCCCGTTGGTTAGGACCCGACCAAGGATCAGCTTTTGCATATTGCCGCCAGACAGCAACCGTGTTCGCGTGTCGGGACTGGCACCACGGATATCAAAACGTTTAATCAGCCCTGAAGTGTAATCGCGGGCGGCACGTTGCCGGACAAATCCTCGCCGCGAAAATTCCGGTGTGCGCAGCCGTTCGAGCACTGCATTTTCCCACAAGCTCAACTCGCCCACGACACCTTCTGCATGGCGGTCTTCAGGCACCCTGCCTGCTCCGGCGCGGATCATTCCACGCGGTCCCAGATGGCTGATTTCTTCGTCTAGGAGTGTCAACCGCCCGGCGCTTGGGTGGACCAACCCAGAAAGCAACCCGCCGAGCGAAGCCTGACCATTGCCTGAAACGCCAACGATACCAAGGATTTCACCAGTATGGACGGTGAATGACACGTCATCCAGACGCAACTCACCGTCCTCTTCCACGCGCACATTGTTTGCAATCAGAACTGGCGCGCCAATCTTATGGTCATGGCGTACGGGCCGTTCCACTTTGCGGCCAACCATCAGTTCCGCCAGCTCTCCGGGGTTGGTTTCAGAGGTTTTGCGTTCTGCAACCATCTTGCCGCCGCGTAGCACTGCCACACGGTCAGAGGCAGCCATGACCTCATGCAGTTTGTGGCTGATGAAGATAAGCGAAAGACCCTCCTTCGTCATGTCGCGCAGGGTCTCGAACAGGCGCATCGCCTCGGGCCGGGCCAGAACGGCGGTAGGTTCATCCAGGATCAATATTCGCGCGTCGCGGTAGAGCGCTTTAAGAATTTCAACACGCTGTCGTTCTCCCACGGAAAGCGACCGAACCTTGGCCTCGGGGTTCACGGGCAGGCCAAACCGCTCTGCGATCTGCAACAACTTTTCGCGCGCCTCACCACGAGCGGATCGCGCGCGCGTCAAGTGTTCGGAGCCAAGCATGACGTTTTCAAGAACGGTGAGGTTGCCCGCAAGCGTGAAGTGCTGGTGAACCATTCCCACTCCCACCTCGATCGCTGCGCGTGGAAGGCCCGGAGGCAGCTCTTCGCCGAACACCCTGACAGTACCTGCGTCGGCTGCGTAGTGGCCAAACAGGATATTCATCAGCGTCGTCTTGCCTGCGCCGTTTTCACCCAGAAGCGCAAGGATTTCCCCCTCCGCCAGTGTCAGGGTCACATCATCATTTGCGGTAAGCGTTCCAAAACGCTTGGTGATGCCGTGAAGCTCCAGAACCTTGGTCATGCGGGTAGGCCTGCGATTGGGGACGGAAAGGAAAGTGCGGGCGCGCGGGTCTCGATAAGTGCACCGAGTTTTAGCAGTGCGAAATCGGCGCCGGTGGGACCAATCAGTTGCACACCGAGAGGAAGGTCATTTGCCATGCCAAAAGGCAGCGCCAGGGCTGGCAAGCCCGCGACATTGGCAAGCGCGGCGTTTGGTGCAAAAGCTTCCAGCCGCGCCATGTGTGCGTCAGGGGTTGAGCCAGACAGATCCAAAGTGCCGACAACGGGCGGAGCAGAGGAGAGGACCGGCATCAGGATGGCATCGGCGGATTTGAAAAGCTTGCGGGAGCGATTTGTCAGGCGTGCCAGCTGTCGCGAGGCCGCAAAAAGCGCGGTGGCAGGTGTCGCACGACCCTCAGTAGCCATGGCGGCTGCGAGCGGTGGAACCTGGTCGTCAGAGATCTTGAGTGCGGTCAGCCATTCAGCCAACGAAACAGCCAGTATGGTTCGGGCGATTTCATGAGCCTCAGCCCCAATCCGGTCGGGGGCACGAACATCATGCACTTCACAGCCTGCGTCGCGCAGCGCGTCGGCAGCACCTTCTGCAGCTTTGCGCTGATCAGGTCCACAACGATCCGGCAATGCCACCGCGACACGGGGACGTTTTGGGAAGTGCACTGGGGCCATTGGCCGGACTACAGATTGAAGGGCGGTCTCCACGTCGCGAACCGAGCGCGCCAAGACCAGCTCAGATGCTATGCCCATCAGGTGATTGGCAAAATCAGGGCCTCCGGGCACCGCACCACGAGACGGCTTGAGCCCGGTCAAACCGCAACACGTAGCAGGTACTCTGATTGATCCGGCTGCATCCGTGGCATGAGCAATTGCAACGATACCGGCTGCAACCGCAGCCGCAGCGCCGCCAGATGAACCACCGGGTGTCAACGCGGGATTCCATGGATTTCGGGTCGCCGCCATGCCATCTGGTTCGCATGTCAGGGAAAGGCCGAATGCGGGTGTTGTAGTCAAGCCAAATGGGATCAATCCAGTTTGGCGCAAATCCTGTAACAGGCGATTGTCACTTTCGGGTTTACGCGCTTGTGCTCGGATTGCTGCGGATCCAGCCGCAGCAGGTAGCCCTTTTGCGAAACCACCGAGGTCTTTCACCAAAAACGGAACCCCATGAAACGAACCGCGCTGTTCAGATGGCAATGCGTCTGCTGCCCTTGCCCCGGCGCGCGCCATTTCTTCGTCCAGAAATGCCACGGCCCCCAAATCCGCCTGCGCGTGGCAGGCAGAAAGGCTTGCCTCCATCACGTCGACGGCAGTGATCTGCCCTGTCGTAATGGCGGCCGCAAGAGCCGTGGCATCGGTCACGTCAAAACCCGCGGGATCAGGAGGGCTCGCTTTCGTCGATCGGAACGTCCCATTCGCCGGATTGGATCGCGGCCTGTTTAGCCTCCATCGCCGGGATGGCGTCAGCAGGCACTTCATCGGCGACATAGATCAGTTCATTGCCGCCATGAGCCATGAAGGAATATTCCGTGTAGTTGCGCCCCGTTGGATTGCCGGCTTGAACGTCCGCTACGATGGCCTCGATAGTAGGACCGTAATTCCAGATCGCGTTGGCAAAGACTGTACCAGGATAGCGAGGCGTATAGTCAATAAGCGAACCGATGGCCTTCACGCCCCGCGCTTGGGCGGCATCAGCAGTGCCAATGCGCTCACCAAACAGGACATCCGCGCCCGCGTCGATCTGGGCAATCGCAGCTTCTTGCGCGCGGGCCGGATCAAACCATGCTCCGATAAAGCCGTTGACGAAGGTGGCATCAGGGTTCACCTCGGTCACCCCCATTCGGAAGGCATTGATCAACAGGTTCACTTCAGGGATCGGATAACCGCCGACCGAACCAAAGACATTGCTTTCTGACATTTGGCCCGCAAGCATCCCGGCCAGATAGGCCGCCTCGTGATTGCGGGTGCCAAAGACACCGAAATTGTCACCCTCCGGCCCACCGGAAGAGCCCATGAGGAAAGCGGTATCCGGGTAATCGCCCGCCACTTCGCGTGCTTCGCGTTCCACGGCGTAGGACTCGCCCCAAATGATTTGCGCACCACCTTCGGCATACTCGCGCATCGCGCGGGGATAGTCAGTCGGAGCTACACCTTCCGAGAACTCATACTCGATCAGACCAGCATCGGCGGCCTCCTGCATCGCGACGTGTATACGACTGTTCCACGCGTTTTCAACCGGAGACATATGCACGCCAGCGACTCGGGTCGCAGATTGTGCGTTCACGCGACGGACATAAGCCGGCAGGGCCAGTGTGGCCGCAGCGCCGACCATCAGTTGACGGCGGGTTGTGGTGAGTTTCATTGGTAGATCCTCTTCTGTTGGTGGCGATTGTTCTTGTTCTTAAGCTTCCTGAGTATTGGGCCTGGGCGCGTATTCTGCGGGATCCAGGGTCGTGGGGCGGCCGGGCAACGAAAGCGCGGCCATTCGGGGTTCTGTACGGGCCAACACCTTCCCGTTTTTGATCACGGCAAGGCGGGTGGCTTTCATGCGAACAGCTTCAATGGGATCACGCGCCTGCAGCACAACCATATTGGCAGGGCCGCCCTCGCGGATTGTCGGGTCGGGCAGGCCCATGGCTTTGGCGCCATTTTGGGTTACCGACGTGAATGCCCATTCCATCGCTTCTCGGGATGTCATCGGTACCGCGTGCACACCCATATGAGCCACTTCCAGCATGTCGGCGGACCCGAGCGAATACCACGGGTCCATTGTGCAATCCTGCCCGAAGGCAACGTTTACACCGGCCGCGCGCAGCTCTGGCACACGAGTCAGGCCTCGGCGGCGCGGATAGGTGTCCGAACGCCCTTGCAGCGTGATATTGATCAGAGGGTTGGGTACCACGTTCATTCCGCTTTCTGCGATGAGTGGGATTAGCTTCGATGCATAGTAGTTGTCGTAAGAATGCATTGCAGTGACATGGCTTGCAGTTACACGGCCCCCAAGCCCAAGGCGCGTGGTCTCAAAGGCCATCGTTTCTACGTGGCGAGACATCGGATCGTCGCTTTCATCGCAGTGCAGGTCCAGCATCAGGCCGCGGTCCGCCGCAATCTCGGCCAGTCTCGTGACCGATCGAGCCCCTTCCGACATCGTGCGTTCAAAATGCGGGATCCCGCCCACGACATCGACACCCATATCAAGCGCCTGGATCAGGTTTTTCTCTGCGTTGTCTGATCGGTAAAGGCCATCTTGCGGGAATGCTACCAGTTGCAGGTCGATATAGGGGGCAACCTGTTTACGTACCTCCAAGAGCGCTTCAACACCCACCAACGGGGCGGATGAAACATCCACATGCGAACGGATAGCCAGCAGTCCCTGCGACACGGCAAGGTCGCAATAGCGCATGGCCCGTTCAATCACGGCTTCGGGTGTCAGCAGGGGCTTCAGTTCCCCCCAAAGCGCGATGCCCTCCAAAAGCGTGCCCGAGACATTCATGCGCGGCAACCCGAGGCTTAGGGTCGCGTCCATATGGAAGTGCGGGTCCGTAAAAGGAGGGGAAACCAAACGCCCAGTCGCCTGAATCTCTTCATGCGCCTCAGCCTTGATATCAGGCGCAATTTCCACAATGCGGTCTGCCTTGATCGCGATATCCACCGGCCCGCTGCCATCCGGCAGGCTGGCCTGTCTGATGATTATATCGAGCATCCACCTCCCCCCAAATTTGACCGCATGGTAAAAAGTATTCTGCAAGAATGCTAATAGTTTTTGCGGCTCTTCCGGATCCAGTGTTTCAGCTAGTCTCGGTGCGTGCCTATAACCAAGGCTTGTGTTGACCATTCTTGGCAGCTGAAGCTGACATAACGATCAACTTTCGCTTTTGGGATTTTGCGTTGCAGAACTGCTAATTTTTGCAAAGGTCGGTTCACGCTGGGAATCTGTCCGTTTCAGCAGAATGCCGATCCGGACCCTTGATCCAGCGGATCCGCAGTTTTCTTGCAAGCCGAAAAATACTTCGTAACAGAATCAAAACACTGGGAACCTCGATTTCGTAAACTTCGGCTTATAGTTTGCAAAACAACCAGCATAAGGATGGCGAAGATCAGTGCAGGCAAATTTCGTTGCATGTGAAACAAAGCGGTCTTATAGTTTCGTATGCAACTAGATTCCTTCTTTCCCTATCGTCTCGCCGTGGCGTCCGAAGCGTTCTCACGAAAACTCACGGAAGTATACCAGCGCGAATTCGGGCTATCACGGGAGGAATGGCGCCTGCTTTTTCTACTTGCCAATGCCAAAAGCCTGACCTCTCTAGAACTCTCGCAACGCACCACTCTGGACAAGGTTCAAGTCAGTCGGGCCGCGCAGAGGCTTGACGATAAAGGTTTGATAACCAGAGCAATTTCCGAAGAAGATCGCCGGATAAGGGTCTATCATTGTACGCCGGAAGGCCATCGGCGTTTCGAACAGTTGCTGCCACAAGTCGATGCTTGCGCGCAAGGGATGCTGAATTCCATGTCGGCTGAGGACCGCGCAGCGCTGGACCAAGGCGTGACTGCTCTGCTTAAAGCCGCGTCGGTGACATAGGTACTAAGCCAATCTGCGCAACTCAAGCCATCTGGAGAGCTGGCTGCCGACCGGCGTAGAAATCCGTGTAATCGGTGACGCGGAAGGGCATTGCCTTCCCGGTCGGGCTAACGCCGTCGACTTAGAATAGAATTAGGTCTGCCAGTGTATTTCTCTCAGGAGGCATCGGGCTGGCTTTCAGGTCGGGCGGCGTCGAAAGCGGGTAGGGTGAATGCGCGTTCTTCGATCTCAAGCAGACGGTCGAATGGAGTCATATCGACACCCCAGCGATGTGCATTGTAAAGCTGTGCGACAAGGCAGATATCGGCAAGGTCCGGCTTGTCACCAAAACTGAAGGTGGTGTTAGTTGGCAAAAGCGCTTGGTAGGCATGGAAACCTTCGGTCATCCAATGCCGGAACCACTCGACCCCATCCTCAGCCGTAAGCCCGTACCGGGACTTCAGATGCGCAGTGATCCTAAGGTTGTTAACTGGATGAATGTCCATCGCGATGGTATGGGCCGCAGCCTGTACCCGCGCACGCTCGAACGGGTCCTCCGGCAGGAACGGAGGTTCGGGTATGGTGGCGTCGAGATAATTGATGATCGCAAGCGATTGAGTGAGTACACGACCGTCCTCAAGGATCAGCGTAGGGACGCCCTTCCCGGGGTTCAGCGCGACGTAGTCCGGCGCGCGCTGTTCTCCGGCAACAAGGTTGACCGGAACTGTTTCATAGGAAATACCCTTGAGATTCAGTGCGATCCGGACGCGAAAAGAGGTCGTCGAACGCCAATAGCCGTATAGTTTCATGACTTCCTAGTTTTGTGGTCAGCCGTCTTGGGTTTTTCCAAAGGTCGGTTCCCGCGCCAGAAAGTCTTCTGGCACGAGAAGCCTGTTAGGCAGACTTGTTGAGTTCTTTGGCATGCAGCCAATCGGCATGTTTCGGAGCTTTCTTGGTCTTCGACCACTCTTCCAACATGAGCCACTTCACTTCGTCCATGCGCTCCAGCAGCGCTTCTTCTTCCGGGTCCGGGCAGGCCAGTTCGATACGATGGCCGGAAGGATCAAAGAAGTAGATAGAGTGGAAAATCGAATGGTCGGTCACGCCGAGTACTTCGACGCCATTAGCTTCCAGATGGTCCTTGAACTGAAGCAGCGTTTCACGATCCTTCACCTTGAAGGCGATGTGCTGCACCCAGATTGGGGTATTGGGATCCCGGCCCATTTCCGGCTTCGTGGGCAGCTCGAAGAAGGCCAGAACATTCCCATTCCCGGCGTCCAAAAACAGATGCATGTAGGGGTCTGGTTCATGCGTCGATGGGACATGATCCTCGGCGATGGCCAGGATGAAGTCCATGTTCAGCATTTTTCCATACCATTCGATCGTCTCTTTTGCGTCTTTGCAGCGGTAAGCGACGTGATGGATCTTCTCGATTTTCATCGACTTCTCCTTTCCGAGGTTGCAGTTTTTAAGGCCAAAGCGACGTACGGTCGCCCCAGCGGTTCACATCAATCCCACCAGCCAGAGTGACAGGGAGGGTATGAGGATGAGCAGGATCAGCCGCAGGATGTCTGCGATCCAGAATGGCAGTACGCCGCGAAAGATCGTTCCAAGTGAGACATCTTGCAATACGCCCTTCAGTACGAAGACATTCATACCGACCGGCGGCGTGATCAGGCTGATTTCAGTAGCCACAACAACGACGATGGCGAACCAGATAAGGGCGTTTTCAGGATCGAGCAGGAGTTCATTGGCAAACTCAAGCTCGAACATTAGCGGGTAGAAGACCGGCACCGTCAGCAGGATCATCGACAGACTTTCAAGTACACAGCCAAGCACCATGTAAGTCAGCATTATGAACACGATGACCGCCCAGACTGGCAATTCATTGTCGATAACAAAGCCTGATAGGGCATCCGGCAGTCCGGCGTAGTTTATAAAGTTGGTAAATAACTCGGCGCCGATAATCACAGCAAAGATCATGGCTGTAGCCCGGATCGAATCCAGCGTAGCTGCGAAAAAGCTGCGCAAGGTCATCGTCCTGAGGGCAATGGCGATCAGGATCGAAGCACCTGCACCCATTCCGGCCGCCTCAGTTGGTGTAAAGAACCCACCGTAAATTCCAACCATGATGAAGAGAAAAAGGCCCAGCACACAGATGACGCCTACGACGTCAGCCCGGCTCATCGGTTCGGTGTTTTCCTCCTCCGGAGCCAGAGAAGGGTTCAACCGTACTGCAACCATGACCGCGCCAAGATAAAACAGCACACCAATGATACCTGGCACAATTCCCGCGATAAAAAGCTTGGCAATATTGGTTTCGGTCAACAGGCCGTAGATGATCAGGATCACCGACGGCGGGATCAAAATGCCCAGTGTCCCACCCGCGGCGATAGAGCCTGTCGCCAGCCGGTCATCATAGCCAAAACGACGCATTGAAGGCATGGCAACTTTTGACATCGTGGCAGCAGTGGCCAAGGACGAGCCACACACTGCGGAGAAACCGCCGCAAGAAAAAACCGAAGCCATGGCAAGTCCGCCGCGCAGTCTGCCAAAAAGCCGATCGGCACCGGCAAACAGCCCATGTGCCACGCCTGAGCCTGCCAACACGTTGCCCATGAAGATGAACAGAGGGATGACCGAAAGGGAGTAAGACAAAGAAGTGTCAAAGGCCACTTGCCCTGTCATAGCCCAGGCAGGCTCCCAACCACGCATATAGGCAAACCCAAAGCCGCCTACAGCCGCCATTGCGAACGCGATAGGCACGCGCAGTAGTATAAGTCCCAGCAGGATCGCAAAGCCGATCAGAGATTCAATCATGGGGCGCCCTCTAGGTGATCTTGATCGGTGTCGTGTTCGATGGGCGGTTGTAGTCCACGCAGGAATGCGATGAACGCCGAAACCATGCAGGAGACCCCAGCCAGATAGCCGAATGGCGCCAGTGGAATCTCCAGCGCGTTGGTCACCGCGCCGTCATGGGCGGCTTTGGCCGCATGGGTGAAAAGCCGCCAAGAAAAGGTGGCTAACAGGGCCGCAGAGAAGAGGCCTGCAAACGCAGACAAAAGACGTTGCGTCTTGCGTCCAAGCGCCAGATTCAGCAGGTCGACCTCGACATGTTCGCGGCGCTCTGTCGTCAGTGGTAAGGCCAAGAAAACAAGCGCTGCCAGGAGTATTTCAGTGAGTTCAAAGGCACCGGAAAGCGGTGCGTTGAACAGGTAACGCCCAACTACATCCACACAGGTGATGAGGACGAGGCTGAACAGGATCAGTGCGGCCCCGACACCCAGAGATCTGTCGAGCAGCAGCCCGATGTCCAGCCCCTCATCAGGGGGCTGGTCGGGGAAACGATGGCGAAGCCGCTCCATGGATCAGAAGTCCACGCCAGCTTGTTTGCGCATTTCTTCCAGAGCAGCAGTGCCGTCATAGCCGTCTGCCGAGATGGCTTCGGACCACGCTGTTTCGGCATCTGCTGCTTGGGACTTGATCGCATCAACGACTTCGGCTGGCGCTTCGTAGATTTCGATCCCGGCCTTTTCCGCCGCGGCACTGCCTTTCTCGTCTGCACCGACCCAAGCTTCGCCAACCAGTGCGGCAAAAGCTTCACCGGAAATCGCCTCTATGGCTGCCTGATCCTCTTCAGAGATCTCGTTCCATTTGTCTTCGTTCATGACCATGAACCAAGTGGTGTTGTAGATACCACCGGGCACTTTCATTGTGTACTTGACGTCTTCGGTCAACTTAAACGCAGCAAGAGCATCGTAGGGGAACGTCACGCCGTCGATTACTCCGCGCGAGAGCTTTTCATACACCTCACCCGAAGACATGAAGAGCGTTGTGGAGCCGAGACCAGACATCAGGTCTGAGATGTAGCCACCAGGAACGCGAATCTTGAGACCCGAGAAATCGTCTGTCTTTTCGATCTTGCGGACATTGTTGTGCAACATGCCGGGGCCGTGCACAAAGAGCCCCAGAAGCTTGGTGCCCTCATGTTCTTTCTGCGCCTCCAGCGGGCCGGAATAGACATTCCAGAATGCTTTGGAACCAGCAACGGCATCGTCACCAATGAACGAGAACTGACCGATCCGAGAGCGGGTGAAACGGTCATCTGTGGTAAAGGAATGCAAGCCATAGGTGATGTCAGCGATACCTTCGGCAGCCATGTCGTAATGTGCCGGGGGCGGGCCCATGGGTTTTGCAAGTACACGTACGGTGACGCGGCCATCGGTGACTTCTTCCACTTGCTTGGCCCAGGGTTTGATAGCCTCTACTACGATCGGGTGGCGCGGCGGCAGCCAGCTCGAAAGCGCCAGCTTGGTCTCTGCTACGGCAGTCGTTGCGATGGACATGGCCGCGGTTGCAATGCCGGCGAGCAGCAGGGCGTTGCCCTTCAGTTTGATATTCATGGTATCCTCCCTTGGATTATGTGATGTCGGCGGCATTGAGCGCCTGGGTCAGGACGTCCCGGTCGCCGATGTGGTTGGCCAGGATCAGAATTAACCTTGCGTTGATTGTATCGCTCTCGGCCTTGGTCTTGCCGTCATGCGTTGCCAGCAGGTCGGCGTAGAAATCGTCGGTTCCGTCGATATTTGGTGTCAGGATCAGATCGCTCATTGGCTTACTTCCTTCCCGATCGCACGGCGCAGGGCGGTGCGCATCAGGGTTTCGTTGTATTCCGCTCGGCGGGCAGCGACATGCTGATCCGGTCGGATCAGGTAGACTGCCGAACTGGCTTCGCCGAGATAGCGTTTCCTGAGTTGACCAGTCGGGTCGTCGCGGGTCGAAAGAGCCAGCCGGCGTGCCGTGATCCCATCCTCTTCCAGAACTTCAGGTGCTTCTGCATCGATTGTCAAAAGGATGAACTCATCACCCAGCTTTGACAGCAAAAATTCATTGCCCAGCGGAGCATCGGGGCAGGGGGCGCCGGGCTGCGTCCTTTCAGGACCGCCTGCCAGCGCGTCAGCGGAATTGAGCCCCGATCCACTGTACACGCATGGAACCGAGAGCCGACCCGAGTTGACCATCGGTCGTGCGAACTCATACGTTCCGCTCAGGCTGAGCACGGCATCACGAAATATCCGGCTGGTTTCTGATTTCGGCGTGATGAAATCGGTGGACCGTGTAGAATTCAGGATGTTTTCGTCCGCGCCATGAACCCGTTCGTTATCATAGGTGTCAAGCAGGCTCTCAGGCGCTTTGCCTTGAATAACCAACCCGAGTTTCCAGCCAAGATTGTCCACGTCCTGCATGCCGGAATTGGCACCACGCGCACCAAAGGGCGAGACTTGGTGCGCCGCATCACCAGCAAAAAACACCCGCCCCGAGCGGAAACTGTCCATCCGCTTGCACTGGAAGGTGTAGATAGAGGACCAGACCATTTCATAGTCCACATCCCCCAGCATTGCGTCCAATCGGCGACGGATATTCTCTTCTTTAAGTTCTTCTTTGCGGTCAACATCCCAGCCGATCTGGAAGTCGATCCGCCAGACATCATCAGGTTGTTTGTGCAACAAAGCCGATGCACCTGAGCCATGGGTCGGTTCAAACCAGAACCAGCGCTCGGTAGGGAAATTCAGATCGCCTTTCAATTTGATATCGGCGATCAGGAAGCTGTCTTGAAAGACGCGACCGCTGAAATCGAGATCAAGCATCCCGCGCAACGGTGAGTTGGCGCCGTCGCACCCGATAAGCCAGTCCGCTTCAAGCGTGTATGGCCCATCCGGTGTCATCACCTTCAGGGTGACGTGATCGTCGTGTACTTCGACGCTGTCCACACGGTTCTTGCCACGCAACTGGATCGGAGCACCCTTGTCCTGCAGCTCGCGCAGGCGATCGATCATGTATTGCTCGAAATAAGGCTGTTGTAGATTGATGAAGGCGGGGTATTTATGCCCGTCTTCCGGCAACAGGTTAAATTCGAATACCTTGTCATCGCGATGGAATACCTTACCGAGATTCCAGACTACGCCTTTTTCGAGCATCGGTTCGCCGCAGCCATAGCGGTCGGCCACTTCCAGGCAGCGCTTTGCGAAACAAATCGCCCGACTGCCCATGCCGATCCCCTCATGATCATCAAGCACAACTACCGGAACACCTTGGCGGCCGAGGTCCAGCGCTGTGGCTACTCCGATCGGCCCGCCGCCCATGACCACAACCGGATGACGCACCGGCGCGTCAATATCCTGATCGGGCGATTTCTCGTATGGATAGCTCTTGTAAGCGAGCGTGTAACGGTCATCAAACATTGGAAAATCCCCTCCCTTCAGGCGTTCAGCCTTGCAGTTGTTCCCACATTTCTAGATCCCGCTGAGCCGTCCAGATACGTGGTGTGTCGATGCCGCGGGCTTCGTCATAGGCGCGCGCAACATTGAACGGCAGGCAGTGTTCGTAGATCGCGTAGTCAGCGAATTTCGGGTCGCACGCGTCACGTACAGCGTCCCAGGCATCTTTCAGGCTGCCGCCGCTAGCGGCGACACGAGCGGCCGGGCGATAGGTGCTTTCAACAAAATCCCGGGTGGACTCGATTGCTGCTTCAACCATGTCTTTACCGACCAGTGCATCACCGCGGCCGGGCGCTATAGCATCGACGTCAAATGCGGCGATATTGGCCAGAGTGCCACCCCAATCGTTGAAATGGCCGTCGCCGCAATAGCAGGCCGAGTGGTACTCGACGATGTCACCGGTAAACATGACGTTCTGATCGGGGACGTGAATGACGATGTCACCGGCAGTATGGGCGCGACCAAGATGCATTAGATCGACGCGTCGACTTCCAAGGTAGACGCTCATGCGATCCTTGAAGGTCGTAGTGGGCCAGGTCAGTCCGGGAATGCTCTCATAGCCTTCGAACAGACGTGGAAAACGCTGAAACTCACTGTCCCAGTCTTCTTGGCCGCGTTCGACAACCTGCGCCCGGGTTGTTTCGGACATGAGAACCTGATCTGCGCCATATGCTGAAGCGCCTAGAACACGAACCGCGTGATAGTGAGTTAGCGCTAGATGTGTAATCGGTTTGTCGGTAACTTCTCTGACCTTCTCAATCACCTTGCCAGCCAGACGTGGCGTGGCCTGCGCCTCGACAATCATGACGCTATCATCGCCGATGATCACGCCGGAATTGGGATCACCTTCAGCAGTAAATGCCCAAAGCCCTTCACCCACTTCGGTGAAGCTAATCGTCTTTTCAGCCAAATCTCCCTGAGATGCGAATGTCTTAGCCATTGTGTTCTCCCGAAGTATGTCGCTCGCGTGACTCGTTTGTTGCATTTGCAACGAATATCGTTACATATGAAACTAAAGTCAATGCCGTTTCGTTTGGAGTTGCGTGTTTGAACTATTGTTGCTGAGTGCATTCGAAGATTTTTTCGAAGTTTCCGGCGTAGAAAAATGTTGTCCATTCCCGCTGTTTTTGCGGCCAATTATGCCGACCGCCGTAAAGAACTAATGTTCCATTAAGCGACTGATAGGCCCAATGGGATGGTTCAAGGCTTAGCGCTAATGGCTTCCACGTTGTATAGGATCGAAATGGTCAACATGACCCGCAAGCGTCGATTCACGTCCGGTCTCTCTCAGTTTCCACATTGCGCCGTGTAGGCGGGACAATTTGATTATTCCTGGATTCACAATCGTCGCGGCCAATTGCCCGAGACGGAATCTGCTGATGGCGATCCTGGTTGAGAAGCTTCTGAAACAGAAACGGCACCGGCGACGCTACATTTTTCGCCATGTGAGCCCGAGACCGCCTCAGTGAGTCACAAGTTTCCGCCCACCATCATCCAGTACCCAGCATTTGGTGCCTTCAAACACGGCGGTGGTCAGGGCGTGGCCATAGCCTGCACCTGTATCCAGATTGATACGGTTTCCATGATGTTCAGGTGCGGCCACGTGGCTGTGGCCATGGACTACCAACCATGGATGTGGATCTTTATGGTTCAGGAATTCCTCACGAATCCATATCAGATCGTCGTGGTCTTGCTGAGCCAGTTTCAACCCGGGTCGAATACCTGCGTGCACGAACAGCAATGCGCCGTCCTGATGGAACGGATTTAGCCCGTTCAGAAAATCGATATGAGCCTGAGGGACGGCCTCCTTGGCCTCGGCGTGAACTTGATAGATTCTGTCCACGTTGGTGGCTTTTACCCCATAGGACTGCAGCGTTTCGGTCCCGCCGATCCGAGGATGAAGCCAGTGATACCCGACCAACAGGCGCGCATCATTGCGCGGATAGTCCTCCAGAAACATTGCGCACATCTGGTCATGATTGCCACGCAGAAAGACCCAGTTCTTACCGTCGGCGTTCCCTCGGACCAGCAGATCCAAAACCCCGCAACTTTGCGCACCCCGGTCCGTATAATCACCAAGAAACACGATCTTGGCGTCTGGTCCTCCATCCCGTTCGATCCGGTCCAGTGCGTCTTCAAGCATCCCCAGTTGGCCATGGATATCGCCGATTGCGTAAATCGGATCTGACATGAGTGTTCCTTGTAGTCGTCTTCAGACGGTAGTTGATTTGGGATCAGTCCACCCAGTCAATGCTGAAGTCTTCGCGAAAAGCAAACCGTACCAGATGCGCTTCGATGACTTCCTGCCAGCGGGTCAGATCACCGCGAGGGCCGGTTTGCGCCGTCAGCGAAAGGCTGGTTTCACCTGCGACCAAGGTCAGCCGGCTTCCGCCCGGAAATTCCACGCTGCCGTGGGTGTCGTCGAAAGCCACCTGGGCCTTGTGGGACCAGTGTTTGCACAATTGCTGCAGGTACTTGCTGGCCGCTTCCGTTTTAGCAACACCCGAAACGCTTTGGTCAGGTAGCAACGCCAAGGCTTCATCGGCGGCCCGGCGCACCGCCTGCGCGAACAAAGTAACGTCGATGTTTGTGGCCAGGAAGGTCGCCCCCAGATCCAGACATTTACGCTGCATGGCCGGATCAAGTGTCAGTATCCCGGCAAATTTGCCTGCCGCGACGACCCGAGTTATCGCGTCCAAAACGGCTTCTACCACTTCTGTATGACTAGCATCACCGATATGTCCCATGTCAGCGGCCAGATCGGAGGGACCGAGAAATACCCCATCAACGTCAGAGGCAAGAATATCGTCTAGTGCCTCTAACCCGGCGCGGTTTTCCACCTGAACGAGCAGGCAGATCTGTTTATCCGCCGTTTTCAGATAGTCCGGGATCGCCGCAAATCGCGAGGCCCTTGCCAACGCCGATCCCACGCCCCGAACCCCGTAGGGCGGGTATCGCACAGCCCGCACCAAATCCCGCGCCTGATCTCCGCTTTCGACCATCGGCACCAGAATATTCTGAACGCCGGCATCGAGGTATTGCTTGATCATCCAGGTTTCACCGATCGGCAAGCGTGCGACCGGTTGGCTGCCGCTTCCTTCGATGACCCGTACCTGTTCCAGGATTGAGCGAAGATCATTTGGGGCGTGTTCCCCGTCAACGAGCAGCCAGTCGAACTGGGACGTGGCCGCGATTTCAGCGGCATAGGTGTCGGCCATTCCAATCCAGCAGCCGACCTGCGGCTGACCAGCCTGCAGCGCGGCCTTGAATGCGTTTAGTGGCGCAGGCATCCCGGCCTCCTTTAGGCAAAGTTGATATCGACCGAGCCAAATGGTCCGAAATCAGCATGGATTTCGGTGCTCGGCGGGCATTCGACGGGTCGAATAAAGCTACCAGACAAGACCACCTGGCCTGGTTCTATGCTTTGGTCGTACTGCGCCATGCGACGAGCCAGCCAGACGACGCTTTCGACCGGGTCGTTCAGAACACCTGCGCCCAGACCGGTTTCCTCGATCTCACCATTGCGGAAGGTCAGTGCCCCAACCCAACGCAAATCAAATGCATCTATCGCGTGACGCTCAGGGCCCAACACGATGCCCGCATTGGCGGCGTTGTCGCTTATTGTGTCATAGACGGTACGTGTTTGTCCGGTCGCGGGGTCGACACGCTGAATACGCGTGTCGAGGATTTCAATCGAAGGCGCGACGTAATCCGTGGCGGCAATGATGTCGTCACGGGTGACGTTCTCTCCGCCTACCGCAGATTTCATGACAAAAGCAATCTCAGCCTCGATCCGGGGCTGGATGAACCGGCCCGCAGGAACGGTTCCGCCGTGATCGAACTTCATATCATCGAACAAAATTCCGCTGTCGGGAATATCGATGTTCAGCGCATATTGCATCGCTTTCGAGGTCAACCCGATTTTCCAGCCGATCACCTTGCGCCCTTTGGCCAATTTTTTTCGATAAATGGCGTTCTGCACCTCATAGGCGTCGCTCATTCCCATTTCGGGATGGCGCAGTGTCAAAAGGCCAATCTGTTCGTGCGAGCATTCAGCCTGCAATAAGTCGGCTGCGGCACGGGCATGATCTTCGGGGGTCATACCTGTTCGTCCTCGACTGTGTTGCGCAGCGTGCCAATGCCCTCGACTGAGATTTCCACTACGTCACCCGGTTCCAGGTATTTCGGTGGATCAAACCGCGCGCCCGCACCCGTCGGGGTGCCGGTGACGATGATGTCTCCGGGCAGAAGCGTCATGAAGGTCGAAATATATTCGATCTCGCGCCTTATCGGGAACATCATGCGATTCAGCGTATCGTCCTGGCGCAGCTCACCATTCACATGGGTCTGAATTCGGGCATCGTCCAACTGGGCCGCGTCGGTGAATGGCACTAGCCACGGACCGATGGCACCGGAATTGTCCCAGTTCTTTCCCTGTGTGACGTTGAACTTGGCATGACGGACCCAGTCGCGGATTGTGCCTTCGTTACACAAGGTTAGGGCCGCAATGTGGTCATAGGCATCTTCCTGCGAAATTCGCCGACCGGATTTGCCAATCACGATAACGACTTCGCCCTCGTAATCCAGCGTTTGGTTTTCCGGAGGACGGATCAGCGGGCGATCGTGCCCGGTGAAACCGCTGGCAAAGCGCGGAAACAACGACATGTATTTCGGCTGTTCGCTGCCGTCTTTGTATTCCGCGTTGCGGTCGGGAAAGTTCACTCCGACGCAGAGGATGCGGCGGACATCCGGCATCACCATTTCGTAAGTGAATTCCTTGTGGGTCACTTCGCGGCCTGCTGCGGCCTCGGTCAGCTTTTCAAACGCGCCCGAGGCGATCACCTCGTAAAGGCTGGCCTGATCGGGAAAGGCGTCGTTCAGCGCAATTGCACCGTCATTGGTGATCGCGCCGAAAAAAGTTGCTCCGTTTGCGGTGAAAGTTGCAAAGCGCATCAGGCCTCCTCGGCGGCGTCAATGCCACCCATGCACAAGTATTTGAGTTCCATGAAGTCATCCAGCCCATGGCGCGACCCCTCGCGCCCCAGACCTGACATCTTAACGCCACCAAAGGGCGCTTCGGCAGTTGAGATCAGGCCGGTGTTGATCCCGACCATGCCATATTCCAATGCTTCGGACACGCGCCAGACACGGGCCATGTCGCGCGAATAGAAATAGGAAGCGAGGCCGAATTCGGTATCATTGGCGGCTGCGACAACTTCGCTTTCCCTGTCGAATTTGAACAAAGGCGCGACTGGGCCGAAGGTTTCCTCGGTTGCTACCGCCATGCTTGCTGTCACGCCAGTCAGGATGGTCGGCTCGAAGAAAGTGCCGCCAAGGGCGTGCGGCTTGCCGCCCAGTGTGACTGTTGCACCCTTGGTGGTCGCGTCTTTGATATGCTCAGACACTTTCGCGACTGCGGCCTGATCGATTAGTGGGCCAAAGACGGTGCCTTCGTCAAACCCGTTTCCAGTCGGCAGTTTTGCGACCATAGCGGCCAGTTTTTCGGCGAACGCGTCGTAGACCCCAGTCTGGACATAGATGCGGTTGGCACAGACGCAGGTCTGGCCGTTGTTTCGAAACTTGGCGATCACCGCCCCTTCGACTGCCGCGTCCAAATCCGCGTCGTCAAACACGATGAACGGAGCGTTGCCGCCCAACTCCAAACCTAGCTTCTTGATCGTAGGTGCGCATTGCGCATAAAGCATCGCGCCGATTTCGGTGGACCCGGTAAAGGTCAGTTTCTGCACGATTTTGCTCGAGGTCATCTCACCTCCGATGGCGCGCGCTGATCCGGTGATGACCGAGAACAATCCCGCGGGCAATCCGGCTCGCTCGGCCAGAACTGCCAGCGCGATAGCCGAGAACGGTGTCTGGCTGGCAGGTTTGAGCACCATGGAACAGCCTGCCGCCAGTGCCGGTCCCGCCTTTCGCGTGATCATGGCATTGGGGAAATTCCACGGCGTGATCGCGGCAACAACCCCAATCGGCTGTTTGATTGTGATGATCCGCTTATCCGGCGCGTGGCCCGGGGTGACGTCGCCATAGGCGCGGCGGGCCTCTTCAGCGAACCATTCGATGAAGCTGGCACCATAAGCGATTTCACCCTTGGCCTCAGCCAGCGGCTTGCCCTGCTCGGCGGTCAGGATAGCGCCAAGATCATCCTGGTTTTCGATCATCAGGTCATACCAGCGGCGCAGAATTTGGCTGCGGTCCTTCGCTGTGAGCTTGGCCCAGCCCTTCTGTGCACGGTGCGCTTCGGCGATTGCTTCGGCCGTTTCGGCCGCCCCAAGATTGGGGACTCGTCCGATTAGATCACCAGTTGCCGGGTTGGTCACTTCCAGAGTGGTGGATATCTCAGTGGCACCGACCCATTTGGAGCCAACCCGCGCTGCTTCGATAAGCAACGTGGGGTCGTTGAGACGTAAGTCTGTCATTTGCAGGATTCCCGTGTCTCGGCCTCAGACCGAAAAGCTGATATTTGCCTGACCCGTTCCGGAACTACCGAAATACGGGGTGTAGATGTCGATCTCGCCTTTGTAACTGCCCCATCCCAACGCACCGAACAGCAGCGCAGTGTCGTTCATCGCACACTCGCCCGTACATTTCTTGGCGTAGTCGGGTAGAAGCTCCAGGAATTCTTCGAAACGGCCCTGCTCCCACAATTCGAGCACGCGCATATCCATCTGGCGGTTGAACTCGCCATTCACCGCGTTCAGACCCTCGACCGAGCGTTCATTCGGCGTGAAATCATGACTTAGAGACCCGGAGGCCAGAATAGAAACATTGCGGTCCGAGCGCCGGATGCCTTCTGCGATGGCTTCGCCCCAAACGCGGTTCTCGGCGATGGATGAGAACTGGTTGACCGCAACCGGCAGTATCCGGGCATTCACACCGTCATTGATGAAATGCATTGGCAAAAGGGTACCGTATTCCATGCCCATGTCGGGATGCGAATGACCCAATGCCCGTTCCCCACGTTCTCTCAGAACGTCGAGGATGGTTTCACCAAGATCGTGATCACCGCGATAGTCGAACTCCATATCCGCCAGCATGTGCGGCAGTTCATGGCTAATAAAACGGCCCTTGTGGTGCTCCTTTGTGTTCAGGTGAAAGCCCTGATTGGTGATCCAGTGCGTGTCGAAGATGATGAAGGTGTCGACCTCGCGGTCAATCGCGTCCTGACGCAGACGTGCGTAACCATCTATCGCAGGTTGCCGGATACCTTTGTATTTCGGCATCGTGTGGGACATCCAGATGCTGGGCACATGTGTGATCTTAGCAGCCTGTACAATCTTTCCCATGACAGTTCCTCCTCACTTAAGGTGGCGTCTGACCGCTTTGTTAGGGAGAGCGGACGACCAGACGTCGTTTGGTCCGACTCTCAAAGAGTTCATGGACCATAGATGTGCGCGCGTATCTTGTCTTTTTACGAGCGGCACCTTGTCCAGACGTCGCTCGAGAGGCGTTACTTTCCCAACTGCATAATCTTGTGCTGACCAGTGGCAAAGCCCACGTGTTTCTGCTCCATATAGAAGTCAAAGCTCCAATCACCGCCGTCGCGACCGATACCTGACGCCTTCACTCCGCCAAAAGGCGTGGGCAGGTGACGAACATTTTCCGAGTTCACCCAGATCATCCCAGCTTCCAACTTATCGGTAAAGCGCAGGGCGCGTGTAAGGTCGTTGGTCCAGACATAGCCGGTTAACCCATAGGGCGTGTCATTGGCGATTTGCAGCGCTTCTTCTTCGGTCGAGAAGGGAATGGAAGTTAGCACGGGGCCAAATATTTCCTCTCGCGCGATGCGCATGTCGTTGTTGGCGTTGGTAAATAATGTCGGGCGTACGAAATACCCGTCATCACCAACCTTGACGCCACCAGCCGCGACAGTTGCACCATCCTCTTCGGCGATGTCGAAGTATGAGGTCACCTTGTTGTAATGCTCCTCGGTGACCAGCGGGCCGATCTCGGTCTCAGGGTCCAGGGGGTGCCCGACATTGATGTTGTTCACACGCTCGACCAGTTTGGCCTCGAACTCTTCTTTGATAGTGTCCTGCACCAACAGCCGCGAGGACGAGGTGCAGCGTTCACCGTTGATCGAGTAGATCATGAAGATCACCGCATCCAGAGCCCGGTCCAGATCGGCGTCATCAAACACGATAACGGGGTTCTTGCCGCCTAGTTCCAGGTGCATCCGCTTGAGCGTATCGGCACCCTGCTTTGTGATGATGCTGCCTGTCCGGCTTTCTCCGACAAAAGCGATGGCTTTGATCAAGGGGTGCTCTGTCAGCGCCTTACCGGCATCAGGGCCAAAACCGTTCACGGTATTCAGCACGCCCTTGGGCAGCCCTGCCTCTTCGGCAATTTCCACCAACAGGCGGGCGGACAAAGGTGAGTCTTCGGCTGGTTTGTGGACCACGGTGCAGCCCGCGGCCAGAGCTGGCGCGATTTTCCAAGTCGACAGCATGAAGGGCGTGTTCCACGGAGTGATCACACCAACCGGGCCGATAGGTACACGAGTGGTGATATTCATCAACGTCGGCGATTTCAGGTGTTGCCCGTCGCGAGCCTGCACGACTTGATCCGCAAAGTAGCGAAAATTCTCTGCACCGCGCAGCGCCGCCTTGGACATGAACCGTAATGTTTGGCCCGTATCCCAACATTCACACAGCGCAATTTCTTCTGCCCGGGCTTCGATCGCATCGGCAACGTTTAGCAGGATCCGGCGGCGTTCGGTGGCGGGCATGTCGCGCCATTCAGTAAAGGCAGCATGGGCCGCTTCGACCGCCGCGTCGATATCGTCGGACGTACCGTGCGCAACGTTGCAGATTACTGATTTGTCCACCGGAGAGGTGGATTGGAAAACGCCAGCTGCGCCATCCCGGTCTTCGCCTGCGATACGGTTCTTGATGCCCGTTTCTTTGAACCGGGCCAGAAAGCCTGCCAGTTTCTCGATATTCGTATCCAGTACGCTCATGCGTCAGGTCTCCTGCTTTGTCGCAGCCAAATGATTCCGGATTGTGCCGGTCTTGGGCGAAAGGTCTGGGTCGATGTCACGCATCTCTAGTGAAAGCGCGATAGAGTGTTTCGAGAAGGCCGGTTCCAGATACGCCTCAACCGCGTCAAAGATACGCTGTGTTGCGTCCTTCTTAACGTCGTCAGGACGGCCAGCGCGCAGGCGGATTGAGATGTCCACAAAGCCATGCTTGGGATCTCCATCCGCAATGGCAAAATAGTCAACACGCGTGGCGCGGACGCGGATTCCCGGCATTGGAAAAGCCTCAATCCCCGCAGCGGTGTCTCGTATACATTCGCACAAGCCACCGATATCGATCCGATCGTCCAGATTGCCGGAGTATTCGACGTGGAAGTGTGGCATGACCTCTCCTTTACTACTTAACATGTTTAGTAAATTGTATCGCGATCGTCAAGAACTTGCTTTGTTAATCTTTGCAATTCGTGAAATGGCGTTCTAGAAGGCTGGAATGAACCGACAAAGCCATACAACGAGAACCTCTCGCGCTCTTCCGATCGCTCTGCTGCGCGCACGCGAAACCGTTATGGCCCCAATTCGGGATATGCTACAGGGCATACAGCTGACCGAGCAAAAGTGGCGTATCCTTCGTGTTCTGGACGAAATGGGCGAAGTGGAACAAAGCACTATTGCAAATGAGGCCTGCCTTTTGCTGCCCAGCCTGACACGAATTCTACGCACGATGGAGACTGATGGGCAGATATCCCGCCGTCAGGGCAGCACGGATAAGCGCCGCACCATGGTGAAGATCACTGATGAGGGGCGTCAAATTCTTGAAGAGAACCTTGCGACCTCGCTGGCGATTCACAATACAATCGAGGCGCAAATGGGACAGGAAAAAATCGACAATCTGCTGGATCTACTTGAGGAATTGCAGGCCGTAAAGGTTTGACCCCGACCTTCAAAATCGGGGTCAGCGTGATCACTACAGGCTCGCTAGTCCTGTATCCAGGGCGGACAGGATCTTGGCTACGTCATCAGACGTGATGACCAACGGCGGAGACAATATGATGTTGTTTCCAGATACACGGACCATAACGCCATCTTCATAAGTTGCTTTTTGAACCTGCAGCGGAAGATGTTTGGCAATTGGCGCCTTGGTCGCACGGTCCGAAACCAGCTCGAGCGCGCACATCAGGCCTTCACCCCCTCTCACGTCACCGACTACGTTGTATTTGTCGGCCAGTTTTTTTAGACCGGCAAACAATTCATCCCCCCGTGCAGCTGCGTTTTTCCATACCTGTAGGCGGTTGATCTCGGCCAGCGTGGCCAAGGCTGCGGCCGCGCCAACCGGGTGTCCGGAATAGGTGTAGCCCTGATCGACAGAGGCTCTGCCGGTAGTGTCGCTTTCGAACACCTCCGCAACCGCGCCAGAGATCATAGCCGCACCGAAAGGGAAATAGCCGTTTGTGATGGCCTTGGCTGTTGTCATGATATCGGGTTGCACTCCCCAATGCCGCGCGCCACTTTCGCTGCCTGTACGCCCAAAGGCAGTAATGATCTCGTCGGAAATCAGCAGAATTCCGTGCTTCGAGCAGACCTCACGCACCATGGGCATAAAGCTCTTGTGCGGCGGGATCACTCCGCCCGCGCCCAAGATTGGCTCCATAATAAATGCGGCGACGGTGTTTGCACCCTGGAATGCGATTTCGGCCTCCAGCGCTTTTACGCAAAGCTGCGCAAGACGCTCGGGGTCCGTCTCGTCGAACGGGTTGCGATAGGTCCAGGGCGCGGGCACGTGGAAACAGCCCGGCATCATTGGCTCATAAGCCGCGCGGAACTTTTGATTGCCATTGACCGAAGCAGCCGCGAAGTGGGTGCCGTGATAGCCCTGTTTCAAGCTGATGAACTTGGTACGGCCAGCCTCGCCTCGAACTTTGTGAAACTGACGTGCAAGTTTCAGCGCGATCTCAACCGAATCCGATCCACCCGAAGTAAAGAATGCACGGGTCAATCCGTCAGCTGCAAAGAACTGCGCCAGCTCATAAGACAATTCGATCGCCTTGTCGTTGCTGGTGCCGCGAAAGGTTGAATAATAGGGTAGCGCATTCAGCTGATCGGTGATGGCCTGCTTTACCGGATCACAGGAATAGCCCAGATTGACGTTCCATAAGCCACCCACTGCATCCAGCGCCTTGTGACCATCTACATCAATGATGCTGACCCCTTCACCTCCGGTCAGAATGGTCGGCGGGTTTTTCTGGCTGTCGGCCGGGTGCGCCATTGGTTGCCAGAAATGTCGGGCGTTGTTTTCCTTCAGAAAGTTGGAGTCTTTCATGTAGTGTGTCTCCGGAGATTTAGTCCGCCCGTCAATCATGGGTGGAATTCGGTTGGAAAAGTTTCGGGCATCTGGCCGCCAAAGTTTGCGGTCAGTTCTTTCGAAAGAGTGTGGAGTGAGGTCAAAATCAGCGGCTGCCGCGCGCTGGTTGCACGAATTTCGGGAACGGCAATCGCAATGGTTCCAATCGCGATCTGATCAATACCGAAGATAGGCGCCGCATATCCGAAGACACCATCTTCATAGCTGCCATTACTATTGGCCCAGCCCGCCTGACCGATTTGTGCAACCCGGTCACGGATAATCTCTGGGTCCGTCATTGTTGCCTCGGTAAATCGGGTGAGTGTGTCGGATTCCAAGCGTTCCAGAAGGAAAGCGGGACCGAAGCTCAGCATGCATAATCCCGAAGCAGTCGCGTTGACCGGAATAATTTCGCTAGGGTCGAGACTTACGCGAACGCTGTGCTGCGTGGTTTCAACCACCAACGCGGTTTGTAGAGTGTCTTTCTCAAGCAGGGTAAGGTGCAGGCTCTCGCCAACCTCATGCATCGCGGCCTGCATTTTTTGGCGTGCACCATCAAGGCCGGGCTTGGCAATTTCGCGCAGGGCGGCCAACCGTAGAGCCGCTGGTCCGATGGCATATGATTTCGTCTGCGGATTCTGCTCGATTAGGCCGAACTCTTCCAGTGCTCGTAAGTGGCGGAGGGCGGTCGCCTTGTTCAAACCAGCCAGGCGCGCAATGTGACTCAGCCCGATTTCCGGCTGAGAGCTTGAAAAGTACTCTAGCATTTTCAAGGCATTAAGTGCGGTGCCCATGTGTTTTGCCTCCTCCCGGTCAGGTTATACTTGACAGAAATAACTTAACAACGCAACATTAATATCGTTAACGAGGTTCATTTATTGAACCACTAACGGGAGGTGTCAATGAGGAAATTTCTAGCAACCGCCGCATTTGTAGCGTCAGCAACCGCTGCACTGGCAGAGTATCCAGAGAAGCCGGTAACCTTCGTGGTTCCATGGCCTCCGGGCGATCTTGAGGACGTGCTGACGCGAATGATCGCGGACGAATTTCAAGCCATGTACGACGTCCCGGCCGCGGTCGTGAACAAGCCCGGCGGCGGCGGCGGTCCGTTCCCAGGTGCAGTCGAAGTCGCCACCGCCCCGGCGGACGGATACACCATCGGCTCTTTTGTCATAGGTGTACCGGTCATTGGACCGGAAATCGGTATCCCTGAACTGAACCCGAACCCGTTTGATCCGATCGGTATTTTTCTGACTTACCCATTTGTAATCGCATCCAGCAAGGATGCGCCGTTCTCGAACTGGGAAGAACTGGCGGAACACGGCAAGGAAAACGATTTGGCGCTTGGTCATTTCGGCTCGGTCTTGCCGCCCACGCAGGTCACCTTTGCTGCTGCTGTAAGCAGCGGATTTGATTTTGCAAGTGAAGCAGCCTTTGACGCGTTGGATTGCAACACGCTGGCATCGGGTGACGTGGACGTCATCAACACCACGTTGCAACTTGTTCTACCTTGCCTGGACGACGTGAACATTCTGGCGAGCATTGGTGGCGAGCGGATTTCGCTGATCCCCGATACGCCGACGATCGTCGAGCTCAACCCGGATCTGCCGCTGGCATTGTGGAACGGTCTGTTCGTTCACAAAGATACTCCACCCGAGGCACGCGAAAAAATCACCGCAGCAGCACAAAAGGCGGTGCAGTCGGACAAGGCCAAGCAGCTTGCTGAGGAAACCGGTGCTTTGATCTACTGGCAGGACCCAGACGCATCCAATGCTCAGATTGAGCAAGACAAATCCTCTTTCGCTAAGATTGAAGAAATTCTGGGCGAGTAAGGTCCAGATCGGGCGTGGGGTACAGCCTCACGCCTCTTTCAGGTTGGGAGGAAACGATGATTGCAAAGACTTTACAGGACATGTTCAAAAGATATCGCCGACCCGGCGATGTCGTTTTCGCCGTACTGTTTCTGGCATTCGCGGTGTTTCTGTTGTCCCAGCTGGGTGATCAGACCAAGGTCGTCAAACGAACCAAATGGTTCGCGCAGCCGGGTCTTTGGCCCACAATTGCAATCTGGTGCATGGTGGTGTTCGGGTTTCTGCATTGGCTTAGCTCGGCCTTGTCAGACCGGATCAGCGGCCGCTGGACCGAGGTCGGGTTCTGGGTTCGGTCGTTCGAATATGTTGCCTATTTCCTGATCTATGTGCTGGTGGTTCCGCAGTTGGGATATCTGCCCTCAACCATGTTGTTCGCAGTCTTCCTGACCCTTCGTGTAGGGTTTCGTGGTGCAAATGCTATCGGAATAGCTGCGTTTTTTGGCTTTGTGGTCACCATCGTTTTCCGTGGCTTTCTTCAGGTCAAAATCCCCGCCGGAGCGGTCTATGAATACCTTCCGGATTCCGTGCGCGCCTTTGCGCTGACCTATCTGTAAGGGGCCACTATGGAAACGCTTCTCTCCGGCATTTCTATCCTGCTGCAATGGCAGGTAATCGTCGCCCTGCTGATCGGTTCGATCGGCGGCGTCATCATCGGTGCATTGCCCGGCGTGGGTGCGGCGGTGGCCATCGCAATCCTGTTGCCTGCCACCTTTGCGTTCGAGCCTATCGTAGGACTAACCCTGTTATTGGGTATTTACGGCTCGTCTATGTATGGCGGAGCCATTCCCGCGATTCTGATCAACACCCCCGGCACAGCGGTGAACGCGCTGACCACTTATGACGGATATCCCATGACCAAACGGGGGCAGGGCCACCGTGCGCTGTCTCTGGCGTATTCGGCCTCGTTCTTCGGGGGAGTGTTTGCGATTATCTGTCTGATGGTGTTGTCACCGGTTCTTGCCCTTGTTGCCCCACATTTCGGCAGCCGCGAGATTTTTCTGGCCGCGCTATTGGGCATCATTCTGGTTGTGCTGGCCCATCGGGGGCAGATTTTTGCCGCTGGTATGCTGGCGGCCTTCGGTATTTTTCTGAATTCGGTGGGGCTGGAGCCCGTGAAATACACCCGCCGGTTTACCTTTGATCAAAGTTGGCTGGCTTCGGGTATTGATCTCATTGTGGTCGTGCTGGGTCTGTTTGCGATTAGCCAGGCATTTCTGCTGCTATTGGAAAAGAACCACGCGCCAGGCGACACCCATGTAAGTGGCAATATTTTTGCCGGTCTCAAAGAACTCCTGGGCGTGAAACGCGTTGCTACCGTGTCCTCAAGTATCGGTGTTTTCATGGGCATGGTGCCGGGTACGGGCGAGTTTACATCGCAATTTTTGTCCTACACCTATGCTCAAAAAACGTCAAAAAACCCAGAAAAGTTTGGTGATGGCTCACCCGAGGGCCTTGTGGCGTCCGAGGCGGCGAACAACGCCGTTCCAGGCGCTGCGATGATTCCTCTGCTGGCTCTGGGTATTCCTGGCGAGGCGCTGACGGCGATGATGCTTTCCGTGTTTTATGTCCACAACGTGATCCCCGGACCCCAGCTGTTCGAAAACCAGATGGATTTCGTATTGGCCCTGTATATGGCGCTGATCCTGCTTAACGTGATCGTTCTTGTGTTCTTGTTGTTTTCGACGAACCTGCTGCTGAAGATTATCCAGATCCCGACCCGGTTCCTTGGTGTCATGATCCTGATTTTGGCATTCGTGGGGGTCTATAGCCTGCGCAACTCGATCACAGATTGTGCCATTGCTGCCGGGTTCGGGGTTTTTGGGCTGATCCTAAAACGGCTGGACCTGCCGATTGTTCCAATCATTTTGGGCATGGTTCTTGGCGGGATTATGGAAACCAAGTTGCGCAGCGCAATGGCACGGGTCAAAACGCCGCTCGACTTCATCGACCGGCCCATCGCGGCCATTCTGTTTGGCCTGATCGTTCTGATCCTGATCCTGCACTGCCGAACGCTGTATTTCGAATTCAAAAACAAACTGCGGCCGGAACCTACGATGCAACCCGTGGATTCCGATAATCCGAACCAGCAAGGATAAGCGACCTATGGATCAATTTGCCATCGACGCGCTACGTGGTCAGCCCGTACAGGCCCGGAGCCTTCTGATTGACGGGCGTCACGAGGCCGCAGCGGAAGGTGGGCAACTGGATGTCATTTCTCCAATTGACGGTCAGGTTCTAACTCAAATTGCCGAGGGCACGCCCGAAGATATGGAGCGGGCTATTGCGGCGGCCCGCACGGCGTTTGAAGACGGACGCTGGTCGCGGGCTGCACCTTCTGTACGCAAGAAGGTGTTGTTGAAACTGGCCGATCTGATTGAAAAACACGCTTTGGAACTGGCCGTTCTGGGCGTGCGGGACAACGGCACTGAGATCAATATGGCCATGAAGGCCGAGCCGATGTCGGCTGCGGGCACGTTCCGCTATTATGGCGAGGCCATTGACAAGATCTATGGTCAGATTGCGCCCACAGCTGAAAATGTGCTGGGTCTTGTGCATCACGCGCCCGTCGGCGTTGTGGGGGCGATTGTGCCGTGGAACATGCCGATGATGATAGGTGCGTGGAAGATCGCGCCGGCGCTGGCTGCGGGTAACTCGGTGGTGTTGAAACCTGCGGAATCGGCCTCGCTATCACTGTTGCGATTGGCGGAATTGGCGCTTGAGGCAGGTGTGCCGGACGGTGTCCTAAATGTCGTCACAGGCAAAGGCAGCGTGGTTGGTGAAACACTGGCCCTGTCGATGGATGTAGACATCATGGTTTTTACCGGCTCGGGTGCGACAGGGCGGCGGCTTCTGGAATATTCCGCGCGCTCGAATTTGAAACGCTGCTACTTGGAGCTTGGCGGAAAGTCCCCCAACATCGTGTTCAACGACGCCCCCGATCTCGAGCAGGCGGCCAAGGTCTCCGCCGCAGGTATTTTCCGAAATTCAGGTCAGATTTGCGTCGCGGGATCGCGCTTGCTGGTTCAGGAGGATATTCACGAAGATTTCGTCGCCGAGATCGTTAAACACGCGCAGGCCTTCCGCGTCGGCGATCCGCTGGATTTGAGCACTCAGATCGGGGCAGTGCACTCATTGCCGGAATTGGAAAGCAATCTGGAATTCGTCGCCCAAGCCGAAGCGGAAGGTGCTGAGCGCCGTGCCGGCGGTGACCGAATTCTGACGGAAACGGGCGGCTATTATATGGCACCCACTGTAATGAACGGGGTCAAACCGACCGACAATCTGTTCCGCAATGAGGTCTTTGGTCCGGTTCTGGCCGTGACATCGTTCAGAGACGAAGATGAGGCACTGCGCCTGGCAAATGACAGCGTTTATGGATTGGCCTCGGGCGTGTGGACTGCAAACCTGAGCCGTGCGCATCGCATGGTGGCGGGCATCCGCTCTGGCGTCGTTCACGTCAATACCTATGGCGGCGCGGACGGCACAGTGCCTTTGGGCGGAGTAAAGCAGTCGGGCAACGGCCACGACAAGTCTTTGCACGCAATGGAAAAGTATCTCGATCTGAAAACAGCCTGGATTCAGCTGTAAGACGATAGCCTGCAAGGAGAAGATTACCATGGGCGAAAAGACTATCTTGCTGATCGGCACCTATGACACCAAAGACCCCGAGATGCGCTACATCGAAGAATGCATCACTGCGCAGGGTGGCAACGTGCTGACCATGGACGTCTCGGTTCTTGGGGATCCAACCGCGCCCACAGACATTTCCAAACATGATGTGGCCGCGGCCGGTGGTATGACCATAGATGAGGTGATCGCGCTCGGTGACGAAAACAAGGCTTTTCGCGTGATGTCGCAGGGCGCAGCAACGCTTGTGGCACAAGTCTACGCCGACGGCAAATTTGATGGGATGCTCGCGACTGGTGGCACGATGGGCACCGATCTGGCGCTGGATTGTGCACAAGCTTTGCCGATGGGCGTGCCGAAATATATCGTCTCCACCGTCAGTTTTTCACCGCTGATTCCGCCGCACCGTTTGGCGCCGGATATTCAGATGATCCTGTGGGCGGGCGGGCTTTATGGTATGAACTCGGTTTGCCGCTCATCGCTAAGTCAGGCCGCAGGCGCTGTTTTAGGCGCAGCCCGCGCAGTTCAACGCCCTCAGCGCGATCGCCCGATGATCGGAATGACTTCGTTGGGCTCATCCTGCCTGCGTTATATGAAAACTTTGAAACCTGCTTTGGAAGAACGGGGATACGAAGTGGCCGTGTTTCATTCAACGGGCATGGGCGGTATGGCATTTGAGAAGCTTGCGGGTGAGGGCGCGTTCTGTTGTGTAATGGATTTCTGCATGCAGGAATTTGCCAACATGCTCGCAGGTTCGCTGGTGTCCTCGGGGCAGGATCGGCTGACAAATGCCGGGCGCGCGGGCGTGCCGCAAATGGTGGCCCCAGGCGCGCTAGATCTTTTGGATTTTGCCGGTTGGCAGGACATTCCCGACCAATATGCCGACCGTCCGTTCCACGAACATAATCGCCTGATCAAAAGTGCGGTGTTCAATGCAAAAGAGCGGCGCGCCGCTATTCGGGAAATGGCTGGTCGTCTGAAACAGGCTGCCGGCCCAACCCATTTTTTCCTGCCCACCGGCGGAGTTGAGGAATGGGATCGTGAAGGTCAGGAAGCGCATGACCCGGAAGCGCTTGCCGAAATGGTTGACGAGGCCCGCAACGTGATGCCTGCGGTTGCATCAACTACTGAAATCGGCGCTCATATCAATGACGACGCCTTCTGCGATGCTGTACTCAAACAGTTCGATAAATGGATGAATGACGGGGTGGTTAAGGCGACATGACTAGAAAAGCCAAGAACATCCTGTTTATCATGTTCGATCAGCTTCGGTACGACTACCTGAGCTGCACCGGACATCCGAGTTTGAACACGCCTCATCTGGATGCGCTTGCGGGCAAGGGAGTGCGGTTCTCCCATTGCTATGTTCAATCGCCCATCTGCGGTGCCTCAAGAATGAGCTTTTACACAGGGCGTTACGTACACAGCCACGGCGCTGCCTGGAATAATTTCCCGCTCAAGGTTGGAGAGGTCACTCTGGGCGATCATCTGCGCGAACGTGGGATGGATAGTTGGTTGATCGGCAAGACGCATATGAGTGTGGATCAGGCAGGGATGGACCGTCTGGGCATTTCGCGCGATGGCGTCATCGGAGCACGTGTCGCGGAATGTGGTTTTGATGTCTTCCTCCGTGATGACGGCTTATGGGGTGAGGGGCCGCAAGGCTTCTATGACAAAAGACGTTCGCCCTATAACGAGTATCTGAAAGGGCAGGGGTATGAGGCTGAAAACCCCTGGCAGCAAAATGCCAATGCCGGGGTTGATGAAGATGGTGGTGTCGCTTCGGGTTGGTTTTTGCGGCACGCTGATAAGCCTGCAAACATAAAGGAAGAAGATAGCGAAACGCCGTGGCTGACGGGACAGGCGATTGAATTTATCAAAACGCAGGATGCAAATTCCGCTGGGCCATGGATGTGCCACCTGTCCTATATCAAGCCGCACTGGCCTTACATTGTTCCAGCGCCGTATCATGACATGTACACGGCAGAGAATGTTTTGCCGGTGGTCCGCTCGGATGGCGAATTACAGAATCCGCACCCTGTCTATGAACAATTCATGCAGAACGAAATCGGCCAAACCTTTAGCAAACCGGGCGTGCGTGAAAAGGTGATACCCGCCTATATGGGGCTGATCAAACAGGCTGATGATCAGATGGGTCGCCTGTTCAATTGGCTAGATGAAAATGGTCACATGGAAGATACGATGATCGTCGTGACCTCCGACCATGGGGACTACCTTGGTGATCATTGGATGGGTGAAAAGGATCTCTTCCATGATCCGTCAGTGCGCGTTCCACTGATCATCTATGATCCGTCACAAGAAGCAGACACAACACGTGGCACTGTTTGTAGCGCGCTGGTCGAAAGTATTGATCTGGCGGCAACATTTGTTGATCTGGCAGGTGGCGATGTCCCGGATCACATTATCGAAGGCCGCTCGCTGTTGCCGTTCCTGCATGGCCAAAACCCCGAGGCATGGCGCGAGTATGTGGTTAGCGAATATGACTATTCCGCCACGCCCGAAGCCGCGGCTCTGGGCCTTGACCCCAAACAGGCACGCTTGTTCATGCTGGCGGATAAGGATTGGAAATTCATCTTTGCCGATGGTGGGTTTCGCCCGTTATTGTTCGACCTGAAAAACGACCCTAAAGAGTTGAATGATCTCGGTGCCGACTTGGGCCATGCCGAGGTGATCAACATGTTCATGAAGCGCTTGTCAGAATGGGCGCGCCGTCCATCGCAACGTACAACGGTTTCAAATGACACGTTGCTGAAGAAGCGAGATGGGAGTGCGGCCGATGTCGGTATTTTTATCGGTGTTTATGATGAGCGTGAATTGCCCTACGACGTAATAGAGAAAACGATCAGGCGTCGGTGAGACATGCTGGGGTTTTGTCCGCTGTCCCGACCTCCAAACTGATTGCGATTTTGCGGTTGCAGCTAAAATCCGGAATGCTGGCTGCGACCGCAGCATTTGAAGACCGTGCGCAAGGTCGGCTCAGGGCCGCTAGCTAAACTTTGCAAAGTCGGCTTTCTGCGCATTGCTGTCATTGGGGCATCGCGCATCATCGGTCAAAGTGGGCCCACAGCAGACTTTCGAAAGTTCACCAAAAGGAACAGCTTGTTTCTCAAAAATCGGGAAGTCTGAGCAACAATGAGATTTGTGTCTCGCTACCTCGCATCAAACAATTTCTCTTGTCGCTACTTCGCGCCGCGTACATATCGTTTGTATGAATACCTGGCCCAAGCGAATCCCGTTTAATCTCCATAAAGAACTGAAGCCCTCCGGGTCGATGTCTGGCAAGCTGCGGTGCGTGCCTGGGCCAAGCTTCACGGGCTAAAACTCAAGATCCAATGGTGGCGACAACTTGAAATCGCCATCGCAGAATTGCAGGCGATGCGCTTCACAGCTAAACCGCAGGATCTTTGGGCCGCGATCAGGGAATGGCTAGCGCGCCACGATGTCCCGGCACCGAAAAACTGCCGGAATGGCCTGAACTGGAATCGGTGACGAAATACTGAAAATCGTGGAACACTTGTCTTGTAACCCATTGAAAACATATGGGTCACCGGAGTGGATTCGTGGGGCACCCGGTCGTTAACTTTAAAAGGCATTTTGCGGTTTTTGGTAGGCCCGGCAGGACTTGAACCCGCAACCAAAGCGTTATGAGCGCTCTGCTCTAACCAATTGAGCTACAGGCCCGCCTGAGCGCTTTGAGTATCACGGTGAACGGCCGCGTCAAGCCTGACCGTTGCAACATGCCCAACAATCGACTAACCCGCGCGGGAACCATTCATAAGGGGCTGGCCATGACGACGGGCAAGAACGGAATCACCTATGCCGATGCAGGCGTTGATATTGATGCGGGGAACGCTCTGATCGACCGGATCAAGCCTGCGGCCAAGCGCACCAACCGCTCTGGCGTAATGAGCGGTCTGGGCGGGTTTGGCGCCTTGTTCGATCTGAAAGGCGCCGGATATCAGGATCCGATTCTGGTTGGCGCGACAGATGGTGTAGGTACCAAGCTGCGAATTGCCATTGATACCGGCGTGGTTGACGGCGTGGGCATCGACCTGGTGGCGATGTGCGTCAACGACCTGATCTGTCAGGGGGCCGAGCCTCTATTCTTCCTCGATTATTTCGCCACCGGCAAGCTGGACACCGACACCGCCGCACGGATCATCGAAGGCATTGCCGAGGGCTGTGTGCAGTCCGGTTGCGCCCTGATCGGGGGCGAGACGGCCGAGATGCCGGGTATGTACCCCGATGGTGATTTTGATCTGGCCGGGTTCTCGGTCGGCGCGATGGAGCGTGGGGCGCATCTGCCTGCGGGCGTACAGCAGGGCGATGTATTGCTGGGGTTGGCCTCGAACGGGGTGCATTCCAACGGCTATTCGCTGGTGCGCAAACTGGTTGAGATCTCGGGTCTGGGCTGGGAAGCGGCGTCGCCCTTTAGTGACGGGTCGCTGGGTGAGGCACTACTGACGCCAACGCGGCTGTATATAAAACCCGCGCTGCAGGCGATCCGGGCAGGGGGGGGCGTACATGCCCTGGCCCACATCACCGGTGGCGGCTTGACCGAAAACCTGCCACGCGTGCTGCCCGAAGGGCTGGGTGCCGAGATCGACTTGAACGCCTGGGACCTGCCGCCCGTCTTCCGCTGGATGGCGGAAACCGGCGGGATCGTCGAGGCCGAGATGCTGAAGACCTTCAATTGCGGCATCGGCATGGTTGTCGTCTGTGCCGAAGACAGCGCCGATGAACTGGCCGCACTGCTGGCCGGGGCTGGAGAAACAGTTGCTCGCATCGGCACCGTGACCTACACGCCCGGCATGGCCTATTCGGGCAAACTGTTGTGAGTCACAAGCGCGTCGCCATCCTGATTTCGGGGGGTGGGTCCAACATGCTGTCGCTGGTCGACAGCATGGTCGGCGATCACCCGGCACGCCCATGTCTGGTTCTGTCGAATGACGTCGAGGCGGGAGGGCTGAAAAAGGCCGCAGACCGCGGCATCCCGACGGCCGCGGTGGATCATCGTCCGTTCAAAGGTGACCGCGCCGCGTTTGAGGAGGAACTGCTGAAACCGCTAGAAGAGGCGCAACCGGATATCGTCTGCCTCGCGGGGTTCATGCGCGTTCTGACCGGTGATTTCGTTTCACGGTTTCAGGGTCGGATGCTGAATATCCACCCTTCATTGCTGCCGAAATACAAAGGCCTCAACACCCATGCCCGCGCGATCGAGGCCGGGGATGCCGAACATGGATGTTCGGTTCACGAGGTTACGGCAGCGCTGGATGACGGCCCGATCCTGGGGCAGGCGCGAGTGAACATTGATACCGGCGATACACCCGACGCCTTGGCTGCCCGTGTGCTGGTTTGGGAGCACAAACTTTATCCTGTAGTGTTGCGCCGTTACGCCAGTGGCGACCGGACTCCGGTGTTGCTGCCCTGAACGCCCCAGGGTGATTTACACGCGTGTTAAATTCGGCCTATGGTCTGCACTACGGCTAGGTACGGAAGAGACGATAAGCCGAAGAAAACAAGAGCAAGAACAGCACCGCGCATGAAAACCCTGACAAAGACGCAAGAGCTGGCCGATTTCTGCAAGGCCGCGGCGGAATATGACTATGTCACCGTAGATACCGAGTTTCTGCGCGAACGGACCTATTATTCAAAGCTTTGCCTGATACAGTTGGCCGTTCCGTCTGATGACGAAGACAGCGCGGTTCTGGTCGATCCGCTGGCAGATGGATTGTCTCTGGACCCGCTTTATGAGCTGTTCGGTAACGACGATGTGGTCAAGGTTTTTCATGCCGCGCGTCAGGATCTTGAGATTTTCTGGGTCGAGGCTGGCGTCTTCCCAAATCCGCTTTTTGATACGCAGGTTGCGGCGATGGTCTGCGGCTTTGGCGAACAGGTGGGGTATGAAACGCTGGTGCGCAAGATCTGCAAGCAGGGGGTCGACAAGACCTCGCGCTTTACCGATTGGTCCCGCCGCCCGCTGTCTGAGGCGCAAAAGACCTATGCGCTGGCGGATGTCACCCATCTGCGCCAAATCTATGAATACCTCGCAGCGCAACTGCAAAAAACGCAGCGCAGTCATTGGGTGGCCGAGGAGTTGCGCACGCTGACCCAGCCCGCGACCTATGACATTCGACCCCAAGACGCCTGGAAACGTGTGAAAACCCGGACGAATTCGGCCAAGTTTCTGGCGGTGGTGCGGGAATTGGCGCAGTTTCGCGAGGCTTATGCGCAGGAAAACAACGTTCCGCGTAGTCGGGTTTTCAAGGATGATGCGCTGATCGAGCTGGCTTCAACCAAGCCCAAATCGCCCTCGGATCTGGGCGGCTCGCGCTTGTTGCTGCGCGAGGCCCGCAAGGGCGCGATTGCCGATGGTATTCTAAGCGCCGTCAAAAAAGGGGTGAATTGCCCTGCAGATCAGCTGCCGCAAGTCGACAACAGCCGGGACAAACTGAAGGTGAACCCGGCACTGGCGGATTTGCTGCGGGTGCTGCTGAAATCGAAAACCGAAAGCTCGGGCGTGGCGGCCAAGCTGATTGCCACCAGCTCGGAACTGGATCAGATCGCAGCGGGTGAGCGGGAACTGCCTGCGATGTCAGGTTGGCGGTTCGAGGTGTTCGGCGAAGACGCCTTGAAACTTTGCGAAGGTAAGATCGCGCTGGCGGCCAAAGGCCAGAACGTCAAGGTCGTGTCGCTGTAGCACCCACTAACGGCGCCGCGATTCCAATGCGTTCTGCTGCCCCACAACCCGCACCAGACGGGTATTTTGCAGGTCATCCTGGCTGATATTGATGGCGTCGGACACCTTGCGGGACCGTTCGGTGCCGGTATTGGTGGCCCGCGCGGGATAATTTACCCGGAAAGTAAACTCTAAAACACTGTTTTCTTGATTCTCTTCGCTGTCCACGCGGACCAGTCGGGCATTATACGCGCCTTGGCGGATTGCAGTTCCCGACGCGTAAACGATCGCACCTGTCGGTGTCGGGTCGATCCGCAGTTCGTCAATCTTGGCGATTGGAACGCTGGTATCTTCGGGAGCAGACCTTGAGAACAGGCCGCCGCCTTCCTGGGTGTCGGGCACCAGAGCATTGGCATCATTGACCACTGATTCCGTCGGAGCGGCTGGCGTGCTGGAACCAAACCAGTTGGACGGGTTCACCCGTGACTCGCGCCAGCTGTTGCAAGCTGACAGGGTCAGGGTGGCAACCAAGATAACAGTAAAAGATTTTTGCATGGTTCCAACGTTCAGAGCAGTAAGTCCTGCAATGGGTTATCGCAATTTCTGCTGCTTGAAAAGCCACGCAGGGGGGTGGACAGGCATAGATCAGAGGCATAGTTCACAATTGTGAATGCAATGAAAGGACCGCCGCGACATGGCAACGCCTGCCTTTGAAGAGATCGTCGAGGATTTCGAGTTTCTGGAGGACTGGGAAGACCGGTATCGCCACGTCATCGACCAGGGCAAAGCGATGGAGCCGCTGGACGACGCGCTGAAAGTGCCGGCCACCAAAGTCCACGGCTGTGCAAGTCAGGTCTGGCTGCACCCGATCATCGAGAACCGGGTGTTCCGGTTCGACGGTGACAGCGATGCGTTGATCGTGCGCGGCCTGATTGCGGTACTGCGATCCCTGTATAATGGGTTACCCGTCAGCGAAGTTCCCAAGGTGGATGCAGGTGGTGAGCTGGCTCGACTGGGTCTGAACGATCACCTGTCCGCACAACGGTCGAACGGATTGCGGGCGATGATTGAACGTATCCGCGAAGTGGCGCAGGAAAACGCCTGATTTAATTCAGTCTTTTGGTTTGCGGGTTGCCCAGTCTCTCAGAGTGGTTTCCAGATCGCCGTAGCCGGTTAAGCGGCGTTCAAAATCTAAACCCATCCGCTCGGCGCATTCACGGGCGCGGGCTGTCAGGTCCGGGTCGTCGATCTGTGCCTGATAGACAAGCTTGGTGTAGTTGCCGAAATACATGCTAAGCAGCTCGGGGTGTCGGTCCAGCCCCAGGGGTTTCCACACAAAGGCATCGAACTGCCTGGCCAGAAAATCAGTCAGATAAAAGGCAGTGGTTTCCTCGTCGCCATGGGCATCAAAGGCCTGATTTCCTTCGAAGAAGGAATAGCAATGCGGGCCTTTCACCATCTCGATGCCGAGTTCCTCGCAAGCTTGTTGCAGCAAGCCGCCAGTACCGCAATCGGCATAGACAACAAATATCTGGTCATAGTCGTCGCGATGTTTGGCGACAGCTTCCCGCACCGCGGGAATGATCTTGTCAGGCTGGATATGAAAAATTGCGGGCAGGCAGGTCAGTACCATGTGATCCCAGCCATTGCGCTGCTTCAGGTCTAGAATCTCGCGCGCAAGCGCACCGCAGGCCAACAACAGGATGCGTCCCTGTTCATCGGATACATAACCCTTGGTCGTCAGGCTGGCGTCGTCTGGCAATTTATCCTGCTGCATTGGGTGCCCCTCGGAATCTATGCGACAGTCGGTGTAACAAAAGGCCGCCCGAAACCCGGACGGCCCCAGAACAAGCTGTGCGTCCGGTTAACCGGCCAGTTGGTTGTGCTTGCGCGAGACGAAATCCTTGGCGGTTTCAACCGCGACGGCCGCGTCACGGCAATAAGCGTCTGCGCCGATGGCTTTGCCGAATTCCTCGTTCAGCGGCGCGCCGCCGACCAGAACGATATACTCTTCGCGTAGGCCCTGTTCGATCAACGTGTCGATCACAACCTTCATATAAGGCATTGTGGTGGTCAACAGGGCGGACATACCCAGAATGTCGGGCTTTTCGGCCTCCAGTGTTTCCAGATAGTTCTCAACCGGGTTGTTGATGCCGATATCGACCACTTCGAAGCCGGCGCCTTCCATCATCATCGACACGAGGTTTTTACCGATGTCGTGAATGTCGCCTTTGACGGTGCCGATTACCATTTTACCCACGCGCGGCGCACCGGTTTCGGCTAGCAGCGGCTTGAGGATGAACATACCGCCCTTCATCGCGTTTGCCGCCAGCAGAACCTCGGGCACGAACAGGATACCGTCGCGGAAGTCGTGGCCAACGATGGTCATGCCACCGACCAGAGCCTTGGTCAGGATGTCGTAAGGCGTCCATCCGCGCTCCAGCAGGATGTTCACACCTTCTTCGATCTCTTCCTTCAGGCCGTCATAAAGATCGTCGAACATTTGCTCGACAAGTTCGTCGTCATTCAGTTCGGACAGGACGATGTCTTCTTCTTCAGACATGGGGCGTTTCCCTGAGCTGTGCGGGCCATCGGCCCGTGGTGGCATTTTTCCCGTTTTGGCCAAAACGTCGCAGTTTGACTGTGACGATTGCGACCTCAGTGGTTTCGGGACCGACCTATACGGTAATTTTTCGCGTCACTCGACAGAATTATCTGCATGATGATCCTGTATCTCGCTCATTTTGGTCGCGAATGGCCACGTCGCTGAAATCTATTCGGAACCGATTGGTACGCTTGCGGGATTTTTGGATAGGCGGTATACCGACAGGAAGGAACATAACGAGAACAAATATGGCTGTATCGCATATCCGAGGCCGTGGAGTCTCCACCAACACCGCCGGACGGTTCGAGCATTTCGATACTGTTCCTTGCGACGACGGCTGGGATACCGAGGAAGACCTGCCGCCGTTGAGAACCGATATTCGGGATGAGGTCGCGCGCAGCCTGATCACTTACAACCGTTCGCCTGATTTGCCCTTTGATCGCTCGATAAACCCGTATCGCGGATGCGAGCATGGCTGTGTTTACTGCTTTGCTCGCCCGACTCACGCCTATTTAGGGCTGTCCCCAGGTCTGGATTTTGAAACTCGTTTGATTGCGCGACCAAATGCGGCGGAGATTCTGCGTAAAGAACTGGCGTCCAAGAGCTACAGGGTGGCCCCGATTGCCTTGGGAACAAACACAGATCCATATCAGCCGGTTGAGAAAACCCGTTCCATTACAAGGGAGTGTCTTTCGGTCCTTCAGGAATTCAACCATCCGATTGGCATCGTGACCAAAGGTGCTCTGGTCGAGCGGGATTTGGATATTCTGACCCCCATGGCGGAAAAGGGTTTGGTGCGGGTTGGGATTTCACTCACCACTTTGGATGCCAATCTATCGCGCCGAATGGAGCCGCGCGCACCTTCTCCCCAGCGGCGACTGGCTGTCATTCGACGCCTGAGCAAAGCGGGCATTCCCGTACGGGTGATGACGTCTCCTGTCATACCGGGATTGACGGATCATGAGTTGGAACATTTGCTTGAAGCGGGCAGGGAGGCCGGTGCTGATGCCGCAAGCTGGATCATGTTGCGCCTGCCGCGCGAAGTTTCTGAACTCTGGCAAGAGTGGTTGGGCGATCATGAACCAGCACGCGCTGAAAAGATCATGTCCAAGCTGCGCGAAATGCACGGGGGCAGGGACTATGACCCGCGCTGGGGTCATCGCATGCGGGGCGAGGGCGAATATGCCGGTCTGATTGCCAAACGTTTCAAGCTGGCGGTCAAACGGTTAGGCTTAGCGACGAAAACGCACCCGCTGTGCTGCGATCAGTTCGCGCGACCGACTCAGATCGGCGATCAACTAAGCCTTCTATGAAAAAAGCCCCGGAGTCTGATCCGGGGCTTTTGCGTTCAATGTCAGCAATCAGCGGTTTTCGATATCCACGTAATCGCGCATGGTCTCGCCCAGATACAACTGGCGCGGACGGCCGATCTTGTTCTGAGGATCGGCGATCATCTCTTTCCACTGGCTGACCCAACCAACGGTGCGCGACAGGGCGAAAATCGGTGTGAACATCGAGGTTGGGAAGCCCATCGCCTCAAGAATGATGCCCGAATAGAAGTCGACATTCGGGAACAGTTTCTTTTCAGCGAAGTATGGATCTTCCAGCGCTTCCTTCTCTAGCTCTTTTGCGACCTGCAGTTTTGGATTGTCTTCAATACCCAGAAGATCCAGCACTTCGTCAGCCGATTGCTTCATCACCTTGGCGCGTGGGTCAAAGTTCTTGTAGACGCGGTGGCCAAAACCCATCAGGCGGAACGGATCGTCCTTGTCCTTGGCGCGGGCAATGTATTCAGGGATGCGATCCACCGAACCGATCTCTTCCAGCATCTCCAGACATGCCTGGTTTGCACCACCGTGGGCCGGGCCCCAGAGGCAGGCGATACCAGCCGCGATACAGGCGAACGGGTTTGCGCCCGATGACGACGCCAGACGCACGGTCGAGGTCGACGCGTTCTGTTCATGATCCGCGTGCAGGGTAAAGATACGGTCCATCGCACGACTAAGGATCGGATTGACCTCATATTCCTCGGCGGGAACGCTGAAGCACATGCGCAGGAAGTTCGAGGCATAGTCCAGATCGTTGCGCGGATATACGAAGGGCTGACCGGTGTGATACTTATAGGCCCAGGCCGCGATGGTGGGCATCTTCGCGATCAGGCGGTGCGATGCGATCTCACGCTGGCGAGGATCTGAGATATCAGTCGAGTCGTGGTAGAAAGCCGACATCGCGCCAACGACGCCGACCATGATCGCCATTGGATGCGCGTCGCGACGGAAGCCGCGATAAAAATACTGCATCTGCTCGTGCATCATGGTGTGGCGGGTGATCGTGGTTTCGAACTTCTCCAGATCTTTTGCGACCGGCAGCTCTCCGTACAGCAGCAGGTAACAGACTTCGAGGAAGTGCGATTTTTCGGCCAGCTGATCAATCGGATAGCCGCGGTGCAGCAGTTCGCCCTTATCACCGTCGATATAGGTGATGGTGCTGTCGCAGCTGGCTGTCGACGTAAAGCCCGGATCATAAGTAAACACACCCGCATCGCTGTACAGTTTGCGAATGTCGATCACATCAGGACCTACAGTTGGCGAGTAAACCGGCAACTCGTAATTTTCGCCATGTACGGAAAGAGTGGCTGTTTTTTGGCTGTCGGTCATTGTTGTCCCTTCTTCGTTCATGAGCACGCCGAGAGAACGGCTTGCGCGCGGTCTGCGGTCACGCACCAAAGTGTTGACCGGGTCGTAGCGGAGCAGCGTTACCTGAAAATTAAGTCAGGACTATTTCGCTGCGTCGGAGAGCCGCGCCAGGGTCTCTTCGCGCCCCAGCACAAGCATCATGTCAAACACCGAAGGAGTCACTGCTCGACCTGCCAGAGCCGCCCGCAAGGGCCCGGCCAGCTTGCCGAACTTGATATCCTTTGCCTCTGCAAAGGCGTTGAGGGCTTCCTCCAGTTCGTTCCGCAACCAGCTAGCATTTTGCACATGCGGCGTCAATTCTCTTAGTATACCGTCGGATACATTTTGCAGCGCCTTTGCCGCTTTCTCATCTGGTTCGATCGGGCGGGAAATTAGCGCAAAATGAGCTTTTTCAAGCAATTCCGGGAATGTTCGCGCGCGATCCTTCAGGCAATACATCGCACGTTCCAGATCACTGGATTGTGTCTGGCTGAGAGTGGGAAGGCCAGCTGCTGCCAGATACGCTTCGATTTCACGCCGCAACGCAGCGTCATCCGAAACCGCAATGTGCTGTCCGCAGAGATTCTCCAATTTTTTCAAATCAAAGCGGGCCGGGCTTTTGCCGATTCCGTCCAGATCAAACCACTCTTTGGCTTGATCGTCGGTAAAGAACTCGTCATCGCCGTGGCTCCAACCCAGACGCGCCAGATAATTGCGCATACCGGCGGCTGGATAGCCCATCGCCTGATATTCCTGCGCGCCCAACGCACCGTGACGTTTCGACAGTTTCTTACCGTCCGGCCCGTGAATCAGCGGTATGTGCGCCCAAACCGGAACGTCCCAGCCCATTGCTTCGTAAATCATCATCTGGCGCGCGGCATTGTTCAGGTGATCATCGCCCCGGATCACATGGGTCACGCCCATATCGTGATCATCCACCACAACAGCCAGCATATAGACCGGCGTGCCGTCCGAGCGCAGTAGGATCATGTCGTCCAGCTGGTCGTTGCGGATCGTCACATCGCCCTGCACCTGATCGCGGATCACGGTGGCTCCGTCCTGCGGCGCTTTGATGCGAACTACAAACGGTTCGTCTGTGTGCGATGCCGGGTCGGCGTCACGCCAGGGGCTGCGGAACAGGGTGGATTTGCCTTCGGCTCGGGCTTGTTCGCGAAAGGCTGCGATCTCTTCCTGCGTCGAAAAACACTTATAAGCTTTGCCCTCGGCCAGCAGTTGATGCGCGACCTCGGCATGACGCGCGGCACCTTCGAACTGGCTGATCACATCACCATCATGATCAAGCCCGAGCCACTTCATCCCTTGCAGAATGGCCGCTGTCGCTTCGGGCGTTGAACGCTCACGATCCGTGTCCTCAATCCGCAGCAGGAATTTACCGCCACGTCCACGGGCAAAAAGCCAGTTGAACAGCGCAGTGCGGGCTCCGCCAATGTGCAAAAAACCGGTGGGCGAGGGGGCGAAACGGGTGACGACCTGATCGGACATTGTGTGGATTAACCTTTTGGTAACCGTGTCTGGCATAGCTTGGCGTCTGTCTAACGAGCCCGAAGGACGGGGGCAACCATGCGTGTTCTGGCACGGGTCGACGCTGCTTTGCTGAACCAGACAGGGTATCTGTTTCAGTGGTCTCCGATTTGTCTGGCGGTTGGCATCGGCCTGTATTTCAGCCTTCGGTTTGAACCGGAATGGCACGTCTATGCTTGTCTTCTGTTGGGTGTTGCGGTGCTGGTCTGGATTGGTCGCGCGCGGCGTACCGGTTGGGCGGCGTTGGCAATGGGGGGTGCGCTGATTGCAGCCGGCTTCATGCTGGCTGGAGCGCGGGCCCACTCGGTCGCAGAGCCGGTCCTGTCCTGGCGGTATTACGGCCCGATCGAGGGGCGGGTCGTAGCCATGGATCGCTCTGCGTCGGACGCGTTGCGGGTCACGCTGGATCGGGTGCGTGTAGGGGATGTGCCCGTGAACCGCAGACCGCAGCGCGTCCGGCTTTCGCTGCATGGCGGGCCGGCCTCATTGGCGCCGGGCCAAAGGATCATGACCACAGGGCACCTGTCCCCACCGCAAGGGCCAGTCGAGCCCGGTGGTTTTGATTTCCGCCGCCATGCCTGGTTTCAGGGATTGGGTGCAGTTGGCTATACCAGGGTGCCGGTAATGACCATTGCGCCAGCCACTGACGCAACCGAAGGGGTTCGGATTACGGCCTTGCGAATGGCCATCTCAGAAAGGGTTCGCGCGATCCTGCCCGGCGAGGTCGGAGGGTTTGCAGCCGCCGTCACGACCGGAGACCGCAGTGGCATGGGACAAGAGACACTAAATTCCCTGCGCGCCTCGAACCTGGCGCATCTGCTAGCAATTTCTGGCCTTCACATGGGGTTGCTGACTGGGTTCGTCTTTCTGGTGTTCCGGCTATGCCTGTCTGCCATTCCCGAAGTTGCATTGAGATTGCCGGTGCGAAAGATGGCGGCAAGTTTTGCGCTGGTCGCAGCGGTAATTTACCTGATGTTGTCTGGTGGAAACGTTGCCACAGAACGGGCGTTTGTCATGGTCAGCGTCATGCTGGGGGCGATCCTGATCGACCGCCGCGCAATTTCTTTACGCGCCGTGGCCGTTGCCGCGTTGATCGTGTTGATATTGCGGCCCGAATCTCTGTTGAGCCCCGGATTTCAGATGTCGTTTGCTGCAACGACCGCGCTTGTGGCGGTGTTCGGACAGCTGCGGGGCTATGGGCCTATGCCAGGGTCGAAATGGACGAAGCCTGTAGCCGGGTTGTTATTGTCGTCTGCCATTGCCGGACTTGCGACTGCTCCGATCGGTGCCGCGCATTTCAACACGATGTCGCACTATGGATTGTTGGCCAATATGCTCTCTGTTCCGGTGATGGGTACAATTGTAGTACCCGCTGCCTTTGTCGCGGCGCTCTTGGCCCCCTTCGGGCTAGAGAGCGTGGCGTTGAATGTCATGGGTCTGGGGCTGAAGTGGATCCTTACTGTTTCCCAACATGTGTCGACCCTTGATGGAGCGCAGGGTTATGTTGTCAGCCCTCCGCACTACGTGTTGCCCATGATTGCTTTGGGGGCCTTATGGCTGGCGCTATGGCAAGGGCGCGCGAAATGGATTGGGATTATTCCGGTTGTAACGGCTTTTCTAACGTGGGAACAGGCGCATAGGCCCGAAGTTCTGATTGCGGATTCAGGTGGATTGGTGGGCGTCATGTCGGAAAATGGCCGTGCGTTGAGCAAAGAAAAGGGCAGCGGGTTCATCGCAACGGTATGGTTGGAAAATGACGGCGACGGGGTGGATCAGATGAAGGCGGCCAGCCGTTGGCCCGATGGCGCGGATATGGTTAAACGTTACACTTGGCAGGGCAAGGAATTGATCCACATCACCGGAAAGCGCGCGGCCCAGGGGTTCGACGAATGCCAAGGCCACCAGATCGTAGTGTCTGCCGTTGATCTGAACCTGAGTGGGGATTGCGGTCTTTTCGATCCGAACAGGCTGAAAGAGACCGGAAGCCTCGCGATATCAAATGATCGGATTACAACCAGCCAAGAGACGATTGGCCAACGCTTATGGTCCCCGGCAATCACCGAGAACCGCAATTTCAAAAGGGATCAGTAGCTGCGGATCAACCCAACCAAGCGTCCCTGCACCTTGACCTTGTCTTCGGGCAGCACGCGGGTTTCGTAGGCGGGGTTTGCAGCTTCAAGCGCGATAGCGTTGCCGCGGCGGAAAAACCGTTTCAACGTGGCTTCCTGATCTTCGACCAGTGCCACAACGATATCGCCATTATCGGCCACTTTGGTTTCGCGGATCACCACAACGTCGCCGTCATTGATACCGGCGTCGATCATCGAATCGCCGCGTACCTCAAGCGCATAATGCTCACCTTTGCCCGAAACCATACTGCCTGGCACGGCAACGCGGTGCGATACATGGCTGATCGCCTCAATCGGAACACCAGCTGCGATGCGACCCATAACGGGCAACTCCAAGGCATCCACAGTGACCGGTTCGAAGTTTGCCGGGCGCGGGCCTTCGGGTCTGTCACCCTCAATCACACGGGGTTTGAAGGCAGCTGTTGGTTCACCACCAAGACTTTCGGGTAGTTTCACGATTTCTATCGCACGCGCGCGGTGGGCGAGGCGACGGATAAAGCCGCGTTCCTCCAGCGCCGTGATCAGGCGATGAATGCCGGATTTCGATCTTAAATCCAACGCGGCCTTCATTTCGTCGAAACTGGGCGGAACACCGTCTGCTTGAACGCGTTTGTGGATGAATTCCAACAAATCCAACTGTTTCTTGGTCAGCATTGCTCACACCTCGTCGGTTATGCGTTTTCTTTTGTTCTACGCATGTTCACGTTTTGTGTCAACGGATTTGAGCGCGGCCTAAATCGGCAGGTACTGAACCTGATCCCCTGCGGGGCGTGCCGGATCATGTGGCTCGCGGACCAATAGCGCGTTGGCCTTTGCCAGAACGCTAAGAAGCGAGCTATCCTGATCGGAACAGGCACGAAGGCCATCGTCACTGAGGACAGCCCGCATGTAATGTTCACGTGGACCGTTTTTGCCGATCGGTTCGGCAAGCTTGGCGCGCTGGAATGGGTTCAAAGCTTGTTCGATGCCCATCATGCGGCGCAGCATGGGGATCAGAAAGAGATAGCCGCAAACCATTGCACTCACAGGATTTCCCGGTAGCCCAACCATTGCTGTGTCACCCAACCGACCCGCCATCAGAGGTTTCCCGGGGCGCATGCGGATTTTGTAGAACGACCGCTCCATCCCCAAATTCTGTGAGACGTCGGCGACCAGGTCGTATTCCCCGACCGAGGCCCCTCCGATTGTCACGACCAGATCCGCACCGTCAGCCAGCCCAAACGCCGTTCCAAGCGATGAGACGGTATCGCGTGCAATGGGCAGAACGCGAACATGCGCGCCTGCGTTCTCTAACATCGCTTTCAGACCAAACGTATTCGAGGCGATGATCTGATCCGGGCCGGGCGTCTCGCCCGGCATCACCAGTTCATCCCCGGTCGAGATCAGTGCGACCACGGGTTTACGTCTGACTGGCACCACCGCGATGTTCATTGCCGCGAGCAGCGCGACGTCTTCAGGGCGCAGAATACGTGGAGCTGTAATTTTGGTGCCTACGGTAAAATCGATACCAGCAGGGCGGATGTTCGTTTTAGATCCGGGGTCGTCTGTGATTGTTAGCAGATCGCCACGTCGATCCGTATCCTCTTGAATAACAACGAAATCCGCCCCGTCAGGAACCGGTGCACCCGTAAAGATGCGAACGGCTTGGCCGGGTCCAACGGTGCCTTCAAATCGACGCCCGGCTGCGGATTCGCCGACAACCTTGAACATAGCGTGCTGTTCGACCTCGGCCGATTTCAGGGCATAACCATCCATGGAAGATGCAGCAAAAGGGGGCTGATCGCGTGTGGCGCTGACATTCTGTGCCAACACGCGCCCTGCAGCTTCGGCAAGAGGAACCGTTTCGGCGTTGAGTGGAGAAACGAGATCAAACAGCAGCGCCCGAGCGTCTTCGACAGTAATCATGTCGCTTCGTAACGCCCTGATTTACCGCCATCTTTCAGCAGAACACGGATGCCGCCGATCTCCATCGCCTTATCAACCGCCTTGGTCATGTCATAGACAGTCAATGCGGCAGTAGAGACGGCGGTCAACGCTTCCATTTCAACCCCAGTCTGACCCGAGGTCTTAACGGTTGCCTCGATCTGCACGCCGGGCAATTCAGTGTCCAGCGTCAATTCGACTGCAACTTTTGTTACCGGCAGAGGATGGCAGAGCGGGATCAGGTCGGGCGTCTTCTTTGCACCCATGATACCGGCTAGTCGCGCAATGCCCAGAACGTCGCCCTTATTGGCGCGACCTTCTGAAATTAAATCAAAGGTTTCCTGTGCCATCTTGATGTGGCCCGCGGCAACAGCCACACGGTCCGTAACAGCCTTGTCCGAGACATCGACCATATGGGCCTGGCCCTGCGCATCAAAATGGGTCAGCGGCATTACATCACTCCGGGTATCAGCGGGTTTGCCAGCAATTGCCGGGTCGCGGCAGATACATCGTCCTGACGCATCAGGCTTTCCCCAATCAGGAAACACCGTGCGCCATAACGAGCGATATCGGCCAAATCTTCCGGTGTGCTTAGACCGCTTTCACAGACGATAGTTCGACCACCCGGAACCAGTTTGGACAGGCGGCGTGTTGTATCAAGGGTAGTCTCGAAGGTCTTGAGATTACGGTTATTTATCCCAATCAATGAGCTTTTCAGCTGGGTCGCACGTTCCAGTTCGACCTCGTCGTGCACTTCGATCAGAACATCCATGCCCCAGTCAAAAGCCGTCTGCTCCAATTCTGCCGCCTGACCATCTTCGACCGAGGCCATGATGATCAAAATACAATCGGCCCCCAATGCGCGCGCCTCGACCACCTGATAGGGATCGTACATGAAATCTTTGCGCAGGGCTGGCAGTGAGGTCGCAGCGCGAGCTGCGGTCAGATACTCCTTAGCCCCCTGAAAACTGGGCGTGTCGGTCAATACGGACAGGCAAGTCGCGCCGCCGTCTTCGTAGGCTTTCGCCAACGCGGACGGGTCGAAGTCCGATCGGATCAAACCCTTGGACGGGCTGGCCTTTTTGACTTCGGCGATCAGGCCGTAACCGCGACGTGTCGCTTTCTGCAAGCTATTGGCAAAGCCGCGCACCTCGGGTGCGAACCGTGCCTCACTTTCCAGTGTTTCCAAGGACTTCTCAGCCTTGTCCGCAGCTACTTCTTCCAGTTTATAGGCTTTGATCCTGTCTAGTACCGTCTCGGTCATGCGGCCTCCTGAGTCATGCGGGCCAGTGCGGCAATTTTTTCTTTAGCTTTTCCGCTGTCGATGCTTTCGACAGCTTTTTCAACACCATCCCGGAGGTCGCTTGCAGCGTCGGAAACAACCAGAGCGGCGGCCGAATTTAAAAGTACCGCGTCGCGATAGGCCGAAGGGCGCCCGTCCAGCAGCGCGCGGAAGGCGACGGCGTTTTCTTCGGGCGTACCGCCTAGGATATCCTCGAAAGGATGCACCGGCAGACTTGCGTCTTCGGGGTGGAGTTCGATCTCTTTGACGGTGCCATTCTCAAGCGCAGCAACCCAGCTGATGCCTGTGATGGTCAACTCATCGGTGCCGTCCGAGCCGTGAACTAGCCAAGCGCGGTCAGATCCAAGCAGACCCAGCGTCTCTGCCATGGGCCGGATCAAGTCGCGGCTGAAAGCCCCTGTTAGTTGGCGTTTGACACCCGCAGGGTTCGTCAATGGTCCAAGAATGTTGAAGATCGTCCGGGTCCCAAGCTCTTGCCGCGAGGGCATGACATGGGCAATGGCAGGATGGTGCATCGGGGCCATCATGAATCCGATACCAACCTCTTTCAAAGCGTTTTCAACAGTTTCGGCGCCGACCATGACATTGATTCCCAGCTGTCCCAAAGCATCCGCCGCCCCAGATTTCGAGCTGAGATTGCGGTTGCCGTGCTTGGCAACCGTCACACCGGCACCTGCAACAACAAAAGCTGTGGCGGTCGAGATATTCAGCGTGCCTTTACCGTCCCCACCGGTTCCGACGATGTCCATCGCACCGGCAGGCGCGCTGACAGCGTTGCACTTGGCGCGCATCACGGCGGCGGCGGCGGCATATTCCTCGATCGTTTCGCCGCGGGTACGCATGGCCATCAGCAACCCGCCAATCTGGCTGGGTGTGGCTTCGCCGTCAAACAGGATACCAAAGGCCTGTTCGGCCTCGGTGCGAGTCAGAGGCCGGTCGGCGGCGGCTCCGATCAGCGGTTTCAGAGCGTCGCTCATGCAGGAACTTTCATCTCAGACAAGAAATTCTTGAGCAGGGCGTGACCATGCTCGGACGCGATGGATTCCGGGTGGAACTGAACGCCGTGAATCGGCAGCTCTTTGTGCTGCAAGCCCATGATGGTGCCATCTTCCAGCTCTGCCGTGACCTCAAGACAGTCGGGCAGGGTATTCGGATCGACCACCAACGAGTGGTAACGGGTCGCCTCGAATGGCGTGGGAAGTCCGGCAAACACTCCTTTGCCGGTGTGGTGCATCATGCCCATTTTACCATGTACGATTTCATGGCACCGGATCACATCGCCGCCAAAGGCTTGCCCAATGGTCTGATGACCAAGGCAGACCCCCATCAGCGGTGTTTTCGTTTCGGCAGCAGCCTCGGTCAGGGCCAGGCAAATTCCGGCCTGATCCGGATCACAGGGGCCGGGGCTAAGCAGGATGCCGGACGGGTTCATAGCCATGGCTTCCTGAACGTCTAAGGCATCATTCCGCCGAATAACCATCTCGGCGCCAAGTTCGCCTAAATAATGTACCAGGTTGTAGGTAAACGAATCGTAGTTGTCGATCAGCAGCAGCATTTGGGCACTTGTCTCGGATTGGGCATTTCGGGGTGGCGATGCAGCCCCGAGCCACGGTATAATGTCGGGACATACATGCTCAGGCTTGTGCGGCAGCGTCAAGGGGACATCCCGTTCTTGGCGCCGCGACAAGCAAATGCCGCAGCAGACGGCGAACATGTGATCGAAGCAGGGCCAAGACGAGAGGCATTTGGTATGGGCGGATTTGTCGGTGGAATGATCGTGGGAACGATCACTGTTCTAGTATTAGGGGCAATGTTGTCACTGAACATGCCTCTGGCCAGCCAACCGAATGTAGCGGTTTCCGCACCGCAACCATCAGCGGCTGAAGTCCCGGACACTGTTGCAGACGCTACCGATGCTGGTGGTGATTCCGATGTGCTGGAGTTGCCGCCTACCACACCCGAAGCCGTTGATGATCAAAGCGACACGTTGTCGGAGCTTTTGGACGTTGAGATTGAGCCTGAGGCGCAGCCTGAGGTGACTGAGAATGCGCCACAAGCCGATGCCCCGAGCGTTGCCCAATCTGTACCGGTGGCCGTGACGACAGAGGCACCGATTGCACCGCAGACCCTACCGGTACCGCAGGGGAGCCCAAACTCTGAAGCTACGCCTCAGGTGTCGTTGGAGGTGCCTGAACCACAGCCCCAGCCGTCCATCGACCCGAATCCCGAAGTTGCCGAAGCCCAACCGACTCCGGAACCCAAGGTTGACGATATTCAAGTACAACCCGAAATCTCAGCAGTGTCGGACCCTGAAGAGGAAAACCCATTCACCGACAGTCCGATTGCTGTAGAAGGCGATGAGGATACAGCGCCGCGCAATTTGCCCCGGATCGCTTCTGTTCCCCAAATTGGTGGGACTGACACAGCGGTTTCAGGTCCGTTGGTCGGCAAACGGGTGGTGCCCTTGACGGAGCGTGATGATGTTATTGAGGTCAGCACGACTGGCCCGGAAATAGCTGCCCCGGGAATGCCGATCGAAGCCTATGCTGCCAAATTTGAAAATCCCGAATCCAAGCCATTGATGTCGATCATCCTAATCGACGACGAAGGAGCCTATGGTGCCGAAGCCCTGCGCGACTTTCCTTATCCGCTGAGTTTTGCCGTCAGCCCGTCTGATCCGGAGGCTGTCGAAAAAATGGCACGTCACCGCGAGGCTGGGTTCGAGGTTCTGGCAATGGCGGATCTGCATGAAGCCGCCAGCGCGCAGGACGCAGAGGTATCGCTGGCCGTGTGGCTCGACACGCTGCCAGAAACAGTTGGTATTCTCGAGGGTGTGGATTCGGGGATTCAGGGCAACCGCAAATTGGCTGATCAAGTGGCTGCGATTGCTGCCGACACTGGTCGTGGTCTGATCACGCAAGACAACGGTTTGAATACGGTGCAAAAGCTGGCTGCGCGCAATGGCGTGCCATCCGGCGTGATTTTCCGCGATATCGACGGAGCGCGCCAGGATCCCCAGATCATGCGCCGTTTTCTGGACCAGGCCGCGTTTCGCGCCGGGCAGGAGGGTACGGTCGTGATGCTTGGTCGTCTGCGTCCCGACACGATCTCGGCTTTGTTGTTGTGGGGGCTTGAGGATCGCGGCAGCCGTGTAGCAATGGCGCCAATCTCGGCCGTGATGATGAAAGAAGTTCAGTAAGATCTGAACAGTTGAAACGGTTGGCCTTTTAAGCCAACCGTTTTTTATGCGTTACCCGAACCTGTGAAACGGGATGCGTCCGCAGCCGCGCGGCGAATGGCATTTGACTTATGGACGGTCTCCATAAATTCCGCCTCGGGGTTGCTGTCATAAACAACGCCGCCGCCTGCCTGAATATAAAGTTTGTTATCCTTCACGATGGCCGTGCGCAGGGCGATACACATATCCATGTCACCTCCGGCGCTGAAATATCCGACTCCGCCGCCATAAACTCCGCGCTTTTCAGGCTCCAACTCGTCGATGATCTCCATCGCGCGCACTTTTGGCGCGCCCGAGACGGTGCCCGCAGGCATCCCCGCAAAGAAAGCGTCCAGCGCGTCTTTGTCTTCGGCCAGTTCTCCGACCACGTTCGAGACAATATGCATCACGTGGCTGTAACGTTCGATGATGAACTCTTCGGTCGGACGCACGGTGCCGATCTTGGCCACGCGACCCGTATCGTTGCGGCCTAGATCCAGCAGCATCAGATGTTCGGCCAGCTCTTTTTTGTCCGCCAGCAAATCGATCTCGTTGGCCTTGTCCTCTTCGGGGGTTGCGCCACGTGGGCGGGTACCAGCGATGGGGCGGATCGTCACCTCGTCGCCGAAGACGCGGACCAGAATTTCTGGGCTGGCACCGATGACCTGAAATCCGCCAAAGTTGAAGTAGAACATGAACGGCGATGGGTTGGTGCGCCGCAATGACCGATACAGCGTAAAGGGCGGCAGCGGAAAGTCTTGCGTCCAACGCTGCGCAGGAACGACCTGAAAGATGTCACCTGCGCGGATATATTCCTTAGCCTTTTCAACCGCTTCCATATATCCGGATTTGGTGAAGTTCGACACAGGCGAGGCAACCTCGGACGCATCGCCCAGATCGCGGGTTTCGGCGGGCATGGCGCGTTCCAGGTCGCGCACTGCGTCCATGACGCGTTCTGCGGCTTGTGCATAGGCGGCTTTGGCGGATTGCCCCTCGGCCACCCAGGCAGGCGAGACGACCGTGACCTCGCCCTTCACGCCGTCCAGAACGGCGATGACCGAAGGGCGCAGCATAATCGCATCCGGCAAGCCCAGCGGATCGGGGTTCACGTTAGGCAGATATTCAACCAGCCGCACCATGTCATAGCCCAGATACCCGAACAGACCCGCCGCTGCCTGTGGCAGATCGTCGGGCAGCGCAATCCGGCTTTCGGCCAGCAGCGCACGCAGGTTATTCATCGGATTGCCGTCTTGCGGCGAAAACGCATCGGCATCGAAACGGGCTGAGCGGTTCAGTTCTGATGTCTCACCGCGGCAGCGCCAGATCAAATCCGGTTTCATTCCAATAATCGAATAGCGGCCGCGCACCTCGCCACCGGTCACGGACTCCAGCATGAAGGCGTCTTTCTGCGCGCCCGTCAGCTTGAGCATCAGGGACACAGGCGTATCCAGATCGGCCGCCAAACGGGTGTAAACGACCTGATTTTCGCCAGCCTCATAAGCGCGGGCGAAGCTGTCAAACTCGGGGGTCAGGGCCATATTCGGTCTCTTTTAATAGCTCGACTGCACGGCATTCAGCGCGCGTTGGTCAATCACAGGACGGGCGCGGGTCTGCGCGTCGCGCACATAGGCGTCAAAGATGTTCTGGGCCAGCGCCTGATTCAGTTGTGCCTCGAGCGCGGTCTGTACCTGACGCAGTTCATCTGTCTCCGCAGGCGGTAGCAGTTCTTCGAGGCGCACAACAAAAGCAGTACCGTCGCCGGGAACAACACGCAGTTCACCAGTCTCCATCTCGAACACCTGACCCATGAAATCCGCTGGCACATCCTCAAGGAAAGCGGTGCGGGTCAGGGCATTTTCCACCCGGAACTGCAGACCGGTGGCGGTGAAATCGCCGTCAGTCGTCAGTTGCTCCAGAACGGAATTTGCATATTCAGCCAACGCTTTGCTGGTTTCCACCTGCGTCCAAGCGGCAGCCACACGATCATGCGCGCTTTCCAAGGGCTCGGGCCGTTGAGGCAGCAGTTCGTTCAGGCGCAGCGCAAAGATCGAACCGTCTTCGAGGAACGCAACCTCGGGGAAGTCCCCTTCGTTCACGGCTTCGGCAGCGGTGCGGAACCCGTCATAAGCGGCAACGCCATCATCGCTTTGGCGGGTCCAGTCGATCTGGCCCAGTTCCATCTCGGTCTCGCCGGTCAGTTCTTCCAGCGTCGCACCACCGGCAAGCAGATCGTCAATGTCTTCGGCCTGCGCTTCGATTTGACGGCGCGCGCGGTCAGCGGCCAGTTCCTCACGCAGGGCTGGGGCGGCATCTTCGAAGGGTGTGTTGTTTTCGGCCAGAGATCCGTTGATACGGAACAGCGCCGGACCGAAGGTCGAGGGCAGCGGGCCAACGACCGTATCCAGATCGGCGGCAAAAACGGCATCTGCGGCTTCGCCCAGATCTTCGCGGGTGACATCGCCAAGGTCGATATCGCTCAGCTCTAGTTGACGATCCCGCACGAGGTTTTCGAACGTGGTGCCACCGACCTCAAGCTGCGCTATTGCATGCTGCGCATCTTCTTCGTTCGGATAGGTCAGGCGTTCGACCAAGCGACGCTCGGGTTGATAGAACTCCGAGGCACGCTGATCGTAGAGGCGACGTACCGCATCCTCGTCAATCTCGACACTGTCCAACAGCATGTCGGGCGACAGGATCGCGTAGGTCAGTTGCTTGGTACGGGGCAGGGTAAACTGATCCTGGTTCTCATCATAATAGGTCTGAATCTGTTCATCTGTAGGTGCGGGAACGGGCGCGGTTAGGGCGTCAGGCCCAACCGTCGCAACGGTGAAACTGCGGCGTGCGCCAACATAGTCCGTCAGCACCTGAGTCAGAAGAGAAGGCATTTCAACCCCGCTGATCACCGCGTTTTGCACGATGGTGCGTGAAGATTCCTTGCGCAGGTCCGATTCGAATTCGGAATCCGTCATGCCAGCCTGTTCCAGCTGAAACTGATAGGCTTCGCGGTCAAACGTGCCATTAACACCCTGAAAGGCCGGAACCGCGACGATTTCTTCCTGCAGATTCTCATCCCCGATCGAAATGCCCAACTCACCGACTTCGTTGTCAAGCGCGGCCAAAGCGGTCAGGCGCGACAGGGCTAATTGGTCCAGTCCGAACTCATGCGCCTGCGACATTTGCAGAGGTTGACCGGTCTGGCTTTCGACCGCGCGGATTTCACGCTGTAGTTCGCGAACGTATTGGTTGATCGAAACCTCTTCGTTCCCGACCTGCGCGACCGTGCGCACGGTACCGCTTAGGCTGGTCGCGCCAAAGCCTGCAAGGCCCAGCATCAATAGGCCCATGAGAATCCAGACAAAGGTCTTCGATAGGTTTTTCATGCCTGCGGCCATGGTGCCCTCTTTATCTTGTGGCAAGGAACTGCCCTGTCGGTTGCGGCCCTGAATACGACGCGCACCGCCGGGGGGCAAGCTCAGAAGGACAGGGCCCGCAACCGTTCGAACAATTGCGCGATTCCTGAGCGGTCGAGATTGGCGAAAGCAATGCGCATCTGGCGTTTTCCGGCGGGATCATCCTGTGGCACAAACATGGTTCCAGGCAGCAGAAGAACACCGGCCTCGGGCACCAAACGGCGGGCCAACTCGTCCGAGGAAATATCGAACGGATGTTCGAAATAGGCAAAATAAGCCCCCAGCCCCAGCAAGCGCCAGCCCTTGTCAGTCAGGCGCGGTAGTTGCTCTTGGATCGCGGCGCGTCGGTCGAGGATTTCGTCGCGCTCTCCGGCAACCCACTGCGACAGATTCTTCATTCCCCAAAGGGCTGCGAACTGGCCGATCTGACCGGGGCAGATCGCCACTGTATCGAGGAATTTTTCCAATTCGGCCAGCAGGTCAGCGCTGGTTGCAATCGCGCCAACGCGATGACCGGTCAGGCGATAGGCTTTGGAAAAGGAATAGAGGTGAACCAGCGTCTCATCCCATCCGGATTGCGCGAATAGATCATGGGGCGGGCCGCTACGGCTGTCAAAATCGCGATAGGTCTCATCGACCAATAGGCGCAGTCCTTTTTCGCGGGCCAGATCATAGAATGCACGGACCAGACCAGCCGGGTATTCCACACCGCCCGGGTTGTTTGGAGTCACCAGAGCGATAGCGCGGGTCTTGTCGGAGATCAACGCGCGGGCGGCGTCTGGATCAGGCAGCAGATCATCTCCGGTTTTCAGGTCAACGGCATGCACTCCTGCCATATCCAACCACATTTTATGATTGAAATACCATGGGGTTGGCAGGATGACCTCATCCCCTTCATCGGTGATGGCCGAGATCGTGGCGGCAAACGCCTGATTACAGCCTGAGGTGATTGCGACCTGATCTGGTGCGATCTCGGCAGCATAGTGCTGACCAATTTGCACCGCCAGTTCGGTGCGCAAATCGGGATTGCCCAGAACCGGCCCATATACGTGCGCCCGGTCCTCGGTCACCGCAAATTCGGCCATGGCCTGACGCAAGACCAAAGGGGGCGGATCGACGGGCGCGGCCTGACTGACATTGATCAGAGGCCGGTTTTCAGGAAACATCACGCCTTCCAGCCAGCGTCGCGCCTCCATCACCGGAGGGGCGAAGGTGGCGGCGGTGCGTGTCCGGGTCATGCGCGGTCCTAGATGTTCAGAAAAAGATCAGTCGGTGCCGCGATATGGCTCGACATATTGGAGGGCCATATCCCACGGGAAGAAGATCCACGTATCCTGGCTAACTTCGGTGATAAACGTATCCACCATGGGGCGACCCTTGGGCTTGGCATATACAGTTGCGAAATGAGCCTTGGGATACATCGCCCGCACCAATTCCAGTGTTTTGCCGCTGTCGACCAGATCGTCGATGATCAGAATGCCGGTGCCATCGCCCATCAGTTCCGTATCGGGGGCTTTCAGCACCTCTGCCTCGCCCTGATCCTGGTGATGGTAGGACCGCACGCTGATTGTGTCGACGGTGCGGATGTCCAGCTCGCGGCTGACGATCATCGCGGGGGCCATGCCGCCACGGGTGATCGCAACCACAGCGCGCCAGGCACCGTCATTCGGGCCCTGACCATCCAGACGCCACGCTAAGGCGCGCGAGTCGCGGTGAATCTGGTCCCAACTGATGTGAAAACCTTTTTCGTGGGGCAGGCGGTCCTTGGCGCTCATTGCATTTAACCCTTTTCAACGTCCGGGGCGTCGACGGCTTTCATGCCGACGATGTGATACCCCGAATCTACGTGCAGATTCTCACCCGTGACGCCGCTGCTGAGGTCAGACAGCAGATACAGCGCTGATTTACCGACATCGTCGATCGTCACATTGCGACGCAGGGGCGAGTTATACTCGTTCCACTTCATGATATAGCGGAAGTCGCCAATACCGCTGGCGGCCAGCGTCTTGATCGGACCGGCAGAGATCGAGTTCACGCGGATACCGTCCTTGCCGAGATCCTCGGCCAGATATTTGACCGATGCTTCCAGCGCAGCCTTCGCAACACCCATGACGTTATAGTGCGGCATCACCTGTTCGGCACCGTAATAAGTCAGCGTGATTGCGCTGCCGCCTTCGGACATCATCTTTTCCGCGCGCTGCATAACGGCGGTGAAAGAATAAACCGACACATCCATGGTCAGCTTGAAATTTGCCCGGCTGGTGTCGACGTACCGACCGCGCAGTTCGTTCTTGTCGGAAAAGCCAATCGCGTGAACGACGAAATCCAGCTTGCCCCACTTCTGTTCCAGTTCCGAGAACAAGGCATCAATTGATTCCTCGTTACCGACATCGCAGGGCAGGACAATTTCACTGCCCAATTGCGCCGCCAATGGGTCGACTCGCTTTTTTAGGGCATCGCCCTGATAGGAAAAGGCCAGTTCGGCCCCGGCGTCGGACAAGGCGCGGGCGATTCCCCATGCGATTGATTTGTCATTGGCCAGTCCCATGATGAGGCCGCGTTTGCCGGCCATCAACTGATTTGACATGCTTTGGTTCTCCGCCTGTCGTCGCGATTTGTTGAGTTGGTTTATGCCATTGGATGCGCTGCATCAAGGCCGCGAACTCTTGCCCGCAGCGGGTTCTCGCCCTAGGGTGGTTAATTATAGTTTCCGGGGGATGGAAATGACCGAGCGTGACGGCCTCTTCGCCGGCACCGATCCGTTTAAAATTGCGGGGCGGTGGCTGGGCGAGGCCAAAGACAGCGAACCGAATGATCCCAATGCAATAGCGTTGGCAACTGTCGATTCTGATGGCATGCCCAACGTGCGCATGGTGCTGTTGAAGGAAATCGAATCCGACGCCTTCGTGTTTTACACCAACTACGAAAGTGCCAAGGCGGTCGAGCTAGATTCGGCGGGCAAGGCAGCTTTTGTGATGCATTGGAAATCTTTGCGGCGGCAAATCCGTGTTCGTGGTACAATAACCCGCGAAAGCGGACCGCAAGCTGATGAATATTATGCGTCCCGCTCGTTAAAAAGCCGTCTTGGGGCTTGGGCTTCGAAACAGTCTCAACCCCTTAGCAGCCGATCTGCTTTGATGGCAGAAGTTGCAAAGGTGACCGCGAAACTGGGGACAAACCCTCCGCGACCACCGTTCTGGGGCGGGTACAGGCTGGTGCCGACCGAGATCGAGTTTTGGGCCGATGGTGCATTCCGGTTGCACGACAGGTTCCAGTGGCGCCGGGATCACGAAGACTCGGCATGGGATGTACAAAGGTTGAATCCATGACGTTCGCGTATCGTGAAATGCAACACGAAGGAAACACAGGATTTTTTCAGCTTGAATTTACGGGCCAATCCCATACACATCGGACCCTTAACGAACCATTAATTTTCGCGATGGGAAAACCGTGCCAGAAGATCTGAACAACATGTACCGCGTCCGTGGACACGTGAAATGGTTCGACCCCGCCAAGGGGTACGGTTTCGTTGTGTCTGACGAAGGCGGTCCGGATATTCTGTTACATGTGAATGTGTTGCGTAATTTCGGTCAAAGCTCGGTCGCCGATGGCGCCGGGATCGAAATTATGACGCATCGCACCGATCGGGGTGTTCAGGCGGTCGAGGTGATCAGCGTGGATCCACCTGAACGGGCCGACTCGATGCTGCTGGCAGATTTTGCAGAGCTTGATCCGGTTGTGATCGCCGAAGCTCCGCTGGAGGCGGCGCGGGTAAAGTGGTTCGACAAGGGCAAGGGCTTTGGTTTTGCCAATGTTTTTGGCCGGGGCGAGGACGTGTTCCTGCATATCGAAGTTCTGCGTCGATCAGGTCTGGCCGATCTGCAACCAGGTGAGGCGCTGGCGATGCGTGTCATCAGTGGTAAACGCGGGCGCATGGCAGCTCAGGTTATGGCCTGGGAAGCGGCACTGGACGAATAATTTCCAATGATCAGATTGTTAGCGGTTCTTGCAAGTGTAACAATGCTGTGGGCCGGTGACGTGCTGGCCGCGTGCCAGATGGACCGAGTCGGGCTGCGGAACGACAAGACACAGATCAGTTTTAACGTCGAACTTGCAATCAGCCCGCAAGACAGGGCGCGCGGATTGATGTTTCGCGAGTCACTGCCACAGCGGTCCGGAATGCTGTTCGTGTTCGACCCGCCGCAACCAGTTGCCTTCTGGATGAAAAACACACTGATTCCCCTGGATATCATTTTTGTGGACCGCACTGGTACTGTCGTGAGTGTGCATGAGAACGCAATTCCCGGAGATGAATCGGTGATCGAAGGCGGGGACTCGGTCTTTGCAGTACTGGAAATCAACGCCGGATTGGCGGCCCGTTACCTGATCACACCGGGAACACAGATGCAGCACGAAATTTTTTCGCAAGGTCCTGCAATTTGGGCCTGTTAGGGCTTTTCAAATCAGAACGGCGACGTTAGGAAGGCGCACGGTCCGGGGCGTGGCGCAGTCTGGTAGCGCACCTGTTTTGGGTACAGGGGGTCGTAGGTTCGAATCCTGCCGCCCCGACCACTTCTTTCACTTATGTTGGTGAACCACCCATTTGCTGGAACAGCGCGCCTAGCGCCTGATCCAGTGTCTTGCTTTCTACGGGAACTTTCACATCAGGGCCGTTTTTTCGCGGTACATTAAAAAACAATTCGGCATCCACGCGATACCCGGACGTGGTCTTTGTCGATGTCATACGCATGACGCTTTTCGGCAGATCCTGTGGATAGCCGTCGTAATTTAGAATCAGGAACGCTGTCGTATCCGGAGGCAGAAACTCCTGGCACTCGAAAATCCGATTCGCCGTTTTCTCAAAGTTTTCGCCTGGCCCTGCGCACTGTGTCTCGAACGTGTCGAACAGTCGTTCGGGGTAGGTTTCGAACTGCGCGCTTCGGGTAGGCAGGGGCACATCTTGTGGTGTGCAGGCCACGATCAGGGCCAATAATGGCAGAAATCGAAACGCCGTCATCACCTTTGACCCTCTCGATTTTCCATTTTGCACGTGAAGCCTCCTGTCTGGTCCCGCAATCTGCGGTGATCTGATTCTTGGTCAACCTAGCCATCTTACTGCGGGATTATCAAATGCCGGTAACTCTGCTGAGAAAAACAGTTAATTCAGATGAGCGAATTTCAACACCAGTGACATGATCCGTGGATGAAACTGTGGAGGAATCGGACTCTGCCACCCAGAGGGCGCTCAGATCGGTTCGGTCAACAGAAAAGATTTCAAAAATGACTGAAAATGCCGTTGACGATCTATGGGCGAATACGCCAAGTTGTATGGGCCGAAAGACATGCCACTAAATCTGGTAGCATAACCAGAATAAGGCATAGGGCGAGGGTCGGAAAGCACATCCATTAAACGTGCAACCGTTTAGGCGGTTTCGCGCTGTAAACAGCAGCGCCCGGTCATTTGCGTCCAATTTTCAGGCATGGCGTTCGGATCGTTGAACAGCATCTGACGCAAACGGACAAGTTGATTGAATCTAGGGCTGCGGACATGAAGATTGACAGGAAATTCACCAAATCGGGGCAAGACGCATACGCAGATCTGGACTTTGTCTCTGCGACATCTGAGATCCGGAACCCGGATGGCACCATCGTTTTCCGTCTGGACGAAATCGAAGTCCCCGCAAAGTGGAGCCAGGTTGCCAGCGACGTCATCGCGCAGAAATACTTTCGTAAGGCCGGTATCCCGTCCGCTCTGAAAAAGGTGAAGGAGAAGGACGTACCTGAGTTCCTGTGGCGCTCGGTCCCTGCGGAAGGTGCTGAATTTGGGGGTGAATCCTCGTCAAAGCAGGTGTTTGACCGACTGGCTGGCGCTTGGGCGTACTGGGGCTGGAAGGGTGGTTATTTCTCGACCGAAGAAGACGCGCGCGCCTATTTCGACGAGATGCGCTATATGTTGGCGACCCAGCGTGCTGCACCGAACAGCCCGCAATGGTTCAACACCGGTCTACACTGGGCTTATGGAATCGACGGTCCGGCGCAGGGGCACCACTATGTCGACTACAAAACCGGCAAGCTGACCAAATCGAAATCCGCTTACGAGCATCCGCAGCCGCATGCGTGTTTCATCCAGTCCGTCGATGATGACCTGGTGAACGAAGGTGGCATCATGGATCTTTGGGTGCGCGAAGCGCGCCTGTTCAAATACGGCTCAGGTACCGGGACCAACTTCAGTCATCTGCGTGCGGAAGGCGAAGCGCTGTCGGGTGGCGGCAAGTCCTCGGGGCTTATGGGCTTTCTCAAGATCGGCGACCGCGCCGCTGGCGCGATCAAATCAGGCGGGACAACCCGTCGGGCAGCAAAGATGGTAATCGTCGATGCAGATCACCCCGACATCGAGAAGTTCATCGAATGGAAGGTGATCGAAGAGCAAAAGGTGGCCTCGATCGTTGCCGGATCTAAGATGCACGAGAAGATGCTGAACGGCATTTTCGAGGCCATCCGCAGTTGGGACGGCACGCAAGACGATGCGTATGATCCCAACAAGAATGACGGTCTGAAGAAGGCGGTTCGCGAGGCGAAAAACGTTGCGATTCCAGAAACTTACATCAAACGCGTGTTGGATTATGCCAAGCAGGGTCACGACAGCATCGAGTTCCCGACCTATGATACTGACTGGGATTCGGAAGCCTATAGTTCGGTCTCAGGTCAGAACTCGAACAACTCGATCCGTGTGACCAATGCCTTCCTGACCGCTGTCAAAAAAGACGCGGATTGGGAGTTGATCAACCGGACCGATGGCAAGGTCGCCCGCACCGTCAAGGCGCGCGATCTGTGGGAAAAGGTTGGCCACGCCGCCTGGGCCTGTGCCGATCCGGGCATTCAGTTCCACGACACGGTCAACGAATGGCACACATGCCCGTCGGATGGCGAAATTCGCGGCTCGAACCCGTGCTCGGAATACATGTTCCTCGATGACACGGCCTGTAACCTGGCGTCGATGAACCTGCTGACCTTCCTAAAGGATGGTGAATTCCAGGCGGCGGATTACATGCACGCCTCGCGTCTGTGGACCCTGACACTGGAAATTTCGGTGACAATGGCGCAGTTCCCGTCGAAGGAAATCGCGCAACTGTCTTATGACTTCCGCACACTGGGTCTAGGTTATGCGAACATCGGCGGCCTGCTGATGAACATGGGCTACAGCTATGACTCGGATGAAGGCCGGGCTATCTGCGGCGCGCTGACCGCGATCATGACAGGTGTGGCTTACGCGACTTCGGCTGAGATCGCCGGTGAGCTTGGTTCGTTCAAAGGTTATGAGCGTAACGCCGATCACATGCTGCGTGTCATCCGCAACCACCGCCGCGCGGCGCAGGGAGTGACCGAGGGTTATGAGAAACTGGCGGTCAAACCAGTGCCTCTGGACCACGGCAACTGCCCGGACAAACGTCTGATCGATCTGGCCATGTCGGCCTGGGACGAGGCGCTGAGCCTGGGTGAGAAAAACGGTTACCGCAATGCGCAGGCCACTGTGATCGCGCCCACCGGCACCATCGGTCTGGTGATGGATTGCGACACCACAGGGATCGAGCCGGACTTTGCGCTGGTAAAGTTCAAGAAGCTGGCCGGTGGCGGTTACTTCAAGATCATCAACCGTTCGGTGCCTTCCGCGTTGGAAAAGCTGGGCTATTCCTCGTCGCAGATCGAAGAAATCGTGGGCTACGCAGTTGGCCACGGTACTATCGGAAACGCCCCGGGGATCAACCACACCTCTTTGACCGGTCACGGCTTTGGTCCAAATGAGCTGGCCAAGGTGGATGCCGCGCTGGAAAGCGCATTTGATATCCGGTTCGTGTTCAATCAGTGGACACTGGGTGAGGATTTCTGCACCGGCGTTTTGGGCATCCCGGCGACCAAGCTGAATGACCCGACTTTCGATCTGCTTCGCCATCTGGGCTTTACCAAGGCGGATATCGACGCGGCCAACGACCACGTTTGCGGAACCATGACGCTGGAAGGCGCGCCGCATCTGAAGGAAGAGCATTACGCGATCTTTGACTGCGCCAACCCGTGCGGCAAGAAAGGCAAGCGTTTCCTTGGGGTTGATAGCCACATCACCATGATGGCAGCGGCGCAAAGCTTCATCTCGGGAGCGATCAGTAAAACGATCAACATGCCGAATGACGCGACCATCGAGGACTGCCAGAAGGCCTACGAACTTTCGTGGTCGCTGGGTGTAAAGGCAAACGCGCTCTATCGCGACGGCTCAAAACTGTCGCAGCCTCTGGCGGCGGCGCTGGTCGAGGATGATGACGAGGCGGCCGAAGTGTTGGAAAGCGGTTCGGCGCAGGAAAAAGCCGTCGTTCTGGCCGAGAAGGTCATCGAGAAGGTTGTGGTCAAGGAAATGATCCGCAGCCACCGCGAGAAACTGCCGCATCGACGCAAGGGGTATACCCAAAAGGCGATCGTGGGTGGCCACAAGGTCTACCTGCGGACGGGTGAGTTCGAAGACGGCAAGCTGGGCGAGATCTTCATCGACATGCATAAGGAAGGTGCTGGCTTCCGGGCAATGATGAACAATTTCGCAATCGCAGTCTCGGTTGGCCTGCAATATGGTGTGCCGCTGGAGGAATTCGTCGACGCCTTCACCTTCACCAAGTTCGAACCGGCGGGAATGGTGCAGGGCAACGACTCGATCAAGAACGCAACGTCGATCCTGGACTACATCTTCCGCGAACTGGCGGTGTCTTATCTGGATCGCACCGATCTGGCCCATGTGAAACCCGAAGGCGCAAGCTTTGACGATCTGGGCCGTGGCGAGGAAGACGGTTTGTCCAATGTCTCAGAAATCAGCGACAGCGCAGCATCCAAGTCTCTGGAAGTGCTGAAACAAATCAGCTCAACCGGTTATCTTCGCAAACGTCTTCCGCAGGATCTGGCGGTGTTCAATGGCGGTCAGGTCGAGGTGAACGGTATGTCTGAAACTGCTGCGTCGTTCGAGGCTCCGGTCGCGGAAACCGCAGTTGCAACCGGTATGGATGCACGCACCAAAGCCAAGATGCAGGGGTATGAAGGTGACCCGTGCGGTGAATGCGGAAACTACACGCTGGTGCGGAACGGCACCTGCATGAAATGCAACACTTGCGGTTCGACCAGCGGGTGTAGCTAAGGCAAACGCCCCGCCACGCGGGGTGTAGGGACCTTGGATTTCCCCCCGGATTTCCGGTCCCGACGAATACGGAACAAGGCAAAGCCTGAGACTTACCACTAGGCGTCTTGTTCCACTCGGCCGACATGCCCGTGTTGGCCGGGAACAGGGTGGGGCGGAATATTTGCTCTTTCCCACTCTTTCACGGGGCGGGTGCGCTCGCCCCATGCGCAGTCCAGGCCGCAGGCAAAAAAATACCGGGCGGTCAACGAAATGAGCCTGGAAGGCGAAACTGACAGGGGGCTTCGGCCCCCTTTCTTTTTTCAGACGCGATCGGGAATCTGAGCAGGGTTTTGCCGGATTGTGCATTCCCTATCGGGCAAACCCCGCCGAGCCAGCTTGCGGGAATTTTGCCCAGCGGCTGACCGCAGATGCGACTCGGAAAAACACGCAAAGATTGGCGCGAAAGTGAGTTTTTCCCGCAACGCGGGTGACAGCAGCTTGGGTTGCGGTGTTTGTGATGCTTGTCCGGACGCAAACACTTAAAAACTCAATCAGGAGGCATCACAATGAAACCGCAAACTCTGGCCGCTATTTCCGCCATTGCCCTTGGACTGCCGGCGCTGGCCGTCGCACAATCCTCGGCAGATGCAAATGGGGATGGCGTGCTGACCATCGAAGAAGTGCAGGCAGTTGTGCCTGGTGTTGACGCAGATGTTTTCTCGGCAATGGATGCCAACGGCGACGGAGCGCTGGATGAGGCCGAGATTGCCGTGGCACAGGAAGCAGGCCTACTGCCGGCGACTGACGGCTAACGCATTTAAGAAAGCGGCCAGATAGTTTCTGGCCGCTTTTCAGTGCTTTACAAGGGTAAGTGAATTTTGAAGTTGGCCCGGAGTTCCGCGTCGAGCAACGGATCGAAACGGGCTGGCGACGGGGTCGACAAGATTTCTTCCTTCCGCTTGATCGCTTTTTCGATCAGACCGGGTTTACCAAGCTCGACCCATTCCTTGGGCGACGTGCGGTCGCCGAAAACGGGATACACATAATCCGCCTGCATTCGGCTGAGCGTTGCATCGGTGCCCAGATAATGACCCGGCCCGCCCATACAGACCTCGGCGATCTGGTCCAGAGCCAGCGTTTCGTCAGTAACCTCGATCCCGCGCACGCAGCGTTGCGCCTGACCGATCAGGTCGTCACTGAGGATCAAGCTCTCATGGCAGAAGCCCAGCAGCGACGCATGCATGCCCGCCGCTTCGTATACCATGTTCAGACCGGACAGACCCGCCATGACGTTCGAGCACATTTGCTCCCATCCGGCTTGCATGTCGGGCAGTTTCGAATCCGATGCGCCAGCGGCAGCACCGCCTGGCAGGTCATAAAAGCGATGCATCTGAGCGCAGCCCGCCGTTAGCAGGGCTTGTTCGCCCGAACCGATGGACATTGCTCCTGTGCGCAGGTCCAGACCAAACGGCCAGGTGCCAAAAACTGCCGGGGCGCCAGGACTTACGGCGTTTACGTAAACCAGTCCGGCCAGACATTCCGCAGTGGCCTGTGTGATCGCACCGGCGATGGTCGAGGGCGCGGTTGCACCAGCCATCCCGGCGGACAGCAGCAGAACCGGCATACCTGCCTTGATGCACTCTTCCATCACTTCGCAGCTTTCCGTTGCGAATTTCATTGGCGGAACGACAAAACAGTTCGAGTTCGAAACGAAGGGACGCTCACGGTATTTGTCCTCACCGCCAGCGATCATATAGATCATCTCCATCGCGGGGGCGACATGGCTTGGTTCGGTGAAGGACGTACCGATATGTTTGAACGTGCCCGAACAGGCGGCGTAAATCGTGTTAAGGTCCATTTCCAAATTGTCCACGATATCGCGGCACACCATGGGACGTTGGACAAAATGTATGTTTTCCAGCTGCTGACAGATGCGTGCCGCGTCGTGCAGATCCTGAACAGTCGAGTCGCGATATTCCTGCCCGTGCACGTCAACCATGCTGACGGCGGCCCCGGCGGTTCCATAGTGAACTTTGGTGCCCGACAGCTCCAAATCGGTTTTTCCATCGCGGCTGTGTAAGGTGATCGAGCGGTTGGCCTTGGCAATTGTATCTTCGACTAAGGCGCGCGGAAACCGAATGCGGCCATCGTCGCCCAGGATGCAACCGGCACCGACCAGATAGTCGATGCCGCTTTGCGGGGCATCGGCCAGACCGATGGTTTCCAATGCTGTCAGGGCGGCTTGATGGATGCGCTCGATCTGGGCTTGAGTCAGCACATTGAGAACGCCACCTTCCATGCCGGGGCGGACAGGGCGCAGATGTTCGGGCAGGGCAGTGGCACGGGCGGCGCGACGGGCTGCGCGACCGCCGGTACGGGAAGAGGTGCGGGATTGATCGTTCATAATTCGGATTCCGGTCGTTAAGGGGGTGTCAGAGTGATTGTTTTAAACCTCTGACGGCCGCCCACGCGCCGCACGACCGCGATCCGCACCGATGGTGCGGCTGACCAGCCGAATCTTCCAAACGTCGTCTTGCATTCAGGTCCTCACCTTATGAAACGAATTATCCAGATGTGTCCTGCGGCAATCTGTTCTGTTTGCGACCTGAGGGTCTAAAAGCGAAGTATACATGAAGATGTCACACTCGTAATTTGTCTGCTCAAGTTTTTTTCTGAGGCAAATAAAATTCTGTTATAGTTCCTTCACTTATTTAAGAGTGGTTCGTGATCTCAATTGAATTTTAATGGTCGTGAACCAAGTTTTTGAGTTAGCATGACTTAACCCAACGTCGCTGCGACGAAAGGTGTTTAGGAGAGATTTATGAATGCCCTTAAGGCCCTCAGTCTCACTTTGATGGTGTCATTCGTGACCCCGTTATGGGCTGAAGATTGGACCGGGGCTTATGCAGGCTTCAGCTTTGGCTACGCGGATGCGGACGGTCCGAACGGCGGCAGCGGTGATGATCTGACCTTTGGCCCGCATATTGGCTATGATCGCGACTTCGGAAATTTTGTTCTGGGCGGTGAACTTGAATACAACAGCCTGTCATTGGATTTGGGTCAGAGCGAGGGATCACTGGACAGCATGACCCGTCTGAAGCTGCGCGGTGGATACGATTTCGGTCCGGCCCTGGGCTATGTCGTTATCGGTGCGTCGCGGGTGGATAGCTCGGTCGATAATGATACTGCCGCAGTGTATGGAATTGGCGTGGCCTATCCCATAGGTGATCGCTTTGTCATCAGCGGCGAGGCGTTGCGGCAGGAATTCGACGACGTCACCCGATCAGATGGGTCGCTGGATTCGAACGTCTTCAACCTGCGCACGTCCTTCCGGTTCTGACTTCCCCTAACTTGCAACAGCAGGACGGTTCGCCAGATCAGTTGCGAACTCGCAGATCGTCGACAAGGCCGCTGCGAACCGTTCGTCGTCAATGGTCATGGCCACGCGGATATGACCGGCAGCTGCTGACCCAAAACTCTCACCCGGCATCACGGCAATGGCGTGTGTATCCAACAGGGCGTTGGCGAAATCCTCACCGCCGAGACCCGTGGCGCGGATGTCTAGCATCAGGTACATGGCTCCTTGCGCCGGAACCAGACCAACCGTGTTCTGGGCTTTCAAAATATCCACGGCAAGCTCACGTCGCCTGCGGAAGGGCGCGGCGATCTGCTCCTCCAGCGCGCTGCCTGCGTTCAGAGCGAAACTGGCGGCATCCTGAATAAACCCGGGAACCCCGTAGGTGGTGTGCGTGGCGAGGTTTATCAGATGCGAAATTACCTCTTCCGGTCCAACAATCCAACCGCAGCGCGAACCGGTCATGGCGTGCGACTTGGACATCGATCCGACGACCAATGTACGTTCGGCCATTTCCGGCAGGGTGCGCGGCGAAATATGTGAGCCTTCCCAAACCTGTGTATCGTAAACCTCATCTGAAATTAGCCAAAGATCACGTCTGCGACAAACTTCGGCGATCCCTTCGAGCGTCCGACGGGAATAGACGACTCCGGTGGGGTTGTTTGGAGTGTTAATCAATAGAGATACCGCACCCTCTGCAGCGGCGTCGATTTGCTCGGCACGCGGTTGGAACGCATCTTTGGAGGTCGTCTCAATCGCCCGTGCCACCGCGCCAGCGCCGCGGATCGTACCGGGATAAGTGGCATAGTAAGGGTCCAGATAAAGACCAACATCACCCGGATCGCAAACCGCAAAATGCGCAGCGAACAAGGCCGATTGCCCACCGGGGGTGATCAGCACGTTGTGGCGGATGGTGGGTACACCGGTGCGCGCTTGCAGCCGGGCGGCCACAGTATCGCGAAGCAAATCCGTGCCGGGCACCATTGCATAGCCGGTGTGGCCCTGACGTGCCGAAAGGTCCATGGCCTCAAGAATCGCAGAATCGGTGCGGACGTCATGTTCGCCAATAGTCAGTTCAGTTACAGCATAGCCGTCGCTGATCATCCGCCGGGCACGATAGAACACATCCCAGCCGTCACTGCCGCCGCCGGTCAGATGAGTAATACGCTGCGACAATTTCATGACCTGCCTCCGTCTGGTGTTCTTCGCAGAATGGGCCAGAGCCGTTGGTTAATGTCAATCGGCGAAACAGGTGGACAGAACTCAAGGCTTGGCGCAGGGCGGTCCACGTGATATTGGGGCAATATGAACCCGATGACCTGCATCATTATTTGCTGCATTTCCTGCTGATACTTCAAGCGGGCCGGTTTCTTTCGTTTTCATCCCTGAGACAAGTTGCTAAGCCCGCGTCAACGCGACCAGCCATGCTGTCTTTAGGAGCCGACCGATGACGACGATCAAACTGCACAACACCCGGACGCGGACGAAAGAGGATTTCGTGCCGATCAGCGCCGACAATGTGCGGATGTATGTCTGTGGGCCTACCGTTTACGACCGTGCCCATCTGGGCAACGCACGGCCTGTCGTAGTGTTCGACGTGCTCTACCGGTTATTGCGGCACGCTTATGGCGGGGGTCACGTGACCTATGTGCGCAATTTCACCGACGTAGATGATAAGATCAACGCGACCGCTTTGGCACGGCAACAGGCCGGGGCCAAGGGCACGTTGGAGCAGTTGGTGCAGGAGCGGTCGGACGAAACCATAGGTTGGTATCTGCACGATATGGGCGCGCTTGGGGCGTTGGAGCCCAATGAAATGCCGCGCGCTACGCAATACGTTGCGCAGATGATTGCGATGATCGAAGACCTAATCGCCAAGGGCCATGCTTACGCGGCCGAGGGGCACGTACTGTTCGCAGTCGACAGTTGGAAAGAACATTACGGCGAATTATCGGGCCGGTCCGTCGACGACATGATCGCGGGCGCTCGGGTCGAGGTTGCGCCTTACAAGAAAAACCCGATGGATTTCGTGCTGTGGAAGCCATCGACCGATGAATTGCCGGGGTGGGACTCCCCTTGGGGCCGGGGGCGCCCGGGCTGGCACATCGAATGCTCGGCGATGAGTTACGAGCTGTTGGGCGAGAGTTTTGACATCCATGGCGGCGGCAATGACTTGATGTTCCCGCATCATGAGAATGAGATCGCACAGAGCAAGTGTGCCCATCCGCATGGTGAGTTCGCAAAGGTCTGGCTGCACAATGAGATGCTGCAGGTGGAAGGCAAGAAGATGTCCAAATCCCTGGGCAATTTCTTCACCGTGCATGATCTGCTGGAACAGGGCGTGCCGGGTGAGGTTATCCGCTTTGTCTTCCTGCAGACCCATTATCGCAAGCCGATGGACTGGACCGAGAAGAAGGCGCGTGAGGCTGAGGCAACGCTGCGCAAGTGGCGGGCGCTGACAACGGGCATCGAGCCCGCCGCTAGCGCTGCACCCGCAGTCGTCGCTGCGCTGAGTGACGACCTGAACACTGCGGGCGCTTTGGCTGAACTCTACCGCCTGGCTGCGGATGGGAATGCTGCAGGCTTGTTGGCCAGCGCGCAATTGCTGGGTCTCTTGATCCCAGAGATGGGGGAGTGGGCGGATACCACATCGGCGGATTTGTCTTTACATGCGGACCGGTTGGCAGACGCGCGAGCCATTGCGATGCAAAGCAAGGATTTCTCGGAAGTGGATCGTCTGAAAGCCGCCTATTTGGCCGCTGGGTTGGAAGTTCGTATGAGCAAAGATGGGGTTGAACTGGTGCCTGGTGCCGGATTTGACCCAGCCAAGCTGGAGGAGGTGTGATGACCAAGGAACGCCTCTATCTCTACGACACCACCCTGCGCGATGGGCAGCAGACTCAGGGCGTGCAGTTTTCGACCTCTGAGAAAGTGCAGATCGCGCAGGCGCTGGACGCGTTGGGGGTCGACTATATCGAAGGCGGTTGGCCGGGCGCGAACCCAACCGACAGCGCGTTTTTCGATGTTGCGCCCAAGACCTCGGCCCGTCTGACCGCGTTTGGCATGACCAAACGAGCAGGGCGGTCGGCCGAGAATGACGATGTTCTGGCCGCTGTAATGAACGCGGGCACGCAGACGGTCTGTCTGGTTGGCAAATCGCATGATTACCATGTGACGCACGCGCTGGGTATCTCGCTGGAGGAGAATGTCGAGAACGTCCGTGCCTCGGTTGCGCATATCGTGGCGCAGGGGCGTGAAGCGCTTTTCGATGCTGAGCATTTCTTTGACGGGTACAAGGACAACCCCGGCTATGCGGTTCAGGTGTGTCAGGCGGCCTTGGACGCCGGTGCGCGCTGGGTTGTGCTGTGCGACACCAATGGCGGCGCACTGCCCGCCGAGGTGACGCGGATCGTGACCGAAGTGATTGCCGCCGGATTGCCCGGTGACCGCTTGGGCATTCACACCCACAACGATACCGAAAACGCGGTGGCTTGCTCTCTGGCCGCTGTCGATGCGGGCGCGCGGCAGATACAAGGCACGCTGAACGGGTTGGGTGAGCGATGCGGCAATGCGAACCTGACCGCTCTGATCCCGACTTTGCTGTTAAAGGAGCCCTATGCGTCAGGTTTTGATATTGGTGTTAGCGAACAGGCCTTGGCCGGCTTGACGCGGGTCAGTCGGATGCTGGACGATATCCTGAACCGGGTGCCCAGCAAGCAATCGGCCTATGTCGGCGCCTCGGCCTTTGCGCACAAGGCGGGGCTGCACGCCAGCGCGATCCTCAAGGACCCGTCGACTTATGAACATGTCGACCCGGCCTCGGTCGGGAATGCGCGGATCATCCCGATGTCGAACCAGGCGGGGCAGTCGAACCTGCGCAAACGCCTTACTGAGGCCGGTCTGTCCGTGGAAAAAGACAACCCGGCGCTGGGGAGCATTCTGGATCGGATCAAGCAGCGCGAGGCCGAGGGGTATTCCTATGACACCGCGCAGGCCAGTTTTGAGCTGCTGGCGCGTGATGAGTTGGGGCAGCTGCCCGAGTTCTTTGAGGTCAAGCGCTATAAGGTGACCGTTGAGCGGCGCAAGAACAAGTACAACAAGATGGTCAGCCTATCCGAAGCCGTCGTTGTTGTGAAAGTCGACGGGGAAAAGAAACTGTCGGTTAGCGAGTCTTTGGACGAGGACGGCAGTGACCGGGGGCCGGTGAACGCGCTGGCCAAAGCGCTGGCCAAGGATCTGGGGCAGTATTCGCAGATTTTGTCCGACATGCGTCTGGTCGACTTCAAGGTCCGCATCACGCAGGGCGGCACCGAGGCGGTGACCCGCGTGATAATCGACAGCGAAGACGGGCAGGGGCGGCGTTGGTCTACCGTGGGCGTAAGCGCGAACATAGTCGATGCCTCGTTCGAAGCGCTGTTGGACGCGATACAGTGGAAACTGGTGCGCGATTGCGGGTCACAGACGGCGGTGGCCGAGTGAGCGTAGATTTTGATGATGACGTTAAGGCCTGCGCAGCATTGGTGCATCGCGCCGATCCTGATCGGTTTATGGCGGTCATGGCGGCACCCGTTGCCGTACGGCCTAAACTGTTCCCGCTCTATGCGCTGAATGTCGAGGTTGCTCGGGCCCCTTGGGTCACGCAAGAGACAATGATCGCTGAGATGCGCCTGCAATGGTGGCGCGATGCGCTGCAAGAGATCGCCGACGGTAAAGCGGTGCGTCGGCATGAGGTCGTGACGCCTCTGTCCCAGGTTCTGTCACCCGATCTGGCCGCCATGTTGGATGAGTATGTGGCCGTAAGGCGTTGGGATATTTACCGTGATCCGTTTGAGGACGAAGCGCATTTCGACGCCTATATCAACCATAGCGCCGGATCCTTGATGGTCGCAGCCGCGCAGGTTCTGGGTGAAGCGGACGAAGCTGTGCTGCGCGATTTCGGCTATGGCGTAGGGGTTGCGAACTGGTTTCGGGCGATACCTGATCTTGAGGCGCGTGGTCGTATTCCTTTGCTTGACGGCACGCCTGAAAGCGTACGGGCGTTGGCGCAAAAAGCCTTGGACAGGCTTCAGCGCGCACGGTCAAACGCTGCGGGGATTTCAAGTGATGCCCGTCCAGCTTTATTTGCGGGGTGGCAGGCGGAATGGGTTTTGCGACAGGTCGTGGCGCGCCCGGACCGTGTTGCGGCTGGGGATCTGGCCCAGGGTGAAATTCGCCGCAGAGCGTCCTTGATGTGGTCCGTCGCCAGCGGGCGCTGGTAGGTGTCAGACCGTTTCCGGTTCAGAGGGTTTCAGAACCAACCACAGCAGCGCACCGCCTGCCAGTGTCAACAGCGGGATCATGGCTAGGTTCACGGCGGTCCATCCCTCGACTGGTGACCCGCCCGAGCAGTTCATCAACCCGCCCGAAGCGAGCGATGCAAGCGTCACTCCGCCAAACACCAGCAGGTCGTTCAGCCCCTGCATCCGTCCGCGTTCGTTCACGTCGTGCGACGCGGCCAGCATGGTGGTGGCGCCGATAAAGCCAAAGTTCCAGCCAATGCCCAGCAGGATCAAAGCGACGAAGAAATTGCCCAGCTCGACCCCTTGCAGCGCGACCACCCCGGCCCCAGCCAGAATGGCAAGGCCAAAGGCCACGATCTTTTCCACTCCGAAACGCGCGATCAATTGGCCAGTGAAAAAGCTGGGCACATACATGGCCAGAACATGTGTGGTAACGACATCGGCGGCGTCATTGGCGCTGAAACCGCAGCCCACAACAGCAAGTGGGGTTGAGGTCATAACAAGGTTCATCAATGCGTAAGACACCATTGCGCAGATGATCGCCACGGCGATGCGCGGAGTCTTCAGCATTTCAAGCCGGGTCCGTCCTTTGGGGGCATCTTCCCTGGGCTTTTCGGGCGTCGGGATATCGAGGAAGAAAAACAGCCCCGAGCCAAGGAGGTTCATCGCGATCACGGCCAGATAAGTGCCAAAGAACGGGATTACATAGGCAGTCGAGGTCAATTTGACGATCTGCGGACCGATGATGGCCGCCGCCAACCCTCCTGCCATGACATAGGAAATAGCCTTGGGTCGAAATGCGTCAGACGCGGTATCAGCTGCTGCAAAGCGGTAAAAACCGTGCGCGCTCATGTAGATACCGGTCAGCAGGCTTCCCAAGAGGAAGATTGGGAACGAGCCCAAAAATAGACCGTACGCGCCGACCGCGCCGCCGCAGGCCCCAGCCGTGGCGCCGACCAGAAAACCCACGCGCCGTCCCCAGCGTTGCATGATCGCGGAAATTGGCGTGGCCGCCAGCATCGACCCCAAAACGATCAGCGAAATGGGCAGGGTGGCGAGGCAGGGGTTGGATGCCAGCGATTGCCCCGCCAAGCCGCCGACAATAAAGATCATCGGCATCTGAGCGCCCAGCACAGCTTGTGCCGCCACCAATACCGCGACGTTGCGTTTGGCCTGGCTGTTGTCTGGGGTTGATGCAGTCAGTGTCATGTGCTCATGCGTATCTTTGAAAAGTCAGTCATACAAGCGGGTTGCATCTGCGACAAAGCAACCTACCGTGATCGCAACATCAACTTGCCGGAGGGCCCATGTCGGTCGGACGCATCATTGAAACTCCCGACTGTGTTGCAGAAGGGGCTGAATGGTTGGCCGGGAAATGCCCGCGCATGGCTTGGGCGATGGAACAGACCGGGCCTTTACCCCTGCGTCGTCGCCCAGACGGGTTTGCTCAGCTTCTCAGCGCCATAATCAGTCAGCAAGTCAGTGTTGCCTCGGCCAGCGCTATTTGGAAACGCATGCAGGATGCGAAACTGACCGGGCCGCGCAAGATCATGTGGGCCACCGATGACGATCTGAGGGCCGCCGGGTTGAGCCGGCAAAAGATACGTTATGCTCGTGCGCTGGCTGATGCGCGTATTGATTACAAAGCATTACGTGATGCTCCTAATTCAGACATCATAGCAACGTTGACCGAAATACCGGGGATTGGCGTCTGGACCGCAGAGATATATGCCATGTTCTCTTTAGGCCGTGCTGACGTCATCGCGCCGGGCGATCTGGCGCTGCAAGAGGCGGCGCGTATCCTTTATGATCTGCCCAAACGCCCGACAGACAAAGAGCTGCGCCAGATGGCCGAAGCCTGGTCGCCCTGGCGGTCGGTTGCGGCGCGTGTGTTGTGGGCCTATTACCGGGTGGCCAAAGAACGAGAAGGGATCAGATGACACGGGTATTGAATGCGCTCCGAAAAGAGCCGGTTTCGGGCGATACACGCTCGGTCGTGGTGTTCGTGCACGGCTATGGGGCCAATGGCGCTGACCTGTTGGGTCTGGCCGATCCGTTGGGCGAACACTTGCCAGACACACTGTTTGTCGCCCCCGACGCGCCCGAGCAGATCCCCGGGATGCCAAATGGTTTCCAATGGTTTCCGATCCCATGGATTGACGGCTCGTCCGAAGAAGAGGCGCGCCGCGGTATGGAAATGGCGGTTGAGGATTTTAATGCCTTCCTCGACGCCCTGATGGTGGACGAAGATGTTTTGCCGGAACAGGTTGTGCTGTTCGGGTTTTCGCAAGGCACAATGATGAGCCTACACGTCGCCCCGCGCCGCGAGGACCCTGTGGCTGGTATTGTTGCCTTTTCGGGCCGGTTGCTGGAACCTGATCTGCTGCCGGACGAGACGGTCAGCCGGATGCCGATCCTTCTGGTTCATGGCGATGTTGATGATGTGGTGCCGCCACAATCGCTGCCCGAGGCCGCCGAAGCGCTGCAAGAGGCTGGGTTCAAAGAGGTCTACGCGCATGTGATGAAGGGCACCGGTCATGGTATCGCGCCGGATGGCCTGAGTGTCGCGCTGGCCTTCATGCGTGACAAGCTGAGCCTGTAAGGATGATCGCGGTCCGCCCCATGATGCCCGAGGACGTGGCAACAGCCTGCCGCGTCCTCAATGACATCATCGAAATCGGGGGCAGTACCGCGTTTGAAATCCCGTTTTCTGAATCGCTGTTTGTACAAAGCTACCTGGATGGCGTCGATAAGATCTGCAGCCACGTCGTGTTAGGTGATCAGGGTGAGGTGGCTGGTTTTCAGTGGTTAGGGACGTATGACACCTTGCCACAGGACTGTGCTGATATTGCGACCTTTACACGCCGCCAGCCCGTGTTGAAGGGGGCAGGTCGGGCCTTGTTCGCGGAAACGTCTAAAATCGCGGCGGCAATGGGGTTTACTGCGATCAATGCAACCATCCGTGCCGATAACCGGATGGGTCTGAGTTACTACGACAAGATGGGGTTTCGCGACTACTCGGTCGCCTATAGCGTGCCTCTGCGGGATGGCACTCCGGTCGACAGAATCTCCAAACGGTTTGATTTGGTGGCGGGCCCGGCGCTCTGAGCGGTCAGCCCCACAGATGCCCCTCGGCAAACTCGACCGAATTGCCTGACGGGTCGCGCACGTAAAGCGAACGCGCGCCGTTGGGCCAGTCGAATTCGGCATCTACAGGAATGTTCCAATCCAGCAGATGTTTGCGCATCGTGTCGATCTGCGTGCGTGACAGGACCAGACACACATGACCGGGCCCTTGTGCACCATGGGGCGGAACGGGCAGGTCGGGATTGCCCGGCGGTTTTTGGGTTTCTTCCGCGTTGAATAGCAACAAAACCGAGCTGCCGACTCGAAAGAACACGTGCCGATCCGTCACGCGCTGGATTTTCTCTAACGCCAGTATCTCTCCATAAAACCGCTCGGCCGCATCCAGATCGTCGACATAAAGCGCGGCTTCAAGGATGCCACTTGGTGCTGGGATATCTGGTGTGACTTTCATGTTGTAAGTCTATCACAACACGCGGTTTTTGTCACCGGCGCGGGCGGCGATCCCGTTTGCGCTGCGGAGTAGCGTTCAATGTTGGCATAGCTAGGCTATCCCATTGGCCCGGTTCCAGCCCATCCAGCGACCAGTCGCCGATCCGGGCGCGGATCAGCCGCAGGGTCGGATGGCCCACGGCTGCCGTCATCCGCCGCACTTGTCGGTTTCGCCCCTCGCGGATAGTCAGTTCGATCCAGCAATCGGGCACCGACTGGCGCACCCGTATCGGCGGATTGCGGGGCCATAATCCCTGCGGTTCATTCATCGGGTGTGCCTTGGCGGGGCGGGTTAGGCCGTCTTTTAGCTCGACCCCGTCACGTAGGGCGTTCAAGGCAGCAGTATCGGGCAGACCTTCCACCTGAACCCAATAGGTTTTGGCCATTTTGTGCTTGGGATCGGAAATCTGTGCCTGTAACCGCCCATTATCGGTCAGCAGCATCAAACCTTCGCTGTCCCGGTCCAGCCGTCCGGCCGGGTATACGCCGGGCAGGTTGATATAGTCCGACAACGTGCTGCGTGGCGAATCCGCATTGGCGCGGTCGGTAAACTGCGGCAACACGTCGAAAGGTTTGTTGAAGCGAATGAACCAGGACATGGCAAACGCCATAGCCCGCAGGCCACATCTGTGCAACCTGTGGATAACTGTCACATAACCGTTACTGCGGCAGCTTAGCAATGCCCGAGATATTGTGGAAACTCAGGGCTTGTCAGAGTTTTAACACGATATATAGTTAAGTTAAGGCCGGGGCGGGTGTTCCCCGCTCTGATGTCAAAAAGGGCAGAGCAGAGCGAGGAGCGATTCTGATATGGACGGAGACTTCAGGACCGAATTTGTCAGGGAACCCGGTGCGCTCAGGCATCATCCGGCATTGGTTTTGAACGCCGATTATCGCCCCTTATCTTACTACCCGTTATCCCTGTGGCCCTGGCAAGAGGCGATCAAGGCGGCCTGGCTGGACAGGGTGGACATCGTGGCCGAGTACGACGAGGTCGTACGAAGCCCCAGTACCGAGATACGAATACCCTCGGTCGTTGTTCTGAAAGATTATGTAAAACCCAGAAAGCGCGTGGCCTTCACGCGCTTTAATTTATTTTTGCGGGACGAATTCCGATGTCAGTATTGCGGCAGCAAGGGTGATCTAACGTTTGATCACGTGGTGCCGCGGGCAGCGGGGGGCGTGACAAGCTGGCAGAACGTGGTTGCGGCATGCAGCCCGTGCAACCTTAAGAAAGGGTCCAAGTCTCTGCGTCAGGCGAGAATGACTTTGCGCAAGCCTCCGCGCCAACCGGACGCCGAGGCGCTGCGCAATGTCGGGCGAAAGTTCCCGCCGAACCACCTGCATGACAGCTGGATCGACTTTCTCTATTGGGATGCGGAACTGGACGAACTTTAACGAGCGTGCCAGGCGGCAATCCAAACCAGCACCAAAACCCCCGACAAAACGGCGTTCCAACCTGCCATGGATAGGCCAAGCATTTCCCACGGGATATCGTCGCAGCGCACCAACGGCGCGGACATGATCTGATCCATCAATTGCTCGGTGGACAGGCCGCCGATATCACCGGACGTGCAACTTGTCGGACCTTCCCACCATTTCTGCTCAACCCCTGCGTGGAACACACCGATTGCTGCCGTGGTCAAAGCCGCGAGCGCGCCCAACAATGGAAGCAGTGTTGCCCGAGGCAGGATCAATGCCAAGGCTCCCACAAGAACGGCGGCACCATGCGGATACCGTTGCCAGATACACATTTTGCAAGGCGCCAGCCCGCCGATGTACTGAAATCCCCACGCGCCAAGCAGAAGTGCGGCAGAACCAGCCGTTGCGATCAGGACCAGAGTGTTTTTGCGTGTCATAGATATTTTACCACGAAGAATCCGCCGAACAGCAGGATGATGAACAGCGTGAACATAAGGCCCAGGCGTTTTTCGATGAAGTCCCGGATCGGTTCGCCAAAGCCCCAGAGAAGTCCGGCAACCATGAAAAACCGCAAAGCTCGGGCCAGAATGGACGTAGCGATGAAGGTGCCCAGCGGCATGCCGGTCCAGCCGGACATGATGGTGATGACCTTATAGGGGAAAGGTGTAACGCCAGCGGCCAGTACGGCCCAGAAACCGAAATCGTTGAAACGGGTGTTGAACTCTTCCATAGCATGCGCCTTGCCCATCGCTTCGAGGATGGGTTGGCCTAGGCTTTCGTAAAAGAATGCACCGATGGCATAGCCGAGCAAGCCCCCTAATACCGAAGAGACCAATGCCACCGTTGCGATCAGCCATGCTCGCGAAGGGCGCGCCAGGATCATTGGAATCATCAGTACGTCGGGCGGAATTGGAAAGACCGAGCTTTCGATAAAGGCCACAAAGGCCAATGCCCACAATGCATGGGGATGTTCCGCCAGACGAATGGTCCAGTCATAAAGCGATCGCAACATAAGATGCTAAAATCCTGTTTTAACGTTGCGCAAGCCAAACCACGCACCCAGCAAGGCGTCAACCATTGCTGCGCAAACAAACTGGATTTTGGTTGCTTTTTGCCTCTGGACCTTCCCGATTAGGAGCGCTAATCCAATGGTCGTGGCCCAAGTGGCGGAATGGTAGACGCAGGGGATTCAAAATCCCCCGGTAGTGATACCGTGCCGGTTCGAGTCCGGCCTTGGGTACCAAAGTAAAAACAGAGGGTTAGGTAATCCTGCTCTCTGTTTTTTCTTTTCCGGCATTGTGTTTGCTTCGCTGCCCTCTCACTTTTTCTCTTTCAGGACTTGCTTTGTCTCAGTCTCGACGGGTTTGGGCGGCCTTGGAAAGCCTGTGAGGATCAACCAGATCAGGAACCCGATATAGGCGAAAACGACGACATTCAGTATGGTATCGACGAATTGTCCGCTCATGGCTGGTCCTCACGTGCAAGGCTTTTGAAAAGGCAGATCACAAGGATCGGCACGATAAACACGAATGCCATGGCCGACAGCGCGATGATAGACCGGACCACAGTGATATCGCCCACCAGAATCATCGCCAGCCCTAAGGCTCCCAGAATAATGCCCCAGATCGTGCGGATGCGGGGCGACGGGTTTTCGTCGCCGCCGGAGCCAATCATTGCAAGCGTAAACCCGGCGCTGACGACACTAGTGACAACAAACAGAAACGCGGCCAGAACCGTAGCGATCTGGGTGACGCCGCCCAATGGGAACTTGGCAAGCAGTGCAAAGGTTGTCGCGTCCAGATTCTCGGCGTTGACAGCCGAAAGGGCGCCGTCCTGACGCAATGCGTCATAAAACCCCAGCCCTCCAAAAATGCCGAACCACAAGATCGAGAACAGGGTGGGGGCGACGATGACACCGATCAGAAACTCTCGGATCGTGCGCCCGCGTGAGATCCGAGCGATGAAGATGCCAACAAAAGGCGACCAGGCCAGCCACCAGATCATATAGTTCAGCGTCCAGCCGTGAAACCAATCGACGATGATGTCATCGAAGAACTCGGCCGTAGAGAACCCGGCAGGAAGAACTCCGAACAGATAGCGCCCGAACCCGGATACGATGCCATCCATAATGTAGGACGTGGGGCCGAGGACCAGCAGATAGATCATCATCCCAACGGCGATCAGCATCGCCGTGTTGGACAGCAGGGACATCCCTTCGCCAAGGTCACGGCGTAGCGGGATGATATAGGCCACGCATAGCAAGGCAAAGACGGGAAGGGTCAGCGAGCCTGGTGAGTCGACTCCGATCAGACCCGCCAGCCCGGTCTGGATCTGGAAAACGCCCATTGCCAGCGACCCGGCCAGCCCCACGGCAATCGCGACAATCGAGAGTAAATCGAACACCCATCCCATCGCCTTGCTCCAGCGGGCCGGGCCCAGTGCCTCGGCTACGGGGGCGCTCAGCAACAGGGCGCGCTGTCGGCGATAGGCAAAATAGGCAATGATCAATCCAACGATCGCATAAATGGCCCAGGCATGAAATCCCCAGTTCAGATAGGTAATGAAAAGGGCGTGGCCAGCGGCCATGGGGGCAGGATCGTATTGGCGCAAAACCTCGAAATGAGTCAGGGGTTCGGCCGCTCCGTAAAACAGCAAACCGACACCCATGCCCGCTGCGAACAGCATGGCGATCCAGGCCGGTGTCGAAAACTCGGGCGTGGCATCGTCAGGGCCAAGGCGGATGCTGCCAAACCGGGACAGGGCCAGATACAGCGTGACGAACAGCAGGCCGCTGACTTCCAGCATTATGAACCAACCACGGCTGTTGAACTGCGTGGCCACCGCTGCGGATGCCAGTTGCCCCAGTCCTTCCGGGTCGACAATACCCCAAGCCGCAATCGCCGCGCTGATGATCAGTGCGATAACAAGCAACGGGCTGGGGGTTGTGGGCTTCATTTAAAAGGCCTTTCTCGGCAGGTGCAGAACAAATTCCTTTCCAGCCCTGCGCTTACAGATGTCTGTGAATGTCGTTCTGACACTAAAGATCGCCATACAGAGTTTCAAAAGAATTGTTCCCAATAACCGGAAAGACCTCGGATTTGCGCATTCAAGGGGGGAAAGTTCAGAAAAAACCCTCAGATATGCGGCGTGGGCGTTTCGCGCCGTGCACGGGGGTTGACAAGTGGAGTGTCTGAATGAAACGTCGAATATGTTGGGAGATTTTGGAAATTCAGTCGCTTGCGCCTGTTGCAAGACAGGTGCGGTTGGCGTACCGGCAGGTCCCAGGATGGGACCGCTAACAGTCTCCCATCCACAAAAAGAATTGGGAGTTCTCTAAAATGAAAAACAGCAGCAAGCTCAGCCTCGGCGCGGTCGTCACCGCGGCCCTTATGGCTCCGGCCGCGTATGCAGAAGAATTCATCACAATCGGCACCGGTGGTGTGACCGGTGTGTATTACCCGACAGGTGGCGCGATCTGTCGTCTGGTCAACAAAGGCCGCAAAGAGCACGGCGTGCGCTGCTCGGTCGAATCGACCGGTGGGTCGGTTTACAACATCAACACCATCCGTGAAGGCGAGCTGGAGTTCGGTGTGGCGCAGTCCGACTGGCAGTACCATGCTTTCAACGGCACCTCGAAATTCGAAGAGGCTGGTCCCTTCGAAAACCTGCGCGCCGTCTTCTCGGTTCACCCCGAGCCGTTCACCGTTGTGGCCCGTGCCGATTCCGGCATCACCAACTTCGAGGACATGAAGGGCAAGCGCGTCAACATCGGCAACCCCGGTTCCGGTCAGCGCGGCACCATGGAGGTTCTGCTGGGTGAAATGGGTTGGACCACTGACGATTTCGAACTGGCGACCGAGCTTAAGGCGGCGGAACAGTCTGCCGCTCTGTGCGACAACCAGATCGATGCGATGGTCTATACCGTTGGTCACCCCTCGGGTTCGATCCAGGAAGCCACCACTGCGTGTGATTCCGTGCTGGTGAATGTCAGCGGTGATGCCGTGGACAAGCTGGTCGGCGACAACTCGTTCTACCGTACCGCAACTATTCCCGGTGGAATGTATCGCGGTTCGGATGGCGACACGGCGACCTTTGGTGTAGGTGCGACCTTCGTAACCTCGGCAGACGTGTCGGACGATGCGGTTTATGCGGTTGTCAGCTCGGTCTTCGAAAACTTCGATGACTTCAAAAAGTTGCACCCGGCATTTGCCAATCTCAAGCCCGAAGAGATGATCGCGGACGGTCTGTCGGCTCCGCTGCATCCGGGTGCCGAGAAGTACTACAAAGAAAAAGGCTGGGTTCAGTAAGCCAGACCTGATGCAGGGTGCCCACGGGCGCCCTGCAACTCAAGCCCGTAGAATAACGGGTGGTTTAAAGGCCAAAAAACAGGCCGCGACGGGGAGACATTTGCATGAGTTCCGACACACAATCCAATCGCCCGCTATCCGAAGAAGAGCTACAGGATCTTGTAGCCTCGTCCGATGCGGGAGGGCGTAATCCGTTCGGTAATGTCGGGATTTTTTTGGCCGTTGTGGCGGCAATCTGGTCGATTTTTCAGGTGCTTTTGGCCTCACCTATTGCCAACTATGTGTTGCCGGGCAGTGTGGTGAATAATGCGCGCCAGTTTCATTTGGCCTTTGCCATGTTTCTGGCCTTTGCAGCCTATCCAGCACTGAAAAGTAGCCCGCGTGACTATATTCCGGTTCAGGATTGGATCATGGGGGTCGCAGGCGCGTTTTTGGCGTTGTACGGCTACTTTTTCTACGAAAAGATCGTCGACGCGGGTGGCCTTGCGGACGATACCGACAAATGGGTCGCTTTGGTTGGCCTGCTGCTGCTGTTCGAGGCCGCACGTCGCGCGCTTGGCCCTGCCATGGCCATTATCGCGACGATCTTTCTAGCTTACGTGTTCTTCGGCTCATCCGAATGGGTTCCCGAAGTTATCCGCTGGAAAGGCGCAAGCCTGAAAAAGGCCATGAGCCACATGTGGATCACGTCCGAGGGCGTGTTCGGCATCGCCTTGGGTGTTTCTACGAAATTCGTGTTCCTGTTTGTGCTGTTCGGCGCTTTGCTCGATAAGGCCGGGGCAGGGAACTACTTTATCAAGATGGCCTTTGGTGCCCTCGGCCATCTGCGCGGTGGTCCGGCCAAGGCGGCGGTTGTCGGCTCAGCTGCGACCGGCCTGATCTCGGGCTCGTCCATCGCCAACGTGGTCACCACCGGTACGTTTACCATCCCGCTGATGAAACGTGTGGGCTTTAGCAGTGAACAGGCCGGATCGGTCGAGGTTGCCTCATCCGTGAATGGTCAGATCATGCCGCCCGTTATGGGTGCTGCGGCTTTCCTGATGGTGGAATATGTGGGCATTTCCTATGTCGAGGTGATCACCCACGCCTTCCTGCCCGCGGCGATTTCCTACATCGCGCTGGTCTATATCGTGCACCTCGAAGCGGTGAAGCGGAACATGCCTACGCTGGGTGATCGCGATGTACATTTGGCACGCACTGTCGTCGGAATGTTGATGTTCTTCCTTGTATTTGCAGGGCTTTGCTATGGCTCGCAATTCCCCGTCGATGCGGTCACCAGCTGGGTGCCTTCGGCGGCAGGGTTGGTCCTGAGCCTGATCGTCTGCGCGATCTATGTCGTGCTGCTGTATCTGGCGGCGCAGGTGCCGGATCTGGAACCCGATGATCCGAACGCCAAGGAAGTTACACTGCCGGTCATTGCCGATATCTACAAGGCCGGGCTGCACTACCTACTGCCGATCATCGTTCTGGTCTATTTCCTGATGATCGAACAGAAATCGCCGGGTCTGTCGGCATTCTGGGCCACCGCGTTGCTGTTCGTGATCCTGCTCACGCAAAAACCACTCAAGGCGATGTTCCGAGGGCAGAGCAACCTTTATAACAGCTTTATCGATGGCGTGGCCGACCTGTGGCAGGGTCTGATTGACGGCGCGCGCAACATGATCGGTATCGCCCTTGCGACCGCCACTGCGGGCGTGATCGTCGGCACCGTGACACTGACTGGTGTTGGGCAGGTGATGGCCGACCTGGTCGAATTCTTGTCGGGTGGCAACCTGATCCTGATGCTGGTGATGGTCGGTATCCTTAGCCTGATCTTGGGCATGGGCCTACCGACCACAGCGAACTACATCGTTGTTAGCTCGCTGATGGCCGGTGTCGTGGTGGAATTGGGCGCGCAAAGTGGCCTGATCGTACCGTTGATCGCCGTGCACCTGTTCGTGTTCTATTTCGGGATCATGGCGGACGTAACGCCTCCGGTGGGTTTGGCGAGTTTCGCTGCGGCAGCCGTTTCGGGCGGCGATGCAATCAAGACCGGTTTCACTGCGTTCTTCTACAGCCTGCGCACCGTGGCACTTCCGTTTGTGTTCATCTTCAACACAGACCTGCTTTTGATCGACGTCACCTGGGTTGAGGGGATAACCGTCGCGATATTCGCGACCATAGCCATCCTTGTCTTTACCGCAGGCACGATGGGCTATTTCGTGACGCACAGCCGGATTTACGAGAGCGTTGCGCTGATCTTCGTGGCCTTCGCGTTGTTCCGGCCTGACTTCTTCATGGATCGGTTGTCACCGCCCTATGCATCTGTCGAACCGGCTGCTTTCGTCGAAACGATAGGACAAACGCCACCGGGAACCGAGGTGCGCCTTGTTGTCAGTGGCCCTGATTTTGACACTCTGGAAATGACGGACACCACGGTTGTAGTGGCCGTAGGCAACGAAGAGGGCGGTGCCGCACGTGTGGACGCCATGGGCCTGATGCTGATCGAAGAGGACGGCCTGGTCAAACTGGACGAGCCGTTGTTCGGCACTCCGGTCGCGGATGAGTTGGACAACTTCGACTATTACGCTGACGACGCGGTGCGTCTGAGTTCGGTAAGCCTGCCGTCCAGCCAGCCACCGAAGCAATTGATCTATATCCCCGCGATGATCTTGCTGGGGCTGATCGCCTTCCTTCAACGCGGCCGCGCCGCCAGACAAGAGGTGCTCGCATGACAAATTCAGTTCTTTGTGCCGTGGATATCAGCAATGGGGATCTGGACGTGCACGTGCTGAAGACCGCGGCGTCCTTGGCCGATCAGGACGGCGCGCAGTTGGACGTGGTAACCGTTTTGCCGGACTTTGGAGAAAGCTGGGTATCCGGCTTTTTCCACCCGGATTTCCACGAAAAGGCACTGGATGAGGCGCATGCCAAGCTGACGGATATGTGCACGGCAACCCTGGGCGCAGAGCGGAACGAGAAAGTCCGCCATGTCGTCGCCACCGGCACCGCTTATCAGGAGATACTGAAAACCGCCGAAAGTGCGAATAGCGATCTGATCGTGATCGGCGCACATAAGCCGGACCTTAAGGACTATCTTTTGGGTCCGAACGCGGCGCGGGTCGTGCGGCATTCCACGGTCTCGGTTTACGTGGTTCGCTAGGGTTCCACTAGTAGCCGGTCATCTCAAGGTAGCCGCGCCCAGAGTGGCTGCCTGACACCGAGACTGGGCCTTCCCAATATTCGAACCGTGTCGCCATCCAGGCGTTCGGTGTGATTGCCGACACTTCGACTTCAATGTCGCGTTCGGGCAATGTCACACGCCATTGGACGGGTACGTCCCGTCCGGCAACGGGTGCCGTGTCCAAAGGAGCGAACGAAACGGACCCGTCGGGTAGGGGTTTCGCTGTGCCATCCGGGTCGATCCAAGTGGCCGCCGTGAAATCCCCGCGCCCGCCGCGCAGGCGAAAAGCCATCAGCTTGTTGCCGTCATCGAAACTGAGCGAAAACCAATCCCACCCGCTTTGATCCGCGGCAAGCGGCTGCGAAGACCATTCGCGATCCAACCAACCCTGACCGGTCACCGCGACATCCCCGTCGGGCAAGCGCAGCGCGCCCTCAACGTCATAGAAAGGTTGCGAATAGTAATAGCTGGCCTGCCCATCAGCGGACTTGACCGAATACCCATCCTCTCCGTGAAACACCAACGGGCCTTGGGCTGTCAGAGACAGGTCATAGGAAAACTCAGCACCGCTGGCAGACAGAGATAACGAGTTGAGATCAAGCCCGCGCATATGCCATTCGTCGATCCATGCTTCGAACGGTTCGGCAGTTACCCCGGCCTGACCAATGCCGCCGCGCGACAGGCGTTCGGCAAAATAGTGTGTTTTCGGTGTCGTCACAGCAGCATGGCCCAACCATAGCTGCGGACTTTGCCAACCTTCAGCCTCGGTCGGTTTCAGGGCGGATCGGAACAGGGTCCATTGAATGCCGTAATCGCGGCCGTCTTCTCCGGTCAGGTTGGCGGTCAGATACCACCATTCAATTCGGAAGGTTGGGTGTGGTCCGTGATCGCGTGGAAATTCGAACTGGTAGATGGGCTGCGGAACGTCAAAACCTTCGGCAGACCCACCCAGCCCGGCATAGCCTTGCCCATATAAGGCCGAAGGCAGCAACAGGATCAGGGCACACAGCCAAGCTCTAACGTTCATTAGCAAATACCTTCAACAGGTCAGCAGGCGGCAGGCGCATCAGACGCAACGCGGGCAAGGCAGCCGCGACAAAAGCGGCTAGCAAGGTCAACAAGAACAGATATGCCCAATCAACGGGAAACAAAAACATCGGCAACCGCCAGCCGAAGGCCTGCACATTGATTACCGCCAGCAGCGCCCAGGCCAGAACAAGCCCAAGTGGCAGGGCCATAACTGCCGTAAAGGCGGCAAGCAGCACACTGCGCAGCAACTCCAACCGCGCCAACTGTGCGCGTGTCAGTCCCAGCGCCCAAACCGGGGTAACCTGCGGCAGTCGCTGGGTCCACAAGGTCAGCAGGCTGGTCAGGATGGCAAACCCCGCCACCCCCAGTGTCAATACGTTCAGCGCCGAAGTCACCACAAAGGTATTATCGAAGATCGCCAGCGATTGCGCCTTCATGGCAGCCTGTTGCACCACGGCTTGTCGGGGCAGGTCAAACTGCTGTCGTAACGCCTGAGTGATTTCGGTCGCGCGCTCGGGTGCAAGGCGGATGCCGAACCGGCGTGTGTCAGCCCCGGGTGCGATCTGGTCAAGCTGCGGCATAGACACGATCGCCTGACCGGTTGGGTTGCCATAGTCGGAATAGACGCCCGCCACAGTCAGAGTATGGTCCGCTTTCAGGGTCAACGTATCGCCCGGCCACAAGCCTGCCCGGCGGGCAAGTTGTTCGTTGATCAGAACAGCCTTACCCGCCATGACCCGATCCCATTCGCCTGCCGACGTAGCGATCAGCGGCCAATGATCGCGGTAGGTTTGATGATCTTCGACCCCGTACAAAAACAGCGGACCAATCTCGTGGGTCAGTTCAACGCTGCGGATTGGCAGAACGGCGTCCACCTGTGGGTCCAGCCATTCGGCGATCTGCCGGCCCTGTTGGTTGTCGATGGCGGTCACATAAACCTCGGACGTCAGGCGTTGATCTAGCCAGCCTACAAAGGTGAGGCGAAAGCTGGAAACCATTGTTCCAACGCCAATATTTGCGGCCAGTGCCAACAACAGCGCCATCAGTGCCAGAGACAAGCCGGGCAATTGCGCCCGCATATCGGCCCAGACCCATTGGGCGACCGGTCCCCGGGCGCGCCGCTGGAACATCGACAGGGCGAGGGACAGAAGAAACGGCAACGTCAGCGCCGCTCCGGTGAGGATGCCGCCAACCATCGCAAATCCGGCAACCAGCCCGTCAATGGCGAACCCGATGGCGAATCCGCCCGCAATCAGGATCAGCCCGATCAGACCTGTGCGGTGTTGTCCCGCGGCAGCGCCGCGCCAAGCGTGTAGCCCGGCTCCGGTCAGCAAGGGCATACGCGCCAGTCGATACAGGGCATGGCCACTGGCCAGCAATGTCCCCGCCAAAGCCATCGCCAGCCCCGCCAGTGCCCATTGAGGTTGTAAAGACATCTGCCCATCGACCGGCGCGCCATATAACCCGCGCAAAGTGGCTGCGACGTCGGGCAACAGGGCTCCGGCCAGGAAGAATCCAAGGATCAGGCCCAGCGTGCCGCCGATCAGGGCCAAGATCGTTAGTTCGGCCATGATCATCCAGATCAAGCGGCGCATTGAAACGCCCAAAGCCCGTAGAGTGCGGATCATTGCCCTCCGCTGTGCAAAGGCCAGTCCGACTGTGCCGTGAACGATAAACAAACCAACGGCAAAGGACAGCAGGCCAAAGGCGGTCAGGTTCAGGTGGAAGCTGTCCGTCAGGCTGGCCGCGTCAAGTCGCGCCGAGGCCGTGACACGTTCGAGTTCAGGCGCGATTTCGGACAACGGTGGCACGCCAACAGGCTGGTCGGGCAGAACTATCAACCGCGAGATTTGTCCGGATTTTTCTAAAAGGGTCTCGGCAACTCCGATATCGGTCAGGATCAAATCTGGCGGGATTGAGTCAGAGGTTAGAACCGGTGGCAACCCGCTTTGCGTGCGCAGCATCTGCGCAAGATCCGGTGCAGCCAGCAAACGGCCCGGTGCGGTCAGCATGTCAGCCGGGTCGGGGGGTGTTTCGCTTTGCTCGATTTGAGTTACGGCGGGCAAGGCCGGGTAAGCGACCATGTCGACCCCCATGACCTGAACTGTGCGCCCGGCGACCCGTAAAGAGCCTTCCAGAACCGCTGCTACCTGCCAGCCAGTTCGGCGCAAAACGACATAACGTTCGATCGGGATCGGACCAGAAGGGTCGCGCAGTTCATCAAACAGGCCCAAGGCTAGCTGATCACTGGCTTGTTGATAGCTGGCGCGCGCTTCGGCATTTATGGCTTGCACCGCCGACCACAACCCGGTCGCCAGCGCAATGCCGATCAGCAGGGTTGCGAGTTGCAACCAATGACGCCGCCAATGGGACATCAAGGCCTGTATGACGGCCCCAGTCATGCGATATGGCCACCAGTCAGATGCGCGCGCCGATCCAGACGCGCCGCGATGTCTAGCGAGTGTGTAACCAGCAACAAGGCAGTTCCGGCCTCAGCAACCAGTGAAAGCATCAGGTCCAGTACTGTTGCGCTGGCGGTTTCGTCCAGATTGCCGGTTGGCTCATCCGCCAGCAACAGCTTTGGCCGGGGGGCCATGGCGCGTCCGATGGCTACGCGCTGTTGCTGCCCACCCGACAGGTTCTCGGGATAGCGCGCCAACAGGTCGGACAACCCAAGCCGTTCAGCCAGTTGCGCGGTCCATTCGGTGTCTTCCCGGTTCGCCAGCCGGGCGTGAAATGACAGGTTCTGAGCAACCGTCAGCGATGGGATCAGATTGAATTGCTGAAATACCAGAGATACGCTTTGTCGGCGCAAGGCGGCGCGGCCACGGTCATCCAGCGTTGACAAGGCGGTACCGTCCAGCGTGATCTCGCCCCCGTCAAAGCTGTCTAATGCGGCTGCAAGGTTCAACAACGTGCTTTTGCCGCTGCCGCTTTCACCAGTTAGGGCCAGCGTCTGCCCGTGATCCAGGGTCAACGACACATCCCGCAACACGGGCCGCCCGCCGGGATAGGATTTTTGTACCTTTTCGATATTCAGCAGCATGAAAACCCCTTGGACAATGCCAGCCACAATGTGCAACGCCATGGCTGAGAGTCCAGCGTCCAAACACAATCTTTTCTAATTGTCACAGCCTTGTTCTTCTTTGGTTAAGTCGCCATTGTGTCAGAACTTCTCCGGGCCGGGATACGAGTTGATGACACTAGCGCAGCAGATTATTTGGGGCAGTATCTATCTGGGGATTTGTTTTCTGATCGAGATCATCCTTCTGACGTGGTGCACGCAATTCATCCGGCACATGGCACCACGGCTTGAGAACACAAAACGGTTCCTTGCGATTGCCGGACCGATTTGCATCGCCCTTGCGTTCATCGTTTTCATTCACACGATTCAGGTTTGGCTGTGGGCGATTGTCTGGATGATGGGGGATGTTCTGCCAGACTGGAACTCGGCCCTGTATTTCTCGTTGGTGACATTCACCACACTGGGCTACGGCGATATTGTGCTGGGTGAACCGCTGCGCATTTTTGGAGCGTTCGCTTCGGTCACCGGGCTGTTGGCCTTTGGCTTGTCGACCGCCTTTATGGTCGCGCTGATGACCCAGGTCTTTAAAGAGGAATTAATGTCCTAGAGGATCGGCGCGAACAGCCGGGCCAGGGGCGAGCCGAACCGGATATAGGCCGGTTGTTCGGGTAGATTATGTGTCAGTTCATAGCTGTTTTCGAAATCAGCGCGCAGCATTTTGTCCACGGCCTCAGCCGCGCGTTGGTCGAAAAACAGCGCCATGGCTTCAAAATTCAGCCGGAATGAGCGGTTGTCCAGATTGGTCGTTCCCACGGCGGCCAGCGTGTCATCGACCACGAATGCCTTTTGATGCATGAACCCTTCAGTATACCGAAATACGCGCGCGCCACAGTCGCGGATCTCGTCAAAATAGGCGAAGGCGGCCAGCCAGGGTAGGCGGTGGTCGATCACTTCGGGCACCAAGATGCGTACATCGACGCCCCGCAAGGCGGCGTGCTGCAGGGCCGTCATGACGTCGATATCGGGCACAAAATAGGGCGAGGCGATCCAAATGCGTTCCTTGGCCGCGGTGATGGCCGAAAAAAACATCATCGCGCCGGTTTCCGTGTCATCCCCCGGTCCAGTTGCGACCAGAAGGGCATTCATATCCTGTTCGGATTCCGAACCGGCCCAGTTAAGCTGGTCAATCAGGTCTTCTTCGTGGGCCCAATGCCAGTCTTCGACAAAGATCAACTGTAGTTGCCGGACGATGTGGCCGGTCATTTTTAGATGCGTGTCACGCCAATGGCCGAAATGTTTGTCCTCGCCCAGATACTCGACACCCACATTATGACCGCCGATAAAGCCTGTTTCACCATCAATGATCACGGTTTTACGGTGATTACGATAGTTGAGCTGAAAGCGATATTGCGGCCCCCGCCGATCACGTGGGTTGGCAATTTCAATTCCGGCGGTGCGTAGTGTTTCCAGATAGGCGGTCGGTAACCCATAGCTGCCCACGGAATCCGTCATGAACCGGACCTGGACACCGCGCCGGGCCGCCGCGATCAGCTTGGACTGCAACTGTTGGCCCAGTTGGTCGTCGCGGACTATATAGAACTGGATCAGGACATAATTCTGCGCAGCATCTATGGCGTCGAAAATAGCGTCGAACGTGGCTTTGCCGTCGATTAACAACTCGGCCCCATTGCCGCGAGACACTGGCAGATGCGCCAGCGCCTCAAAAGGGCGGGGATTGATCGACATCTTGGCAAGGTCGGGTATCGAGAAATCGGCAAAGCTTTTGATGCCTTCGACGACCCGTTCGCTGTGCTTGCGGGCGATGCGATAGCCGCGAAATCTGTGGTGTCCCAGAAACAGGTATAACGGTACGCCAAAAATCGGGGCCGAGATCAGAAACACCACCCAGCCAACCGCGCCCTGCGGTGTTCGGGCGGTCTGCGCCGCCCGTATCGCAAAGACCACAGCCGTCACGTACAGGACGAGGACGGCAGCGGAAACAAGCAATGTCCACATGAGGTTATCGTTCTCTGAGTGCTTTATTCCGACCCAGTGTAGATGCGATTCCAGTCTTGCGCCATATCCACGATGACCCAGCCCATATCAGGGCCTTTGTTCAACCCGTCGACCAGTTTCCCGATCGGGCTTTCGCGGTCATAGGCCCATTCTCTTTCTGCATCGGTATGGTGGATCAGGATGCCCAGACGCGGCCCATGACCGGCGGTGGTCCATTCAAGCATGGCGAAATCCCCGTCCGAATTGCCACCGGCCAGAATGGGACGCCTGCCAAGTGTGCGTTCGATGTTGATCGGCTTACCTTCCTTGTCGTCCACAAAGGCAATTCCGGGGGCCTTGATGATGGTGGGTGTGCCGTCGGCTGTTTCATAGGTAGTGCCAGTGTAGGTGCCCAGAACCTGTTCCGGTGGAACACCATATGCATCTTCGGCAAAAACGCGCATGAAATGCAGACCTCCACCCGATACGATATAGGTGCGGAACCCTTCATCCCTGAGATAACGCAGCAGCTCGACCATTGGCTGATAGGTCATCTGGTCATAGGGCAGCCCGGTATCGGGGTGGCGCGCGGTGTCCAGCCACTTGGTCACCGACGCCTGAAACTCTTCGACACTGATCCCGGAATGCGAGGCGTTCAGAACTTCAATCAAGGCCTCATGGCCGCCTTCGGCGATGGTTTGTAATTCTCCTTTTGCCGCCGCCTCCAGCGTTGGGCTGGTCAGGATCGAAGGGTTAGCCGCTGCCAATTCGGCAAGGCGATCCATGGCGAAGGTCAGTTGGAAATAAACCGGTTGTTCCGCCCAAAGTGTCCCGTCATTGTCGAACACTGCAATCCGGTCTGACGGTGTCACGTAGTCTGGGTTATCCGGATCAGTGACGGCATCGACAAAGGCAACAATCCTGTCTTTCGACTGAGACGTGCCCCAACTGGGCAGCGGATCGGCAAGCGTAATGCACGGAGCCATGAAAACAGCAGTGGCAAACAAGGCAGCCTTCATGAGGAAATCCTTTTGTTTCAATGTGAAAAGGGCCGCCGTTGAACCGGCGACCCGTGGTTTGCGAGGGGGTTAATTGTTGGTCGGTGTGACCAGTTTCTCCATCACTTGATCCAGGTTGAAACTGGCTGCCTTTTGGCGCGGCGGGAATTCCTGGAAGGTTTCAAGGAAATCTCCGACATATGCCTGCGCAGGGACCAGGAAATAGGCACGGTCCAACAGCCAGTCGTAATAGGTGTTGGAGGTCCGATACGCGCGTTCATAAGGATCACGGCGCAGGTTCACGATCAGCGGAATACGCAGTTCAGTCCAGGGTTCGATCCAAGCGCGGAGGGTGGCCCATGCTTTCTGCTCAAGGAAGATCAGCTTCCAGTCCTCAAAACGCAGCGCAGTCAAGTCACCGTCATCCGAGAAGTAGAATATCTCTTTCCGTGGGCTTTCCGTGGCTTCGCCAGTCAACAGCGGCAGGATGTTATAGCCGTCCAAATGTACTTTATAGTCGCGGCCCATGCCGGAGGAACTATAGCCAACTTTCAGCTTTTCCTTGATCTCCGGGTCACCAGCGACCGCCAGATAAGTCGGCAGCCAGTCCATGTGATGCACGATCTCATTTGTGACCGATCCCGCCTCGATCTGACCGGGCCAGCGCACCATCGATGGAACGCGCCATCCGCCTTCCCAGTTGGTGTTCTTTTCGCCCCAGAACGGTGTCATGGCAGCATCCGGCCATGTATTCATGTGCGGCCCGTTGTCGGTGGAATAGTGGACGATCGTGTTGTCTGCGATTCCAAGCTCATCCAGCAGGTCCAGCAACTGCCCCACATGCATGTCATGTTCGATCATGCCCGCTGTGTATTCGTCTGCAACGCCACCAATGATATCGTTCGCTTGCGCGCGTATCTCATCCTTGACGTGGGTGCGGAAATGCATCCGAGTGCCGTTCCACCAGACATAGAAGGGCTGGCCTTGCTCATGGGCTCGCTTGATGAAGTCAATTGCAGCAGCAACCGTCTCTTCGTCTACCGTCTCCATGCGCTTGCGGGTCAGGGGGCCGGTGTCTTCGATGGTTCCATCCGCCTTGGACTTGATCACACCGCGCGGTCCGTATGCTTCGCGGAAGGTGCGACCATCGGCCAGAATTGCGTCACCGGGATAGTCTTCATTTTCCGGTTCTTCCTCGGCATTTAGGTGATACAAATTGCCGAAAAATTCATCAAATCCATGGTTTGTCGGAAGATGTTCATCCTTGTCACCCAGGTGATTTTTACCAAATTGACCAGTGGCATAGCCGTGATCCTTCAGCAGGCCCGCAATGGTTGGATCCTCGACCTGCATGCCCAGATCCGCACCGGGTAAACCCACTTTGGACAGGCCGGTCCGGAACACTGATTGCCCCATGATATAGGACGACCGGCCCGCGGTGCAGGATTGCTCTCCATAATAGTCGGTGAATATCATCCCTTCCTTGGCGACCCGGTCAATGTTCGGCGTTTGATACCCCATCAAACCCATCGTGTAGGCGGAGATATTGGATTGTCCGATATCGTCCCCCCAGATGACCAGAATGTTGGGTTTCTGTTCCTGGGCCCAGGCGGGAATTGCCAGCGCAACGGCGAAAGTAGCCACAGCAACCCGACGTAGGCCAGAGCGCCAACTATATGCAATCGAACGTGGTGGTGACATGATGTGCTCCTGATTTGAAAGGGTCGAAAAACCCAGAAGTGAAAATTAGTTGGAGGCAGGCTTTTCAGCCAATAAGCTGCCAGGAAATGGTCGATTTCTGAACGGCGTTACATCACCCGTAGGGGAATCGAGCGTGCTCAGGTTAGGCGATCATTTGGATTGAAAACTCATCATATGATGATATTGAAAAATTCTAATGTTTGACAAAGCGAATAATTTGAAACTCTTGCAGGTCGGCGGCTGGTTCAGCAAACGCCCGGCCGCTTTTCAGCGCGATTTGCAAGAGTGCGGAGTTCCCAGAACCTATGAAGCCTGGGAAACGCTGTATCACCATGGAGACCCGTCCAACGGGGTGTTTGTGGTTCTCAGCGGCGGTGTGCAGATTACCGCGCCGGCGGATGATGGGCAGGAGTTTGTTTTGCATCGCGAAGGCGCAGGGTTCTGGGTGGGGGATTTGGCGCTGTTTGCAGGTGAGCCTCGGTTGGTCAGCGTCGTGACCACGCAAGAGACACACGTACTGTTCTTTCCGACCAGTCGCATTACCAAGCTGGTCCAATCCAAACCGGATTACATCCGGGACTTTTATGCGCTGACCCATGAAAACATGCAGACCGCCCTTCGCATCATGGCAAACTTGGCGGTAACGGGCAGTGAAAAGAGGCTTGTTCTAAGGCTGCTGCATCTGGATGAGGGCACCTCAAAATGCGACGGCTGGATCGTAGTCTCGCAGGAGGAACTGGCAGAGATGATCGCCGTTTCACAGCCCACGCTTCATCGCAGTCTGCATCGCCTTGCAGACTTAAATCTCATTGAACTGGGGTACGGCCGGGTGCGGTTGAAAAACAGGCAGGCGCTGATCGCGAGCTGCCAAACATAGCTGTCAGGGGTTCAGTGGTGGAAGGGGCTGTGTTCGATCTTGGTGTGCTCCTTTTAGTCCGTTTAAGGTCGAAATTGCTGCTGACCAATCCGAAGTTACCTGAATGGTTTCAGATGAGTAGCGTGCAGCGCCAATCCTTTCCAACTGTTCCTCAAGTGCTTTGTATCCTTGTGGATCACTGCATCGAAGCTTCCAGATTTCCAGTGCAGAGTATGTCCCGGACAGATCGTGCGCTTGCAGCGCATGGCGCAATTGCGTCAGAGCATATTCCGGCGATGCCTGAAAAGCCTGCCGCCGTGCGTCTTTCCATTGCCGAAAGCGCGGCGTACCCCAGCGCATAAATGCCCAGGTCACAAAGGCTGCAAGTCCGGCCCAAAATGCATACTCAATCAGTTTATCTGTCGTCAAAGGATCCGTTTTGGGCGCGGTCAGCGCCAAATCCACCCCCGGGACTTCCACGGTTTCGACCGCATTGGTCGTTAGGTTGTACCACTGAATTGAAACTGGTGGCAGTTGGGTTTGGCCCCCACCTTGGGCGAGATAGACAACCTCGTCGGTGCGTTGACCAGACAAGGTTCCTCGATCCTCGGTCTCGGTCAGGCGCGGTTCTTTTGGATAAGAACGCAGCAGAGTATCTTGATTTTCAGGAATAAGTTCTGGAACCAAAATCGGACTGGTGCCAGTGATGCGCGCGGTTAACCGACGTGTGATCGCATCTCCGGCCTGCATCTCGGTCGCGCCTTCAATTTCCTGATCCAATTCGAAACCTGTCGCGATGATCAGAGGGTTCAGGCTGGCCGCGCCTTCGGGGACAACCGCGTTGATCGTGATTGGTGAAAGCTGGGCCGATACTTGGGTAGGTGTATTTGTTTCAGGATCGGCAAACGTTACTGTCATGTCTGCAATGCCAAGGTCGATTTGTCCGGCGACCAATGGATAGACGCGGTAACTGCGCTGAACGCCAGACCAGGTCTCACCGCTCACAGATTCGCTGACAGGTCCTGACGCGCGTTCGGGAAGACGGACCAGCAGATTTTCCTGTTCCAGTGAAGGAAACACAGGAGGAGACGGCATGAATGTCGGAACCAGCACTTTGATCCGGACCATGGCCGATTGCCCAACGATCACATCTTCGGTCGGCGCTTCCACCGTGATTTGAGGTTGGATGGTAGCGGTTCCTTGCGACAACGCCGCGCAGGGCAACAACAAGAGCAGGGTCAGAAGGCGTCTCATTGAGATCGCTCCTGATTTTCCAGCAAGAACCGGTTGCGCAGAAAGTCTTGCATGTCCGTGTCGATGGCGCTGATCCACTGATCTGCAGACAAAGGCCGAGTGCCGTCAATCTGAGCTTGGATGGTCGTATTCTCGCCCTTGCCGGTTTCGTTGTCGAATACCGTGTCATCCGCGCCAATTCCGGCTTCCTCACCGGTGTCGGACTGTTCGCGCGTGGTTTCAACATAGTCCAGAACAGCAGTGGCGACTTCCAAATTATGTTGCGCTTCCGGCCAGTTGGGGCGACGATTCAAAGCTGTTTCAAAGGCTGCTATGGCAGGTCGGTATTCCCGGTTTCGGATGCGTGCCATACCTTCGGCAAAGGCAGCTTCCGCGGTGTTAAGCTCCGCAAAGATCGCTGCGGCCTCAGGGTATTGGCCTGCCTTCAGGCGGGCGTATCCTTCGTAATAGGGGTTTTCGAATAACTCTGCCGCGTCGGCAAAGCGCTTTTGGTTCATGGCGATCTGACCTTGTTGATCCGCTGTCAGAAACCAATCACGCCATCCGTCAGCTTTGGCCGGACCAGACGGTTGCACCAGGAACAGCCCCAGTAGGGCCCACCGGATGACCCAACCTCGCCGAAACCAAAGAAGGGACAACAGCGCCGCAGGCCACGCTAAAACCCATCCGTGATCCTGCCAATCAAGCCGGTCCTCGTCATCCAGCGCATCGACATACGCCGATTGTATTTGCCTCAGCAACTGTGTGACATCGCGGTCATCATTTGAAAACGGGACGGCGGTTGCATTTTTCAACGTGTTCAACTGAACAATTTGTTTGCTGTCAGGCAGCATTGTCAGAAAGAACACCTGCGATGACGCGGTCTGGAGCTCTGGAATTTGCGAAGGGTCGAGATCGTCCAGAGCAAACAGAACGGCACCCGGTGTCTCACTGTCATCCAATATACTTTGCGCCAGCGTCAATGCGTCGCCTGCGGCATCTCCGGACGTTGGCATGACGGCTGGGCTCAGGCCCTCGAGCAGCGGGCGAAGGATGTTTGCATCTTCGGTCAATGGGGCTACCCGGTGGGGAGAGCCAGCATAGGCAACCAAAGCGGTCGGGGCTCCGGACCGTGCGTTGATAATATCCGTGATCTTGAATTTCGCTCGTTGCAGCCGTGACGGGGTCAGGTCAGTACTTTCCATGCTATCGGTGACCTTCAAAGCGATCACTAAGGGTGCCGTGTCAGCAACCAGAGGATTGGTCGCCCGCGTCCAGGTCGGACCAGCAGCGGCGATGGTGATCAACGCTGCGACGAACATGGCGACGTCTATCGGATAAATTTGGCGTTTTTCATCCGTACCCAGCGTAAGTGCCCGGGCAAGATGAGGCGCGATACCCGCAGGCAAGTCAGCTTGGCCCTTACGTTTTGGGATGACCAGCCACCACAGTCCGACAATTGGAATTAGAAATAAGAGATAACTTATTCTGATAAAATGAAATTCTGTTACCGCCTCGATCATGTCGCTCTCCTGCGACGTTGTTCGATATGGAAGCCTGCCGAACTGCAAAGGAAAACGATCAGAGCGATCAGCAATGGGTAATGCGTCAGACTTTCGCGTGGGCGATAGCTTTGGGTTTCGACAATTCTGGGGTTCTGCTCATCGATGCGCTGGTAGGTGTCGCTGAGCACGGTCTGATCATTAGCAAAGAAATATTGACCACCGGTGCGATCTGCGATGGCTTGCAGCGCCTCCAGATCCACGCGATCTTCGCCCGAGGCATTGGGATCTCCAACACCGATGGTATAAATAACCACACCTTTATCCGCAGCGATGGCGGCCGCATTTGTGGGCGTCATACGGCTGGACGTATCCGCTCCGTCGCTGAGCACGATCATCAAGCGCTGATCTACCTCGCTTGTATCGAAGATACGTATACCCAGTCCGATGGCGTCGCCCAAAGCCGTGTTCGGTCCAGCCATGCCAACCTGAGTTTGGTCCAGGAACCCATTCAAACTATTCAAGTCTTCGGTAAATGGAGCTTGTACGAAAGCGCGGGTGCCAAAGATAATCAGCGCCATACGGTCACCCTGACGTTCGGCTATGAAAGTGCGCAGAACGTCCTTTACCGCTGCCAACCGTTGCGTGGGCGTTCCATCCGTGGATTGGAAATCGCGTTGATCCATCGAACCCGAGATATCGAGGGCCAGAACAACGTCTCGGGCGGATTTCTCAATGACGATCGGATCCGCCAGCTTTTCGGGGCGGGCAAGCGCTGTGACCAGCAGCAACCAGATTAAGATTGCCACAAAGCTCTGCAGCATCGACCGCTGTGGGATCGCTGACCCGGATTGTGGTTCAGCCCCGGCTGCCTTAGCGACATGGCGGAAAAAAGGGATGCGGATTGCGTTTGTTTGTTCGCGATGAGGCGGCACAAACCAGTAGACCAACAGCGGTAACGGCAAAAGCAGAAAAGCCCAGGGTGCAGCGAATGAAATCATCTGCGCCCCCTTTTCACTTTGTGGGTTTTAATCCAGGCGCGTGCCATATGTGAAACTTCTCCGCTTGGCGGGCATATTCTATAAGGAGCCTCGAGCAGCAAGCGAGAGGCTGACTGTGAAATTGATACTTTATCAGAAGTTTGCTGAAGAAATTTAATCCAGTCCTCCCCATGTAGGCCAGCGACTTGCGCGCGTGGATAGGCGGCAAGTGCGGTACGTCGTAGAACCTCTGCTATTTTTGCGGGGTCGTCGCCTGCGACCTGCAGATCGGTCAGGGCAGCCCGTCGATAGGCGTTGGCTTGGCGATGTCGTTGGAACAGGTAAATTTCAATAAATATGGCCAGAAACAATATGACGGCAAGACCGAGCCAACCCCAGGTCTGCGGTGTCATTGGTATTGGTTCGGGTGGCGGTGCAGGGACAAGCATGTCCAGCAGCTCGACCAGGGATTTACCTTCCACATCAACGCTCATGCCCGTCCTCCGGGATGACCGAACAGTTTCAGCAATTGATCCAGGGTCGGTTCTGACGTTGTGAGTGGGACAATCGGAAAGCCATAGCGCCGTGACCAGAGGCGTAATTGCGCCAACCGGTCATCCATTGCCGCTTTGATGCGGCTGGCCAGGTCAGGTTTGAAGCTGTCGAGTTGGATTTGTTTCGTTCCGTCCGAGACGGTTACTTTCAACCCAGAGGTCAGCTGATGAGCGCTGGGATCGGAAATATTGAAAAGAATAAGGTCGTTTGACTGCGCCAATCGGCTCAACAAGCGTTCTGATGCTTCGTCCAGACCATCGAAATCGGAAAATACACAGATCAGCGCGTTGGTATGTGCAATACTGACGGCCTGCTTGAGAACGTCGTTCAGATTGATAGTTGGTTCTGGGCGCAAGGATGCGTTTAAGCCGCTGTTCATGGCCGCGACCGAGGAAATGAACCTCGTCAAGGCAGAAGCGCGGCGTTGAGGGCAATGTTCGGCAAGATCTGTATCACCAAAGACAATCCCACCGACACGGTCGCCTTGGGAAAGGACTCGATGAGCCGCAATTGCAGCGGCTTCGGCCGCGATGACCGATTTCATGTACACTTCGGTGCCAAAAAACATGGAAACACGTTGATCAACCAGCAATAGGGCAGGGCGATCCCGTTCTTCGGTGTAGACCCTAACATGAGGTTTTCCGGTGCGCGCTGTTACTTTCCAGTCGATTGTTCGAATGTCGTCGCCGGGTAGATAGCCGCGCAGTTCCTCAAAATTCAGACCACGCCCCCGCAGGCGCGATGCATGACGCCCGTTCAGGATCGAGCGCGCGGGTTGTTTCGGCAAAAGGCTGAGGGCGCGCGATTTTGCACCAAGACGCAACAGATGTTGGGCATCCACGTGTATGCGTGGGTCATTGGGATATGTGGCTGTTTTGGCCACGGGCCTCTCTCCGATCAATCAGGGCAGCGCCACAAGGCGCAGAATTTCCGTAATTACGTCGTCCGGTGTCTTGGCACTTCCTTGGGCCTCGAAGCTCAGCGTGATACGATGGCGAAACACGTCATGCGCAATGGAACGAATGTCGGCGGGGTCGACATAGTCCCGCTCCTTCATCCAGGCGTGCGCGCGCCCGCATTTGTCCAGTGCAAGCGAGGCACGTGGACTGGCACCAATCTCGATCCAGCTGGCCAGCTCTTCGCTGTATTTCTCGGGGGTTCGAGTCGCCTGAACCAGATCGGCCATGTAGCGCTCCATAGCTTCGGACACGTGGACCTGGCCGATCTCGGACCTTGCTTGAAAAACGGCGTCTTGTGGGATCGGGGGTTGAGGTTTCTTGAACATGCCGGACCCGGCAACAATTTCTTCGCTGCGGACCAGCCGAATGACCTCTACCTCGTCTTCAACCGGGGGGTAGCTGATCTGGACGTGCATCAGAAACCTGTCCATCTGCGCTTCGGGCAGGGGGTAGGTGCCTTCCTGCTCGATCGGGTTTTGCGTGGCCATCACAATGAATAACGGCTCCATCTTGTGCGTAGTACCCGAGACGGTGACCTGTCGTTCCTCCATCGCCTCCAACAGTGCGGCTTGTACTTTGGCGGGTGCGCGGTTGATCTCATCGGCCAGAACGATATTGGCAAAGATTGGGCCGGGATCGAACCGAAAGGTGCCGCCATCACTGGTTTGCTGGAATACTTCGGTGCCGGTTACGTCGGATGGCAGCAGGTCGGGCGTGAATTGTATCCGGCTGAACCTGGCATCAAGATTGCGCGCCATAGCTTTGACCGCTCGGGTTTTTGCCAGGCCGGGCAGACCTTCGATCAACAGATTTCCGTTAGCCAGCAAACCGATGAGCAGCCGGTCTATCACCTCGACCTGCCCGATAATTGACTGCCCCATACGAGCTTTGAGATCATTTATCTGATTAAGTGCATTCATTTATTTGGTCCAATCATGGCCAGATGTCAGGAAATGACATGTCAGAGCAACGCTGCAGCGTAATAGTCAGGAATATTTAGCAATGATCGAAGGTTAGCAGCGTTATCCTCACCGATCCACTATGAAATCCGATCCGCCAGATGTTGCAGGTCAGCTCGAAGTTCGGGGCGAATTTCGCCGTGGTTTGGCGTGTCGCGCAATGTCTCGAACCAGTATCGTGGGGGGCATTTGCCGGCGGCGCGACTCCAGGTCAGATCACCCAGCACTGATTGTGCCTTAGAGTTCAAAGCATCAGGTATTTCGATCCCATTCAGGGTTGCCCAGACGCCGCTCCACAGCCGCGCAACGGACCAGGGATTGTATCCGCCGCCGCCCAACACAAGCAACCGCGGCGCTATATCTCGCAGGCTGGCAACCGCGCGCCAATGGGCGTTGTTCGAAAGCGCCAGGCGCGATAGCGGGTCCTCGGCCACCGCGTCCGCGCCGCATTGCAGGACAATGGCCTGAGGATTGAACGAGGCAGTCCCAGGCAGGATGAGCTGATCGAGAATGGCATAGAATTCATCATCATTCAGATTGCGCCCAACGGGGAGGTTGAACGCGGCCTCGCCTGCGTCGTAGGTCAATGTGCCGCTGAACGGCCAGCGGCGCGCCTCATGAACCGAGATCATGCGAACTTTGGTTGAACCGTGAAAAGCAGCCTCGACCCCATCGCTGTGGTGCGCGTCGATATCGACATAGACGATCCGGTCGAGGCCATTTTTCAGCAAGGTCAGGATCGCAAGAACCGGATCGTTTAGATAGCAAAAACCATTGGCGCGGTTTGCAAGTCCGTGATGCGTGCCGCCCGCCGGGCTATAGACGATACCACCGTCTCGGATCAGTTCCGCCCCCAGAATTGACCCACCAGCAGCGGTGGCCGGACGTCGGTACATTTCGGCGAATACCGGGTTTGACAGTGTGCCCAGAGCATATTTTTCCCGCGTCTCGTCCGACACGGCCTGATCCCGCTCAGCCCTTTGCAGGGCGGCGATATAGTCCGGCGTGTGAAACGCATGAAGCGCAGCGGGTTTTGCGCAGGGGCTGACGCGATAGTTTGATGTCGTCAACCAACCTTGGGCTCGGCACAGATCAATGACGGTGGATACGCGCGGAATGGCCAGCGGGTGTTTTGAGCCATAGGTCGAACTACGATAGATCTCCGATCCGATGAACAGAGGCGCGTGCATCGCTTAGCTTGCGTTTCCGGGGCGGATATCTTCACCCAGTTTTCCATCCAGAGACATCAGGATGGCCACAGGACGCAGAGCCGGAATATGGCTGAATACGATAAGGATACAGACGGTCAACGGCACGCTGAGGAATGCGCCGATCAGGCCCCAGATCGTGGTCCAGAACATTAGCGCCAGGATGACCAGAAAGGTGGACATGTTCAGCGAACGCCCCAAAAAAGCGGGGTCAAGGAAGTTGCCAATCAGGAATTGAATCGTACCACAGCCCAAAATGATCACCAAAAATGGCCCAATGCTTTCGAACTGCACCAGTGCAATCAGGGATGGGAAGATCACCGCGATGATCGAACCGATGGACGGGATGAAGTTCAGCGCGAAGGTCAGCACCGCCCAGGTTTCGGCAAATTCCAGCCCGAGTATCTTGAAGACAGAGTAGCTGATACTTGCCGTAATCAGGCTGATCAGGGTTTTCACCCCGACATAGCGCTGCAGGCTGAACGAGATCGCATCCAGAATGGCGGCGAATTCGATACCCGTTTTGGGATCGCCCGCAGCCAGTTGGATTTTTTTGCGAAAGGCCAGACGCTCGGCCATCAGGAAGGCGACATAGAGGCTAATCAGGAAGAACTGATTCAACAGCGATGTGGCGCTGCCCAAAAGAACACGCGCAATAAAGGACATGTCGATATTGATCAGGTTGTCGCGGATAAACGCGGTCACGTCATTGCCCACTAAACCGGTGACGCGGTTGACCGTCTCGTCGAACTGGTTTTCGTAAGTCCCAATCGTACGGGCAAATTGGGTGGCTTGGCTGCCCAGAATATACATGATCACGAACAAACCGGCCAAAACGACTGTGACACCGGCAAGATTGGCCAGCCAGACGGGCATGCGGGTCAGGGCGATGATCCGGTCGCTGAGCGCGATGATCAGGACATTGACCAGCAAGGCCATCGTCAGCGGGATCAGAAATGCCGAACCTGCGTATAACCCCAGCACCACCAGAGTCGCCACAATCGACACGTCGCGCACAACCGACAGTTTCAACTTTGTCTGTGTCTCGTCTTTCTCCGGTGTCATAGCATGGCCTGTTTCGGAAACTGCGTTTGGCGCGTGTGGTTGATCCTGCACAGCAGGGCCGGATTATGCAATGCGCCCAGACATTTGTAAGAGATTATTTGCGTATATCCTCGGATTGCCGGTTCTTTGGGTGTCGCTGCCGGGTTAGGCTTTCGGAATGAATGCACGTGTGATTCCATTTTTTGGTAGGCCGGTGAAGGCCCTGTGGGTGGCCATTGTTCGCTTTGACGCCAAGAACGGCTTCGTCATGAGCAGCCATGTTGCCATGTCTCTAATGCTGGCGCTTTTTCCATTTGCCCTGTTCACCGTGGCCTTAGCCGGGTCTTTGTCGCAGGATTACGTCACCAATGAACTGATCGAGCTGATTTTTGGCGCTTGGCCAAAGGATGTGGCGGGACCCATCGTGGCCGAGCTGCGGTCGGTTTTGACGGAATCGGGCTCGGGCGTGATTACCCTTGGTGGTTTGCTGGCGGTATTCTTTGCCTCGAACGGGGTGCTGGCCGTGCGCAAGGCAATGAACCAAGCCTATCACGACCATGACAGTTGGCCGTTCTGGAAAACGCGACTTTTGTGTCTGGGGCTGGTGATCGTCGGGGGTGTCACCATCATGATCATTGCCGCGGTCGAGGTGGTGGTGCCGGTCTACACGCAACTGGTGTCCGAGAAGACAGATGTGAACGTGTCCGATTGGTTGTCGGTCGATCGCCTGCGCTGGACTTTCACGGTGGCGGTTCCCGCTGGTGTGGTTCTGCTAGCGCATCTGGTCTTGCCGACTGGGCGGCACAAGCTGCGGCAGATATTACCGGGGGTTCTGCTTACGTTGGCTCTTTGGGCAGCTGGCGGTTGGGGGTTTTCAGTTTATATTGCGCAGTTTGCCTCATACAGCGCCACTTATGCTGGGTTGGCCGGGGCAATGGCGGCATTGATCTTTCTATATCTGTGTGCGGCAATTCTGATCCTTGGTGCCGAATATAATGGTGCCTTGATGGATATGCAGAGCAATCTGGACGGGCAGGCGGTGTGAAAACAGTAGCGTTTCTTCTTGGGCTGTTTGCGCCAGTATGCGCGTTTGCTCAGTCACCCGAGTATGTGGGCTCGGACCAATGTGTCGAGTGTCACACGGCCGAGGTCGAGGCTTGGTCTGAATCTCATCATGCTCTGGCTTGGACACGGGTGGAGGATTGGCATGTTGTGGCTGACTTCGACGGCACTCGGTTTGACCATGACGGCATGTTGACCGAGTTCAGTAAGACCGGCGATTCGTTGCAGGCTCGCGTGACTGAAAAGGACGGGTCGACAACCCATTATGACCTGCATTCAGTGGTCGGAATTGAACCATTGCAACAATATCTGTTCGAAACAGAACCCGGTCGGTTACAGAGTTTCGATGTGGTTTGGGATACAGGAGAACAACGCTGGTATCACCTCTATCCCGATCAGGATCTACCGCCGGATGACGGGCTGCACTGGACCGGGCCGTATAAGAACTGGAACGCCCGCTGCGCTGAATGCCACGCGACTGGGTTTAAAAAAAACTATGACGCGCAGACCCGCAGCTACAGCTCGGTTCAGGCTGAGATTGGGGTTGGGTGTGAGGCCTGCCATGGCCCGTCTTCGGCGCATATCGACTGGACGCGGGGCGAAGGCATCAACACTGATCTCAGCGCGTTTGGGTTCACTATGGATTGGGGCAAAGGCCGGACCAAGGTTGAAATTCAGCAATGCGCTGGCTGCCATTCCCGGCGCGAGGCCCACGGCGACGGCAACCCGGTACCCGGAACGCCCTATCATGATGCCTACAATCTGTCGGTTCTTCGCCCCGGTCTCTATCACCCTGACGGTCAAATTTTAGATGAGGTTTATGTCTACGGCTCATTCTTGCAGTCCAAGATGTATGCGGAGGGCGTCGGTTGCATGAACTGCCATGATCCGCACAGCGTCGAGCTGAAGGCCGAGGGCAACGGTGTGTGTACCCAGTGCCATTCTCCTGCAGGAAACCCCGATTTCCCGACCCTTACGGCCAAGGAATATGACACGCCCGCGCATCATCATCATCCGGACGAAAGCGCAGGTGCTCAGTGCGTTTCCTGCCATATGATCGAGCGTGTCTATATGGGCGTAGACTGGCGGCGCGATCATAGCTTTCGCATTCCGCGACCCGATCTGGGGCTGGGGCAGGACGCGTGTACCGACTGCCACAAGACTGAAGATCAGGCCTGGGCAGCACAGCGGATCGAAGAGTGGTTCCCCGACTCTACCCACCGCGGCACGCATTTCGGGACGACATTTCAAGCAGCGTTGTCCGGACAGGCCAATGGCCCGGACGCTTTGCTGGAAATTGCGGCTGATCCCAACATGGCTGGCATCGTGCGAGCCACGGCGGCGTATTTGCTGCAACCCTTCACCTCGGCTGAAGTTGCAGTGAAAACCGAGCCTTTGCTGACAGACGCAGACCCTTTGGTGCGTGCTAACGCGGTGCCGCTGCAACGTCAGGCGGCGCTGCCAGACATGGTGGCGCGACTGGAGCCGCTAATGTCCGACCCAATTCGCAACGTGCGTATTTCAACAGCTAAAGAGTTCCTGAACATTCCCCAACAGGTGCTATCGCGGGACCAACAAACGCAAGTCGCACAGAGTATGGCTGAATGGCAGGGATCAATCGCGAACCGGTTGGACTTCCCTGAAACCCATCTTGTTCTGGGCGGAATGGCTTTGACGTTCCGCAACGCTCCAGCCGCTGAACGCGCCTTTCGCGAGGTCGTTTCCTTAGACCCTCAGCGCGCCGAGGCGTGGCCAATGTTGGTGCAACTGGCGCAGATCAACCGGGGGATTGATGCAGCTCGAAACGTATTGCAGGAGGGGCTGACAGTTCTGCCCGATGATCCGGGATTACTGCAGCTCAAGGCGCAACTAGTCCCGTAATCCGGCATGGCGTGGCCCGGTTTTCGTCACGATCCCGGCAAATTTCTAGGTTAACTATGGGTCAGCGTAGAAACGCCGCCAGACCCGGAGGTGACCCATGTCTGACAAACCGGTTCACACGTCGCAGCTGCAAAACCCGTTGCCGCTGAACCAAAGGATTGCCGAGCTGCAGGCCAGAAAGCCGGAATACATCAATCACGGCGAAGCCCTGCTGCTGCAACGCACGGCCGCGTCATCGCTGCGCGAGCAGTTCCTGACTGGTGATCGCAGCTGGCTTGAGGATTAACTCAGCCCCGGAACCCTGTGGCGACAACGAATTTTTCGGAACTGTCTGACCGTGACGCAGGCGGTTTTACGTGTGCTACCTTTTCGAATTTCTGTTTCAGCAGCTTTTGCAGATCACCTTCGGCACCTCCGGCCAGAACCTTGGCGACAAACGTCCCGCCTTCTTCCAAAACGTCAAAGGCGAAATAGGCGGCGGTTTCGCACAAGGCCATGATCCGCAAGTGGTCGGTCTGCTTGTGCCCGGATGCCGAGGCCGCCATGTCCGACATCACCACTTCGGCCTTGCCGCCCAGCCAGTCTTTGACCTTCTGATCCGCGTCATCTTCCATGAAGTCCAGCACATGAGTCTCTGCGCCAGCGACGGGTTCGACTTCTTGCAGGTCGACACCCAGAACAGTGCCGACGCGCTTGCCCGACCGCTCGCCCAGCGCATTGACGCGTTTGACGGCCACCTGGAGCCAACCACCAGGCGCACAGCCCAGATCAACCACCCGCGCACCGGGGACGAGAAAGCGGAACTTGTCATCAAGCTCCAGAATCTTATAGGCCGCCCGCCCGCGATAGCCATCCGCCTGCGCGCGTTTTACATAAGGGTCGTTCAACTGCCGCTCAAGCCAGCGGGTCGAGCTAAGCTTGCGTCCGCGCGCTGTCTTGACCTTAACCTTCAGGTCGCGTTGCCCACGACCCGAGTTGTTTTTGCCACTTGGTGTCTTCGCCATCAGAATGGTCCGTCTTCCAATACACCGTCCGCGCTCATCTGCGCATAAAGCAGGCCTTCGCGCAGTCCACGGTCCGCCACAGAAAGGCGGTCAGTGGGCCAGCAGCGTAACAAAGCCTGCAAAATGGCTGAGCCGGACATGATCAGGGCCTGCCGGTCATCGCCGATACGCGGATCTCGCCGCCGCCCCAGTGGGCCGAGTTCTAAGTATCCCCGTATGACTTTGTCAATCTGATCGCTGGTCATGCGCAAACCATCGACCTTGGTCCGGTCATAACGCTTCAGCCCCAGATGCGAGGCGGCCACGGTTGTCACAGTGCCACTTGTGCCGACGATCTGAAACCCTGCGCGGGCCTGTTCGTCTTTGTACGGGGCGAAATCGGCCAGATTCTCCTCAAAAAACCAGCTCATCAGCGCAAAGCGGGCCGAGTCGTCTTCGACATCGTTGAATTGGTCGCGCAGCGTGGCCACGCCCAGCGGAACGCTGATCCAATCCACCACTTTGGCTGCCGGAAAAGGGCTGTCAACCGTATGAAACCCGTGATGCAGCCGCATGATTGCGGCGGGACGATCCCGACGTGGCACAGATGAGATGTCGATCCACACCAACTCGGTCGAGCCACCGCCAATATCCACGACCAGCAACTGTTCGGTCTTGGTCGACACCAGTGGCGCGCATGAGATCACGGCCAGGCGGGCCTCTTCCTCGGGCTGAATGATTTCCAGATTCAGGCCAGTCTCGCGTTTCACCTGCCGGATAAAATCACGTGAATTCTTGGCGCGCCGACAAGCTTCGGTCGCAATCAGGCGCATCCGTTTGACCTTATTGCGTTTTAGCTTTTGCTGACAGATGCGCAGCGCTTGAATGGTGCGCGCCATCGAAGACCGAGACAGCCGTCCGGTCCGTTCCAGACCCGCGCCCAATTGCACGGACTTGGAGAAGCTGTCCACCACATGAAACCCGCTGCCCTTGGGCTGGGCTATCAACATGCGGCAGCTATTTGTTCCCAAATCCAGCGCCGCATATAGTGCATCTGGATCGGGTCTTGCCGGCGCGGGGCTTTCGACCGCCTTCGGGAACGCGCCCGCACCTTTGGGACGCTTGGGCGCCATCTTTAACGCCCTCCGATTTACGAGTTACCCCGACCATAGGTCGGCCACATGTTTCGTGCAAGACGCTCATTAAAGTGATGAGTATTTTGATGTGCGCATTTGCGCGAGAATTCAGTACAAGCGGCGTATCCTATGGTGGACTAAAACGTCGTTTGAAAGACTGCTTGTGTCGAAAATCGACCGACCTTGGCCCATATAGAAGTCTAGAACCGATCCATCTGGTTAGGAGGAATCAACGGCAATGCCTGACGTCACCATCGTATACTGGCGCGATATTCCCGCCCAAGTCATCGTCGGCAAGGGCCGCCGTGGCGCAAAGCGGCAGTTGGAGGAGCGGTTCGAGCAAGCCATCGACCGGGCTGCTATGAAGGTGAACGCCAAGGACAGTGATGCCTATCTGGCCGAATGGCGCAAAGCCGCACCCTTTGCAGTTGATGGCGACCCGTCAGAAATTGCCGAGGCCGAGGCTGTGCGTTTGGAAACGGAATACGATCAGGACCGCATCAAAGCGCTGATCGCCAATGACGGTTGGGCATGAGCCCAAAATCTATATGGGAGGCCGCAATGGCTTTGCTGAACTTCAAGAAACGTGACACGGTCGAAAACGGCCCAGTGAACCCGACCGTCGAAGCCTTTTTGCAGGGCTATTCGATCGAGGTGATGCCACGCACCGCCGAAAAGGTCGAAGATTTCCGCGCGCTGTTGCCCGAAGGCACCCGCGTCTACATCGCCCATATCGAGGGCACGCCCATCGAGGATATGGTTAAGACCGCTAAGCGGATCGCGGACGAAGGTTATCCAGTGATGCCGCACTTCCCGGCGCGGATCATCAAGGATGCGGCAACGCTGGAAAACTGGATCTCGATGTATCAGGGCGAAGCGGGCGTCGATCAGGCGCTGCTGCTGGCCGGTGGTGTCACGAATCCGCACGGCGATTTCGACAGCTCGATGCAGTTGCTGGAAAGTGGTCTGTTCGACAAGGCGGGCTTCAAACGTCTGCACGTGGCGGGCCATCCCGAGGGCAACAAAGACATTGACCCAGACGGCTCGACCAAGAATGTCGACGACGCGCTGCGTTGGAAACAGCAATTCTCGGAAACCACCGATGCAGAAATGGCGCTGGCAACACAGTTTGCCTTCGACGCCAAACCGATCATCGCTTGGGCCGACGGCCTGAAAGAAGCGGGCATCGACCTGCCGATCCACATCGGGATCGCTGGTCCAGCCAAGCTGCAGACCCTGATCAAATTCGCCATCGCCTGCGGCGTTGGTCCCTCGCTGAAGGTTCTGCAGAAGCGCGCTATGGATGTCTCCAAGTTGCTGCTGCCTTACGAGCCGACCGATGTTGTCACCGAGCTGGCCAACCACAAGGCAGCTAACCCGGATTTCAACATCACCAACGTACACTTCTTTCCACTTGGCGGCATCAAGACCAACGCCAACTGGGCCATCAACAACGGCGGTGCTTCGGCGCAGCCGGCAAACTCCTAAGGAACGGACATGACCCGTACAGTCGTAGAATCAAAAACAAAAACTGCCGTTCTGGGCTTTGACGAACCGTTCTGCGTGATCGGTGAGCGGATCAACCCGACCGGCCGAAAAAAGCTGGCTGCTGAACTGGAAGCGGGCGATTTCTCGACCGTCGAGAAAGACGCTATCGCGCAGGTCGCGGCAGGGGCCACCGTTCTGGATATCAACGCGGGTGTTGTCTACAACTCGAACCCCAACCCGAACGAGACCGAGCCGCCATTGATGCGCAAGATCGTCGAACTGGTGCAGGGGCTGGTCGAAGTGCCGCTGTGCATCGACTCGTCGGTTCCTGGTGCGCTGGAAGCTGGTCTTGCAGCGGCTGAGGGTCGTCCGCTGCTGAACTCGGTCACCGGCGAAGAAGAGCGTCTGGAACTGGTTCTGCCCCTGGTCAAAAAGTACAACGTGCCGGTCGTCGCGATCTCGAATGATGACACTGGTATTTCGGAAGACCCCGATGTGCGTTTCGAAGTGGCCCGCAAGATCGTTGAGCGCGCCGCTGACTTCGGCATTCCGGCGCATGACATCGTCGTTGACCCGCTTGTCATGCCCATCGGTGCGATGGCAACTGCCGGTCAGCAGGTGTTTGCTCTGGTTCGTCGCCTGCGCGAGGAACTGGGCGTGAACACAACGTGCGGCGCGTCCAACGTCTCGTTCGGTCTGCCGAACCGTCACGGCATCAACAACGCGTTCCTGCCGATGGCGATGGGTGCTGGTATGACCTCGGCGATCATGAACCCGGTGGCTCTACCGACCACCCAAAAGAAGATTGCTGAGAAGAAAGAACAAGTTGCCGCTGCTGGCATCATCTTGCCCGAAGGTATGGATGATGAAGCCTTCGTTCAGATGTTTGGTCTGGGTTCCACCAAGCCGCGCGCTGGTAAGGAAATGGAGGCCATCCGCGCCGCCAACTTGCTGACGAACAATGACCCGCATGGCGGTGAATGGATTCGATTCAACAAAGCTCCAGAAGAAGCCGGTGCTGCTGGCGCTGCTGGTGGCCGTCGCGGCGGTGGCCGTCGTCGCCGCGCTTCTTGAGCCGGAACCCCAATAAATGATAAGGCCGGGCCTTGTGCCCGGCCTTTTTCGTTCTTGATACCGATCAAAGCCCAAGCTGGGATGATGGATCAGACTGTCTGGAACCGTTGACCAAGGACCAGCGCATTCATGACCAAACATCACCCTCCTAAACTTGCAGATGCGGATCTGAGCCTGAAACTGGGCAAACAGAGCTATTTCAAGAAACTGGCGGAGTTGCAGGCCCAATTGGCCCTGATTCAACAAGCCTTTCTGTTTCATGGAACCAAGGGCGTGTTGGTTTTTGAAGGATGGGACGCGGCAGGCAAGGGCGGCACGATCCGACGGATCAGCCAAGCACTGGACCCGCGCAGTTTCAAGGTGTGGCCAATCGGGGTGCCTCGGAACTACTATCTGAACCGTCACTACCTGTTGCGGTTCTGGGAGAGGTTGCCGCCCCAAGGCGCAATCTCGGCCTTTGACCGCAGCTGGTATGGCAGGGTGCTGGTTGAACGGATCGAGAAGTTCACCCCAGAAGAGCGCTGGCGCGCTGCCTACCGCGAGATTAACGATTTCGAGCGTTTGTTGGTGGATGACGGCACCCGCATCGTGAAGCTATTTTTTCACATCTCACAGGAAGAGCAGATGGCTCGGTTCACCGAACGCCTGCGCAACCCGATGAAGCGGTGGAAACTGACCTATGAGGACTTTCGCAATCGTGAGCGATGGGCCGATGCTGAAGTCGCCGTGGATGAGATGCTGGCCCGCACCTCAACTGAGATTGCGCCGTGGCATGTAGTTCCGGCGAACAACAAGAAACTTGCAAGAATCAGTGCGATGCAGGCGATCGTTGATGCGTTTTCAGAGGATATCGACCTTAACCCGCAGCATCTGGACGAACGAACGCTGGATGCTGCTTGCGAGGTGCTGGATGTGGATCAGTCCCTGATCGACAGCTTGCGCGCCCGGACCGAGTAAACGGCCTCTGAGGCGGAAAGGCGCTTGCGGTCGATCAACCGGCGGTGCTATCCAGAGCCGCGCGGCGGGTATGATGTAATGGTAGCCTGTCAGCTTCCCAAGCTGAACGCGCGGGTTCGATTCCCGCTACCCGCTCCAATCACTTAGATTTTCGTGCCTGAAACAAGTTGATCAAAGCCGGAATTTCGACCGTGTTTGCGGACACATACTGTTGAAACGCCTCGGCGATGGCCGCTTGGATGGCCAAAACGTCCTCGGCATCTCCTTCGAAATGGGTGATCAGGCGGGCCGCTGGGCCGATACGTGTGCACAGGGTCGCGCAATCCTCTATGGTTCCCCGAATGCGCAATGAGACTGGCACCTGTTCGACGCGAATGTCGGTCAGACCAGCTTGCTCTAGCAGGCCGGAGACTCGTTCGTGGTCATGAAAAGCCAGTGGACCGGGGGCATTTCGGTCCATCGGAGGCGGGTTGCCCAGTCGGGCGCAGGCCAAAATATGCGGCGTCTTGAACCACGGGTTCCCGTTTAGTGGACCCCAGGCGGCAAAGGTCATCTGGCCGCCCGGCTTCAACGCCCGCGTCATGTTGGCAAAGGCAGCTACCGTGTCCTCGAAGAACATAACCCCAAAGCGCGAGATCATCGCATCGCGGTCAACCGCAACAAAGGAGTGGGTCTGCACATCGGCATGTTGGAGGTCGATGTTGGCCAGTCCTTTCTCGGCAGCCCGTTGCCCAGCGCGGTCCAGAAACGGCTGCGAGAAATCCGCCGCCAGGACGTGCCCGGTTTCACCCACGATTTCCGCAGCCCTGACTGTGCTTGCGCCAGTGCCGCAGCCGATATCCAGCACACGCATGCCGGGTTGCAGCCCGGCGCGGTCGAAGACCAGGTCAAGGACCGGGGCAAGCAACTCATCCATCTGGTCCTCAAAGGTCAACCATTTGGCACCAGAAGGGGAGTTGCTCCAGAATTCGGCCTGTTCTTCGTTTGCAGCTTGCATGATCGGCTCCTATCGGTGGCGCGACTATGACCGGCGACGGCGACGGCGACCAGACCCTTCCTCGGCCCCGCCGCCGGAGTTGAACGAGGGTGAGGGCAGCGTAACCACTTGCGCCAGTTCCGGGAACGGATCGGTTTTGTGCGGGATGGCGTTTGCGGCGACGAAATGGTCCTGAAACTTGGGTTCAATCGCGGTTTCGACCTTGGTAATTTCGCGCACGACGCGCTCGATTTCGGAGCGTGAACTGATATTGCAAAGTGCAATCCGAGCGCCAGTGCCTGCCGCGTTGCCCGCGCTTGAGACCTTATCCAGCGGTGCGTCAGGGATCATGCCCAGAACCATCGCGTGTTTGGTCGAAATATGCGCACCGAACGCCCCGGCCAGAACAACACGATCCACCCTGTCGACTTCCATGACATCCATCAGAAGGCGTGCACCGGCATACAGCGCGGATTTTGCCAGTTGGATGGCGCGGATATCGCCTTGGGTCACGGTGATACGCGGGCCGCCTTCGGCGCTGGCGTCGTGGATCAGGTAGGCATGGGTGCGGCCTTCGGGCACACAACGCGCGGTGCCGGTTTGCTCGGCCGATCCGATCAGACCGCTTTCATCCAGCAAACCAGCAATACGCATCTCGGCGACGGCCTCGATAATGCCCGAACCGCAGATGCCGGTGATGCCGGTGGTGGAGATATCCAGTTCAAAGCCGTCCTCATCGGACCATTTTTCGGACCCAATCACCCGGAAACGAGGCTCTTTGGTGACGGGATCAATCTCGATCCGTTCAATGGCGCCGGGGGCTGCACGTTGACCGGAACTGATCTGAGCCCCCTCGAACGCCGGGCCGGTGGGTGAGGAACACGCCAGAACGCGGCTGGTGTTACCCAACAGAATCTCGGCGTTGGTGCCGACGTCGACGATCAGCACGAGGTCTTCGGATTTGCCCGGCTCTTCCGACAGGGCAACGGCGGCGCAGTCGGCACCGACATGGCCCGCGATGCAGGGCAGGATATAGACTTGCGCGCGGCGGTTCATATTCGTCAGGTCCATTTCACGCGCGGGCAGGGACATGCTTTCGGATGTGGCCAGCGCAAACGGAGCCTGACCCAACTCGACCGGGTCCAGGCCCAGCAGTAGGTGGTGCATAACGGGGTTGCAGACGAACACGGTTTCGACGATCAGGTCGCCATCAATCCCGGCTTCATCCGCGATCGAGGTGGTCAGGTCATTGATCGCCTCGCGCACTGCTTTGGTCATTTCCTTATCGCCGTCGGGGTTCATCATCGAATATGACACGCGGCTCATCAGGTCTTCGCCAAAGCGGATTTGCGGATTCATCAGGCCCGAGGACGCTTTGACTTCACCGGTTTCCAGATCGGTCAGGTGGGCCGCAATCGTGGTCGAACCAAGGTCGATGGCTAGGCCATACAGCCCGCTTTCATGCAGGCCGGGCCAGATTTCGACGACCTGCGCCACCGAGTCCTTGTGGCCCTTGTGAACGGCAACCGTGACCTCCCATTTGCCTTTGCGCAGCACCGGTTGCAGCTTGGACATCAGCGACAAATCAGCGGTGACCGCGTCGATATGCCATTGCTCACGCAGGGCGCGCTCCAGCCGTTCCAGATCACCGGTGGGTGAGTGCATGTCGGGTTCCTCAACCACCACGAAATACAGCCGGGTTGCCGGGTCCATGGTTATGGCGCGCGCGGTGGCAGCCTTGCGAACGACCTGACGGTGCACCTGGCTTTCCGGCGGAACGTCAATCACGATGTCGCCCTGAACGGTGGCCTGACAGCCCAGACGGCGACCGGTTTTCAGCCCTCGCTTATCGTCATAGCGTTGCTCGACGGCATTCCATTCGCTCAGCGCGTTTTCGGATACGGTCACGCCATGCTTGGGAAACTCACCATAGCTGGGCGTAATCTGGCATTTCGAACAGATCCCACGCCCGCCACAGACTGAATCCAGATCTACGCCCAACTGCCGGGCGGCGGTCAGAACCGGGGTGCCTACGGGGAAATGCCCACGTTTGCCCGAGGGGGTAAAGACAACAAGGGGGTCGGTGGTCATATCTGGCCTGCCTTTTTGTATTCGCGCGTATGCCGGGCAAGATATGAGTTTGTGCGCAAAGGGAAAGGGCAATCCGCGGCAGGTTTTGGGCAAGGAACGTCGTTTTTTACCGCGGCAACGGCCCGCAGGGGAAAACTAGTTTAGGTCAGGGGCTTTTCCTTAGCACAAATCCATGTAATAGGGTCACCGCCAAACGGGCTTTTGCATGAGGTTAGCAGATGCAGATTCGTGAGGCACTCACCTTTGACGACGTACTCTTGGTTCCGGGGGCATCGACGGTGCTGCCTGCGACTGCGGACACGACCACGCGCGTGACGCGTGAGATTACCATGAACATACCGCTGCTCAGCTCGGCCATGGATACGGTAACCGAGGCGCGGATGGCTATTGCCATGGCGCAAGCCGGTGGCATTGGCGTTGTTCATAAAAACCTGACGGTCGAAGAACAGGCCCGCGAAATACGCCGGGTCAAGCGCTTTGAATCGGGCATCGTGTACAACCCCGTTACACTGCGGGTTGATCAAACGTTGGCGGATGCACAAGCACTGGTTGATCGTTACAATTTCACCGGCTTCCCTGTTGTTGATGAATCGGGCCGTGTGGTTGGTATCCTGACGAACCGGGATATGCGGTTCGCCAATTCGGATGACACTCCGGTCAAGGCAATGATGACATCTGACAATTTGGCCATGTTGCAGGAACCGGCTGATCTGGAAGAGGCTAAAAGCCTGATGCGGGCCCGGCGGATCGAAAAGTTGCTGGTGGTTGATGGCGCGGGCAAGCTAACCGGCCTTCTGACCCTGAAAGACACCGAGCAGGCCGTGCTGAACCCAACGGCCTGCAAAGACCCGCTGGGTCGGTTGCGGGTTGCGGCGGCAACCTCGGTAGGGGATGCCGGTTTTGAACGGTCCGAGCAATTGGTGGATTCCGGAGTCGATATCATTGTAGTCGATACTGCCCATGGCCACTCGCAAGGGGTGCTGGACGCGGTGAAACGGGCTAAGATGCTGTCGAACGAAGTTCAGATCATTGCCGGCAACGTCGCAACGAGCGAAGCGACCAAAGCGTTGATTGATGCGGGAGCGGATGCGATCAAGGTCGGTATTGGGCCGGGTTCGATCTGTACAACGCGGATGGTTGCAGGCGTCGGGGTGCCTCAGCTGACTGCAATCATGGACTGTGCCACAGCCGCCGGAGATGTTCCGGTGATTGCTGATGGTGGCATCAAATTCTCGGGCGATTTCGCCAAGGCGATTGCGGCGGGCGCATCCTGTGCGATGGTTGGTTCGATGATTGCCGGCACCGACGAAAGCCCAGGCGAGGTGATCCTGTATCAGGGCCGTTCGTTCAAATCCTATCGCGGTATGGGCAGCCTCGGCGCAATGGCGCGCGGTTCCGCAGATCGTTATTTTCAGAAAGACGCGGCAAACGACAAGCTGGTGCCCGAAGGGATTGAAGGGCAGGTGCCTTACAAAGGGTCGGCCAGCGCAGTGGTGCACCAACTGGTTGGCGGTTTGCGCGCGGCGATGGGGTATACTGGTTGCGCCACTGTCGAAGAGATGCGTAAGAACTGCAATTTCGTCAAAATCACTGGCGCGGGGCTGAAAGAAAGCCATGTGCATGATGTACAGATCACCCGCGAAAGCCCGAACTATCGGGTGATGTAATTGCAGCCGTTGTGTAATGCGGCGCCCGGATCAGGGCGCCGTTTTGCGTTCGTGGCGCGCCTGTCCGGGCCACGCCAACAGTATCGGAAAACGCCATGACCCCGGCCGCTCGAATTCAGGCTTCGATAGAAATTCTTGAACAGATTCTCTCTGGCACACCCGTCGAAAAATCGCTGACCAATTGGGCGCGCCGCAGCCGGTTTGCCGGGTCCAAGGATCGAGCAGCGGTTCGGGATCATGTGTTTGAAGCGTTACGGTGCAAGCGGTCTTTTGCGGCGCTTGGTGGCGCGGAAACCGGACGCGGCTTGATGATCGGAGCGGTGCGTGGGTCGGGCGAAGAATTGGCGGATCTGTTTTCGGGTGCACGCCATGCGCCTGCGGTATTGTCCCAGGATGAGAACGGACGAGAATTCCTAACGGATGCCGAGCGCTATGACATTCCAGAATGGCTTTGGCCAAGATTCCAGTCTTCGCTGGGGGATCAGACTGTTGCGGTCGCACGGGCATTGCAACACCGCGCGCCAGTGCATCTGCGGGTCAATTTGATCAAAACGGACGTACCAGACGCGATTGCCGCGTTGGCGGTGGAAGATATCAAAGCGGTCGCGCATCCGGCCTGCGAAACTGCCCTGGAAGTGGCAGAAGGGGCTCGTAAGATCGCGCAAAGCCGAGCTTACACAGAAGGATTGGTCGAGCTTCAGGATGCCGCCAGCCAGGCCGTTGTGGCCGCCTTGGAATTGCGCCCAGAGATGCGAGTTCTGGATTTTTGCGCGGGTGGCGGTGGCAAATCGCTGGCTCTGGCCGCGCATCAGGGGGTGAAGGTGATTGCCCATGACGTGAACGCATCTCGGATGCGCGATCTGCCAGCGCGAGCGGAACGGGCGGGGGTGCAAGTTCAGATCGTGTCGACGGATGAGCTCCCACAACAGGACCCTTTCGACGTGGTTCTGGCCGACGCTCCATGTTCGGGCAGCGGGTCATGGCGGCGAGCACCGGCAGGTAAGTGGGCACTGACCGAAGACCGGTTACAAGAACTAACGGGGATTCAATCTTGCATATTGGATCAGTTGAAGACTTTGGTCGCGCCGGGCGGAGTTCTGGCTTATGCGACGTGTTCCATGCTGGATGATGAAAACGGTAATATCGTCGATGCATTCCTGCGCGCGAACCCTCAATGGTCCGAGACTTTTCGCAAAACGTGGCTGGTTTCGCACGGTGCTGACGGTTTCTTTACTGCACACTTGACGCGGTAGTGCGTCAAGGCATAGCAACTTTAGGAAGAGTGTCCGCCTTCGCTTAAGCGGACATTAACCTTATTTGGGCTGACTACCCGAAAGCCCATCGACTTGAGTTGTTTATGACTGACATTACAGACGTTTTTTCTGATCCGTCTTCACAGAAAACCCCCTCTGGCTTGCGACTTGTCGCTTTGGTTGTCATGGGCGCGCTGATAAGCCTAACGCCCGTTGTGGGGGTGTTACCCAAGATCTGGAATACCGGTTTCTTTGTGGCCGGTGTATCACTGCTGGCCGCATCGGCTTTGGTGGTGCTGCGAGGTAAGATCGTCGATTACACGGCGCGGCAATCGGTGAAAGCTATGGCCGTGTTTGCCGAGCAGGATCTTTTCCCCTGCGTGATTGCGAATGCTCAGGGTGATATTCTGACCTCCAATCCTGAAGCACGCTCTCACTTTCAGGCTTTTCCCGGCAAACGGTTGGAGCAATGCCTGAAATCCGTGTTCGCGAACCCTCCGGCCATACTGCTGAGGTTGCAATCCTCGGCTGAAATCTATGGTAAAGCGCGCGAAGATGTTGTGACCGTTGGATCGACGATCCCTGTTTCCGTGTTCAATGTCGGCCAAGGTCGGTTTTGCTGGCGATTTCATCTGGAAACGCCTGGGCAGTGGGATGACGTCAACATTCCGGTTCTGACCGAAGGGCGAAACGGCACATTGTTGCGTATGAATGACGCGGCCGCGCACCTGTTGGGGCAGAGACCGGATATGTTGCATGAGGTCTTGACCAGCGAACCGCGAGGGCAGGGCGATATCGTGCAGGTTCAGACGTCAGGCGGCGCTATTCCCGCGGTTGTATGTGAACTCGGTCGGTCAGGCACCGTTCGGAACTTGCTTGTTTTGCCGATGGAAGATGCAGGGCAGGCAAGTAGCGGCGCGTCCTTTGCCGAACTGCCAGTTCCGATCATGCGTCTTGCGCCAGATGGTCGTATTCTCGAGGCCAACCGGCTGGCCGTGAAGCTGATCGGAGACGTTGAGCCCGGTGAAACCAATGTCGATCAAATCATGAAAGGATTGGGGCATCCGATTCTGGATTGGCTGGGCAGAATGGCAGCTCAGGAGCCGACCATGCGATCCGAGTTTCTGCGCCTGACCAGACAGGATAAAGAAATCTTTCTCCAGGTCACCCTAAACCGTGTGGTGAGTAACGGTCAGGTCTGTCTGATAGCGGTTCTGAATGATGCTACCGAACTCAAAACGCTTGAAGCGCAGTTCGTGCAAGGACAAAAAATGCAGGCAGTAGGGCAGTTGGCTGGTGGTGTTGCCCATGATTTCAATAACCTTCTAACCGCCATATCCGGGCATTGCGACCTGTTGTTGTTGCGACACGATCAGAATGACCCGAACTACGGAGATCTTGTGCAGATTAACCAGAATGCCAATCGGGCAGCTGCTTTGGTCAGCCAGCTGTTGGCGTTTTCACGCAAGCAAACATTGCAACCCGAAGTGCTGGACCTGAGGGATACGATCTCGGACCTGATCCATTTGCTGAACCGGTTGGTGGGTGAAAAAGTGCGGCTGATCCTCAGCCATGATCCTGTTCTCAAACCCGTTCGGGCGGATAAACGTCAGCTGGAACAGGTGTTCATGAACCTTGTTGTAAACGCGCGCGATGCGATGCCGGATGGCGGCGAGATTCGGATTGAGACCGAGGTGATCGTGCTGAACCAGCCTTTCACGCGTGACCGTGCAACGGTTCAACCGGGTGAATACGTGACCGTCAAGGTGATCGACAGTGGGACGGGTATACCCGCCGACAAGCTGCAAAAGGTATTTGAACCGTTCTATACAACGAAACGCACCGGCGAAGGCACGGGATTGGGCTTGTCCACTGTGTATGGGATCGTCAAGCAAACCGGCGGTTTCATCTTTGTCGATAGTCTTCCGGGCCATGGTACGGAGTTCATTGTCTATCTTCCGGTCTCTACTGCTCTGCAGGTGGTACAGGAAGAGACGATGCCAGCCGCCGACACTCAAAACACCCGACAGGGTGAAGGCGTGGTGCTGCTGGTCGAGGACGAAGCCCCGGTACGTGCCTTTGCAACCCGCGCGCTGCGGTTGAAGGGCTATACCGTGCTCGAGGCAGACTCAGCCGAGGAGGCGCTGCGCTTGCTCGAGGACGGAGCGTTGAATGTCGATGTTTTCGTTACGGATGTGGTCATGCCAGGAATGGACGGGCCAACCTGGGTATGCCAGGCAATGGAGACGCGTCCGGATGTTCGGGTGATCTTTATGTCCGGCTATACCGAAGGGGCATTCGGCGACTCTGGCCCGAAAATCGCGAATTCGACTTTCCTGCCGAAACCATTCTCATTGAATCAGCTGACCGAAGCGGTGTTTCAACAGATTAACTGACCACATCAATGTGCGGCGTCGTGACAGATGAACTCGGCGTCGTGGCGTTTCCGAAATTTTCGCTCGGTTTCTGGTGACAAGGCAAGCTCACGTTGGGGGGAGACGTTTTCCCGCTGCAGGTTTATCTGCATGTTCAGACGATCCTGAAGGAAGTTCAAAATCTTATCCTGATTTTCATACTTGAAGACATGGCTTGCGCCAAATCCGTTGCTTCGGGTGCGAAAAAATTGGCTTTGACTGCCCACATCCGCGAAATCGGGGCGCGGAGATTTCATATAGGCCTGCACGAACTCGTCAAAGGTCATGTCTCGGGTCGAGTGTGGGTGTCCGATACGATCATCACGGCTGCGGAATCGATACCAACTGCCCAGCCAATCAATCGGTTCGCGCACGACTGCCATGATCTCCATCTCGGTGCCGTACATTTTTCGAAAAATGTTCTGGAAAAAGCGGTCATAGCGCCGAACTGGGGCATGTTTCAGATCTGGCGGGCCGGTCACGATAAAATCGGCGCGGTCGTGCAGGGCTGAGTGGTAGGCCGTGCTTCCGGTTTTGGGAACAGCCAGAAACGCAAGGCGTTCCTTATAGAAAACAAGCATTTATTTGCCCTGTGCCGATCTTTGTTACGAACGCAGATTGGCGTAAACGACTCTTTAACACAATTGCCCAACAGTAAGTATTGTAAGTTTTAGTTGAAATGTTCTCTTTTTGGTCCCATAAGGAACAAGAGGCGAACAAAGCAGCGATTGCCGCCCGTTCAAGGGTGTGACAAAAGGGAAGGTGACAGGACAATGGCGGATCTTCTGACAATGAGCGACAAGAAAAACGCAGACAAGCAAAAGGCGCTCGACAGCGCGCTGGCCCAGATTGAACGCCAGTTTGGCAAGGGCTCGATCATGAAGCTGGGCGAGGATGCCAAGCAGGACATCGACGCAAGCTCAACCGGTTCTTTGGGTCTGGATATCGCGCTGGGTATCGGTGGTTTGCCGATGGGTCGGATCGTTGAAATTTACGGGCCGGAAAGCTCGGGTAAGACAACGCTGACGCTGCACTGCATTGCCGAACAGCAAAAACGCGGCGGGGTATGTGCATTCGTGGATGCGGAACATGCGCTGGACCCGCAATACGCGCGCAAGCTGGGTGTTGATCTGGATGAGTTGCTGATCTCGCAGCCAGACACAGGCGAGCAAGCGCTTGAGATCACCGATACATTGGTACGCTCAGGCGCGGTGAACATGGTCGTTGTCGACTCGGTTGCGGCGCTGACGCCAAAATCCGAGTTGGAAGGCGATATGGGTGATAGCAGTGTCGGCGTTCAGGCGCGTCTGATGAGCCAGGCAATGCGCAAACTGACCGGTTCTATCAGCCGTTCGAACTGCATGGTGATCTTCATCAACCAGATTCGGATGAAGATCGGCGTTATGTTCGGCAGCCCCGAAACCACGACCGGTGGCAATGCACTGAAATTTTACAGCTCGGTCCGTCTGGATATTCGCCGCATCGGTGCGATCAAGGACCGTGATGAGGTTGTTGGCAACCAAACCCGCGTCAAAGTCGTCAAAAACAAGGTGGCGCCGCCGTTCAAGCAAGTGGAATTCGACATCATGTATGGCGAAGGCATCAGCAAAATGGGCGAACTGCTGGATCTGGGCGTCAAGGCCGGCGTGGTCGAAAAGTCCGGTTCGTGGTTCAGTTATGGCGACGAACGGATCGGGCAGGGGCGTGAGAACGCCAAGCAATACCTGCGCGACAACAGCCGTGCCGCGCTTGAGATCGAAGACAAGATTCGCGCGGCGCATGGTCTGGACTTCGACATGCCAGCCGGCGCCACCGAGGATGATGACATCCTCGAGGCTTAAACGGTCGCTGACTGGAACAGCAGAACACCCGGCACCCTAAAGGTGCTGATGATATCAAAAACAGGGCGGTCCATCGGGGCCGCCTTGGTTCGTTCTGCGGGTCCAATGCTGTGGACTATCCGCAGGGACAGGGATAAACCCGTTTTAAGACAATATGATTGCGCGCCGAGAGAGCCTTATGCCTACGTTAAACGATATCCGATCGACCTTTCTGAACTACTTTGACAAACAGGGGCACGAAGTTGTGGCGTCCAGCCCTCTGGTCCCGCGCAACGACCCGACCCTGATGTTCGTGAACTCGGGGATGGTGCAGTTCAAGAACCTGTTTACCGGCGTCGAAACCCGCGACTATCAGCGTGCGACGACCGCGCAGAAATGTGTGCGCGCAGGCGGTAAACACAACGATCTGGACAATGTTGGCTATACCGCGCGGCATCATACTTTCTTTGAAATGCTGGGCAATTTCTCGTTCGGTGATTATTTCAAACCCGAGGCGATCCCGTTTGCCTGGGAACTGATCACCAAGGAGTTCGGCGTCGACAAAAACCGACTGCTGACCACAGTTTATCACACGGATGATGAGGCATTTGAGATTTGGAAAAAGGTTGGCGTGCCCGAAGATCGGATCATCCGCATCGCCACCAATGATAACTTCTGGCAAATGGGCCCGACCGGTCCGTGCGGCCCGTGTACCGAAATTTTCTATGACCACGGCGATCACATTTGGGGCGGCCCTCCGGGTTCGGCCGAGGAAGATGGCGACCGGTTCATCGAAATCTGGAACATCGTTTTCATGCAGAACGAGCAGTTTGAAGATGGCTCGATGGTTGAGCTCGACATGCAGTCGATCGACACGGGCATGGGTCTGGAGCGGATTGGGGCGCTGCTTCAAGGAAGTCATGACAACTACGACACGGACCTGTTCAAGACTTTGATCGAGGCATCGGCGGATGCCACGGGCGTTGATCCCTACGGTGATCAGAACGTACACCACCGGGTAATCGCGGATCACCTGCGCTCGACCTCGTTCCTGATTGCGGATGGCGTGATGCCGTCGAATGACGGGCGTGGATACGTTCTGCGGCGGATCATGCGCCGCGCGATGCGTCACGCGCATCTGCTGGGCGCGAAAGACCCGGTCATGCACCGTCTTGTACCGTCACTGGTGCAACTGATGGGCGCGCAATATACTGAGCTGGGTCAGGCGCAGGCGTTGATTGAAGAGACGCTTCTTTTGGAAGAAACCCGTTTTAAGCAAACGCTGGATCGCGGCCTGAAGCTGCTGGATGATGAGGTCTCTGGCCTATCCGAAGGCGCGGCATTGCCCGGTGATGCGGCGTTTAAGCTTTATGACACTTACGGATTCCCACTGGACCTGACACAAGACGCGCTGCGTGAGAAGGGCCGGACCGTGGACACTGACGGGTTCGATGAAGCCATGGCCGAGCAAAAAGCCAAGGCCCGCGCAGCTTGGGCCGGTTCAGGTGAGTCTGCGGATCAGGCCGTTTGGTTTGATGTGTTGGATTCAGCCGGACCTACGGATTTCCTGGGCTACGATACCGAAAAGGCCGAAGGTCAGGTTGCGGTGCTGATTGTCGACGGTGCTTTGGTGGACAAGATCGAAAAAGGCGGATCGGGATGGGTGGTCGTGAACCAGACGCCATTCTACGGCGAAGCCGGTGGTCAGATTGGTGACACCGGGGAAATTCGGCGTCTTGAGAACCTGCAGGATGTTGCGCATGTTGAAGACACGCGCAAATTTGCCGAAGGTAAGGTGTATGCACATCGGGTAACGGTAAGCCAGGGCGCGTTGTCAAAAGGGGATGCGGTTGAGCTTGAGGTTGATCATGCCCGCCGTACAGCGATCCGGGCCAACCATTCGGCCACGCACTTGTTGCACGAAGCACTGCGCGAAACACTGGGTGATCACGTGGCGCAACGCGGCTCGCTGAATGCCTCAGACCGGCTGCGGTTCGATTTCAGCCATTCCAAGGCACTCAGCCCTGAGCAGATTCAAAGGGTCGAACGTGAGGTGAATGAGTTCATCCGCCAGAACTCAACTGTTGAGACCCGGATCATGACGCCGGACGACGCGCGCGAACTGGGTGCTCAGGCGCTGTTTGGCGAGAAATACGGTGACGAAGTCCGTGTTGTGTCGATGGGTAAGGCTGAGACAGGCAAGGGCCATGATGGTGATACATGGTCGATCGAGCTGTGCGGTGGCACCCATGTGCGTCAGACCGGGGATATCGGCACCTTTGTTGTTTTGGGCGACAGCGCCAGCAGTGCCGGTGTACGCAGGATCGAAGCTCTTACTGGGGATGAGGCATTCCGGCATCTCTCTGCGCAGGATCAGCGGCTGGGCCAAATTGCCACGGAACTGAAGGCACAGCCTGATGATGTGGTCAGCCGGGTCAAATCTCTGCTGGACGAACGCAAGGCATTGCAAAATGAAGTCTCTCAACTGCGCCGTGATCTGGCGATGGCCGGTGGTGCAGGGCAAGGTGGCGGCGCTGAAGCCCGCGACGTGAACGGCGTGCCTTTTTTGGCGCAGGCGCTGAGTGGTGTTTCGGGTAGGGATCTGCCGGCCCTGATCGACGAGCACAAAAGCCGTCTGGGCTCGGGTGCGGTGCTTTTGATTGCAGATGCCGGTGGCAAGGCCGCAGTGGCTGCCGGTGTGACATCAGACTTAACCGACAAAGTATCGGCCGTCGATCTGGTCCGGGCGGCAGTTGTTGAACTGGGCGGCAAAGGCGGCGGCGGACGTCCCGATATGGCGCAGGGCGGTGGCCGCGATGCTTCGAATTCAGAAGCGGCGATCAAAGCCGCAGAACAAGTCTTGGGAGGATAAGATGCCTGCACTCTGGATTGCTCATGTCACCGTGACGGACGAAGAGGCTTATGGCAAATATGCTGAGTTGGCGGGCCCTGCGATTGCCAAACATGGGGGCACTTTTATCGCGCGCGCCGCGCGGTATGTTCAGCTGGAAGGGAAAGAGCGGCCGCGAAACGTAGTGGCCCGTTTTCCGTCGGTCGAGACCGCGGTGGGTTGTTATAATTCGCCCGAATATCAGCGGGCGTTGGATCATGCGCGTGGGGCCAGTGAACGTGAATTGCTGGTCGTTGAGACAACAGAATAGAATCAGATTGCCACAGTTTGGCCAACTTCTGGTTGTGTGAGCGGAAATCGGCCAATAGCAACGTCAGGTAGCTTGATCAACTGCCTGACTTTTTATTTTTTGAAATGTAGCGTTATTTTACAAGTGTTTGCCGCAACTTTCGAACGTGGAGTTTACGTAGCGTAAACCATAGATTGTGGCCAAGCCCTCTCAATTATTGCCTGAAATGGTCAAATTGCGGAACGAATTTCCGCCTCTTTTTGCTTGCAACTTCACCTCTGATTGCACAAACAGCCGCATCACCGATAGTTAAGCTTAACGATCTAAGGTCCTGTTTGTCCGCAATTTTGAGGATGAATTTAGGTCGAGGAGTCGGCATGAAGCTGTTGAGCATTGAACTAGGAGCCATATCTGCACGGTTGACTTCAACAATGGGTCGACTGGTTGTCTTTTCCGTTTTGTCTGTCGGACCAATGATCGGAGGCTCTGCCCTAGAGGCTTCGGAAGGGCGATTTATCAAGGTTGTTGCCGTTTCACCGCCACCATCAGGTGCGCGGCAATTGTGCCGCCAATACGATTGGGCTTGTTCCACCAAAGTGTCTGTTTCCCTGTCAAACAAGAAAGAGATGCAGATCATTCAGCGCGTCAATCGACAGGTAAATACGACAACACGCGCGGTGACGGATCAATCGCAGTACAGGACTGCGGAAAGATGGGCATTGCCCACCTCTCGTGGGGGGGATTGTGAAGACTTCGCTCTGCTCAAGAAGAGAGATTTAATTAGGGCTGGAATCGATCCAAGCAAATTGCTTATTGCGACGGTTTTGGATGCACGGCGTAATTCGCATGCAGTACTGGTCTACCGTTCTGCGGCTGGAGATCTGGTTTTGGATAACCTGACCAATCAGATCAAGCCTTGGTCAGACACACATTATTTGTTCTTGCGAATGCAGAACCCAAGGAAACCCAGCAGTTGGGTTGGCGTGTACGCCCGAAGCTGACGTTGGATAACACCATTCGACACTCTGAGGCTGAGTAAGACGTTGAAGAAAGGGCGACACGGTGGTCGCCCTTTTTACGTTCTTAGAACCAATTGGTTGCTAGTGGCTTTCAGCTTAACGCACTGACCTACTACGCATTATTTAAAGGTGCCGCCGCTGCCAGGTCCACCGGCATTGCCGCCGGAGCCGCCGCCGTTGCTGCCACCGTTACCGGAACCGCCACCGCCGTTGCCACTACCGCCGCCTTGACCATTGTTGCCACCGCCGTTGCCGGTGCCGGGGCCCGAGCCACCGTTATTACCGCCACCGTTTCCGGAGTTTCCGGCGTTCCCGTTACCGTTGCCGGGACCACCGTTATTGTTTCCTCCGTTACCGCTGCCGCCGCTGGTACCGCCGCCATTGTTGCCGCCGTTCCCGGAACCGCCACCGCCGTTGCCACTACCGCCGCCATTGTTGCCACCGTTACCATAGCCGCCCCCGGAGCCGCCGCCGTTGCTGCCACCATTACCGGAACCGCCGCCGCCGTTGCCGCTACCGCCGCCTTGACCATTGTTTCCACCGCCGTTGCCGGTGCCAGGGCCCGAACCGCCGTTGTTGCCGCCACCGTTACCGGAGTTTCCACCGTTTCCATTGCCATTGCCGGGGCCGCCGTTACCGCCGCCGCCGCCATTGCCGCCGCCGCCGCCGCCATTGCCGCCGCCGCCGCCATTGCCGCCGCCACCGCCGCCGCCGTTACCGCCGCCACCGCCGCCGTTACCGCCGCCGTTACCGCCGCCGCCGCCGCCATTGCCGCCGCCACCGCCGCCATTGCCGCCGCCGCCATTGCCGCCGCCGCCGCCATTGCCGCCGCCGCCGCCGCCATTGCCGCCGCCACCGCCGCCATTGCCGCCGCCGCCGCCGCCATTACCGCCGCCGCCGCCGCCGCCGCCGCCGCCATTACCGCCGCCGCCGCCATTGCCGCCGCCACCGCCGCCGCCGCCATTGCCGCCGCCACCGCCGCCGTTACCGCCGCCACCGCCGCCGTTACCGCCGCCGCCATTACCGCCGCCGCCATTACCGCCGCCATTGCCGCCGCCGCCATTGCCGCCGCCACCGCCATTGCCGCCGCCGCCATTGCCGCCGCCACCGCCATTGCCGCCGTCGCCACCGCCATTGCCGCCGTCGCCACCGCCGTTATCGCCAGAACTGCTTGCGTCGTTCGACCCAAACTCGTCGCCTTGACCTGAGCGTGATGACGCTGTTGTTGACGCAGTAGGTACGTCAGTCAGTACCGCCGCGAAAGCTGGGCAGCTATCAAGCGTGCGGGCTAGAATGTCCTCGAAATCCGCTCGACGCTGTATGTAACGCAACATACGGGTATCTACGACCGTGCAATCGCAAAGTGTTTCGGTCGATACGGATTGTCGGGCTGTTTTGATGTTGCATTTTTCCGCCTGGGCTGTGCCGGCGGTGATTAAAGGTAATGTTGCTGAGACAAATACAAAAGATAATAAATGAGATTTCACGCGCATGGCGTTGCTCCTTTAGAACTCGTTACTAACACTGGCGCACTACAATTTGTGCTTCCCATGCGGCCTCAATAATAGTGCCATATTTCAACCATAATTACACCCATTTTGGATCACACTTTCAAGAGGTGTTTAATTTGAATTAACGTTCGAAAAATTTTTCAAGGTCAGAAAATTTAGCGAAAACAATACAAAAGCCCGCCGAAGCGGCGGGCTCTTCACATTTTCTTAATCTACAAGTGTGTGCAAATTTGCCAAAAGTGTGGCATTGTTGCCATTGCAGCAACTATTACTTGGGGTTGTTTATGCAGATTTGGCCATACGCTTGCGTTCGTGCGGGTCCAGGAACCGTTTGCGCAGGCGTACAGCGTTCGGAGTCACCTCGACCAACTCGTCATCATCAATGTAGGCAATCGCCTCTTCCAGCGAGAACTGAACGTGGGGTGTCAGCCGGACGGCATCGTCAGATCCGCTTGCGCGCACATTGGTTAGTTTCTTACCCTTGAGCGGGTTCACTTCCAGATCGTTGTCACGTGAATGCTCGCCGATCACCATACCCTGATAAACGTCGGTTTGAGGCGCAACGAACATGCGGCCACGCTCTTCCAAGTTCCACAGGGCATAGGCGACGGCCTGACCTTTCTCCATCGAAATCAGAACACCTGCGCGGCGACCTGGGATCGGCCCTTTATGCGCGGCCCAGCCGTGGAACACCCGGTTCAGAACGCCGGTACCGCGTGTATCGGTCAGGAATTCGCCATGATATCCGATCAGCCCGCGCGAAGGGACATGCGCGATGATCCGGGTTTTGCCTGCACCAGCAGGGCGCATTTCGGCCAGTTCGCCTTTGCGTGCGCCAGTGATCTTTTCGATCACCGAGCCCGAGTATTCGTCATCCACGTCGATGGTGACTTCTTCGATGGGCTCAAGACGCTGTCCGTCTTCTTCACGGAACAGAACTTGCGGACGCGAAATGCTGAGTTCGAATCCTTCACGACGCATGTTCTCAATCAGAACGCCCATCTGCAATTCGCCACGACCAGCAACCTCGAAAGCTTCACCACCCGGGGTGTCAGTGATGCGGATGGCGACGTTGGATTCGGCCTCTTTCATCAGGCGGTCACGAATGACGCGGGACTGTACTTTTTTGCCGTCGCGACCTGCCAGCGGTGAGTCGTTGATGCCAAAGGTCACGGTGATAGTGGGCGGATCAATGGGCTGTGCCGGCAGGGCCTCTTCAACTTGCGGTGACACCAGCGAGTCCGCCACGGTGGCCTTGCTCATACCGGCAATGGTGACGATGTCTCCGGCTTCGGCCACGTCGATGGGCTGTTGCGCCAGGCCCCGGAAGGCCAGGATTTTCGAAGCCCGGAAGTTTTCGATCAGGGTGCCGTCGCGGGACAGCGCTTTGAGGCTATCGCCCGCCTTGAGCGTGCCGCTTTCCACGCGACCGGTCAGGATGCGGCCGATGAATGGGTCGCTGCCCAGCGTGGTGGCCAGCATGGTGAACGGTTCGTCTTTACGCTCGGCTTGTTGCGGGGCAGGGACGTGTTCGACGACCAGATCGAACAAGGCTGTCAGGTCCTTGCGCGGACCGTCGAGTTCCATATCCGCCCAACCGGAACGGCCCGAGGCGTACATAGCCGGGAAATCCAGCTGATCATCATCAGCGCCAAGGTTGGCGAACAGGTCGAAGCATTCGTCCAGCGCGCGGTCAGGTTCAGCGTCGGGCTTGTCGACCTTGTTCAGAACGACGATCGGGCGCAGGCCCAGCGCTAGAGCTTTGGAAGTCACGAACTTGGTCTGAGGCATCGGACCCTCGGCTGCGTCAACCAGCAGCACAACGCCGTCGACCATGCTGAGAATCCGCTCGACCTCGCCACCGAAATCAGCGTGGCCGGGGGTGTCGACGATATTGATGCGGGTGCCTTTCCACTCGACCGATGTGGCTTTGGCCAGAATGGTGATACCGCGCTCACGTTCCAGATCATTGCTGTCCATGGCGCGCTCGGCCACAGCCTGATTTTCCCGGAACGCACCGGATTGTTTGAGCAGCTCATCCACCAGGGTCGTCTTGCCGTGGTCCACGTGAGCGATGATTGCGATATTGCGCAGGTCCATGAGAGGTCAGCCTTTGAACGGGAAGTTGCCGCGCGCATAGCGCGGTTTGACCGAATAGACCAGCCCTAACCGGCGATCAGTGACCTGCAGTCTTGGAAAACAGGTGAATGATAAGGATACCGGCCAAAATCATCGTAAGGCCCGTCACGGCGGGCCAATCCAGCCGTTGCCCGAAAACAATGAAACCGATGATCGCGATCAAAACGATCCCCAGTCCGGACCAAATGGCATACACGATGCCGACAGGCATGAATTTCAGGGTCAGCCCCAGCAAATAAAAGGCAATGCCATAACCGACAACGACCAGAACAGATGGCCAAAACCGGCTGAACTGCTGGCTGGCCTGCAAGGCTGTGGTGCCAATCGTTTCGGCAATGACCGCTAGCAACAAGATCAGATAAGCTTTGGGCACTGTGGTTTTCTCGACAAATGTTTTGCGAGGTTGAGCACGAAAACGTCGAGGCGAGCAAGCAAAATCTGGAGGTCTTTTTTTGCGTTGATGACGTAGCGGCAGATGTATCAGTCTTTTGAAGAGTATGGATAACCTGACTATTTCCTCAGCATGGATTGTGATAGAAACGTATTGTTTTTTAATGATTTTTAGTTTTCGAGTTAGCTAAACATGACGAAGTTTGCAGGATTGATAGTTTTTGTTTCGGCTTTGATAGTGGCGCTTGGGTGGCTTGCTGACGGGGGGTCCGTCGACAAAAATGCGGCCAAGTTTGTTGAACGGTTAGAAAGTATTCAGGTTTGAGCGCCTGCCGAAACACGGAAAAAAGAGGCCTTTGAGCCTCTTTTTTCTTTTTCTACGATGCGGTTGAGGTCGCAAAAAATGCGTCGAGCTGGGGTTGAAGCCATTCCCACAGGCCGGGTGCGCCACGCTTTATTGGCGTTCCAACGCGCTGTTCGATCTGAGCATACGTGACGTCATAATCCACCCATGACCCGCCTCCTGTTGCAAGGTTGCCGACCGGTGCTTGGAACCGGTCAACAGCCTTGGCGAAGCGGGCGTCCGGGCTATCGGCTGCCTCGAACTCGTGCCACAGGGATAGAAACGCCGCCCTTTGATCACCCGGCAGCAGGCCGAACAGACGTTTTGCGGCGGCTTGTTCCTCGGCTTCCTGAACTGCGTGATCGACTTGACCATGGATCGGGTTATCCCCGGCGTCGATTTCAACGATATCGTGCAGCAAGAGCATTTGCAGAACGCGGTCGATTGAAACATCAGGGGCCGCGTGTTCGGACAATATCCACGCATAGAGCATAATATGCCACGAATGTTCGGCGGAATTTTCGAACCGTTCGTTACTAAGCAAGCGTGAGGCTCGGTAGACGGATTTCAACTTGTCGCTTTCGGCCAGAAAACCAAGACGAGTCGAAAAGGCAGTTTCCGCTGGGACTTTGCCGTCCAGCAGGCTTTGGGCAGCAAGGTAAGCGTTGGGGAACTCGGACTTTAGATAAGCGGCGCGGCCACCGTTCAGGTTTTCCTTAACGATCGCTCTGTGATCGTCGCTTGGCGAAGGTGCGCAGAGAACCTGAAACATCGGCTGGCAGCGATCAAGGCACTTGGCAAATCTAGCATCCGGAGTCTGATCGGCTTCGAACTCTTGCCAAAGTGTCAGGCACGTCTCGGCCTGATCCGCAGGCAACAAACCGAACAACTCGGATGCTGCGGCTTGTTCGGCCCGTTCGACGGCCAGCCAGTCGGTTTGCAGATGGATCGGATGGTCGCCGACGATGATCTCGACCAGATCATGCAGCAACAGCATGCGGATCACACGGTTGATGTTGACACTCGTATCTGCCAATGGCTGCATCACCAGCGCCCACAGCGCGAGTTGCCAGCTGTGTTCGGCCGCGTTTTCGGCGCGAGACTGATTCAGAAGAAAATTGGCGCGATCAACCGATTTCAGGCTGTCCACGCGTTTCAGAAATTCGATTTGCGCGGACAGTCTGGTGCTCATTGTTTTTCGATTGCTTTCAGTTTCGAGCGGTGTTCCGAGAGCCGTTGAATCACGAACTTACGAGCTTTGCGTTCCGCCAGCCGCACGCGAATCTCCGTCAGGAACGCTTCTTCCAAAGTCTGAGAGGACGCCCCCAGTTCTTCGCCCACCTCAACAAAGAAACGGTCGTCCCCGGTTTCGTCCATCACTTTCATTGTGTCCTCGGCCAGTTTGGCGGCAAGGGTGGTGATGGTGTCGGACATTAGCGCGTGTTCTCGGTCAGGCGGCGTTTCACATAGTCGCTGACATCGGTGATCAGCGTGTCCATGTGACGTTCCTGGAAGAAGTGGTCGGCGCCATCAACTTCGTTATGAGTGATGGTGATTCCCTTTTGCTCGTGCAGTTTGTTCACCAACGAGGTGGTGTCTGCCGGCGGTGCTACGCGGTCCGCTGATCCATTGATGATCAGGCCAGAGGACGGGCAGGGTGCCAGGAACGAAAAGTCATACATGTTCGCCGGGGGCGACACGCTGATAAAGCCGGTGATTTCAGGGCGACGCATCAGCAATTGCATACCGATCCACGCACCAAACGAGAAACCTGCAACCCAGCAATGCTTAGAGTTGTTGTTCATCGACTGCAGGTAGTCGAGCGCTGACGCGGCATCGCTCAGCTCTCCAACACCCTGATCATATTCACCCTGACTGCGGCCAACTCCGCGAAAATTAAAGCGCAACACGGTAAAGCCCATATTGTAGAACGCATAATGCAGGTTGTAGACCACCTTGTTGTTCATGGTCCCGCCAAATTGTGGATGCGGATGAAGCACGATGGCGATCGGTGCGTCTTTTTCCTTTTGCGGGTGGTAGCGGCCTTCCAGGCGGCCTTCGGGTCCGGGAAAAATCACCTCGGGCATGTGTGCTTTGGTCCTGTCTTTTTCTTCTTGGTGCCAGGATATACTTGACGGTTATGGTCAGGCACCTTAGAACGGTTCTAATAATGTTGCATTGCACAAGGCGCTGCCCGTCGGAGATACGCACTGGCAGCGGCGGCGTCAATGTTTTCGCGCGGTACCAGCCAAAAGGGGAAGGGAATGAAGCTTTCGACCAAGGGTCGTTATGCAATGGTTGCAATGGCCGATATCGCCCTACAACCGGCCGATAGACTTGTTACGCTGAGTGAAATATCCGAAAGGCAGGATATTTCATTGCCGTATCTCGAACAACTGTTCGTAAAATTGCGCCGCGCTGAATTGGTGTCATCGGTTCGCGGGCCGGGTGGCGGATACCGTTTGTCGCGATCGCCTTCTGAAATCCGAGTGGTCGAGATTCTGTCAGCCGTGGACGAAACGGTGGATGCGTTGCAAAAGGGCGCGGGGGCGTCTGGGGCGTCATCGGGCAGCCGTGCCCAATCGCTGAGTAACCGTTTGTGGGAAGGGCTAAGTGCCCATGTCTATGTTTTCCTGCATCAAACGCGCCTTTCGGATGTAGTAAAAAACGATCTGGCCCCGTGTCCTGCGGTGCCGAGCCTGTTTGCTGTGGTGGATGAATGAGGCGTTGTACTTGGATATTGAATACGAAAAACCTCTTCGCATTCGTAAAAAGATGAATCTATGAGTCGTGTTTACCTGGATCATAACGCAACGACCACTTTGCGCCCCGAAGCCCGAGAAGCAATGATCGCGGCAATGGAAGTGTGCGGCAACCCATCCTCGGTGCATGCCGAAGGACGTGCTGCCAAAGCTCTGGTCGAGCGAGCGCGGGCGCAAATCGCGTCGGCCTTCGGTGCTGATGGAGCGGATATTGTGTTCACTTCAGGTTCGACCGAAGGGGCGGCGCTGACGTTAGGAGGGCGGAAGCTACATGGATCCGCCGTTGAGCATGATGCAGTAAGAGCTTGGATTGATGAGGATTTGGCGACCGATGCGTCTGGCAGGGTTCATATAGTTGATCCTGCGAATTCAACTCTGCAGTTGGCGAATTCGGAAACCGGGATCGTTCAAACGCTGCCTTCCGGGCTTGCAGTAACCGATGCGACGCAGGCATTTGGCAAGTTACCGGTGGCGTTCAACTGGCTGGACACGCAGATGGCGCTGATCTCGGCCCATAAACTGGGTGGTCCAAAAGGTGTTGGCGCTATTGTCATGAAACGCGGCACGGATTTGCCTGCCCAGATCAAAGGCGGCGGCCAAGAAATGGGCCGCAGGTCTGGTACGGAAAATGTCATTGGAATCGCGGGGTTCGGTGCCGCAGCCGAAGCGGCGGCCCGGGACCTTGCCAATGGCGTTTGGGAGCAAGTGAAAGAAATTAGAAATATTCTAGAAAATGCTCTTGAGGCCGGGTCTAAATTTACTATTTTTGTCGGGAAGGATCAGGACCGACTGCCCAACACGCTGTGCTTTGCCACCCCGGGATGGAAAGGTGAAACACAGGTTATGCAGATGGACCTGGCGGGGTTTGCCATAAGCGCGGGTTCTGCCTGTTCCAGTGGCAAGGTGCGCGCCAGCGCGGTCCTCACGGCAATGGGGTATGATGAAGTCACGGCGGCCAGCGCGATACGCGTTTCGCTGGGACCTTTGACGAAAAAAGAAGATGTGCTGCGTTTCGCCGAAATGTGGCTTGAAAAAGAGAAAAAGCATCGCGCGCGTGCCGCGTGATCTGACGGAGTGAAGGAAATGGCCGCTTTGGACCAGACCCAGGTAAAAGAAGGCGTCGATCAGGAGACCGTGGATGCGGTGCGCGAGGCTGGCACCTATAAGTACGGCTGGGAAACTGATATCGAGATGGAGTACGCACCCAAGGGTGTGAACCCGGATATCGTCCGACTGATCTCTGAGAAAAACGAAGAGCCCGAATGGATGACCGAATGGCGTCTGGCGGCTTTCGAACGCTGGACCAAAAAGGAAGAGCCGACCTGGGCGATGGTGCATTATCCGCCAATCGACTTTCAGGACCAGTATTACTATGCCCGTCCCAAGTCGATGGAGGAAAAGCCGAAGTCACTAGACGAGGTCGACCCCAAGTTGCTGGCCACCTACGAAAAACTGGGTATCCCGCTGAAAGAACAGATGATTCTGGCCGGTGTCGAAGGGGCCGAGAATATGCCCGCCGAAGGCCGCAAGGTCGCTGTGGACGCGGTGTTTGACTCTGTCTCTGTTGGCACGACGTTCCAGGCTGAGTTGAAAGAGGCCGGCGTGATTTTCTGTTCGATTTCCGAGGCGATCAAAGAACACCCCGAACTGGTCAAAAAGTATTTGGGAACCGTGGTTCCGGTATCGGACAACTTCTACGCCACGTTGAACTCGGCCGTGTTCTCGGACGGTTCGTTCGTTTACATCCCACCGGGCGTCCGGTGCCCGATGGAACTGAGCACCTATTTCCGCATCAATGCGGAGAACACCGGTCAGTTCGAGCGCACGCTGATCATCGCTGACAAAGGATCGTATGTCTCCTATCTGGAAGGTTGTACCGCGCCTCAGCGTGATACGGCGCAGCTGCACGCGGCTGTGGTCGAGATCATTGTCGAGGAAGATGCTGAGGTAAAATACTCGACCGTTCAGAACTGGTACCCCGGGGATGAGAACGGCAAGGGCGGTATCTACAACTTTGTGACCAAGCGCGCCGATTGTCGGGGTGACCGGTCCAAGGTGATGTGGACGCAGGTTGAAACCGGCTCGGCCGTGACGTGGAAATACCCGTCCTGCATCCTGCGCGGCAATGAAAGCCAGGGTGAGTTTTATTCGATCGCGATTGCCAACAATTATCAGCAGGCCGACACCGGTACCAAGATGGTTCATCTGGGCAAGAACACCAAGTCGCGCATCGTGTCCAAAGGCATCAGCGCTGGCAAGGCGCAAAACACTTATCGCGGGCTGGTTTCGATGCATCCCAAAGCCAAGGATTCGCGCAACTATACGCAGTGCGACAGTTTGCTGATTGGTGACAAATGTGGCGCGCATACCGTGCCTTACATCGAAGTCCGCAACAACTCCTCACGTGTGGAACACGAAGCGACGACGTCCAAGGTGGATGACGATCAGCTGTTCTACTGCCGTCAGCGCGGAATGGACGAGGAAGAGGCCGTGGCCCTTGTGGTCAATGGGTTCTGCAAGGACGTGCTGCAAGCTCTGCCGATGGAGTTCGCGATGGAAGCGCAGCAGCTTGTTGCGATCTCACTAGAGGGCTCCGTCGGCTGATGACCCACCTTCGGAAAGATGATGTGATGACCTGGCTTGGGTATGCGCTGCCGGTTTTGGGTGGTCTGATTGGCGTCGCCTACGTGAACATCAACCATATGGAATTCATCAACCCGGTCTGGGCTGTCGGCGGTGGAGCAATCCTGGGATGGATTGCTGCGCGGCTTATCCGCAAAGCGCTGGGATAGAAAATTATCGGGGATTTAATGCCCCTTGCGATACGCAAAAGGAAAAATCATGCTGGAAATCAAGAACCTGCACGTACAGCTTGAAGACGAAGACAAGCAAATCCTCAAGGGTGTGGACCTGACGGTCGAGCCGGGCAAGGTCCACGCGATCATGGGTCCCAATGGCTCGGGCAAGTCGACGCTCAGCTATGTGTTGTCCGGGCGGGACGGCTATGAAGTTACCGAAGGCACGGCCACTCTGGAAGGAGAGGACTTGCTGGACATGGAGCCCGAAGAGCGCGCCGCTGCCGGTGTCTTTCTGGCGTTCCAGTATCCGGTCGAAATTCCAGGCGTTGGCAACATGACATTCCTGCGCACTGCCGTGAATGCACAGCGTAAGGCGCGCGGGCAAGAGGAGCTGTCGGCTGCAGACTTCCTGAAAGAGGTGCGTGCCAAGGCCAAGACGCTGAAAATCGACGCGGATATGCTCAAGCGTCCGGTCAATGTCGGGTTTTCGGGCGGTGAGAAAAAGCGCAACGAAATCCTACAGATGGCGATGCTGGAGCCCAAGATGTGCATCATGGATGAGACCGACTCGGGCCTTGACGTGGATGCGATGAAACTGGTGTCCGAAGGCGTGAACGCGCTGCGCGATGAAGGCCGGAGCTTTCTGGTCATCACTCACTATCAGCGCCTGCTGGACCACATCAAACCGGATGTCGTTCACATCATGGCCAATGGTCGTATCGTGAAAACTGGCGGGCCCGAGCTGGCGCTTGAAGTAGAACATAACGGCTATGCCGACATTCTGGCCGAGGTGAACTGATGGCTTTGCCGCAAGCAAAACAGACAGCAACCGAAGACCGTCTGGCAGTGTTGACCATGCCGGATGCCGGATGCACCCGCAAAGCGCGTGAGGCTGCCCTTTCCCGTCTGCGCGAGATGGGACTGCCGAGTCGTCGCGACGAATATTGGAAATATACCCGACCCGATACGCTAACAACGGCACAGGCGCCTCATGCGGCATTGTTCGTGTCAGACGAGCAGATGATGTTTCATGAATTCGATCGCCTGAAGATCGTGTTCATCGACGGCGTTTTCAGCCCGGAAGAGTCGGATGAACTGTCGCTCGAAGGTGTCAGTATCGATCGGCTGGAGGATATCTGTTGCAAAGATATTCATTGGGCCAAAGAGTTATACGGCGTTCTTGAAGAAGCCGGGCAGACACCTGTGCAGCGACCTCTGGCGACGCTCAACACCGCATTTGCAACGGATGGCGTTGCGATTCACGTCAAAGGCAAGCCTTCGAAACCGATCAGCCTGATCTATCGTCACGCTTCGGAAACGTCGGACGCGATTCTGCATCACGTGATCCGCGTCGAAAGCGGGGCCGAGGTGACAATCCTCGAAAATGGCCCGGCGGCATCGCGGTTCAACAAATGCATGGAAATCGACATCGCCGATGGCGGCAAGCTGCATCATATCCGCGCGCAGGGCCGTGATCACCAGCGCCGTGCGGCAACCCATATGTTCACGCGTTTGGGCCGTGAATCAGTGTACAAATCCTTCACTCTGACGGTGAACGGCGTTCTGACCCGGAACGAACAGGTTATCGAGCTGACCGGAGACGATGCGATTGCTCATGTGGCTGGCGCTTGTGTCGGCGACGGGGACTTCCATCACGACGATACGGTGTTCGTGACCCACGATGCAGTGAACTGCGAAAGCCGCCAGGTTTTCAAAAAGGTTCTGCGCAACGGTGCAACCGGCGTGTTCCAAGGCAAAATCCTTGTGAAGGAAGGCGCGCAGAAGACAGATGGTTATCAGATCAGCCAGTCATTGTTGTTGGATGAGGACAGCCAATTCCTCGCCAAGCCCGAACTTGAGATCTATGCGGATGACGTGGCCTGTTCGCACGGCTCGACCTCGGGCGCGATTGATGAGACGGCTTTGTTCTATTTGCGGTCGCGTGGCGTTCCGGTCAAGGAAGCAACCAACATGCTGACGCTGGCCTTTTTGGCCGAAGCAGTGGTCGAGATCGAAGACAGCGAAGTCGCCGAAAAGATCGTGAATCGTCTGGAAGATTGGCTGGCACGGCGCAGCTGATGCCTGTCACATCGGATATCGTGGCTACATATCGGGGGCCGGGGCGCGTGGTGCGCCGGCTTCTGGACTTAGGGCAGCGGGAAGACAGAGCGCTGATATTCGTCATGGGATTTTGTGTGGTGGCCTTCATTGCACAGCTTCCAAGTCTGGCGCGCCGGGCTCATTTTGAGGGCGTTGAACTGAATGCACTGATGGGTGCAAGTTTGTTCGGAACGGTCTTTATTCTGCCTCTGTTCTTTTATCTGCTGGCATTTGTTTCTTATGGAGCGGCGCGGCTGGTTGGAGGGCGCGGCACGTCATACGGCGCGCGATTGGCTTTGTTTTGGGCGCTTTTGTCATCAACTCCGGTGTTGTTGTTGCACGGGCTTGTTGCAGGATTCATCGGGTCCGGCCCAGCTTTGACGATTGTTGGAGCTGTCTGGTTTATTATTTTCCTCTGGTTCTGGATAGCAGGTCTGAGACAATCGCAAAGGCACGAGGAATGAAGACCACGACCCTTGGCAATCTTGCTGTTCTAACCCTAACCAACCCCGCAGAAGCTGCCCGGCAATTGCTGGCTTTTCGCATCGGGCGCGAGGTTCTGTGGCTGGCGTTCTTTCTGGCCGTAGTTCTGAACGGGCTTGTGCAGTTCGGGTTCGAACATATGTTGCCCACTCCAGACGGTCTGAGCCTTCCCGAGCGTGAGCCGATTTTCATGAGCTTGATCCGATCGTCCGTCTATATGTTGTTCAGCATTGTGGCATTCTTGGCCGTCGGACGTTTGCTGGGCGGTCAGGGGACATTTGTCGAGATCATGACGCTGACAGTCTGGTTGCAGTACCTACAAACTGCGGCAAGTGTCGCCGCCCTGATTTTGGCGATTATCGCACCGATGCTGATGGTGCTGTTTTTGTTCGTAATAGCGCTGGTGAGCCTTTACGTCACGCTTCATTTCCTCAATGAAGCGCATAAGTTCGGGACGCTTTGGAAGTCCTTCGGGGTCATCGTGTTGTCTGCTTTGGTAGCGGCACCTTTTGTCCTCGCTCTCACTCCCAACGCCCCGGTATAGGAAAAGAAGATGATGTACGACGTAGAAAAAATCCGCGCGGACTTTCCAATACTGTCTCGCGAGGTGAACGGTAAGCCTCTGACATATCTTGATAATGGAGCTTCGGCACAGAAACCCCAGGTTGTGATTGATGCTGTAACGCGGGCCTATGCCGAGGAATATGCAAACGTACATCGCGGTCTGCACTACCTGTCCAATCTGGCGACTGAGAAATATGAATCTGTTCGCGGAACCATCGCCCGCTTCCTTGGTGCGGCGGATGAGGATGAAATCGTCCTGAACTCGGGCACGACCGAAGGGATAAACCTGGTGGCTTATGGGTGGGCGATGCCACGACTGCAGGCCGGGGATGAGATCGTCCTGAGCGTCATGGAACACCACGCCAACATCGTACCCTGGCATTTCCTACGTGAACGTCAGGGGGTGATCCTGAAATGGGTCGATGTGGATGCAGATGGCGGGTTGAATCCGCAGGCCGTGATCGACGCCATTGGTCCCAAGACCAAGCTGGTCGCGGTTACTCAGTGCTCGAACGTACTGGGGACTGCGGTGGACGTGAAAGCCATCACCCAAGGGGCTCATGCCAAAGGCGTTCCCGTCTTGGTCGATGGCAGCCAGGGTGCCGTACATATGCCGGTCAACGTATCTGACATCGGCTGTGACTTCTATGCGATCACCGGACACAAGTTGTATGGACCGTCCGGATCCGGCGCGATCTATATCAAATCCGAACGCATGGCCGAGATGCGCCCCTTTATCGGTGGCGGCGACATGATCAAAGAAGTCAGCAAGGATCAGGTGATCTACAACGACCCGCCCATGAAGTTCGAAGCCGGAACACCTGGCATCGTCCAGACCATCGGGCTGGGCGTCGCGCTGGACTACATGATGGATCTGGGTATGGAGAACATCGCCACCCATGAAGGTGCGCTGCGTGACTATGCGATGCAGCGGCTGACCGGGTTGAACTGGCTTCAGGTACAAGGCACGCGCGCGGACAAGGCCGCCATTTTCAGCTTTACGTTGGATGGGGCAGGGCATGCGCATGACGTGTCGACGATCCTCGACAAGAAAGGCGTTGCTGTACGCGCGGGTCATCATTGCGCCGGTCCGCTGATGGATTTCTACGGCGTCACCGCAACCTGCCGCGCCAGCTTCGGCCTGTATAACACCAAAGATGAGGTCGACACACTGATCGATGCGCTTGAATTGGCGCATGATTTGTTTGCGTGAAACCTGTCTGATCTGGGTAGATTTTCAGTTGCACCCGGATCGGAACAAGGATAGCTAACGGCCAAGGCACCTGTAGCTCAGCTGGATAGAGCGCTGCCCTCCGAAGGCAGAGGCCAGAGGTTCGAATCCTCTCAGGTGCGCCATTATTCTTTCTCAGAAAAGTACTTCAGCCTGGTTCATTGGCATTTTGATCTTATGGAAGAAATCGTATTTTGACAGGATGTCTCGCCAAAGGTGAGAGGTGTTTAAGTGATGACTTAGGCCAAAGGATTATGCGGATGGTAAAAAAAAAGAGCGCCCAAAGGCGCTCGTTGCTTTACGGTCTGAGGGTGGTTTAACCGCCCCAGCTGCGGACTTCACCGCAATCCATGTGGACGAAGTTTGAGCGCGAGTATTTTCCAACTCCACCAGCCCGGCAGGACATGGCGGCCTTGGCCATCTGTGATACCGAACGAGACGACAGTCGCAGGTCAGCTGCCTGACCTTTCATATGCAGTGAGTTCTTGGCAACCCGACGGGAACGGGAACGAAGCATCGCATTGGTTTGCGGGGAACGATAGCCGGAAAGCAGCATATAGGGTTCATTGACATCCAGCAGGTTATGCGAGGCGGCCATAATGTCGATGGTGCGCAGGTCCATATCTTTGGCCTGATCAGTCCGCCAGTCACGCATGAAGTGGTTCACTTCTTTGACCGCATCCTTGATGTATTTTCCATCGACCCAATATATCATATCAATCCGTTCGCCCGTGCGACCGGAATACATACGAATACGACGAATATCACCGCCGCCCCGAAGGAAACCTGCTGCATTGGAATAGGTCGGTGCTGCCACAACTGCCGTAGCTGCAAATGCGCCCAGAAGGGCACGCCGGGTTATACCCGAAGTACTGCTCATCGTCATTTCAGTTTCGTCCCGTACTGTTCCTGCCTGCACACGATGTTACGCGCGCGTTCTTAATTTTTTCCCATCCCAGATGCGGGATTTATGACACAGACGCAAAAGTCAGCCAAGAAGTCTTTCAAATTCACCTTTTCAAGGGGGAATTTTCGGCAGTTTTTTGCGCAGGTGATGCGAATTTGTATAATATTGAGACATTTGGTGGCGCATTTTCGCCGGGCGATGCAAACACGCATCACGCATCAAAAGATGCGCCAGGTTGATACGTTTGTGAATAGACAACGCGCCGAGGGCGCAATCATAGTTGATCGGCGCGCAGTTTTGCGGCGTAGAATTAAGAATAGTCAAGGCCATCTCATGTTCTCAGGTTTTCAGACGCGTACCGGTATTTTTGCCACTGCATTTTTTCTGGCTTCGGCTTCGTTAGTGAATGCAGACACCCGGCCAGCGACGGCGTTTCAGATGGCGATGGCCGAGTTTGCGCCTTCGGGATCTGATATCGCCGAATTTTATCGCGAGCGCGGCTTTGACCCGATATGGGTGGGCGAAACAGCACAACACACGGCGCGTCGCGCACGTTTGATCCGTGCTTTGTCGTCAACCGATATGCATGGATTGCCGCAGGGATCTGACAGCGCTCAATCGCTTGTGGAACAGATGAAAGACGCGCAGACAACGCGTGATCTGGGTGCCGTTGAAATCAAGCTCAGCCGGGCATTCGTGGAATATGCACGCAATGTTCAGTCCGGTGCCCTGCGCCCGTCCCAGATTGACGACGGGTTGGTTCGGAAGGTTGAAAGGGCATCGGCAAAACAGCACCTGGAAGGGCTGATTTCTGCAGAAAGCGACTCGTATTTTGATCAACTGGCCCCACAGACGACCCAATACCGGGCCCTGATGAAGCAGAAGCTGGTGCTGCAAAACCTCATTCGCCAAGGGGGGTGGGGCGCGACAGTTCCGGTGGCTAAGCTGGAATTTGGCGATACCGGACCTGACGTAATTAAGCTTCGGAACCGTCTGATTTATATGAATTATATGCGGCCAACGGCAAGTCCGAAATTTGATGCGACCTTGTTGGCTGCGGTCCAGGCATTCCAGGCAGATCACGGGCTTGCGCCAGATGGCGTTGCGGGACAGGGCACGATAACCGAGTTGAACCGCAGCGCTTCAGATCGTCTCAAAGCCGTGTATGTTGCACTAGAGCGCGAGCGTTGGTTGCCCCGCGAACGTGGCGAGCGGCACATTCTGGTGAATCAGGCCGATTTTTCCGCCAAGATCGTGGATGATGGCCTGGTCACGTTTGAAACCCGTGCGGTGATCGGCAAGAACACACATGACCGGCGCAGCCCCGAATTCTCGGACGAGATGGAGCATATGGTCATCAACCCCAGTTGGTATGTGCCACGCTCGATTATCACCAAGGAATACCTACCCAAGCTGCAATCAAATCCCAACGCTGTTGGTCATATCCAGATCACCGACCGTAGCGGTCGGCAGGTCAATCGCGGGGCGGTGGATTTCACCCAGTTCAACGCCCGGAACTTCCCGTTCGCGATGCGCCAACCGCCTAGCAAAAGCAACGCGCTGGGGTTGGTGAAGTTCATGTTCCCCAACAAGTACAACATCTATCTGCATGATACACCTCAGAAAAGTCTGTTCGCGCGTGAGGTTCGGGCGTTCTCACACGGGTGTATTCGCCTGGCGGACCCGTTTGATTTCGCTTATGCGCTGTTGTCCAAGCAAGAGGAAAATCCCAAGGCATTTTTCCAGCGCGTTCTGGCCACCGGCAAGGAAACCACGGTGCAGCTTGAGACGCACGTTCCGGTTCACCTGATCTATCGCACGGCCTATATCGGCCCGAAGGGGCAGGTACAGTACCGCCGCGATGTCTATGACCGCGATCGGAAAATCTGGGAGGCCCTGCAGAAAGCAGGGGTGGCCCTGCCGGACGTTCAGGGGTAATCAGCAGGGCAAGTCCTTAAACCGGGAAGCCCGATATGCACTATTCTATCCAGCAAATCGCCGATGCCCTCGGGGCAGACTGTCAGGGCGATACCGGCCTGATCGTTGAACGCGCGGCTGAGCCGGGCGATGCGGCGGCGACTGATCTGGCGATGGCGATGTCTCCGAAATATGCCGAGACGCTGAGCGGAGGCGCTGCGCGAGTGGCCGTGCTGTGGGAAGGTGCCGATTGGCAGGCACTGGGGCTAGAGGCTGCCATTTTTGTGCCGCGTCCGCGCATGGCGATGGCCGGAATTACCGCTATGCTGGATCGTGGGCAGGGCGTTGCGCCGGGCATTCACCCCTCGGCCGTGATCGACTCAACCGCAGAAATCGCCGAGGATGCAGCCATCGGCCCGCTTGCCGTCATCGGTGCGCGGGTTCGTATCGGCAAAGGCGCGGTTATCGGGCCGCACTGCGTGATCGGGATGGATGTGGTTCTGGGTGAAAACGCCACCCTGCGTGAAATGGTCAGCATTGGCGCTCGGGCGCAGATCGGCGATCGTTTCCTTGCCCAACCCGGCGCACGGATCGGGAGCGACGGGTTCAGCTTTGTCACTCCTGAGGTTTCAGATGTTGAGAACGTCCGCAAAACCATGGGTGACAAGGGCGATGCACGGGCTCAAAGTTGGCTGCGTATCCACTCGCTGGGCGCAGTTGAGATCGGAGATGACGTCGAAGTCGGTGCCAATTGCACAGTCGACAACGGGACAATCCGGAATACCTGCATCGGTAGTGGGTCCAAGTTGGATAATCTGGTGCATGTGGGTCACAACACACGCGTCGGGCAGGATTGTTTGCTTTGTGGGCAATCTGGCGTGTCCGGCTCGGTCGAGATTGGCAATAACGTGGTGCTGGGCGGCCAGACCGGCGTGGTCGACAACATCTATATCGGTGACGGCGTGATAGCGGCGGGCGGTACTAAAATCCTGTCCAATGTTCCTGCGGGGCGGGTACTCATGGGATATCCGGGTATCAAAATGGAAACCCATACCGACATCTATAAGGTACAACGTCGTTTGCCCCGCATGGCGCGTGACGTTGAGGCGTTGAAAAAGGCTGTTTTCAAACAGCCCCCGAGCGATTAAATCATCCGCAACGGGATAATCAGAGGACCGACATGAGCATCACCGACCGCGTCATCGCAATCATTGCTGAGCAGGCCGTGCTGGAGCCTTCGGACGTCACGCCCGAAAGTACGCTTGAGGATCTGGGTATCGACAGCCTGGGTCTGGTCGAGAGCATTTTCGCCATCGAGGAAGAGTTCGACATCTCGGTCCCGTTCAATGCAAATGAACCGCAAGCCAGCGATTTTGACATCTCCAACGTAGCAGCGATCATTTCAGGGATCGAAAAGCTAGTGTCGGAAAAGGTCTGACATAGCCACATGAAACGCGTTGTCATTACCGGGGCCGGGACGATCAATTCGCTGGGTCATTCTGTTCCCGATACGCTCGAGGCTATGCGCGAAGGGCGTTGTGGTATCGCGGAACTTGAATTCCGTGATGTTGAGCGGCTTTCCATCAAAATCGGTGGCCAGGTGCGCGGTTTCGAAACCGAAGGACGGTTTAATCGCCAACAGATGAGCCTTTACGATCGTTTCACGCAATTCACGCTGATGGCTGCGAAAGAGGCGATTGTTCAATCCGGGATCGAGTTCCATGGCGATCTTGCCGCCCGGTCCGGTGTCGTTCTGGGCACTGCGGGTGGCGGCGTATCGACCTGGGATGACAATTATCGTTCGGTCTATGAGGACGGTAAAAACCGGGTTCACCCGTTTGTCGTTCCAAAACTGATGAACAACGCCGCGGCCAGTCACGTGTCGATGGATCACAATCTAAAAGGTCCGAGTTTCACTGTCTCGACAGCTTGCGCCTCATCCAATCACGCGATGGCCTTGGCCTTTCAGATGGTCCGCAGCGGTGCGGCACCTGTGATGGTTACCGGTGGGTCAGAATCCATGTTGTGCTTTGGAGGGGTCAAAGCCTGGGAAGGTTTGCGTGTGATGTCCAAGGACGCTTGCCGCCCGTTCAGCGCCAATCGTAATGGAATGGTGCAGGGCGAAGGGGCCGGTATTTTCGTCTTTGAAGAATATGAACATGCACGCGCACGTGGTGCTGATATCCTGTGCGAGGTGGTTGGCTTTGCCATGTCCTCGGACGCATCAGATATCGTGATGCCCAGCAAACAGGGTGCGGCACGCGCAATGTCGGGCGCATTGGCGGATGCTAAACTGAACGCGGATCAGGTCGGGTATATCAATGCCCATGGAACGGGCACGGCAGCGAACGACAAAACCGAATGTGCGGCGGTGGCCGATGTGTTCGGTCCGCATGCGGATGACCTGATGATTTCCTCTACGAAATCCATGCACGGGCACCTGATAGGTGGCACAGGCGCGGTTGAGCTGCTGGCCTGCATTATGGCTTTGCGCGACGGGGTGATTGCCCCAACTATTGGGTATGAAGAGCCAGATCCGGAATGTGCCTTGGACGTGGTTCCAAATGAGGCACGTGAAGCGAAAGTTGATGTCGCGCTTAGCAACGCTTTTGCTTTCGGAGGATTGAACGCGGTTCTGGCATTGAAGCGCGCCTAATAATCTGGAGCCCGTCCAGAAAAACGCCGCCCTTGAAGTTGGGCGGCGTTATTTTGTAGGAAATTAGTTTTGAATGACTTGCAATTGATCAAACCCAGCGGTGAACCCTGCCAGCGATATTTCCAATTGCAGCGCTTGCGTGGGTGCCAGAATCGAAACCATCGACAAGGTTCCCTTCGTCCCGCTCTTCATTGCGTCAACATCCTGTTGCGTAAAGCCTACTTGCGCGAGACACCCAATGGGATTGCAGTGGTGATAATTGTACCGTTTCCCCGGAGCGCCGTCGATTGACAGGGCGATCTGAGCTTGAAGAACTACTTCGAGGGGCACAACGATGGTCGCACCAGCCGCCGCCTGGGCAGCCTCGGGCAGTTTTTCTATAGTGATTTCTGCAATGGGCTGACCTTGGTCGCCGGTCAAAATCTGACGCATCGCACACGGATCATTTTCGGTTTCCGTTTTGATGCACATTATCGCCCAGTCGCCAGACTCTTCTTTGACGTATTGTTCACCAACTCGAGGTCCGGCTTCCCCCAAATCCAGGTCAGGGGTCACTTGAGTTTGTGGTGTCTCTGCATCCTGCGCTGCCTCTTGTGCAAAAGCGGCACCGCAGCAAAGCGCGGCAACAGTAAGGCTAAGTGATAGAGTGTTCTTGATCATGAATGCCTCGGCAATGAGATTGAGCTTTTTTATCGGTTTACCACCCCAGAAACATGGTGTCAGGCATTAAGCTATTGAAACAGGCGGATGTGATCGTTTTTTTGCCGATTTTCGGTGTATCGTGCCGGTCAAACACAAATGAGAAAGGGAGCCGGTGGAGCGGCTCCCTTTCCAAAATTTTCTCCCCGTCGGACTGGCCGACTTAGTTATGCGCAGACGTTACGAGAGGAGGTGGCATGCGTCAACTGAAAACCTGAATTTTTAATGGAAGAACCAGCAATGTTTAAAAAAAACCGCGCCCGAAGGCGCGGTCAGTCGACAGGGAGGAAGATTGCTGCCCCTCATCTTTGACAGCAAGGGCAGCAAATAGACTATCGCAGTCAAAGGTTAACTTTGTATGGTGGGCGCAGATCGGTGGAAATTAAGGCCTTACTTACATGGACAAAAACATCTTTCTGGGCGGCGCGGGTGAAGATTACAGCCAGCCCCAATCCCTGACGCTGAAATACGCCAACCGCCACGGGTTGATCGCCGGGGCGACGGGCACGGGAAAAACGGTTACGCTGCAAATTCTGGCCGAAGGTTTCTCGGCGGCCGGTGTTCCGGTGTTTTTAACTGACGTCAAAGGGGATTTGTCCGGGCTGGCCAAGGCAGGTAGCGAAGATCACAAGCTGCACCAAGCGTTTCAGGACCGCGCCACGCGCATCGGATTTCAGAACTATTCCTATGCCGCGTGCCCGGTGACGTTCTGGGACCTGTTCGGCGAACAGGGTCATCCGGTTCGAACCACCGTTACCGAAATGGGCCCGTTGCTTCTGTCCCGTCTCATGGACCTGAGCGAGGCGCAAGAAGGTATCCTGAACATCGCCTTCCGCGTGGCGGATGAAGAAGGAATGCCGCTGCTGGATCTAAAGGACCTGCAGGCGTTGCTGGTCTGGATCGGTGAGAACCGGGCGCAATTGTCCCTGCGTTATGGTAACGTCTCGACCTCTTCGATTGGAGCGATTCAACGGCGGTTGTTGGTGTTAGAAAATCAGGGTGGAACCAACTTGTTTGGAGAACCCGCACTGGAACTGTCTGATCTAATGCGCACCGACGCGAACGGGCAGGGGGTGGTGAATATCCTGGCCTCGGACAAGCTGATGGGATCACCGCGCCTCTATGCGACCTTCCTGCTATGGCTGCTGAGTGAACTGTTCGAGGAATTGCCCGAGGTCGGTGATCCCGACAAACCCAAGCTGGTATTCTTCTTTGATGAGGCGCATTTGCTGTTCGACGATGCGCCCAAGGTTTTGGTCGACAAAGTGGAACAGGTCGCGCGGTTGATCCGATCCAAGGGCGTCGGTGTCTATTTCATTTCGCAAAACCCGGCAGATATTCCCGAGGATATTCTGGGTCAGCTCGGCAATCGTGTACAGCACGCCCTACGCGCATTTACGGCCAGGGATCGCAAGAATCTGCGTCTGGCGGCAGAAACCTATCGCGAAAACCCGGCCTTCGACACCGAAACCGCAATCCGTGAGGTCGGTGTCGGTGAGGCGGTCACGTCAATGTTGCAGAAAAAAGGTGTGCCGGGCATTGTTGAACGGACGCTGATCCGACCGCCGGGAACTCAGCTTGGGCCAATCACTGAATCCGAACGTCAGGCGGTTGTCGCCGCGTCACCTATGCAAGCCAAATATGGCACATTGAGGGATCGGAAATCGGCTTTTGAAATCCTGCAGACACGTGCAGAACAAGCCGCGCAGGCTGCTGCCAAAGCGGAAGAGCAAGAGGAAACGCAAACTTTAGCTGAACGCGAATTTGCAACGGCTCGGCGGTATTCCGGCAGCCGGGTCGTGCGATCATCTTCACGTGTTTCGCGAAAGAAGGATACCTTTGCAACAGCCATGAGTGAGGCCGTCATAAAAGAGCTTAAGGGCACCACCGGCCGCCGCATTGTCCGCGGCATTCTGGGCGGTTTGTTTAAGGGCAGATAGTTATTAGGCACCACGCCGCAACGGGCAGAGCGGTGCCGTTAGAATTATTGCAGACGACGCTGTCCTTCCTGGCGGCAATAGCCGTCAGCCTCGGCCACCGACATTTTTGTAGCCGGGTAATCAATGGCACGGTCCCAAGTAACGCGGTCATGACGGTACAGCTGACAGGTCACTTCACCCTTGGCAGTTTGAACCTTTACGGGCTCAGTCTCCAGATCTTCAGGTGAAGGGATACAAGCGGCCAGGCTGACGACCAGCGGCAACAGAAGGATTTTGGGGATAATCGAAGTTTTCATGTGTCGTCTTCTTACTCTCGAGAGGTGACCTGTAGTATCAGCGTCAACTGACTAATTAACCGTGAAGGCGATCTGGCGCAGGTCCGGAATGTGCCCAACGATAATTCGGTCTATTAAGGTTCTGTTCATGAATCAAGAAACCGCGCCGTTTTTCCGACGCGGTTTCAAATAATCCCCTGAATGTGACTTATTTCTCGGGGATCAGGCCTCTTGGACTGAATCTGAGAACAATCAGCAAGATCAGCCCCATGGTCAGCAGACGCATATGGGCGGCGCTTTCGATCAGATGTGCCTTAAGCGCGCTGCCATCGGGCAAACCGGCAGTGATCAGGCTCATCAGCCACAACCCGATTGGCTCGACCTGAACCCATAGGAACCAGATGAGAAACGCGCCAAGAACTGCGCCGAAATTGTTGCCTGAACCGCCGACGATCACCATCACCCAGACCAGAAAGGTGAATCGCAGCGGCTGATATGCACTGGGCGTGAGCTGACCGTCCAGTGTGGTCATCATCGCACCGGCAATGCCGCAGATGGCCGAACCCAGCACAAAAATCTGCAAGTGACGGCGTGTCACGTCTTTGCCCATCGCCTCGGCCGCGACTTCGTTGTCACGAATGGCACGCATCATGCGGCCCCATGGGCTGTTCAATGCTTTTTGCGCCATCCACAGCAATACTAGAAGAACGATCAGGAACAGCAGTGAATAGCCAAGTTTGACCGCCAGCGTCGAGGCCGTGACCGTATCCAGACCCAACCATTCGGCGCGTGCGACAAAGCTGGGATCATTTTGCAGATCAACTTCGTATCCGACGACCGGAGCGGGGCGCGGGATGCCATAGACGTTCTTGACGCCCCGGGCCAGCCAGTCCTCGTTTTTCAGGATCGCGATGATGATCTCGGCAATACCCAGCGTTGCAATCGCCAGATAATCCGATCGTAAACCCAGAGCGGTTTTTCCAATCAACCAAGCAGCGCCTGCCGCCAACAGGCCTCCGGCGGGCCAGGCCAGCAGGACGGGCAGGTTCAGGCCACCGAGGTTGCCTGCTACAGCCGGTTCAATAGCCTCGACCGCCGCAGTATTGGGATCGAGAACAGCGCGGTAGATGAAGAAACCGACGATCAGAATGGCGATAATGGACAGGGTTCGAACCCGGCCCTTCGGCATCTTCTGCGCCACCAGAACAGTGGCCACAACGGTTGCAGCACCGAGCAACAGAGCCAGAACGATGCCGAACCCTCCGGCGGACCAAGCCCCGGGTGTGGTCGGGGTCGAGACCAGCACAACGGCAAGCCCGCCCAACGCAACAAAGCCCATGACGCCAACGTTGAACAGACCGGCAAACCCCCATTGAAGGTTTACCCCAAGCGCCATGATAGCCGAGATCAGCCCCATGTTCAGGATCAGAATCGCAGCGTTCCAGCTTTGGGTGAAACCGGTCAGCAGGATCAGACCGCCGACGACAGCGAAAAGCAGCGTGTTTTTGACAGGCTCGGTCATACCGCTTTCCCCTTAAACAGACCCGTAGGTTTGAACAGAAGTACGATCAGCAAGATGACGAAGCTGACGGCGAATTTGTAATCGGTGGACAGGAATTGCACCAATCCCGAAGGTTCCAGGTTCTCCGGCGCCAGATAGGTCAGCACTTTTTTCCAGGCATAGGTGATCGTGACCTCGGAAAAGGCGATGATGAAACCACCTGCGATGGCACCGACAGGGCTACCCAGCCCGCCTACGATGGCCGAGGCAAAAATCGGCAGAAGCAGTTGGAAGTAAACGAAAGGTTTGAAGCTTTTGTCCAACCCGTACAGAACCCCGGCTGTGGTCGCCAGCGCCGCGACTATGATCCAGGTGATCATTACGACGCGTTCAGGGTTGATGCCGGATAATAGGGCCAGATCTTCGTTATCCGAATAAGCGCGCATCGACTTGCCGGTGCGGGTCTTGTTGAGGAACCAGAACAAAAGCACCACGGCGACCACCGCCATGATGACGGTAATGCCTTGAGATGTTTTGATCGCCAGCCCTTCGTTCAGGCCGGTCATGGCTTTGAATTCCCGTGCGGAAATCAGGAACCGTTCGCCGTCTGAGAACCTCTGATCGTCTGGGCCGATGATGAACCGCACGAGGCCGTTCATAATGAACATCACACCCATCGAGACGATCACCAGAATGACCGGTTTTGCTTTTTGTTCCCGATAGAAGCGATAGACCATCCGGTCGGTGACCAGCACCAGAACAATACAGCCCAGAATGGCAAAGGGCAGAGCGAGCAGAGCGGTCGGCAGCGGCCCGAAACTGACCCCGGCGGCCTGCAGGCCCCATGTGACCAGCACGGCAATCATCGCACCAAAGGCCATCGTGTCGCCATGGGCAAAGTTCGAGAACCGCAGGATGCCATAGATCAGAGTCACCCCCAACGCACCCAGCGCCAACTGGCTGCCATAGGCGATTGCGGGAACAAGGACGAAGTTGGAGAGCGCCACAAGGGCGTTGAGGAAGTCCATTAAAACTCCTGCTCGCAATCGCCTTCAAATACACGGCGTGCATTGAAGGTCTCTGAATATTCGACATATCGCTGCGGAACGACAGCGAGAGTAGCCGTCAGCTTTGATGGTGGTGTTCGTGCCAAGAATATGATCGAGCGGCTATTTTCATCTTCTTGAGATGCAATCATCAACGAGTTTTCAGACGTGACCACGTACTCTGTTCCGTTCGAAAGGCGTACTTCGGAAGTCGCTTCACCAGCCGCGGCGGTGCCATCAATGATGAATTCCCCGAAATTACTTCGAATCTGGTTGGGTGGACTGCCGATGAACTCGATATTGAGCGGCGAGCCCACGCATTCCCCTTCGTTTTCACAGACTTCACTTAGAAAGCATGTTTCGGCTTCAGCAGCACTGCAAATAGAGGCCAAGATCAATATTTTGGATATCCTCACGCTACCCCCCCAAGAAACTCTTGCGAACTTCGGGATCGGCCAACAGTTCCTTGCCCGTGCCGCTGTACGCATTCCGCCCTTGAACCAGCACATATCCCTTGTCGGCAATCTCCAGAGCCTGACGAGCGTTCTGTTCGACCATCAGGATCGGCAGGCCAGTACGGGATACCTCGATGATCCGGTCGAACAGCTCATCCATCACGATGGGCGAGACACCGGCGGTGGGTTCGTCCAGCATCAGCACCTTCGGCTGGGTCATCAGCGCGCGGCCCACGGCGACCTGTTGGCGCTGGCCACCCGAAAGCTCTCCGGCGGCTTGATTGCGCTTGTCGCGTAGGATTGGGAAGAGGTCATAGACCTGCTCCATCGTTTGGCTGATATCGTCGCGGCGGATGAAGGCACCCATTTCAAGGTTTTCTTCCACCGTCATCGACGTAAAAATATTTGACGTTTGCGGAACGAACCCCATGCCCTTGATCACGCGGTCTTGGGGTGAGAGCTTGGTGATGTCCTCTCCGTCCAGCCGTACCGCGCCTGCGCGAACGTCCAGCATTCCAAACACGGCTTTCATCGCGGTGGATTTGCCAGCGCCGTTGGGGCCGACGATCACCGCAATCTCACCCTTGTCCACGGCAATGGTGCAGTCGTGCAGGATGTCCGGGCCTTTGCCGTAACCACCGGTCATGGTGTCACCGATCAGGAAAGGGCCGCCGCTGACCTTGTGGGTTTCCCCGCTGGTCGGGTGCGCAGGGGTCATCGTGCCGATGCCTTGGGTGTTGGCAATCGTGGCGTCCTTGTTGCCGTGATCGTCCTGATAGGGGTTGTCGCCCGAGCCAGCGGTCATGTCTGGGCCTCCAGCTTGTCTTTGTTCTTCAGACCGGTGCCCAGATAAGCCTCGATCACGTGTTCATTGGCTTTGATCTGTTCCAAGGTACCTTCGGCCAGAACCTTGCCCTCGGCCATGCAGATGACCGGGTTGCAGATTTTGCCGATGAAATCCATGTCATGCTCGATGACGACAAAGGTATAGCCGCGTTCCTTGTTCAAGCGCAGGATGGTATCGGCAATGGTCATCAACAGGGTGCGGTTCACGCCCGCGCCGACCTCGTCCAGAAACACGATCTTAGCGTCGACCATCATGGTGCGGCCAAGTTCCAGCAGTTTCTTTTGTCCGCCCGAGACCTGGCCCGCCTTGTGGTCAGCCAGGTGTTCGATGGTCAGAAACTCCAACACTTCATCTGCCTTGGCGCGCAAGGCGCGTTCTTCGTCAGCTATACGTTTGCGGCCGAACCAGGTATTCCACAGCGATTCACCCGACTGCGCGCCGGGCACCATCATCAGGTTTTCGCGGCAGGTCATCGACGAGAATTCGTGCGCGATCTGGAAAGTGCGCAGCAGGCCCTTGTGAAAAAGCTCATGTGGGGGCAGGCCGGTGATATCCTCACCATCCATGAAGACCTTGCCGCTGGTTGGCGGCAGCACGCCCGCGATCACGTTGAACAAAGTTGTCTTGCCTGCTCCGTTCGGTCCGATCAGGCCGGTGATCGAGCCTTTTTGGATTTCCAGCGAAGCACCGTCCACCGCGTGGAACCCGCTAAAATGCTTATGCACGTCCTCAACGACGATCATGGTTTTCCTTTGCCTTATCCCCAAAAACAGAGGTGCAGCTTTTTGTCACTGAAACAGCCCGGACACAAGGCCCGGGCTGCTTGGTATTGTCCTGTCAGATGAGGAATTAACGGTAGTTGACCGTCTTCATCTCACCATCAATGACTTCGATTTCACGGTATGCACCGGCGCTTTCACCGGGGCCGATCAGTTCAACGCCTGAGGCACCGACATAGTCGATCTCTTCACCCGCCGCGAGCAGTTCCAGACCCTTGGCCAACTCGCCCGGATAGATCTTTTCGCCCGGCTCGTTGGCGACGTCCATGATCTTGCCGCCGTAATCTGCTGGGTTGCTGGAACCTGCGGCCTGCATGGCCAGCATGAACAGCGCCGCTGCATCATAAGATTCAGGTACGAAGATTGACGAACCGTCAAAACCTGCGCCTTCGGCCATTCCAAAGAACGAATCCGCAGCTTCGCTTTTCGAACCCGGCGCCTGACCGTAGGAACCGTTCAGATCTGGACCAACGTTTTCGGGCAGCGAGTCACCGATCATGCCACCCGGCAGACCAAATGTGTCGAACGCACCACTGTCCAGCGAGGACTGGATGATACCCAGACCGCCCTGATCCAGATAGCCAGCTACTACCAGAATGTCGCCACCGGCCGAGGCCAATGCGCCAACTTCGGCCGAATAATCGGCCTTGCCGTCTTCGTGCGCGGCCACGATGGTCACTTCACCACCCAGCGCCTCGAACGAGGATTTGATCGCTTCGGACAGGCCCTTGCCGTAGTCGTTGTTGGTATATGTAAGGGCAATTGAACTGACGCCACGCTCTTGCAGAATGTCTGCCATGATTTCACCTTCGCGCGCATCCGATGGGGATGTGCGGAAGAACAGGCCATTATCTTCCATCACGGACAGGCCCGGTGAGGTGGCCGACGGAGAAATCATGACCATGCCGTTCGGTACGGCAACGTTTTGCAGAATAGCACCGGTGACGCCCGAGCAATCGCCGCCGACAAGGCCGTTGATACCTTCGGCAACCAAACGTTCCGCGTTTGCTGTGGCAAGCGCGTTATCAGCGCAACCCGTGTCAGCACGAACGGGGGTTACGGTAGAGCCGTCCAGAAGCTTGCCGGAATCCGAGACCTCTTTCATTGCCAGCTCGGCGCCGGATGCCATCGCAGGCGAAAGCGATTCAATCGGGCCGGTGAAACCGAACATAATGCCCAGTTTAACGTCTTCAGCCATAGCGGTGCCGGCCAACAGTGCGGTTGCTGCAGTTGCAGTAAGCAGCTTTTTCATGTGGTTACTCCCTAATTGGAACGTGTTCGTTCTGGGCACGACCCTAGGCAAGCTGCCCGGAAAAGAAAAGTCCTCACGCAAATGTGCAGTTGCCACTTATAGTTCGGGTTGTTTTGTTGGGTTTAACCGATGTTTGGCGGCTGGCTGCTGCAGATGGAGAGCTGAATGTTGAGAGTTTTCGCGATTCTGTTTCTTGTCTTTAAGGCCGCTCTGGTCAGTGCTGATTTTTTGCAGACGTCATCCGGCCCTGTGCAGATTGCGCCGATGGTCGAAGGGCTGGACGCCCCTTGGGCAATCGGCATTTTGCCGGACAAGGGGTTTCTGGTCACCGAACGTGAGGGCGCGCTGCTTTATGTTGCGGATGGAAAAGCCATTGCCGTCAAAGGTGTGCCCGACGTTTTGGCCAAAGGGCAGGGCGGTTTGCTGGACGTGACGGTCGCCCGCGATTTTAATCAAACGCGTGAGATTTTCCTGACCTTCTCCAAACCGCAAAAAGGCGGTGCCGGTACGGCTCTTGCGGTGGGCCGATTGTCTGAACGCGGTGATCGGTTGACCAACCTGCGGGTGATCTTCGAGGCCGTTCCGGGCGGGTCATCGGGGCGCCACTACGGATCACGCGTGGTGGAAGCTAAAGACGGAACTTTGTTGGTCACGATCGGTGACAGGGGGGAACGCCCCAAGGCGCAAGACAGGTCTAACCATAATGGTACGGTGATCCGCGTGAACCGTGACGGCTCGGTTCCTGGTGACAATCCCTTTGTTCAGGAAAGCGGTGCGCGTCCCGAGATCTGGTCCTACGGCCATCGCAATCCGCAAGGGGCCGGTTTGGACGCAAGGGGTCGTCTTTGGATTTCGGAACACGGGGCTAAAGGTGGGGATGAGGTCAATCTGGTTCAGCGGGGATCGAACTACGGTTGGCCGGTCATTTCCTATGGTGTTCATTACTCCGGCGACAAAATTGGTGAAGGCACCGCGAAACCGGGGATGGAGCAGCCAGAGTATTACTGGGACCCGTCCATCGCCCCATCCGGGCTGATGGTCTATTCCGGCAAGCTGTGGCCGGACTGGAAAGGGGATATCTTTGTTGGGTCGCTCAAGTTCGATTACATCGCGCGGATGGCGGGATCGCCGCTGCGCGAGGTCGAACAGATCAAAGGCCCCGAAACGATCCGCGTGCGCGACATCGTCGAAGCCCATGACGGGTCAATCTGGTATATTTCCGTGGGTGACGGGGCCGTTTATCGTTTGACCCCCGCATAATTCAGACCGACAATCGGTCGCCCTGCGCACCCCGCTCGCGATACGGCGTGGTGTTGTAATGCGCCCGGTAGCATTTCGAGAAATGGCTGGGCGAGGCAAACCCGCAAGCCAAAGCCACGTTGATGACGCTCATGTCCGTTTGCATCAGCAGGTTACGTGCCTTGTGCAGGCGAAGCTCCATATAGTAGCGCTTGGGCGAGCGGCTTAGGTAGCGACGGAACAAGCGTTCAAGCTGTCTCGTCGACATGCCGACATCTTTGGCCAGAATCGAAGGTGAGATTGGCTCTTCGATGTTTTTTTCCATCATCAGAATGACTTGGCTCAGCTTCGGATGACGCACGCCGATCCGGGTTGGGGTCGACAGGCGTTGGGTATCCTGATCGGTGCGGATCGACGAATATATCATCTGATCCGCCACTGCGTTTGCCAAATCCTCGCCGAAATCATCAGCAATCATTTTCAACAGCAGGTCGATGGAAGATGTGCCACCCGCCGTGGTCATCCGGTTACCGTCGACAATAAAGACGGATTTGGTCAGGTCGACCTCGTCAAATTCCTCGACAAAACTGTCCGAGTTTTCCCAGTGAATGGTCGCGCGCTTGCCGTCCAGCAGACCGGCTTTGGCCAAAGTATAGGCTGCGGTGCACAAACCACCGATGCGTAGGCCCCGCCGTGCCTCGCGGCGTACCCAGCTCAATACTTTTTTGGTGGTTGCGGCTTGAACGTCCACACCACCGCAAATCAGCACGATATCGTCGCGCTGCAACTCAACCAGATCCGAGTCCAACGCAAATGTGGTTCCGGCGGAGCAGCTAACCGTATCACCGCCTTCACCCATCAATTTCCATCTATAAAGCGGTTTGTCCGCCATACGGTTAGCGATCCGCAGACTGTCCAGCGCCGAGGCAAACGACAGCAGGGAAAAATTGTCCAAAAGGACAAATACAAAATTCCGGGATGTGGTCCCAGTGTCTTCCACCGTGACAACTTGGCGTTGCTCTTGCATGGCGAGGTGTCCTTGATTCGGCGTCCGGCGACTTTATGTCCGACGTCAGATTTGGCAGCCACCATGACCAAAGCTTGTTTGCTGCGTCAAGAGGGCCAAATCGTATATGGTCAGTCTTCAATGCATTTTGTATAGAGACGACCTGAATACTTCAGCGGAGATCAAGCTATGACTGAATGGCAAAAAGCGAACTGGCGCAACAAGCCCCGGGTTCAGATGCCAGACTATACCGACGCGGCCGCGCTGGCCAAAGTCGAGGCGCAGCTTTCACAGTATCCCCCGCTGGTCTTTGCGGGCGAAGCACGGCGTCTGAAGCAACATTTGGGTGCCGCTGGTCGCGGTGAGGCCTTCCTGTTGCAGGGCGGAGATTGTGCGGAAAGCTTTGAACAATTCAGCGCGGATGCGATCCGTGACACGTTCAAGGTTATGCTGCAGATGGCAATGGTTCTGACCTATGGTGCTAAGGTGCCCGTGGTCAAAGTGGGCCGCATGGCCGGCCAATTCGCCAAGCCGCGCAGCGCCCCGACCGAGGTGGTGGATGGCGTTGAGCTGCCCAGCTACCGTGGTGACATCATTAACGAGCTGGCCTTTACGCCCGAAGCGCGGATTCCGAATCCGGGTAAAATGCTGCAGGCCTACACACAGGCGGCCGCGACCCTGAACTTGCTGCGAGCGTTCTCGACCGGTGGATTCGCCGATATGAGCATGGTGCATTCCTGGACCCTGGGCTTCACCGATGAACAGGACGTACAGAAATATTCCGAAATCGCCGACCGCATTCAGGACACCATCGACTTCATGGGCGCGGCAGGGATAACTGCGGACACCACGCATGAGTTCTCAACCGTCGAGTTCTACACAAGCCATGAAAGCCTGCTGCTGGAATACGAAGAGGCACTGACCCGTCTGGATTCGACATCCGGAAACTGGCTGGCTGGGTCGGGCCACATGATCTGGATCGGCGACCGAACGCGTCAGCCGGACGGCGCGCATGTGGAATTCTGTCGCGGCGTCCTGAACCCGATTGGCCTGAAGTGTGGTCCGACGACCACGGCAGACGACCTCAAGGTTCTGATGTCCAAACTGAACCCCGAAAACGAAGAAGGTCGCCTGACCCTGATCGCCCGTTTCGGCGCGGGCAAAGCAGGCGAGCACCTGCCGCGTCTGGTCAAGGCCGTCAAGGAAGAGGGCGCCAAGGTCACCTGGGTCTGCGATCCGATGCACGGCAACACGATCAAATCGGCGACTGGGTACAAAACTCGTCCGTTCGACTCGGTCCTGCGTGAGGTTCGCGATTTCTTTGGTGTGCATCAGGCTGAGGGCACCATCCCCGGCGGCGTTCATTTTGAGATGACCGGTCTGGACGTGACTGAATGCACCGGCGGCGTACGTGCCGTGACCGAAGAGGATCTCTCGGATCGCTACCACACTGCGTGCGACCCCCGACTGAACGCGACGCAATCGCTGGAATTGGCCTTCCTGGTTGCCGAAGAGCTGACCAACCTGCGCCGCGATCGTGCTAAGCGCGAAGCCAGCTAATTTTGGTGTTATTAAGAACAAAAGGCGGGCTGTAATGGCCCGCCTTTTTTGTCAGTCGTCCCTGGACGCAACCAAGCGTAAATGTGATCCGGGCCGTTTGAATTCTTCCTGCTTCTCCGCGAATCCAGTCGAAATTTGTTGTTTTGGCTGCTGAGGTAACTGAACGTCGGACACCGTCCGTACCATGGAGTCGGGTATGGTAAACCTCCGTGGTGTCGCGCCGATCACGCCATCAGAAATCATCACACCCAGCACACGGCTAATATCGCCAAGATCGCTTTTCAAGGGCAACAGGATCATGCGCGCCTGTAGCTGAGTGCGACCAAGTCTGCCGGAGGAAGCCAGACCAAGTTCGGCAACTGCCGGTCGGGCAAAGACCTGCTCCAATACGTCTGAAACCTGGCCGCGGGCACTGGGTTCAAAAAACGCGGTCAACGGCATGCCACGCACCTCCATGCCTGCCAGGTTGTTCAGGTGGCTGCCAGCCAGTCGGAACCGTGCCAGACCGGGTGCGATCCGCTCAAGGATGAAGGTGTATTCCAGAATGTTCTCAAGCCCGCGAGGATCAATTTGCGCACGTTTGGGGACACCGTCGCCGGTTAACAGCGCGGTCCAATACGCCTCGACCTGTCGGATGGGCGAGAGGCTGCGCCCGCTGTCAAAACGATCCATTGCGACGATCTTTCCAGAGTTCGACCCGAACCTGTTCCCGAAAAACGTTTTCATTTCCATCACCCTAGCGTCAATCGACCGTAATTTGTCTAAAATGTCAGATATCGGAGCCGTTCCGGTCCGACCGTCTCTTACCAAGGCCAAATTGACACGGGTTGAGTCAATTTTGGAGGAATTCTTTAATGAATGGTTAACTTCTGGGCGAAGACCGAAAACCAGCAAACTCTTGCCCTGCACCCGTCGATAGCTTTAGGTGCGGCAAGCGAGCAGACAAGGACAGCCAACATGATCAGATCCATGACCGGATTCGCCGCAGGCAAAGGGACGTTTGGACCTCATAGCTGGACATGGGAACTGCGCAGTGTGAACGGTAAGGGGCTGGACATGCGTCTGCGTATGCCCGAGTGGCTGACCGGGCTTGAAACCGCCTTGCGCGCCCAACTGTCCAAATCGCTGAGCCGTGGCAATGTCACCTTGTCTCTGCGATTAAGCCGCGAAGAAACAGCCCCTGATCTGGTTCTGAACGAAGCCGCCATGGGCGCGGCGCTGGCGGCACTTGCCCGCACAGAACAGAAGGCTGCGGACAAGGGTGTCGCGCTGGCTCCTTCAACTGCGGCAGAGCTGATTGCGCAGAAGGGAATGTTAGAGGCGGGCAGTGATGTGGATGACCCGGAACCGCTGGTCAAGGAATTGACGTCAGAGTTTGCTGACCTGTTGGCAGCCTTTGTCGACATGCGTCAGGCCGAAGGTAAGGCGCTTGCTGACATTCTGAACGGACAGCTTGCTCAGGTCGCTGATCTGACCGCACAGGCAGCCGAGCTAGCGGAACAGCGCAAGGAAAAGACCGCCGAAGCGCTGCGGGAAAATCTGGCCCGAGTGCTGGAGAATGCGCAGGGGGCTGACCCGGACCGGGTGGCGCAGGAATTGGCGCTGATCGCGGTCAAATCCGATATCACCGAAGAGATTGACCGCCTGAAAGCACATGTAAACGCAGCACGCGATTTGCTATCGCAGGATGGGGCCGTGGGGCGCAAGCTGGATTTTCTGATGCAGGAGTTCAACCGCGAGGCCAACACATTGTGTTCGAAAGCGCAAAGCGCCGAGCTGACCTCGGTAGGGCTTGAGTTGAAGGCCTTAATAGACCAGATGCGCGAGCAGGTGCAAAATGTTGAATGATTATGGGAACAACTGACATGGCAGATCGCCGCGGCCTTCTTATCATCCTGTCTTCGCCATCGGGTGCGGGGAAATCCACCTTGGCCCGCAGGCTTATGGCCTGGGATGAAGGTCTGGAGTTCTCGGTTTCGGCCACCACCCGCGCACCACGTCCGGGTGAGGAGCATGGGCGGGAATACTATTTCCTGTCGGAAGATGATTTCCGGCAGCAGGTTGCCGAAGGCCAGATGCTGGAACACGCGCATGTTTTCGGGAATTTCTACGGCTCTCCAGCAGGCCCGGTGCGGGAGTCGATCAATGGGGGTCGGGACGTTCTGTTCGATGTGGATTGGCAGGGTGAGGTGCAGATCCGCAATTCGGATCTAGGTAAGCACGCACTGTCGATTTTTATCCTGCCGCCCTCGATATCCGAATTGCGCCGCCGTCTGGAAACGCGCGGTCAGGACAGCGAAGACGTGATCGCCAAGCGGATGCTCAAAAGCTGGGACGAAATCAGCCACTGGGGCTACTACGACTATGTGCTGGTGAACGATGATCTGGACGCAACCGAGGACAAGCTGAAAACCATCGTCAGCGCCGAGCGCATGCGCCGCATCCAACAGCCCAGCCTGCAAAACCACGTACGCAGCTTGCAGAACGAATTTGAGGGATTGTCATGACCATCTACGCCCTAGGCGAACACACCCCTCAAATCCACACCGACACCTGGGTGGCCCCAGATGCAAGTCTGATTGGAAAGGTGGTGTTAGAAGAGGGGTCCTCGGTTTGGTTCGGCTGTACCATCCGCGCCGATCATGAAGAGATTCGTGTGGGCGAGGGCAGCAATGTACAGGAAGATTGTATCATGCATATCGACGCCGGTTACCCTCTGACCATCGGCAAAAACTGTACGATTGGCCACAAGGTGATGTTGCACGGATGTACGATCGGGGAAAATACGCTGATCGGTATGGGGGCCATCGTGTTGAACGGGGCGAAGATCGGTAAGAACTGTCTGATCGGGGCAGGGGCCTTGATCACCGAAGGCAAGGAAATTCCTGACAACTCATTGGTTATGGGAACGCCCGGCAAAGTCGTGCGGCAACTGGATGAGGCGGCAGCGCAGAAAATCACGCTCAGCGCGCTGCACTACCAGGAAAACATGCGCAGGTTCCGTGACGAGTTGAAGTCTGTGTCTTAACGCGCCGGGAAAGGTCCGAAGAATGTCAGACGACCTGCTTGCCGAATTTGTCTCGGCCATACCGATGCCGGCTTTGATGGTCGATCAGACCGAGCGGATCATCGCCGCCAACGATGATGCCAAAACCCTGCTGACGCAGAATATTGTCGGCCGGCATTTTGCAACGATCCTGCGGCAGCCGGGGGTAATTGATGCAATAGAACAGTGCCTGCACTCGAAGGGCCCGGCAAAGGCGCGGCACCTGTCCAACGATGGTGCGCAGGACACTACGCTTGAGGTCGAGTGCCGGTATATGAACGGTGTCGGAGCGGTGTCAGGAGGCGCCATGCTGGCAATTTTCCAAGACGTCACGCATGTCGAGCAGGCCAGTCAGATGCGACGGGACTTCGTTGCGAATGTTAGCCATGAATTGCGCACACCGTTGACAGCGTTGATGGGGTTCATTGAAACGTTGCGTGGTCCGGCGCGTGAGGATGCGGTCGCTCGTGACCGGTTTCTTGGAATAATGGCCGACGAAGCAAACCGCATGAACCGGTTGGTTGGCGATCTTCTGTCGCTGAACCGCGTAGAAAGCGAAGAGCGCGTACGTCCCAAGGATCAGCTTGAGTTAACGGGTCTGTTGCAATCGACAATGAACTCTCTGCGCCCATTGGCCGAGAGTGCCAAGGTAGAGGTGACCATGAACGCGCCGGAAGGGCCCGTATCGCTGATCGGGGATAGCGACCAGTTGCGTCAGGTCTTCACCAACCTGATCGAGAATGCCATCAAATACGGCGGCAGTGGAGGCAGAGTCGACATACGGGTAGAATCATCCGAACGAGATTCCGTCATGCGCGGCCCTGCTGTCCGGGTTCTGATCAGCGACACAGGTCCCGGCATAGATGCACAACATCTGCCGCGCCTGACCGAGAGATTCTACCGCGCTGACAGTCACAGATCGCGGCAGTTGGGTGGAACCGGGCTGGGTCTTGCGATTGTGAAGCATATAATCAACCGCCATCGCGGGCGTTTGCGGGTGGAAAGTGAAGTTGGAAAGGGCTCGACCTTTATTGTGATATTGCCGCGATAACTTCGTTTTTTCGGCTGCTTACCTTTGTCATGTAACTGGCGCATGGCAGCTTTGCGCTTTGTCAGCCCGATTTCAAACCGACTGTCATAAAGCTGTTACATACCTGTCACAAAAGGCTTACGCGCGACTTTTAGAGGTTGGCGCAAGATCATCATGGGGATGATCACAAACTGATATGATCAAGGAGACTGAAATGTCCTTTGTAAAACTGTCGGCTTCGGCGCTTGCCATCGCGGCCGTATCTGCCACCGCAGCTGCCGCACGTGACCAGGTTCAGGTTGCCGGTTCTTCGACCGTGCTGCCTTATGCTTCGATCGTTGCAGAAGCCTTCGGTGAAAACTTCGACTTCCCGACACCAGTTGTCGAGTCGGGCGGTTCTTCAGCGGGGCTCAAGCGGTTCTGTGAAGGTGTTGGTGAAAACACCATCGACGTGGCAAACGCGTCGCGCCAGATCCGCGAAAAGGAAATTCAGGCCTGCGCCGATAACGGTGTGACTGACATCATCGAAGTTCAGATCGGCTATGACGGAATCGTCTTCGCCTCGGACATCAACGGCAATTCGTTCGAGTTCACGCCGGAAGACTGGTACAAAGCCCTGTCCGCGCAGATCGTTGTTGACGGTGAGCTGGTCGACAACCCGAACAAAACCTGGGCCGACGTGAACCCTGATTTCCCTGCGCAACCAATTGCAGCCTTCATTCCGGGCACCAAGCACGGAACTCGTGAAGTGTTCGAAGACAAGGTAATCCTGGCCGGGTGTGAACATCTGGGCGACTTCGACGTTTACAAAGCGGCCAACGGCGACGACAAGAAAGCGGCTGAGAAAGCCTGTATCGCCCTACGCACCGACGGCGTTTCGGTCGACATCGACGGCGACTATACCGAGACTCTGGCCCGCATCGACAGCAACAAGGACGGCATCGGCGTCTTTGGTCTGGCTTTTTACGAGAACAACACTGATAAGCTGCAGGTCGCGACCATGTCGGACGTTGTTCCGTCCACCGAATCTATCGCTTCGGGCGAATATCCGGTGTCGCGCCCGCTGTTCTTCTACGTGAAGAAGGCGCATATCGGCGTGGTCCCCGGCCTGAAAGAGTACGCCGAGTTCTTCGTCGCGGACGAGATCGCAGGCCCCGATGGCCCGCTGGCCGAGTATGGCCTGGTCTCTGACCCGGAACTGGTCAAGGTTCAGGATACCGTTGCGAACGAAGACGTTCTGGGCGGTGGTTCCTAATCTCTCTTGAAACCCGAACCGGGGCGTTTCATTCGCGCCCCGGTTCTTTTGACTCCACTCACTGCCATCCCCACGGAGTTCACATGGCGTTATCCTGGCTGTTGCTTATCCTGCTCGCGCTGGCAGTGATCGGATATTTCTCGGGCCGTTCCCGTGCCCTGGCAAGCGCGGGGGGGAACGCTAGAGAACTGCACTCTCTGCCGTCTTATTATGGTTATAACGTCGCCTTGACGACGCTGCTTCCAGCATTGGGCGTGCTGATAGTCTGGCTTCTGATGCAACCGATGATCATAGATAACACGGTGTCCGGGCTGGTTCCTGATCAGGCCATCCCCGAAGGATCAGATCGCGGCCTTGTCATGAGCGAGGTTCGCCGGGTAGCCAATGGCTTGGACGGTGCAGTGGCCTCGGAGGCGATGACCGAAGCTCAGGCGCAGAATCCGGATGCGGATATCGAAGCTCTGACAGCGGCGCTGAAAGACGCGGGGCAGGTCCTGACGCAGGACATCACCCAGCCAATCCTGATGGCTGCACAAAAATACCGTAGCATGACCAGCAACGGTTCGGTGGCGATGCAAGTCGTTGTGCTGGCGCTGGCTTTGTTGGGGGCGGCTTTTGCCTATGTCCGCACGCATAAGGAATTCCGCGCCCGTAATGTGGTCGAGCAAGGCATTCTGGCCCTGCTGCTGTTGGCCGCGTCGATAGCTATTCTGACCACCGTTGGCATCGTCCTATCGATGTTTTTCGAGACGCTGAACTTTTTCCAACTGCATTCGTGGAAAGACTTTTTCTTCGGCAGCACCTGGGCCCCGAACTTTCGCGGTGGCAGTGAGCTTTCGATCCTGCCGCTGTTGTGGGGTACGCTTTATATCTCCGTGATCGCGCTGCTGGTTGCGGTGCCGATTGGCCTGTTCGCAGCGGTTTACCTGTCGGAATACGCCTCGACCGTGACCCGGTCGGTTGCGAAACCGCTGCTGGAGATTCTCGCCGGTATTCCAACCATCGTATATGGCCTGTTCGCCTTGTTGACGGTGGGACCGGCATTGGTGTCCATGTTCGGGAATGGCGGCGCGCTTGGTGTGGGGTGGATGGCCAGCTCCAACGCTGTTCTGACTGCCGGTCTGGTGATGGGCATCATGCTGATCCCGTTTGTCTCATCGCTGTCAGATGACATCATCAACGCGGTGCCACAGTCAATACGCGATGGCTCATTGGGGCTAGGTGCGACCAAGTCGGAAACCGTACGCCAAGTGGTCCTGCCTGCTGCGTTGCCGGGCATCGTGGGGGCGATTCTGCTGGCCGCTAGCCGTGCCGTCGGGGAGACAATGATCGTGGTGATGGCCGCCGGTGCAATCGCCAAATTCTCGGGCAACCCGTTCGAGGCGATGACCACCATCACCACCCGGATCGTCAGCCAGTTGACCGGCGATACCGACTTTGCCAGCCCCGAGACTCTGGTGGCCTTCGCTCTGGGTCTGACACTGTTTATCATCACGCTGGGGCTGAACATCTTCGCCCTCTACATCGTACGCAAATACCGGGAGCAGTACGAATGACCGATATATCCCAAATGCCTGACGCTGCTCCGACTGCGAAACCCAAGAGCGGTTCGCTGTTTGAAAAGGACGCGCGGACCAAGCGGCGCAATGCGGCTGAAAGCCGGTTCAAGATGTACGGTATCGCCGCCATCGGTATCGGGCTGTTGATGCTGGTCGTGCTGGTCACGAACATTGTGACCGCCGGAACCGGAGCCTTCCAGCAGACTTATCTTGAACTGAATGTCGAGCTGAAGGCCGACAAGCTGGACAAGAAGGGCAACGGCAATATCGAGGACATCAAGAAGGTGTCGACCTTCGGCTATGCGCCCCTTATTGCGTCGGCTTTGGAAAATGAAGTTGTGCAGTTGGGTATCCAGACCGATCTGAAACCCAAGGAAATGGGCAAGATCCTGTCCAAGGCGGCCCAAGCCGAGCTGCGCAATTACGTCATCGCCAATCCTGATGAGATCGGCAAAGCGGTCAGCTTCCGCTTTTTGACCAACAGCCGCGTTGATGGCTACATGAAGGGCCGTGTGACGCGCGAATCCATCGCCAACGACAAGAGCGTCTCGGTTGAACAACTTGATTTCGTTGACCAGTTGCGGGATGCGGGCGTGCTGTACAAAGCCTTCAACTTAGATTTTATCTTCGGCTCGGACGCGTCTGATCAACGGCCCGAGGCTGCGGGGATTGGTGTGTCCATGTTGGGCTCGCTGTTCATGATGTTCGTCGTGTTGGCACTGGCCCTTCCGATCGGCGTTGCGGCCTCGATCTATCTTGAGGAATTCGCACCGCAGAACCGGCTGACGGATATCATTGAGGTGAACATCTCGAACCTGGCTGCCGTGCCGTCCATCGTGTTCGGTATTCTGGGTCTGGCCGTGTTCATCAACTATATGCACCTGCCAACATCGGCGCCTTTGGTCGGTGGTCTGGTTCTGACGCTGATGACACTGCCGACGATTATCATCTCGACACGTGCGTCACTGAAGGCGGTGCCGCCGTCGATCCGTGATGCAGCGTTGGGGGTAGGGGCCTCGAAAATGCAGGCGGTGTTCCATCACGTTCTGCCGCTGGCCGCGCCTGGTATCCTGACCGGCACGATCATCGGTCTGGCGCAGGCGCTTGGGGAAACCGCTCCGCTACTGCTGATCGGGATGGTGGGCTTTATCGCCTCGAACCCGCCGGACGGGATCGTCGCGGGCTTCCTGTCGCCAAACTCGGCCATGCCGGCGCAGATCTATGAATGGTCCAAACGCGCCGACCCGGCCTTTTATGAACGCGCATGGGGGGGCATCATCATCCTGTTGATCTTCCTCGTGACAATGAACACCATCGCGGTACTTCTGCGCCGCCGCTTTGAACGCCGCTGGTAAGAGGGGCCTATGATGAACCAGATGACAAATGTGGAGAGATCCGTGGACTCCAAGAACATCAAGATCGCCGCGAATAACGTTCAGGTCTACTACGGTGACACGCACGCTATCAAAGACGTGAATGTTGAGATCGAAGACAAGACTGTCACGGCCTTCATCGGGCCGTCGGGTTGCGGCAAGTCCACCTTTCTGCGCTGCCTGAACCGGATGAATGACACGATCGACATCTGCCGGGTGCAGGGCGATATCCTGCTGGACGGTGAAGACATCTATGACAAGCGTGTCGACCCGGTGCAGCTGCGCGCCAAGGTGGGCATGGTGTTCCAAAAACCGAACCCGTTCCCGAAGTCGATCTATGACAACGTGGCCTACGGTCCGCGCATTCATGGCCTTGCCAAGAACAAGGCAGAACTGGATGAAATCGTAGAAAAATCCCTGCGTCGCGCTGCGATTTGGGATGAGGTCAAAGATCGTCTGGACGCCCCTGGCACCGGCCTGTCCGGTGGTCAACAGCAGCGCCTGTGCATCGCCCGCGCTGTCGCGACCGAGCCCGAGGTTTTGCTGATGGACGAACCGTGCTCGGCCCTGGACCCAATTGCAACCGCACAGGTCGAGGAGCTGATCGACGAGCTGCGCTCGCGATATTCGGTGGTGATCGTCACACACTCGATGCAACAGGCAGCTCGGGTCAGCCAGAAGACCGCATTCTTCCATCTGGGCAACCTGGTCGAATTTGGTGAGACCGGACAGATATTTACCAACCCCGTCGATCCTCGCACGGAAAGCTACATCACCGGCCGGATCGGCTGAGCACAGGTATTCAGATATGAGCGAACAACATATTGCATCCGCCTTCGACCGTGACCTCGAAGCCATTCAGGCCCATATCATGAAGATGGGCGGGCTGGTCGAAGCCGCCATCATGAATTCGGCCCGGTCGCTTGAAACACGGGACGAGGAATTGGCACAGCAGGTCCGTCAGGGTGACAAAGCCATCGATGCGCTGGAAGAGTTGATCAACGAAGAAACCGCCCGTCTGATCGCTCTACGCGCGCCGACGGCCAGCGACTTGCGTTTGGTGCTGTCGGTTCTGAAGGTTTCGGCCAACCTGGAACGTATCGGCGATTATTCCAAGAACATCGCCAAGCGCACTACGGTTCTGGCGAGCGGGGGTGATATCAACGGCAGCGCCGCTGCCCTGCGTCGCATGGCGCGCGAGGTTGAACGCATGCTGCGTGATGCGCTGGACGCTTATATTCAGCGTGACGCCGAATTGGCCGCTGAGGTGATCGACCGCGACGAAGAGGTTGATCAAATGTACAACGGTTTGTTCCGTGAGCTGCTGACCTTCATGGCCGAGGACCCGCGCAATATCTCGTCCTGTATGCACCTGCATTTCATCGCCAAGAACATCGAGCGCATGGGCGACCATGTCACCGCCATTGCCGAACAGGTCGTGTATTTCGTCACTGGCGAACGCCCGACCGAGGCGCGCCCGAAAGCTGACATAACCTCTCAATCCGCCTAGGAGATTAGAAAGATGTCCGCTGATCAGCCAACCGTTCTGGTTGTCGAGGATGAACCAGCCCAGCGTGAAGTGTTGGCCTACAACCTCGAAGCTGAAGGTTTCCGCGTATCCAAGGCCGCCAATGGCGACGAAGCCATGCTATTGGTCGATGAAGAGCAACCGGACATCATCGTGCTGGACTGGATGATGCCCAACCTCAGCGGGATTGAGGTCTGCCGTCGTCTGAAAATGCGCCCCGATACACGCACGATCCCGATCATCATGCTGTCGGCGCGTACCGAAGAGATTGACAAGGTGCGCGGTCTGGAAACTGGCGCGGATGACTACGTGGTCAAGCCGTATTCGGTGGTGGAGCTGATGGCGCGTGTGCGTACGCAACTGCGTCGAGTCCGTCCCGCAACTGTTGGAATACGATTAGAGTTTGACGATATCGTTCTGGACGCGGAAACGCATAAGGTCAGCCGTGACAGCAAGCCGCTGAAGCTTGGCCCGACCGAGTTTCGCTTGCTGAGCACGTTCATGGAAAAACCCGGCCGGGTCTGGAGCCGAGAGCAACTGCTTGACCGGGTGTGGGGCCGCGATATCTATGTCGATACACGCACCGTGGACGTCCACATTGGTCGGTTGCGAAAAGCACTAACTCAGCACGGTGGCAAAGACCCGGTGCGAACTGTCCGTGGTGCCGGATACGCTTTGGGATAAATCGGGGTAGGGGTATGAGTTTTGCTCATAGGTGAATGCTAAACTCTTACTGTCATTTGTTGATGCTCCGGGTTAGTTTGCCGCGAAGCTGATTGAGCGGAGATGCACCATGAACGCCCCTGACACCAAGCCAACTCTTCGCGCCAAAGATGCGCCTGATATGGGTAATTTCACATGGGATGATCCGTTTCGTCTGACTGATCAATTGACGGAAGACGAACGCATGATAACCGACAGCGCCTACGCTTATGCGCAGGAAAAGCTGCAGCCTCGAGTGACCGATGCCTATCAGAACGAAGAAACCGACCCCGAGATTTTCCGCGAAATGGGAGAAATGGGCCTGCTGGGCACCACAATTCCTGAGGAATACGGCGGTCTAGGGGCAGGGTACGTATCTTACGGTCTGGTCGCGCGCGAGGTTGAGCGTGTGGATTCGGGCTATCGTTCGATGATGTCGGTTCAAAGCTCGTTGGTGATGTACCCGATTTATGCCTATGGCAGCGAAGAGCAGCGTCGGAAATACCTGCCGAAACTGGCCAGCGGTGAATGGATCGGATGTTTTGGCCTGACCGAGGCTGATGCAGGGTCGGATCCTGCCGGTATGAAAACCCGGGCCGAGAAAATAGACGGCGGATACCGTTTGACCGGCAGCAAGATGTGGATCTCGAACTCTCCGATTGCAGATGTGTTTGTGATTTGGGCCAAGTCAGACGCGCATGACGGCAAGATCCGTGGCTTTGTCTTGGACAAAGGTCTTAAGGGACTGAGCGCTCCGAAAATTCAGAACAAGCTGAGCCTACGGGCGTCGATCACCGGCGAAATCGTTTTGGACGGCGTCGAGGTCGACGAAAACGCGCTGCTGCCGCACGTTCAGGGGCTGAAAGGTCCGTTTGGTTGCTTGAACCGAGCGCGTTATGGCATCAGCTGGGGTGTCATGGGGGCGGCTGAAAACTGCTGGCATGCCGCGCGCGAATATGGGTTGGATCGAAAACAATTCAATCGTCCGCTGGCGCAGACGCAGCTGTTTCAACGCAAGCTGGCAGACATGCAGACCGAAATCTCTTTGGGCTTGCAAGCAAGCCTACGCGTTGGCCGCCTGATGGACGAGGCGAACGCCGCACCCGAGATGATTTCGATCGTTAAGCGCAACAACTGCGGCAAAGCGTTAGATATTGCACGGATGTCACGGGATATGCATGGCGGCAACGGCATCTCACTGGAGTTTCATGTCATTCGCCACATGGTCAATCTTGAGACTGTGAATACCTATGAAGGGACCCATGATGTGCATGCGCTGATCTTGGGGCGGGCTCAAACTGGTCTGCAAGCATTCTACTAGAATTTTCGTGTAATTGGTATTATGGTAATTAAAGGGTAAAGATAAAGTGCCAACATTGCCATAATGCCAACGCCTTACGACGATTTCTTGAACTGTCGCCTGGGTTAAGAGCATGGAGCTGAATGGGAAAACTGTGGTTGTCACCGGTGCCGCTCGGGGCATCGGCAAAAGTTTGGCCGTATGTTTCGCCGAACATGGTGCGACAGTTGTATGCTCCGATATCGACGCACACGGCGCAAACTCCGTTGCCCAGGAAATTGGTGGCCACGGACTGGCCTGCGACGTGTCGCGCGAAGAAAACATCAAAACACTGATCAACACTGTTGAAGGCCAGATTGGCCCGATTGACCTGTTCTGCGCCAACGCGGGAATTCTGACGCTTGGTGGTCTGGATGTACTTGACCAAGATTGGGATCGCATTTGGCAGATCAATGTCATGTCCCATGTCTGGGCCGCGCGTCATTTGGTGCCGCGAATGATTGCACGCGGCGGCGGTTATTTCATGATTACTGCATCAGCAGCTGGCGTGTTAAATCAACCTGGCGCGGCACCTTATGCGGTTTCAAAGCACGCTGCAGTCGGTTTTGCTGAGTGGCTTTCTTTAACGTACGGCCAGAAAGGTTTGCGCGTGTCTGTTCTGTGTCCTCAGGCGGTTCGATCTGATATGATCCACGGAAATGAGGTTTCGGTCGCGGCAATCGATGGCATTTTAGAGCCGGAAGATGTGGCTAAGGCCTGCGTGTCCGCGATCCGTTCCGAGCAGTTTCTGGTGCTACCGCATCCACAGGTTCTTGATTACATGCGGTTAAAAGCTGATGACTACGACCGCTGGTTAGCTGGAATGCAGAAGCTGAATCAACAGTTTACCAAAGACACTTAAGTTTGTCGCCGTGCCTTACGCATCAATCCTTCCTGTGCCACAGACGCGACCAGAGTCCCGTCCTGTGCGTATATGGACCCGCGGTTGAAATTGCGTCCCTGCCCGCTCCAGGGCGAATCCATCGCGTAAAGATGCCAGTTTTCAAAATGGATTGGCGCGTGGAACCACAATGCGTGATCCAAGCTCGCGCCATTGACGTCTCCGGTAAACCAACTGACCCCATGCGGGCGCAGTCCAGAGGTCATCAGATACATGTCGGACGCATAGGCCAAAATCAGGTGTTGGGTCACTGGATCAGTTCCGGCGGCGGCTTTCATACGGAACCATACCTGATTTCGGTCATCTGATTTTTCGGGCGCAAATGGGTTTTGATGATCCACTTCACGAACTTCGATCGGGCGTTCACGCATCAATTCGCCACGTAGTTTTTCAGGAACCTGATCCACATATCTTTGACGCAATTCCGCACGGGCCGGATAGGTTTCGGGTGCATTGGTCGACGGCATAGCGTGCTGGTGGTCCCATCCTTCGTCCTGAACATGAAACGAGGCCGACATGTTGAGGATTTGCTTACCATGTTGGATTGCTACAACGCGGCGGGTGGTCATTGAACCTCCATCTCGTGCTCTATCAACTTGATAAATAACAGGAATCGATGGATCTCCGGCGCGAATGAAGTAGGCATGCAGTGAATGGCACAGACGACCTTCGACGGTTCGATATGCCGCTGCTAACGCCTGTGCAATCACTTGACCACCAAAGATACGCGTTGGCGTTTCACCGCCCGACCCTGTGCCGCGAAACAGGTCGACCTCAAGCCTTTCGATGTCCAAAAGGTCCAGAAGGATATGCTCTGCTTCGGTCATGTTGCAGTCTCCGTTTGGTTTTCAGTTCTTGGGTAGCAGCGGTCAGAACGTCATTCAATCAATGCCCCGAGGACAAGCGACTTTAGCTCTGCCCGTGATGGGTACGAACTGGATGGCGACAATTGCGTGAAGAAGACCGTGGTCAGGTCGTTGGCCCGGTCGATCCAGAAGAATGTCGACGCCATACCACCCCAGCTGAAATCACCCATTGAACCTGGAACACGGGTTCGGCCCGGGTTGATAACCACGGCGCCACCCAATCCGAAACCTGTGCCTTCCATGGGTTGTTCCGCAAAACTCTGCGGTCCCATCGAGGCGATGTCGCCCGGTAAATGATTGAGCATCATGTAGTCCACGGTTTTGGAGCCCAACAGGCGTTGACCTGGGACCTGCCCGCGGTTTCGCAACATTTCGGCAAAACGGGAATAGTCATCAATCGTGCTGACCAAGCCGCCTCCGCCTGAAAAAGTGGTGGCATTTTCGAACGGAGATCTTCTGGCCTGATCAACCAATCGCAGAGTATCACCCCCCGTTTCGGCTGAATTCAACGCCATCGCATCCCCGGCCAAAGGGGTGTACAGCGACGCAAACCGATCCCCTGCCCCGGCCGGCACCGAGAATGCGGTGTTCTGCATTCCAAGTGGTTCAAAAATTTCCTGTGTTAGGAATTGATCCAAAGGTTGCCCTGAAACAACTTCGATCACACGACCAATAACGTCGATGCCGACAGAATACTCCCACCGGGTGCCCGGTTGAAACGCCAACGGTAGTCGAGCAAGGTCGCGGACGCGGTCAGCCAGTAGGCCCTGATCCGGTTTAAACAACAGATCTTGCTCATCCATCGCTTTTGGCAGCACCCCGGGGTTGAATGGATAGCTGAGCCCGCTTGTATGCGTCAGCAGCTGGTGCAGCGTCGGCGTGGGTGCGTCTTGGATCTGGTCCAATCGAATAGCCCCCGGAATCAAAGCCTTCATATTCCTGAATTCTGGTAGGAATTCTGATAGTTGCGCGTCGAGATGAAACAAACCCCGTTCAGCCAACATCATCAGTGCAACGGTCGTGACCGGTTTGGTCATCGAGTAGATGCGCACGACAGTATCTCGCTGAAAATCCAGATCGTCTTCAACGCTTCTTTTGCCGCAGGCGTTAAAATAAACCTCTGATCCGTTGTGTTTCACCAACAAGGAACTGCCCGCGTATTTACGCTCATCGACATATCGCTGCATCCAATTGGTGATGCGGCCCAAGCGGTTCGTGTCGAAGTTTGTCATTTTTGATCAACCCTTTGGATCCTGGGCGGGATTTTGCGGGCTTACATGCTGAATTGACAGTGAAATCGTCCAAAGAACCCGCAAGACTGCTACACTAGGGTCGTAGCGGATTCGCTTGTCACGAGTTGGTGCATTTCAATTGTTCGAAATCTCGGAGGCGCAACATGACGCAACATATAGATTTTGTGTATGATTTTTGCAGTCCCAATGCATTTTTAGCGTACAAGACCTTGCCGGAATTGGCAGACAAACATGGTGCGCAGGTGAATAATGTACCGGTTCTGCTTTCGACGGTGTTCAAGGCGACCAACAACCAGAGCCCATTTCAGGCCTTTTCCGAAAGCCGTCAGAAATCGGCCTATCTGACCCATGACTTACATCGCTTCGCGCGCAGACGAGGCTTGAGTTTTCACATGAGCCCCCACTTTCCTATCAATACTAAGTTTGCCATGCGTGGTGGGGTATTTGCATCCGGAAAACCTTGGGAAGGCGGGTATATGGATGCTATCTTTGATGCGATTTGGGTGCATGGTCAAAAGGTGGACGAACTCGGTGTCTTAACCGAAATCATGCAAGAAAACGATCTGCCGGCGCGCAAAATTCGCGAGGCGATGACCAGCGTCGACATCAAGCAGCGGCTCAAAGATCAGACCAAAGCCGCCGTGAAACGTGGCGTGTTTGGCGTGCCCAGCATGTTCGTGGGGACCGAGATGTTTTTTGGTAAGAATAGCCTTGGAAATCTGAGGTTGGAGTTATCAAAGTCCTCTTAGCGTTTTATGGCGCTCAGCCCATGCTGGGCGAATATCGGGACATATGAACCAAGGATCGTCGCCCGTTCCGGATCGGACGCATTGCCATCCTGGGCGCGTTTGTAGACGCCTTGCAAAATCCCAGCCATGCGAAAGAAATTGAAAGCCAAGTAAAACCCGAAATTGTCGATCACAGGAAGGCCGCGACGCTGGCAATACTGGTCGATAAACGTTTGATCGGACGGCAGGCCGAGGTTATTGCGATCAATTCCGGCCAGGCCCCGCCCTTCACTACCGGGCGGCAGCTGCCACTGCATGATCACTGCTGCTAGATCCGCAAAAGGGTGGCCGATGGTCGACAATTCCCAATCCAAAACCCCTATGCACTGGGTTCCGTCCTTTTCAAACATCAAATTGTCGATGCGGTAGTCGCCATGCACCAGGGTTCTTTGGCCATCATCCGCAGGGATTGATTCTTTAAGTGCTGCTATCAGTGCATCCATTTCGGGGATATGTGCGGTTTCAGAGGCGCGATATTGTTTGATCCAGCGCGCGATCTGACGCTCGAAGTAATTCCCGGGCGGACCATAGTCGGACAGTCCGACAGCGTCGATATCCACCTCATGCAGGGCGGCCAGAACTCGGTTCATTTCATCAAGAACGGCGGTCCGCGTTTCGTTGCTTTCCCCTTTCAAAGTAGGTTCCAGAAATACGCGGCCTTCAAGATGCTCCATAATGTAAAAGTCTGAGCCGATGATATCGCTGTCCTGACACAACAGGTGCATCTTGGGGACCGGTACGGCACTGTTGGCCAAAGCGCTCTGAACACGGAATTCTCGGTCGACAGCGTGGGCGGATTTCAGTAACGCACCCGGTGGTTTCCGTCGCAGAACTAAACTCTGATCCGGTGTTTTAAGCAGAAAGGTCGGGTTGGACTGACCAATGGCGAACTTTGTGGCTTGCAACGGGCCACGATAGCCCGGAAGTTGGGCGCTGAGATAGGCATCAACGGCCGTCAGGTCCAAGATCGTACTGTCCATCTTGCGCCTCTGTCCTCAGAAAGCTTCGGCAAAGATATTCCCGGCCGTCTCGACGTTAATACCGCCCGAAACCGGGATCACTGCGCCGGTGACATAGCTGCCGCCACGGCCGCACAAGAACAGCATGCAACCGGCAATGTCCTCATCACGCCCGACCCGGCCCAGAGGAACCGATTTGCCAACTCTTTCGCGCGTCTCTTCGTCGGCGGTGGCAAAGGCGGTCATTTTTGATACGAATGGTCCCGGCGCCAACGCGTTTACCGTGATATGTTGGGCCGAGAATTCTTTGGCCATGATCTTGGTCAGGTGCAGCACAGCGGCTTTGGAGGCCGAATAGCTATAGGCACCATCACCCATCGGAACCTCTCCCATGACCGAGCCCACATTGACCACACGCGCGGGATCGTCGGCCGAACCAGATTTCATCAGCATTGGCAGCAGTTTTTGGGTCAGTTCAAACAGGCCCGCAACATTGACAGACATAACTTTTTCCCAAGCCTCGTGCGGGAATTGCCCCATCGGTGCACCCCAGGTCACGCCCGCATTATTCATCAGGATATCAAGCTGGTCTGTCCGGTTGCTAACTTCTGAAACCAAGGCCTCGATCCCGTCTTTGGTCGCAACATCGCCACCGAATCCATCAGCATGGCCGGGTGCATCCAGAGCGTTCAACTCAGCCGCCACGGCTATGCAGGCGTCTTCTTTGCGAGATGCGATCAAAACACGTGCCCCGGCCTGAACCAGCGCCTCGGCGGCCATGCGCCCAATTCCGGTTGCACCGCCTGTGACTAGCGCGGTTTTACCCTGCAATGAGAATAACGTGTCGGGGGTCATGGTCTGCTCCTCGGTCCTGAGTTTGCTGGCATGGTGCAGAAACGGTTGGTTTCTTGACAACCGCCTGGGCCGCGCCAAAGCTCCTCCTATCTGAATAACAAGGATAACAGGATCGATATGCAAGCTTTACTCAGCGTCGCGCCGGGCGGGCCGGGCACACTGGAGCTGACCACCTTGCCCGAACCCTTTCCTGGCAAGGGTGAATTGTTGATCGGCATCAGGGCCGCAGGCGTCAATTTCCCCGACACGCTGATCATACAAGATCTCTATCAGATCAAGCCTCCCCGTCCCTTTGCGCCGGGCGGTGAAATCGCCGGAGACGTCCTGGCCGTCGGAGATGAGGTGACTGGCTTCGCCGTCGGGGATCGTGTACTGGCGCTTACCGGGCATGGTGGGTTTGCGACGCATATTACCATCCCTGCAGCTACGGCCATAAAGTTCCCAGATACGATGCCATACGAAGACGCAGCCTGCTTTATCTTTACCTACGGCACATCCTATCACGCGCTAAAGGATCGCGCTGCCCTGCATTCCGGAGAAACCCTGCTGGTATTAGGGGCCGCTGGAGGCGTCGGTTCTGCTGCTATTCAGTTGGGCAAGGCCATGGGCGCCCGTGTGATTGCAGCAGTATCCTCGCAAGACAAAGCGGATTTTTGCCGAAGTTTGGGTGCGGATGAAACGGTCCTCTATGCCGGAGACGTGGACAAAAATGCGCAGAAAGCCTTTTCCTCTGAAATCAAGGATTTGGCGGGTCCTCTGGGCGTAAATGTCGTCTATGATGCCGTAGGCGGCGATTATGCGGAACCTGCGTTGCGTAGCATCGCCTGGGCCGGTCGATATCTTGTGGTTGGCTTTCCGGCCGGCATTCCCAAAATCCCGCTGAATCTTCCCCTTCTAAAAGGATGTCAGATTGTTGGGGTGTTTTGGGGCGCGTCTGTTCTGCGCGACCCAGAGGGGCATGCTAAAAATATGAAAAATTTGTTTGGGTTATACGAAGACGCTCAGATAAACCCTAAGATCAGCGCAAGATATCCGCTGGATCGCGCAGCTGATGCATTGACCCATCTGTCCAGCCGTTCAGCCCTTGGTAAGATTGTGGTGATTATGCCAAAGCGAGAGAAGGTTAGTTAGTGGCGCTGCGGTTGCTCGCCCTATGCGCGCGTTGACCAGTGGACATTACCACCCATTCGCGTTTAAGAACCTGTTATGGGAACAGTGAAATAATGCATAAAGCTCTGATTTTGAACGGTCCGAACCTGAACCTTTTGGGCACTCGGCAACCTGAGGTTTATGGAAGCACCACGTTGGAGATGGTTGAAAATCTGTGTGTTAGTCACGGATCTTCTATCGGAATTGACGTGTCTTGCTTTCAGTCGAACCATGAAGGCGCGTTGATTGACGCGATCCACGCAGCCAAAGGGGATCAGGACGGCATTGTTCTGAACGCAGGCGCTTATACACATACCTCCATCGCGCTGATGGATGCGATTGCATCTGTCGAATTGCCGATGATCGAGGTTCATATGTCCAACATCCACGCCCGTGAAGATTTCCGGCACGTGTCATATATCTCGAAGGTGGCAGTCGGGCAGATTTGCGGGTTTGGCGCACGGGGATATGTTATGGCACTGGACGGTTTGGCGGCGCATCTAAATTGCGGGTCAACTGCATGAAGCTGAGCGAATACCTGCACTTTCTCAGCTATACCAAAACCCTGGAAGAGCTTTGGGATGCCCATTGCCGTCAGATGGCTGAATACGGGTTTGACCGGCTGATCTATGGTTATACCCAGTATCGTACCGAAACATCACTTGGGGATCCCGAGGATTTCGTGATTTTGGCCAATCATGAAAAATCCTATCTGGATGGGTTCCTGCGTGAGGGGCTTTATTTTCACGCGCCGATGTTGAAATGGGCGTTACACAACGAAGGTGCCGCCAGTTGGAACATCGCGCAGGCCATGGTGAACAACAGCAGATTGACGCCTCAGGAACTGGACGTTTTGGAATTTAACCGCAAGCACGGCGTTGCCTTTGGCTATACGGTCAGTTTCACATCGGTTTCGATGCGGTCGAAGGGGGCGATTTCGCTATCCGCCGGGAATGCGTCCAGTCAGGATGAGGTGGATGCGATGTGGGCTGAACATGGCGACGATATCCTACTGATGAATAATGTCGCGCATCTAAAAATTCTCACCTTGCCCTATCACGCGCCAAACCGGGCGCTGACCAAGCGCCAGCGTGAGGCGTTACAATGGGTTGGCGACGGCAAGACAACTCAGGACATTGCGCTTCTGATGGGTCTAACATCGGCAACGGTCGAGAAACATCTGCGATTGGCGCGCGAGGCGCTGTCAGTGGAAACCACTGCCCAGGCCGTCCTGAAGGCATCCCTGCAGAATCAGATGTTCGTGATGGAAGCCTAGCGTTAATAGTTTGACGCGGAATTGCGTCAATTTACCCTAGGTAAGGAAATCATGACTTTCCAATTCTCCACCCTGGTTGCAAAGTGAGAGTGTTCCGTGAGTGGTGGCTTTAGCCAGGGAACATTTGATTGGATCTTTGTAATACCAAGGCTCTCCAATCGCTCTGACATCTGGGCGCCTATTCGTCCGCGTCTGACTGTCGGAAATTTGGGGGGCCTCGACCATCCCCATCATGCGGGGCCCCTCATATCCTTCTCAGAAAGGGATAGGACGCGCGAGCGTCTTTTTTTGTTTCTAAAACAACTAAAGCAGCCCAACAAAAAAAACCGGCCACGCAACACGCGACCGGTTTTTGTTGGGTACCTGACCGCTTTCGGGGTCGGGAATATCTGCTTAGCCTTGTGCGGCTTTGGCAACTTCGGCTGCGAAGTCTTCTTTTTCGACAACGATGCCTTCGCCAACTTCCAGACGGATGAAGCCAGTGATGGTTGCGCCTGCTTCTTTGGCCGCTGCTTCAACGGTCAGGTCAGGGTTCACAACGAAGGGCTGGTTCAGCAGAGTCGATTCAGCGACGAATTTCTTCATACGGCCTTCGATCATCTTTTCGATCACCTGCTCCGGCTTGCCGGATTCGCGGGCGATGTCCATCTGAACTTGTTTTTCTTTTTCGACAACAGCCGAATCCATGTCCGCTTCGGACAGGGCTGCCGGGTTCACAGCCGCGATGTGCATCGCAATCTGCTTGCCGATGGCTGCGTCGCCACCGTTCAGGGCAACCAGAACACCGATTTTACCCATGCCGTTAGTCGCAGCATTGTGGACATAGGACACAACGGTATCGCCCGACAGCTTGGCCATACGACGAACCGACATGTTCTCACCGATGGTTGCGATCTTGTCGGTCAGAGTGTCGGCAACGTTTTTACCGCCCAGATCAGCGGCCAGAAGCGCTTCGACATTGTCGACGCCTTCAGCTGCGTAGGCGATCTTGCCAACCATTTCCTGGAACTCGGCGTTTTTGGCGACAAAATCGGTTTCCGAGTTCACTTCGACAGCAACACCGTTGCCACCGTCGACGTGGACTGCAACCAGACCTTCAGCGGCGGTGCGGCCCGATTTCTTGGCCGCTTTGGCCAGACCTTTGGTGCGCAGCCAATCAACGGCTTCGTCCATATTGCCGCCGGTTTCGGTCAGCGCTTTTTTCGCGTCCATCATGCCTGCGCCGGTCGAGTCGCGCAGTTCTTTAACCATTGCTGCTGTGATTGCCATCTTTTGGCTCTCCTCAATTCAAACGGAATTGGGGCAGGTCTACCCTGCCCCATATGTCAATTAGGTGACGGGCAGCTTACGCTTCGGCTTTAACTTCCGGCGCGGCTTCTTCTGCTGCGGGAGCTTCTTCCGCAACGGCTTCTTCAACCGGTGCTTCTTCGAATGCGCCCAGGTCAACACCTGCTGCACCCATCTGCGCGGTCATACCGTCCAGAGCGGCACGTGCGGCCAGATCGCAATACAGCGAGATTGCGCGGGCTGCGTCGTCGTTGCCGGGGATGATGTAGTCAACACCATCGGGCGAGCAGTTGGTGTCGACAACAGCCACAACCGGGATACCCAGCTTGTTGGCTTCGGCGATGGCCAGTGCTTCTTTTTTGACGTCGATGACGAACAGAAGGTCCGGAACGCCGCCCATTTCGCGGATACCGCCCAGCGAAGCCTGCAGTTTGCCCTGGTCACGCTCCATGCCCAGACGCTCTTTCTTGGTCAGGCCTTCGGCGCCGCCTTCCATGGCTTCGTCGATTTGGTTCAGACGGTTGATCGACTGGGAAACAGTTTTCCAGTTGGTCAGCGTGCCGCCCAGCCAGCGGTGGTTCATGTAGTACTGAGCCGACTTTTCTGCGGCTTCGGCGATCGGACCAGCGGCCTGACGCTTGGTGCCAACGAACAGAACGCGGCCACCTTTTGCAACGGTGTCACGAACGGCCTGCAGAGCTTGATCCAGCATCGGAACGGTCTGGGTCAGGTCCATGATGTGGATGCCATTGCGCGAGCCGTAGATGAACGGGCCCATGCGGGGATTCCAACGCTGTGTCTGGTGACCAAAGTGAACGCCAGCTTCCAGCAGCTGACGCATGGTGAACTCGGGAAGAGCCATGCTTTTCTTTCCTTTTCCGGTTTACGCCTCGGCGGGGGTGAAAGAAGCGGATGCTCCAACCGGCGGGCCAGGTAAGGATGTCTCCCCTACAAAGCCCAAACCCCGCCTGCGGGTTTGAATGGCGCGCGTATACGGTAGGTTTTCAGGCAGCGCAAGGGCTTTCCGCCCTTATTTTTCAAGTCGCGCCAGCACATGCGCTTGGCGTACGGCTTCTTCGCAATGCGCGGCCAGCGCCTTTCGGTTTGCAAAATCACTGACCTTGGCCGGAGTATGATAGATCAGCTCAACCGAGCCCTGCCTTCGTGCGCCCAAGGTCTTGAGCAGATGCGGCCCAAAATCCATATCTCCCCACCAACCATAGAACCGGTCGGGTTGGCCTTTGGGGGAATGAAACACAACCGAGACGGGCTGCACATACATAAAATCCCGCAATTCGTCTGCAAAGAACGCCGCAAAAAGTGTTGTTTTAAATGGTAAAACCCGCAATCCGTCAGTCGACGTGCCCTCTGGGAAGAACAGCAGTTTGTGACCTGCTTTCAGGCGGGTTTCAAATACTTTCGTCTGTTCTTTTGCCTTCTTCCGGTCGCGCTCGATGAACACCGTGCCAGTTGCACGGGCAAGCCAGCCAATACCTGGCCATTTCGCCACTTCGGCCTTGGACACGAAATAAACCCGCTTACGTGCGTTAAGCGCAAAAATATCCAGCCATGAGCTGTGATTGGCAACTATGGCTCCGCGTTCATGCATCAGTTCGCCGGAAGCCCGAAACCTCATCCCCAGTATTCGAAACGCATTGCGGCAGACGAACTGAGAAATGAATGGTGTTACCGGTCGGTGCACACCAAACAATGGGTGTTCAATTAGACGAAAGCACAAAAGAACGAGAAGACCGCCAAATACCAAAAGGGCCAATGGCAATCCGCGGACCAATACCAACACCCATTCCACTGGACCCAGATTGATGGGGTCCGGTGCATCCTCGCTATTCCAAAGCGGGTCACTCACCGGGTTATGCCCCACCATAGATACGCTTTTGCCGCTCGTTCATGCGGGCGGTATCGAGGATAAGGCATACGTCGGTGGTGTTGAAGGCGTGGTCGATAAACGCACCTTCACCCACGAAGCCGCCCAGGCGAAGATAGGCTTTTATCAGTGCCGGAACCTGAACCATTGCAGCGCGTCTATCCAGATCCTCGGGCGCTACAAGATCCATGGATTCATATACTTCCGGCTGCGCCTTCACACGCAAATCGGGTGGCGCAAGATGATTGTGATGCAGCATCGACAAGGGCTGCGCCAGTTCTTTAACATCCGTACCGTGAAAGCTGGCAACGCCGAACAGAACCTCGATCTCGCGTTGGTTTACATAGCCTGCCAATCCGTTCCACAAGTGATACATCGCCGTCCCGCCGCGAAAATCTGGATGGAGACAGGACCGACCCAACTCCAACAGCTTGCGACCGCTTTTCTTCAGAACAGTCAGATCGTATTCATCCTCGGAATAAAACTGACCAATTTTCGCTGCACGTTCACCCGGTAACAGCCTGTAAACGCCCACAACTTCGCCAGATTTGTCGTCAATAGCCAGCATGTGGTCAAAATATGGATCGAACTTGTCACGTTCCAACCCAGCCTCGTGATCGACCATCTCTCCACCGCCGCCCAGTTCGCGCACGAAGACGTCATAGCGCAGCCGTTGAGCGGCGCGCAGTTCGTCCTCAGTCTGTGCAAGTTTAACGGTAAAGGAAGGGCCTGCGTCCGGCATTGGTGGTTCCGTTCTTGTTTGCGCGCTGATACCGCAGTTTCCGTGGGGATGGCAACAAGGGCAGATATGTGGGGCCGTTAACCTTTCCTAAACCAGTTTCACGGATCAAAGACCGGCATCAGGGCGATGCGCGTTCCGTCAATCACCACTTTCCCCTGCTCGCGAAAGTTCACGGTGACTTTGCCCCCGATGTTGGACTGCACCTGTCCAACGCCCCAATCGGGGAAATCAGGGTGGCGGACATACATGGCCGGTGCAAGAATAGCATTAAGGTCTGTCATGCAAGGGCTCCGATCCGGCGGCAGATGCAGCAGGAGGTACGCATGAGCGACACCACAGTCAACCTGGCCGAGCTGATCGGTTCCCGGATTTGTCACGATCTGATCAGCCCCATTGGCGCGATCACCAACGGTCTGGAGTTGCTTGAGATAGTTGGTTTGGTCCAGGGCCCTGAGATGGAGTTGATCTCGGGCAGTGTCGGAAGTGCCGGAGCGCGCATTCGGTTTTTCCGCGTGGCGTTCGGTTCGGCCAGCGATCAGCCCCTGGGTCGCGCCGAGGTGTCAGAACTGCTGAAGGATGTCGAACGTGCGGGCCGCGTCCGCGTAAACTGGCACCTGACCGAAGCGGTGCCGCGTAATCAGGTGAAACTGGCGTTTCTGTCGCTGATGTGCTGCGAAAGTGCGATGCCTTTTGGGGGCGAGGTTACGATCGACCATCGGGGCAACGAATGGACGGTCACAGGGTCAGCGGACAAGCTGAATGTGGATAATGACCTTTGGAAAAACCTGCCAAAGGGGCGGTTTGCCAGCAAAGTTACACCTGCACAGGTGCAATTCGCGGTGTTACCTGAAACTGCGGCCTCGATGGGACGGCGGGTTGCGGCGGAAACCACCTCAACCCGCGTTGTGATCCGATTTTAGGACCGGGTCGTTCCGTTCCCGCGCACAAGATACTGGAAACTGGTCAGCTGTGCCGCGCCCACCGGGCCACGCGCATGCATCTTGCCGGTTGCAATGCCGATCTCAGCGCCCATACCAAACTCACCACCGTCGGCAAATTGGGTTGAGGCGTTGTGCATCAGGATCGCACTGTCGAGCCGTTCAAAGAACCGCGCAGCCGCGGTTTCGTCCTCGGTTATGATGCAGTCAGTGTGCTCTGATCCATTGAGGCGGATATGCGCGATGGCCTCGTCAATATCAGCGACGGGTTTCGCCGCGATAATGCTGTCGAGGAATTCCTTGCCCCAGTCGTCCGTCGTCGCTGCAACGGTGCCATCCAGGGCCAGCGCACCTTCGGCGTGCACCTCAACACCTGCGGCCATCAGGGCGGCGATGACGTCCCGTCCCAACGTTTCGGCCACGTCCTGATGAACCAAAAGGCATTCGGCCGCACCGCAGATACCGGTTCGACGGGTTTTGGCGTTCAAGACCACATCGAGAGTTTTTTGCGGATCAGCGGCCTTGTCGATATAAATATGCACGATACCTTCAAGATGCGCGAACACGGGCACACGCGCCTCGCGCTGCACCAGCCCCACTAAACCCTTGCCTCCGCGTGGGACGATAACGTCCACATAATCTGTCAGGGTCAGCAATTCCTGAACTGCGGCGCGGTCCCTCGTTGGTACCAGTTGGATGGCATCTTCAGGCAGGTTCGCGGCTTTTAACCCCTGGACCAGACAAGCATGGATGGCGCCCGAGGAGTGAAAACTTTCGGACCCGCCGCGCAGGATCACGGCGTTGCCCGATTTCAAGCACAGAGCACCGGCATCGGCCGTCACGTTGGGGCGGCTTTCATAGATCACACCGATCACGCCCAGTGGCGTGCGCACGCGCTGGATATGTAGACCCGAAGGCATGTCCCACTCGGTCAGCACTTCGCCCACAGGATCAGCTTGATCCGCGACCGTACGCAGCCCATCGACCATGCCCTGAATGCGCGAGTCGTCCAGCATCAGACGATCCATCATTGCCGGGCTAAGGCCTTTCTCGCGGCCAAATTCCAGATCTTTCTTGTTCGCCTCGATGATGTCGGCACGGTTGGCCCAAACGGCATCCGCAGCAGCAATCAGCGCCGCATGTTTGCGTTCGGCACTGGCAAAGGCCAATTCGGCTGAGGCTGCCTTGGCGCGTTTTCCAAGATCGGCCATCAGTGTGGGAATGCTGTCGAAATCCTTCATCTCATGTGCCTTTCGGTCGGTCTTTTGGTGTTCTAACATCGCGCAGCTACAGCGCCAAATCGTCTCGGTGGATCAAAACAGCCCTGCCTGGGTAGCCAAGGGTTGCCTCAATTTCCGAGGATTTACGACCCTTAATCGCGTCTGCCTCTTGCGCGGTGTAACGGCTGAGGCCTTGCGCCAGGCGTCGCGCTTCTGGGTCCAGAATGGCCACTGGATCGCCACGCCCAAAGTCACCGGTTACTTCGACGATCCCAGCGGGCAGCAGACTTTTACCATTACCAAGCGCTCGCGCTGCACCCGCGTCCACGACAATTTCACCGCGCGGTTTCATTGCCGAAATCCACCGCTTCCGTGCCGCGTGTGGGTCCATGGTCGCTGTGAACCAAGTGCAGTTCGCGCCGTTTTCTAGCATTTTCAGCGGGTTCAGAGGTGATCCTTCCGTGATTGCCATATCACACCCGGCGGCGGTCGCCATCTTGGCGGCCAACAGTTTAGTCTTCATTCCGCCTTTGGACAGGCCCGAACCGGCGTCTCCCGCCATCTGTTCGATCTCGGGGGTGATTTCTTCGATCACATCATACCGCGTGGCCGAAGCGTCCTCGGTCGGGTTGCCGGTGTAAAAACCGTCGACGTCCGACAGAAGGATCAATTGATCCGCACCGACAGTGACGGCGATCTGCGCCGCCAGGCGATCATTGTCACCATAGCGAATCTCATCCGTCGCTACCGTGTCGTTTTCATTAACGATTGGTACTACACCCAAGCCCAGCAATGTTTCCAGCGTAGCGCGCGAGTTCAGATAGCGGCGGCGATCGGCGCTGTCTTCCAACGTCACCAGAACCTGCGCGGTGGTGATCTTGTGCGGCGTTAGCGCCTCTTCATAGGCACGGGCCAACCTGATCTGGCCGACAGCGGCAGCAGCTTGCGATTTCTCAAGTGGCAAAGTCTCCATCGGCAGATCTAACACCCCGCGCCCCAGCGCGATGGAGCCGGACGATACCAGAATGACATCCATCCCCTGCCCTTTAAGCCAGGCCACGTCCTGTGCCAGAGAATGCAACCAGTCCGAGCGCAAAAGGCCCGTGTCCCGATCCACCAGCAAGGCGGACCCGATCTTGACCACCAGTCGCTTGGCCGAGGTCAGGGCTGCCACGACTTCGACTCCTCAACCGGCTTTTGTCGCAGTCGGTTTTCGTCGATCTGTGCACGCAAAGCGCGCAGAACCTCGGTCACGCCCAGATGCGCCACGCCGGACATGGTCATGACGGGGCCGCCGACGGCCTCCTCTAACTCGGACTTGGCCAGCTCGCGTTCTTCATCATCCAGCGCGTCGACTTTGTTCAGCACCGTGATACGGGGCTTTTCGGCCAGTTCACCACCGTAAGCCTCAAGCTCGTGAATGATGGTTCGATAGTCGTCAGCCACAGTTTCAGACGTGCCATCGACCAGATGCAGCAGAACGGCGCAGCGTTCCACATGACCCAGAAAACGATCTCCGATTCCACGGCCTTCGTGGGCGCCTTCGATCAGGCCGGGAATGTCAGCGACGACAAATTCAACGTTATCAACGCCGACAACGCCAAGGTTCGGGTGAAGCGTGGTAAAGGGATAATCCGCGATCTTGGGGCGAGCATTGGAGGTTGCCGCCAGAAAGGTCGACTTGCCCGCATTGGGCATGCCCAGCAGACCCACGTCGGCGATTAGTTTCAACCGTAGCCAAATCGTGCGGTCGATCCCCGCTTGCCCCGGATTGGCCCGGCGCGGGGCCTGGTTGGTGGCCGACTTGAAATGCAGGTTGCCAAAGCCGCCATTACCGCCCTTGGCTAGCAATACCCGCTGACCAACCTCTGTCAGATCGCAGATGACGGTCTCTTCGTCCTCGTCCAGAATCTCGGTGCCGACCGGAACCCGCAGGACAATTTCGTCACCATCCTTGCCAGTACGTTGTTGGCCGCGGCCGGGTTGACCGTTCTTGGCGAAGAAATGCTGCTGATAGCGGAAATCGATGAGGGTGTTTAGCCCGTCAACGACCTCGGCCCAGACAGACCCGCCTTTACCGCCGTCACCGCCATCGGGACCGCCATATTCTATGTACTTTTCGCGCCGAAAGCTGACGCAACCACCACCTCCGGCCCCGGACCGGATGTAGACCTTTGCAAGATCGAGAAATTTCATGACTGTCCCCTACTGCAAAGGCCCCATCGGCCACAAGTCAGAGTTTTTTAGTATATGTCCAGGTGGGCACATTCGCATCACGCGCCACCGAATAGCTTTCGGCATCACCCAGATATTCAAACCCGCAATGGGTCAGCACCCGTGCCGAGGCCGGATTGTCCTGAAACACGCTGGCAAACATAGTGGCGTTTTCCAACGGGTTGGCATTGACCAGCGCTTCAACGGCCGAAGAGGCAACGCCTGTGTTCCAATAGACCGGCGCGACCCAATAACCAACCTCGGACTGGTTCCGATCCAGACGCGTCAGCGAGATCAAACCGATCAGTTCAGGGCCGTCATCTTTGGTGGCATCCATCGCCCACACGTCTTCTTCTCGTTCTTCTGTCATAGACCGTGTGACAAATGCCTCGATCGAACCGGGCGGTAATGGGTGCGGGATCGACGTTGTCATCCGCGCCACGCGCTTATCACCTGCATAATGTTCAATGAGACCCATATCCGACCGACGCAATGGTCGCAGGTCGAACCGCTCGGTTTCGATGACCGGCTGGTTAATTATCGTCTCAATCTTCATGAGTGCGTTCCTCCTCCGAACAACACATAAAATACGGACGCAACAGTAATACTCGCCAACGTCCACATCAGATATTTTTCCGCAGGCCGTCCTTCAACCGCGTGGGCAATTCTATCCCCCGCAAATGTCCAGATTGGATGAAGAAACGCCTGACAAACCAACAAACAAGCAGCAATTGTAGCTGTTGCCTCAAAACTGGGTGTTCCCACCGCGACAAAACCAGTGAAGCCAGCAATGATCATCGCCCAAGCCTTGGGGTTCAGCGGATGCACCACTAGTCCGGACCAGAACCCCGGCACGTCGCCGTGGCTGTCTTGCCGGGAAAGGCGCAGATTGGCAATTTTCCATGCAAGCCAGCAAATATATACCGCCGAAGCATATTTCAGGACGGTAAACACCTCAGGAGCCTGATCTGCCAGATGCAGCACCCCAAACCCGACAGGCCAGATGATCAGTTGCTTGCCCAGAACGACGCCCGCCACGAAAGGCAGTGCCGCCCGAAAACCATAGCGCGCACCGGTTCCCAGCAGGACCATATTGGCCGGTCCCGGCGTGCCGACCTGACTGGCGGCAAAGATCAGAAAACTGGTGGTTGCGACTGTCATCTGAACCTTGATCAAATCTGCGTTAAAACGAGAAAAGGGACCGGCATTTTCTGCCGGTCCCCAAGAATTTTCAAACCTTTTGGGTTTCGGCTTACTCTGCGGCCTCCGCCACTGGCAGGACCGAAATAAAGGTGCGGTTTTTGAGCCCCTTGTGGAACTTCACGGCGCCATCGACAGTTGCAAAGATGGTGTGATCTTTGCCGATGCCTACGCCTTCGCCCGGCCAAAACTTGGTGCCGCGCTGACGCACGATGATGTTGCCTGCGATGGCGGCCTGGCCACCATACAGTTTCACGCCAAGGCGGCGACCAGCTGAGTCGCGACCGTTACGGGAGGAACCGCCAGCTTTTTTATGTGCCATTCTCTCTCTCCTTAGCCTTTGGCCAACTCTTTGGCCTGCTCAACCCATTCGGGTTTTACTTTGACCGTTTCGATAGCAGCAATCTGCTCGTCCGACAAGGCGGCCAGAGCGGCAAAGCTCTCGATACCGGCTTCTGCCAGCTTCTTGGCGGCGGCGGGGCCTACACCAGTCAGCGCGGTCAGATCGTCAGCAGCAGCAGCAGGTGCCTCTGCCTTGGCTTCAGCTTTCTTGGCTGGCTTCGCAGCAGGTGCCGCATCGCCAGCCGGTGCCGAACCAGTCGCAGCCTTGATGCCCGATTTTTCAGCGCCCGACGCCAAGATGTCGGTGATTTTAACCAAGGTCAGTTTCTGACGGTGGCCAACGGTACGCTTCGAGCTGTGTTTACGACGGCGCTTGACGAACTTGATGACCTTGTCACCTTTGACCTGTTCGATCACTTCGGCTTGTACGCCTGCGCCTTCAACGAAAGGTGCGCCAACAACCGGTGCGTCACCGCCCAGCATCAGAACATCGTTGAATTGAACTTTTTCACCTGCGTCGGCAGCCAGCTTTTCAACACGGAGCACATCGCCCGCCTGAACCTTGTACTGCTTGCCGCCAGTCTTGAGGACCGCAAACATGCGTCTTTCCTTTTTCAAACCGCGTTCTGTGGTCCCCGTTAGGGTGTTTTGGCCCCAAGAAACTTGAGAGCCACCTCGAACAGCGCGCCCCTTTCGGGCTGTGTGACGACCCTTGGGATACGCCCTTTGGGTCAATAATAACGAGACCCGGCGCGGAAGAACCGGCCGGGATGCGCGCTTATCCAAAGATTGCAGGGGAAAGTCAACATCAAATGCGCCCCTAAAGGTCCGATCCTTTCAGGACCTGAGCGACCGCAAGACCCAACTGATAATAGATCGTGTCAAACATCCGATCAAAGCTTTCAAACAGTGCCGTATTGATCGCCCTACCCGTCTCGGTTCGTGAAAAAGCGATGTTCTCTCGCATCTGGCTGTCGCTCAGCGGTTTATAGGCCAGCAGGAAGAAGGAATACAGCCACGTGCGGGTGTCTTCGGTCACACTGTCTTTTTCCTCGAGAAGCTGTGCCAAAAGTTCGCCATCATCCGCTCCGGCCCCCAGGGTCATTCCGCGGAAAAAATTGAAATCTGCACTGATGGAATTCTGGACATTCTCGTCAATCAGGTTGTTAACCTGAATATATTCGTCAACCAGACGAAACAGTTCCGTGCTGCGGTCACCTTGTTCATATGCATCCTGCGCCATTTCTTCGATGGTTTCATCTGCCATGGCAACGCGGGCTGACAATTCCAACGAGATGATATCTTGCCCCAGATCGCTTTCAAAAAACAGGATGGCTCGTTCCATCTGGCTTTCGGTCAGGGCTTCCTCGAAGACTTCTTTGACCTGACTGCGCATTTTGTCCGCATCGTAAATCCGATCCACCTGATCCAGAAAGACCGGGCCACCATTGTCGTCCAGAAAGGTTTGTTGCAGGTCCTGCCCAAGCAAGTTTCCTTCGTCCCGCAGAATAGTGATGACCGCGTCCAGCTGCAAAGCTTGCATAAGCCGTTCGATCTTTTCTTCGGCCTGCAATGGCACTGCCCATGCGAACAGAGCTAGAAACGCCGCAACCAATCGCATCAGATATCCTGAGCCGGGTGCAGGTCCGCCATCCGAGCGGCAAGAATTTCGAACTTCATGGCCATGATTTCATATTGAACGGCATTCAGCAGTTCGTAGACCTCTTGCATCAGCGGCTGCTCCAGCGCTTCGGCATAGGTGGTCACGTCGGCGTCCGAGAAATCCTGATACGTATATGCCGCCCCCGCTAGCGCCGACAATTGCAGCGCTTGACGCATTCCGGTTTCATTCTGCCGCATCATCAGGCGCAATTCGTCAGCGTCCAGTTGAAGATCAATCACCCCCGAGGCACTGGCGGCGAGCAAAAACCGCAGCTGGATCTCCTGCAAGGCCCGCAAGGCTGTCCCGCTGGAATCAATCGCCCTATTCATCCGTTTAAGGCTTTCTACCCGGTGCGAGCCATCCTTGATCAGCCCGGCCACAATCTCCTGCCCGTGCTGTTGCTTGGCCTCTTCATCCTCAAGCATATGAGAGGCGTTTTCTGCCTCAACCAAACGCTGCCCCAAGTCCGAGGCATAAAATTCCACTGCGTGGTTAAGCGCTTCGTCGCTAAGTGTCCGTTCCAGGATGGACACTGCGGTTTCATGCATGTCCTTGGTGTCGAACACCTCTTCTGTCAGCCGCGTCCAATCTGATCCGAATCCGTCGGGGTCGATACCCAGAATCTTCGGGGCCGAGGCTGATGACAGCGCAATACTTTCCAACGCCACATCAAACCCGGTTGTGGTCAAAAATGCCTCAATCCGATCACGTCCAGCAGCAAAGGACGTCACTGGCACTGCGGCCAGCGTCAGAATCAACAGGAAAAAGGTGAAAGCGGTACGGTGTAGGGAATAAGTCATACCTGAAACCCTAGGTGTTTTATGCCGTCTGGCAATGGAAAATACTGTCATAGTGAATTTCGGGAATTTTCTGCTTGCACCCCCGCGCGTTCCTCACTAAATCCCCCCCTCACAGACCCCCGCGGAGAGGTGCCGGAGTGGTCGAACGGGGCGGTCTCGAAAACCGTTGTGGGTGCAAGCCCACCCAGGGTTCGAATCCCTGTCTCTCCGCCATAAAATCATGCTAACTTGCTGTAAAGATTTATTAATCTTTGTGGAGATGCGAGTCTTTCCCTCATTCACTCCCCCCTTGGATTGCGCAGCGGAGAGGCAGTCTCGAGCTTTTTTTTCTGCCATTTAACTGGGTTTGTGAACCTGAATTTCTCGGTTGTTTAAGAAGTAAACGGCGTTTTGCTGTGCGAGAGAGCACGAACTTGAGATACGCATTGGTTGGAAGAAATCGCGTTTGTCCAGCCTAGTAGAGCGTCAACTCAAATACACAAAATGCCCTTTGAGTAGTTGCTTTGATGAGGCTCAAGCGGCATCGTCAATGGAAAGTTAATCAATTGAAGTTTGAGATTGGGAAGATAATGGGTGTTTTATTCGATGATGGCTACTGGGCAAATGTAGCGAATTCTATGATGGAACTACGTCCAACCCGAACGGAGGTTTTGTCACTCAATGATGCGACGCAAATGCTTCAAATTTGCTGTAAAGCACTCACGGATTTAATTGAAGATCCAGAGTTTTCTGCAGATCTTTCAAATGCTCTGTCGACACGTGTCGACGGTGACATGCCATTGATTTCCTTTCTTGACGAGTTCGAAAGGATGGAGCGGGCGATTGCTATGCAGTCCGGCGTGAATGAGGCAGCCGCCGCAGACTTAGGCAGGTCAGTGAGGGCTGTGCAAAGGCAGTTGTCTGATCCAATCGCTGCTAGCGAACTACTGGCGGATACAGAAGATAAGATTCGATTGTCGCAAAAGATGGCGTGCAAAGCATATAGGGGAGAAATTTCTCCATTAGAAAGTCGCGATAATCGAACGATTTGGTCGCGTGCGTGGTCTGCCACTAAAGGTGTCTCAACGATATCGTTCAATGCGTCTGTTGGTGCTGGGGCTATGGTTTATCTTCCTGGTGTAGGGGACATGCTCGTCGGTTATGCAGCAGGAAAGTCGATTGAATCGGGTGCTGGCATGATAGGAGATGCCTGTAGAGGCTATTGGTGAATTGCCAGCTAAAGCCGGGCGGGTCCACCAATGTCGGACACGATCAGGGTTCAATAGTCGAAAGGCGCGGTCATTGCGGCTAATGCTGGCGAAAGGAAAGTATTGCTCGACTTGACCAGATCTATTTACAGGAACTCATCGAGATTATTTCGACGGTACTGTTTGAAAGCGGCTGGACAAGTCAAATCGAGCAATACTGTGACACTGATTCGATCTTATTTTATGTGAACTCGATTCCCCTGAGCGCCTTAAAATGCACTGTTTGGTTTTATAAACGGTTTATAAAACTCTTCAGTTGATCTTCAAGGCGCGGAGTTAAAGTTGTGTCCAACCATTTCTCCTTTCTGAATCCTGACGACAGGGTATCACGGGCTTGATTCTTTATCCGCGATTTCTCGGGCTTAGCTAAGGTTGCCAGAGGTAGCCGCTCAATATGAGCAAACAACGCTTCTGCGACTGGGTCTAGATATCCTTCAGTATCATTTTGAAGCGACTTCATTTCGCTGAATAGTTCCCAAGGTCTATAAGAAGAGATAATTCTAAAGTACTGATCAGCGGTATTCAGAGCGTACTTTTCTGAGATGTTCGTCATCGGAGAACCATTCAATGCATTGTGTTTAAATGCTTTAGTGTGCAACAAGATGCTTAACCGCATCAAAGCTAGAGCCTCGTCGGGAGAGCTCTCCAGTTTCTGCTGAGCGATGTGGTACGCAGTCGTCGCTTTTCTAGAAACCATTCCAATCTTCTGATCTTCCGAGTACCTTCTTCCGGAAGTTACTGCATCCATTATTGAAAAAAGGTGTTCACCAACAACATTTGAAGACTTCTCCGCATCAAACCATGCAGTCAATTCTTCGAACTCTGGTTCATGTTTCATTTGCAGTGCATAATGAAAATCTTCTCGAACCTCCGATAAGTCCACGCGCGTCTGGCTAGCTTCAACGTAACCTTTCAGAGCCCTGAAAACTGGATCTTCTGTAACACTCAGTTTCAGTTTTGGATCCCTAACCAGATTCAGAGCAATTCTAAGGTCACTTGAACTGTGGGACGATAACCTCAGAGGTACATACCTTCTGACAGTAGCTACAAGTCTAGCAACTTCCGGAGAGGCAATTTTTGCCGTTCGCTTGAAAGCACGAACGCGCTCCTTAACGGCCGGGTACAGTTTTAAGCTCTCCTTCTTTGAATTGACGAAACTGCGTGTCAGTCCTGCAAGTGAAAAAAGAGTGCTCTCGCCAGCGTCGTCAATTGTCAGAAACATCTCTCGAACTGCAGCAATGGAATCACGAATTGCAGAGTCGCCGGCCCGAAGGACAATTTTTAGGTCATCGAATGAAGTTGGCCTATTGAGATCAGCGAGGGCTGCAAGCAATGGACGTTCCAATCCGTTTGGCAAAGCGTCCCACTCTCGGGAAAAGACATAATCTCGAACGTCGTCGCCGATATTTTGTGTAAACAGTCGATCCGCACCTGAATAACCACCAGCAGTTCGTGACAGTGCAATGATCGACTCGATTACAAGTGGTCGTCTCTCCGATAAGAGAGGAAGGCGGCTTTCTCTGAATTCTTGACTTGGCTCCGGCGCATTGAACTTTGCAATGCACTCATTCACAAATTCATCATAGTCACGCCCAATAAGTCCCGGAACTTCAATTGAATTATGAATGGATTGAGACGGCGCATTTCTGATGGTGTAAAGTACTTTGGATCTCTTTTTTGCTCGGCTCAACGCTCGAAAAAGAAAATCAGCCCCAGGATCAACGCCTTTAGTTGTTAGGGTATCCACATCGTCAAGAACGATGAGGTAAGAGAAATGGTCCAAATATTCTTGGACAGTCCTCCTGTAATCCTTCAGATCCGCAACCTCATCTTCACCTATGTCACTTCACCGCCAGATAGCTTTACTATCGATGACTTGGCCTCAGCCGCAACCGTGATCCATTGCGCCCATTTTGGTCCAAAGACCTTTTCTAGAGGCAGCCTGGGCGCAGCGGCGCGTTCATCCCGCAAGAACCGCGATGCCGGTTCCGGCCAATCCGGCGCAAAACTCTCTTCTTTTGGATGGATTGTCATTGCGCTTTTGCCTTTCCCATCAGTACGTCGTTCCAGTCATAGCCGTCAGGTGCAGGCAGCAATGAGACATGCCAGCCCAAGGCATAGGCGCGGTGTGCCAGCACTTGCGCCGCCTCGCGGCCAACGGCATCGCCATCTGGCGCAATCACCAATTCACCAGGATGTTCCGGCAGGTATAGGGATTTCATTCCGCTGGCGCTTAGCGCCGCCCAAACCTCTATGGGTCCGTGCATCAAACCAGAGAGCAGCGACAGCCCGGTTTCAATGCCTTCTGTCACCACGAGCCGCCCAGGCGCATTGGAGAGTTGAACCGCTCCGCCTTTGGTTGCCCCAAGCATGGCCTTGCTTGGGGAGAGGTCTGTTTTGCCAGCGCCATCTATACGTAGATATGTCCGGTGCACGGCGAATGTGTCGGTTCCGCCTACATACCCTATAAGGGCGGGCACCTGTTTGGCTGCCGGGTGCCAACACCTATCCAGGTAACGTAGGGAAGACGGCAGCGGGCATGTAATCCCACGTTTACGCAGGTAGGTTTCGCCCGGTGTGCCGCAAACTGGTTGAGCCTCTTTCCAAACGGATTGAGCAATCTCTGCCCGCCGTAATGTTTGGCGGCGTTCCTCTTCACGGTTCTTGCGCACAACTTCGCTAGAGAGCGGCGCATATTTTTCTTGGCTGCCCGCTAGTCCCAGACCTTTGAGCGCCTCCAGAACATGCACAAAGCTGCACCCGGCATGACAGGTCAGCAAAAGCTGACCTGAATGTCCGTTTGCGATGCTCAGGCTGGGTGAGCGGTCGTCATGGGCTGGACAGCAGGCAATGCCAGACCGCCCAGACCAGCGCCCACCCAAGGCCTGCGTGATGGTTTCCGCGTCTCGCATTACACCACCTCCCGCTTGAAGCGTTTGGGCAAGGCCTGCAATTTTTCATGCTGAGGCGCTTTATACGCCTGGTGGAGTCCGATTAGAGCCTTCCGGGTCACGCAGTAGCCCAACGTGTCCCAGGCCGCTCCACCAGCCGTAAACTGGAACCGTTGGCGCTGGAACAGCCATTGCATCCCGTCCCGGCAGGTCGCGACACGGTAGCGACCGCGACGGAACAATTCGCCACGATAGACGTCTGAGGTTTCCCGGTGATCGGTCTTTTGCTCGATAGATGTTGCTTGCAGTGTATCAACCATTGTTCACACCGCCTCGCTTGCGCGGCTTTCCAGCCAGGTCAAAACATCAGACTGACGCCAGCCCACAGCGCGCTTCCCAAGCTTGATCGGCCTTGGGAACGTTCCGTCCGCAATCATAGCGTAGATGGTGGATCGAGAAAGACCCACCAGGGATTCCACATCTGGCCTGCGATAGATTTTTCTTGCACTTCAATATGCCCCTTCGAATGCCGCGCCATTTCTTTTGACGCGAACCGTTGTCGGCAGTATCGAGGAAGGCAGGGATTGCTCTAAATTCCTAACTTCCCGTCGGTTCCGATGTTGGCGCATCGGGGCCGACACGAAGCGCTAACTGCCAGTAAGCGCCGCGTAAGTCCGAATAAGCACAGGAAAAAACACCTGCCAACGGGCTCCCGATGGCAGGTCAAAACCTATATTATACAGAAAGTTATGGGCAGGTTTGGGGGATTAGGTACGGGAATTCATATGAATTGCGCTTTTTTTGGACGGAAATCCTAAGCGACTGATTTTCCTCTACTCTTTTTTCAAGAATTTTTCCCAGGCAACCATCATTTTACGGCGGCGCTCCAGAGCGTCGGTTCTGCGGTATGCGCGCACGACCATGCTGTCCACATTATGCGCAAGTGCCAGTTCTGCCATGTGGTGATCATAACCCTCTTCTGCGGCCCAATCGCGGAAGGTGGAGCGCAGCCCATGCGGGACGGCAGGTGATCCGCTTTTGGCATCAAAGTAGCCTGGACCGCACTTTGCCAGGTCTGCCTTGTGCATTTTCCGCATCACAGACGACAGAGCCATATCCGAAAGCATGCCGCCCTTGGCTCCAAAAAACACATAAGGTGAGCCCTCAAGCCGAGGCAGCTCTTTCAGCAAAACAATCATGGATGGGGTCAGTGGAACGCGATGCTGCCGCCGCGCTTTCATGCGCGCGGCTGGAATGGTCCAATGACCCGCCTCAAAGTCCACTTCATCCCAGGTCATGCCGCGTATCTCACCTGAGCCCGAGGCAGTGAGAGCCGCAAATTGAAGCGCCTTGATCGATATTCCGTCCCGACTGGAAAGATCGGCCCACCAGCGCCCGGTGTCACTCTGCGCCAGCGCAGGGTGGTGCTTCACGGTTGCGACCTTGCTTGGCTTGGGGAGGACCTCTGACAAGTTGCCTTTCCAGCGTGCCGGATTGTCGCCAATGCGCAACTCGTTCACGGTTGCCCAAGACAAGACCTTTTCAATGCGCCCACGCAAGCGGCTGGCGGTTTCGGTCTTCTCTTCCCAGATCGGTTTGAGAACCGAGACAATATCCGTAACGTCGATGGTTTCTACTGCCCTATTGCCGATCACCGGTATCGCATAGGTGTCCAGTGTCGCGTTCCATTGCTTCTTGTGTTTTTCGCTGCGGAATTCTGCGAGCTTGGCTTCAAGGTATTTCTCAACAACGCTGGCGAAGTCCGTATCCATTTTGGCTTTGCGCTTCTCAGCCAGGGGATCGCCGCCCAGATAGGTCTTGCGCTTGTTCTCAACCGCCTGTTCCCGCGCCATCGACAGCGTGACAAGCGGGAAGTTTCCAAGGCCGATCTCTCGGCGCTTGCCAGAGATCACGATCCGCTGAATCCAATACTTGCGACCCTGTTTGTCTATTCTTAGGAACAAGCCATAGCGGCTGTTGTCGAAATATTTCCCAGGCCTGTTGATGTTTTTGACAAAGGTTGCTGTCAGAGGTTTGCCTGCTGCCATGAATCTGCTCGTTCCGTATTTTTGTCCGTCACTTTATCCCCCATTTGATGCTGGATTTCACCGGAACGCGCAAGACTTCTTTGGACGCCAAATCAAAAAATAGCGGTTTATTATATTGACCTTATGAGCGCTCAGTGGATCAACTCGGATCATAGCATGGCTGCCTGTCTCTCCGCCACTATTTCACAACCAGTGATACGAACGAAACTGGTTTGAGTTTGCAAACGACGACGAAACTATTCTCTCGGGTGTCTGGGAATGCCTAATCTGTCGTGAAGAGATCGACGCCTATCCGGTACATGAAATGATGACCGTGATTTCCGGGTCCGTAACACTGACGCATCCTGACGGAGGCGCCGAGACCTTCACGGCTGGTGATACGTTTTTCATCAAAAAAGGCAGTAAGTTGATTTGGGAGATCACCGAGAAATTGCGGAAGTACTACATGATCGTCTCTTAGGAGGTTCAAATTGCGAGGTGATCCCTGCGATCGAACCTACGACCAAAATGGGCTCACGGCTGACTTTCGTCGCATAGTAGTCTCATGGCCGCGAGGCGCAACAAAGTGAACTTTCGCGGCATTCACACCAAATTTCGGATATCACTTCAATCTACTATCTGCGGCCCACTGCCCATCGAGTGCTGTCGCCGCAGCTACCTTACTAGGACTGACCACTAATTCAGGCGGAATTACACCAGCTCTTCATTGGATGGCTTCGTTGTTCAGAATTCCGGCGGTTTTTTTCTTGTTAGACCGAATGACCTCTTCGCATTAGCCTTCATTATGGTTCACTTTAAGTGACGGCACCAGAAGGGAGTTCTACCGCTGCCATCGCCAGACCAATCCAATTCGCGACTTCGTCAGAGTTACATGCGCGGCGTCCTGCTTGTGGCTCTCGGAATGCTCGTGTCTTCGACCATTGGTGTCGGTGTTCGGGCGGTCGACGCGGCTACATCCTGGCAAATTTTGGTCTACCGCTCCATTGGAACTATCTTGTTTCTCGCCATGGTCATTGCAATCCGGCAGCAAGACGGCATGCGAGGAGTTTTAACAAAAATTGATCCACCCGTTCTGGTTGGTGGTATTGGCCTCATGCTTGCCTCGTGCGGTGTGATCGTTGCCTTCGAACATACCACGGTTGCCAACGCGTTTTTTCTGGTCGCTGCGGCACCATTTATTGCAGCCTTACTTGGGCGCGCTCTATTGTCGGAGCAGGTACGCAAGGCAACCTGGTTTGCAATTGTGCTCGGGTTGGGCGGTGTGGCCATTATGGTCGGCGGCGGATTATCAATTGGACAGTTCTGGGGGAACATTGCGGGGTTGATCGCTGCCTTTGGGTTTGCAATCTTTGCTGTTTCTCTTCGCTGGGGGCGATCCAATGATCTATTGGTACTTGCACTGGCAGGGGGATGCTTCACCTTCCTGACGGCCTCGTTTGCGACACTGATGAGCGGCACTGGATTTTCTGTTTCCATGCATGACTTATTGATCAGCCTTGCAATGGGCGCTTTTCAACTGGGCTGCGCGCTCTTGCTTATCACGGCCGGTTCCAGATCGGTTCCGGCAGCGGAAATCGCTGTGCTCGGATTGGTGGAGATCGTCCTCGCCCCGGTTTGGGTGTGGATAATTTTTGGCGAGAACGTTGGGCTCATGACAGTTCTCGGTGGCACCACGGTCCTACTTGCGGTTGTTATTGACGCGATAACAGGCGCTCGCAAGGCCCACGCGATGTGATTACAGTCCTTGGACCTAGCTTAGCGAATTTGAACGACCCAGTTGGGATCACTACAGACCTAGGAGAGAACGCAGCACCTGTCGGTTAGAACCGCCCAGCTACGATTAGAGCGGCCCATAAGCGACATTTGTCAAATCAAAATCTACCGTATTGTAGCTTCCCGCATTTGCGTCGGTTATTTCTCTGAATTCGGTACGTTCAGCATCACGGACTGGATCGGTCACGCGCCGAAGGACCTGTTGTCAAAGTCCCTGGGCCTGCCCACTGCAGCATTTGGTTCATTTCCCAAAAGCGAAGTCTATTTCGTGCACGGTGACCCTCCCCCAGAAGAACCTGCAATGCCTCATCAGGGCCATCTGGCCACACCTCGGAACACACACAAATACAGGCTTCTCGATCAGGAACCGAACTCTTCATTCGCAGGTGGTCGTGAATGGCTGGTCAGCCAATCGGAATTCCCTATCTCAACCACAGTGACTGGTGTGGTGCTGGAGCTTGAACCGAAGGGGATGAGAGAGTTCCACTGACACCTGAATGCAGATGAATGGCAATACGTAATGAACGGTAGCATCGGTATTACAATTTTCGGTGCAAATGGCCGTTTCGCCAAAGAGTCTCTGAACAAAGGGGATGTTGGTTATATTCCGCAGGGCTACGGGCACTCGATTGAAAATGTTGGTGAGGAAAAAGCCTGTATACTGATTGCGTTCAACACCGGAGAATATCAGGCCATCGACCTTTCGGAATGATCGCAGGGACTCCAGATTACCTGCTTGCCGCTTATTTCGATCAAAAACTTGATGTCGTCGAAAAATTCCCGAAACAGGATGTTTTCATTGCACCAAGGTAAACGCGGCATGGCAGCCCTTTAAGATTTGAACTTGCCGATGAACAGCGCAGCAATGATCAGAATAAGCGCCAGTATGTCATTCACCTGTAATCGTTCACCAAGAAACGCAATGCCGATGAAAACGCCAACCAGCGTGATCAAATAGCCGGAAAGTGCAGTAAATGTCGGGCCGGTTCGACCAACCATATAAATGAACAGAACATAAGCGACGCCACCACAAAATACACCTAGTCCCATTAGTGCTGTTATGCTCTGCCACTCTGGGTTCGGTTTCCATGCGGAACTGAGGATCAGCGTTAAAACCACCAACACTGCGGACGCGATCATAAAGACATTCCGCATCGCCAGAACCGGTGGCACATTCGACAGGTGTTTCATCATGATCAGGCTTGCCGAGAAACTCAGTGCGCCACCCATGATTGCCAACTCGCCGATTATGTTTGCCAGCCAGCTGCCTTTGATACTTGGAACGATCAGAACCAAAACACCAATAAAGCCGACAATGACACTCAGCGCAGCGATCAAACTCCAATGCTCGTCTTTCACGAAAAACGGGGCCAGTATCAATGTAAAGATAGGCACGGTTGCAAGGAGGATGGCGGCAATACTGCTGTCGACATGCTGCTGCCCCCAGGGGATCAAAAAACATGGCAGGATTGCCTCAGCAATCGCGATAGCACAGTAAAGCGACCAGGGCTGTCGATCGCCCTCTGTCGCGGAATTGGCTGAGCGCCTGTACATCACTAAAGCTATGATCGTCAGGGTGAAAAAACCGATCAGCACCCGTCCGGTTGCAACGACCAGTGGTGAAAAGCTCCTGATGGCCAGTTCATTCAGGACAAACTGCGACCCCCAAATAAGGCTGATCCCAACCAGCAGCAGATAGTCGAGTGCGACTGGCCTGTTCATGTCGATTGCGCTTTCTCGAACACTTGCTCCACCAGAAAAGTATGAGGTCAATCAATCTTACCACAAGACAAAAAACCATGCGTCCGGGTATTATCCTCAGTGAATTCCGAGTATTTTTCAGGGTAGTAAGGGGAGGTTCCAGATGTACGAAGATCTCTTACCGCACACATTGCCCACCGAGGCCGAGCGGCTTGATCGAATGGCGCTTGCGCACGACCCCGATACCTTTGCAACCATCGAAAGGTTAGATCTTCCCAGGAATGCGCACTGTCTGGATATAGGTGCCGGGCGTGGGAGCGTCGCGATCTGGCTCGCCGAGACATTGCCCGACGCCCAAGTAACCGCCAGCGATCTGGACGTGACTTCCGTCAGGGAAAACTCCTTGTCCAACCTGTCACTGAAAGAGATCGATTTGCAAAATGATGACCTTGGTTCGGAATTGTATGATCTGGTTCACTGCCGCGCGGTGTTGTGTTTTTTGCCAATCCGAACAGAAGTTCTGTCAAATATCCTGAAGTCGCTCAAACCCGGTGGAGCATTTGTTGCTACTGAAATGGACTTCAGGCGAATTGCCTCCGGCCCCAGCCGTTTTTGGGCAACATTCTGGACCGCGTATCTCGAGTTTACAGCATCCCAGGGGTGGGATCTTGAATTCGGCGCCAGGTTGCCTGGTTTTCTTGCCAAGACAGGCTTTGCAGAAATTGATGCGCGGCACATTCAGCCCGTCTTGAATCACTCTGGAAAAACCGCAGGTGCGGCTGAAGCTCAGACCTGGTCCTTAACATTGGCGACGTTGGCACCTCAGTTGATCGGTGGGGGTTTTATGACCGAAAGCATGTTGAGCGAAGCGCTTTCTATCATCCGCAACTCAAAGGCCTGGACCGCTGGGCCAGGTTTCATGATCACAAGTGCGCGGCGGCCAGTCGAATAACCGGGACAATTTGACCTCAGAAAGAGTCGTATTTGGATGTCCACTTTCCAGGAGAACGCGCCATTCGCGCAACGTAAAGCTAGTGTAGCGTCTTTCCATAGAACATATCTTGTTCCAGTGAAAACGGCCCATTTGCTCTGGATCCCGGACACCCTTTCGCGAACGTGATCATCCCTCAGTAGGTCGGTGACGGCCAGATTGACCATATCACACCCGCGAAGCTTGCTATCTATCGCCGCTTTAAACAGCGCAAGATCGCGCAAGCTGCCCGCCAGTTCGAGCCGCGCGCGAATTGCCCAGACCTGTTTCGGCTACAGCGGTCGTTGCTGACCGATGACCCGCTCCTTATTCCAGGCTCTTCGGTTCAGGGTGACTGCGGAAAGTTGGGCTTTTGGCATAGTTTGCCCTCCAATCCACCCTTTAGGCCCAGACATCAGCACGGCTCTGACACTTGAAGTCTTACGGCGGTTTGAACGACCGTTGACCGATTGCATTTTCTTTTGGAAACGCCGCAGATGCATTGGGCCAGTCTGAGTCCAAACGTGGACATTCCCTCTGTCTACAATTTTCCGATCGGCTTGGATAACTGCGGTGACTCTGCCCATCCAGCTTTATGCAAGCCGTCCATAACGTGTTTTGCGTCCGACAGATTCTGAAAAACCACTGGGAGAACTCTGGCCTCCATCGCAATCCGCCCGGGGTCAATTCGTTCACATTCGTCAATTGCGGTCTTTGCCTCTTCTCGCTTTCCAAGGTGACCCAACGCCGATGCCAGCACAATGTAGGCGAATGCGTGGTTTGCGTGTCTACCGATCGACTCACGCGCAAACTCGACAGCCTGATCATGTTCCCGTGCCGTCAAATATGAGCGTGCAATCATGTTGATGTAGAAGTGTGCATTGGGATCATGTGGGTTAAGAAGGAGAGCCCGTTGTATGCTGGATATCCCTTCAATCGGATGCCCCGCGAATGAGAGTGCGTTCCCCAAAATTGCGTGTGCGAGCGAATTGCTGGGATTTAGGGCGATGGCGTGTCGGCAGCATGCCAGTCCAAGGTCGTGTTTCCCCATGCGTAGGTAGACTGTCCCAAGAATTGCCTGAGCGTAGGAATCGCCATTGTCGAGTTCAACCGCCTTTGTTGCGGCTGCAATCGCTTTGGACAGGATTTCTTCTCGGTTATCTACCTGCCAAATTGCGACTTCGGCATGATAACAAAATGCCATCGATGCATAGGCCGTACTGAAGTTAGGATCAGATTCGATCGCCTTCTTAAAAAATTCCTTCGCGGTCGCGTTGGACTGTCGATTGGTCTGATAAAAGCAGGACATTCCTCGCTGGTGGAGGTCCCAGGCGCTTATTGCCCCTTTTGCCGAAGAAAGACGCTTGCGCTCGGCTCGCTCAAGCTCAGGCGCGACAATAGCGGCGATCTTTTCAGTGATCTCGTCCTGAAGTTCAAAAATGCTCCCTAAGGCGCCGTCAAATCTCTCAGCCCAAACGTGATGCTCGGTTATTGCATCAATTAATCTGGCGGAAATCCTTACGTGATCACCAGATTTGCGAACGCTTCCTTCCAGGACATAGCGGGCTCCAAGTTTATCTGCGATGGTCTTCACGTTAACGGTTTCACCCTTGAAGGCGAATGAGGAGTTGCGTGCAATGACAGGGAAGTAGCGCCAACAAGACAGCGCCGTGATGATGTCCTCTGTCAAACCGTCCGCGAAGTAATCTTGATCTGGATCGCCGCTCATGTTCGTCAATGGAAGCACTACGAGGGCAGGTCTCGCTAAAAGGACCTCAACGTCTATTGGCACAATGGGCTCTTTCGCAGTGACGAGACGGTAGACATGTATCGGCCGAGAAATGTTCTTGAACTGATGATTGCCAAGGTCGTCGAAATTCAGATCAACTTTCCGCACTACGTGACGATAGACTTCTTCGGAGAGAGCCACTCCACCAGAATCCGCGACCGCCTCCAATCGCGAGGCGACGTTCACTCCGTCGCCAAAAACGTCGTCTCCATCAATAATCACATCTCCGACATTGATCCCGATACGGAATTCCAAACAATCGTCGCCGATTTCTAGCCGCTGTTGACGAATGGCTTCTTGGATCTCCCAAGCACACAGCACTGCATCCACGGCACTGGCGAACTCGACAAGCAATCCGTCGCCCATTTCTTTAAAGACACGCCCTGAATACCTGGATACCGCGGGACGAACGGTTTCTGCGTAGGCGGCATTCAGGAGGGCTAACGTACCGACCTCATCCGTCGACATGCGCTGGCTGTACCCGACAACGTCCGCGACGAGTATTGCTGCAAGCCGCCTATGAGTGTGTTCTCGCGACATAACTCAATATAGGCGGAACAGTTCTTGTTTTGAAACGGACTTCTGGTCGAATTCACTAGCTATAAAATTCTACTGTGGCGATTGCTAAGCTGCGGGCGAGATAGCTTAACATCTGGTCCCAACGACGGGTTTTTCCGCATTCTGTGAGTTTGACAGGCCTCCTATCTCGTCGCTGCAGCGAATGGCGGTCTATATTCGCGGTTTTTTCAGGTCACACGATTCCACAACTGCCATTCTTTCAGGCAATTGAGCGCAGAATTTCCCCTCACTTTGGGATGCGGATACCCAAGGCCGTGCGACCACTTGGGAAAAGGCAAAAAGTTCCAATCCATTAAGCTACATGGTTACTTGGCCGCCTTTGGGGTTCCGTGATGTTTGAAACTATATCTCCAGATATGCTCTTAAAACTGTGCGCGACAACACTATTTGTCGTTGCCGTAACAATCGTCGCCGAGAAGGCGAATCTTTTCGTTGCCGCGATGCTGGCGGCGTTGCCGATCTCCGCGGGGCCAGCTTATTGGTTCATCGCTATGGAGCACAGCGCTGTTACCGTCGGAAAAAGCGCTCTTACTGGAGCGGGTGTCAATGCAGTGACAGCGATTTCTTAGCAATCTCCGTGCGCCTCATTCCAAGGCTAGGAGTATTTTATTGGCTGGTAGTTGCGTTTTTCATTTGGAAGACAGGTGCATTGATCATCCTGCAATCACAACTGAAATTACTTGGTGCTACCGTATTAAATGCTGCTCTGCTCGCTCTTGCCCTCAAGATGAATAACAGAAGGCAATCCTTCGGTTCAAAGGTTTCAACAAAGCTCAGATATCTGATATCGTTTTGCGAGCCATTAGCGTCACCGTTGTCTTTTTGACGGTTTTGCTTGTGGGTCGGTACGTCGGACCAGAAGTGGCGGGGATATCCTGTTGGGAGGAATCTATTCGGGGCATTGCTCTCCAACCGAAGCTGCCGTTATTGCCCTGGCCTATGCCATTTTGGTCGAGTGCGTGATCTACCGTGAACCAACTCTGGCGGACCTGCGCGACAAAGCTATCGAACTTCAATCACGCTGGGCACCATCTTTCCCATTCTCGCCATTGCGCTCAGCATGAACCTGCTCCTGATCTCACATAAGGTCCCTGCCCTGTTGGCGGAATGGGTCGAAACGGTCATCACTTCGACAATCACCTTTCTACTGGCCATGAACGTACTGCTGCTGATCGTCGGCTGCGTAATGGATATAATGTCCGCCATCGTGATCCTGGCCCCACTTTTGGTGTCGCTGGGGCGGGTCTGCGACACGGCTTATTCAGACGTACCATTTTCAGAGTTTGTCATTGTCGTATCAAAAGAAGGCAGTCGTGCCTTAGGTGCGCCGTTTCTTATTCACTCGGGCGACAATCAGACTCTGGCTTTTTCAAAGGCTGCCCAAGCGGTTTCGAATGCTTCGAAATTAAACTCCGGATGTCGGGCTGCGTCTAAGACAATACGTTCTGTCGACAATAGCTTTTGTATAGCAGCTTCCAATTGATCGACGACATCCTCGGGCACCACCAGCGCACCATGACGGTCGGCATGGACCAATTCGCCCGGATTAACCGTCAAGCCAAAAACTGAAACCGACGTATCAATCTCACGGATGTGGACAAAACCATGGCTCGGCCCAACAGAACCGGCAACTACTGGAAACCCCTCGGGTAAGTCCCCGAGATCGCGCATGACACCGTTGGTTACGACACCGGATATACCGAACCCCTTGTGGACAGAGGTATTGATTTCCCCCCAATAGGCGCCGATGCAATCCGGAAAATCCAAGTCCTCAATCACAGCGACACAGGGGCTGGGCGCTTCAGCCATGTATTTATAATAGGCCATGCGCCGGGCTTTAATGACGTCGGGCGTCTCGGTCGGAGGATTGACCGCCGCGATCTTGGCCGTGCGCGCATAGCCGACGATCGCAGGCTCTTCAGGCACTGAACACAACATGGTGCCGCGCGTAAAATCGTCGAAACCGCGCTTGCCCTGCGCCACTTCGATGGCGTTGCAGACAGTCGGAGTGTCGACCTTGCGCAGCAGGGACAAAAGGGATGGCGTCATGTGTCCTCCAACCAGCGGATCAATGCCGCTGTGGTTTTTTGTGGTTGTTCCAAAGTTGGAAGGTGTCCTGCACCCTCGATGACCTCCAGCGCGCTGTGTCGCAGCAGATCATGCATCATCTGGTGACGCTCAACCGGGCACAACTTGTCTTCGCGCCCACACAGGACCAGAGCGTTTCCGGTATAAGCCCTCAGGGTCATGCTTTGATCCGGGCGGTCCATCAGCGCCTGCGACTGGCGTAAGAAAACGTCAGGGCCCAAGCCGTTGGCCATCGCCATGCAAAGATCTAGGATAGCCCCCCGGTTAGGCCCATCGGCCAGGTAATTGGGTTTCATCTCGTCCCGCATCACCGACCTTAGATTGCCGTCGCGAACAGCCGCCATTTGGGGCGCACGACGGGCTTTTACTTCTGGATTTTCAGCCAGAGGGTTTGTGTCGAGCAATGCCAGTCGTGAGACACGTTCAGGAGCCTGACGCAATACTTCCATTGCCACGATCCCCCCCATCGACAAGCCTGCCAGTGCGAAATCGGGCGGCGCATGTTTCAGGATATCATTCGCCATGGTCTGCACACTGTCGTGCCCAGACAAAGGGAACATCATCACGGGCCTTCTGCCCGACAGAGCATTGATCTGCGGGCCAAAGAGGCGTGCATCACACATCATACCCGGTAAGAAGATCAAAGGTGTCATGCCGAAGCCAGCTTTGCCCCATCAGACAGCGCGGACAACTTGGCGTAGGCAATCTGCGGATCAACAGCCCCAAAGCCCGCAAAGGTTCCAAAGCCGCAATCGCTGCCCGCTATCACCTGGTCCGCGCCAACAATTCCCACAAAGCGCTCAATCCGCTGGGCCACGAGTTCGGGATGCTCGACGAAATTGGTGGTGGTGTCGACCACACCGGGCACCAGAATTTTGTCGTCAGGTATCTCTGCCCTACGGTCGCGGAACACAGTCCACTCGTGGGCGTGGCGGGGGTTTGAGGTCTCAAACAAAACATAACGCGATTTGGTCGCCATCAAGGTGCTGAACACCTTGTTCATTGCGATGTCGCAGCAATGTGGACCCTCGTAGTTGCCCCAGCAGATATGCACGCGCACGCGATCCTGTGGGACGTTCTGGAGTGCGTGGTTCAGCGCCTCCACATGCATGTTGGCAATCTTGACGAACTCGTCGTCCGAGAGATCGGTGAACAGCATATGGCGCGACAAGGCCAGATCGGGGCAATCCAGTTGCAGGTCCAAACCAGCGGCCACGATGGTTTCGTATTCCTCTTTCATGGCATCAGCCAGCGCTGCCAGATAGGCCTCACGCGTTGGGTAGAAATCGTTCTGCAAAAACAGAGAGATCACGCCCGGTGACGCAGCATTCATGAAGCCGCGCTCAGCCCCGTGCTGCTCCATGGCGGCTTTAAAATTGGCGATGTCCTTTTCCAACTCACCCTGCCCTTTTGAGCGCACATCGCCGGTGCACATCGGGCGTGCGTATTGAGGCGTACCACCGTCATTGGCCAGACGTTGCAGAAAGCCGGGGAACATCTTCAGGTCTGCAGGCGCATTTCGGGGGCTGTCACCTGAAAACCCGGTGTAACGATCCTTGACATAGGTCGCGTAGGAAATCTTCGAGGTTTCGCCATCGCTGACAACGTCGACACCGGCTTCGACCTGTTTTCGTACTGTCTCAGAAACCGCATCGGTCATACAGGCATCTAACGCGGCCGCGTCGTAGGTTTCTCCGTTTTCGCGGGCGAATATGAAATCCACCACGTCTTGCGTTCGGGGCAGAGACCCAACATGTGTGGTTTTGATAGTCATCAGAACCTCCTTAAATTTTGCGCGCCATCAGGATTGTGTGGCTTTGGGTCTCAGGGTCCTCGGCCAAAAAACCGGTCATTTGCAGTCCGTTTTCCTCAAGACACGTCGCGTAGTCTGCTGGGGACAACGACGCGTGATAGACAAGCTCTGATCCCACCGTGCCGCTGACCTCTCCGGCCCGCGGTCCTACGGTCAGCATCAGCATTCCAGCGGATCGCAAATGACGCGACATGCGCGCGATACAGTCTTTTTGTTCATCCGCCGTCAGGTGAAAAAAGCTGTTCCAAGCAATGATGCCATCGAACTGCTGATCCAGCTCAAAGACCCGCATATCAGCATGCCGCCAATCTCCGTCAGGCCAGCGGTCACGGGCTATGGCCAGCATCGCCTCGGCAAAATCGACACCTGTTACTGCGAACCCCTCAGCCATGAACCAGCGCGCAATCGGATCGCCTGTGCCGCAGCCCAGATCCAGCACATGGTCACCCGGCATGAGGCTGGCCGTGAAGCGCGCCAGCCAGCGCGCTTCGAACAGGGCCTTTGAGCGACGTTTGTCATACTCCGTCGCTTGCCGCTCATAAACGGCGTGTATGTCCTTTGGGTCTACGCTCATCCTGTCCAGGTTGCTCCTGCCGGGTCATCGGTTGCAGTGATCCTATACAGACCCGCATGCCCGGTCATCGATGGTTGCACGCTATAGGATTCACCGGATAGGACCAAAGCCGTGTCGCCGGTGGACAAAGTGGTTTCATGATCGTCGATCACAACACGCCAATGGCCGCTGGCTGGCATAAGAACCACAGGATTTTCTGCCACAACCGGTTCGGTCACAGAGGATCCTCGCCCAAGGAAATCTACCTCGAAGCCGGGTTTATCCTTGATCATTCCGTTTTCGCCGATCACCTGCGCGGGTTTGTTGGCCGACAATGCCATCAGGTCCCAATAGCGCGCGATGTACTTTCCAACCAAATCTTCTATCGGAACTTCGGGGTAGTCCTTCAATTGCTCTTCAGTCAACAGAGGCATCGGGTGCACGTTGTGAGGTAATTCTTGGCCCTTTTTGGAATCGTACAGCACACCATTGTCGCCCAACATCAGCCCATGTGCCTGCGCATCTTCAATAACTTGAGGTGCCCACGTGACGCCGCCGCCGGCATCGTCACCGCCCAGGATCGACATGATCATCCCATAATCCTGACCGACGTTTTCGAAACCGCGGAAGATACCGGTGGGGATGTTGAAGATATCGCCCTCTTCGGCGATGAACTCGCCAGCGGTGCCATAACGACCCCAGAAAAACCGCCAACGTCCTTTGGCGACAAAAAAGACCTCGGCCGTAGTATGGCTGTGCAGAGAGTTCCGGCATTTTGGCGGCTGGCCCGCAGCGCCGATGTTGAAGCCTATCTTGTCAGTGATGTGCACGTGTTGATCCGGGGATTCCGAGACCCCACCGCCGACGATTGTGAAGTTCTCTTTCTGATCGCTGCCCGGAGTATGGGCGTCGATAAATGCGGTTTTGCACGGCCGGAGTTCACCATAGTGAACAATGCGGGAAGAGATGGTTGATTTCGACATTTTGTAAGTTCCGATACTACGTTTTCAGGAGTGGTGGGTTGCGTGCTTGTACGGCACGCTCTCTCACTTTCCCGGCGGGCGCAGGTTCAAACGACGTGCACGCAGGCTTTGGCGGTGTATATGGTAACGTCGAAGGGTCCCGGTCTCACTCAGACCATCCACAAGAATGCGATATGCAACCGGGTGGGCCATTCAGACTTCTCCACCTTGCAACAGGATTTGCTTCCAGACCGAGGTTTCATCAAACAGAGTATATTCGCGGCGCAACTTCGGCTGCCCGCCGATCAAGGCGCCAAACTCGGCGTGGCTAACGCCAAGGACATACACCTGTGCACCTGTCGGTGCGCCAAACACACCCCAGCCGTCATGTTTGCCCCAAAGGCTCCAGCGGATCGCCGCGCGGGGTGGCATATCCGGGTCGTCGCGCCCGATTTGATGCTCTATCTTGAATTCAGCATTCGGGAAGCTCGCCCGCAGACCCATCCAGAAACGGTCGACCGCATCCCAGCCATGACCGGTCACGCCGCCCACATATTCGGACTGAACAGCGCGATCATATTCTGCCTCGATTGTACCCATATCGGCATTCATGATCCGGGTAAGAATGTTGGAATAGCGCTGCCCCCACTCATTGTCGTTTCCGCGGCCCTTGTACGGCCCCAGCTGATCGATTTCGGGGGTAAGGGGTTTAACGCAGTTTTCCTTACCGCCTTCGCGGGCAATCAGATCGGCGGCGTATTCCTTTGGATCCCACCCCATCTGACGGACGATTGCGCCCTGATCACGGATCAGCCACTCGTCATTGATCTGATTATTGATGGCATGGCAGTCGGCCAGAATTCGATAGCGCAGTTTTAGTCCCGTTGGCTTGCCGTAAACGCCCTCGGCCAGATGCGTGGCCGTTGAAAGGATGCGGTGAGAACTCAGCATCCCTTCTTCGGGTGTGCCGGACCAGATCACATCCTCGCCCAGCAACTGCCGATCCGGAAACTCGGCCAACGTCGCCATGGTTGCACCGATCACATTCTGATTGCCCAGCACCACTGAACCAGGCGAGCGCACGACGATATCTTCGCTGTAATAGTCGTGCAACGTCGCGATACCCCGGTCTTCCCAAATCTCTTTGGTGATACCGATGATATAGTCTGGGAAGTCCCGGAACTTGGGATCAAAGCCTTTCATGTTTTTATCCTTTGCGGCGTCCAGCCCTTGGGCAGCCGGGCAGATGTGCGCACAATCAGCGGCCCATCAATCGCGACCTTGCGTGCCGCATTAGCTGTCGGGTTTTCAATATGGTCCAAAAGGGCGTCAACGGTCTCGGCAACCATCAGGTTTGCGCGCTGACGAATGGTGGTGAGATTATAGGCAAGCCAAGCGGCCTGCGGGACGTCATCATACCCAACGACTGAAACGTCTTCGGGAACACGCAATCCCAGTTCGAACCGGATGACGTCCATGACGGCAAGAGCCATGTGATCATTGGCAACGAATACCGCATCAGGTCGTTTCTGCGGTTCGACATCGAACATACGACGTGCCGCCAATCGCGCATTCTCAGTGTGAAACTCGCCGATCTCATGAGCGTATAGGTCCTGGCCCGCATCGCTGAGCGCTGCGCGGAAGCCGGCCTCGCGATCCCGTTGGGTTGAGGCACCCAGCCACCCTGCGATATAGGCAATGCGGCTGTGACCGGCTGCAACAAAGAACTCGGCCACCTTGCGACCGCCCGCATAGTTGTCGGATGTGACCGATGTGATCCCGTCGATGTCCTGACTGCGGTTGAACAGTACCACCGGCACACCGGCCTGTTGGCATCGCGTTGCAATATCGGACGACATCGCGACCGAGGCCAGAATGACGCCATCGACTTGATAATCGAGGATTTCCTCCATCACGTCGTCAATGTTTCCGGCCGTTCTGGAGGCCATGAAGATCAGGACGTGATAGCCTTGCTCCTGCAACTCACTCGACAACTTCTCGAGTGCTTCGGGATAGAAATAATTGTCCAGATAGGCAACCACTAACCCAATAATTCGGCTTTTGCCGGATACCATTGCCCGCGCTAACACATTGGGGCGATAGCCCAATTCAGCGGCGGCCTTTCGCACTTTCTCTTCGGTCTTCTTGCTGACCGAAGCGCCGGGCGTGAATACCCGGCTAACCGCAGACTGGCTGACCCCTGCAAGCTGGGCGACCTGAAGTGATGTTACTTTCTCAGCCATCAGTCTGCCGTCCAACCTCCGTCGATCAACATCGAAGTGCCAGTGACCAGTGCCGAGGCGTCCGAGGCGAGGTATCGGACTGCGCCCATGATATCTTCGACCTCTCCTACGCGATCCAACTTGATCTTTTCCATGATCCAAGCGGCGCGTTCGGGGTTGTCAAAGGTGGATTGGGTCAGAGGCGTCCGAATGAAAGTCGGGCAGACTGTATTGATCCGGATGCCCTGTTTTCCCCATTCGATGGCCATTGATTTGACCATACCCTCCAGCCCGTGCTTGGTCGCACAATAGAGCGCCCTGTCGACCCCTCCGACATGCCCCATCTGGCTGGAGATATGGATAATCGAACCGGGCTTTCCAGCTTCGATCAATGCACGCGCAGCGTAGGCCGATAGGAAATAGGCCGAACGCAGATTGACGCTGGTGACAACATCGAAGTCCTTTGGCGTTGTCTCAATAGCAGCGCTGTGCCGTGCGACACCGGCCGAATTCACGACTATATCAAAGCTGCGCGTTAAGAATAGCTGTTCCAGCGCGCCCAGATCGCCCTGATCCAGCACAAGGGCCTCAGCTGACCAACCCTGAGCCTGCAGAGCAGCGACGGTGTCATTCAACCGGTCCGCACCTCGGGCCGCGCAGACGACATGCGCGCCTGCCTCGGCCAAAGCCACCGCACACCCCTGCCCGATGCCGGAGGAAGCTCCGGTAACGAGGGCGGTTTTCCCACTCAGCGAAAATGACGGGGTGCGCGGTAGTTCAGTCATCAGCTCATTCCATCCGGTATTTCAATGCGCCCAATATTTCGGGCCTTATTGAATTCCCGCAGACGGGCAAAGACGTCAACGCCAAGCTGCCGATAAGCGTCCAGCAAATCGACCAGAACCCAGTTTTCCCGGATGCGCCCGTCTTCCAGTCGCCAGAAATCAAGGCTGCGCATGGTGATCTTCTTACCTGATGGCGCGATGCCCATCCAGCCATCATCAGTGACGGTTTGGATCATATTTGGCCAGCCAGTCACGGCCGCATATTCGCCATCACCAAAGAAGTGATAAGTGATCTCGTCCACGTATTGCCCCCGGTCCGGCATCCCTTTCAGGAACGGGATCTGGTGCCAGTTGCGAAAGCCTGCAAACCCGCGCCCGGTACCGATGCCCGAAGGACCGTACCAGTTCATCCGCGGATGCCAGAACCGCTCCATCTCCATCACTTCGGGGCCACCTTGCGACGGGTGTTTCTTGAGGTGTTCCAGCATGTCGATGATGTGCTGGCAGGTCGCCTTTCCCTTGACCGCGTCATAGGGGCCAGGCACGAAGCCGTCTTGCATAGCTGGTCCGGGCACATGCCATTCGCGCCCCAGGCTGGGGGCCATCGGCCATGCACCCGCCTGCATCATCACCTCGGGGATATCCCAAAGCGCCTGCATTTCAACAACCTTATCGTCCTCGAACCGATAGAATTCGTGGAACCTCATGGTCACCTGATGACCGGTGGGCGGGATTTCGAGCCACGGGCCGGTGAAAGTACCCGTGTAGTAGCCTCCGCATCCGACCCAGTCGGCGCTGTCTTCGTCCGGCCCGGCCATGACGATATAGTCGCGGCGCTCCAGGTCGGGCCAGGCGGCCAACAGATCCTTGAAGGCACAGTCATAGACGGCTTCACTGCCGACGCTGTCACCAAAGGGATGGCACAGGTGGAATACAGTGTCTTGGGTCGTCGCCCCGGCCAACGCCTTGCGGACACGGGCCTCGGAAAAGTCATACATCGCAGCCCTGAGCGGAGCGATCAGGGCCTTGTGCCGGGAGTGCGGGTCGTTCATTCAGCCGCATCCCGATACGGCGCGGGTTCGCCGTAGGGCACATTGATACCGCCATAGCGACGGACGCGGACGTTGCATTGCTCGGCATGACCGATGAAGCCCTCCAGCATGCACAGGCGCGAGCCGTATTCACCGATTAGAGTCGCCGCCTCATCGGTCAGAACTTTCTGATAGCTGTGGGTTTTCAGATACTTCCCGACCCAAAGCCCACCTGTGTATCGCCCCGCTTTCTTGGTCGGCAACGTGTGGTTCGTTCCAATCACCTTATCACCGTTCGACACATTGGTGCGGGGACCAAGGAACAACGCGCCATAGCAGGTCATGTTTTCGAGAAACCAGTCGTCGCGATCTGTCATCACCTGAACATGCTCAGACGCGATGTCATCGGCGACCTGCAGCATCTCGTCATAGGTGTCGCAAACGATCACCTCGCCATATTCTTCCCACGAGACTTTCGCGGTTCCTGCGGTCGGTAGGATACCCAGCAGGCGGTCCACCTCGGCCAGTGTCTCTTCGGCAAGCTTGCGAGAGTTGGTCAGCAACACACAGGGGCTGTTATAGCCGTGCTCCGCCTGACCCAACAGATCAGTCGCGCACAGCTCGGCATCGGCGGCGCTCTTATCGGCAATGACCATCGTCTCGGTCGGGCCAGCGAACAGGTCGATGCCGACACGCCCAAAAAGCTGGCGCTTGGCTTCGGCAACAAAAGCGTTGCCCGGACCCACCAGCATATGAACCGGGTCGATCGTCTCAGTCCCCAAAGCCATCGCACCGATGGCCTGGATGCCGCCCATTACGTAAATCTCATGCGCGCCGCCCAGATGCATCGCCGCAATCACCGCCGGGTTGGGTTTGCCATTGAACGGAGGTGTACAAGCGATGATGCGCGGAACACCGGCGACCGAAGCCGTAGCCACCGACATATGGGCCGATGCCACCATCGGGAACTTGCCACCGGGAACATAGCATCCGACCGATTGCACAGGGATGTTTTTGTGACCAAGGATGACGCCCGGCAGCGTTTCAACCTCGATGTCCAGCATTGACTCTCGCTGTGCTTGTGCAAAGTTGCGCACCTGCTCCTGCGCGAACTTGATATCGGCCAGTTCGCGGTCAGTCAGCTGTCCGATCAGGTCATCGATTTCCTGCTGGCTCAGCCGGAACGAAGGCGGCGAGTAGTTATCGAATTTCTCGCTCAGGTCACGCACGGCAACATCGCCGCGGGTTTCGATGTCTTTCAGAGTTGCCTCGACCACGGCACGGGTTTTGGCGTCATCTTCGGCCCGGTCAGCGTCGGACTTACCGCGTTTCAGATACTCGATCGTCATGTTTCCAATCCTCAGTTTTCGGGCCGGGGCGGAAGTTTTTCACCCCGGTCAAATGCTTCCCAGCCTTCGCCGTTGAACAGATCCACGCCCAGCTGAGCCGCAATGTGGGCAAAGTCGACATTCACCCAGTTGTCGACAATCTTGCCGTCGACTACTTTCCAAAAATCCATGTAGCGGATCTCAACCCGTTTACCGGTGGGGGAGATGCCCAGAAATTCGCCCGAATGGGTCGCTTCCTGACGACCGAATGCGGCCGCCCATTCACCCATGTAAAGGCGTGCTTCATCTATGCAGGTCTTGTCCGAGAACGCCGCCTGAAACGGGCGCTGCCAGTTGTCCTGGAACTCCTCTAGGCCGGTCTTGGTGCCGCAGCCCTGATTGCCCATCCAGCGAAAGCCCTGGGCAAAGAACTCACCAATATCATCTATACGGTGGTCGTTCAGACCATCCACCATTGTTTCGATCACACGGCGTGTTTCCTCAGTTTTGCTGAGATCCGTGTTGCGGGTCAGAACCGCTTGCTCAGGGCGAGAACCTTTCATGCCTCATGTCCTTTCAGATTGCTTGGGGAAGAGTTTCCGGGAAAGGTCCCCAAAGCTCAGAAAATCCCTGGGCATCCTGTTCAGCGCCGGGTGGCGCGACATGGCGCTATGTCGGGCGTTTTTGCTCATCAGCCTTTCACCGCCCCTGCCGTCAGACCGCTGACAATCTGGCGCTGGAAGATCAGAACAAGGAAGATCAGAGGCGCGGTTATCGACACGGCTGCTGCTACGGCAACTACCTGATCAGTCGTCGTTGTCTCGCGGTTGAACATGCCGACAATGGCGGGAACCATTGTCTGGTTCTGCGCGTCCAGCAGCAACGCTGTGACAAGAAAATCGTTGTAGGCCAGCAGGAAGCTGAACAGCCCTGTGGTGATAACACCCGGCCACATCACCGGCATGATAACGCGGCGAAAGGCCTGGAAGTGGCTGCACCCATCCACGCGGGCGGCCTCGTCCAGCTCGGCTGGTATGTTCTGAAAGAACGAACGCAGCATCCAGATGGTGAAGGGCTGATTAATGGCGACGAGCACAGCGATCACCGCGAAGGGTTTGCCGTAGAGGGTCGGCGCATTCTCTCCCAAGATCGGGGCCAACCATTCAGCCGAATTGATGAAGACCGGCAGATAGCCTGCTACCAGCACCGAATGTGGCAATGCGCGGAAGACCAGCGCGACAATCAGAATCCAGAACGCCAGGGTCGAACCCGAGCGCGCCAGACCGTAGCCTGCCAGCGTGCCTACAGTCAGCGACACCGTCACCACACCGGTTGTCACGATCAGCGAATTCTTGAAGTTGTTCGAAAAACCCCGGTCGATCCAGACGGTCTTGTAGTGTTCTGTCGTCAGGCCCAGCACATCCCGACCCAACGGGCCGAACCACGGGTTCAGCACATTCAAAATGGCAGGCAGGATTACAAAGAACGCCACGAGAAAGCCAACCAGGACGACCAGTGCGCCAATGACCCATCCAAACCACTCCTGCCCGGGCCTCGAGTACGATTTGACCATCGACGGCAGGTTTTTGGTGGCGATCACAATCGTGACCCAGATCACCGCTATGCCCAGAATGATGTCCAGCAACGAAAGACCCTTACCGCCGCCCAACGTGGCCGGACCGAAGATGACGTTCAACGCATTGCTGTCGAAGGCATCGACCGGTGATTTGAAGCTCATCACCACAATCCAGAAGATCGGGAAAGCTGCGATCAGGCACCAAAGCGCCAGAAAGATGTTCGAGGTCAGCCGCAAGCTGAAAGGCTGGCGTAGCGCGCGCGAGGACATATCAGTGACCTCCTTTGTGATCGCGCCAGGTGCGGCGCAGCGGCAGGATAAGCAGGATAACGACACCGATCATGGTCAACATCGAGTTCGCCGAGGCACGGCTGATCGACCGGTTACCCGCCTGATCAGGCGTCAGGTAATCGAAGGTCAGCCACTGAAGCGAGATGACGTAGCCCTGGCTCGAGAAACCAACGATCTCTTCGAAGACACGATAGCTGTCCATCAGATGGATCATCGCAACAAAGATGATCAAGGGCATCAGGTGAGGGATGACGATGTACTTCAGTCGCTGCCAGCGGGTAGCCCCGTCAATCACCGCACTTTCCAGACTGTCCTGATTAACCGTTTGCAGACCGGCATAGAAAATGATCGCTGCAAAGGGGGCGACGTGCCAGACGCGGTAGAGCATCATCAGAAGCTCGATGGTCCAAGCTTGAGCAAACAGAGCAATGTCGCGGTTCAGCCACCATTCCATCATTGCGGTCAGGATACCGTCGCCCCGGAACAGCCAATTGATCGACAGCACACCAATTACCGGCGTTATGATGAACGGCAACAATGAGATAAATATCACCGGTCCACGGATCGTTTTGGCCGCGTTGTTGATCAGAATTGCGATCCCAAGCCCGCATCCGACCACCAGCGGCAGAGTGATCAGCGTAAAGGTCAACGTGAACCGCAGGGCCTTCCAGAAGTTAATCGTCGAAAGCACCTGCCAACTGCCGTCGCTTATGGCGCGCCAGGCCCGTTCGGGCTCCAGAACGTTACGGTAGCTTTGCAACCCGACAAATTGGGTTTGTGTAATGATCTCGCCATGATCATCCAGCATAGGTTGCGAAACTTGTTCGGTCACACAGGTCTGCGTCAGGAAACCGGGCGTGCAAGTTTCCTTTTCAACCGTCTCATAGATTGGCTGGGTGACATAGAAACTCTGCTTAAACACGCTGACCAAAGGAAACGCGATGAAGAGAAGCATCATAAAGACAGAGGGGCCGACAAAGGCGGCAAATGTCCGGAAATTCATGGCTCTGCCTTTCTCATGTTTCTCAAGGGAAAAAGTCGGGAGGGCCCAAGCCCTCCCGTAGGAAGGATCAGTTGCTGATCAGACCAGCTTCTTTAGCGGCGGTGATGTAGTCGGCCTCAATATCGGCCAGTGTAGTCTGCGCATCCTTGGCGCCGGTCAGGTAATCGGCCAGACCGTTACCCAAAGAGGTGTGCATGATGCCCATTGGGCCCGAGGCGGGATACGCCTTAGCACCGCCTTCTGCGGAAGCTGCAGCTCCTGCCGCCAAGGCACCTGCCGAATAGGCTGGGCTTAGCCAGACGGCGACGTCATTGTTGGCGCTCACCATATCGGTGTCCATGCCTTCCAGGGCGACACGAAAGGCGGCATCCGCCTCTTCATCCGATATGTTCGAGGCCAGAACGATGCCGTCCCACCAAACGGTGGTTGCGGGCACAGCGGACCCCATCGGTGCTGCAGCCATGGTCACTTTGCCAACAACTTGGCTTTCAGCTTCGTCATTCATTGCTGCAGCACGGCTGGCCCACAGGTTGGCCATGGCAATCTTGCCCTGCTGGAACTGCTGCTGAACATAGGTCGAGTCAGATACCAGATATTCTGGATCCATGTACTCGGTCATTGCTTTCAGGGTTTCCAGCGCCGCCACGCCCTGCTCATTGTTGATCGCGGGCATGTTGCCGTCGCCAAAGAACGCCCCACCCTCGCCGAGGTACATGTTGACGAATTCCTGACCGAGGTTCCATCCCGTTTTGAAAGTGCCGCCGATCGGATAATCCATGACACCGGCTTCTTTGATCTTGGCAGCGGCGGCCAGAACGTCGGCGTAGGATTTTGGTTCTTCGATACCCAGTTCAGCTAGAACATCATCGCGATACATTAGGTGCTGAGCATTGACCATCATCGCGATGGCCATGGTCTTGCCATCCACCTTGATCAACTGGTTAGGCAGCAAATCTTGGCCGTACTTCTCGACCAGATCGTCCAGCGGGCGGATCGTACCCGCGTTTAGCAATGGCACCAGTGTCGCATTGGACACGCCACCAATTTGATACAGCGCGGGATCAGCGGCAAAAGCTTCCGGCTGTTTCTCGCGGAATTCCTGGTCCAGCGAGGCGCTGAAGTTTCCGCATTCAGCCATCGCATCGGTGACCGCTTTCCATGCTTCAAAACCGGCTGATAGCGATTTCAGCGGCACGTCATTTTCAAACGAACAGGCAGCCCATGCGCCACTTGCAGCGATGGACATGGCACCTGCCATGAGGATCGTCTTGAGTTTCATGCGTTTCTCCCTGTCAGGATCGGTCCGTCGTCGACGTCCGGACCGGTGTTAAGCCCGTTTGGGCTGTTAGTGGGGTAGTTCCCCGATCCGCGCACCGCTTTCCGCTTCGAAAAGGTGACAGATTTCTTTGGGCACTGAGAATGAGACCGGTTCTCCAATCTCGGCGCGGAAGGCTTTGTCGGCTTTAACCGAAACCAGCGCTCCACCGACCCGGACCGAGATCATGGTCGCGTCGCCCAACAGTTCCAGCGTGTAGATCGGTGCGGTAATCTGGCCATTTCCTTCGGCAAGACTGGCATCCTCGGCCCTAAAGCCCAGCGTCATCGGGCCGTCCGGTGCATCGACCGAAATTTCGACGTGCTCGGCGCGGAAAACGCCGCCCGATACCTCGCCGTCCATCAAGTTCATTGCGGGCGAGCCGATAAAGCTGGCCACAAAAGTATTCGCAGGCCGGTCATATATTTCGGTCGGACTTCCGACTTGCTGAACCACGCCCTGTTTCATCACCACAACACGGTCGGCCAGCGTCATGGCTTCGATCTGGTCATGGGTCACGTAAATGGTGGTGACAGCCAATTCATGGCTAAGATTCTTGATCTGCGCCCGGGTCGAAACCCTTAGCTTGGCATCCAGATTTGACAGCGGCTCGTCCATCAGGAACACATTCGGCTCGCGTACAATGGCGCGGGCCAGCGCCACGCGTTGCCGCTGACCACCCGACAACTCGGCAGGCTTCCGGTGCAGGAAATCGTCCAGTTCGACCATCGCGCTGGCGCTGCGCACCTTATCGTCATGGGTCGTCGGGTCGATACCGCGCACTTTCAGCGGAAATCGGATGTTTTCATAGACGTTCATATTGGGATAGAGCGCGTAGCTCTGGAACACCATCGCAACGTCGCGGTCCTTGGGCTCAAGATCGTTGACCACCTTGCCGTCAACCAGGATTTCGCCCTCGGTCACGTCCTCGAGACCGGCAATCATGCGCATCGTGGTGGTCTTGCCGCAGCCCGACGGGCCGAGCAGCACCAGAAACTCGCGATCCGCGATCGTCAGGTCGAAATTGTGGACCCCAACGAATGAGCCCCATCGCTTGCCGACGTTCCGCAATTGAATTTCCGCCATGGTGCCCCCCCCCCGCAAGGAATCATTTTGCATACGCTTGCAAAACTGTAATTCGCATATATCAAATCAGGCAAGACTTTTTTGCATACGTATGCAAAACTACAAAAAATACCCGACTCACACCGGCCTCGCGCCTCTCGTAAAACCCTGATTACAATGGCAAAAACCGTGAACTTTCAGACAGAAAAAAAACTGATCTCCGCGTTCCACACCGCCCTGGATTCCGCGACAGAACAAGAATCCCCCAAGGTCATGAGCCAATTCTGTGCTCCAGACCTGCAGTGGCGCGGCTTTCATCCATTCAACGAAATCAGCGGTGCTGAACAGGTTGCGCGGCAATTCTGGCAACCTCTAAAGGGCAGCCTTACCCATATGCAGAACCGTGTGGATATCTTGTTTGCAGGACAAAACTCGTTGCGTAACGAGGCTGACGTTTGGGTCGTGTCCATGGGGCATTTGATGGGCTTGTTCGACCGACCTTGGTTGGGTATTCGACCAACCAGTAAGTTGGCATTCCTACGATATTGCGCGTTCCACAGAGTCACCGGTGATAGGATTGTCGAGACGGCAATGTACTTCGACATACCGCACCTGATGGTTCAAGCCGGACAGAACCCGTTTCCTCCCCAAACAGCGGCGCATCTGGTGCAACCTGGACCAATGCCCCATGACGGCCTGTTGTTGAACGAACAATCCGTTGAAGAAGGCGAGAAGACGCTGGCGGTCATCAATGCGATGATCTCGGATCTCGGCCAATGGGACAGCGGAGTGTCGCTTGAGGATGAATTGGCCCGAACCTGGCACCAGAACATGATTTGGTGGGGTCCCGAGGGGATCGGCGCAACTTACACGATAGAACGCTATGCCAACCAACACTCTGGACCGTTCCGCACGGCTTTCAAAGATCGATCCAAGACCAATCATGTCTGCCGCCTGGCCGAAGGTCATTATGGCGGCTTCTTTGGTTGGCCCAACTTCACGGTTACTCCTACGGGAGGGTTCATGGGTATGCCTGCCACTGATAAAACGGGCGAGTTCAGGGTGATCGACATCTATCGCCGCGCTGGTGACAAACTGGCCGAGAACTGGATCTTCATCGACCTGCTCCACTTCTGGAATGGGCAAGGTGTTGATATTCTGGCACGCACCACAGGGATTGAAACACCATGAAGATAGATGCGCATCACCACCTGTGGGATCTCTCTGCAGTGACCTACCCCTGGCTCATGGAGAAAGGCATCACTCGTTTTTTTGGCGACCCGGCTTCTATCCAGCGGGACTACTTGTTGCCAGAATTTCGCGCAGATGCCGAGGCCGTTGGCGTCGGCGCTTCGGTACACATTCAGGTCGGTGCTGCTGATCCCTGGGCCGAAGCACAATGGGTGCAATCGGTAGCAGAACAGTTCCCTGACTGGCCGTTGGTGCAAGTGGCTTTCTGCGATTTGACCGCCAGAGATCTGGACGAACATCTCGACCGTCTGCAAACCCTGCCTTCTGTGCGTGGCGTTCGTCAGATAATTGGACGAGCTCCGGGTGAAGATGCGTCAACTGGCACAAACGCCCTGCTTAAAGACCCCGCGTTTTTGGCTGGTCTGCAGCAATTGGGCAACCGCGGCCTCTCCTTTGACCTTCAATTGCTGCCAGAACTAATGGAACAAGCTGCAGATATTCTTGCGCAAGCTCTGGAAACGCAAATAGCCCTGTGTCACGCGGGTTCGCCACATGACCGGACACCGCAAGGGCTGCAAAGTTGGGCAGATAATTTGACGGCATTGTCAAGCTTGCCGCAGGTCAATTGCAAACTCTCTGGCCTCGGAATGTTCGATCACAACTGGAGCGCTGACAGCGTCGCGCCCATCATTTCGACCTGCTTGTCTCAGTTTGGCGCCGATCGCTGCATGTTCGGATCGAATTTTCCGGTCGACAGCCTCACTTCAACTTACGGCGAGGTTGTTTCCCGGTACCAGGACCTGATCCCGAGCTCAAACCAAGATGGCGTGTTCCATGGCACATCAAAACGCTTCTATCGCATTTGACAGCGGAGAGGCACACAAGACAAAGAACTTTGGTTCTGTTTCAAATCAACTGCGTTGCAGTCGCAGCGAACTTCTGCTTTCCGCCCTTCAGAACCTCAATGAGGTTTCGGTAACTAATTAGAAGTTCACTCATCTCAAATGACTAAGACGCTTTCTTATGACACCGCGACCCGCTTTTTGTGCCGAACCTGCCTATTTTGCCGCTACATAACCCTTGTTTTTTTGGTATGCGGGCTTCTCTTTTGATGTCGAAAACGGTCTCGAAAACCGTTGTGGGTGCAAGCCCAACCAGGGTTCGAATCCCTGTCTCACCGCCACTAACCTTCCCCTAAAAAACCCTTTTTGCACGCAGAGCGCCCCAGCGCAGGGTTGCGACAAAACAGCATGCGTTTCCCAAACATGTCATACTATAATGTCTTTTCTGACGTTGATTGCGTCGACAATGCCAATAAATAGAAGCAAATCGCTCATTTTAAACGTCTGGATGTATGCCGCGCGCTTACCCATTCGCCAACCGGAAACGGGCCCTACTTCTGTCTTGGGTTCGCCAGGAAGCCAAGCACCGAACTCATGGGCAAGGCATTTTAATACGCAGCGGCGTGTTATTGCCACCCACCCTCGGCCGATAGGCATAGCATGGCTCAATCCACGGATTTGAAAAGAACTTCCGGGATTTCCCCTTTGATTCCCATTAGCGTTAACCCATCTCGGCGACACATTTTCCAAAGGAGAGAGACATGTCGCGTACTATCATATTGGCCGTGGTCATCGCTGCCGCAGGCGCCGGAATTTATTACTATACGACACAACCAGACCCCACACCCGCCGAACAATTGCAATCGGCTGCTGAAGACGCGTCTGACGCCGTCAATGAAGCCGCCGGCTCTGTGACAGAGCAAGCCAACGAGGCTGCATCGTCGATCGCAGAACAGGCATCGGAAGCTGCAGATCAGGCAAGCGAAACTGCCACCGATTTGGCCAATCAGGCTGGAGACCAAGTTGCCGCGCTGACAAACCAAGGACAGGATTTGCTGAATTCTTGGATTGAAGACGGTGCGCTGACCCTTGAGAATTTCGACTATGACACAATGATTGCTTCAATTCAGGAAAGCGACCTCGCGCAGGACCTGAAGACACAGGCCATTCAAATTATGGACGATATCAAAGCATCGCCAGAAACGCTCGCGACGAAGCTCCAAGAGCTACGCGACCTGCTGTCAGGACAGTGAACCAAACGGGCTGCCCATTTTTTGGGTGGCCCGCCCCTTTTGACGTGACCCTCGTTCTATCCACGTCATGCGATGCATCAATTGACGCGTTCTATTTCATTTGGTTGAATCAGATTCTCCGTGGCACAAGCCTAGTACAGCTACTGCTCTTCACAAGTAGCCGGTTGTGGCTGCGTTCCGCTGACAATTCTTGATCCGTTCGACCAGAAGGAACGACCATGACCACCCTGCCCCCAACCATGTTCGCAATCACTCTGGTGCAGGACGGATATTCCGGTGAGGCGACTGGCCCCTATATCGACAACGTTGGGGATTGGCTGGCCGAGGCAGAGCTACCCGTTCCTCAACCCGGGCCCGGGCAGGTTCTGATCAAACTGCGCGCGGCCTCGGTCAATCCGTCCGACCTCCATTTTATCAAAGGCGAATATGGGCAGCCGCGCGTCAAGGGTGCCGCAGCGGGTTTTGAAGGTTGCGGCGATGTCGTTGCAACGGGGACCGGTGCTGAAGCCTTGCAAGATCAGCGCGTTGCCTTTGTAACAGCGGGATCTGGTGCCTGGGCGGAATACGTTCTGGCTCCAGCCATTATGTGCATTCCGCTGCGCCCCGAAATCTCCGACGAAGATGGTGCAGGCCAGATCGTAAACCCGCTGACGGCCATGGCAATGGTCGACATTGCCCGCGCTGACGGGGATGCGTTTGTCGTTTCAGCCGCGACCAGCCAGTTGGGCAAGCTGATGTGTCGTCTCGGTCGTGATCTTGGTCTGAAACCCATCGCCTTGGTCCGACGTCCCGAAGCGCTGGATATGCTAAGGGATTCTGGCGCAGTCGAGGTGCTGTTGACCACCGACCCGAACGTGCTGCAATCCTTTGCAAAAGTCAGCCAAGAGCTGAAACCCCGCGTGTTTTTGGACGCTGTGGCCGACCAACTCTCCGAACAGATATTCTGTGCCATGCCCAACCGGGCGCGTTGGATTTCCTATGGCAAGCTCAGCAACGAGCTTCCAACCCTGACTCAGACAGGTCAGTTGATCTTTATGGGCAAGCAGATCGAAGGGTTCTGGCTGACCAATTGGTTAACAAGCACATCACCTGCAGATCAGGCGCGGGTTGTGGCCGAGGTTCAGGCTCGTTTCTCTGATGGGCGCTGGAAAACCGACATTTCAGAGAAGCTGTCCTTACGGGATGTGGTTGGAAATTTAACTGAAGCGCTGAAGAAGATAGACGGGAAAGTAATCATCACGCCTTAGGATAAGATCTCCTAAACCCAGTTTTCAAAAACAGCATCTTCTACAACAACTTAAGTTTCAATCTTCAACTTCAATGAACTAGGGAAGCCGCCTGTTTTTTCAGGTTGAACAGCTAGGCTCTGGCTCGGCTTGCGCTATCACAATAATGTTATAATTTCCCCGAATGACAACGGCTCGAATCGAAAACTTATTGAACCTGAAAAACTCTGAGGTGATTGCTCAGGGTAACCGACAATTTGTTTACCAGCATCCTCACGAACCGAATACGCTTCTGAAAATCCCTCAGCCACATACGACCGATGGCGGGTCCAACCTCAAGACGGACTCTTGGTTTGATCGGAACTTTCGGCGCTCCACGGTTTACAAAGGGTTTATGCGAGAGTTTCACGAGTCTTTTGACCTTATGGTTCGCTACCAAAACAGGAATGAACCCATCCCAGTTTGCGAGGTTCGCGGTGTGGTTCAAACCGATATCGGCATTGCCCTAGTCTATGAACGGATTTCCGAACCCGATGGGCAGCTGTCGCCATGTCTAAAAGAACTGGCCAAAAGTGGACACCTCACGCATCACCATTTGGCTTCGTTGAATAAGCACTTCGACATGTTGATCGAAGAACAGGTCCTCATCAGCAATAAAAACACTGGAAACATCGTTTATCAGACGTTTTCAGACGGGTCTGGCCGGTGGGTTTGGATCGACAGTTTTGGATGTAAGCAGATTATTCCCGTCCGCCGTTGGTTTCGTTTTTTGAACCGGCGCAAGATCAATCAGATCAGGAATAGGTTTATTAGTTTCGCCGAGAATGCCTTGCATCAAAAGGCTGAGCATTAGACATCGCGAAGTAACCTTCACGTTTGTTTTGGACCTAGGTCGATGGCCCAAAAGAAAACGGCCGCAATTTCTTGCGACCGTCTGAAATTCGTAGTCCGTAGCGATTAACGCTTCGAGAACTGGAACGAACGACGCGCTTTGCGCTTACCGTATTTCTTACGTTCCACAACGCGGCTGTCGCGGGTCAGGAAGCCAGCAGCTTTCAAAGCACCACGCAGCGACGGATCGTACAGTTGCAGCGCTTTCGAGATGCCGTGCTTGACCGCACCGGCCTGACCGGTCAGGCCACCGCCTTTGACGGTTGCGACAACATCGAATTCACCTTCTACGCCGGCAACCTGGAACGGCTGGCGCAGGATCAGCTGCAGTACGGGACGAGCGAAGTATTTGTCCTGGTCCTTGCCGTTCACGGTGACCTTGCCGGAGCCCGGCTTGATCCAAACGCGGGCAACAGCGTCTTTACGCTTGCCGGTGGCATAAGAACGACCCAATTCGTCACGTACGGGTTCACGCACGATGACTTCTTCGGCCACAACCTCAACGCCTGCAACGGCGCTCAGCTCTTCGAGAGTATTGATCTGATCAGCCATGGTCATTAGCTCCGGGTGTTTTTCTTGTTCATGGATGCAACATCCAGAACTTCGGGCGCTTGCGCCTCGTGGGGATGCTCGGCACCGGCATAAACGCGCAGGTTGGTCATAACCTGACGCGACAAGCGGTTGCCCGGCAGCATGCGCTTGACCGCTTGGGTCACGACGCGCTCGGGGTGCGCACCCTCGAGGATCTGCTGCTTGGTGCGCGATTTGATGCCGCCCGGATGGCCAGTGTGCCAGTAGAAGTTTTCTTCACGCTTCTTGCCGGTCATCTGGATTTTGTCAGCGTTGATCACGATGACATTGTCGCCCATGTCCATGTTCGGAGTGAACGACGCTTTGTGCTTGCCACGCAGGCGCATGGCGACGATCGAGGCAAGACGGCCAAGAACAACGCCCTCGGCGTCGATCAGGATCCATTTCTTGTCGATGTCTGCAGGTGTTGCAGAAAAGGTTTTCATGGCAGGATAGTCCTGTTTGATGTGAAAGACCGCCCAAAGACAGAGCGGCCCGAATTCGATGGAGCGTATTTAGAGGCCTCTGCAGCGCAGGTCAACAACAGTGAACGCTTTTAAATTACGTAATATCAATAGGTTAAAAAATAGGTATTATTTTACCCCATCATTTAGACCCTTTGCGCCTGCCACGCCCGGCCCGCTATATAAAATATGCAGATCTGACGGAAGGAGCACAGACAATATGGAGTGGCAACAAACCATCGCTGACTACGGCGCATCCTGGCAAGAGACCGACCCTGAGAAACGCCTTGTGCTTTTAACAAAGTGCTTCGCCGAAAACGGGCGCTATGTCGACCCAACCGCAGAGGTACATAGCCGCACGAACCTGTGCGATCATATTGGCAAGGTTCTGAAAAACTCTGGCGGGCGCATTGAGCTGACGAGCAATCCGTCCAACCATCACGATGTTGTCCATTTCACCTGGCACATGATCGGTCCGGATGGCGTTATCGTTGTTTCAGGCCACGACTTTGTTCGTTTGGATGGCGACGGAAAAATCTCCTATTTGGCCGGATTCTTCGGTGATCCAGCCCCGTTGACCTGAAGGATCAGACACTGATTTGCTCAGGAGGATTATCCAGCAGTCGCCGCAACCGCTGCATCGCATCCTCAAACCGTTCCAGTGACACATGTCCGTTCATGGCGATACGCACCGCATTCGGGGCTCGTCCGTCCCTCAGCGCGAACTCATCTGCAGAGCGGAGTTGTATCCCTTCGCGCTCGGCTGCACGGCTAAAGGCAGCGGCACGCCAGCCGGAAGGCAGGTTCAGCCAGACAAACGGCACATCCGGAGCCCAGTTCAAATCAAATCCGCCTAAAGCATTCACTGCAACCCGAACATATTCGCCCATACGATTCCGAACATCCTTGGCAATCTGCAGTGTACGTGGGTCAGACAGCAGCAAACGGGTCAGTTCGGCCAACGGTTGCGCCAAACCGAAATACCCGTATTCGGCCGAACGTCGCAGGTCCACGCTCCGCTCGCGCGGGGCAATGGCAAACCCTACACGCAGCGCAGGTGTCAGGGTTTTCGAGATCGAAGATACATGCCATCCCCGCTCAGGCGCCAAAGCCCGAAAACTGGGCTCGCGCGCGTCGCCCATGCGATAGCAATCGTCCTCGATGATTTGCAGGTCAAAGCGGCGAGCCACCTCGACGATCTCTTTCCGACGCTCTAGCGGAGTATGTGTGCCAGTTGGATTTTGAACTTCGGGCGAAACGCAGACGGCCTGCGCAGGTGTCTGGCGTAAAACGTGCTCCATTGCGGAGGGGTCAACGCCCCACTTGTCCATTTTCACGCCAATAACATCGGCGCGCATCAACTCTCCGGCTCGGCGGAACCCGGCATAGGAGAGGTCCTCGACCAAAACGACCGGCTTTGTCCCGCGCAGGATGGTTTGGAACACAAGGCACAACCCATTCTGACCCCCGTGTGTCAGTACAATGTCGTCATGCGTCAACGCGCCCAAAGGCAGGTCAGACAGCCAGTCCACCACGGCTTGCCGCATGGGTTGATAGGCATCCCTCGTCGGGTAATTCAAAAACAGACCCGGATCCGCCTGGGCCACTTTCTGCATACATTCCCGGATCAAGGTGACCTGTCCTACATCCGCCAATCGCGGGCTGAACAGGCTGACATTGGCGTTGTACTTGTCGTCTTGCAGATGCAACTGCCGTGCCCAGACATCGTCCAGGATTGGCGATTTTGGCGGAGCGACAAATGTACCACGCCCGACCTCGGCATGTAATAGGCCTTCATCAGTTAAAATAGTATAGGCCCGCGCAACGGTGCCGGGTGTGATTTGTAACCGATACGCCAGTTCCCGCACCGGAGGCAGCTTCGTACCGACCTCCAGCAAACTGTTATCAATTGCTTTTCTGATTGTATCAGCGACCAGAGTATATTTCGGTCCCTTGGATTTCGGCAGCGATTCAGGCCAAATTGTATCCATTACAATTCTTCCTTTGATTTTGACACAATCCAGAATGTATCAAACAGATATACCGAACACTTTAACTTTGTGTCAATACAATTTGAAAGGATACCCTGATGACACGCTCAATGCACAACCCCGCCCTCATGCTGCTAAACGACAGCCCCCGGCTGCCGCTGATCGCCGCGCTGGCCGTGCGGTTTGCGGCGACGGTCACGAAATGGGAGCGTCAACGCCGCAGTCGAGTCAATTTGTCCAAGCTGGATGACAGGCTTCTGAAGGATGTCGGCCTGACAAGGTATCAGGCGCGTCAGGAATTCACCCGCCCATTCTGGCAGGGCTGATATTTCCCCAGTCCCTTGACGGGACCTCTTCCTGGCCGGGCTTTGCCCGGCCTTTTTTATCCGAATGCTGCCGCTGCAGACCCTTCGGGCGGCAGTGAATACGTCATAGTGGCGCGTGCGGCGGGTTTGTCAGACCATTCGGAGTATATCAGCACATCCCCAACAGCCAGGCTGCGGCCCAGTTTCAATAACCGGCATTTGGCGATCATATCTTTGCCACCTTCGGGCTTTCGCAGAAAATCCAACGAACTATTGGTGGTGACGGCCAGAGATTGCCGCCCCTTACGCGCCAGGATCATCGCATAGACGCTGACATCCGCCAGCCCGAACATGGACGGCCCGGAAACTGTGCCTCCCGGACGCAAATGCCGGTCCTCGACAACCAGACGCATCACAATCGACTCTTCGTCCAATGCTTCCACAACGAAATCCCGATGCACCTGTGGGAAGATTTGCCTTAGGTATTCCATCAGGTCTTCCCGGCTCATAGCCAATGACATGCTTCCCCTCCTCGATTTGCCGACCTAGAGTTGGCCCAACATTGCAACGGAGGGCAAGATGGCAATTCTGGAACGTAACGACACAGGTGCAGTCGCCACGCTGAAATTGAATGCACCTGATCGTTTGAATGCTCTCAGTGATGAGATGCTGGCCGCCCTTCAATTAGAGTTTGATAGTCTGAGCGAGGACGGATCGATCCGGGCAGTGATCCTGCGAGGTGAAGGTAAGGCGTTTTGCGCAGGCCATGACCTGAAACAGATGACAGCCGGACGTCAGGCTGATGATGGTGGCAAGGCCTATTTCCAGGACCTTTTCGCCAGGTGCGCGCAAATGATGCTGTCGATCCGGTCCCTGCCCCAGCCGGTCATCGCACAGGTCCACGGGATTGCCACGGCGGCGGGCTGTCAGCTGGTTGCCACCTGCGATCTGGCCGTTGCGGCAGAAGGCACGCGGTTTGGCGTGAACGGAGTGAATATCGGTTTGTTCTGCTCGACACCGATGGTTGCCCTCAGCCGGAATATCCCCCGTAAACGTGCGTTCGAGATGCTGACAACCGGCGACTTTATCTCGGCTGAAACCGCGGCCGAACTGGGGCTGATCAATCGTGTCGTGCCCGAAATGCTATTGGAACATGAAACTGCGGCGCTTGCGGACCGGCTTGCGGACAAGCTGGGTTCGGCCGTGAAAATCGGCAAACAGGCCTTCTACAAACAGTTGGAAATGCCCATCGAACAGGCTTACGACTATACCGGAGACGTAATGGCACAGAATATGCTGCACCGGGATACCGAAGAAGGCATATCTGCATTTATCGAAAAAAGGCCGCCAAACTGGCACCAATAAGGCGATTATTGTCAACAATTTTTACGATTGTTCGTAATTTTGCACTTCCCAAAAGGGCGACACTGTGGCAAAGCTGGGACAGAGCTTAGGCTCTGGTTACACTTTTGGGTCGCCGTGGGCGGAAGGTCCCTCCAAGCTGGTTTCTCTCACCGGCGTCGACATTCCCGCAGCGGCGACCCCAAGATCCCCTTAGTTTCCTAATCCAAGCGGCCTGTGTTGCGTTGTGCGGTGCTCTGCCCTATGTGGCAGCGCATGACACAAAAACTGCATATCGTGGGCGGCGGCATGGCCGGGTCCGAGGCTGCCTGGCAGGCGGCGGAAATGGGCGTAGATGTGGTAATCCACGAAATGCGGCCCAAAGTGGGCACCTTTGCACATCAGACCGGCAATCTGGCCGAGATGGTGTGTTCGAACTCATTCCGATCGGACGATGATGAACAGAACGCTGTTGGTCTGCTGCACTGGGAAATGCGCGCCGCGAATGGTCTGATCATGACAACCGCTGACGCATACCGCTTGCCCGCTGGCGGTGCGTTGGCCGTGGACCGTGATCCATTTGCCGAGGCAGTCACCGCCAAGCTTCAGGCCCATCCGCGTGTTGAAGTTACCGGAGAAGAGATTACCGCCCTACCCGACGACGGCCATTGGATCTTTGCCACAGGACCTTTGACTTCTGCTGCTTTAGGCGAGTCCATCCGCACCGAAACCGGCGCCGAGTCGCTGGCCTTTTTCGATGCCATTGCGCCCATCGTCTATGCAGACAGCATCGACATGAGCAAAGCCTGGATGCAGTCACGTTACGACAAAGGCGAGACCGAGGAAGAGCGTACCGCATATCTGAACTGCCCGATGGACCGCGATCAGTACGAGGCCTTCATTGACGCCCTGCTGGCTGCCGACAAGACCGAGTTTCACGAAGGCGAAACGGCGGGATATTTCGACGGCTGCCTGCCGATCGAGGTGATGTCGGAACGCGGGCGCGAAACGCTGCGCCATGGCCCGATGAAACCGGTCGGTCTGACCAATCCTCACCAGCCAGACACTAAGCCGCATGCGGTGGTGCAATTGCGTCGCGACAATGCGCTTGGCACCCTGTTCAATATCGTCGGCTTCCAAACCAAGATGAAATACGGCGCGCAAACCGAAGTGTTCCGCATGATCCCCGGTCTGGAAAACGCCAGCTTTGCGCGATTGGGCGGTATCCACCGCAATACGTTCATCAATTCACCGACCTTGCTTGATGCACAGATGCGTTTGAAATCGAAACCGAATATCCGCTTCGCTGGACAGATCACCGGGGTTGAGGGCTACGTTGAAAGCGCCGCCATGGGTCTGTTAGCCGGTCGTTTGGCCGCGACCGAGATTTTGGGCCATACTCTGCCGGAGGTCCCACAGGACAGCGCCATGGGTGCTCTTATCCATCACATCACTGGTGGGGCCGAAGCCAAGACTTTCCAGCCTATGAACGTCAATTTCGGCCTGTTCCGGCCAGTCGACGGGCTCAAGGGTGGCCGGCGTGGCCGCAAGGATCGCTATAAGGCCTACACAGATCGCGCCAAGGCCAAGTGGACCAGCTGGCTGGCGCAGTGTTGACTGGACGCGTCTGGCTTATGCGGCGTATCATCTAGGTATGAGCGATAAGTACCTCAAAGACACCTATAATCTGGACACACCGCAAGACACGCACGCGCATTATCAAAAATGGGCGTCATCCTACGATGCCGAGGTTGGTGCACATGGCTATGCCACCCCCGGACGAGTAGCCGAAGCGTTGTGGTCAAAGCTGCCCGAGTCACAGACTCCAATCCTGGACTATGGCTGTGGAACCGGATTGTCCGGCATCGCCTTGCGTGCGGCGGGCTTTGAAGTGATTGACGGCGTCGATCCAACCTCGAAGATGTTGGAAGGCGCCCGGGCTAAGGGTATTTACAGAAAACTCTCAACCTTCGAGATCACTGACCCGAACCCGTTGGATCAAGGGGCCTATAAGGCGATCACAGCTATTGGTGTCATTGGAGTTGGTGCCGCGCCGCCAGAAGTCTTCGACATGTTGATGTACGCCCTTCCCAAAGGTGGTCTACTTGGCTTTTCCTTTAATGATCATGCGCTTGAAGACGTTTCCTACACTTCACGGCTAAATGAATGGCTGGATATGGGTGCCGCGCGATTGTTGTTTCGGGAGTATGGACCTCACCTGCCGGGTATGGATCTGAAGTCAGACGTATACATTGTTGAAAAAGCGTGATTTTTAGAACTCGATTTGCGCCATCTCCTACAGGACCGTTACATCTGGGGCATGCTTTTTCAGCGATGCTGGCACACGATCTTGCCACATCTGAACACGGTCAGTTCCTTCTGCGGATTGAAGATATCGACCAATCTCGATCCCGGCCACACTGGGAAGACCAGATCTATGATGATCTGCAATGGCTGGGATTAAATTGGCCTGAGCCAGTCATGCGTCAGTGTGAACGGATGGCAGTATATAACAAAGCTCTGGATGATCTGTGGGCGCGCGGTCTGCTCTACCCCTGCACCTGCAACCGCAAAGATATCGCCGCCGCAGCCAGCGCGCCACAGGAAGGAGCGCCACTGCACGGGCCGGACGGGATCATATATCCCGGCACCTGTCGTGATAAAAGACGAGGCACATTACGCCCAAAGGACATTCCTTTGAGATTGGATATGGCCGCTGCTGGCCGGTTTCTAACAGGCTCGGACCAGCCCAATGGAAAAGTTGGCGAGTTTTACGAAGCTGGCACAGGACCAAACGGTGAAACAGGCACTATCACGTTCTCTTTGAGTGAGTTAACGGACACGATTGGTGACGTCGTCTTATCGCGGCGCGATATGGGAACGTCCTATCACCTTTCCGTGGTGCTGGATGACGCCGAGCAAGGCATCACTCATGTCGTACGCGGTCAGGACTTGTTCGAAGCCACCCGCATTCATGTCGTGCTTCAAGTTCTGCTGGGTTTGCCGACACCGCAATACCTCCACCATCGTCTGATCCGGGACGATACAGGCAAACGTCTGGCTAAGCGTGACGACGCACGGGCGATTCTGAAGTACCGCGCCGAGGGAGCGTCACCAGCAGATATTCGGGCGACGGTCGGGCTGTGATCGTGTCACTCCATAGGTGACATCAGCTCAATTTCGTCACCATCGCGCACGGAAGTGTAGAAACATGTTCGGCGGTTTGTGTGGCACGCAGCACCGGTTTGACGCACCAGAACCAGCAAACAATCGCGGTCGCAATCGAACCGGAAATCCATCAGTTCCTGCACATGACCCGAGGTTTCACCCTTGATCCAAAACGATTGCCGTGACCGCGACCAATAGGTGACACGCCCGGTTTCTAGCGTCTTCTCAATAGCTTGCGTGTTCATCCAAGCCATCATCAACACCTCACCCGAGCTTGCATCCTGGGCGATGACAGGGATCAGTCCAGCCTCATTAAACTTCAGAGACGACGGATCAAACGCAACGGTGGCAGACATGAGAAAAACCTTTTGCATCCCGGTAGATGCTCACTATGTATGGGGAACAGACAACGAGGGAAAGCCATGTCCGGCGAGAACGACCTGATAAAGCTCTATTCCGGCCGAATTCTGGCGCTGGCTGCGGACATTCCGCATCTGGATCGGCTTGAGAATCCTGATGCCACGGTGAAAAAACGCTCACCCCTGTGCGGGTCGACGGTGACCGTGGATGTGAAAATGCAGGATGGCAAGATCTCGGATTTCGGGCAGGACGTCAAAGCCTGTGCGCTTGGTCAGGCTTCGGCCTCTGTCGTGGGCAGCGCCATCATCGGGGCGACACGAGCGCAAGTAGAAACCGCACGTGATCAATTGGCAGCGATGCTGAAAAAGGAAGGCCCGGCCCCGGATGCGCCGTTTGACGGGCTCGAGGTGTTGATCCCCGCGCGGGACTACAAGAATCGCCATGCGTCAATTCTGCTGGCGCTGGAAGCCACAGTTGAAGCGGTACGGCAGGCTGAACAGGCTAATTGCGCATAACATTGGTATTTTTGCGGGCAATCCGGTTTAATCACCCCGCATGATGTTGGGGGGATTGGATTGGAAAAATTGCTTGAACACTTTGTTACGCTCTGGGTCGTTATTGATCCGATTGGGACAATTCCTGTTTTCATAGCCGTCACTGCGGGCCTCACAGCAACGGCCCGTCGCAAAACCGCCCTGCTCGCCGCGCTGGTCAGTGCCGGGGTTCTTCTATTCTTCCTGGTTTTCGGTCAATTGCTGATCGAGGCTTTGGATATCGGGCTGAATTCGTTCCAGGTCGCGGGCGGCATCATTCTGTTCCTCTTTGCACTGACAATGATCTTTGGCGAAAGCAAACAGGTTGTCGAACAACACGAAGCCGAGGAAGAGTTGGAAATTTCCGCCAACAAGCCGAATCCGGCAATTTTCCCTCTGGCAGTGCCGTCCTTGGCGTCACCCGGTGCAATGCTAGCCATCGTGATTTTAACCGATAACAACCGGTACAGCGCGGCGGATCAGGGCATTACAGCGCTGGTGATGCTGTCCGTTATTCTGATTTCGTTTGTTTTGATGCTGTTGGCAGACCCGATAATCCGGGTTATCCGCTCTTCGGGTGCTGCGATTATCAGCCGGGTGATGGGCATGATCCTGGCCTCGGTCGCGGTGAATTCCGTTCTGTCGGCGCTTCTCGAGATTATGAAAACCGGCCAGCTCTAAAAAAAAACCGCCGCACCTTCCGGGCGGAAAGGGCGGCGGCAGGTTGTGCGTGTCTCGTGTGGGGTCCGGATAGCCGCACGGGGCCGAGGCTGGCCCCTCAAGGGAAATGGGACAGGCAGGTCACCCTTGACTGAAATGGGGATGACAGCACGGTATGATCGGCACGAGATCGCAGGCAGAAAGGCTTAGAACGCTCCGGGTAGGTGAAGGGCAACCATCAGCATGACCACCAAAGACACGGCCCCAACAGCATCCTGCAAAATCGTCGATTGCGAGCGGCTCAGGGCGGTCTTGATCTGGGTCAGCATGGTCTCACCTCCGGTCGAGATTTAATCCTTTGTTGACCTTTTGTTCTCATATTTTGACGAGTCGGTAAAGAACTTTTTGAGAACATTTGTGAACTAAAAGAGAAATAGGTGCCTAACCCACTGAAATCAAACGAATTGCCTGATCCTGTTTCATAAGCCACAGCAGAACACGCGCCGCCTGCCCCCGATCCGATCGCAGTTGAGGGTCAGCCGACAGCAATGCCCGCGCATCGGTCTGTGCTGTGGCCATCAACCCGGCCTGTCTTTCTAAGTCCGCAATACGGAATTTAGGCAACCCGGATTGCGCAGTCCCGATTAGATCGCCAGCTCCACGCATCTGCAGATCGGTTTCTGAGATTCGAAACCCGTCTTCGGTTTCACGCAGCACCTCAAGCCGTTTCCGTCCACCTTCGCTGAGCGGCGGCTGATACATCAGCAAGCAGGTGGAATCCGCCTCGCCCCGCCCAACGCGACCGCGCAACTGGTGCAGCTGTGCCAGTCCAAAGATTTCGGCCCGTTCAATGACCATGATCGAGGCATTCGGAACGTTCACCCCAACCTCGATTACAGTTGTGGCAACCAGGACCTTGGTCTGCCCATCCTGAAACGCCTTCATTGCAGCGTCTTTATCCGCTGGTGGCATCTGGCCATGCACCAACCCGACCGTCCCTTCACCCAAAATGGCGCGCAGGCGTTTGAACCTTTCCTCAGCCGCTGTCAGGTTCGAAACCTCGGATTCGTCAACCAGAGGACACACCCAATAGCACTGCCGCCCTTCGTCAATAGCCCGACGCAGGTGGGTCACGACCTCATCCATACGATCCGTGCTGATAACAGCAGTTTTGATCGGCTTCCTTCCTGGTGGTTTTTCATCCAGCACAGAAACGTCCATGTCTCCGTATTGCGCCAGTGCCAAGCTGCGTGGGATCGGAGTGGCGGTCATCACCAGAACATCTGCACCCTGCCCTTTTTCTGACAGTTCCATCCTTTGCCGAACACCAAACCGGTGCTGTTCGTCGACGATAGCCAACCGAAGTGCCTTGAATTCAACGTCGCTCTGGAACACGGCATGTGTACCGACCAGGATCTGAATATCACCGTTCTTAAGCGCCTCGAGTTTTGCGCGCCGTTCCGCCCCCTTGTCGCGGCCTGTAAGGATTTCAAGCACGACCCCAGCCTCTTCGGCCAGGGGGTGCAGCCCCTCCAGGTGTTGCCGAGCCAGAATTTCGGTTGGTGCCATCATGACACCCTGCCCACCCGCCTCAACTGCGATGAGCAAGGCCATGAACGCCACCAGTGTTTTACCTGCGCCCACATCGCCTTGCAGCAAACGGTTCATCCGCACGCCCGAAGCCATATCTTCGGAGATTTCATCTATTGCCTGCAGTTGCGCCCCTGTGGGTTTGTAAGGGAGGTTGGCAAGAACCTTTGCTTGCAAGGCACCTGTCCCAACGCTGACGACGCCCCGAGACTTGCGTTCCCTCTGCCTCGCCAATGCCAGCGTCAATTGATGCGCGAACAACTCGTCATAAGCCAGTCGCTCCCGAGCAGGCGCAAAAGCGGCCACGTCGTCGGCGCCTAGAGGGTTATGTGCTGCCGCCACAGAGTTTGCCCAATTGGCCCATTCCTGTTTCGACATCAGGGCCGGGTCAATCCACTCGGCCAACTCTGGGGCCCGCGACAACGCGCTGCGGGCCGCCTTGTAAGCCGTTTTTTGCGTGATACCCTGCGTCAGATGATACACTGGCTCAAAATCTGGTATGTTCTGCGCTTCTTCCAAAGGTAGCATGTGATCCGGGTGCACCATTTGCGCCATCCCGTCGAACAGTTCCAGTTTACCCGAGATCACCCGCCGCGAGCCTTCCGGCAAAGCGCGTTTCAGGTAATCACCGCGCGCGTGAAAAAATACCAGTTGGAAGTCCGCCTGACTGTCTTCAACATGCACCCGGTAAGCGCCACCCTTATTACGGGAAGGCCTGTGCGTGCCAACGGTGACTTCAACCGTCAGTGTCGTCGGTAGGTCAACGCCCTGTATTGTTTCGCGACGGCGGCGATCAATCACGGCGTAAGGCAGGTTGAACAATACGTCACGCGGTGAATCCGTTCCCGCCTGAACCAGCGCCTGAGCCGTCTTCGGGCCGACACCATCCAACGTTTCCAAGCCCGCAAACAGGGGGAACAGGCTTTCCGGGCGGCCGCTCATGCAGATCCGATCAGCTGCAGCCAGCCATCTTCGTCAAGTGTTTCAATACCTAGCTCAGCGGCCTTCTTGGCCTTGGAGCCGGCACCGGGGCCCGCCACCAGCAGATCGGTCTTTTTGCTGACGGAACCCGAGACCTTGGCCCCAAGTGCTTCGGCCCGTGCCTTGGCCTCGGCGCGTGTCATCTTTTCCAACGTGCCTGTGAAGACGACCGTTTTGCCAGCAACCGGGCTGCCAGCAGTATCGGGACGTTTCGCTTCTTGCACGTCCAACTGGGCGACCAGTGCATCAATACTAGCGCGCTCGGCCTCTTGCGCGAAGGCCGACACGAGCGCGCGCGCCATGATCTCTCCAACGCCATCGACGCCGATCAAATCCTCCCATTCAGGGCCTTCAAAACCCGCCGCCGTCGTAATAGCGCGTTCAAAGTCGGCCCAATTACCGTAGTGCGTTGCAATCAGGTTCGACGCGGCCTCACCCACATGCCGAATACCCAGCGCAAAAAGCAGCCGACCAAAGGGAATCTTGCGTTTCTCGTCGATAGCCACCCACAAATTGCCAGCACTTTGTGTGCCCCAGCCTTTGCGGTTGGCCAGTTTGTTCAGATTTGCGGCGTCTCGTGTTTGCAAAGTAAAGATATCAACCGGCGTCCTGACCGGTAGGTCCGGATCATCATAAAACATCTCGATCTGCTTTGCCCCCAACCCTTCGATGTCAAAGGCCTTGCGAGAGACGAAATGTTTCAGCTTTTCCACCGCTTGCGCCGGGCAAATAACACCGCCAGTACAGCGACGCACGGCGTCACCTTCTTCGCGCACGGCGTCACTGTTGCATTCGGGGCAAGTTTTTGGAAATTGGAACGGTTCCGCCTCTTCGGGCCGTTTTGAGATGTCGACATCCGCCAATTTCGGAATTACGTCACCAGCGCGATAGACTTGCACCCAGTCTCCGACCCGAATGTCCTTGCCATCACGGATTGTCTCGCCCTTGGCGTCACGGCCCCCAATGTAGTCTTCGTTGTGCAAGGTCGCGTTCGACACGACAACACCGCCGACAGTGACCGGATGCAGCCTGGCAACCGGGCTGAGCGCGCCGGTACGACCAACCTGAATGTCGATCGCTTCAAGCCGGGTCCAAGCCAGTTCTGCCGGAAACTTATGCGCAATCGCCCATCGGGGGGTTGTGGATCGAAAACCCAGACGCGCCTGCAAAGACAGATCATTTACTTTGTAGACGACGCCGTCGATATCATACCCGAGGGTGGACCGCTGAGCCTCAATGCCGCGGTAATGCGTCAGCATCTGATCCGTGGTTTCACATAGCTGGGTCAGAGGGTTGGTCACAAATCCAAACGCATGCAATCGATCAATTGCCTTCATTTGAGTTTCTGCCAGTGGATCGGACAGCTCTCCCCAAGCATAGGCAAAGAACCGCAGTGGGCGGGCCCGAGTGACAGACGCATCCAATTGCCGCAAAGACCCCGCTGCGGCATTCCGTGGGTTGGCGAAAGTTTTTTCACCTGCCGTCTCTTGCCGCGCGTTCAATTTTTCGAAGTCTTCATGAGACATGTAGACCTCTCCCCGCACCTCCAGAACATCCGGCGCATTTTCCAAGGTCTGGGGGATGTCAGAGATCGTTCGAGCATTCGCAGAGACGTTTTCGCCCACTTCTCCGTCCCCACGTGTGGCGGCCTGAACCAGCTTGCCTTTTTCATAGCGCAAGGAAAGCGACAGTCCGTCGATTTTTGGCTCAGCCGTATAAGACAAGGGTTTGGAGACCTCTAAACCCAGGTATTTCCGGATCGAGCGGTCAAAATCCCGTACGTCTTCATCGTCGAACGCATTGCCCAACGACATCATACGAACGGCATGGATGACTTTTGAAAATCCGTCAGCCGGACGGGCACCAACCTGATCCGAGGGGCTGTCAGCCCGCGTTAAATGCGGAAAACGGTTTTCGATTTTTGCATTTCTGCGCTTGAGCGCGTCGTATTCGGCATCTGAAATCTCGGGGGCGTCTTCGCTGTGATACAGCGTGTTTGCCCGTGCCAACTGTTCAGCCAATTGTGCCAGCTCAGCACGCGCGGCTTCTTCAGTCAGGTCAGATACCGGAATCAATTTGCTCATGGCCTCGCCCTGTCACATAGTCTTGGACCTCAGTGATAGGGCGAGGTCATGGTCAGGTCCAGACGTGCTGTTCAGTGAGTGAAGAAGGTCGCCCCGGACCACGGGCGACCATGTTCAAATCATGCCCCAACCGCCATCCGCGTTTCATCAACACTGTTGGCTTGCGGATCGCGCAGGACATAGCCTCGGCCCCAGACCGTTTCGATATAATTCTCACCGCCAGTGGCGTTGCTGAGCTTTTTGCGAAGTTTACAGATGAAAACGTCAATGATTTTCAACTCGGGCTCGTCCATGCCACCATACAGGTGGTTCAGGAACATTTCTTTGGTCAGCGTTGTTCCCTTGCGCAAGCTCAACAGCTCGAGCATCTGGTATTCCTTGCCAGTCAAGTGAACGGCCTTGCCTTCAACTTCGACCGTTTTGGCATCAAGGTTCACAGCCACCCGTCCTGTGTGGATGATGGATTGCGAATGCCCTTTTGACCGGCGAATGATGGCGTGAATTCTGGCCACCAGTTCTTCGCGATGGAAAGGTTTGGTCATGTAGTCATCAGCGCCGAAACCGAAGCCTTTGATCTTGCTTTCAGTATCATCAGCACCCGACAGGATCAGGATCGGCGTTTCCACCCGTGAAATGCGTAATTGTCGCAGAACTTCGTGACCGTTCATATCCGGCAGGTTCAGGTCCAGCAGGATCAGATCGTAGTCATATAATTTTGCTAAATCGATGCCTTCCTCGCCAAGGTCCGTCGCATAAACGTTAAGATTTGCGTGTGTCAGCATCAGTTCGATGCTTTTGGACGTGGTCGGATCATCCTCGACAAGAAGTATACGCATTTACTGCTCCAATTCGGGTCAATTTACCAATTCGGAATGAGCCTGCTCAAAAATGGTTAATCTGACGTTACCGTTGAATCATTTATTCCCTTTCATCTTTAGGTTGTCGATATTTTTTTAACGCGGTTACCTTCAACGCGTCTGTTCCGTGCTCGGCAACGGCCGAAACCCAAGCGTTGAATTCCTCATCGCTTAACCCGTATCTTTTTTTGGCGTCGGAAAGTGAGATTAGCCCATAAACCACCCCTCGCACGACGATCGCCTTGCGCGACGCGACCCAGCGTGTCGTCTCCTTTGGTGGCAGATCGGCGCGCGATAAAACCGTGCCATCCGGTAGGGTTACGGATCTTGGACCCTCAACTTTGTGCAAAAACATATTCTGACCCTCTTCGTTCTGCGACAAAGGTGACACCACCCTACTTAATGTCGGATGAAACCGCCCCTTGAGAGTGTGTAGAATTTTCCTATATTCTGCCGGTCTTTCTTAACCCGCACTGGAATCACCATGGCCCTCGCCGCCGAGACACAACTCAATTCGCTTGGCTTTGCCAAACCGCCCTCGGAAACGCGGGTAGTTGTTGCCATGTCAGGCGGTGTGGACAGTTCCGTTGTCGCAGCCTATCTGGCCGACCAAGGCTATGACGTGGTCGGTGTTACGCTGCAGCTGTACGATCACGGGGCGGCGTTGGCAAAGAAAGGTGCCTGCTGTGCGGGAATCGATATCCACGACGCGCGGCGTGTGGCCGAGGAACGCGGATTCCCGCACTATGTTCTGGACTACGAGAACATCTTTAAAGACGCGGTAATTGACGAATTCGCGGACAGCTATCTGGCAGGTGCTACTCCGGTGCCCTGCATTCGCTGTAACGAACGGGTTAAGTTCAAGGACTTGCTGGAAACAGCCAAGGACCTTGAGGCCGATTGCATGGCCACCGGACACTATATCCAACGCAAGATGGGGCCGAACGGGCCAGAGCTGCACAGCGCCGAAGATGCGAACCGGGATCAATCCTACTTTTTGTTCTCGACCACGCCAGAACAGCTGGACTTCCTGCGCTTCCCTCTGGGTCACCTGCCCTCAAAGGACGCAACACGCGAGATGGCGGCGCAGTACGGGTTGGCAGTGGCCGACAAGCCGGACAGTCAGGATATCTGTTTTGTGCCCAACGGCAACTATGCCAGCGTCATCGAAAAGCTGCGCCCCGGCGCGGCGGAACCCGGTGAGATCGTGCATGCCGACGGTCGCGTTCTGGCGCAACATAACGGCGTGATCCACTACACCATCGGTCAACGCCGTGGTCTGGGCATCGGTGGCCTGAGTGACCCTTTGTACGTCGTGAAACTGGACGTGGACACAAAACAGGTCGTTGTCGGTCCCAAGGAAATGCTGGCCACCCGCACCATTCCAGTGCGTGAGATCAATTGGCTGGGGAATGAGCCGTTCACATCACGGGACGAATGGCATGTTTTGGTCAAGGTACGCTCGACTCGCCCCCCGCGTGAGGCGATCATTCGCCCCCTGTCCGATACCACGGCCGAAGTTGAATTGCTGACACCGGAAGAAGGTGTCTCGCCGGGTCAGGCCTGTGTATTCTATGCGTCGGAAGGCAGTCGCATCTTTGGCGGCGGTTGGATTTGGCGTGGGTACTAAATAGCGTCCGTCCACGAGTTGCTGAGAATATAGAGCCCGGCGCAAATCATCACATAAGGGACCAATCGTTCCAGTCGCTGGGCCAGCGTACCGCTCATGAACGGTGCCTTTGCCCCCAACAGCGCCACGGTTGCCAGACCAAGTGCTGCCAGCACCGCCCCGATTACACCAGCTGTTCTGAACGCGGGAGCGGAGTCCGCCAGCAGAGGCGCAAGAACCGCAAAAGTATCCATCGATAGGCTGATAAACAGCAGCGTGACCATGATGACCGACGCCCCAGTATCCAGATTGGGGCGAGTCTCTGTGTCGGACCCTCGTTTTTGCCGGATCAACGCCAGAATCCCCAGGCTCAGCGGAATCAGGCCCAGATACCCGGCCCAGTGCGGCACCACGTCTTCGACCCCCAGCGCCAACAAAAGTGCCGCGCTGATCACGATCACCTGCGCAAGCAGGAAACCGACGACCGAGCGTTTGGCCCCTGACACCAGCGTCAGCGCCAGCAACGCTGCCAGATTGTCCAGATTGGTCAGAATCTGAGCCATAAAGGCCGATAGGCCAAAAAGAACGAAGTCCAGCATCACGCGTTCATCCGCGTGAGAACGGCCTTGGCCGCTCGTAAACCAGGTGCCTCGCCACCGCGCCCCAGACGTTCCATCGTGAGGGTCATAGCACCGCGCTGTGCATCGGGTGCTGCCGAGACTTGCCTCAACGCCGCCGCGATCTGTTCCGGCTGGCAGTCATCCAGCAAACATTCAGGAACCGTCAGGGTTTCGGCCACCAGATTGACAAGCGTTACAGTATCCAACTTAACCATCCGCTTCGCTATAAGAGTGGTCAGCCAGTTCAGGTTGTAGGCAATCACCATCGGAGTGGCTTGCGCGGCCAGTTCCAGCGAAACCGTACCCGACGCGGCCAGCGACAGTTCAGAAGCAGCAAACGCGGCCCGTTTCTGCGCCTGCGCCTGATCCGAAGGCATATCGCGCGGATCAACGACAACAGGATCTCCCGGCCAGCCCTCCACATGTCCAGCGACGGCATCCACCATATGCGCAACGGCAGGTACCACAATGCGCGCGTCCGGCCTGTCGTTCAGATAAAGGCGCAATGCCTCACCAAAGACCGGGGCCAGACGCTCAATCTCACCGCCGCGCGAACCCGGCAGGGCCAGAATGATCGGTGCGTCTCCAAGTTTGTAGGCCGCGCGAAAATTTTGGATATCCTTGTCCGATGCCACCGGTTCGCTGGCCACCGGATGGCCGACGAAATCGCATTCCATCCCGGCGCGTTCCATATAGGGCGGCTCGAATGGCAACAGCGCCAATACGTGGTCGATCACCTTGGCCATCTTATCGGCGCGGCCCGGTCGCCAGGCCCAGACACTGGGCGCGACATAGTGCACGGTTCGGATATCGCTTTGTGCTTTGACTTGCTTGGCGACACGTAGTGAAAAATCTGGACTGTCGATGGTGATCAATACGTCAGGCTGCGTATCCAGAACGGCCTGTGCAGTCTCGGCGATCCGGCGTTTCAGGTGGAAGAACTTGGGCAGGACCTCAATTAGGCCCATGACCGACAGTTCGGCCATTGGAAAACGGCTCTCCAAGCCCTGAGCCTGCATCAGCGGCCCGCCAACTCCGTCGAATTGAATATCGGGGATAAGACTGCGCAGACCTTCCATCAATGCGCCGCCCAAACGGTCGCCCGAAGGTTCACCGGCGACCAGGAAGACCCGCATCAGATGGCCCGCTCGCGCACATACAGAAACAGGCCCAGACGGTTGCATTCGTCGATGACACGATCCTGCTGCAACACGATTACTCCGCCTTTTTCGATGACAATACCTGCCAGCCCGGCAGCAACAGCGCCGGAAACAGTACCTGGACCGATGGTCGGCAAGTCAGCGCGGCGGTCTTGATCGGGTTTTGGCGCTTTGAACAGAACGCCTCCGCCCGCATCCGGTCGTTGCGTCAGGGATTGCAGCATCCAGTCCGTGCCATAGATGCTTTCGACCGCAAGTGCTTGGCCTTTCAGCACTGCACAGGCCTGACCGATATCTGCCGTGCCCATCGCCCGAAGAATACCGGCAGCCCTGTCTGCATCGGACAGATCTGCATCGGACGGTTGCGTCTCGGTCAGGCAACCGAGTTTCGGTAGCAATACCGGAGCAATCTCGTGCGCGGCGCGAACGGTTAGCCCGGCGTCTTGGAATATGCCGATCACAGCGCGCAAGGCCCCATCATCCCCGGACATCATTGCCTGCTGCAATACCGGAACCAGAGGCATCGTGGCCGTATCGATGCGCGATGGATCAATGGCAGGACGACGAACCGCGCCTGCCATGCAAATCTCGGTTACACCGCGCGTTTTCAGCTCTGCAAGGAAGCTCCCCAACCGTTCCAACGGAAAGACGATATCTACAGTCAGCGTGTCGGGTGTGAACCCTTCCATCGCGCAGATCAGTGGACGGTCGGAAAGTTGGTCAACCACTTCGCTTGGCAATGCGCCCGTTCCAGCAATCAATGCCAGCATCAGTTTATTTCCTCGGCGTCAGGAAAGAGCGATCCGATTGCCCGGTCACGAAATCCACGATCCGCTGCACGTATTCGCTTTCGTTGTCGGCACCCACCCGGTGCGCGCGCTCCATGAAGGTCCCATCGCCGGTCGACAACTCGCGAAATGCAGCGCGCAGCGCTGAAATATCTTCGCGCGAAACACCGCGCCGTTTGAGGCCAACAAGATTCAGCCCGTCCAATTCGCCCCGAGGCGCCTGAACTAGCCCGTAAGGTATCACATCATTGGCCACCATGGTCAGCGCCCCGATGATTGCACCACGGCCCACGCGCACCCACTGGTGCAGGCCGGAAATACCACCCACAATCACGTCATCCTCGATGACACAGTGACCTGCGGCACCGGCATGGTTCACCATAATTACCCGATTGCCGATCTGAACGTCATGCGCCACATGGACACCCGCCATCAACAGACAATCGTCGCCGATCCGGGTCACACCGCCACCGCCTTCGGTTCCGGTATTCACCGTAACATGCTCGCGAATGCGGTTTCGTTTGCCGATCTCCAGCCGAGTGTCCTCGCCTCCGAACTTAAGGTCCTGCGGAATTTCTCCAATCACCGAGAAATTGAAGATCACGGACTCATCACCGATCCGGGTATCGCCGGTCACGACGACATGCGATTTCAGTTCGACCCCGTCGCCCAGTTTGACCTGACTACCGACAAAACAGAACGGCCCGATGATGCAGCCTTCACCGATCTGCGCACCGTCTTCGATGATTGCGCTTGGGTGAATGCCACTCATGTTGTTTTTTCCATGTCCCAATCGACATAGGCCGAGAATTCAGCCTCGGCTGCCACTTCGCCATCAACTGTCGCACGGCCGCTGAACTTGAAGATTTTGCCGCCCTTCTTGCCGCGCACGGTTTCCACGTGCATCTCAAGCACATCGCCCGGGATAACTTTGCGGCGGAATTTGCACTTGTCGATGTTCATGAAATAGATCAGCAGTTCGCTGTCGATCACGTCCATGCCGACGCCCAACATCACACCCGCAGTCTGCGCCATCGCCTCGACAATCGTTACGCCGGGCATGATCGGAGTGCCCGGGAAATGGCCCTGAAAATGCGGCTCGTTCATGGTAACGTTCTTGATGCCAACGGCTGACTGATAGCCCGCGATATCCACCACCTTATCGACCAACAGAAACGGATAGCGGTGCGGCAAGATCCGTTGGATCAACTGAATATCGGCGCTTTGGGTTTCCGTGCTCATGGTGTCATTGTCCCGTTCTGGATTTCTGTTTGCGGCGTGGTTAGCAATACCGCGCAGTAAGGGCAAGCAAACCTATTCGTTGACCCCGTTTTCGACGGTACTGCCGTCGCCGATCACCGTATTGATCCGCGCAATGGCGGCATCGGTGATATCAGTGCGGTCCGAGCTCAGGAACACGCTGGACCGCTCAATAATGATCGAAGCCCCAGAGTCGCGGAGCAGATCAATCAACACCGGCTGTGCAAGTTCCAGGAACCTTTGCCGCGCTTCTTCACTGCGGCGCGACAGCACGTCCAGTTTCGCGCGCTGCCCTTCCCGATGCGACTGAACCTTTTCGTCAAAAGCATCAGCCAGAGGACGAAACTCTTCAGCTGTCATGGTTTCGCGTTGTTCCGTCAGAACCTTTTCCTCGCCGCTCAACTCGGCGACGATACGCTCGTTTTCTTCCCCCAGCAGTATGCCTTCTGCCTCGATTTCGCTAAGAACACGTTGACCGAAAGCCGATTCAGTAAACAAACGTTCGCTGGATAAAGTCACGACGCTGGTTTGCGGGACCCCTAGTTGTTGTGCCAGCGCAGAACCTGAGAATGCGAAGATCAGAAAAACGCACAGGGCCCGAAAAGGGCCCTGCAGTTTCATGAGTACCGCTTCAAACATCCAGGATCAGAACCGGGCCTGAACTGTCAGGTCAAAGTTCTGCTCTTTGTCAAAGTCTTCCTTTTTCAACGCCTTCGAGAAGTTAAAGCGCAGCGGACCAAACGGGGTTTCCCAAAGAACTGAAACGCCAATCACGTGACGGATAGATCCATCCTCGCCTACAATGTTGGCACCAGACGTGTTTACGTCGTTCAGATTGTAGAGATTACCGAAATCATAGAACACGCCACCACGCAGTCCAAATTCTTCGGGCAGACCCAGAGGAAAATCAGATTCCAGACGCGTCACCCAATAGTAGTTGCCACCGATCGCGTCATCCTGGCCGTTGGACAGGTCGCGTGGGCCAACACCAGCGGGCTCAAATCCGCGGAAGATGCTGGGACCCAGTACAAAACGGTCAAGGGTGCGGCTGAAATCGTCACCTCTCCAGTGCAGTGCTCCAACTTCGACAGTGGCCCTCAGAACAACCTCTTCGTTCCAGACGCGGGCTTGGGCGACACCACGGGCAGTCGACTTGAAGTATTCATTATCTCCGCCCAGTCCAGCCGCATCAATACCCGCTTCAAACAATACACCGGCGTTTGGATTCAATCCGCCAATCCGGCTGTCATAGACGTAAGAAATTCCCAGTGAGCTTGTCGTGCGCTCACCCTGAGCGATCTCTGAAGAAATGACCGCGCCGTTGATTTCATCGTCCTGCTGGGTCATTTCACTGTTTGACCAACCATAGCGCAGGCGCAACGTTGACAACTCGCCAATCGCGTAACTTAGCTGAGGACGGAAGAACAACGTCTCGGTGTCATAGCTGGCAAAGCTCGAGTTTGTCGTGGAAAGGCCAAGCCCCAAATCGAAACGCAGCTTGCGGCCCAACAGGAATGGTTCTGAAAAGTTCACTGTGTATTGTTCAGCGTCCTGCGCGGTCGACAGGCTGAGCCCGACTGTTTGCCCGCGCCCAAGGAAGTTGGATTCGCTCAGACCAATCGCAACACCAAAACCATCAGAGACCGAGTAACTGCCACCCAGGCTCAGTGAGCCGGTCGGTTGTTCTTCGACATCCACGTCCACAATCACCTGGCTGGGTGTCGACCCTTCGCGCGGCTCAACATCGGCCGTTGCAAAGAAACCTAGGGCCCGAATGCGCTCGGCCGCCTGACGGATTTCACGCGGATTGAACGGGTCACCCTCTACGGTATCGAATTGGCGACGGATCACCCGATCAAGTGTGGTTGTGTTACCCTCAATGTCGATCCGTTCGACGAAAATACGGGGACCTTTGGTCAGAACAAACTGAACATCCAAAGTCAGATCCCGTGCATTGCGCGTCACGCGTGGCTCAACGCGCAGAAAGTCCACGCCCTGCTTGATGCCTAGACGCTCCATCCGTGCAATCGAGTTTTCAACCAGCGAAGGCGTATAAGTCACACCCGGTCGGATTTTCAACGCGTCCTGATACGGTGCCGCGTCCACACCCGGGATTTCGCTAACGGTCGTGATCTGACCGAACGAGAATTTCTGACCTTCGGTGATGTTCATCACCAGGAAGAAAGCATCACGCTCGCGGGTAAATTCTACATTCGCGCTGTTGACCCGAAAATCCACATAGCCGCGGGACAGATAGAAATCCCGAATGACCTGTTTGTCGAACTCGATCCGGTCAGCGATGAACGTATCGCTACGAATGAATGTCCGCAGGATGTTCGCCTGTTTGGATTCCAGAACCCGACGCAGACGTCGATCTGAATAGGCGCGGTTACCAACAAAGCTGACACGTTCAACTTCAATCGTGGTCCCTTCGGCGACTTCGAAAACCAAGTCCACACGATTGTCGCTGCGGCGAATGATGCGTGGAATAACCGTAGCTGACACACGGCCCTGCGACGAATAAATCTCGGCGATCAGATCAGCGTCGGCCTCTGCGACCTGGGGTGTAAAAACACGTCGCGGTTCGGACGAAATAGCCTCAAGCAGAACATCGTCTTTGATACGGCTGTTTCCTTCGACACTGATCTGGTTGATCGTCGGATATTCTGCAACTTCGATTACCAACGTACTTCCACGTGGCGTCAGTTCGACTGTTTCAAAAACACCACTGTCAAGCAAACGCTGAAAGGCATCATTCAGTTCACCCGTGGATACCGACTGACCCAGTTCGATCCCAGTTCGCGCGATAATGGTTGATGTTTCTATCCGTCGGTTGCCTTCGACATCAAATGAATTGAAAACGAAATTCTGTGCCCACGCAGTATGCGGAAGCGGCAGAAAACCTATCAAAGTCAAAAGGAAAATACTTGTTAGTGACCGCCACAAAATCTTGTTTTCCCGCTTCCGCCCCCCGCAGGATGTGCCCGCGTCTCGCCTGTCAGTCATATTTTTCACTACCCAATATTTTTGGACTTTAATGCTGATTAGCGAGAATATTTGGCCTTGTCAAAAGACCAAAACAGAAAGCGGCCCGAAGGCCGCCATGTCTGTATTTCAATACCGGTCAGAAGAATCACATGGTGATCAAATAAGCCCAGCCACCCATTGCGACGGCGGTCGCACCGAAAAATAGCAGAGTGTCCCAATTCAATACAAACAGACACCCAAAGCTTTTGGCGGATTTACGCAGGGCTTTTGTCATAACTACCTCTGACACGGGGCACTTTCTGACAGAGAATTTACCCTGAGAATGGGGCGGAAATGCGGCATTTTCTTGAGATCAATGTCACAATCAGCAGAACAGGTCGTTCGTAACCGAAAAAACCATAAGTCCGAGAATCAGCGATACACCGACACCCATCAGAACCCGCAAAACTCCATCGCTAGGCGGTTTGCCTGCCACGGCCTCGTACGCATAGAAAACCAGATGGCCCCCATCCAGAGCGGGGATGGGAAACAGATTCAGCAAACCTACGGCGGTTGACAGAACGGCAATGAAGAAAATGAAATTCTGTGCGCCCTGGCTGGCCATAGCACCCGAGGTTTCCGCTATGCCGATAGGGCCGGACATATTGCAGGTACTGATCGCCCCCGTCACCATATGCCAGACGCCCGACAAAGAACTCTCGACAATGCGTATGGTCTGCTGAACACCACCAGATAGTGAAGACAAAAGACCCGCTGGTTCGGTTGCCGGCTCCAGCGCCATGCCCCCAACAATTCCAATTCGCCAATGAGTTACAAAGCCACCTTCAGGCTGTGGCTCATCTGTGCGGCGTGGGGCCAATGCAAATTCATGCTCGGCCCCATCGCGCCAGACGTTCAGCAACAGAACTTTTCCGTCCGATCCTTCAACATGCTCTTTAAGTTGCGCAAAAGCAAAGATCGGATCGCCGTTAATCGACGTGATTACGTCGCCGGCCTTCAGGTCAATATCCATCGCCGCGCTGCGTGGAACGACTTGCTGGATCAGCGCCGGGAATAACCACGGACCTGACACATCCATCGTTTGTCCATTTCGGATAACCGTGTAATCCAATTCCCGTTTAACCGGCAGATTCTCGGTAAAGTCGGACCAAGCCCCCTGCTGATCGAACTCAGGCACTGACAGCCCTGCAATAGCGACGATTTCGTCGCCGTCCTGCAATTCCTGAACCGTTCCAGGCAGCGAGCGTAGCTCACCAACGGTCAAAGGCTCACGCGTTACGCCCTGAGACATAAAAATCAGGCCGAATACCACAATGGACATCACGAAGTTGAATACCGGCCCTGCAGCAACAGTCGCTGCCCGTGCCCACAATGGTGCACCATGCATTGTTCGGCGCAATTCTTCGGGGCTTTGTTCGATGATCTCCTGCATCGCGCCTTCGTCTTTACCCGACGCGGCGTTCGCATCCCCCAGGAACTTGACGTAACCTCCAAAAGGCAGCGCCGCGATCTGCCAGCGCGTCCCGCGTTTGTCGATACGGCTCCACAGTACCGGGCCGAACCCGATCGAAAACACCTCAGCATGGATGCCGGACCAGCGACCAACAATATAGTGGCCGTATTCATGCACCGCGACGATGACGGACAGAGCGATCACAAAGGCAACGATGGTATAAAGAAGGTTGCCAAATTGAGGGATCAGAGAGAGTACGTCCAAATTTCTATCCTGCTTTCTGCATTACGGCTTCTTCTGCCCACTTACGTGCCAGATGGTCCGTTTGCAGTACGTTATCAAGGGTTAAAGAGGCATCAAGAAGGCCGTCTGACGACTCAAATCTGTCTAAAACACTTTCGACGATCCAGGCCATCTCGGGAAAGCTGATGCGGTGCGCGATGAACAGGTCTAGCGCCCGTTCCTTTGCGGCGTTGAACACGGCTCCGGACAGGCCGCCACGTTGCATCACGTTGCGGGCAAGGCGCAGTGCCGGAAAACGGGCTTCGTCTGGGTCCTGAAAGCGCAGCTGGCCCAGCTTTGTAAGGTTCAGACGGTCGACCGGTAGGTCCTGCCGATCCGGCCAGTGCAACGCATAGCCGATGGCATGACGCATGTCGGGCGCACCCATATGTGCCATAACCGCCCCGTCATTGAACCCGACCAGAGAATGCACGATGGATTCTGGGTGTATCACAACTTCAATTTGATCCGGCGAAACACCAAAGAACTCCCGTGTTTCAATCACTTCCAAGGCTTTGTTGAACATCGAAGCACTGTCGATAGTGATCCGCTGCCCCATGTTCCAGTTCGGATGGCTAGAGGCCTGTTCAACTGTAGCGCCGGCCAGCTCGCTCAGCGGCCAATCGCGAAATGCGCCACCGCTGGCGGTAATGATGATCCGCTCAACCGAGCGTATATCCTCGCCCACCAGCGCCTGAAACACGGCGGAATGTTCGCTGTCCACTGGCAATAGGCGGGCATTGTATTTCCGTGCCGTCTCCAACACCAACGGCCCGGCACAGACCAGCGTTTCCTTATTTGCCAGGGCCAGTGTTGCACCTTGCTTCAACGCCTCAAGCCCCGGCGGCAATCCGGCCGCGCCAACAATAGCAGACATGACCCAGTCTACCGGTCGTGCCGCAGCTTCAGTCAACGCCGCCTGCCCCGCTGCAGCCTCAACTCCGCTGCCGGACAGAGCAGTACGCAGATCTTCCAAGCGATTCTCATACGCGGTTACGGCCAGATCGGCCTTCAGGCGACGTGCGTCGTCAGCCAGTTTTTCAATATTCGACCCACCGGTCAGAGCCACTACCTCATAGGCCGCCGGGTTCCGGTCGATCAGATCGATGGTATTTTGCCCGACCGATCCAGTTGCACCGAAAATGGAAACTCTGCGCATTACATGCCCCCGGGGGAATAGATCAGGCCAGCGATCAGAACAAAAAGGGCCGCTCCCATCATCCCGTCAAACCGATCAAGAAACCCGCCATGTCCCGGAATCAGGTTCGAACTGTCCTTGACCCCGAATTTTCGTTTTGTCGCACTTTCGACGATATCTCCGGCCTGACTGGCCATCGAAGTCAAAACCGAAATCACAACAAACATGAACCCAAATCCCGCATATATTGCGAAAACAGCCCCCACAATAGCCGCTGCTGCCCAACCTCCAGCAGTACCCGACCAGGTTTTCTTGGGACTGACCTTGGGCCAGAATTTAGGGCCACCAATCGTTTTGCCAACAAAATAACCTGCCACATCCGTCACAACAACAACCGAGATCAGCCACACCATCCAGCCAAAACCCATCGTCTCGCGGATCGAGATAAAGCCAAGACCGGACGCAGCGATCCAGAGGGCGAACAGCGCGTAGATCGTTTTCGAATGACCAACCTGCCCTGCGCCTACCAAGGCCGGAGCCACCAGGATCGGCAGTTTGAACAAGGGTGGCACGTGATAGCTGAGCAGAACGGCCACCCCGGTCAGTATGCCAAGCTGAACACGCACGCCGACCTTGTCCGGGTCAATCATTCGCACCAGTTCCCAGGTCATCAGACCGCAAGCAATGGCAATGAAGGCTTCAAACCACAGGCCGCCCAGCCAAACTTCAACCGAACCAATTGCCACCAGCACGGCGGCAGACAGAACTCGGGCGCTCAGGTCAGACCATCGGCCGTCGCTCATACCGGAACGGCCCCGAAACGGCGCTCGCGCGATCCGAAATTACGGCACAGCCGTTCCATCTCGGCTGCAGTGAAATCGGGCCAAAGCGTGTCGATAAATTCGTATTCGGAATAGGCTGACTGCCACAAAAGAAAGTTCGAAATTCGCGCCTCGCCACTGGTGCGGATGACCAGATCTGGATCAGGAAGAACATGTGTATCCAGATATTTAGGCAGAGTTTCTTCATCCACATCCTCGGGGCGCAGTCGCCCTTCGGCCACATCCCGCGCAAGACGTTTAGTGGCACGGGCAACCTCATCCCGCCCGCCGTAGTTCAAGGCAACCGTCAGGTGGACCAGATCGTTTTCTTTGGTTTCTTCTTCCAGCGCATCCATTAAAGATATTAGCTTGGAGTCCAACCTGACCCGGTCGCCGATGAACCGCACCCGAATGCCATTTTCCTTCAACGTTCGGGTTTCTTTTATGATGTAGCGTCGGAACAGACTCATCAACCCTGCAACCTCGGCCTGGGTTCGTTTCCAGTTTTCGGTCGAAAAGGCGAAGACTGTCAGATACTTGACCCCGAGACCAGGACAAGCCTCGACCACCTCGCGCACGCGCTTCGCCCCAGCTTGGTGCCCGAACAGCCTTGGCCGACCGCGCGCCTGCGCCCAACGACCATTCCCGTCCATGATAATAGCGACATGACGCGGCCCATGTGTGGGCTCAGTATGAGGGGTGTTGAGCATTCGCAGTCTCAGACCTGCATGATCTCGGCCTGCTTGGTCTCAAGCGAGGCATCGACGGCTTTGATCATCTCATCGGTCAGGTCCTGAACTTCGGCTTCCCAGAATTTCTGATCATCCTCGGACATGCCGTCGGCCTTGGCTTTCTTGATCTGATCCATCCCATCGCGGCGCACATTCCGGATCGAGACACGGGCGTGTTCAGCATATTGCCCGGCAACTTTAGTCAATTCGCGGCGGCGCTCTTCGTTAAGTTCGGGGATCGGCAACATAATAATCGTGCCATTCAGCTGCGGGTTAATCCCCAACCCGCTTTCGCGGATTGCTTTTTCAACCTTACCGACCAGACCCTTGTCCCAGACATTGACCGTAACCATACGCGGTTCGGGCACATTGACTGTCCCGACCTGGTTAATCGGGGTCATCGAACCGTATGCATCGACCATCACCGGCTCCAACATCGACGCCGAAGCCCGCCCGGTCCGAAGCGAAGCAAATTCGGTTCTGAGGTTGGCCATGGCGCCTTCCATGCGCCGTTTCAGATCATCAGTATCCAGTTCGAAATCGTCAGACATGCTGCTCACTCCCCGTATTCAGGTGCTGTTTGCATGGCTTCTAAGCCATCGCAAATGGGATGTATAGCAATGATGATGTGGAAATGCGTCGATGACCAGAGGTGTTTGAGGCATTTTTTTGATTGCTTTCACACCATAGAAACCGGTTAGCATTAGGGCCAACCGGTCTAAAGGAAGCTTTTCCAATCAGGCGTTTACGTCTACAACCACACGCCCCTTAACCTGTCCTTTCAGAATATCCGCCCCCAGTTGGCGTAGATCGCCAAGGGTTGCCGGGTGAACCATGGCCTCTAACTTGTCCATTGGCAAATCGGTGGCGATGCGCTGCCACGCCCGGACGCGATTGTTGTAAGGCTGCATCACGCTGTCGATACCCAGCAGATTTACCCCGCGCAACAGAAACGGAATGACCGTTGCAGGCAAGGCGGCGCCGCCCGCCAGACCTACAGCCGCAACCGAAGCACCATATTTCATCTGGCCCAGCACACGCGCCAGCATCTCTCCGCCAACCGCATCAACGCACCCGACCCATGTTTCGCTTTCCAGCGGACGCTTTGTGGTTTCATTCAGCTCTGTTCGCGGAACGATCGTGCTGGCCCCCAAAGATTTCAAGTAATCCCCCGTCTCAGGACGTCCGGTCACAGCCGCTACTTCATAGCCGAGATTTGCCAGAATGGCCGTGGCTACCGATCCGACACCCCCTGCGGCTCCGGTCACCAGAACCGGTCCGTGTCCGGGCGTCATACCGTGGTCCTCCAACGCCATAACGGCCAGCATTGCGGTAAACCCGGCTGTCCCTACGGCCATCGCTTGTCGCGCGTCCAAGCCATCGGGCAATGGCACCAGCCAATCGGCTAGAGCGTTGGCTTTTTGTGAATACCCGCCCCAATGCGCCTCACCCACGCGCCAACCAGTCAAAACAACTTTGTCACCGGCCTTGTAACGGTCGTCTGTCGATGCCTCGACCGTCCCTGCGTAATCAATGCCAGGTACGTGCGGGTAGTTGCGCACTAGCCCGCCGCCCTTTGGTGACGTGCACAATCCATCTTTGTAGTTCACTGTTGAGTACTCAACGGCTACCGTCACCTCACCATGCGGGAGATCGTCCAGAGACAGCTGCTTTATCGAAGGGCTGGCCAGACCGCTTTCTTCGTCCTTTTCCATCACCAATGCATTGAACATCCGACATTCCTTTCGTTTTTCTAAAGCCAGCCTTCGCACTTCATCTGGCCATAAGTACTTCGGGCGAGTCGCTGCGACGGGGGCAGAGCCCCCAACCCACCTTTAAATCCAGAATTTGCCTTGCACCGTTGCACGACGCATACCATCTGACGTTTCCACCTCAATTTCAGTACCGGCGTCCCAGTGACTTAGCCGAAGCATCCCAATTGAGACGTTTGTCCCGAAATCCGGAGACCAGGCTGCCGAGGTCACCTGCCCCACCTGCCGGCCACCAGCGAATACCGGCCAAGGCCGGTCGCAGGGCGGTACTGCACCGCCCTCAATTTCAATCGGACGAATCTGCTGCACCGGCCCCTCCTTGGCCACACGCAGCAAAGCATCCCGACCAACACACCCAATCGCGGTATGGGTGTTACAGAACTTGCCCAAACCGCACTCATGCGGCGTGTTGTCGTCGGTCATGTCATTGCCATAGGACAGCAATCCGCCCTCAATCCGCTCAATCAGGTTGGGGCAGCCCGCTCGCACGTTCAGGTCCTCGCCTTCAGCAAACAAAGCGTTCCATAGAGGCATACCGATATTCGAGCCCTCGACGTAAATCTCGAACCCGCCCTGTTTCGAATAGCCCGAGCGGGCCACGGCCAGATCACGGCCTTCGAATTGAAACATGTCAAACTTGAAGAACCGGACATCCCGCACGCGATCTCCGAACAAGCGCGCCATCAGATCATCTGCTTTGGGGCCTTGGACCGCCAACGGCGAAACGTCGGGTTCATCTACCAGAACATCCAGCCGATATCCGTTGGCAACACCTTTGACCCACAATAGCAAGTCACTGTCGGCGATGGAAATCCACCACCGATCATCGGACAGCTTCACGGCCACCGGGTCATTCAGCATCCCGCCGGTTTCGTCGACGATGGGCACATAATAGCACTGTCCCGGCAGCATTCCCCGCAGATCGCGCGGAGTCAGCATCTGCATCAAACGACCCGCATCCGGTCCGCGCAACTCGACCTGCCGTTCGCAGGAAACATCCCAGACCTGAACGTGTGATTTCAAATGCCGGTAGTCAGCTTCCACGCTTTCAAAAACCGTCGGCAACAACATACGGTTATAAACCGTGTATGCTTTGACCCCCGCAGCCTCGACACCGTCTGAGAACGGTGTACGCCGCAACCGTCGGGATAAGGAAATCCGCGGCATTCAAACCTCCTTGGGCATAAACACAAGATCACTGACTGGCGCGGCTGACCCAACCTCGGTCAGCATTTGGTGCAATTGTCCGCGATGATGGGTCTGGTGGTTGAACATGTGGATGACACATTGTGCGTAAGGCAATGTAACATCGGTCTTTTTTGCGGCAGAGAACCACGAAAAATCGCCTGTTAGCAGATCCTTTCCGAGCGATTTAGCCCAACCGGTAATGCGCGCATCAATTGTCCTGCATATCGGCAGCCATTCGGCCAGATCGGCGCACAAGGACACGCTATCGGGGATGCCTCCCCCTGGTCCCGCACCCTTGTCAAAGCGTGAGATCCAAATCCAGTTGCCCCACAAAAGATGGTTCGCAGTTCCCATGATTGATCCAAAGAAAGCGCCACGGTCTTTGGTCAGTTCTTCAGGCGTCAGGTCTTGAAGGAACTCAGATAACTGACTGTTTTGCCATTGATTATACTGCGCCATCTCCTGCGCATAGGCACCGGTGATCATTTCGGACCATGCCAATCGATCGGGCAGATCTCGGCCGATTTCCCACCAAAATCCCAGACGCGGCCATAATCACGCACCTTGGACTTGGTTCCACGCGCCACGATGATATCCGGCCCCATCCAGTATTTCGAGTTCGACACCATCACCGGGTGTTCGGGGTCTTTCCCCGCCAACATCTCGATCTCACCCTGAATCTTTCGACCAATCACAATGCGGCGTTTGGTTCCGTCGCGCTCGATCTGAACCGGAGCACGCTCGGCTCCGATGATCTCGCTGACGAGCATGGTGAACAGACCGGTGGTGCCACCCGCCTGCCCGCTGAAAATCTGCAGCAGACCGTTATACGCTTTACCGCTGGCCCGCTCATCGACATAAGCGGCAACCTTCCATTGGCCCTCACCCATGCGACCGGGAATGTCGACCAACAGACCGACATTCAGACCCGACAGGTCCTCGCCCTCAAAATGGCCTTCGTCGATGATGACTCCCATCCACGCGTGACAATGCCCTTCGGTCGGAGGGTGCGCGCCCAACGACACGACGCAGGGGCAAAACACATCGCAGGAGCAGTTAAGGATCAACTCTCCTTTTATCGCCCAATTGGTCGGGCTCATCTCACGCCGCTTGGGGTTGGGCATACGGCTGTCGATGCGTTGGCTGATCGGCAACCTGTCCGCCTCAGGTTTTCTGTTCTTAGCCATATACTTATCCTCCGAAAATAAAGGGATAGATCAGCAGGAGAATTCCCCCTGCGACAAGAGCAAACCCCAGGGGCCGCGTCACCGCGTGGCCGATCTGAGGCAGTTTTTCCAGAACCATGAACAGCGTCGCAAGACCCATCCAAAGTAAGCTCATGACGCCACCGACAAAACCCAAAGCCATGAAGCCCCAACAACAGCCGACACAGAAGGCACCCAGACCCAGACCCATGCGCAGCCCGCCGGTGAATCCGGTTTTCCAATGGCCGATGAAGTAGGTCATGGGCGCGTGGCAAACGCCATGGCAAACCTCTTTCGCGCGTGTGAACTGAAAGGCACCGACTGCGATCATCAAACCGCCAGCAACAATCCCTGATTTGGTGATCCCCAGCATGTCGACGACGCCACCGAACAGCAAAATCAGTTGAACGCCGGTGATCAGCGCCGCGAACCCGACCCATACAATGAAATATCCAGCCAGTACGCCAAGCCAACCTAATCGAGTTCCGTTGGCGCTGTGGATCAAGTCATCATAACTGCGAAGGGTCGGCACAAGGGTCGGCAACATCATCGCGGCCATCATAACGGCCCACATCCAGAACAGTGGACCAAATTCGGCCATCGGCATGTACATGTCCATACGGGGGTCCATCGCGGCCATTGCCTGCCCCATCGGACCGGGGCGACCGATCCAATCCAGATCCATGCCGCGGCTCATGGTGAACATCATCCACCACGCCCACAGGATCAGGCCGTAAAAACCCAACCACAAACCGCTACGAAGAACTGCGCGACTCATGCGTCCCTCCCGACTCAGTCCTTGCATTTCAAATGTCAGACTTTTAAATGTCAGACAAATAAAATCTCACCAACGGTCTCCGGATTATGAAAATCGACCCTCGAAAACCCGCCGATTTGTCAGCGCAAATCGCGCAGGCTATTCGTGATGCCATCATCTCGGGCCAGTTGATCGTGGATGAGCGGTTGCCGTCCGAGGCCGAGCTCTCCGATCAGTTTCAGGTCTCACGCCCGACGGTACGCGAGGCGTTGAAACGTTTAGCGGCGCAATCCCTGATCCGAACGCAACGAGGTGCCAGCGGCGGTGCGTTTGTCAACCGGATCAGCTTTGAGGACGCGTATTCGCAGCAAATCACAACCTCAACACTGTTGTTGTCGATGAATGCAGTCAGCTTTGATACTGCCTGCGAGGCCCGCTTTGCGCTGGAGCGCGCCTGCGCGCCCTTGTCTGCACAACGTCGCACGTCGGACCAACTGGCCACAATGCGGGCCGAGATTTTCCGTCAGGCGCAACCGGGGCTTTCGGATGAGGCCTTTTGCGCATCAGACGTCGCGTTTCATCGGGCTCTGGTCGATGGTGCCGACAACCCGGTGCTATCCTATCAGCTGGCCGGCGCCGTCGAGGCCATGCAGCCCCTGATGAACATGATCACCTTCACCGCCCGATCACGCGAAGAAATCATCGCCCTGCATAACCAGATCGCTGACGCGCTGGAACAGCGGGACGCAGCTAAGGTGGATGCAACATTGGTTGAGCTTGAAGCTTACACGCGTAAGCTGGCGGAGGATGTGGCTCAGCAATTTCGCAAGCCTGCTTGATGAGGGAAAGATGACTACAGCGCTGAACGTAATTGCCGCCCTTCTGACCATAAGTTTCGGCCTGTTCGGCTTTCTGGCACCCGCATTCACGGCATCATCGCTGGATCTGGCACCAACCGACAGCAATATGGGGCTGAGTGAGATGCGGGCATCCGTGGGCGGGTTGTTTGTGGTAACCGGTGCGGCGGTGCTGTGGCTGAACAATCCGATGGCCTATGCCATGCTCGGTGTTGTCTACGCGGGAGCGGCACTTGGCCGGTTCGTATCGGTTGTTCTGGACAACCCACCCCTAGTCAAAGCTGTGACTTTCGGAGGAATCGAACTGGCGCTGGCGCTATGGCTGATCATGGCGAACATCAATAGAGCCACGTAAGCCTTTGTTAACAATACAAGCGAAGATGTGAATTCCCGGTTTGCATCCGTGCGCCTGCTCACCTATATAGGATATGTCCTTCGGGACTATGGACATAAACGCGCTCGTAATAAGCGGATCGGACCCGGGGGCGGTACCCGGCGGCTCCACCAACCATCCTTCGTTTGAGGATTTTGGGGCCGAAATAGGATCGACGAACGTCTAAAGGGGTTAGCTTTGTCTCGGCTGTCTGCCACCGTTACCGGCGAAAATAGTACAATTGCAAACGACAATCGTGCTCCGGTTGCAGTTGCTGCGTAAGCAGTAACTAGACCGAAACTTAAGCCCTTGCGCCTAGCCGCGTAAGGCGGGGTTCGCAGGTACCTGGCAACAGAAACCTGCATTTTCCTTCAAATGTCTGCGGTTTAACCCTGATCTTGTTCACGTTCAGAGTTTGTTCACTCTTTGGTCTGATGCTGACCCCGACAGAATAAAGGAGAGTCGGGATGTCCCATGCAGATGTCGTCAAAGGATGGTATTCCGAAGTTTGGGAAAACGGGAACCTGGATGCAATTGATCAGTATTTTGACGCTGACACGATGGCCGAGGGGCTGATCCCCGAAATGCAGGTAGGCGCAGATGATTTCCGCGATCTGGTCATGGCGTTTCGGCATGTTCTTGGGGATATCAAGGTCGAGATCCCCAAGATTGTCGAAGATGGGGACTGGGTGTCGGCCATTTTGCATGTCAGCACGACACGTGCCGACAATGGGGCTCCGCTAAAAGCCACAGGCAGCGTTTTCGCGCGCGTCAAGGATGGCCGGATGGTCGAAGCTTATAACCAGTTCGACTTTATCTCACTGTTCGAACAACTCGGGCAGTTTCCGCAGGACACGCTACCGGTGTGCATGACAGGCCAACGTCTCGATTGGGCGTGATCCGGCTTAGGCAATCTTGACCCTTTTGGCGCTTGCACGTAAGCAAAGGTCATGGGGTAAGATTGCGAACGCCCCGTGAGGCGTCAGCCCAAGTTTCGCATGTATCCGCTCAAACCAGGAGACATGCTATGCCTGCGCCCAACTCAATTACACCGAAACAGCTGATGCGACTGATCGGAACGCCACAAGCTCCGGTTTTAATAGACATATGTTTGGATGCGGATTTTGAGGCCGACCCTTATCTGATCCCGGGATCCATGCGCTACCCCGCCAAGGATATCAAGCGCATTGCCGATAAGGTTGGCAGCCGCGCCGTTGTCATCATCTGCCAAAAGGGAAAAAAACTTAGCCAGGGCGTCGTCTCGTGGCTGCGCAGCGAAGGTTGTGATGCTGAATATCTGGAAGGTGGTATGTTTGGCTGGCGGGATTTGCCCGCTGCGCCGCGCATTCCGGCCTCGGCTGTACCAAGAGGCGAAGATGGTCGATCTATCTGGGTCACGCGCCATCGGCCCAAGATCGACCGGATAGCCTGTCCCTGGCTGATCCGTCGCTTCGTGGACCCCGACGCGCAGTTTCTGTTCGTGGCCCCGCCTGAGGTCAAAGCCACCGCCGACGTCTTTGGCGCAACTCCGTTCGATATTGAGGATACGTTCTGGTCCCACAGACAAGATCGCTGTACCTTTGACACGATGCTGGACGAGTTTCAGTTGCACACGCCTACACTTGAGCGTCTTGCCACAGTCGTTCGGGCCGCCGACACCAACCGTCATGATATTGCCCCCGAAGCGGCTGGATTACTGGCGATCTCAGTTGGACTGTCACGACAATATCGCGATGATCACGAGAATCTTGCGGCAGGGCTGCACCTGTATGACGCGTTGTATCGCTGGGCGCGGGACGGGTTTGACGAGGGGCATGACTGGCCAACGGATCGCAAGTCATGACGCCAACAAATGCAGAACTTGTCCGGGTGTTTGGTCGCATCGGGTTGCTCTCATTTGGGGGCCCGGCGGCGCAAATCTCATTGATGCATCAGGAGCTGGTCGACCGGCGCCCGTGGTTGGACGAACAGGCTTATCTGCGGGCCTTGTCGCTGTGCATGCTGTTACCTGGGCCTGAGGCCATGCAGCTGGCCACCTATGCCGGTTGGCGTTTGCGCGGCGTCACCGGTGGGTTAATCGCAGGTTCCCTGTTCGTGTTGCCCGGCGCTTTTGTCATTGCCGTTCTAGTGGGGTTTTATGCTGCGTTTGGCAATCTTCCTCTGGTCCAGGCCGGATTTCTGGGAGTGAAAGCGACGGTGATTGTCATCGTACTTCAGGCTCTTAGAAACTTATCCCGCAAGGCGCTGACGGACACGCAACACCGGGCTATCGCGGGGCTGGGATTTTTTGCGATTTTCGCGCTGAATTTGACATTTCCCTTGATCATCTTAGCCGCGGCCATTTGGGGCTATGCTACCTTCACCGGCGAGGCTAAAACCGCAGATGTGCCCCCTGCCCCCAAGGTCAATGGGATGTTTCGAACCGCTGCAATCTGGTTGGTTTTGTGGCTGGGGCCGCTGCTGGCCTTGACCTTGTCGGGGCTAAAACTGCTAAGCGATTTGGGCTGGTTCTTTGCCCGCCTTGCCGTTGTCACGTTTGGCGGGGCCTATGCCGTGCTGGCCTATATGACTCAGACCGTAGTGGACAAATATCAATGGGTCAGCACAGATCAGATGATCGACGCGCTGGGGCTGGCCGAAACAACGCCGGGGCCGTTGATTCTGGTGACACAGTTTGTCGCCATGCTGACCGGTCAAATCAGCGGCGGTGCGCCACTTGCAATCGCCGCCGGAGCAGTCGCCCTTTGGGCCACTTTTGTTCCGTGTTTTCTTTGGATTTTCCTGGCCGCCCCCTACCTTGATCAGCTGGCGACCCGCCCAAGATTATCTGCTGCGTTGCATGGGATCACCGCCGCTGTGGTGGGTGTGATTCTTAACCTGTCGGTGTGGTTCAGCCTTAATGTTCTTTTTCATAATATCCCTCAACAATCATGGGGGCCGTTGAGCATTCCCTGGCCCGATCCGACCAGCCTGAACCCGACTGCTCTGATCCTGACATTGGTGGCTGCGGTATTGATTTTTAAATTAAAATTTGGAATGGCGACGACTCTGGCAATCATGGCCGTGATTGGAACAGGAATACATTTCCTTTAAACAATCCTAGCATTCCCGGTCTTTCGTTTCCGTCGAAATTCCCTATGCTGAGGGTAACCACTTTTGAGGATGACACATGTCGCAAGACATCGATTATGGGAACCTGATGCACACCGCCATGCGCGGGCTCATCAAGTCCGTTCTAAACAGCGTTGCCGATAATGGCCTGCCGGGCACGCATCATTTCTTTATCACTTTCGATACCCGTCAGGATGGCGTGGAATTGGCCGATTGGCTGCGCGAACGGTATCCCGAAGAGATGACAATCGTCATGCAGCATTGGTTTGAAAACCTTGAGGTCGGCGACGATGGGTTCGCCATCACGCTAAACTTTGGCGATGCGCCGGAACCGCTGTACATCCCTTATGCGGCAATCAAAACCTTCGTGGACCCTTCGGTTGAATTCGGTTTGCGGTTCGAAAGCCCCGAAGATGAGGAAGACGTCGAACCCATTGTCGAGGAATCGATTGAGGTCGAAGAAGAGCAAGACCATCAGGATGCCGAGGTTGTTTCGCTGGACAGTTTCCGCAAGTAGTCAACCTGAAAAATTACTGCTTTCTAAGGAATGTCTCGACCGAGCGGGACTTCTCGCCGCCGCGAAAGCGTGAAAATGACAGGTCCAGGCCACCCTCAGCCAGTGTACGATCATATTGCTGTAATTCGTAATCTCCGGTCTCGTCGATAAACAATGAAAATACAGTCAGGGTATCGCCTTCGATCCGACCCCAGACAAAGGGTTCGCCCTGCATCGGGTCAAGCGGAACCTCGTGGCCGAAGACGTTGCGCTTCATCGCCGCAGAAAAGACATCGGCCCGGTCGGACTGTTTAAAATCAATCGAGAATTTCTGTTCCTTGATACGGCCATCCGCCTTGTAGGTCGTAGTTGTCCAACTGATGTTAAAGCCGTTCCTCATTTCGTGAATCGACACGCTCATGTCGCGCGGGGTTTCGGTTCCGTCATCATCCACGACGTTTGCAGATCCGACATAATCGCCAACAAAGGGTGTAATATCCGCGGCTTGTGCCGGAACACTGTGCAACGCAGCCCAAAATAGGACACCCAGGGAAAAAACGATATATTTCAAGGGACAAGTCCGAACTAATGTGCCCACCGGAGCCTCCAATGTGGTGATCCTTTTATTGTAGCGGTCCCGCAAGCACGCACAATGCGATTCATAAGAAATTTCACCCACCCTAGCACCTATACCTCTGGCGCCCTTGAGTTTAAGGTGCGCGCAACTGGCCGATTGCTCTGCAACTTTGTTGCGGGTAAACGGCATGCGACTGTATACACGACGGAGTGACAGATGTCTCAGACCCGCACCGAATCCGACAGCTTTGGCCCGTTGGAGGTTCCTTCAGACAAGTATTGGGGTGCCCAGACGCAACGTTCGATCATGAATTTCCCCATCGGCTGGGAAAAGCAGCCTGTCGCCATCGTGCGAGCGTTGGGCGTGATCAAAAAAGCTTGTGCGATGGAAAACAAAGCCACCGGAAAGTTGGATGCAAAGATCGCAGACGCCGTCATTCAAGCCGCTGGTGAAGTGATCGAAGGCAAATTTGACGACAACTTCCCTCTGGTTGTTTGGCAGACCGGTTCAGGCACGCAATCGAACATGAACTCGAACGAGGTTATCGCCAACCGCGCAATTGAGATTCTGGGCGGTGTTATCGGTTCGAAAGAACCGGTTCATCCGAACGATCACTGCAATATGGGTCAGTCGTCGAACGACACCTTCCCCACTGCGATGCACATCGCCACTGCAATGAGCGTACGTGACGTGCTGTTACCGGGTCTTGAGAAATTCGCCTCGGCACTGGAAGCGAAAGCGAAGGAATTCGCAGGCATTATCAAAATCGGCCGAACGCATACTCAAGACGCGACGCCGCTGACACTCGAACAGGAATTTGGCGGTTATGCGCATCAAATTCGCCAGGGTATTGCCCGCGTTCATGTGTCAATGCCCGGTATTTATGAACTGGCGCAAGGTGGTACGGCTGTCGGCACCGGTCTAAACACTCATAATGGATGGGATGAGGCTGTCGCAAAGAACATGGCTGACATCACCGGCCTGCCTTTTATCACTGCGCCTAACAAGTTCGAGGCGCTGGCCGCCCACGACGCCATGGTGTTCCTGTCCGGCGCCTTGGCGACTATCGCAGGCTCTTGCTACAAAATCGCCAACGACATCCGCCTGTTGGGCTCGGGTCCACGCTCGGGTCTGGGTGAATTGATCTTGCCAGAAAATGAGCCCGGTTCTTCGATCATGCCGGGCAAGGTGAACCCAACGCAGGCCGAGGCGCTGACCCAGGTGGCTGCACATGTCATGGGCAACGACGCAGCAATGAAGTTTGCTGGCTCGCAAGGCCATTTCCAGTTGAATGTGTACAACCCGATGATGTCTTATAACCTACTGCAGTCGATCCAACTGCTGGGCGACGCCACCGATAGCTTTACCGAGCGGATGCTGCTGGGCATCAAGGCCAATGAGCCGCGCATCGACAAGCTGATGAAGGAATCTCTGATGCTGGTTACTGCTCTGGCACCAACCATCGGGTATGACAACGCCACTAAGGTCGCCAAAACCGCGCATAAAAACGGCACGACCCTCAAGGAAGAAGCCATCGCGCTGGGCTTTGTGGATGAAGAGACCTTTGACGCGGTTGTTCGCCCCGAACACATGATCGGCCCGAAAGACTGATGGGTAAGCCGGTCAATCTAAACCGGTACAGAAAAGATAAGGCTCGGGCCGAGAAAAAGGCCCGCGCCGACCAGAACGCTATCAAATTCGGTCGCAGCAAGGCCGAAAAGGTTGAGGTCAAATTCGATCAGGACAAACAACGCCGCGACGTGGATAATCACGAGCTGGATGAATGAGCGGTCGTCCTGTCAAACGCTCGCTAACCTTGAAAGGACATCGCACTTCGGTGTCGCTTGAAGATGAATTCTGGCAAGCATTTCGCGATATCGCCAAAGAAAAAGAACTGGCAATCAACGCGCTGGCAGCAGAAATTGACGTAGAACGCGATCCTGAGATTGGTCTGGCGTCGGCCATTCGGGTCTATGTTCTGAATTGGTATCGCATCCGGGATTGACGCTTGTCAGATCCTTTTGTTTACCTGTAACCTGACCGAGAACAAAAAGGGTACATCGCATGAGTAAAACTCTAGCCGGACCAGATGGACAACCGCGTTGCGCCTGGTGTCAGGCTGCCCCAGAATTCTTTGACTATCACGATCAGGAATGGGGGTATCCGGTCGCAGACGATCAGCGATTGTTCGAAAAACTGTGCCTGGAAAGCTTTCAATCCGGTCTCAGCTGGCGAACGATCCTCAACAAACGTGAGAATTTTCGCAAAGCCTTTAATCACTTTGACTTCAATGCAGTAGCTGCATTTACTGACGCAGATGTCGAACGCCTTCTACAGGACGAAGGCATCATACGTCACCGGGGTAAAATCGAAGCCGTCATCAACAACGCCCGCCGCGCACAGGAGCTTGTAGCAGCCGAAGGATCTTTGGCAGCTTATGTCTGGCAATACGAGGCAGGCAATCCACCCGCGCCGCAAACTGCGTCGACCTCGGCCGAGTCCATCGCCATGTCGAAGGACTTGAAAAAGCGGGGTTGGAAGTTTGTTGGGCCAACCACGGTGTTTGCTTTCATGCAGGCCATGGGATTGGTCAACGATCACGCAATCGGGTGTTCCAAGCGTGAAAAAGCGGCGCAGATGCGCCGCGAATTCACAAAACCGGAATAGCGTCTCTTAGACCGAGGCGCGGAAGATCTTGTCAATATTGCCGCCCAGTGCTGCGTTGAACTCGGCCTCCGACTGCTGCTTGGACAGACCTTCGGTCAGTGCGCGCGAAAAGGATGCGATCATCTTACCGTTCTGGTTCAGTAGATCACAGGCTTGTTCGGTCGAATAGCCACCCGACAGCGCCACGACGCGGACAACGCGCGGATGATCGGCCAGTTCGTCGAACAGGTTCGCTTTGTTTGGAATGGTTAGCTTCAGCATGATGTCCTGCCCCTCGTCCAATTGGTCGAGGTTTTTCAGGATTTCGGCTTTCAGAATATCCTCGGCCTCGGCTTTGGTGGAGGAGTTGATGTTCACTTCGGGTTCAACAATCGGAACCATACCCGCAGCAACCACCTCACGGGCAACGTCAAACTGCTGTGCAACCACAGCGGCGATACCTTCGGAGTTGGCCTCATGAATCACCGAGCGTTCTTTGGTGCCAAACACGCCATCCGCCTTGGCCAGCGTTTCCGCCAGGCCAGGGATCGGTTTCATCATCTGTACGCCGTTGGCCTGGTCTTCCAGACCCTTGTCGATCTTCAGGAAGGGCACGATACCTTTCTGCGACCACAGGTAATCGGCAACTTTGCGGCCGTCGATTTCCTCGCCCAGCGTGCGTTCGAACAGGATCGCACCTATCACTTTTGCCTTGGTAAAGTCGTCGGCCAGAATAATGCGCGCACGCATCTTCTGAATTTCGCCGAACATTTCCTCGTCCGAGCTATAGTCCGAGGCCTCGACCCCATAAAGAGCCAGCGCCTTGGGCGTCGAGCCGCCGCTTTGATCCAGGGCCGCAATGAAACCCGCACCGTTGGACATCTGCTCGCGCTGTTCTGCTTTGGACATAAGACTTTCCCGTTTAACAATGATTCCGCATTTTGCACCCGCATACAGCAAGGCGGCGGGTGATGGTAGCGTGTTAGCGCTCAACCACACGCAACCAGATTCCGTCTTTGGACCGAACCGTCAGATGCGCCACAGGCACTGGTGTTCGTCCTTCGACCAGTTCGAACCGGTAGTTTCGCAGCAGCATCGACAATAGTAAGGGCCCTTCGACCATGGCGAACCCGGCCCCTGGGCATACGCGGGGACCTGCGGAGAACGGGATAAAAGCATGACGCTGGCAGGTTTGTCCGTTTTCGGTGAACCATCGGGTTGGATCAAAGTCATCGGGGTTATCCCAAAGGCGCTCTTGACGATGCAGGTGCCAGGGGCTGATGACGATCTGCGCGCCCTTGGGCACGTCGCGCCCCCGGAACAGCTCCGGACACGTCGCCTCACGCACCATCATCGGCACCGGAGGATACAGGCGCAGCGCCTCGCGGAACACATTCCGGCTGAACCTCAGCTTGGACACGGTACCAAAATTTGGATCGTCCAAAATATCCGCCTCAGCGCTGAGTTTGTCCTGCCATTCGGGGTACAGCGCCATCAGGTACAACGTCCAGGCCAGTGCCGAAGCACTAGTTTCGTGACCGGCCAGGAAGAATATGGCCACCTGATCCACCATCTCCTGCGTGTCAAAACAGCGACCGGTTTCCGGATCGGCTGTGGTCATGATCTTGGTGGCCAAATCGTCAGGCGCCTGCCCCCTTGTGATCAGATCGGCACGCTCGGCCGTCAGGCGCGAGATCAACTCCCGGATTTCCCGCGCGTTTCTGCGTGTATTGCGAGCATGAAATCGGGGCACCCAGCGCGGCACCGGAACAAACGCCGCCAAGTTCAACAAAGGTTGTTGCCGCTGATAGGCCCGGAACTTTTCGAACACCTGTGCAGCCACTTCATGTTCAATCGGGACCGAGAACAGCGTTCTGAAAATCACATCCGCCGCCGCGTGGCTGGTAAGTTCCTCGCATTCGATCACCTGCCCCGCCTGCCCTTTCAACCGTGTAACGCAGGCTTGCGCGGCCTTGAGCATGGCCGGGAACGTGTCTTTCAATCGCCCCCCTTCAAACGCAGGATCGATGACGCGACGTTGCCGTTTCCAGGTTTCACCATTGGTCAAAAAGACCGAGTCGCCCAACAGCGGGCGCAACCCCTCGCTGATACGCCCGGATTTCGGAAAATCTTCGGGACGTTGCTTAAGGATTGTGTCCACAAGCTCGGGCTGGTTAATCATGTAGGACCGAAAGAATGGCGTTCGAAACTCGGCCATCCACGCACGGTACAGACGCTGCGGCTGAGCTGATAACAGATCCCTGCGGAAGAGTTTGAAATAGCGCCATAAAGACACTTTATCCGGTCTTGGTACTGGCTTGGGCGGCTTCATGGATGAACCGCAGTGTATTTGGAAACCGCTTGCTCGATGCGTGATTTGGATGGCTCGCGCCCTTCGAACCTTTGCGCAAGGGTCATTGGACCCGCTGTAATACGAAAATAGTCATAGTTTCCAGGACGATCAAACGCGCAGAGATATTGAAAATGAAGCCGAAAGAACCGCCAACGCAGCTCTTTCCAGCGTTCCTGTGACAAAGTCTGCGTGAAGGCCGCAGACAGCACCACCGGCCAGCGTTTTTGTTCTGTCGCAACACCACTGACGGCCACCGGATCACACAGCGCAAAGGCGCAACCATCACCCGGTGCGGACACGTCAATCCACGTAAGATCGCTCTGGGTGGACAAAAACTGCAGGTCGGCGCGCAAATCCGTGGCATCCGGCAGGAATGAGACCATGGGCACCACCTGCCCTAAGCTCAGAAAGGACAGGTTCGGGCCGTCACCGGGCACCTGTTGCGTCCGAACCAGATCTGCCAAAACAGTAACCCCCAAATGCACGCCTGAGGAATGGCCAACGACAAGAACTTCATCCACATCTGTTTCAAGCGCCCGCCGAATATGCTTGGTGAATTCGACCAGACGAGCTCCAAGCTCGGGTGGGACAGCGCCATTCATTGCGGCCGAATAGGAGTAATCGTGCATCAGGTAATACGCAAACAAGCGGTTGTCGATTTTGCGAAACCAATGCAACAACGCATAGGCGACCAAGATTGCCAGGACCAAAGCTGGCCATCCGACAAAGGGCCATAGCAGAACGGCTACAATCCACATCACGACTAGCGACAAGATTAGTTGCGCTATCAGCATTCCTACAGGATAAAGCGCTGCGATCACTGGTCCTTTGCGCAGACGCATCAGACGACCCAAAGCCCCCGACCCGATGTAAATCCAGGCCGTCCGCAAAAGCTGCAGATAGGTCGCGGGGATCGAATTCGACATACTGTCGCGCACGATATCCGACCAGACCAGAACCTCTATATCCGCCTCGACATCCGCGCCATCCTGCTGCGAACGGACATGCCAGCCGTAAGGTCCATCAGTCGACTTGGGCGACAAGGATATCTCATACCCTGAAATGTCCGCCTGCGCCCGGCTTTCCTTGCGATACAGCTCTCGGTACCGCCGGGGATGAATCGGATCATAGCCGGGAATATAAAACACCCGACGCCGTCTTACCCGAGGCTGATTTATCTGACTGCTCATGGCCTTACCTTCTGCGGCGCAGGTTAACGCAGCCTTGCCGTCAAGGTAAGTCAGATCATCCGAAATTTGCCAGTGCCGGAAAGGTCTCAAGCAGCCACCAGCTGAATTTTGTGAACAGCCCAGTGATCAGCATAATGCCAACGAACAGCAGCAGACCGCCCATGACCTTTTCAATAGTGCCCATATACGGCTTGATCCGGTTCATCACTGACATGGACCGGTTAAGGAACATCGCCGCCAGCAGGAACGGAATTCCCAGACCTGCCGCGTAAACCCCAAGCAACAATGTACCTCGTGCCACCGAGGCCTCAGACGCAGCCAGCGACAGGATCGCGCCAAGCTGAGGGCCGATGCACGGCGTCCAGCCAAACGCAAAGGCCAGCCCCAGAATATAGGCACCAAAGACCGATCCACCGGAATCTCCGGTTTCGATCCGTGCTTCACGATCCAGAAACGGAATACGAAAAATATTCAGGAAGTGCAGACCAAAGACAATGACCACCGCACCCGACAACTTGGCAAACAGAACCTGGTTCTGCAGCACAAACACTCCGAACGCAGAGGCCGTGAAACCCAGTAGCAGAAACACTGTGGATAGTCCCAGCACAAAGAACAGCGCTGACAATGTTGCCTTGCGGCGCGCCTTCGCCTCGTCCTGCATTTCGTTGATGGTCACACCGCTCATATACGCCAGATAAGGCGGCACGATAGGTAACACACAGGGCGACAGGAAACTGATCAGCCCGCCCAGCATTGCGATGAACATGGCGGGCAGCAGGCCCGCGTCTATGATGTCAATTCCAAACATAAATCAGCACATATGGTATCAACCCCGCCACGTCACGGGGCCATTCGGTCACATCCGCGTGCTTGAACGCTGGACACTGTGTCAAAGTGGAAATATCTGCACATTATGTCTATCTCCACTGAAACGCTCGATGCACTGGGGCTGTTGTGCCCTTTGCCCGTTCTGAAAGCCAGAAAACGCCTTAAATCTATGCCCTCTGGGGCGGTTTTGCGCGTGTTGGCCGATGATCCCGCCGCCATCATAGATGTTCCGCATTTTTGCGCCGAAAGCGGACACAAGCTGGTGTCGCAAGAAGATGCGGACGGGCATCAGATCTACCTAATTCAAAAAGCCGGCTGAGATGGAAACACCTTTGGCACAAGAAAAAGGCGGGTTGATAACCCGCCTTTCTTGATTATTGCCCGAGGGACCACCAACCGCGCCGTTTCGGCTTGGGCGGTTCGCTGGGTTGTTCTGGCTCTTCAGTCACAGTTTCCAACACGGGTTCAGGTGCTTCTGCAACAGGCTCTTCCGGTTTCACCTCGGCCGCGGCCTCTTGAACAGGATCTGCGACTTCTTCGATCACGGCTTCGGCGTCCGCAACTTCTGCCACGGTTGCCACATCAGCTGCTGGCGCTTCGGCTTCCTCCGCAACCGGCTCTGTCGTGTCCTGAGCCGTGTCAGGCTGTTCGTCGGCCGGTTCTGGAGAACGCTCAGCAGTGACGTCCACTGCCTGCTCAGCACCCGTTTCCTCGGTTTGTTCAGCAGGAGTATCGACGGTTTCAGAGGCGTTCTCCTCAGCCGCTTCAACCGGTTCCGCGTCCTTCTTACGACGGCGCGGCGCACGACGGCGCTTAGGTTTATCAGCCTTTTCTTCCGCAACAGGCTCTTCCGCCTCTGCTTCAGCCGGTGCTTCTTCTGTTGCCTCAGCAACGGCCTCACCGTCTTCTGTACCGGTTTCCGGCGTATCACCCGATCCGTTGCTCTTCTTGCGACGACGACGGCGACGTTTACGCTTGGGCTTGGTCTCTTCTTCCGACTGAACCGCTTCTTCTTCGGTGGCTTCTTCGTCCTCGTCCGCATCCACCAAGTCCATCAGCGTCGCATCCACTGACACGACCGGAGCGGTTGCCTCGGGAACTATGCGGCTGGCGGTCTTGAATTTCTCCATCGAGAAATCAGGGCTGACCAGATGCACATCGCCTTCGATCCGAACCGACAGGCCATAACGCGCTTCGATCTGCGCGATATGTTCCCGCTTTTGGTTCATCAGGAAGTTGGCAATGCTAACTGGGCAGCGCACCAAGACCTCGCGCGATCGGCGGCGTGTGCCTTCCTCTTCGATCTGACGCAGTATTGTCAGCGCCATATTGTCGTCCGAGCGGATCAGACCGGTGCCATGACAGGACGGGCACGGCTGTGTCGTCGCCTCCAGCATGCCGGGGCGTAGACGCTGTCGGCTCATCTCCATCAGGCCAAAACCGGAAATCCGGCCCACCTGAATGCGTGCACGGTCTGTCTTGAGCTTATCCTTCAGGCGCTTTTCAACAGCCGAGTTATTCTTACGCTCGTCCATATCGATAAAGTCGATGACGATTAGGCCGGCCAGATCCCGCAGGCGCAGTTGGCGCGCGACTTCTTCGGCAGCTTCAAGGTTGGTCTTGAGCGCAGTTTCCTCGATCGACCCCTCTTTGGTCGCCCGGCCCGAGTTTACGTCGATTGCCACCAGCGCTTCGGTCACGCCGATCACGATGTACCCACCGGACTTAAGCTGTACCGTCGGGTTGAACATCCCGGTCAGATAGCTTTCGACCTGATAGCGCGCGAACAGAGGCAGCGCGTCCTCATACCGTTTCACGTTCTTGGCGTGCGACGGCATGATCATTTTCATGAAGTCCTTGGCTATGCGGTATCCGCCCTCGCCCTCGACCAGAACCTCATCAATCTCACGGTTATAGAGATCGCGGATCGACCGTTTGATCAGATCGCCCTCTTCATAAATCTTGGCGGGCGCGATGGATTTTAGAGTCAGCTCGCGGATCTGCTCCCACATGCGTTGCAGATACTCATAATCGCGTTTGATCTCGGACTTGGTGCGCTTCGCGCCTGCGGTCCGGATGATCAGGCCTGCGCCGGAGGGCACGTCGATCTCAGCGGCGATTTCTTTCAGCTTCTTGCGATCCGGCGCATTGGTGATCTTGCGGCTAATGCCGCCGCCACGGGCCGTGTTGGGCATCAGGACGCAATACCGGCCTGCCAGTGAAAGGTATGTGGTCAACGCGGCCCCCTTATTGCCACGCTCTTCCTTGACGACCTGAACCAGCAGAACCTGGCGAACTTTAATCACTTCCTGAATCTTGTAGCGGCGCGGACGCGGCTTACGCGGCGGACGAATGTCTTCGCTGTCATCCTCGTCAGCAACCGATTCAATGCTGTCATCTTTGGCGGACGCGTCTGACCGAGGCTTTTCCTCTGCCTCATCTTCATCGTCAGCACCGCTTTTGGTTTCTTCTGTGGCTGGTTCTTCTTCTGCCTTTTCGTCGGCTGCGCTTTCGCCTTCCGCATCACCTTCGGCAGCGCCATCCTGCGCCTCAACGTCAGCAGCTTCTTCGACAGGCTCTGTGGGCGCATCTTCCGTAGCGGCTTCTTCCGCCTCAGCAGCAGGTTCTTCGGCTACTACAGGTTCTTCTGCCTCTGCGACAGACGCTTCAACCTCTTCCGAGGCCTCTGCATCATCACTGGGTTCTTCGACCGGCGTTTCAGCGACATGATCCATCGGAGAGGTGCCTTCGGGAACCGACAGGTCGGCCCCTTCTTCACCTTCATCCAGATCAATCGTTTCCATACCCGTTGGTTCAGACGATACCTCGATGGATTCAACGACATCGTCCGATTTCACGTCCGCAGCTTTGGTCCGCGACCGCGAACGGCGCTTTTTAGGCTTCGCTTCTTCTGCTTCGTCCCGCGCCTTCAATGCCTCAGCATAGGCGCGCTCTTCTTCCATCAAAGCTTCGCGGTCCGCGACCGGGATCTGATAGTAATCGGGATGAATCTCCGAGAACGCGAGGAACCCATGCCGGTTCCCGCCATAATCCACAAAGGCCGCCTGAAGGGACGGTTCGACCCGCGTAACTTTTGCTAGATAGATATTGCCAGCAAGCTGACGTTTGTTTTCGGACTCAAAATCGAACTCCTCGACCTTGTTTCCGTCAACCACCACAACCCGAGTTTCCTCGGTGTGGGTGGCATCGATAAGCATTTTCTTAGCCATGTGTCCTTGGTGCACCGCGCCAAACGCGTTGTCCTTACCCGTCCGGGGGGACAGGCGCTTTTGGGGTGGTGTCTTGTCAGGGCGATATTGGACGGCGCGCGGCAGGGTCTGGCGCTGTGGCCCCCTGCCCGTATACTCGTTCGTTGCGCGCGCGTCATCGCGGTTCTTCTCCGACAGGCGCGGAGTGCCGCGTCCTGCCCATTTTTTCCTTTCGCCCGCTCAGGCGGGCTCAGGCGTTCAACTGCCCCTTTCGGGGCATAATCGGTCTGCCTTGCCTCGTGGGGATCATCACCAACCGTGGCAGAGCAGCGAAACTCAAAGGTTGGGGCTTAAGGGCGAAAAAGGCCCGGCCCGTTCCGTCACCATAAAGGCAGTCCTGTGGAAAAGACAATGGGCAAACTGCACGGTTCACTCTGAACACGGGCTAGGATCGCTCCATCTGGCCAAAAATATCTCGGGGGCGTGAATTGACCCATAGGGTCAAGAGAGGGGGCAGCCCCCCTCTCTGATATTTACAGGTAATCCGAACGCTATTTACAGGTAATCCGAACGCTGCAGGCTGTATTTGGCCATTTTCTCGTTCAACGTCCGCCGCGGCAGGCATAGTTCTTCCATCACGGACGCAATCGAGCCCTTATGACGGCGCATCGTATTGTCGATCAACATCCGCTCGAACGCTTCGACATATTCCTTAAGCGGCTTCCCCTCAGTCGTCATCACCGGCTGCATTTCCTCGTGATCCGACATCAGCAAAGACGCAATCGTTCCCGAACCCCGGCGCGATTGCAGCACGGCCCGTTCGGCAATGTTGATCAGCTGACGCACGTTGCCCGGCCACGGAGCCTGCAACAGCTGCGCCGCTTCCTGCGCGCTGACCTGCGGCGCGTCACAACCATATTCCTCGGCAAATTGCTCACTCAGGCGCGTGAACAGTGTCAGAATATCTTCTCCGCGCTGGCGCAAGGGCGGCATAGTGATCCGCAGCGCGGCCAGGCGATAGAACAGGTCCGGTCGCAGGACGTCTTCGCTGGTCTTGCCAGCTTCTTGCAGATTCGAGATCGCCACGATCCGAGTCTCGGCCGGCGTGCCTTGATCGTTCATGACACTCAGCAAGCGGGCCTGCAGTGTGTCGCTGAGTGCCTCGACATCTTCCAGCACCAAGGTACCACCGCGCGCCTCTTCAATTGCGGGAAGTTGTGCATCCTCGGGCAACATCGGGCCGAACAGACGCTTCGACAGCGTCTCTTCTTCCAGCGCCGCGCAGGATACCAAAACGAATTTCTTGCCTGCCCGGCTGCCAACAGCATGCAGCGCGTGCGCCACCAGGGTTTTACCCGTGCCGGTCTCACCATCAATCAGCACGTGACCATCAGCTTGCCCAAGATCCAAAATATCTTCGCGCAAGCGTTCCATCACCGGGCTGGCCCCGATCAGTTTGTTCATAATCTGAGTGCCGCCGGACAGTTCACGTCGCAGGGCCCGGTTATCCAGCGTTAAACGGCGTGCATTGCTGGCACGCTTCGCCAGCTCCGACATGCGATCGGGGTTAAAGGGCTTTTCAAGAAAGTCGAACGCACCCACACGCATCGCTTCAACCGCCATCGGAACGTCCCCGTGACCGGTGATCATGATGACTGGCAACGTGCTGTCGGCCCCCATCAGCTTTTTCAGCAGTTGAATGCCATCCATTCCCGGCATCTTGATATCCGATATGACAATGCCCGGATATTCCGGCCCCAATACTTTCAGCGCATCCTCAGCGGAGGAGAAGGTTTCAGTGTCATAGCCCGACAGTGCCAGCCACTGGCTGATCGACTGGCGCATATCCTGTTCGTCATCCACGATGGCGATTTTCATGGCCTGTGCCATAGTCATTCCTCGTTATTCAGCGGCCTCAAGGCCGTCGCTTCCCAGTATCGGCAATTGCATCTCAAACACCGCGCCGCCAAGTTGGCCGTTGCGTGCAGTCAGCCGTCCCCCGTGGTCGTTCACGATACCCGACGAGATGGCAAGCCCCAACCCGACCCCATCGCCGGGCTGCTTGGTGGTATAAAACGGCTCGAACAGGTTCTCGATATCCTCGATCCCGTGCCCATTGTCACGTACAGTCAGCACCGCCGTGTCGCCCGCCGCCAGAATGATTTCCACATCCGGCTCTGATACAGATTTGGTGGCGTCCAGCGCATTGCGCAAGAGGTTCACCATCACCTGTTCGATCCGCATCCTGTCTCCCATCACTATAACAGGTTCTTCGGGTAGGATCTGAGTAATTTTCACATGCCGCTGCCGCAACTGTGGTTCCATCATAGACAAGCTGGATGCAAGCGCTTCGCTAAGATTTACAGGGGAAAACGCATCCGCACCCTTGCGTGCATAGGATTTAAGCTGCCGTGTAATCGCGCCCATCCGTTCGATCAAACCGTCGATGCGGCCAAAGCTGGCTAGCGCCTCTTCGGAACGATTCCTGCGCAGCAACAGACGCGCACCAGCCAGATAGGTTTTCATTGCAGCCAGTGGTTGATTCAACTCGTGGCTGACAGCGGCTGACATCTCACCCAATGCGGCCAGTTTCGAGCTTTGCGCCAGTGTCTGCTCGGCCACTTCCAGAGTCTTTTCAACCCGTTCCCGTTCAGCGATTTCCCGCTGTAGCCGTGCGTTCAATGCGCGAAGCTCTGCCGACTCGCGCTGAAACAACGCCATCCGCAATGTTGCCCTACGGCTCAGCGCATAGAAGGCCAGTGCCAGCAGAATCGCGAATCCCATAATCTCGAGCGCGAGGACGCTGTTCACCTTTTCGCGGATCGAGGCATAGGTGGTGAAGGATGTCATCTGCCATCCGCGGAAAGGAATGCGCGTCTCCATCCGCATCACCGCCTCACCCTGCAGATAGGCGTCGGGCGGCAAAGCGGTCCAATCGGTCGTAGCCCGGATCGCGCGTTGGATAGCCCCTTCTGGCGGTTGGCGCAGCATCGCTTCGCCTTCTTCCAGACCGCGCCATTGCGGTTCGGTCGACAGGATGATCGTGCCGGTACTGTCTGCCACCATCACCGCATCGGAAATTCCAGCCCAGGCAAGTTCGAACTTGTGCAGATCGACTTCAACCACAATCACCCCAAGGATTTCGGCATTAGCCTCCATCCGGCGCGAATAGACAAAGCTATAGCCACCGGATTCCTTTGGGATCACCGTAAAGATGGTGGCGTTCGATCGCACAGCATCAATAAAATAAGGGAAGCTTCTGTGCGCCTCGCCCAACCGGTTACGGTCGGTAGACGCGACCGAACGACCGTCTCCGTCCAACAGCATCAGCGAGGCGGCACCAATCTCTTCGACAAAGGAAATCAGGCGCTGGGTCGACAGTGAGTAATCACTGGATTGAAGCGCTGAAATCAGCGTCGGGTCGCGCGACAGCAGCTGCGGTACAATCGCATTTCTGCGCAATTCGCTCAGCAGGTTACCGGAATACAGCGCCAGACGCAGCTCGGCCCGGTTACGGGTCGACTCGGTGAACCTGTCAGTCAGCAACCGGTTTGTGACCCAGATGGTCGCGACGGCAGCCACCAGCAGGGCGATGACAGCCAAACGCAGGCGCCACCCAAGGGGCGCGCCGCGAAAAGGTTTTGTCAGAATGGACCAGCCAGAGCGAACATCAGAACTCATCCCGGGAAATTACGCGGGCTTGATCGCAACCTCAAGTCACGCAGGAGCGAGAACGCCCGACAATGCGCGGAACAATGCCGTTCCGTCCGTGCCGCCATGACCTTCATCCGCTGCCCGTTCAGGGTGTGGCATCATGCCCAGCACCCGACGGTTTTCCGACAGGATACCAGCAATATCGCCAACTGAGCCGTTTGGATTCTCGGTATAGGTGAACGCGATCCGGTCCTGATCCCGTAACGCAGCCAGTGTGGCGTCATCCGCGAAATAGTTGCCATCGTGGTGTGCAATCGGAATACCGATCACGTCACCGGCGTTATAGCCTTGGGTAAAGGCGCTATCGCTGGTTTCCACCTTAAGGCCCACGGTCTTGCAGATGTATTTCAGCCCTGCATTGCGCAGCAGCGCGCCCGGAAGAACGCCGGTTTCGGTCAGGATCTGGAAGCCGTTGCAGACGCCTACGGCATAGCCACCACGATTTGCATGCTCGACAACCGCTTTGCAGATCGGCGATTGCGCGGCGATCGCACCGCAACGCAAGTAGTCACCATAGGAAAACCCGCCGGGGACGCCGACGATGTCTATGCCCTCGGGCAGCGCGGCATCCTTGTGCCAGACCATGTCGACCTGAAACCCCGCCTGTTCAAAAGCGACGGCAAGGTCCCGGTCACAGTTGGACCCTGGGAATACGATAACAGCAGCGCGCATGGCGAGGCCTCCGGAAAAAAGGGTCAGACCAGTTCGATTTCGTAGCGTTCGATGACCGTGTTGGCCAACAGCTTTTCGCACATATCGGTGATGTCCGCCTCGGTCGCGCCTGCGGCCAGTTCAAGGTCGATCACCTTGCCCTGACGCACGCCTTCGACCTGATCGAAGCCCATCGCGCCCAATGCGTGCCGCACTGCCTCACCCTGCGGGTCGAGGACCCCGTTCTTCAGCATCACATGCACCCGTGCTTTCATTCCTGCAACTCCAGCTGAGGGCCGTGGTTTCGGGCCCGTTCCGTTGCGCGGGGGATAACGTGCTTGTCGGCTTTGGACAACCCTTGTTGGAGCTCAGTTTGCCCTAACATCCTGAGTTTCAACTGCCCCCGCCCGCGCTTAGGCCGGGATAGCGCGCATCAATTGCATCGAAGGCACCGGTAAAGATCATCTCAACTGCAACGGCCACCAAAATAATGCCCATAATCCGGGTCAGCACGTTGATCATCGTGGCCCCAAGAAACCGAGAGATTGGAACCGCGAACAGCAACCCTACGCCAATGAGTGCGCAAGCGATCAGAATGGCAGATCCCAAAGTTACAATTTCGGCTCCATCAGACAGTGTGTGTGCGAAAACGATGGTGGTGGCAATGGTCGCCGGTCCGAAGGTCAACGGTATCGACAACGGAACTACGGCAATGTTTGCCTTTTTCTTATGGCCTTCTTCTGCAGCCTGTTGATCGCCCTGCGGACGGTTCGAGCTGTTCAGCATTGTCATGCCGATACCAAGGATAATCAGCCCTCCGGCAATACGGAAGGATGGGATATCGATGCCGAAGATGGCCAAAACTTCCTCGCCGACCAATACGACAACCATCGACAAAATGACGACCGACCCCGTGACGATCAGCGCAACGCGCTTACGCTCCGCATTCGTATAGCCTTCGGTCATACTCAGGAAAATTGGAATGCCGTAGAGTGGATTAAAAATCGCCATTAAGGCTGCAAAGAACTTTAAAAAAACGGCGTGATCGAACAGTTCGGCCATGGGATTAAATCACCTTGGTTGCAGGTCAGGCCGACAATGCGGGACAACGGCCCATTCTGTCAAACCACCAATTTCTAAGCAAAAAGCGCCACGTCTTTTCGACGCAGCGCTTTTACTCAGATTTTAGGTCATCAGTACGATCAGTTGATCAGCGTGGGTTTGGCCACATTGCTTTGCGGCAGAACGCCCAAGCGTCGCGCAACTTCGGAATAGGCATCGGTCAGACTGCCCAGATCGCGGCGGAACACGTCTTTGTCCAGTTTTTGGCCGGTTTCGATATCCCACAGGCGGCAGCTGTCCGGGCTGATCTCATCCGCGATGATCAGACGCTGGTAATCACCGTCATATACTCGACCGATCTCGATCTTGAAGTCGACCAGGCGGATACCCACTGCCAGCATTACGCCGCTGAGGAAATCATTTACGCGCAGCGCCAAACTCAGAATATCTTCCATGTCCTGTTGGCTGGCCCAGCCAAAGGCGGCAATGTGCTCCTCGGTCACCAGAGGATCACCCAGTGAATCATCCTTATAGCAATACTCCACAATCGGCCGCGGCAATTGCGTGCCCTCAGCGATGCCAAGACGTTTCGACATGGTCCCAGCGGCATAGTTGCGCACGATCACTTCCAACGGAACGATCTCGCAGCTGCGCACCAGTTGTTCGCGCATATTCAGACGGCGGATAAAGTGGGTCGGCACACCGATCTGGGCCAGACCGTTCATAAAGAACTCGCTCAGGCGGTTGTTGAGCACGCCCTTGCCATCGATCACGTCTTTTTTCTCGGCGTTGAACGCGGTGGCGTCGTCCTTGAAATACTGCACGATGGTTCCCGGTTCCGGGCCTTCGTACAAAATCTTGGCTTTACCTTCGTAAATTTTCTTGCGACGCGCCATCGTGGCCCCTTCCATATCGGCAAAACGCGATTACCGCGTTGTTGCCGCCCTCATAGTGCAAGCCCCCCGTTCCCGCAAGTTCACAGACCCGAGGGGCTTTGACGCAGCGCAAATAGCTTGCGCCCATACGTTGGTATAGTCATATCATAAGGAAAGAAGTTTCAATCCAAGAGGTCCCCAAACAATGACCACATTCGACGAACGTGAAGCCGCGTTTGAAAACAAGTTCGCGCATGATGAAAAAATGCAGTTCATTGCCCGCATGCGCCGCAACCGTTTCATGGCTGTCTGGGCCTCGACCCTGAAGGGTGAGACGGTCGAAAAAGCACGGGCTTACGGCCAGGAACTAGTACATACGGACCTTCAGAATGTAAGCGAAGATGACGTCGTCGAAGCCGTAAAAGGATATTTGGGCAATTTGGCCGATGAGGCAAAAATTCGCGAAAAGATGTCCGAACTTCTGATCGAAGCAAAAGAACAGGTAATGGCAGAGGCCGAAATTTAAGGTTTAAACTGCAAATCTCATGATCTTCATGAGAATTATGAGTTTGATTTGGCGTCCCTGTCATGAGACACGGGGCGCCTCTCTTATTATCAGGCCAATTGGGCCTTTTCCCGGATTACTCCAATGACAAATGCACTGACCCAGCTTCTCAAAACCACCGATGCCATTCTGGCAGATGGTGCAACGGGTACCAACCTGTTCAACATGGGTTTGCAATCAGGTGATGCGCCCGAGTTGTGGAACGTAGAAGCGCCGGACAAAATCCGCGCGTTGTATCAGGGTTCGGTCGATGCGGGCAGCGATCTGTTTCTGACCAACACTTTTGGCGGCACCTCGGCGCGGCTGAAACTGCACGATGCGCAAAACCGTGTCGCCGAATTGAACCGGATCGGTGCTGAACTGGGGCGTGAGGTTGCGGACAAAGCTGGACGTACGGTTGTCGTGGCCGGATCGGTCGGTCCGACCGGCGAGATTCTAGAGCCCGTCGGCAGCTTGACCCACGCCGAAGCCGTTGAGATGTTTCATGAACAGGCCGATGCGCTCAAGGCCGGTGGTGCCGATGTTCTGTGGCTGGAAACCATCAGCGCCCCCGAAGAATTCCGCGCCGCTGCTGAGGCGTTCGCCCTGGCTAATATGCCCTGGTGCGGAACCATGAGCTTTGACACGGCCGGACGTACCATGATGGGGGTCACCTCGTCCGACTTGGCGCAGCTGGTTGAAACCCTGCCTAACCCACCGATCGCCTTCGGGGCCAACTGTGGCACCGGCGCGTCGGATATCCTTCGCACCGTGCTGGGCTTTGCCGCGCAAGGCACCGAACGCCCCGTGATCTCGAAGGGCAATGCCGGTATTCCGAAATACGTCGACGGTCACATTCACTATGACGGAACGCCTGAGTTGATGGGTGAATACGCCGCCATGGCACGAGATTCCGGAGCTACAATCATCGGTGGTTGCTGCGGTACAATGCCAGATCACTTGCGTAAGATGCGCGAAGCCCTGGACACCCGGTCGCGCGGATCTCGCCCGACATTGGATCAGATCACCGATGCGTTAGGGCCGTTTTCCTCGGCTTCGGACGGCACCGGAGACGATGCCGCCGCACCCGAGCGGCGCACACGCCGCCGCCGCCGCGCCTGAACGGTTCAGCGCCCTTCAAATTTCGGGGGGCGTTTTTCCATAAAGGCCACGACACCTTCGGCAAAATCGCGGCTGCGCCCGCATTCACCCTGCAAATGCGCCTCTGACGCCAATTGCTGTGGCAAGGTATTCTCATACGTTCCGCGGATGGCCTGTTTGATCGCACCAAACCCTGCTGTGGGGCCATTCGCCAGATAGGCCGCACACTTGCGCCAATGGGCATCGAAATCGGCGTCGGGAACAGCCTCCCAGATCAGCCCCCACTCATCGGCCTGCCGCGCGCTGATCTTGTCGGCGAACAAGGCCGCCCCCATAGCCTTGGCAAACCCCATTTGACGCGGCATGAACCACGTGCCACCGGCGTCCGGCAACAGCCCGATCCGTGCAAAAGCCTGCAGGAAATAGGCGCTTTCCGTAGCAATCACCACATCAGCGCACAGCGCAAGGTTTGCCCCTGCCCCCGCCGCAGGACCGTTCACAGCCGCAATGGTGGGCACCGGGCAATCATAAATCGTTTCAAGCATCGGTTCGTATTCATCACGCAGCGTGCGTTCCAGATCGACCTTGCCTGTGCTGGACGCATCACCAAGATCCTGACCTGAACAAAAGGCACCCCCTGCCCCGGTCAGAACGATCGCTCGTGCATGACGCGCGGCATGCTTCATAGCGTGCGTGACCTCGGCCCGCATTTGCGCCGTCATCGCGTTCATCTTTTCGGGCCGGTTCAGGGTGACAACCGCTAAATCGTCCGTGATGTCCAACAGGATCGTTTCGTATTCCATGAACCTTCCCCCAATTCCAAGCTTTTCTGAACCCTGACCCAAATGGAGGGGAAGGAAAAGATGAACGCGGGGTCAGTCTTCAAGAATCTGGCGCAAACGCTCTTTCTCAGCCTCGCTGAGCGTACCCTTTTCGGCCTCGACCTGAACCTGAGACCGTTTGCGTAGAAAACTCCAGCCCATGACGGCGGCGATCAACAGCATAATCGGCCCGGCCAGCCACAGCATCAGGTTCGATCCCGAAGTTGTTGGCTTCAGCAGCACATATTCGCCATAGCGGTCGACGATGAACGCAATGGCCTCGTCATCTGTATCCCCGGCCACAAGCCGTTCACGCAGCAACAGACGCAGATCACGCGCCAGTTCAGCGTTGCTTTCGTCGATGCTTTCGTTGCGGCAAACCAGACAACGCAGACCAGTACTGAGGTCCCGCGCCCGCTGTTCCAACGCTGGGTCGTCCAGTACTTCGTCCGGCTGCACGGCAAACAGAGGCGACGCAATCAGCGTCAGGATCAGGATCAGACGTTTCATTCTGCAGGTACTCCGCCCGTTGGGGCCTTGCGCGCACCTGCCGCCACACGGAACCGGCGGTCCGACAGGCTGAGCAAACCGCCCAGAGCCATCAGGATACATCCACCCCAGATCCAGTTGGCCAGCGGCTTGATATAGGTCCGCATGACCCAGCCTCCATCCGCCTGCTGATCACCGATAACCACGTAGAGATCCCCCAGGAACCGGTAATCAATTGCAGCTTCGGTCGTGGGCATCCGTGCCACCGGGTAATCGCGCTTTTCAGGATGCAATGTTCCCATAGGCCATCCATGCTTTTCGATCCGAACGTCAGCAGTGGTCGAGAAATAGTTTGGCCCTTCAACAAGCCGGACGTCTTCCAAGGTCAGAGTAAACTGTCCCACCTCGAACGGTTGACCGGGTTGTGCAACGCGAATGTCCTCAACCTCCCACGCGGTTAGCCCGGCGATGGCAAACATAGTGACGCCCATACCTGTATGGGCCACGGCTTTGCCCCAATCCGCCCCCGGCAGACGGAACAGACGTTTCAGATTGCCTTTGCGGCCCGTACGGCTCCACAAATCAACTGCCGCGCCAAAGGTGATCCATGCGCCAAGGAACAGCCCAACCGGACCCAGTGCACTGCGCCCCGTCTGCATTGCCCAAACCAGCAACGCCAACGCAACAGCCAGCACAAAGGCATAGCGCAGCGAATAGGCGGTTTTCCCAAGCTTGCCGCGCTTCCAAGGCAACATCGCGCCCACTGGCAATGCGATCCCAAGCGCAACCATGAATGGCGTAAACGCCGAGTTGAAGAACGGTGCCCCAACCGAGAGTTTGCGGTCAAAGGCCATCTCAGCCACCATCGGCCACATTGTCCCGACGAAAACGACGAAACAGCTGACCGCCAACAGAATATTGTTCAGTATCAGCGCGCTTTCACGGCTGACCATGCCAAAGACGCCCTTGGCCTCCATCGCCTGTGCCCGCGCGGCAAACAGGGTCAGCGCGCCGCCGATGAAGATCACCAGAATAATCAGGATGAACACCCCACGCTCGGGGTCATTGGCGAACGCATGGACCGAGGTCAACAGACCCGAGCGCACGATGAACGTTCCGATCAGCGAGAAACCAAATGCAATAATCGCCAGCAGGATCGTCCAGCTTTTCAACGACTCGCGTTTCTCCACAACAATGGCCGAATGCAGCAACGCTGCGGCCAGCAGCCAGGGCATGAACGAGGCATTTTCAACCGGGTCCCAAAACCAGAACCCGCCCCAACCAAGCTCATAGTAGGCCCACCAGGAACCCAGTGCGATACCGATGGTTAGAAACACCCAGGCCGCCAGCGTCCAGGGCCGCACCCATCGGCCCCATGCGGCATCCACGCGCCCCTCGATCAAGGCAGCGACTGCAAAGCTGAACGCCATGCTTAGCCCTACATAGCCCAGATACAGAAACGGTGGATGAAAAGCCAAACCGGGGTCTTGCAGCAACGGGTTCAAATCGCGCCCGTCAAAGGGCGCCACGATAAGCCGGTCGAACGGGTTTGAGGTGAACAGGATAAACGCAAAGAACGCCACTCCGATTGCGCCCTGCACCGCCAATACGCGGGCCTTGAGTGTCGGCGGCAAGCCTCCCCCAAAAAACGCTGCCATGGCTCCAAACAGGGACACGATGAGAACCCACAACAGCATTGAGCCTTCGTGGTTACCCCATGTTCCGCTGATCTTGTACAGCATCGGCTTGGCCGAGTGGCTGTTTTCCACCACGATCCTCAGTGAAAAATCCGACGTCACAAACGCCCAAACCAGCGCCCCGAACGAAAATGCGACCATTGAGAACTGAATGATGGCTGCCGGTTCGGCAAAATTCATCCAACTGGGCCAGCGTTTGGCGGCACCTATCAGCGGAACCACCGACTGTACGATGGCAACCAAAAAAGCGAGGATCAGGGCAAAGTGGCCGAGTTCAGTAATCATGGCCCCGGGTATATTCCTGTTCCGGGGCGAGCACCAACCACTTTCGCCCCTTTGGGGCGAGCATAGTGTCGCGGGTCAAGCGACCCGTTTGCGCCGCCAATCCTCAAGCGCCGGATTCGCATCCGGGTGACCCGCTTTTTCCGCCAACACGGCGTTTGTCCCCGGATCAGCCACTCCGACGACGTCGCTGCGCAGCGCCTTCAGGGTCTGCAGATTTTCAACGACCTGAGGCGTGCGACTCATCGTGGCGGTGATCTCGCGTTGCAGGTCTTGCACCTTTGCCTGATGGCGCGCCCCGAAATAAAAAGACACGATCACCCCTAACAGCCACCACAAAGGTTCAGGAACCAGAGCAATCCCTTGCATGCGGGCCGCGAACCAAACCGGATCAACCATCGCCGCAACAAACAATCCCAATGTGCCCAATGCCATCGCCGGCCGAGGCAGACGGTTAAGCCCATCCATGACCCGATCGAACGCGCCCTTGTGCAGGGCTTTGAATTCATCGCCAAACTGAACCATCGCCTGCTGACGCAAAACCAACCCGCGCTCTGCCCCATTTTCCGCGTTTTCTCGAAATATTTCAGCGGTTTCGCGCAGGGCATTGCGACTACCACCAAACAAAAACGCCAATACGTCCGAAATCAAACCCATCCAGCAACCCTCGCTTGAAACTCTGCGTCACTTAGGTGGTAATTTGGCGAAAGGAACTCCTCGGCCCGGCGAATCCAGCCGCCTTTACCGCCTGCCCGGGTGCGGGCATATTTGCGGGATGCAGGGCGGTGATCGGCCATTCGAAAATAGTAGTTCCGCCGCGCAACGCCATACGCATCCCTGAGTGCATTCGGTTCTGGGTCAGCAGCATTGCGGCAGGCTTGCGCAGTTTTAGGACCAACAACCCCATCAACCACGACGGCAAACCCCATATCGCGCAGCAGACGTTGCAGGATTTTGACAGCGTTGCTCCCCGCGTTGACATACATGTCGAAAACCGAAGCCTGCAGTTCACGCGGCAACAAGTCCAACCGAGGTTGTTCAAAATAATGCTGCTCGAATATGTCTACGGCTTGAGACTTGCTCAGCATCCGCACATCCACACTATTGATCACTCCATCGCACGACAGATCAAGCCCAAGGCGACGCATCGTATGAATGGTCACCCCGTATTTAGTCGCTCCGCCGGGATCATCCGGATCATCAACGAAACCGCCTTCGCGCGCCACGATCTCAGTTGCAATCTGTCGCACCGTCTGCATTGGACCCTCCGCTTGTCGTTGAACAAACGCTGAGGCAATCCGGTTAAATCCAAACAACGAAAAAGGGCGCTGCTTGCGCAACGCCCGTCAATTTTGTCCTGCTAGCCGGCGACGATTAGCTTTCGCCAGCCTCTTTGTACACTCCCTGTTTTTTCAGTGCGTCGACCACCTCTTTCGGCATGTATGTTTCATCATGTTTTGCTAGAATTTCAGTGGCTTCGAACACACCGTTCACGTAAGAACCGGTCCCCACCATGCCTTGGTTTTCCGCGAACAGATCCGGCAGAACCCCGGTAAACGCCACTGGCACGCTTTCACCGCCATCGGTTACGACGAAACGCACAGTCTTACCCTGTCCGCGAATGATCGAGCCTTCTTCGACCAAACCTCCAATGCGAAACACTTCGGTCGGTTTCGGAGGTTCAGCAATCACCTGACTGGGTGAGCGGAAAAAGTTGATGCCGTCACGCATCGCAAACCCAATCAACCCCGTCGCCAAGACCAAAGCCACGACGGCCAGAAGAATGACTTGAACACGACGACGTTTCTTGAGCGTTTTCATACCGTCCTCACGGGAATAGTGGGGCCATCATCAGCCCCCGGGTTTCATCTTCACCTAACATCAGGTTGGCGTTCTGCAAGGCTTGGCCGCTGCTACCTTTTGTCAGGTTATCCAAAGCGCCGACTACGATAGCGCGGCGTTCTATCCGGTCGCCGACAACTCCGATATGGCAGAAATTCGAACCGCGCACATGGTGGGTCGAAGGTGTTTCGCCGAACGGCAATATCTGGACAAAGGGTTCATCTTCATAGGCTTTGGCAAGCGTCTCATATACGCTGGCCGGGTCACCCTTAACGTACGTCGTCGCCAGAATACCCCGGTTAGCCGGGACCAGATGCGGCGTAAACTGAACATGCACGGTACGTCCGGCCAGTGCCGAGAACTCCTGATCGAACTCGCCCAGATGACGGTGTGTTCCACCCACGGCATAGGCATTATAGCCCTCGCTAAGCTCTGCGTGCAGCAGGTTTTCCTTCAGCGACCGTCCTGCGCCCGATACGGCACATTTCAGATCCAGCACGATGTCGTCGAGATCAATAACTCCTGCCGAGATCAGCGGACGCAGCACATACTGACCCGTCGCCGCATTACAACCAGTGCCCGCCACCAGCCGCGCGTTGCGGATGTCATCCCGGTAGAATTCGGTCAGGCCATAGACGGCCTCTTCCTGCTGTTGTAGCGCCACGTGCGGGTTGCCGTACCACTTTTCGTATTCGTCCGGGTCCCGCAGACGGAAATCCGCGGACAGATCGACAATCTTCAGGTTTTTCGGCAGGTCACGAATGACCTCCTGGCTGGTTTTGTGCGGCAAGGCGCAGAAACACAGGTCGACCGCAGAAAAGTCGATCTCAGAGATTTTGCACAGGTCCGGTAAATCCATATGGCGCAGATGTGGAAAGACCTGCGCCATTGACATGCCTGCTTTCCGCTCGGCTGCCAGGGCGGTGATTTCCAGATTCGGGTGCTCGGCGATCAGCCGCACCAATTCGGCGCCGGTATAACCGGATGCGCCCAGAATTGCGATTTTATGGGTCATGTCAGACCTCTTGTTCCAGTGTGTCACATATCACGACCGCCGATGTGACGGTCTTCGAATAAAGGAGAGTGCGCAGCAGCGTCCTTGACCTAAGTCAGGCGGCCTCGAACGAAATTTGTCGTCGGAGGAACTGCGTTGCCCGGTTGCTTACGAAATCCGGCTTACCGGTGGTCAGAAATCCGCCCTTAGCATCGCCCTGCATATTCGGGTGGCGTTGCAAGTAATCCGCAAGGCTTTCGGCCACCAAGGCGCCCTGGCTGAATACCTGAACGTCCGGACCCAAAGCGGTTTGAAATGTTTCGGCCATCAAGGGATAATGCGTGCAGCCCAGAATGGCTGCCTGCGGTTCGGGCATTTTCCGTTTCAGCGCATCGACATGGCTGCGCACCAGTGCTTCGGCCAGTATCAGGTCGCCGTCTTCGATGGCATCGACCACTCCGCCACAGGCCTGCGCCTCGACATCCACTCCAATGGCGCGGAATGCCAGTTCTCGTTGGAAGGCACGGCTGGACACCGTTGCAGGCGTGGCAAATAGGGCCACGTGCTTGACGGCAACCTCGCGCGGGGGGCTGTTGTCGCCCCACTGCCGCTCGGTCAGTGCTTCGATCAAGGGCACAAAAACTCCCAGAACGCGCTTGCCCGCTGGCACACCCTCTTCCTGGATCCGACGCAGCGCGGCGGCACTGGCTGTATTGCAGGCCAGAATCACAAGATCACACCCACGGTCCCACAGGTTGCCAACAGCGTGCCGCGTCAGATCATAGATATTCTCGGCGTCGCGCACGCCATAAGGCGCATGCGCACTGTCCGCGTAATACAGAAAATTCACGTCCGGCAGACGTTTCTGCGCGGCGTCCAGAACGGTCAAACCGCCCAAACCAGAATCAAAAATGCCTACTGCCATTTGCCCCTTTAGGCGCGATGCCGTTCCTCGAATTCATAGCCGTAGTCATAAGACTTCAACGGCGTCGGAGACAGCTCATACGTGGCTTTGCGCAAGAAATCCATCATCTTGCGCGTATCCGTGGCCAATGGGTCCAGAACGTCGCGACCAATTGGCTCTCCGATGACGACTTTGACAGGCGTATCCACACGTTTTTTGAACTCTTTGATCAGCAGGCCCATACGCAATGTATTGTGCAAATGGCTGGCGATCTGGAACAAGCGCGACGTGTGCCCGTCAAAGAAAACCGGCACCACTGTGGCGTTGGATTTAGCCACCATCCGCGCCGTAAAACCTCGCCAACCCGGATCCATCGGGTGTGAGAATGGCTTTAGTCCGGTACTAACCGTGCCGCCCGGAAATATCCCGATGGCTCCTCCCTCACCCAGATAGCGCAACGCAGCTTTGCGTGTCTCAATGTTCTGTTTCATCGCATCTTTTGTTTCATCGAACGAAATCGGTAGGATGATATTGTTCAGATCCTCGGCCTTGCGAAACACGTGATTGGCCAGAATACGGAAATCGCCACGTGTCTGTGACAGGATGTGGCCCATCATCAACCCATCCAGGATGCCGTAAGGATGATTGGCAATCAGAATCACGGGCCCGTTCTTTGGGACATTCGTCAACGAACCGCCGACAATATCCAGCGACAGACCATAGCGGTCCACCATGACTGACCAAAAGTCACGACCTTTGGCGACTTCATTCTCATACCCGTCCGCACGCTTGATCAGGCGCATCCGGCCCGTGGTGTTCTCCATCAGTTTGATCACCATCCGTCCGCCCTTGGTTGAGGCGGAATAGGAATAGGAAATGTCACGAACAACATGGTGGCGCGAGGGCATACAACTCTCCAAGCTTTGCGGCCTGCAAGATAAGTATAAGCGGCAATCTTGCCTAGGTTTCGTGACAATCCCGTTACAGATTATTCGGCGGCGGCGCGCAGCTCTGGTCCTCCGTTCCGTATCGTGGCCAGCAATTCCTCACGGCGTTTGGCGGCCAGGGCCTCGTTGGCCTGCAACACAGGACCGAACCCGCGAATGTCCAACGGCAATTGCGCCAGCGCAATCACTGCGTCACGTGTTTGCGGTGTAACAAGAAGCTCTACCTCTTTGATATCAGTTTCATATTGCTTGATCAGAGCGCGTTCCATTCGCCGTTCAGCGCTGTAGCCAAAAATATCCAAAAGCGTTCCCCGCAGAGATTTCAATCGTGTGAGCAGCTTCATCGGCTTCAAAATCCACTCGCCGAATGAACGCTTACGCGGACGTCCGTCAGCGCCGGTTCCGCCAAGGATGGGCGGGGCCAGATGAAAGGACATTTTGAAATCTCCGTCAAACTCGGCCACCGCTTTTTCACGGCTGTCCAACATCAACCGGGCAACCTCGTATTCATCCTTATAGGACAACAGCTTATGATAGCCTTTTGCCACAGCTTCGCTGATGGTTTCATCTTCAAACTTATCCACCAGTTTGCGATAGCGTTTGGCCAAACGACCACTTTGATACGCGGTCAGATGCTGTGCCCGATAGTCGATTATCTGCTCCAGAGATTTCGGCATTTCAGCCACGTTAGGCTCCAGAATATCCGCTACTTCTTCCGGATGCAGAACCGCCCAACGGCCGATATCAAAGGCGCGTTTGTTGCGTTCGACTGCTGTGCCGTTCAGCTCAATAGCTCGCACAACGGCGTCATGGCTGATGGGCAGCAAACCCCGCTGCCACGCCGCACCAAAGACCATCATGTTGGAATAGATCGAGTCACCCATCACCGCGCGCGCCAATTCGGTCGCGTCAAACAGCGAAACGTCGTCCTTCAACCGCGCCTGCAGGGCCAGTTCAAGCCGGTCGCCCGGTATGCGGAAATCGGTATCGCGGGTGAAATCTCCGGTCACTGTCTCATGATTGTTGATCACGGCCCCGGTTTGACCGGCGCGGGTCAACCCAAGCGTCTTGGCCCCGGCAGATACCACCAGATCGCCGCCGATCAACGCGTGTGCCTCACCCGTTGCTACGCGAATAGCGCTGATATCCTCAGGCCGGTTGGCCAGCCGACAATGGATATGAACGGCACCGCCTTTTTGAGCAAGGCCAGCCATCTCCATCATTCCGGCGCCTTTGCCGTCGATCTGCGCCGCCTGCGCCAGGATCGCACCCAGTGTCACCACACCCGTGCCCCCGACCCCGGTAATCACCACGTTGTGCGTGCCCTTGATTTCGGGCAGAACAGGTTCAGGTAAGTCCGGCAGGTCGATATCGGTGGTCGCTTCCTTACGGATCTTGGCGCCTTCCAACGTTACGAATGACGGGCAAAACCCATTGAAACAGGAGAAATCCTTGTTGCAGCTTGACTGATCAATCGCCCGTTTGCGGCCCAGTTCCGTTTCTTTGGGCACAATCGAGACACAGTTCGACTGCACTCCGCAATCGCCACAACCCTCGCAGATATCGGTGTTGATAAAGACGCGCTTGTCCGGATCGGGAAACTCACCCCGCTTGCGCCGACGCCGTTTTTCGGCTGCACAGGTTTGGATGTAGACAATGACAGAAACACCCTCGGTCTCGCGGAACTGTTCCTGAACCCGCATCAACTCTACGCGTTCAAAGGTATCCACGCCAGCAGGCATTGCCTTGAAGTTCACATCTTCTTTTTCATCATAGACGACGGCCACGTTCTGAACGCCCATGGCTTTGACCTCGGCCACGATCCGTTCTGCTGACAGCCCGCCCTCGTTTTCCTGGCCACCGGTCATGGCCACGGCATCATTGAACAGGATTTTGAAGGTGATGTTGGTGCCCGCTGCCAACGCCGCGCGGATCGCCTGCACACCCGAGTGGTTATACGTCCCATCGCCAAGATTCTGGAATACGTGTTTGGTGGTCGAAAATGGCGCTTCGCCGATCCAATTCGCGCCTTCACCACCCATCTGCGTGAAACCTGTTGTTTCGCGGTCCATCCATTGCACCATGTAGTGGCAGCCGATCCCCGCATAGGCGCGGCTGCCGTCGGGCAACCGGGTGGAACTGTTGTGCGGACAGCCCGAGCAGAAATACGGTAGACGAGTCGCGATTTCCTCGGCGTTATCGGCCCGCCGTGCCTCAGAAAGTTTGGCCAGACCGGCGCGAACGCCTTCTGTGTCGTGGCCCTCTTCAATCAGAATCTCACCCAGCTTCTCGGCGATCATGTTGGGATCAAGCGCACCGCGGGTTGGAAACAGTTCCTCGCGGTGCAAGGTTCCAGCCCCGCCTTTGTACCAGCCGTAAACACGGCGACCCCGGCGGTCATCAAAGATAGCCTCTTTGACCTGAACCTCGATCAACTTGCGCTTTTCTTCAACGATAACAATCAGGTCCAACCCTTCGGCCCAGTCGTGGAACCCGGTCATGTTCAGCGGGAAGGTCTGACCAATCTTATAGGTCGTGATCCCCAGCCGTTCGGCCTCCTCCGCGTCGATGTTCAGCAGTGACATGGCATGGGCAAGGTCCAGCCAGTTCTTACCCGCCGCAACAAACCCGATCTTTGCACCGGGTTTACCCCACACGCGCCTGTCCATCTTGTTCGCGTGCGAGAACATCTCGGCCGCGAAACGTTTATGGTCGATGATCCGCCCCTCTTGCAGGTGCGGCGTGTCGCCCAGACGGATGTTCAACCCGCCCTCGGGCATGTCGAACTCGGGCACGACCAAGTTCATTCGGTCTGCACTGCCATCGACGACTGACGTGACCTCGATCGTGTCCTTCATCGTCTTCAGGCCAACCCAAAGCCCCGAGAAACGGCTGAGTGCGAACCCGTATACGCCATAGTCCAAAATCTCCTGCACGCCGGCAGGGCTGACAATCGGCATATACATATCAACCAGAGACCATTCAGACTGATGCAGCACGGTTGAGCTTTCCCCGGTGTGGTCATCGCCCATCGCCACCAGCACGCCACCATGCTTGGCCGTACCCGCCATATTGGCGTGGCGCATCACATCGCCGGACCGGTCCACGCCGGGCCCTTTGCCGTACCAAAGGCCAAACACGCCATCGAACCGCCCGTCCCCGCGCAGCCCGGCCTGCTGGCTGCCCCATAGGGCCGTCGCAGCCAGATCTTCGTTCAGCCCGTACTGGAAAGTGATGTCGCTTTCGGTCAGCGGTTTCTGTGCTCGCGTCATCTGCAAGTCCACTGCACCCAGCGGTGAGCCGCGATACCCAGTCACCAGACCTGCGGTATCCAGGCCCGCCCGTTTATCACGCGCCTTTTGCATCAGCATCAAGCGCACCAGCGCTTGCGTGCCGTTCAATAGAATTGGGTTCTTATCCAGATCGAAACGATCATTCAGCGATATTTGCGGCTGACTCATCAAACGCCTCCCCTCGTCAGATCAGTGTGCAACATATATCCACATTTTAGGTCATAATTTCTGACCTGTATAGAGTTTATCCCCTGAAAATTAAGGATTTCACCGTTTGAATGTGGAAGTTACTACCTATTTCATATAGGCAGTCTGAAAGATAACGAAAGTTGCGGCAATGGATTGGGACAAGCTTAGGATATTTCACGCAGTTGCGGATGCAGGCAGCCTGACTCATGCGGGTGACAAGCTGAATCTGTCGCAATCGGCCGTTAGTCGGCAGATCAGAGCGCTGGAAGAGTCGCTTGATTCGACTCTGTTCCACCGTCACGCGCGCGGGCTGATCCTGACCGAACAGGGTGAATTGCTGTTCGATGCAACCTCGGCCATGACGAAACGTCTGGATGCCGCCGCCGCCCGCATTCGTGACAGCGAGGAAGAAGTGTTCGGTGTCTTGCGTGTCACCACCACCTATGGTTTTGGCACGCTGTGGCTGGCCCCTCGCCTGCCGAAACTGTACGAACAGTACCCCGATCTCAATATCGATTTGATGCTGGAAGAGCGCGTGCTTGACCTGCCCATGCGCGAGGCCGACGTGGCCATCCGCATGAAAGAGCCCAGCCAGGCCGATCTGGTCCGCAAGCGTCTGATGACCGTGCAAATGCAGCTTTTTGCGACGCAGGAATATATTGATACCCACGGTGGTATGTTAACGTCGCTAGACGAAATCAAAAACCACCGGCTGATCTGTCAGACACCCTCGGCCCCGCAAGTTGGTGCGGGTGCTGCTATGGTGCGTCACCTGATGACGTACAATCCGGGTTCGCTGCTGACCGTAAACAACTATTTTGGTGTGCTACAGGGTGTGCTGCACAATTTGGGTATCGGTGTCTTGCCCGACTATGTGACCCAAGGACTTCCCAATGTGACACCGATCCTGTCGGATATCGAAAGCGCAGATGTTCCTGTTTACCTCGCCTATCCCGAAGAACTGCGCCATTCCAAGCGCGTCGGAGCTTTCCGCGACTTTGTTCAGGATGAGATCATTTCGCAACGTAAACAATTGAAGCAGATGGGAAAACTCTAGCTATGCACTATCAGCATAGCGGGATTGACCAGCAATCATTCTGAAATCTCTTGATCGTTCACGAACTGATCCCTAAATGAACTCTCGAAGGCGGTGATGCTGTAACGCTCATCATCTTCATACCTCCCTGTTGGACTATGGCCGAGCTTAGTGCTCGGCCTTTTTTTTTGGCCGTTTGGCAACGTGAATTTTGATCGGTTGGCAAAACATCTGGGAAACTCGGGCACTTAGACCTATGATCACGAAAAAATCACGAAGACTTGTGTTCGAGGACAGATTCGATGTTTCATCCCCTTCGCTTTTTATTGGCGATATTTTCCGTCATTTGCCTTTCCGGGCCGGTTCTTGCGCAGGATAGCGGCACAACCGGTTCCTCAACCACAATCAGCATTCCAGATGACCTGACACCCGAACAGGTGGACGATCTGGTTGCGCGTATGTCCGACGATCAGGTTCGCGCCATCTTGCTGGAACGATTGGATGCGGTCGCCGAACAACGCGCCGTCGAAGCTGAGGATCGAGAAGACCCGATCACCGAGTTAAATGAAATATGGGCCGAAATGGTGGCCTCGTGGACACATGTCGCTGTCACCTTGCCCAGAATTTTCAGCGTGCAGGTAGAGGCGGTCAAAAACTTTGTTGGCACGTTTGGAACAACCGGCACCTTTAGCCTGATGGGGCTGGTTCTCAGCGTTCTGGTCGTGGGTTTCATAGCAGAAAAACTGTTCGGGCTGCTTACCCGTAAATGGCACAACCAGACTGAACCCGCAGATGAAAACGATTTGTGGGGGGCTGTGAGCTATCTGTTCCGCCGTTTTTGTCACGAAATCGCTGGCCTGGTGGTGTTCTACGTCGTCATTCGCGCCTTCGGGCGCGGCCTTCTGACCCCTGAGCAGCTGACATATGCAGCACCCTTTGTTTTCTATCTGATCTGGATTCCCCGATTGGGTGCAGCGACATCTCGGTTCATTCTGGCACCGAACAAGCCGCACTTTCGTTTGGTGAACATTGAAGATCACTGGGCGAAATACCTGCACCGCAATCTGATCGGCCTTTTAATTCTGATCGGCTTTACGCTGTTCATTATCCATTTCAATGCTTTGAACGGCATTACTGGCGGTGAAACACGTATCGGTTTCTGGCTGAACGCAGCGATCCACATCTATATCGGCGTAATCGCCTGGAAAGCTCGCGAGGGTCTTTCACAGATGATGTTGGGAACAGATCCCGATCACACCAAATTCGATGAAGAAGTCGCACACTACTACCCGTATTTCGCCATCGGAGTTTCGGCGGTTATCTGGCTGCTGGTCGAATTCCTGTCGGCGCAGCGTGATCCGGTATATCGGGCTCTGCTACTGCAGGGCGCTCATTTCACTACCATGTTCTGGCTGCTCATCGCCCCTGCGTTGGACACGCTGATACGCGGCCTGGTTCGCCATTTGCAACCGCCCATGCAGGGCGAAGGCGCAGTGGCTGAGAAAGCCTACAAATCCACGAAACGCAGCTATATTCGTATCGGACGAGTATTGGCCGGCATTCTGATCATTCTGATGATTGCCAATGCGTGGGATCTTGACCTTCGCGAAATTGCGGGCGGTGGTGATGAATCCGGCAGCAAGCTGATCCAGTTCTTTATCATTATCGCGGTTGGTTACATCCTCAACGAACTTGTGTCGCTTTGGATCAACCGTCGCCTGGCCAAAGAGCAGGCAACAGATCAAAGCCCGGATGAAGAGGCCGGCGAAGGTGGCGGTGCTGGTGGATCCCGTCTGGCCACTGTCCTGCCGCTGCTGCGTGTAACCGCTCAGGTCGCTATCGCGGTCATCTTTGTACTGCTGGCGCTTGGGGCGCTGGGGATCAATATCACCCCCCTATTGGCCGGTGCTGGTGTTCTGGGTCTGGCCATTGGCTTTGGCGCGCAGAAACTGGTGGCAGATATCGTGGGCGGGATATTCTTCTTGGTCGATGATGCCTTCCGCGTCGGAGAATACGTCGATGTGGGAGGAACGACGGGAACGGTCGAGAAAATCTCGATCCGTTCGATGCAATTGCGTCACCACCGTGGACCGGTCCATACCATTCCATACGGCGAGATTCAGAAGCTGACCAATTATAGCCGCGACTGGGTTATCATGAAGCTGAAGTTCACCGTGCCGTTCGACACCGATCCCAACAAGGTCAAGAAAATCTTTAAAAAGATCGGTGCTGCGATGATGGAGGATGAGATTCACAAGGACGGCTTCCTGCAACCCTTCAAGTCGCAGGGCGTGTTTGATTTTGACGACGTTGGCATGATCATCCGCGGCAAGTTCATGGCCAAGCCGGGCAAGCAGTTCACCCTGCGCAAGGAAATCTTCAACCGAGTGAAGGCCGCGTTCAAAGAAAATGGCATTGACTTTGCCCGCCGCGAGGTACGCGTTGCGATCCCCGGTCTGGATGACGCGGACAATCTGAGCGAAGAACAAAAGGCCGCTATTGGCGCAGCTGCCGGAGAGGCCGCCAACCAACAAGCGGAACAGCAAGGTCAGAAACCGGGTTCCGAACACGGTGCTCCGAAATAGCGCTCTGACACTGCAAACAGCACAAAGGCCGCCCTCGAGGCGGCCTTTTTTGATCGGATCGCCAAGCGAAACCCGCCAACCCCGGTCTTAACCCTTTCCACCGACGCGCCCTTGCCCTAAAAGGCGCGCAATCTCGGCCACCTTGAGAACAGGACAGACGATGCAAGAGCCCGCCATCACACCGGATCTGATTGCCGCCCACGGACTGAAGCCCGACGAATACGACATGATCCTTGAGATCATCGGTCGCGAGCCGACCTTCACCGAACTGGGCATCTTTTCCGCCATGTGGAATGAGCATTGCTCGTACAAATCCTCGAAAAAGTGGCTGCGCACCCTGCCTACTTCGGGCCCTCAGGTGATCTGTGGTCCGGGTGAAAATGCTGGGGTCGTTGATATCGGCGACGGGCAAGCTGTTGTTTTCAAAATGGAAAGCCACAATCACCCGTCATACATCGAACCCTATCAGGGTGCTGCGACTGGTGTTGGCGGCATCCTGCGCGATGTCTTCACCATGGGCGCGCGGCCCATTGCGTCAATGAATGCGCTGTCCTTTGGCGAACCCGGCCATCACAAGACCCGTCAGCTGGTCAATGGCGTCGTCGAAGGCATTGGCGGTTACGGTAACTGCTTTGGTGTTCCCTGCGTCGGCGGCGAAGTGCGATTCCATCCCGCCTATAATGGCAACTGTCTTGTGAACGCCTTTGCCGCAGGTTTGGCTGACAGCGACAAAATTTTCTACTCGGCAGCGTCCGGTGTTGGCATGCCCGTCGTCTATCTGGGTGCCAAAACCGGCCGTGACGGCGTTGGCGGTGCAACTATGGCCTCGGCCGAATTTGACGACACAATCGAAGAAAAACGTCCCACCGTTCAGGTTGGCGACCCCTTCACCGAAAAGCGCCTGATGGAGGCGACGCTAGAACTGATGCAAACCGGCGCTGTGATCTCGATCCAGGATATGGGCGCAGCTGGCTTGACCTGTTCCGCCGTTGAAATGGGCGACAAAGGCGGCCTTGGTGTGCGCCTCGATCTAGAGAACGTCCCTCAGCGCGAAGAGGACATGACCGCATACGAGATGATGCTGTCTGAATCACAGGAACGGATGCTGATGGTCCTCAAGCCTGAGCTTGAGGCGGAGGCCCGCGCTGTGTTCGAAAAATGGGACCTCGACTTTGCCATCGTCGGCGAAACCATCGCCGAAGACCGGTTCCTGATTGTCCATAACGGTGAGGTCAAAGCCGATCTGGTGCTGTCGAAACTGTCCTCGACCGCGCCGGAATATGACCGCCCTTGGGTGGCGACACCTGAAGCTGAAGTCCTGGCCGAAGTCCCTCAGATTGACCCGATCGACGGTCTGCGCGCCCTGCTCGCTTCGCCAAATTATGCGGGCAAGCAATGGGTGTACGAACAATATGACACGATGGTCATGGCTGACACCGCCCGCACGCCGGGTTTGGGTGCGGGCATGGTCCGCGTGCATGGCACTGACAAGGCACTGGCCTTCACCAGCGATGTCACCCCCCGCTATGTCCGCGCCAACCCGATTGAAGGCGGCAAGCAGGCTGTGGCCGAAGCTTACCGCAACCTGACCGCCGTGGGTGCCAAACCACTGGCCACCACCGACAACCTGAATTTCGGCAACCCCGAAAAGCCCGAGATCATGGGCCAGTTCGTGGGCGCAATTCAGGGCATCGGTGCCGCAGTCGCCGCGCTGGACATGCCCATCGTGTCAGGCAACGTATCGCTTTATAATGAGACCGACGGTCAGGCGATCCTGCCCACCCCGACCATTGGCGCGGTGGGTCTTTTGAACCACACCGACGAAATCATCGGCAACGAGGTCCGCGAAGGCCACGTCGCGCTGGTCATCGGCGAAACCAATGGGCATCTGGGTCAGTCGGCCTTGCTGGCCGAAGTGTTCAACCGCGAAGACGGCGATGCGCCGCATGTCGATCTGGATGCGGAAAAGCGCAACGGTGAATTCATCCGAGCCAATCGCGAGATGATCAAAGCCTGCACCGATCTGGGTGACGGCGGTCTGGCGCTTGCCGCTTTTGAACTGGCCGAAGCCGCCGGCGTTGGCGTTCACCTCGACGAAGCCTCGACCGAGTTCCTGTTCGGCGAAGATCAAGCCCGCTATCTGGTCGCTTGCAACTTTGACCAGGCCGAGGCGCTGATGATCGCCGCCGGTCAGGCCGGGGTTCCCTTGGTCTCGGTGGGTCGCTTCACAAGTGACGTGGTCAAGGTCGGCAATTCCGAAGCTCCACTTGCCGAGTTGTCAGACACATTCCGCGGCAGCTTCGCCGCCGCCGTGGCCTGATCTCTTAATCCGTCCGACTTAAGAAACCTGCGCCCTTTCCGGCGCAGGTTTTGTCGTTTCAAGCCATTCATCACACCCTTGCGCCCCCTGTCCGGGCGCTCTACATCTTGGGAAAGACCTTCAGGAGTTACCTACATGCCGATGAGCGCCAATGATATCGAACACCTGCTGCGCGAAGCCTTTCCCGATGCGGAAATTCAGGTCGGCGGGCATGACGGTGTACATATGTCAGCTATGGTCGTGGACGAAAGCTTTCGCGGGAAAAACCGGGTTCAGCAGCAACGCGCGGTCTATGCTGCGTTGAAAGGTAAAATGGACGGCCCGGATGGAGAACTGCACGCGCTGGCGTTGACGACGAAAGTGCCTGAATAGTGGATGAACCGATCGGATGGGTTCTGCTACGGCTGACTTATTTGGTCTTTGATCTTATCAACTTCATAGTGATCTTGTTTTGTGATCTGCCAATGCTCTTGAAATACGGACCCAGATATTGGCGGGTCACAAGAAAGATGAGACACCGCGACTACGAACGTCGCCAAAGCTGAGTGACAAAAATGAACAGCTGGCTCTTCTGGATAGGTGTAATCGCAGCATTGATAGTTGCCGCCGCGCTGCTCGAAGCCTATGTGAAGCGCAACCGGAAACGTAACCTCGCCGATATGCGTCCGGACCCGGACAAGATCAGCAAGATCGGCGGCATTGAAAGATATGGGCTGGATCCGCTGGCTTTGGCCCAGGCCGAACATCGGCGGCTAGAAGAAGAAGGATGGGGGCCCGACCCGTCACAGGATGAAACGACTGCCCCGGATGCGGGTGAAAAGGACAAGCAAGATGAGCGACGTTAAAACCCAGATCGACGAAACCGTCAAAGCCAACGATGTGGTGCTGTACATGAAAGGCACCAAGGAAATGCCGCAATGCGGGTTCTCAAGCCGTGTGGCCGGTGTTCTGAACTATATGGGCGTTGAATATGCCGACGTGAATGTTCTGGCTGATGACGCAGTGCGTCAGGGTATCAAGGACTATTCCGACTGGCCGACCGTTCCGCAGCTATATGTCAAAGGCGAGTTCGTCGGTGGTTGCGACATCATCACTGAGATGACCCTTTCGGGTGAGCTGGACACGCTGTTCGACGACAACGGTGTCGGCTACAACAAAGACGCCGCCGACAAGATCCGCGAAGCGAACGCCTGATCAGCGGCTGACACAGTTTTCCAGAATGACCTGCTCACTGGCGGCATCCGTACCTGTCGCCAGATAGCTTACCGTTGCGTCCCACCCTTTTGAGCGCAGGATGTATGTCCCTGCCCCTCCGTCAGATTCGTAGCGAATTCCGGAACCGCTTTGAACCTGACGCATTGTGACCAATTGATTATCCACCATCATTGCCGCCGCGCTGGACCCGTCCGGCGCATTGAAATAGGCAACTTGCAGCGGCACGCCGTTCAGGCAGGTGAATGTTACCGGCAGAATATCAATCTCGGCCCAAGCCAAGCCACCGGGCAATGCCATTGCCGCGGCGCAGACAACCGTCTTCAAAGAGTTCATCCCGCTGATCTCTCCTCGATCACCGAAGCCAGCGCTTCGGCACGTGCAGCCAGCTCTGCCAGAGTATCCGTCACCGACGGAGGAACCACAGCCACCTCGATCCGTTCGGGCTCGGGTTGTGGCATGTTCCTGAGGGTTCGAAGTTCGGACTCAACCTCGGCCAGCTTGGCCTCAAGCGCTTTGATCTTATCATCGGTTCCAGCAGCTTTGTCGGCCAGCATCAGTCCGGCCATCAGCAACATCCGCGATTCCGGCATGCGCCCGATCTGGTCAGAGAGAACCTGCGCCTCATCGTCCAGCAACTTGGCCGCGGAATGCAGAAACGGCTCTTCCCCCTCCTGGCACGAGACATCAAAGCCGCGCCCACCGATTTGAATGGTCACTTCGGGCATTACTCAACCTCTCCTTCCGCCAGTTTCGCCTTCGACAGCAGCGGTTCCAGCCGGGCCAGAACCGCATGCGCTTCTGCTGCATCAGTTGCTTGCGCGGCGCGCGTCGCCTCAAGCTCGGCCACTGTTGCGCGGTTGAGCAGAGCGGCATCAGGAACGCCACCTTCGGTGGCAGCACGCAGCTCATCCACCGATTGCCGCAACTGTTCATTCGCTTTACGCATGCGCTGCAGATCGTCATCCAAACGGGACATCGCCGCCCCGTGACTGGCGCGTTCTGCACGTAGCATATCCAACTCAGAACTCAGTTCGGCAACGCGCTCGCTATCGGCCAGTTCTGACCGCAGGCGCCCATTTTCAGCTTCGATTTCCTGCGCCGCTTCAAGTGCGATTTTCAATTCTGCGTTTTCTGATTTCAGCGCATCAAGCTCGTCCTGACTTTCTAACGCAGCCTTTGCATCAGCCAACTCGGCCCGAGCTGCCTCGACCGAGGCCAGCCTGGCGGTCGCTTCGGTCAATTGCTCGCGAAGCGCTGCTTTCTCCGGATCGTCCACCGGTGCCGTTCGCAAGCTTTCCATGTCGGCGCGCATGGCGTCGACTTCCTGTTCGTGACGTTCCTTCAGGGATTTCAGACGTTCTTCCAGCTGCGCATTGGCAACACGCTCATCGTCCAGCGCCGCGCGAAGGGTGTCGTCTGCGCCTCCGCCAACCGGTGCTGTGTCCCGCAGCGCATCGACGCCGGTTCCAATCCGATCCATCGCGGCAACAATACGGCGGTGTAATTCTTCGATCTGGCTCATGCCCCTACCACCTCTTAACCAAGGTTCCTTAGTAATCGCGGACGTATCCGAATCAACATCATCTACGTCTTGCTCTAGTCTAACCTAACGGGGCGGAAAATACCCACTGTTTGCTTTCAACAACTTGGGCTGCATTCTTGAACCACATCTCTAACTGAACACCCAGTTCTACTTGCACTTTGGAAGGTGGATGGTATTGAGCGCCCATCTGCCTGTAATCCAAAGGAACAACGCCCGTGGACCTGACTGCGCTGCGCAATGCCAACCCCGAACACTGGGACAAAGCTGCGGCCATCCGCACCCTGACCCTTGACGCCGTCGCCGCCGCCAATTCCGGCCATTCCGGCATGCCGATGGGCATGGCCGACGTTGCGACCGTGCTGTTCGAAAAGCACCTGAAATTTGACGCCTCGGCCCCGAACTGGCCTGACCGCGATCGGTTTATCCTGTCGGCAGGTCACGGCTCGATGCTGATCTATTCGCTACTGTACCTGACCGGTCATGGCGACGTGACGCTGGACGAGATCAAGAACTTCCGCCAGTTGGGCGCTAAAACCGCGGGCCACCCGGAAAACTTCCTGGTCGAAGGCATCGAGACCACCACCGGCCCGCTGGGTCAGGGCATTTCGAACGCTGTGGGCTTTGCCATGGCCGAGGAAATCCAGCGCGCCCATTACGGTAAAAAGGTCGTGGATCACTATACCTACGTGATCGCGGGCGACGGCTGCCTCATGGAAGGCGTGAGCCAAGAGGCGATCACACTTGCGGGCCGTCATGAGCTGAGCAAGCTTATCGTCTTCTGGGACAACAACAACATCACCATCGACGGCACTGTCGACATGGCCGACCGCACCGATCAGGTTCGCCGTTTCGCGGCCTCGGGTTGGCACGTGATTGAGATTGACGGCCATGACCCGCAAGCTATCGACACAGCTATCGTTCAGGCAAAAAAGTCGAACAAACCGACAATGATTGCTTGCGAAAGCCATATCGCATTGGGTCACGCTGCTCAGGACACCTCGAAAGGTCACGGTGCGCTGACCGATCAGGAACAACTGAAAGCCGCGAAAGAAGGTTATGGCTGGCCGCATGACGCGTTCGAAATCCCAGCGAATGTCAAATCCGCTTGGGAATCAATCGGATCGCGTGGTGCTGCCGAACGCGCTGCGTGGGAAGAACGTTTCGCACAGATTTCCGAGCGCAAACAGGCCGAATTCAACCGCGCCTATGCGTTCGAGGCTCCTAAGAAACTGGCTGGTGCCATCCGCGCTTTCAAAAAACAGATTTCGGAAGATCAGCCGAAACTGGCCACCCGCGCATCGTCCGAGAAGGTTCTGAATGTTGTGAACCCGATCATGACCGAAACCGTCGGTGGTTCAGCTGACCTGACCGGATCAAACAACACCAAGTCGGCTGATATGGGCGTGTTCCTTCCGGAAAACCGCAAAGGCCGTTACATCCACTACGGTATCCGCGAACACGGCATGGCTGCAGCAATGAACGGTATGGCGCTGCATGGCGGTATTCGCCCCTATGGCGGCACGTTCATGGCCTTCACTGACTATGCCCGCCCGTCTATGCGCCTTGCTGCGCTCATGAAGGTGCCCAGCGTTTTTGTGATGACCCACGACTCGATCGGTCTGGGCGAAGACGGCCCGACCCACCAGCCGGTCGAGCATCTGGCGATATCACGCGCGACGCCGAACACCTATGTTTTCCGCCCCGCCGATTCCGTTGAAACCGCCGAAGCATGGGAGTTGGCGCTGACCTTCAAGGACAGCCCCTCGGTTCTGTCGCTGACCCGTCAGGGCGTGCCGACCGTGCGTACGGATCACAAGGCCAAGAACCTCACCTCTCAGGGTGCATATGTTCTGGCTGATGCCGAGGGCAAACGTCAGGCCATCCTGATCGCTACAGGTTCCGAGGTTTCGCTGGCGATGGAAGCCAAGGCGATGCTCGAGGCCCAAGGCATCGGCACCCGTGTCGTTTCCATGCCCTGCATGGAACTGTTTGCCGAGCAGGACGAAGCCTATCGCAAACGCGTTCTGCCCGGTGGACCCGTTCGTGTCGGGATCGAGGCCGCCGTTCGCGCTGGAGGTTGGGATCGCTGGCTGCTGGGCGAGCGCGGCCGCGAAGCCAAGGCTGGTTTCATCGGAATGTCGAGCTTTGGCGCGTCAGCTCCGGCAAATGAGCTGTACAAGCATTTTGGCATCACTGCCGAGGCGACCGTTGCCAAGGTCAAGGAATTGCTGGGACTGTAAGCCAGTACACAAAGAATAAAGCAAAGGGCGGCTTAGGCCGCCCTTTTCAATTTGCTTTCAGTGCGATGGGGCCTTCTTTGATAGCAAGGGCCCAATCACCTTGGTGGCTACAGGGATCAGAACAAATCCCCAGGCCAAACCAAACACGCCATCCATGGCCGCTTTAGAAATCCATTCGGCGGCCCCTGCCCAGCCCTCAGAAACGGAATGCCCAATCGCATAGGCCCAGTCGTGGATGTGATGGCCCAGCCAGCCAAAGCCCAGAACTTCCATCCCGTGAATGATGATCGACCCGCCGACCCACAGCATCGCCGCGGTTCCAACAATTGACAGGGTCTTCATCACGCCGGGCATTGCCTTGACCAACCCGCGTCCCAACCCGCGCCCAACAGGCGTCGGCGCGTTTTGGGCCAGAAACAGCCCGACATCATCCATTTTCACGATCAGCGCGACCGAGCCATAGACGGCCACCGTCACCCCAATCCCCACAACCGCAAGAGTCGCCGCCTGCATCCAAAGATTCGGTGCTTCGATTGCCGCTAGTGCGATAGTCATGATCTCGGCCGAAAGGATGAAATCCGTCTTGATGGCGCCCTTGACCTTCTGCTCTTCAAGATGGCCCGGATCACGCACATTCATGTCTTCTTCGATGGCGTGACTGCCATGAGGAAACAGAACGTGAAATATCTTTTCAGCTCCTTCGAAACAAAGATATGACCCACCTATCATCAGCAGCGGTGTAATCAGCCAGGGCGCAAAATTGGCCAGCAAAAGGGCCACCGGCAGCAGCAGAATAATCTTGTTGAACATCGACCCTCGGGCAATCCGCCAGATGATCGGCAACTCACGCGCAGGTGCAAAACCCTGAACGTACTTCGGAGTGACCGCCGCATCGTCGATAATCACTCCCGCCGTCTTGGCCCCGGCCTTACCCGCCGCCGCAACGACATCGTCCACAGAAGATGCCGCGACCTTAGCGATCCCTGCCACGTCATCCAAAAGAGCCAACAGACCGCTCATTGCGCTACCTTTCCTGTCACCTGCCGCAACAGGACCCTACTTGATCTCACGGCTAGCGCAAGCGTTAGCGCAATCGCGTTAGGTTTGCGCTAACACATTAAAAATATGCCGCTTTTACTCTTTTGAGATTTACCAATCACCGCTATATGGCCTGCAACGCAAGCGCATTTGGAGACGTCACATGACCATCAAGGTCGGCATCAATGGTTTTGGCCGCATCGGCCGTTGCACCCTGTCGCACATCGCCGCGTCAGGCCGGAACGATATCGAAGTCATCAAGGTCAATGCGACCGGACCGCTAGAAACCTCGGCGCATCTGCTGAAGTATGACAGCGTCCACGGACGTTTCCCGCGCGACATCGCCATCAACGGCAACACCATGGATCTAGGCCGAGGCCCGATGGAGATGTTTTCGACCTACGACATGAACGAACTGGACTGGGAAGGCTGCGACGTCGTTCTGGAATGCACCGGCAAATTCAATGACGGCACCAAGGCAAAAACGCACCTTGAGCGTGGCGCCGGCAAAGTTCTGTTGTCCGCGCCGGGCAAAAACGTCGACAAAACCATCGTATTCGGTGTGAACCACAACACGCTGACCGCGAACGACAACATGGTTTCCAATGGTTCGTGCACAACGAACTGCCTTGCTCCGCTTGCCAAGGTTCTGGACGAAGGTGTCGGCATCGAAAACGGGATCATGACCACGATCCACGCCTATACTGGAGACCAGCCGACCCTGGACCGCCGTCACAGCGATCTGTATCGCGCCCGCGCTGCCGCAATGTCGATGATCCCGACATCAACCGGTGCCGCGAAAGCGCTGGGTGAGGTTCTGCCGAACCTGAAAGGCCGTCTGGATGGCTCTGCCATTCGCGTGCCGACCCCGAACGTCTCGGCAGTTGACCTGACCTTCCGTGCCTCGCGCGACGTGTCTGTCGAAGAAGTTAATGAAATCGTCCGTGAAGCCGCACAAGGTTCGATGCAGCGCGTTCTGGGTTATGAGCCTGCACCGCTGGTCTCGACCGATTTCAACCACACTGAGGAAAGCTCGATCTTCGCACCGGAACAAACCCGCGTCGTTGATGGCCGCTTGGTACGCGTTCTGGCCTGGTATGACAACGAATGGGGCTTCTCGGTTCGCATGGCCGATGTCGCCGTTGCCATGGGTCGCCTTAACTAAGACTGGTTTGAAATCTTGAACCTTTTTGCCCGCTCAGGTTATCTGGGCGGGCATTTTCGTTCGGGGCCGCTATGACCAACCAAATCGCAATCTGGCTTGGCTTATTGATCCTTGGCGGGTTCATTCTGGATTACGCCATCTTTGGGCCCGAGCATTTGGTTTTCCTCGGGAAAAAGCTCTACGCCTTTTTGGATTGGCTGGCTTTCTGGCGCTAACAGAGGTTTTGCTTGACTTTTTCGCCTATCTGGCTTTGTTAGCGCTAACTTTACAAAGCCGATATTCGGACGGAGCAGAACATGGCACTCAAACTGGCAATAAACGGATTTGGTCGGATCGGACGCGGAGTTCTGCGCGCGGTGATGGAATCAGGTCGTACAGATGTGGAAATCGTGGCTATCAACGATCTGGCCAAACCCGAAATGAACGCGCATCTGTTCGAGTTTGACAGCGTGCATGGTCGTTATCCCAACAAAGTGACACTAACTGAGGCTGGCCTTGATGTGGGCGCGGGCCCCATTCGTCTGTCCAGCGAGCGCGACCCTGAGGCGTTGGATTGGTCCGATATCGACGTGGTTCTGGAATGTACTGGCGTCTTCCGCACCCGCGAAGCCGCCGAGCGTCATCTAAAAAACGGTAGCAAGAAGGTCCTTATCTCGGCGCCTGCACGTGGCGATGGCGCAGTGAAAACAATTGTCTTCGGCGTCAACGAACATGAACTAACGGCCGAAGACACCGTTGTTTCGAATGCCTCATGCACCACAAACTGCCTGTCACCCGTTGCGGCCGCGCTGGATGCGGGGCTTGGCATTGTCCACGGCAACATGACTACTGTTCACGCTTATACCGCCAGTCAGCCTGTCCATGATGCTGCGGGTAAAGACCCATACCTGTCGCGCGCCGCGGCTTTGTCGATGATCCCGACCACCACGGGCGCTGCAGCAGCTGTAGGTCTGGTTCTGCCGCAACTGGCTGGCAAACTGACCGGTCAGGCTATCCGCGTGCCCACTCCGAACGTCTCCGTCGTGGATCTGGTGGCCGAGGTATCGCGCCTTACATCCGAAGACGAGGTGAACGCCCTGTTCACCGAGGCCGCCGCCAGGATCCCCGGCGTTCTGGCCGCCGAAAGCCGCCCGCTGGTGTCGGTGGATTTCAACCACGATTCCCATAGCTCGACCGTTTCACTGGCAGAAACCAAAGTCACCGACGGCACATTGGTGCGCGTTCTGGCCTGGTATGACAATGAATGGGGCTTTTCGAACCGAATGCTGGACACAGCCGCCGCGATGGGCGTTTTAGCCTAACCTCTCGCGCAGAGCCGTATGAACGCGGGGCGTCACGAATTTCGACACGTCCCCGTTCAGGCGCGCGATCTCTTTCACTAGTTTCGATGCGATAGCCTGATGCCGCGCTTCGGCCATCAGAAATACGGTTTCAATTGAATCATCCAAAGCTCGGTTCATACCGACCATCTGGAATTCGTACTCGAAATCCGCAACGGCCCGCAGTCCACGCACGATGATTTGCGCACCGACATCGCGAGCACAGTCGATCAGCAGGTTTTCGAATGGATGGGCGACAATCTCGGTTCCGGTTTGTTCTGACAAAAGCGCGCATTCCGCCTCGATCATGACCACGCGCTCTTCCAGCGAAAACAACGGCCCCTTGTCCCGGTTGATGGCTACGCCGATCACTAGCTTGTCCACCAAAGCCGAGGCACGCCGGATGATGTCAATATGGCCCAGAGTAATCGGATCAAAAGTTCCGGGGTAAAGACCAACCCGCATCACGCCCTCCTGCGTTCCGGAATTTCTGCGTCAGCAAACACAACTTTGCTGCCGGTGCAAGAGGTTGCCATCGCAACCAGCCCCGTCAGTGACCCATAATCATGCCTTGAAGGGCATCTTTTTCCATCGCCAGTTCGGTCAACTGTGCTTTGACCACGTCGCCAATTGTCACGATTCCAATGAGCTTGCCCTCTTCAACCACGGGCATGTGGCGAAAACGGCCCTCGGTCATGCGGGTCATGATATCCTGCACAGTTTCCTGCCGCGTTGCTGTAACCAGCTCCCGAGTCATATAGGTTTCAACCGTTTGATCCAGGCAACTACTGCCGCTAACGGCCAACTCGCGTACGATGTCCCTTTCGGACAGGATACCAATCGCGGTGCTCCCTCCGTCTTCGGACACGATCACCGTACCAATCCGCTTTTCTGCAAGAATCTTCGCTGCTTCTGATACAGTTGAAGAAGGTTCAACCGTCACCACGCTGTCTGTCGCTTTGGATTTCAGAATGGCCTGAACGAGCATGAAGAGCACCTCCGGAATAATGAACTTATCCAAAGCGTTGCGCGATTGTGGCGACCTGTCAAGCGTTGGCATCGGCTTCAAGCCGCGCAACTTCGTCACGGATGCCATGCGAGAGCGCCTCGGCAAAGCGGTTCAACCGTTCGTTGCGTTGGTCACCTTGATGCCGGACAAGATAGAAACTTCGCGTCAAACCCACTTGATCCGTCAAGATTTTCCGCAAGTTGGGATGGAAGGGCAACGTAAAGTCATGGGCCACACAAACCCCTGTACCCAGCGACACCTGCCGCAATTGAACTGAGACCGAATTCGATGCAAGCGCGACACGGTCAACGCCGATGTCGTTGAGATAATCCAGCTCTCGGTCAAAGATCATATCCGGGATGTAACCAATCAGGCGATGTCCCTTAAGATCGTTGACGGAACATATAGGTGGATGCCTATCTAAATAAGTCTGCGTTGCGACCATATGAAGTTTATAATCGCTGATTTTCTTGACCAGCAGCCTTCCTGCCGTGGGTGCACTGACAGTCACGGCCATGTCGGCCTCGCGCCGGGATAGGTTGATGATCCGTGGCAGGGCCAGGATCTGGATATCCAAATCGGGGTTGGCGTCACTGATTTTTGCACACACTTGCGGCAACAGATAGTTGGCACTGCCATCCGGAGCACCGATCCGGATTTGACCGCTGAGGGATTTGGTCGATCCCGTAACAACACCCGCCGCCGCGCGCATCGCCTCTTCCGCTTGTAAACCGTGATCCAACAAGCGTTCACCAGCAGCGGTCAGAATGTAACCCTGCTGCGATTTCGTAAACAACTGCGCGTCCAATGTGGCCTCAAGCCGCGCAATACGCCGCCCAACCGTAGCAGGGTCAATTTTGAGGATTCGGCCCGCTGACGACAGGCTTTCCTCGCGCGCGACGGCCAGAAAAACCCGCATATCATCCCAATTCGGAGTCATGTTTCACCTTTTGCATTTTTGCAAAGCTCTTTTGAAACATTGCCTCTGTTCACCGAATTTCTGCAAGTTTATTTTGCCGGCAGATCTACCCGGAGGAATTTGTCATGCAGAACCTGACCCACTATATCAACGGCGAAAATGTAGAAGGTACATCGGGCCGTTTCGCCGACGTATTCAACCCCGCCACCGGCGAGGTTCAGGCCCATTGCCCGATGGCCAGCGTTGCCGAAACCGAAGCTGCGATTGCCGATGCTGCCGCAGCGCAGCCTAAATGGGGTGCAACGAACCCCCAGAAACGTGCCCGCGTCATGATGGCCATGGTTGGCCTGATGAACCGCGACATGGACAAACTGGCCGAAGCGTTGAGCCGGGAACATGGCAAGACCATCCCCGATGCCAAGGGCGACCTTCAGCGCGGTCTGGAAGTTATCGAATACTGCATCGGCGCACCACAGATGCTGAAGGGTGAGTTTACCGACAGCGCAGGCCCCGGCATTGACATGTATTCGATGCGCCAGCCACTGGGTGTTGTCGCCTCGATCATGCCGTTCAACTTCCCGGCCATGATGCCTCTGTGGCATGTCGGCCCGGCTTTGGCCTGCGGCAACGCAGTGGTACTGAAACCGTCCGAGCGCGATCCTTCCGTGCCGCTAATGCTGGCAGAACTGTTCGTCGAAGCTGGCCTTCCCAAGGGCGTATTCCAGGTCGTAAACGGCGATAAGGAAGCGGTCGACACTCTGCTTGACAGCGAAATCATTCAAGGCGTCAGCTTTGTCGGATCGACCCCGATCGCGCACTATATCTATTCCCGCGCAACTGCGAACGGGAAGCGTGCACAATGCTTTGGCGGTGCGAAGAACCACATGATCATCATGCCGGATGCCGATCTGGACCAAGCCGCTGACGCGCTGGTCGGAGCTGGTTTCGGAGCAGCTGGCGAACGCTGCATGGCAATTTCGGTTGCTGTACCCGTAGGCGAAGAGACAGCCGACGCGTTGATCGAGAAACTGATCCCGCGTGTCGAAAAACTGAAGGTTGGCCCCTACACCGCCGGGGACGATGTTGATATGGGCCCGGTCATAACCGGTGCCGCCAAAGAGCGTATTCTTGGCCTGATTAACTCGGGTGTTGAACAAGGTGCAAAGCTGGTCGTCGACAACCGCGATTTCAGCTTGCAGGGATATGAAGACGGCTTCTTTGTTGGCCCGCACCTCTTCGACAATGTCACACCCGACATGGACATATACACCCAGGAAATCTTTGGCCCAGTTCTGTCCACCGTTCGCGCAGGTTCGTATGAAGAAGCGCTTAAGCTGGCGATGGACCATGAATATGGCAATGGCACCGCGATCTACACCCGCGATGGCGATACCGCACGTGACTTTGCGAGCCGCGTCAACATCGGCATGGTCGGCGTCAATGTTCCGATCCCGGTTCCGCTGGCCTATCACACCTTTGGTGGTTGGAAAAAGTCCATGTTTGGTGACCTGAACCAGCACGGCCCGGACAGCTTCAAGTTCTACACCCGCACCAAAACCGTGACCTCGCGCTGGCCGTCGGGCATCAAAGAAGGTGGCGAATTCAACTTCAAAGCGATGGACTGATTTGCATCCGCAAAACTGCCTACCACCAATACCGGCCCCTATCGGGCCGGTATTTTTTGGCGAAGTATTGCCACAATGGATAAGAAAATCCGGGCTTCACGATAAATTCACAGCTCTGACACTGGAAAAGCAACTACTGCGACAATAGTTTGTTGCCAATTTCCTAGTTTCGAGCAGTACGAATACCGGAGGCCGCTTTGTCAAATCCCTACATGACCCGCCGCTCTGCCCTGTTGGGCGCAGCTTCTCTTTTGGCGACACCGGCCTTGGTGCGCGCGCAAAGCATTGATGCATTCCCGCCGGATGAAGAGGCAATCAGCACACAATTGCCGGTTCGCCGCAATGTGTCCTCGTTCTCGCAGCAGAACTGGCAGGACCATTTTGATGAGCTGGGTGTTGGTTGTTTGTTAGCTGATATCACCAGCCGCGCTGTACATTACTGGGGTCAGGACGGGACATATAAACTGTATCCCAGCTCGGTCCCGATGAGCGAAGAGCTCACCAAGCGCGGTTATACTGAAATTAAGCGTAAAACCGAACATCCAAGCTGGACCCCAACCGCATCCATGCGTGAGCGTGATCCATCCCTACCCGTGCGCATGGAAGGTGGCGATCCAGGAAACCCGCTGGGAACGCGCGCCATGTATCTGGGCTGGCCGGCTTATCTGGTGCACGGCACCCACGATACGCGCAAGATTGGCCGTCAAAGCTCATCAGGTTGTATCGGTCTTTACAATCAGCACGTTGAAGAACTGTATCCATTGGTTCAAATTGGAACCAAGGTCAGACTGGTTTGACGACAAAGCCCCGGCCATCTGGACCGGGGCTTTCTTCTTCGTGGGGGTCGGCGTTATTCCGGCAAAATCACTGCATCGACCACATGGATCACGCCATTGCTGGCTTCAATATCAGCCTGCACAACCTTGGCATCATTGACCTTTACGCCATTTTTAGCGTTCACGTTCAGGCGATCACCCTGTACCGTCAGCACTTTGGCGCGTTTGCCAGCGATATCACCAGACATCACCTTGGCCGGGACCACGTGATAAGTCAGAATCTCGACCAGTTGGTCCTTGTTTTCAGGCAGCAGCAGCGTTTCGACGGTGCCCTCGGGCAGCGCGGCAAACGCTTCGTCGGTGGGGGCAAACACGGTGAACGGACCTTCGCTTTTCAACGTATCAACCAGATCAGCGGCCTGAACGGCAGCGACCAGAGTGTTGAACGATCCGGCAGAAACGGCGGTGTCAACGATATCGGCAGCTTGTGCTTTGACAGGTAGTGCAAGTGCAAATGCGGCGGCGGCGCCCATGAAAGTACGGCGAAACATGGCTGTTGTCTCCTCTCCAGCTTGTTATGGAAAGAGGTACGGAGGCTCAGCCAGCCCGGATCACTTTTCCTTGACCTGAACCCAAATACTCTGAGCGCGCCCGTCCCTTAAGAAAGGCAAAGCCTCGACCGCATCAGGGCGATCCTTTTGCAGGAAGTACCCCGGCCAAAGCATTGAAAACGCTCCGGATTGTAACAAGGCGTGCAGAATATACTGCTCGCCCCAACCCGGACAATCATAGAAGAACCGCTTGGGGTATTCGTAGGGCAGAAAAACATCATGCACGTGAATCACCACACCCGGCTTTAGCGTGGGAATGATGCGACAGAACAGATGCGCCACGTCGTTACTCATCCGAACCACGTGGCTGGAATCGATGAAAAGTACGTCGCCTGGTTCAAGCTGATCGAACAGCTCAGGGTCGACCTCCTCCAGCCGTTTCTGTTCAAAGTGATCGACAACATGCGCGATATCCGCTCGTGGGTATGGGTCAATCGCTGTGATCTGTGTATCCAGACCACCATCGATGACGGCCTGCCGGGTCACGCGGGTTGAATTGCCACAACCGATCTCGATCACGCGATTGGGTGCGAACCGCCGGATCATCAGATACAAGGCATCGGCATCCGGACTGTCGTAATACCCATTACCAAGGCGATAGCCGGTCTGATTGCGCGCGGGGTCTTTCAGCGCCTCCAACGCGTCGGCGTGCTGACCATATCCAGCCACCAGTTCGCCGATATCAAACCCCTCCATCCCGGGTGACAACGCATAGGCCGGGCGGGTCAGCCCGCCTGCCCGCTCAAACGCCTCAAGCCGGGCGCGCTCGTCCTGCTCCGAGACTTTGTCGACCAGCTTTACCCCCAACTCATCAAGGGCTGCATTGATCTGCGGGAATTTTCTGGGTTTCACAGGCGGCTCCAATTTCCGGTTCGCATGTTCCATACCTTTGCTGGCCGGGCTTCTGCAAGATGAGCCGCTCCAAACGCTTGGCAAAACAGAAATTTCCGTATTCACTGGACGGAATAATAGTACGAGGGCCGCCATGCAGCAGGAATTTACGCTGGGCATAGAAGAAGAGTATCTGCTGGTTGATCGCGACAGCCTGCAACTTGCCGAGGCACCCGCCGCCCTGATGGAGGCCTGCCAATCGGCCTTCGAAGGTCAGGTCAGCCCTGAATTCCTGCAATGCCAAATTGAGGTCGGTACCCGTGTTCACACAACGGTCAAATCGGCCCGAGAGGATCTGAAACGCCTACGTTCTTGCGTGGCAGATCAGGCGGCAGAATATAACCTAGCGCCAATCGCCGTGTCCTGCCATCCGTTTGCCGACTGGAAAAAACAGACGCACACCCGCAAGGATCGCTATGACGCATTGCAACATGCACTGGGCGGCGTGGCAAGGCGCATGCTGATCTGCGGAATGCATGTGCATGTGGGCGTAGAAGATCCGGCTATGCGCGCCGATCTGATGCCCCAGCTGTCCTATTTCCTGCCGCATCTGCTGGCGTTGTCGACCTCGTCCCCCTACTGGAACGGAGAGGATACGGGCCTGTCCTCCTATCGCCTGACCGTGTTTGACAATCTGCCACGCACGGGGTTGCCGCCGGTTCTTGCCAGCTGGTCGGATTATGAGCGCACCACCGGTATTCTGGTCGAACTGGGCGTGATCGAGGACACGACAAAAATCTGGTGGGATCTGCGTCCTTCTCATCGGTTTCCCACGCTTGAAACGCGGATCATGGATGTACAACCACGGTTAGAGCACACTTTGTCGCTGGCAGCTTTGGTCCAGGCCCTGACCCGTATGTTGTGTCGCCTGAAAGATCGGAACCTGCGCTGGCGACATTACGACCAGTTCCTGATCAGCGAAAATCGTTGGCGTGCGCAGCGGTACGGCGTGGGCGAAGGGCTGATTGATTTTGGTGACCGATCCATCAAGCCAATGCCCGAGTTGATGGGTGAACTGATGGGAATGCTTGCCGAAGACGCCGAGGCATTGGGCACCATGACGGAATTGGCGCGCCTGCAACAAATCGCACAGACCGGCACCTCGGCCACCCGTCAACGCCGAGTATACGCCGAGGCCGCCGCTCGCGATGATGATCCCGGTAAGGCCGTGGTACAGCATCTGATCGACGAATATCACCACGATCTTTAATACCCCCTGCCAATGATTGCTGCTCGTGCAAAATTTCTGTAAGAATTCGGAAATAAACAGTCGTTCAATTCATTCGGCAGCGTGGGAGGCAAGCCTTGGATTTTGCACTAACAGAAGAGCAAACCGCGATCTTCGACATGGCGTATGATTTCGGACAGGACAACATCGCCCCAAATGCCCGCCAATGGGAGGCCGACGGCACCATCCCCAAGGACCTCTGGCCGCGGATTGGTGAACTGGGGTTCGGCAGCCTCTATGTCTCGGAAGACAGCGGAGGCTCGGGTCTTACCCGACTGGATGCGACATTGGTGTTCGAGGCGTTGTCGATGGCCTGCCCCTCGGTCGCGGCGTTTCTGTCGATCCACAATATGTGCGCCAAGATGTTGGACAGTTTCGCCAGCGACGATCTGAAATCCCGCATCATGCCGGATGTGCTGAGCCTGAACACAATCCTCAGCTATTGCCTGACGGAACCTGGGTCCGGTTCGGACGCAGCTGCGCTAAAAACCCGCGCAGAACGCACGAACGAGGGCTACGTGCTGAACGGCACCAAAGCCTTTATCTCGGGCGGCGGTTATTCCGACGCCTATGTTTGCATGGTGCGCACCGGACAAGACGGGCCCAAGGGTATTTCAACAGTCTATGTCGAGGACGGCACTCCGGGTCTAAGCTTTGGTGCGCTGGAACAGAAGATGGGTTGGAAAAGCCAACCGACAGCGCAGGTTCAGTTTGACGATTGTCACATCCCGGCAGGAAACCTTGTGGGCACCGAAGGGGACGGGTTCAAATATGCGATGAAGGGTCTAGATGGCGGGCGATTGAACATCGCCTCCTGTTCCTTGGGGGCGGCTCAGTCCGGGCTGAACATGACGTTGCAGTACATGTCCGAACGCAAGGCTTTCGGCCGGTCGATCGACCAGTTTCAAGCGTTACAATTCCGGCTGGCCGATATGGAGATCGAATTGCAAGCCGCCCGTACCTTTCTGCGTCAGGCCGCCTGGAAGCTGGATCAGGGCACGCCAGACGCAACCAAGTTCTGCGCTATGGCCAAGAAATTCGTGACCGAAACCGGATCGAAAGTGGTCGACCAATGCCTGCAACTGCATGGCGGTTATGGTTATCTTGCCGATTACGGAATCGAGAAACTGGTGCGCGATCTGCGCGTTCACCAGATTTTGGAAGGCACCAATGAAATCATGCGGGTGATCGTGGCCCGCCAAATGCTTGCCGAAAGCTGAGGAATACATGCCAGACATCGACATCCGCGTCACAGGGCGCGCCGGGCGCATCACCCTGACCCGTCCAAAAGCGTTGAACGCGATGACATATGATATGTGCATGGCTATCGACGCAGCTCTGCGTAACTGGCGCGAGGATGACGCGGTGGATCTGGTCATCATGGATGCAGAAGGCGACAAAGCCTTTTGCGCGGGGGGTGACATCGCCGATCTTTACGCGACGGGTATCAAGGGTGATTTCGAGTACGGACGCATATTCTGGCGCGACGAATACCGGCTGAATGCGCTGATCTTCGAATACCCCAAGCCGGTCGTCAGCTTTCTTCAAGGGTTTACCATGGGTGGCGGCGTTGGCATCGGGTGCCACGGCAGTCACCGCATTGTCGGAGAAACATCGAAAATTGCTTTGCCTGAATGTTCGATTGGGTTGATCCCGGATGTCGGCAGCACGCTGATGCTGGCGCTGGCACCCGGTCGTTTGGGCGAATACCTGGGTACAACCGGGCATCGCATGGGTCCCTCAGATGCGATCTTTGCCGGATTCGCCGATCATTATATCCCCATCGCAGACTGGGCTGCTCTGATCGAGATGCTCGAGGCTTCGGGTAATGCTAAGATCATCGAAAAACACGCGACCACACCGCCTGAAAGCACTCTGGAACAACAACAAACGGTTATTGATGCCCTTTTCGCCGGGGAAAGCCTGGGTGATATTCTGAACACATTGACCCGTTCGGATGACGCAATGGCGAATGAGGCACTTACGCTGATGGGCCGCAATTCGCCGCTTTCGATGGCCTGCACGGTGGAAGCCCTGCACCGACTCCGCGGTCCCAGCCTGACGCTGCGCAAGGCGTTGGAGTTGGAATACCGCTATACGTACCGCGCGATGGAGCACGGAGATTTTCTGGAAGGAATCCGCGCCCAGATCATCGAAAAAGACCGTAACCCCCGATGGCTTCACGCTGATCAGGCCGTGCCCGCAGTGGCGGTGTCGAAAATGTTGCAGCCGTTGGGTAAAAACACGCTGACATTTGAGGAGACTACAGGGATGAAAATCGGGTTTATCGGTTTAGGTAACATGGGCAATCCTATGGCGGCTAATCTGGCCAAAGCCGGGCATGAGGTGACAGGTTTTGACATGGCCGACGTCAGCGTTGCGGGGCTCACCATGGCCGGTTCAGGTGCCGAGGCTGCCGCCAATGCTGATATTGTCATCACCATGCTGCCGAACGGGAAAATCCTGCGTGCGGTTGGGGATGAAATCATCCCTACGATGCAGCCTGGTGCGGTGTGGGTTGACTGTTCGACCGTCGATGTCGACAGTGCCCGCGCCGTCGCGGATCAGGCAAAAGAGGCTGGAATCCTTGCCGTTGACGCCCCCGTTTCAGGCGGGATTGGCGGTGCGGCGGCGGGAACCCTGACCTTCATGGCCGGTGGCAGTGACACTGCTTTTGCCAAGGCTGCACCGCTGTTCGACATCATGGGTCAAAAAGCCGTGCATTGCGGTGATTCCGGTGCTGGTCAGGCCGCCAAGATCTGCAACAATATGATCCTTGGCGTCACCATGATTGCCACCTGCGAAGCCTTTGCGCTTGCCGATAAACTGGGCCTGGACCGGCAAAAGATGTTTGATGTGGTCAGCACGTCCTCGGGTTATAGCTGGACGATGAACGCCTATTGCCCCGCCCCCGGCGTAGGCCCCGAGAGCCCGGCGGATAACAATTATCAGCCCGGCTTCGCTGCTGAATTGATGCTGAAGGACTTGCGTCTTAGCCAGCAGGCCGCTGAAAGTTCGGACGCTGATACGCCGATGGGTCAAGCCGCAACCGCGCTTTATGAGCAATTCGTTGAATCCGAAGGCGGGTTGGGCATGGACTTTTCCGCCATGCTACCACGGTTCGAAAAACGCGGACGGGGCTAAGCGATCTGCGTGGGCGGCTTCCTGCCCACAGGGTTGACCAAACAGGAAACTACCGCCATCTGTCTATAGCTACGACGTTCTTGCGGAGGGAAGTTAGATGTCGCGTGTATTGACCATTTCCACGGCAATTCTGGCGCTCGCGCTGAGTTCTGGCGCTGCCATGGCCGGAAACGGCAATGGGAAAGCCGGGCACTGCCCTCCGGGGCTGGCTAAGAAGGCTGTACCATGCGTGCCGCCTGGCCAGGTTAAAAACCTGTATCGCTCGGGTGATTACATCAACAGCGACTATCGCTGGATCAATGATCCGTATCGCTATGGCCTGAACCGTGGCAGCTACATCCGTGCCGGCGACTACGTTTATCGTGTCGATCCCGATACGCGAAAAGTGCTGAATCTGATCGGAGCAGTGGCTGACATCCTCAACTGAGGATCCCCCCTATTCCGCGGCGACCCGTGCACCCTCAAGCATCTGTTTCAGGTAACGGCCGGTATGGCTGCGTTCCACCGCCGCCACATCTTCGGGCGTGCCAGCCGCCACGATTTCCCCCCCGCCGTCGCCGCCCTCGGGACCGATATCAATGATATGGTCCGCGGTTTTCACGACATCCAGATTGTGTTCGATCACCACAACCGTATTACCCTGATCGACCAGTTCATGCAGCACTTCCAACAACTTACGGACGTCCTCGAAATGAAGGCCGGTGGTCGGCTCATCCAGAATATACAAAGTCCGCCCTGTTGAACGTTTCGACAGTTCCTTTGACAACTTTACCCGCTGCGCCTCACCACCTGAAAGTGTGGTCGCTTGCTGTCCAACCTTGATATAGCCAAGCCCGACCCGCGCCAACGCATCCATTTTGTCGCGGATCGAGGGCACGGCCTTAAAGAACTCCTGAGCGTCCTCTACTGTCATATTAAGGACATCAGCGATGGACTTACCCTTGAACTTGATCTCAAGCGTTTCGCGGTTGTAACGCGCACCCTTGCAGGTTTCGCAGGTGACGTAGACATCGGGCAGAAAGTGCATCTCGATCTTGATTACGCCGTCACCCTGACAGGCCTCGCACCGGCCACCTTTGACGTTAAAGCTGAATCGCCCGGGCTTGTATCCGCGCGCTTTCGCTTCGGGCAAACCGGCAAACCAGTCACGAATCGGCGTGAAAGCACCGGTGTAAGTCGCTGGATTCGAACGCGGAGTTCGTCCGATGGGGCGCTGGTCAATGTCGATGACTTTGTCCAGATGCTCCAAACCTTTAATCGTCTCACAAGGTGCCGGGGTCTGGCGCGCGCCATTCAGACGCATGGAGGCGGTTTTGAACAGCGTCTCAATTGTCAATGTCGACTTGCCGCCGCCGGACACGCCCGTCACGCAGACAAACTTGCCCAGCGGAAAATTTGCAGTGACGTTCTTCAGGTTGTTGCCCGTCGCCTTGACGACCGAAACTTTTTTCTTGTTCCCCTTGCGCCGTTTCGTCGGAACAGCGATTTCCCGAGTACCCGCCAGATACTGACCAGTCATCGAGGCCGCATCCGCTGCGACCTGTTCAGGCGTTCCCTTGCTGACCACCTGCCCGCCATGCACTCCGGCGCCCGGGCCAATATCGAACACATAGTCCGCCTCGCGGATCGCCTCTTCGTCATGTTCGACGACAATCACCGTATTGCCCTGATCTCGCAGGTTCTTGAGCGTTCCCAACAGGCGGTCATTGTCCCGCTGGTGCAGTCCGATGGAGGGTTCGTCGAGCACGTACAGAACCCCGGTCAAACCCGAGCCAATCTGGCTGGCCAAACGAATTCTCTGGCTCTCGCCCCCAGATAGAGTACCACTTGAGCGAGACAACGTAAGATATTCCAAACCAACGTTATTCAGGAACCCAAGCCGTTCACGAATCTCTTTGAGGATCGCCCGAGCGATCTCATTCTTCTGTACGCTCAGATGGCTCGGCGCGCCCTCGACCCAGGCCAGAGCCTCTCTGATCGACATCTGAACAACCTGCCCCACATGCAGGCCAGCGATCTTGACGGCCAGCGCCTCAGGGCGCAGGCGGTAACCATGGCAAGCACCGCAAGGCCGGTTGTTCTGATACCGCTCAAACTCTTCGCGTATCCACGCGCTGTCGGTTTCGCGATAGCGGCGTTCCATATTGGGAATCACGCCCTCAAAGCTGCGGGTAACCTGATAGACTCGCCCGCCTTCGTCATAGCGGAACTGGATTTCCTCATCGCCGGAACCGCGCAGAAACACCTGCTGTACCTTTTCCGGCAGATTTTTCCACGGGGTGTTCTTGTCGAATTCGTAATGGCGCGCGATCGCCTCGATCGTCTGCAGGAAATAGGGCGACTTGCCTTTGCGCCACGGGGCCAGTGCTCCGTCGTAAAGCTTCAGCGTTTGGTCCGGCACCACAAGGCGTTCGTCAAAGAACAGTTCTACCCCTAGCCCGTCGCAATCGGGGCAAGCGCCAAAAGGTGCGTTGAATGAAAACAGGCGCGGTTCAATCTCGGGGATCGTGAAACCGCTGACCGGGCAGGCAAAATTTTCGCTGAATGTTGTGCGTTCAGGATCACCTTCGCGCGGGGCAGTTTCCAGAATCGCGATTCCGTCTGCCAGGTCCAGCGCTGTACGCAGACTGTCGGCCAGTCGTGTTTCCATCCCCTCGCGTACAACCAGACGGTCGACCACGACATCAATGTCGTGGCGGAATTTCTTGTCCAGTGCGGGCGGCTCGTCCAGTTCGTAGAACTCACCATCCACCTTGACGCGCTGAAACCCTTGCTTGCGCAATTCGAGGAATTCCTTTTTGTATTCCCCCTTGCGGTCCCGCACGATGGGCGCCAGCAGATAGCCGCGCGTGCCCTCCTCCATCGTCATAATGCGGTCGACCATGTCCTGAACCTGCTGTGCCTCGATAGGTTGTCCAGTGGCTGGGCTATAAGGCGTACCTGCACGTGCGAACAACAGACGCATATAGTCGTAAATCTCAGTAACCGTCCCAACGGTTGAACGCGGATTTTTCGACGTGGTTTTCTGTTCAATCGAAATCGCCGGGGACAGACCGCTGATATGGTCTACATCCGGCTTTTCCATCATGTCCAGGAACTGACGCGCATAGGCCGACAGGCTTTCGACATAGCGGCGCTGGCCTTCGGCATAAATCGTATCAAACGCCAAAGACGATTTGCCCGAGCCCGACAGCCCGGTGATCACCACCAGCTGATCACGCGGGATATCCACGTCGATGTTCTTGAGGTTATGTTCGCGCGCGCCGCGCACCTCGATATTCTTCAGCTCAGCCATTTTGGCCCCCAACACACAAGTGTCTTAGAAATAGGCGACCGGCACCGAGTCTCCAACAGAAAAGTTAGAACAAAGTGTGAACAATCGGATTATTGCCGACATCTCCTGACAGTATGACCCCGATCCGATGTGTGCCCCGGAAGGGGTTGATTGTATTTTCGGTATTTCAGGAAAATGGCGCGGTTGACGGGGCTCGAACCCGCGACCCCCGGCGTGACAGGCCGGTACTCTAACCAACTGAGCTACAACCGCCCGCTGCCCGTTCGTTGCTGAACGTTGGGGTGTATTATGGCCACGCCCCGACATCGTCAAGCGGGGTTTTGAAGTTTTTTTGAAGAACGCAAAAATTGTTTCCCGACTTTGCTGCCTGCCAACATTGGTAACGGCCCGGTTTTTAAGCGGCTATGCGATTCAAGCCATTCGCAGTGGTTGGCGAATCCTTTCTCAGAAAAAGAAGGCGTGCGCGTTGAAACTCCAGATCGAACGAGCCACCTGCAAACCCCGGAATAAGATTGCACATGAAAAAACCGAACATAACCTCTGATAGAACTACATTTTATTAAATACCTTTATGCGGAAAACCATGTCCCGCCGTTATTCCGCCACATTGCGTGTGCAACAGGCGACAGTGCCCGGAAAAATTAAAAATTTGCGGGGCGACAAACTTGCTCAGGGAAGTCTCGAAGTGGATTATCCAAACGGATAAGAAAATCCCGTTTAACGGGGTCGAACGGAAGTCTAACGCAATCAAAAAACACGATTTTTGAAGGTAATTCGATTGCGTAGTTAAATGGAAGTAGCGGAATGTCAGTTGCAAACAACTTTTACCCAGGCGCCAGTTTTACTGGCCACGAATATGTAGATGGATTGATTTGGGGAACCTCGTGGAACCTCGGCACAAGCGTTGGGGGACCGTCAGGAACGATTACTTATTCCTTCGCAGATTCATCGGTTTCTGGCTTTGTAGATTTTTTTGACCATGAAAAACAGGCCTTCCGCGATGCGCTGGCCGTGATCGAACAATACATCCCGATTAATTTTGTCGAGGTCAATTTCCTCGCCCCTCAGGGAACCCCTTATTACGAGAATATTTCGTGGGGTCTTGTGCCTTCAGAGGATATTGGTGGCGCGTTGGGTTTTCATCAAGTACCCGGCGACACACCGCCATACGAACAGGATTTTGGCATCAGCACTCTGTTTGGGCTTTTTGCCTACGATACGCCCTTGTTCAGTCCGTCGGCGCTGGCCAAAGGGGGCGAAGGATTTGCAACCATCCTGCATGAAATCATGCATGGCCTTGGCCTGGCGCACCCGCACGACGAGGGCGGCAGTTCCACGATCTTCGACGGTGTGACCCAAGAGTTCGATGACTATGGAATCGATGGTCAGAATCAGGCCGTCTATACGATTATGTCCTACAATTCCGGCTATCCGGAGGTTGTACCACTTCCGTCTTTCAACTTCGGCGGCGTGGCCTCGCCCATGGCGCTGGATATTGCAGCACTACAGGCAATATATGGCACCACGTCAAACAAAGCCGGGCACAGCGTGTATTCCTTGAAAGGCACCAATGCCCCCGGCACTTATTGGGAAGCCATCTGGGACACAGGTGGTACAGATGCAATTACTGCCGCTGGCTTGGGGAAAAGCGTAAGAATTAGTCTGAAGGCGGCCGATCTCGAAGGCAAGGACGCCGGCGGGACCCCCTCGCATGCATCCGGCGTCAGCGGCGGCTATACGATCGCGAACGGAGTTATTATCGAAAACGCCTTTGGTGGGAACGCAAGCGACTTTCTATATGGCAACGAGGTTGCAAATCTCATGGTCGGCAATGGCGGCCATGACTTTATTGCTTCCGGAGCTGGCAACGATACCATCAAGGGCAGCACCGGAAATGACATTCTGGTCGGTGGTCAGGGCAGCGATACTATCAACGGCGGCAAGGGACACGATAATTTCGTCGTCAAAGACAATGATGGTAACGATACCATCACCGGCGGCACAGGTATCGACACGCTTGCGTTCAATGGTTCGTCCGCCGCAACCGTGAACCTTTCGGTTACGACTGCTCAGAACACCGGGTACGGCTCGGACACGATCAGCCTGGTAGAAAATGCCATCGGGACTGACCAGGACGATCAATTTACCGGTAACGATCAGGCAAATACCCTTGTCGGCAATGATGGAAACGATTCCCTTGACGGTCAATTGGGAGCGGATTTGCTAAGGGGTGGCTTTGGCAAGGACACAATCAACGGCGGCAATGGCCACGATACGCTCAAGGGTGGCAACGGTGCCGATATCGTCGATGGTGGAATCGGCAACGATACGATCTTTGGTGGCAAAGGGACCGACTCGATCACTGGTGGCGCTGGCGTAGACACAATGACAGGTGGCGAGAAGGCGGATACGTTTGTCTTCAACGACATAACCGACAGTGGCGACACAGAGGCCTTGGCCGATCAGATCACGGACTTCACTCAAGGCGAAGACAAGATCGATTTGAGTGCGATCGACGCAAGCACGGTTCTGGCTGGTGATGAGTCTTTCGTCTTCAATGGTGAGACACCGATCGGTACTGCAGACGAAGGTGAGATTTATTTCGTCAAGCAAGACAACGCAGGCACAGAAAATGATCAAACGCTGATATATGTTGACATAGACAATGACAGCGACGCTGAGATGGTCATCAAGCTGACCGGTTTGCACGACCTGACAGCCAACGATTTCATCCTGTAAACCAGCATTTGAGAATGACAGGCAGCAGTTTTCTGCTGCCTGTTTTTTTACACCAGAAATAACAAAATTTACGCCATAAGCGCCCTTGAAAGCCTGCAGAACACATTATATGAGGCGTCTTTATGGGTGATTAGCTCAGTGGTAGAGCGCTTCGTTCACATCGAAGATGTCAGGAGTTCAAATCTCTTATCACCCACCATTTTCTCGCCAGCTGGCGCCCGACCCACGATGTGTTCTTTGATCGTGCAAACGTTATACCTGAACTACTTTGATACAGGGTATTTAGCCCCTTCGACCAACGCGAATACATCGAATAGCCGACCCAGTTCGACAATCTGGTGCCATCACCCCAGTATTCAGTTCCCTGATCCCTGGGGTAATTTGCTTCTCAACAAAAAATATACGCGACAAAGTCGAGCTTGCGCGCAAAATCACTTTTAGCCTTGGTGGTAACACTAAATTCAGTCTTCGTTCGACCGCGACACAAGACGTTTCTTGCCGCAATTATTCCTGCAAACGATCGGCTGTTTGTCCTGCCACCTTGGGTTCAGATGTATTAAGAACTCGTCAAGCGCAGCCCTTGCTGTACTGTAACCGGACCTTCCGACATTCAAGCGTTCATGGTCAAAAGTATCAAAAATATCGCCCATCCAAGGGTCTTTGTCGCTGAAAGCACCTTGTTCATGCATGTAAATCCTGCGACCCACGTGGCAGCAGGGTGTCAAATACCCAAGAAAATCAACGAATGCAGACGCGTTTTTCAAAGCTTCACATTCGATAACAACCTCGGTCTCCTGCGGCTGTTGGCCTTCAGATTTATGCGTTGAATCCGGTTTTGGAGGCAATTTTACGGTAGCAGGTGCGAGACGATGTTCTTCACCTTTGTGAGTATAGGATATTGGCTCTGACCCAAAAAAACGATTGGACGGATACGCCATAAACTTAGCAAATCCCCGATCGCGCGCCAAAGCCTCGGCTATTTGAGTTTCGTTTTCATTATGAAGAAACACAAGCATACGCCATTCAGCTTGCCCACCTGCCTCGATGAAGGCCGCCGTATTTTCCATTATTCTGTCGAAATTGGTACGCACGCGATAGCGGCTGTTTGTTTCCTGGCTTGCCCCATCAATTCCCGCGATCAGCCGAAAATTCCTGTCCTTGGCCAGCATACCAAGCGCATGCCACCAATCGGTTGAGTGTACAGAACAATTGCTGAACAGCTTTATACGCAAGTTGGGGTTCACGTCCCAACACCACTTCAGAATATCCAGAATTTCAGGCACAACAGCGGGATCACCGAAATTGCCGCAGAAATCTGCCGATTCAATCTCTCTTAATAGGTCTTCAGAACAATAGTTCTGAAAGTCTGCCAGTGAGATGGCATCCTGTTTAAGCCAGGACTTGGGCAGGCATCCATTGGGGTCGGTTCGCGCACATTGAGGGCAACCCGCGTTGCAAAGGTCGGTTACATCAAAATGGACGTTCTTAATACGCATCTGATCCTTTAACTTATCACTAATTTCTGACGCACTTTGGTCGGCGTACATAATATTGTCCGCCCCCCAATGGGAGTCATACCTATCTTAACAGAAGCGATTGGTTTTTGGTCGGAAAGTATGACGCCTGACAGCGAATTGCCGATTAACAACATCCATCACGATTAGGATATGGCTGTGGGCTGGGTATGTGACGTAGACCAGATCAGATCTACTTCTTGTCAGAATACCAGGTACTTGTGTGCTCCGCTTAAAACAGCAATTGACATCAGGATGACCGCTCCCGAAGCGTAGTCGCTCAGTTTACGCCTACGCTTCTTTGGCTTCATACTCCATTCAGACCATTTATCTTGGCCGTCATCATTTTTGGAAATTATACCCTTATCCATGACATCGCACTTTCAACAGGTCGGCTTAAATTATGAAGGATTGGAAACAGTTTATCCGATCAGAGGTGAATTCAGCATGAACGTGCGATCTCTTCCCTCTCAATCTACTTGCAAAACTAAAATTCCCAGGCTCTCTTCATCGGGTCCAAACCTTTGTAAAAAACAGTCATCGACCTATAACGCACTGCACACATTGAAAAATGAATTACGTCGGCTATCCGGGACCAACCTAGCCTCCGGACAAATTAACACTGGCGCGCTAAACCAATTCTCGTCACACGAGCGGCGTTTTGGGCTCATACTCTAACATCATAGAAACTTGGGTATGACAGTTCGGCGGCGTTGCAAAAAATATGGATCATGGGGGTCCGCTCGCTCAAAACCCTTCTTTGAACTGAAAAAAGGCGGGGTCACCCCCGCCTTTTTTGATTAATGCGCTGTTGCCGATGGGCTGGTGCCTTCGGTCGCCTTGGCGGCAGCAGCTGCTGCCTCTTCCGCAGCTTCATCCCATTCAATGGGCTCGGGCTCGCGGATCAGCGCCTGTTTCAGCACTTCCGAGACGTGCGTGACCGGGATGATCTCCAGCCCTTCTTTCACGTTGTCCGGAATTTCCGCCAGATCCTTTTCGTTTTCTTCCGGTATCAGAACCGTCTTGATGCCACCACGCAGGGCCGCCAGCAGTTTTTCCTTTAGACCACCAATCGGCATCGCGTTACCGCGCAACGACACCTCACCCGTCATCGCAATATCCTTGCGCACCGGGATGCCGGTCAGCACGGACACGATCGAAGTCACCATCGCCAGACCAGCGCTTGGACCATCTTTTGGCGTGGCACCATCCGGCACGTGGACGTGTATATCCAGCGTGTCGAATTTCGGCGGCTTCACTCCGATCTGAGGCGAGATTGACCGCACATAGGACGAGGCCGCGTCGATGGATTCCTTCATCACATCGCCCAGCTTCCCGGTGGTCTTCATCCGCCCCTTGCCGGGCAGTTTCAGCGCTTCGATATGCAGCAGGTCGCCGCCGACGGACGTCCATGCCAGACCAGTGACGACACCGACCTGATCATCCTGTTCGGCCAGGCCATAACGGAATTTGGGAACACCCAGGAATTCATCTAGATTTTCGGGCGTTACAGTAACTTCTTCCGCCTCTTTCTTGATGATCTTGGTCAGCGATTTCCGCGCCACCTTGGCAATTTCACGCTCAAGGTTCCGCACGCCGGCCTCGCGGGTATAAGTGCGGATCATCTTTTGCAGCGCCTCATCGGTCAGCTCAAACTCCTTGGCCTTCAGACCATGGTTCTTGACCTGCTTGCCAATCAGGTGCTGTTTGGCAATCTCGCTCTTTTCCTCTTCGGTGTAGCCGGCCAGCGGGATGATCTCCATCCGGTCTAGCAGAGGTCCGGGCATGTTGTAGCTGTTCGACGTGGTCAGGAACATGACGTTGGACAGGTCATATTCAACCTCCAAGTAATGATCCATGAACGTGTTGTTCTGTTCCGGATCCAACACCTCCAGCATGGCCGAGGCCGGATCCCCACGGAAGTCCTGCCCCATCTTGTCGATTTCGTCGAGCAGGATCAGCGGATTCGTGGTTTTCGCCTTTTTCAGTGCCTGGATAATCTTACCCGGCATCGAGCCGATATAGGTCCGACGGTGGCCGCGGATTTCGGACTCGTCACGCACGCCACCCAGCGAGATGCGAATAAACTCGCGCCCCGTGGCTTTGGCGACGGACTTACCAAGCGAGGTCTTACCCACGCCCGGAGGGCCAACAAGACACAGGATCGGGCCTTTCAGCTTTTTCGACCGCTGCTGAACCGCCAGATACTCAACGATCCGCTCCTTGACCTTCTCCAGGCCATAGTGGTCGTCATCCAGAATTTCCTGCGCCCGACCCAGATCCTTTTTGACGCGGGATTTGGTGCCCCACGGTAGCGACAGAATCCAGTCAAGATAGTTACGCACGACGGTCGCCTCGGCGGACATCGGACTCATGTTGCGCAGCTTCTTCAGCTCGCCCTCGGCCTTTTCACGCGCCTCTTGCGACAGCTTTGTCTCGTTGATCTTGGCTTCCAGTTCGGCAACCTCATTGCTGCCATCCTCACCATCGCCAAGTTCCTTCTGAATGGCCTTCATCTGCTCATTCAGATAGTACTCGCGCTGCGTCTTCTCCATCTGGGTTTTGACGCGCGTCTTGATCTTTTTCTCGACCTGCAGAACCGACATTTCTCCCTGCATCAGGCCATAGACTTTCTCAAGCCGCTCGCTGACGGAAAGCGTTTCCAGCAGCTCCTGCTTTTGCTCGACCTCGATACCCAGATGGCCCGACACAAGATCGGCCAGCTTGGCGGGCTCGGTGGTTTCACCTACGGCGGTCAATGCTTCTTCGGGGATATTCTTGCGCACCTTAGCGTAACGCTCAAACTCATCCCCGACGGTGCGCAGCAGCGCCTCGGTCGTGGTCACATCGCCCGGAATTTCGGTCAAATATTCGGCACGGGCTTCGAAAAATTCTTCATTTTCAAGAAACTCGGTGATCTGCACGCGTGCCTGCCCCTCGACCAGCACTTTCACAGTACCATCGGGCAACTTCAGTAATTGCAGAACGTTGGCCAGAACGCCCGAGCGGTAAATTCCGTCTTCGGCCGGGTCGTCCTCGCCCGGATCAATCTGGCTGGACAGCAAAATCTGCTTGTCGTCCTGCATCACTTCTTCCAGTGCGCGGACCGATTTATCCCGACCCACAAACAGCGGCACGATCATATGCGGGAACACCACAATATCGCGCAGCGGAAGTACGGGGTATGAGGAATTAAGGGGCTCTTGCATGCTCAATCCTTATCATTGGCAAGACGGCTCCGGTCCCTGTTCAGGCAACGCTCGGCCATCTCCTGTCTTGGACGATAAAGGTGGGGCCTCATCGCCCTTTTTCAACCTTACCGCCTGTATCGCGATTCAGAATGACCCGAGGCTTTGCGGACTGCAAGGCGTCCCGCAAACATATCCACCGAATTTAACAAAACAGACCAACAGGACTGCAAATCACACGCTAAAGCGGTTCGATATCGCCTTGCGCCCGCTGAGCGTGAAACTCTGCCTGCCATGCCGCGAACGTGCCGGCAGCAATGGCGTCCCGCATGCCCTGCATGATTTCCTGGAAATAATGCAGGTTGTGCCAGGTCAGCAGCATGCCCGAGATCATCTCGTTCGACCGGAACACGTGGTGCAGATAAGCCCGCGAATAGTTCAAACAAGCCGGGCATGAACATGCTTCATCCAGCGGTCGCGGGTCATCGGCGTGGCGGGCGTTTTTAATGTTCACAACGCCATAACGAGTGAACACCTGACCCGTACGCCCCGAACGCGAGGGCAAAACACAATCCATCATGTCGATGCCACGCGCAACCGCACCAACAATATCGTCCGGCTTGCCAACGCCCATCAGGTAACGCGGTGTGTCTGTTGGCAAGAAGTCGGGCGCGTAATCGAGACAATCGAACATGGCCTCCTGCCCCTCGCCCACAGCCAGACCACCGACAGCGTACCCTTCGAACCCAATGGCCTTCAGCGCCTCGGCGCTTTCTTCGCGCAAGTCCTGCTCTAGACCGCCTTGCATGATGCCGAACAGCGCATGGCCCGGGCGATCCCCAAATGCCTCGCGCGAACGTTCGGCCCACCGCATCGACAGACGCATCGACTCGGCGATGCGGTCGCGGTCTGCAGGCAAGGCCGGGCATTCATCGAAACACATGACAATGTCAGACCCAAGCAATCGCTGGATTTCCATCGACCGCTCCGGCGTCAGCTCGTGTTTTGATCCGTCGACGTGAGATTTGAACGTCACACCCTTTTCGGTCAGCTTGCGTAACCCGGCCAGCGACATAACCTGAAACCCACCCGAGTCCGTCAGAATAGGTCGGTCCCAATTCATGAACTTGTGCAACCCGCCTAGCCGATCAATGCGTTCCGCCGTGGGGCGCAGCATCAGGTGATAGGTGTTGCCAAGCAGAATATCCGCCCCGGTCGCACGCACGCTTTCCGGCATCATTGCCTTGACCGTTGCTGCAGTGCCCACAGGCATAAAGGCCGGCGTGCGCACCTCGCCCCGCGGCGTGCTGATCACGCCGGTTCTGGCCTTGCCATCGGTGGCTTTCAGGTCAAATGAAAAACGCTCGGTCATGGGGGGCCTCGGGGTTTTTGAACCGCGCAGCATTTGCCCGATCTGTCGGGTCATTGCAACCCATCAAGGCAGCGAGGCAACGCGTTCGGTAAAAAGATGGACGACCCCTGCCCCATCCACATCCCGGCACACACGGACCGGTGGCCGCGATGGATCGGGACGGGTCGCGCCAATCTCAGGTCCTTCGGTCGCCACGCGCAACCCGGTTTCGACAATGTCGAACATCGGTTCATGCGTGCAGGCGATCACGGCGGTGGAATCATGAAGACCACAGCCCTCAAGACCGCCAACCTCTTTGTAGAACTTCAAATAAAACCTTGAGATATCACGCAGAAACCCACCCATATCCGATGACCGTTCTGCTAACGCCTCGAAATCGGCAGTTTCGTAGAGGGTTTTCAACGTCACATCCAAACCCACCAACACGGTCTGTGGCGGTGCGGCAAAGACCTCATCTGCGGCCTGGACGTCGTGATAGATGTTTGCCTCGGCGTGAGGCGTTATGTTTCCCGGGCAGTAAACCGCCCCGCCCATGATCACCAAACGTTTGATATTGGCCGAGAACTGTGGGTCCAGACGCATCGCAGCAGCGATATTCGTCAGCGGGCCAACAGCACAAACCACCAATTCACCCTTATGTTCGCGCGCCATGTCGACCAGAAATTCAGCCGCAGACAAAGCGTGATTGGTGCCAATCTCCGGAATCTCGGTTACATCACCAAACCCTTCAGCCCCGTGCACATGGTCCGACGGGTCGTGGCGATCCCGCCCAAAGGCATAAGCGGCACCTTCGGCCACTGGCGCATCCAACCCCAGTTTATGCAGCAAAAACCGCGCATTCCGACTGGATTGATAAATATGCGTGTTGCCGAAAACCGCGGTCAAGCCAATTAGTTCAATCTCGGGCGCGGCAGCGGCATAAGCAATGGCCATTGCATCGTCGATGCCGGGATCTGTGTCGATGATTAATTTCATAGCGTCCGATACCTCAAACAGGACGGGATGCAAAGCAGTCACATATCTGAATTTCTGCCCTGCATCCGCACCTTCAAAGATTTGCATCCGCGCCTGATCACCCCATACCAGAGTTGAAATCGGGCGACTCAATTCCCATATGTATACTATAGTACACAATAAAAGAGGACAGATATGACCGAAGACCAGATTATTGGATTGCTGACGTCCAACATCATTTACGTGCTGGCGGCAGTTTTGATCGTCGTTGTCATTTTCAAGGGCATAAAAATTGTACCCCAATCGGAAAAATACGTGGTTGAACGGTTCGGACGCTTACATTCCGTGCTTGGCCCCGGGATCAACTTTATCGTTCCTTTTCTGGATGTTGCGCGCCACAAGATATCCATTCTGGAACGTCAACTTCCCAACGCAACGCAAGACGCGATCACCAAGGACAACGTTCTTGTACAGATCGACACCTCGGTGTTTTACCGCATTCTCGAACCGGAAAAGACGGTGTATCGTATCCGTGACGTAGACGGTGCGATTGCAACAACTGTGGCTGGTATCGTGCGGGCGGAAATCGGTAAAATGGATCTGGATGAGGTCCAGTCCAACCGTGCGCAATTGATCGAACGTATTCAGGAAAGCGTCGAAACCGCCGTTGATGACTGGGGCATCGAAGTGACACGCGCCGAGATTCTGGACGTGAACCTGGATCAGGCCACCCGCGACGCCATGCTGCAACAGTTGAACGCCGAACGCGCACGTCGTGCGCAGGTGACCGAAGCCGAAGGTCAAAAACGTTCGGTCGAATTGAACGCGGACGCCGAGTTGTACGCCGCCGAACAAACCGCCAAGGCGCGCCGTATTCAGGCCGAAGCCGAAGCCTATGCAACCGGCGTGGTCGCCAAGGCCATTCAAGATAACGGCATCGAGGCCGCGCAATATCAGGTTGCCCTAAAACAGGTCGAGGCGCTGAATACTCTTGGTAGTGGCAGCGGTTCGCAAACCATCGTTGTGCCCGCCAACGCGTTGGAAGCCTTTGGCGATGCCTTCAAGATGCTGAAAGGAGGAAAGTAATGGCTGATCCCTTCTGGCTGACCTGGTGGCTCTGGCTGGCCTGGGCGCTGGCCTTGGGAATCCTAGAGATCGTTCTGCCCGGTTTTATCTTTCTGGGCTTTGCGATAGGGGCCGCCGTCACCGGGCTACTGCTGATCATTCCCGGCATCACACCTTCGCTGCCGATCCTTCTGCTAATCTTCGCAGCTTTGTCCCTTATTGCGTGGCTGGTTTTACGGCGAGTGTATTCCCTGCCCCACGGTCAGGTGAAAACCTTTCGGCACGACATTAACGATTAAAAATGCAAGGCGCCCCTTTGGGGGCGTCATTGCGCCTCTGGACGCTGGCTTAGGCTTTCCCTATATAATTGCTCAGGTAACAGACCCGAGGCACGAATGACTCATCCGAGCGAACAGTTAGAAGGTTCCCCGCTGATTGCACCTTCAAGCGTTGAGCACCCCCTTTATGACACCGTGGTGGAAGCCTGCCGCTCGGTCTTTGACCCTGAGATTCCGGTTAATATCTATGACCTTGGTCTGATCTACACGATCGATATCAATCAGGAAAACGCGGTGAAGATCATCATGACGCTGACCGCGCCCGGTTGTCCTGTCGCCGGTGAAATGCCCGGCTGGATCGTTGAGGCTGTCGAACCCGTCGCGGGTATCAAAGAGGTGGACGTCGAACTGACATGGGAACCCCCCTGGGGCATGGAGATGATGTCGGACGAGGCGCGGCTTGAACTTGGCTTCATGTAAGCCAAAAAATTAACCCCTTGTAGTAAAAGCTTTATAATTATGTCATCGGTACGTTGGAAAACCGTTACCGAAATCAGGAATTGTATCGACGTGCTAGTATCCCACTAAGCACACGCCTGACGACCCGAATAGAAGGCCGCTCTTGCCCGAGGGCGGTCTTTTTTATTGGCGCGCAACTTATTGCACGCCACATTTCGACTTTATCTCCGCAGCCCGATCATCCAGAGCCTTTACATAGTCTCCTGCCAACATGGACAATCGTTTATTTTCTGTTCCAGTCACCAAACCCAACAGCGCTCCGGCCGGTAAAATGGATATGACACTTTCCACCTGCTGATCTTGGGCATGCTTTTTCTCAGCCGCTATCGCGCGCAGGTCGCCTTCGGCAGTGGCACAGTTGACCGGATGCCTTTTTTGTTCTGCTTCAGCCAAAGCTACATCTGAAGTTATCAAAGACAGCCCAACAACTGACGCTAATGTCATGATATTGCATGAAAATTTTATATTGACCATTTTCTTAACCCTGTATCGTTCTGCCGGAAATCATCTGTGCTCAGCTAAGGTCAGCTTGTTTCAAAAGGCAAGTATTATCCCGAAATGCCTGAAAAGTTAGGTAAGAATGGCTGCTATGTCTTGAGCCATTGCCCCGTCGGCACTAAATTAAAGCCTACGCGCGACAACGGAGATCACAATGTTCGGCATTCCCGGCAAACAGGCCGTGACCATGACGCCTAAGGCGGCAGAGCAGATTGCCCGCCTGATGGAAACAGGCGGCCATGCAGGCCTGCGCATCGGCATCAAAAAAGGTGGCTGTGCCGGCATGGAGTACACGATGGACTATGTCGATCAGCCTGACACAAACGACGAGGTCGTGGAACAGGACGGCGCGCGGATCATGATTGCCCCAATGGCACAGATGTTCCTGTTCGGAACCGAGATCGACTATGAAGTCTCTTTGCTCGAATCAGGGTTCAAGTTCCGCAATCCCAACGTCGTTGACGCCTGTGGCTGCGGCGAATCGATCAAATTCGACGAAAAGCTGTCTTCCCAACCCTAAGACCACTGGAACCACGGGAACCCTTCGTCGAAATACGGCAGGTACCGTAGTTTTGGAAACTGCGTTGCAACCACAATTGTCAGCCCGCGCCGGCGGTGCTATCCGGTTCTGGAACTTACGAAATTCAAGGAGATCGTGATATGCGGCGCAAGCTGGCAGCTGGGAATTGGAAGATGAACGGAACCTCGGCCGCGTTGAGTGAGTTGGACGCTCTGGCCCGCGCCTTCCCTTCACCATCTGTCGATATTCTGATCTGCCCGCCCACCACGCTTTTGCACCGCGCCGCCGAAACCGTGCGTAACACTGGCATCACCGTTGGCGGACAGGATTGTCACCCTGCGGCCTCGGGTGCGCATACAGGTGATATCAGCGCTGACATGCTGGTCGATGCCGGGGCAAACGCCGTCATTCTGGGCCATTCCGAACGCCGTGAGGATCATGGCGAGCAAAACGAATCCGTCCGCGCCAAAGCTCGCGCAGCCATGGATGCCGGGTTGAAGGCTATCATTTGCGTCGGCGAAAGCCTGGAACAACGCGAGGCCGCCAATACGTTGGACATTATCGGCGGCCAACTGTCGGGTTCGATCCCGGATCAGTCGACCGGCGAGAATCTGATTGTCGCCTATGAACCGATCTGGGCCATCGGCACCGGCAAAGTGCCCACGTTGGATGAAATCGGCGAGGTCCACGACTTTATCCGCAACCGCCTGGAACGTCGGTTCGGCGAAGGTGTCGGTCGGTCTGTTCGGTTGCTTTATGGCGGTTCGGTCAAGCCATCAAACGCGAACGAAATCTTTGGCGTGTCGAATGTGGACGGCGCGCTGGTCGGTGGGGCCAGCCTGAAGGCGCAGGACTTCTCGGGCATTATTGATGCGCTGCAAAGGGCCTGAGCTATAGCTCAGGCCAGTTTCATCGTTACCAAGCCAGTCACGATTAGGACCGCCGCGATGATACGCGCGGCGTTTACTGTTTCTCCTAACAGCATGATTCCTACCAGAAACGCCCCTACTGCGCCGATGCCGGTCCAGATGACATAGGCCGTACCCAAAGGCAGCGTGCGCATCGCCAAGGCCAGCAATCCGAACGAGCCGATCATAGAAACCCCCATGATAGCGGTCGGCCAAAACCGAGTGAAACCGGCGGATTGCTTCATGGCAACGGCCCACACGATTTCAAGCAGGCCAGCGAACAACAGATAAATCCAGGACATAAGGACACCTCAGAATAGTTCGGGTCGTCCCGAATGATCACCCGTTTGGGGAGGTCGTCCTCTGATGCCGATGTGGGAAGGTTGGCAGCAACTTCAAGTGGCTGGCAAAGAAAAAGGCCGGACAGATCGCGCTGCCCGGCCTGTACGAAGGGGAACCTTCGCTAGTTCGTTATGATTTCCGGCCCCATAAAGGTATTGGGCAGGAAGGTCGATATCCACGGGATATAGGTCACCATGATCAGGAAGACGAAGAGCACGGCCAGGAACGGCAGCGCGGCCTTCACCACACCCATCATTGGCATTCCCGCTACACCCGAGGTCACGAACAGGTTCAACCCGACTGGGGGTGTGATCATCCCGATCTCCATGTTCACCACCATGATGATGCCGAGATGGATCGGGTCGATGCCCAGCTCAATCGCAATCGGAAAGACCAGAGGCGCCACGATGACCAGCAGGCCCGAGGGCTCCATGAACTGACCACCGATCAGCAGGATCACGTTAACCACGATCAAGAAGGTTACCGGCCCCAGACCCGCCGACAGCATGGCGCTTGCGATATGCTGTGGCACCTGTTCGTCCGTCAACACGTGCTTCAGGATCAGGGCGTTGGCAATGACAAACAGCAGCGTGACGGTCAGTTTACCGGCCTCGAACAACGTATGTTTGGTGTCCGGATGGAAGAAAGCCGTGATCAGCGCATAGGGTTTCTTGATCAGCGGCAGGTTCGCCTGACCCTCTTCTGTGCTAAGTGGCCCCATATCCTTGTAGACAAAGCTAGCAATCAGGAACGCATAGACGGCTGCCACAGCCGCAGCTTCGGTTGGGGTAAAGATACCGCCATAGATCCCGCCAAGGATGATGACGATCAGGAACAGGCCCCAACCGGCTTCGCGCGCCGAAGTAAAGACCTCGCCCCACCCTTTCCATTCACCTTTCGGCAGGTTCTTGACCTTTGCCATGACATAGATGGTGATCATCAGCATCAGACCGGCCATCAGGCCCGGAATGACACCGGCAAGGAACATGCGCCCGACCGAGACTTCAACGGCGGCGGCATACACAACCATCACGATCGACGGCGGGATCAAAATACCCAGCGTGCCTGCATTACAGATCACACCAGCGGCGAATTCCTTGGAATACCCAACCTGCCGCATCCCGGCGATCACAATCGAGCCGATGGCCACAACAGTCGCCGGAGACGACCCGGACAGCGCTGCAAACAACATACAGGCAAACACACCCGCAATCGCCAGACCACCCGGCAGGTGACCCACACAGGCAATCGAGAACCGGATGATACGCCGCGCCACGCCGCCGGTCGTCATGAAAGAGGATGCGAGGATAAAGAACGGGATCGCCAGAAGGGTGAAATGTCCTTCAAAAGCCTCGAACAGCGTCCCGGCCACCGAAGCCAGCGAACTGTCGGAATACATCAGCAGAAACAGGGTTGAGCTGAGGCCCAGAGCCACCGCAATCGGAACCCCGATCAGCAGCAGGCCAATGACCATCGAGAAAAGAAATACAACGTCCATCAGTCGTGATCCCCTTGCTGAGCGCGCACTTCTTCAATCTCGTCCTCGACCTCATGGCTGGCGACAATGCGGTCAGTCTCACCGCGCCAGATCTGAATGGCGGCCTGCGTAAAGCGGATCACCAGCAGCAGCATCGACAGCGGCAGGACGAAATACGGGACGACCTTGGGCAGTTTCTCGTAGGCTTCGTCGTAGTTGATCATCGCTTCCAGGAACCGCAGCGGTGCGACCATGGGGATGTCGTCGACCTCATAAAAGCTCTGACTGCGGGCGTCGAAGTTGAAACCCGTCGGGAACCAACGACCCGATGTGGGCGGCAAGTCAGCGAACACAGCCCAATAGTCATACGCTCCTTTCAGCATCAGCAGCGAAAACACCAGACAGCAGCCCACCGCAATCAGCGCCAGAACGCGGCGCGGGGCCGGTGCCAACATGTTCAGGATGGCATCCACACCCAGATGCGCGTGCTTTTTCACCGCATAAGACGCCCCCAGCAGCACCAACCAGCCAAAGGTGAACACCGTTAATTCAAGCGCCCACAGAATGTTGGAATTGAACACGAACCGTGCGATCACATTGGCAAAGGTCACGGCCGTCATCAGGCCTAGCAGCAACGCGATCAGGGTTTCTTCGATATGGTCGACCAGCCCGCTTTGGTCGGGTTTCGCACCAGACATCTCTTTAGTCCCCGCAATTTTTTTGTGATGAGAGTGATAGCGGGCGGGCCTTGTTTGTCGGCCCGCCCGGCCTGCGCGTCAGCAACTCCCCAGCCCCCTGACGCGCGGCCTCAACCAGGATCAGAACCCGGCGTTGATTGCCTGAGCGGCGTCGATCTTGTCTTGACCCACGTCGTCGGCGAATTTGTCCCAAACCGGTTTCATCGCATCGACCCAGGCCTGACGCTGTTCGGGGTTCAGATCGCGAATGATACCACCGGCATCAGTGATCGAGGCTTTGGCCGCTTCGTTCACAGAAAAGGCTTCTTTGTTCCTGGTTTCGGTAACCTCTGCCAGAATGGTCAGGAACTGCTCGCGCACTTCCGGATCAAGGCTGTCCAGCCAGTCCACCGAAGTTACGACCAGATAGTCGATGATACCGTGATTGGTCTCGGTGATGCCGTCCTGCACCTCAAAGAACTTCTTGCCGTAGATGTTCGACCAGGTGTTCTCCTGCCCGTCTACAACACCCTGCTGCAGCGCGCCGTAGACTTCCGAGAACGCCATTTTCTGCGGGCTTCCACCGATGGCTTCCATCTGGGCAACCAACACGTCCGAGGACTGAACCCGGAACTTCAGACCTTCCGCATCCGAGGGGTCCTCCAGCGGCTTGTTGGCAGACATCTGCTTCATGCCGTTGTGCCAGAACGCCAGTCCTTGCAGGCCACGGCGTTGCATGCTGTCTTTCATTGCCTGACCTTCTGCCGAGGCTTGGAACGCATCCACAGCGTCGATGTTCTTGAACATGAACGGCAAGTCAAACAGGCGGAACTGCTTGGTGAACTTTTCGAATTTCGACAGCGACGGTGCAGCCAGTTGCACATCGCCCTGCAGCATCGCCTCAAGCACCTTGTCGTCGTTATACAGCGTCGAGTTCGGATAGACCTCTACGCACATCACGCCGTTCATCTCGTCATTTACGCGCTGCTCCAACAGCGATGCTGCGATGCCTTTAGGGTGTTTGTCAGTGTTCGTAACATGCGCAAACTTTACGACGATTTCACCATCGTCGCAGGCCGCCATGCCCGTTGTCGCGATTGCGGACAGCGCAACCGCCGTTGCAGCCGTTGTCAAAAATTTCATCAGTCTTTTCCTCCCGGTCTTCTTGGATACTCCAATTGGCACCTGTTCGGCGCCACATGCCGGGAAGTGAACAGAATCAGTCGATCTAGCTCAACGTTTTGTTACTGCGCTCTAGATCCCAAATTTTTTCTTTTTATTTTATAGTGTTAAGTTATCCATTTTTGATACATCTACCGCTCACCAATACACGCTGTGCGGAATCCCGCACACGCTTAGCAGGCCTTGTGCGGTTTTCCGCACGATCTTCGAATCACTTCGATCGAATCAACTCCATCCCGGCATGCGCCGCCGGCAGACCGCGGCAGCGGGCTGCCCGGCCCAACGCCTTTAACCACATGATAATGTGGTCAAAGGGGGCGGGAGACTCTGCAGTTATCTACGATAATCCTCAGGACGAATCTGGTAACGGGCCAGCTTGTCATAGAAAGTTTTGCGCGGCAGTTTCAGCGCCTTTGCTGCGTCCGACGCCTTGCCGTTATGCCGCCCCAACGCTGCAATCAGCAATGACCTCTCAACCTGTGCCATCTGCTCACTCAACCCCAGGTCTGCGGCCTGTGAAACTTCCTCTGGCATACCCAGTACAAATCGCATCGCGGCCGACATCAAAGACCGTGCGTTCCCAGGCCATTCCCTGACCATGAGTGTCGCCAGATGCTCCGAGGATATCTCGGGCTCAGCAATTCCGGCCTGTTCGGCCGCCTGCGCGACATAATGGCGAAAAATCACCGGAATATCTTCGGGCCGTTCGGCCAAAGACGGAATGCGTACCCGCATAACGTCCAAACGATAGAACAGGTCCGCAAGAAATTGCCCTTCAGCAGACAGAGCGGCAAGATCAACTGTCGTTCCGGCCAGAATGCGTGCGCCCACGCCCTGTTCGACCAACTCCAAAGCAGCATACTGAGTGGCTTCAGGCATGGCCGATATTTCATCCAGAAACAACGACCCCCCGGCGGCATCTTCGCAGACCTGAACCAGCGCTTCAGGCGTCAGACCCGACGAAGGCTGTTTCACAAACGAGCCCTGCCCTTGTGGTGACATCAGGTGGATGACCTCAGCCACTTTTGAAATCCCACTGCCCGCAGGCCCAGTGACCAGTACCTCTGCCCCAGTCGGTGCCACGGTCCGAACCCGCTGTCTCAGCGCTTCGGCTTGCGCCGATAGTCCGAACAGCAACCGCGCGGCCGGATCGCCGCGAGCAAGTTCTCTTTTCAACGCACGCTGTTCCAAAATCTGCCTACGAGTGGCAAACGCCTTTCCCAAGACTTCGAGCAAGTCCGCTGCCGCACATGGTTTTTCCAGAAAATCAAATGCACCCTGCCCCATGGCCCGCACCGCCATCGGAATATCCCCTTCACCCGTCAACAGGATGACCGGCAGTTCTGGGTCCACCTCAAGCGTATACGTCAAAAGGTGAAACCCGTCCCGCCCCGGCATGCGGATATCCGATACGATCACACCCGGAAAATCGTCACGAATGTGGTCCTTGGCCGCCACAAATGACCCTGCCGTAACCGGATGGTAATCTGCCAATTCCAGCGTCTGCGCCAGCGCCTCGCGCACAGCAGCATCATCATCGACCAATAGAACCTTACGCGTCATGCCACTTTGTCTTCCCGGTAATACTCAAGCTCGACGGTAAACATCGCACCTGTCGGCGCGTTGGCCCCCCGGATGTTGCCACCAAAGCTTTGCACCAGACCATAAGAGATCGAAAGGCCGAGCCCCATGCCTTCGGACGACCCAACCGCTTTGGTCGTGTAAAACGGTTCGAACAGTTTCTCTGTGTTCTCAATTCCCGGGCCAACATCGCGAACTGTAACGGTCAGCTTTTCTCCGGAGTCTATCGCGATGTGAATAAGACGTTCATCCTGTTGGCTCATCGCGTCTGCGGCGTTGTTGATCAAGTTTACAAAAACCTGCACCAGCCGCACCTCTCCACCCCACGCAAATACCGAACCTTGCGGGGGGGACCATTCCATCGTGACACCTTCGGCCCGCAGGCGCGCTTCGGTCAACTCTACCGCCGTGTCGATCACCTGCACCAGATCAACCTTTCCCATGGGCTCACTTTCATTGCGGGCAAAGGCGCGAAGGTTTTTGATAATCCGCGCCATTCGAGCAGCCATGTCGGAAATACGCGTCAGGTTTTCACCCGCCCTTTCTGCGCGACCCCGTGACAGGAACGCAGCACCGTTGTCGGCAAATTGTCGGATCGCCATCAGTGGCTGGTTCAACTCGTGGCTGATGCCAGCTGACATCTGCCCCAAAGCGCTTAGCTTGCCAGCCTGAATAAGCTCTTCCTGCGCGTGTTTCAGCGCGGCTTCAGCCTCTTGCCGTTCGTGCACCTCGCGGCGCAAGGCGCTGTTCGCGAAAGTCAGGGCCTGCGTGCGCTCGGCAACGCGGGTTTCGAGCTCAGCATTGGCCTCGGCCAGGGTGCGTCTGCGCTCGGTCGCCAAAAACAACAGGGCACCAAAGGCCAGACAAATCGCAGCAACTGTGGCCGCTTGCAACCCGGCCAGACGCCGGGCTGGCGCAATGTCCACTAAAACCTCGGCCGTCATGTCAATTACCGGCAGGTCAAGCATCAGGTGCAAGGCGCGGCTTGGCAGATAGCGGCCCCAGTTGAGCCGCCACAATTCATGCCGTCCAACCCGGGTAGAGGCAAAATTGACCTCACCGCCGCTTGGCGGTGTCAGCCCTTGTTGCCCGGCAGCGCGGCGCCAGAACAGCAGGTCAGACCGGTTCGAGATAAAGACCACCCCATCGCCATCAATAAAGAAAACCGCCTCGGTACTGCCGCGCCAGGTCTGTTCCACATCTTGCACATCAGCCTCAACCATCAACGCGCCTTCGACCCGGCCTGCAGTATCAAACGCCGGGGCCGCATAGGCGTAAATTCGGTCGCCGCTGGTCGGCATCACACCATGTGCGTTACCCAACGCCCCCTGCAGCGCGCGTTGAAAAGCAGGGTGCCCGGCCATGTTGGCTTGCTCAACAGGATGTGCCGAAACCAGAACCTGACCGGTTCGGTCCAGATACATCATGTTCACGGCTGCGGTTTTATCTGCCACGTCCAACAGGATTGCACGGACGGCCCGTTTCTGAGCCGGGGTTTCAATCGTTCGCAAGGCCGGATGCTTTGCCATCAGTACCGCAAGTTCCTGATAGACCTGCATCTGCGTGCTCAGCCGGTCAGCGGCCAGTTCAAGGTCGGCCTCGGCCTTCTCGCTCAGTTGTGACAGCGCTTGCCGATAGCCATAGGACCACACCCCAGCGGCCAACAGCCCGACGGCACAGAGAAAACCTAAGATTACCCAAACCCGTTGCATGATATAGGGTCTTGCATTCAGCGGGCCGCATGGCAAGTCTGCCGCGCATGAAGACGGTATTCCAATCCCCGGTCGAACCGGGTTTCGTGCAAAACCCCTATCCGTTCTATGACGCGGTCCGTGTGCACGGGGACCTTGTTTATTGGGACGATTACAAGAAAGTTGCGGCCGTCTCGCACCGGGCCGTGCAGGCCTTGCTGAAAGATCGCCGTTTTGGCCGAGAGGTTCCCGCCGAATTGCAACGCTCCGGTCCTGCTCACCTGGTCCCCTGGCTGACTGTTGAGGCGCATTCTATGTTGGAAGCAGAACCGCCACGTCACACGCGACTGCGCGCGCTGGTTATGCGGGCTTTTACATCACGCGCGATAGCCGCGCTTGAGCCCTCACTTCACGATCTCAGCCACGACTTGATCAATCGCTTTCCCGATACTCCCTTCGATCTGCTGGATGCGTTTTGCTCGCAAGTTCCAGTGATCACCATCTGCCGCCTTCTGGGTGTGCCCGAAGAAATGTCGCCTGATCTGTTGCGCTGGTCTCATGCCATGGTGGCGATGTATCAGGCCAGTCGGACCCGCCAGACCGAGGACGAGGCTGCAGACGCCGCACGTGATTTCACCCTGTTCCTCACTGAATACATCGAACAACGCCGGATAGATCCGCAGGATGATCTGATCACCCACTTGATCACAGCCGAGGAAGAAGGCGAAAAACTCTCACACGATGAACTGGTGGCCACCTGCATCCTGCTGCTGAATGCGGGGCATGAGGCGACGGTTCATTCCTTGGGCAACGGGGTGAAAACCGTGTTGCAACTGGGACTTGACCCTCGAACCTGCGACCCGGTTAGGCTGGTCGAGGAAATCCTGCGCTTCGATCCGCCGCTGCATATGTTCACGCGTTATGCTTATGAGGAAGCCGAGGTTTTTGGCCACAGTTTCAAGCGCGGAGATGAGATTGCGCTGCTATTGGGGGCGGCGAACCGCGACCCGATGGTCTGGAGCGAACCAAACCACTTTGATCCCTCGCGCCCGATTGTCACCAATACCAGTTTCGGTGGTGGGCTGCATTTCTGCGTCGGTGCGCCGCTGGCCCGGTTAGAGATGCGAATTGCCCTACAAGCGCTGTTTGACCGGTGTCCGAACCTGCGCCTAACCACCGATCCGGACTATTCCAACACCTATCATTTCCACGGCCTGACCCGGCTGATGGTTCAGGTCTGAGCTGCCTCAGCTGTCGGTCAGCGCACTCAGTGGCAGCATGGTGGTGGACTTAATCTCTTCCATCGACAACAAGGCGGTTACGTTGTGCACGCGCACCTCAGAGATCAGGGTCTGATAAAACACGTCATAGGCTCGCGCGTTTTTGACCCGAACCTTGAGGATATAGTCGATGTCACCGGCCAGTCGGTGCGCCTCTTGCACTTCGGGGCGGTCACGCAGAGCCTTGAGGAACCTGCGCTGCCAGTCTGCCTCGTGTTCAGAGGTTCGGATCAGAACGAAAAATGTGGCCTCGAAACCCAGCGCTTCGGCGTCCAGCAATACGGTTTGCTGACCGATCACACCCGCCCCTTTCAACTTGCGGATTCGATTCCAGACCGGGGTCTTGGAACTGCCGACACGGGCGGCTATTTCATCTAGCGATTGGCTAGCGTCTCGCTGTAGCTCGGCCAGAATTTTCCGATCCGTGTCATCAATTCGCACCGACATTCCAATTTCCCCTTCGATTTGAAACCAACGTCCCAATTTGCGACCACAGCGAAACACATGTCCTTATTTGGTCGCCCATATAGCGTTTTACCGGGAATATTTCCTATATTGCAGGTCAAGTCAAACCAAGCGGAACAGAACATGCAGTTTGCGCATTCATATGATGGCACAGGGCACGTCGACTTTGTCGGCGCGGGTCCGGGCGATCCGGAATTGCTGACGCTCAAGGCGCTTAAAGCCTTCGAGCGCGCTGACGTCGTGCTGCATGACCGCCTAATCAGCGCCGAAGTTCTGGAACTGGCTGGTAAGACCGCTGCTCTGGTCGATGTCGGCAAGGCCGGGTTCGGACCGTCGTGGAACCAGGACGACATTGACGCCCTTCTTGTGGACTACGCTTTGAAAGGTCAACGCGTGGTACGGTTGAAGTCCGGTGATCCCACAATCTTTGGCCGTCTGGATGAAGAGATCGAGGCCGTCGAGGCCGCAGGCATCACTTGGCAGATCGTGCCCGGCATCACCGCAGCGTCGGCAGCCGTCGCCGGGATTGGCCAAAGCCTGACCCGCCGCGGCCGTAATTCGTCTATTCGCATTCTGACCGGTCACGACATGAAAGGATTTGCCGATCACGACTGGGCCGCGCTGGCACGCGCTGGTTCCGTTGCAGCGATCTATATGGGTAAGAAATCCGCTCGCTTCATTCAGGGCCGCTTGATCATGCATGGTGCCGACCGGGGCACGCCGGTGACGCTGGTGGAAAATGCCTCGCGCCCTGATCAACGCATTCTGGCCACCAAACTAGACCAACTACCCAATGATCTGGCCGCCGCCAAAATGGACGGCCCCGCCCTAACCTTTTACGGCCTCGCCCCGCGCCAAGCGGCCCAGGCCCTGACCGAATTCAAGAAGGAGCACGCCTGATGGCCCGCGCTTTTACCCCTAAAGTAGTGACCGCCAACGATCTGTTGGAAGGCGACGTTATATACCTGACAGAAGACGACCGCTGGTCGCGTGAGTTGTCTGATGCAGAGCTGATCACCGATGAGGCCCACGCCCAGGTGCGCCTGCTGGATGCATCGCGTCAGGCCAACAAGATCGTGGGCGCCTATCTGGCCGATGCCGTGGCCGGAAAGAACGGCCCCGAACCCGCCCATTTCCGCGAGGATTTCCGCCGTACCGGCCCTTCAAACTATGCCCACGGCAAGCAGGAAACAGCAACGCAGCCCCGGGCCTGACCTCTGGCCTACTCTCTCCCCTTCAAGGCCCCTCGGTTTCGGGGCTGCAACTAAGGACAGCTAGACATGTATCGCTACTCCGAATTTGATCACGATTTTCTGGCAGAGCGTAACGCACAGTTCCGCGCCCAGGTCGAGCGCCGCATTGACGGTTCGCTGACTGAAGATGAATTCAAGCCCCTGCGCCTGATGAACGGCCTGTATCTTCAGTTGCATGCCTACATGTTGCGAGTTGCGATCCCTTATGGCACGCTGTCCAGTGCGCAGATGCGCCAACTGGCGCTGCTGGCCGAGAAATGGGACAAGGGCTATGGCCATTTCACCACCCGCCAGAACATCCAGTACAACTGGCCGAAACTGAACGACGTGCCGGATATGCTGGACGCGCTGGCCGAAGTTGGCATGCACGCCATCCAAACCTCGGGCAACACCATCCGCAACGTGACCGCGGACCATTTTGCCGGTGCCGCGGCGGACGAGATCGCAGACCCCCGCCCCTATGCCGAACTGCTGCGTCAGTGGTCGACCGACCACCCGGAATTCCAGTTCATGCCGCGTAAGTTCAAGATCGCGATCACCGGCTCAGAAAATGACCGCGCCGTGATCAAAGCGCACGATATCGGCCTGCAACTGGTCGAGCGTGACAGCGTTCTGGGCGCCCGCGTCATCGTGGGAGGCGGTTTGGGTCGTACTCCGATGATCGGCAAAGAGCTGTCCGAGTTCGTCGCATTCGACGACCTGCTGGCGTATCTCGAAGCCACCGTTTCCGTTTGGAACCAGATCGGCCGCCGCGACAACAAGTACAAGGCGCGCATCAAGATCACCGTGCATGAACATGGCATTGATGCAATCCGCGCGAAGGTTAACGAGCGCTTTCTGCAGGTTCGCTCGCAGTTTAAAGGGGCCGATATGGCTCTGCTGGAGGAAATCAAGGGCCACTTCGCCCCGCCTGCCTTCCGTGAAGGCTCGGTTGCGTCGTTTGAAAGCGCTTATACCAACGATCCGGTTTTCCGCTCGTGGATCGACACCAACATCGCGCCGCACAAGAACGCGGATCATGCGATTGTCACGATCTCGATCAAGAAGCACGGCCAGACGCCGGGTGATGCGACGGCTGAACAGATGCGCGTGATGGCCGATCTGGCCGAAGAGTTCGCTTATGACGAACTGCGCATCAGCCATGAGCAGAACGTGATCCTGCCGCATGTCCACAAATCGGACCTGCCTGCGATCCACGCCAAGCTGAAAGAGCATGAGTTGGCCACAGCCAATATCGGCCTGATCAGCGACATCATCGCCTGCCCCGGCATGGACTACTGCGCCCTGGCGACAGCACGCTCAATTCCTGTTGCCCAGGAAATCGCGACCCGCTTTGATGACCTCAAGCTGGAGCATGATATTGGCCACCTGAAGATCAAGATCTCGGGCTGCATCAACGCCTGTGGTCACCACCACGTCGGCCACATCGGCATTCTGGGTCTGGATCGTGCAGGCGTCGAAAACTACCAAATCACTCTGGGTGGTGACGGCACCGAGAATGCGGCTGTTGGCGATCGCACGGGCCCGGGCTTTGCCTATGATGAGATCGTGCCTGCGGTCGAACGCATTGTTGACACGTATCTTGAGCAACGCGAAAGCGCAGAGGAAGAATTCCTGCAGACCTATCGTCGGGTAGGCATGGCACCCTTCAAGGCTGCCCTCTACCCCGAGGCGCAGGCCAATGCCGCTTGACCTAATCCAGACGGAACTGGGTAAGGATCGTGCTGAACTGACCGAACAGGTCGAAGCATTGAACGCCCAGTTCCGCCATCACAGCGCTCATGATGTGATGCACGGCGCGATTGAAGAGATCGATGAGCTTGCTCTGGTCTCAAGCTTTGGGGCTGAATCGGTTGTGCTGCTGCATATGGCGGCTGTGGTGAACAAGGCCACACCGGTTTTGTTTGTGGATACGCAAATGCTGTTTACCGAAACGCTGGAATACCAGCAGGAGGTGAGCGAGCGTCTGGGCCTGTCGAATGTCCGTATCATTCTGGCAGAGGACGAAGACCTTGAGCGTGACGACCCATACGGTGCTTTGCGGCTGAACGACATGGATGCTTGCTGCAACCTGCGCAAGACCTTCCCGCTGCAAAAGGCGTTGGCGGGATTCGATGGCTGGATCACCGGGCGCAAACGGTTCCAGTCGGGCACTCGGGCCGAGCTCGATTTCTTTGAGGTCGAGGACGGAACCGGTCGGATTAAGGTCAACCCGCTGGCCCATTGGGCGCCCGAAGATGTGCGCGCCTATATGGAAGAGAACAACCTGCCGCGGCATCCGCTGGTGGCCAAAGGATACCCTTCGATCGGCTGTGCGCCCTGCACCTCGCCGGTCAAAAAGGGCGAAGATCCCCGCGCCGGGCGTTGGCGCGATCAGAACAAGGAAGAATGCGGCATCCATTTTGTCGATGGCAAAATGGTGCGCGCCGGAGAGAAAACATGAACGTAATCGTAACGGATACGGGGTTCGCCCCCGATGACTGGACCGATGGCTTTGTCACACTGGAAGATGCGGCCAATGATGTGGTCGCACTTGACGTGGCCTCGGATGCGGACCCGGATGAACTGTTTGACCGCCTGGGCAACGCCAAAATGGTGCGTGTGGATTTTCCATCCTCGGCCGATGGTCGCGGCTTCACCATTGCGCGCGTCCTGCGCCTGAAGGGCTTCACCGGGCGCTTGCGTGCCAAGGGCCATGTACTGGCCGACCAATATGCGATGGCCCGCCGCAGTGGCTTTGACGAGGTCGAGATTGATCACGCGCTTGCCAACCGCCAGACGGAAGATCAGTGGCTGGCCCGCGCCAACTGGAAAGACCACAGCTACCAGGCCCGCCTGCGCGGCTGAAACCGCCATCGCCAGCTTGTGACCGGAGGGGGGCAAACTGTCCCCTTTTCCTGCCTTGAAACAACGTTTAAACGGAGATGCCGGTCACGCTGACCGACAGTGAAACCATGACAGAGATGAAGCCCGTGACCGAAGCAACCGCCGTGAAGGCCCCCGTTCTTCCTGACGCCCAGACCGTAACAGACGTCAAACACTGGACCGACAGCCTGTTCTCTTTCAAGGTGTCGCGCCCTGCCTCGCTGCGGTTCCGCTCAGGCGAGTTCGTGATGATTGGCCTGCTGGGCGACAACGGCAAACCGCTGCTGCGCGCCTATTCCATTGCTTCGCCATCCTGGGACGAAGAGTTGGAATTCTACTCGATCAAGGTCCAGGACGGCCCGCTGACCTCGAAGCTGCAACACGTCAAGCCGGGCGACCAGATCATTCTGCGGCCCAAGCCCGTCGGTACGCTGGTCCATGACGCCCTGCTGCCCGGAAAGCGTCTGTGGTTCTTCGCCACTGGCACCGGCTTTGCTCCGTTTGCCTCGCTGCTGCGCGAGCCGCAGACCTATGAGGATTATGATGAGGTCATCATCACTCATACCTGCCGCGAAGTTTCGGAACTGGAATATGGTCGTCAGCTGATCGACAGTATCCGTCAGGACGAAATGCTCGCCGAACTGATGGGCGAAGGCTTTGCCGACAAGATCCGCTATTATCCCACCACCACCCGGGAAGAGAGCCCCAAGATGGGCCGCATCACCAACCTGTTGAAAGACGGAACCGTGTTTGCCGATCTGGGTATCGAAGGCGGCATCAAGCCTGACACCGACCGCGCCATGGTCTGCGGTTCGCTGGCCTTCAACCTGGACATCAAGGCAATCCTGGAAGAGTTCGGCCTGCGCGAAGGTGCCAATTCTGAACCCAAGGAATTCGTGATCGAAAAGGCTTTTGTGGGCTGATCCACGCGCGCGGGCCGCTGGAATGACCCTGGCCCGCGCACAAACCCGCTGCAAACAAGTGAATTTCAGCCATTTCAACGCGGATGGCGCTTGAAACGGGTCGCGGGGCAGTCTAAATTTCGGGCTCGAAATTCTGCAATCATCAAAGGAATGAACCAATAGCTCGCAGACCTCACAACGCGCCGCCGCAGAGAGACACCGGCCCACGCGTCAATGATAAGATCCGTGCCCCCGAAATTCGCCTGATTGGCGCCGAAGGTGAAAACGTCGGGGTGGTTCATCCCGCCAAAGCAATGCAAATGGCCGCCGATGTCGGACTTGATTTGGTTGAAATCTCGCCAAATGCGAACCCGCCTGTCTGCAAGATCATGGATTTCGGCAAGTTTAAATACGAACAGCAGAAACGCGAAAGCGAAGCCCGCAAGAAGCAAAAGATCATCGAGGTGAAAGAGGTCAAGTTCCGGCCCAACACCGACACACATGACTATGACGTCAAAATGCGGAACGTGTTCAAGTTTCTGGAAAACGGCGACAAAGTCAAAGTCACCCTGCGTTTCCGTGGTCGTGAGATGGCGCACCAAAACCTGGGTCGCGAGCTGCTGGAACGTGTGGCAGAAGACATCAAGGAACTGGGCAAGATCGAAAATATGCCCAAAATGGAAGGCCGTCAGATGATCATGATGATCGGGCCTCTGCCGCAGAAATAGGGTTCTGACTATCCTGAGTGTTCAAAGCCCCCTTGAACGAGGGGGCTTTTCTTTTGCAGGGGGTTCGGTCCTGCAGCGTTAAATCACCGCTTCGATTGCCTTACTCAGCTTTCCAACCATCTCATCAATCTGCGCATCTTCGATGATGAAAGGTGGTGCCAACAGGATGTGATCGCCCAGCCGACCATCCCGGGTGCCGGACATGGGATAACAAATCAACCCTTCGGCCAGCGCAGCCTTTTTGATCTTGCCAGCCACCCCCAGCGCAGGATCGAGAGGCGCCTTGGTGTCACGATCTGTGACCAGCTCAATGCCCCGGAACAATCCACGACCCCGAATATCACCGACATTCGGATGTTGCCCCAACGCAGCCACAAGAGCAGATTGAACTTTCTCGCCCATGATGGCTACCCGCCCGGGCAAATCGCGCTGTGTCATCTCACCAACCACGGCCAAAGCCGCCGCCGTTGCGACCGGGTGGCCGATATAGGTGTGGCCGTGCTGAAAAAAACCAGACCCGTCGCGAATCGCATCGAAAATCTTTGCGGTACACATCATCGCACCGATAGGTTGATAGCCAGCCCCCAACCCCTTGGCGATGCACAGAATATCCGGGGCTATTCCGTCGTGATCACAGGCAAACAGATGCCCCGTCCGCCCCATGCCGCACATTACCTCGTCCAGAATCAACAACACACCGTATTGATCGCAGATTTCGCGGATGCGTTTAAAATACCCTTCGACCGCAGGAACCGCACCCAGGGTCGCACCAACAACCGGTTCGGCCATAAACGCCATTACAGTTTCAGAGCCCAACCGCAGGATTTCCGCCTCAAGCTCATTGGCCACACGCTGGCCATAGTCAAAGCTGCTCTCGCCTTCTGGCTTTTCTGCGTATTCGTAACAGGGCGCGATATGGGTCATTTCGATCAGCATCGGTGCGAATTGCGCTCGTCGCCACGCATTCCCACCTGCGGACAGAGCCCCCAGAGTGTTCCCGTGATAGCTTTGCCGCCGAGCAATCACATGTCGACGATCCGGCTGGCCGATTTCCAGAAAATACTGCCGCGCCAGCTTGATCGCAGCCTCGGTCGCCTCGGACCCCCCCGAGACGAAATACACCCGATCCAGCTCACCCGGAGCATGCTCGACCAGTAAATCGGCCAACGCCTCGGCCGGTTCCGAGGTCATGAAGCCGGTATGCGCAAAGGCGATTTGCTCCACCTGTCCCTGCACGGCCTTAATCACAGCAGGGTTGGAATGTCCCAGGCACGATACCGCCGCGTCACCACAATCCAGGTAGCGGCGGCCTAGCGCGTCAATCAGATAACATCCGTCCCCACCGGCCGCGATCGGCAGCTCAGAATTAGTGTGGCGTGGAAATACGTGACTCATTTGACTGCCCTTTCCAACTTGGCAACAAGCGCCGACACTGACGCGGCATTGTCTTTCCAGAGGACTCCGCTTTCGTCAGTCAGGCTGTTTTCAAACCCGACCCGAACGTCCCCACCCTGCCCGGCAGCGTATGCCAAGCAAGCATGCTCCTGCGCGCCAAAGGCACACACCATCCACGGCGACAGCCCTTTGGGAAACCGATCCAGATCTTGCGGAGTGGATTTCTGACCAGCTGTATAGCGCCCCAGAACCAAAATACGTTCCACCTGGTCCTCACGCACTATCCCGGCCTTCTGCCACTGCGCCAACAAAGCGGCGTCATCGGCGTCATACAGGATGTGCTGAACTCGCGTACCCTGCCCGGCACACAGACCGTAGACCCGGTCGGCCAACTCTGGCGACCGTGCAATCTCTCTTATCGAAATTGACGCCCATTCTGGACGCACCTGTTCCAGACACGTGAACTGGGCTGGCACATCGAAGATTTCAGCGGCCTCGGTCGTGATCTGTAGGTCCAGTCCGGGAACACTCTGACGCAACGCGGCCATCGTTTCCAGATATTGACCAGCATCTAGAGAATGCTGCCCTTCCGCATCCCGAATGTGCAGGTGCAGCCCGTTCGCGCCCGCCATAGAACAGGCGCGTGCGGTCTGGATGATCTGATCCGTGGATACCGGCAAATCCGAGTGATCCGACGGCCCACGCCGCGCGCCTGTTGGGGCGACAAGAACATAGGGCCGTCCAGCAGCTTGGCTTTCTGATTGCAAGTCCGACATACACATTCCTCGGGTAATACTTGCCCTATCTAATCCGTCAAAAATTGTTTTTTACTTGCTAATTGCATAACATTTGTTTTTCTGCGGCAATGAACAGTACACCAACCCAGATCATCGACCATCTGCGTCAAGAGATTGAGCAGATGCCAGCCGCCCTGCAAGCTGCCGCCAAGTACATCATCGACTACCCCGGAGATTTCGGCCTTGATCCTATCCGCACCACAGCCACCCGGATCGGCGTTAGCTCGAATGTTCTGGTTCGTTTGGCTCAACGCATGGGTTTCGACGGCTTCGAGGCCTTCCGCACACCGTTCCGGAATGCTCTGGTCACCGACAGAGAAAGCGATTTGGGGCAAGATTGGCTAACCGCCCTGCAATCTGAGGATGCCTTTGGCACCTTTCAAGCCAAACTGGTGCAGAACGAACAGAACGTCGTCACACGGTCGCTGCGGCTCATGAAACCCGACAAGGTGCGCGAGGCCATCCAGTACCTGACCACGTCTCGCCGGTGTTTCGTGACGGCCACGCGTGCCAGCTATGCGCTGGCTTATTATTTTTCCTACACAGGACGAATGGCGCATCCGGGCATTCAATTGGCGCCGCGCCATGTGGGGTCTGCAACCGACGATCTACTGGACGCAGATCATCGCGATAGCCTCATCGCTATCACTGTTCACCCCTATTCTGCGGATACGATCCAGTCGATGCGCTTTGCAAAACAACAAGGGCTGCGCCTTATCTTGATCTCGGACAGTGACGTGATCGCACCAGGGGTCGAGCCTGATGTTGCCTTTACCGTCAGCACACGCGCCTTGCACCCGTTTTCCTGTTTCACCGGCGCAATGGCTGTTCTGGAATGCCTGTTGGGTCATCTGTTTGACGTCGGAGGTGATGCCGCTCGTCAACGGCTGGAGGCTTATCAAAAAGCCCGTGAAGACACCGGCGCATACTGGCAGCCCTCAAAAACCCCAAGACTACGCCGCACGTAAAAAGCCCCGACACGCAGCCGGGACTTTAATCGTTTCCTGTCAATCACATACAGGCTTCGACGGCCCGTTTCGTCATGACACCAACAAGATGTGCACGATAGTCCTTGCTACCATGCAGATCACCGATCATGTTGGCTGGATTGATGCGCAAATCCATAAGCGCGTCCGGTCGGAACTCTTTGTTCAACGCCTCTTCTGCTTCGGACCACCGGAATACACCATCTTCACTGGCCCCTGTCACGGCAACGCGAACGCCATCCGCAAATCGCGCAAGATAGACACCGACCAGAGCAAACCGTGACGCAGGCTGCAGGAACTTCTGATAGCTCGCCGCCTGGGGCACGGGGAACCGGATCGAGGTAATGATCTCACCCTCTTCCAGAGCAGTGGTAAACAAACCTTCAAAGAAGTCATCCGCACCGATCTGCCGTGAATTGGTGATGATCGTCGCCCCCGAACCCAAAACGCCCGCCGGATAGCAGGCCGCCGGATCATTGTTGGCCACCGACCCACCAATGGTACCGCGATTACGCACTGCCGGATCACCGATCTGACCAGCCAGAGCCGCCATCGCGGGATAACTGTCCGCTGCCTCAGCCTCGACGGTGGCGTGGGTTGTTGCCCCACCAATCGACACCGAACCATCATCGTCAACACACACCCCTTTCATCTCGGCAATCCCGCTCAGCGAGACCAGAGCCGAGGGCGCGGCCAATCGTTGTTTCAGCGTCGGGATAAGGGTCTGACCACCCCCCAACGCCTGCGCATCCTCGGCCCCCAACGCGGCAACCGCATCAGCAATGGTCGAGGGTTTCTCAAACTCGAAATTATACATTTCGTCTTCCTTTCCGAAAGGCGCGAATCCGCCCTTCATCTGGCTATAAATACCTAGGGGTCCGGGGGCCGCCCCCCGGTCCACCCTCTCAACTCAGCTGTTCATGGCCGCCCAGACACGCGACGGACTAACCGGCATGTCGATGTGATCCACCGCCTTGCCACCCGAATTCAGCGCATCCAGCACCGCATTAACCACGGCTGGCGGCGAGCCTATCGCGCCGGCCTCACCACAGCCTTTCACACCCAGCGGGTTATGCGTGCAGGGCGTCTGGCTGGAATGGTCAACACCGTAGAAGGGCACATCATCGGCACGGGGCATCGCGTAATCCATAAAGGAGGCGCTCAGCAGTTGGCCGTTTTCGTCATAGGCGCAGTTCTCCAGAAGCGCCTGACCGATGCCCTGACCGATACCGCCATGCACCTGACCATCCACAATCATCGGGTTGACGATATTGCCAAAATCGTCCGCCGCAGTGAACTTTTCGATGCTAACCTGTCCGGTTTCGGGATCGACCTCGACCTCACAGGCATAGGCCCCTGCGGGAAAGGTAAAGTTGGCCGGGTCATAAAACGCCGTCTCCTCCAGCCCCGGCTCAACCTCCAGCGGATAGTTGTGTGGGACATAGGCCGTTAGGGTCACATCGCCCCAAGCCACCGACTTGTCGGTACCTGCGACGCTGAACTGACCGTCCTTCAACTCGATATCGGCCTCTGACGCTTCCAAAAGATGTGCTGCGATCTTCTTGGCCTTTTCGATCACCTTCTCGGTCGCCTTGACCATGGCAGAGCCACAAACCGCAAGCGAGCGCGAGCCATAGGTGCCCATACCAAACGGGATCTTGGATGTATCGCCATGCACGATCTCAACCATCGACTCGTCGATACCGATCATGTCGGCCACAACCTGCGGGAAAGCGGTCTCATGCCCCTGACCGTGGCTGTGTGCACCGACCATGACGCTGATCGAGCCGGTGGCATTTACCCGCACAGTCGCCGCATCATAAAGACCCGCACGAGCCCCAAGCATGCCAACGATGTTCGAAGGCGCGATACCGCAGGCTTCGATGTAGCAGTTGATACCCAGACCACGTAGCTTGCCGCTGGCCTCGCTTTCCGCACGGCGCGCGGCAAAGCCTGCCAAGTCGGCGGCGGTTTCAAGCTTGTCCATGGTCCCGTTGTAATCCCCGGTGTCATAGGTCAACGCCACCGGCGTGTCATATGGGAACTGGGTGACAAAGTTCTGACGGCGCAGGGCAATTGGATCGACACCCAATTCGCGCGCGGCTTTGTCAACGACGCGCTCTATCTGATAGGTCGCCTCGGGGCGGCCCGCACCGCGATAGGCATCCACCGGCACTGTGTTGGTGAACATCGCCTTTACGTTCACCTGAATGACCGGCGTCGTATAGTTACCCGCCATCAGCGTGCCATGCAGCCAGGTCGGAACCGAGCTGGAAAACGTCGACAGATACGCACCAAGATTGGCGTAAGTGTTGGTCCGCAGACCGACAAAGTTGTTGTCCGCATCCAGTGCCAGTTCGATTTTACTGACGTGATCGCGGCCATGAGCGTCCGACATGAACGCCTCGGACCGGCTGGCCGACCATTTGACCGGGCGATTGCAGGCTTTGGCGGCAAAGGTACAGAACGCCTCTTCGGCATAGTGGAAGATCTTGGTGCCAAAGCCACCGCCCACATCCGGGGCTACCACGCGGACCTTGTGCTCGGGCAGGCCCAGAACAAACGCGCACATCAGCAACCGGATGACGTGCGGGTTTTGCGATGTGGTGTACAGCGTGTACTCCTCGGTGCCCCGATTGTATTCGGCCACAGCCACACGCGGTTCCATCGGATTGGCGACCAGACGGTTGTTTACCAAATCCAGCGTCGTCACATGCGCCGCATTTGCAAAGACCTCATTAACCTTGGCGTCGTCGGCCTCACCCAACTGCCAGTCATAGCAGATGTTGTTTTTCAGATCGTCATGAACCAGCGTCGCGCCATCCTGCGCAGCAGCTTTCATATCCATGACAGCGGGCAGTTCCTCGATATCGAGGTCAATCGCTTCTGCTGCATCGCGGGCTTGTTCAAGACTATCGGCCACAACCGCCGCAATCGGGTCGCCCACATGGCGCACCTTGCCTTGCGCCAGAATTGGGTGCGGCGGTTCCTGCATGGGTGCGCCGTGCTTGTCGGTCACTTCCCATCCGCAGGGCATTCCACCAACGCCTTCGAAATCCTTACCGGTGAAAACCTTGACCACGCCGGGCATGCCCTCGGCGGCCGAAGTATCGACGCTGTTGATCCGTCCATGCGCGATGTCCGAGCGCAGAAAATAAACATAGGCCTGTCCGGCCGCATTGATATCGTCGGTGTAATTGCCCGCTCCGGTCAGAAAGCGTACGTCTTCGCGCCGCTTGGAACTGGCTCCGATGCCACTGTCTTTGGGCATTGCTTGTTCTCCTCCCATAATCGGGTGCTTGTGCACCCTTTTGTCATCCCACGGGCGTCTCCTCTTACGCCCGCAGTGGCATTATTCGGCAGCGATGCTGCTGACGTCTTGGCCGGACGCGGCCATGATCGCCTTGACGATATTGTGGTACCCGGTGCAGCGACACAGATTGCCTTCCAGATATTTGCGGACTTCAGCCTCGGTCGGACGCGGATTGTCTTTCAGCAAAGCCGCCGTGCTCATCACCATGCCAGGCGTACAGAACCCACATTGCAGACCGTGATGATCCTGAAAGGCCTGCTGTATGACGTTCAGCGAACCATCGTCATTGGCCTGGCCCTCGATCGTGCCAACATCGGCCCCATCAGCCTCAAGCGCCAGCATGTTGCAGGACTTCACCGCCTCGCCATTCACGTGGACCACACACGCACCGCATTGCGCGGTGTCGCATCCGACATGCGTTCCGGTCAGTGACAGATGATCGCGCAGAAAACTGGACAGCAAGGTCCGGCCCTCGACATCACCGCTCACGGATTTTCCGTTCACGGTCATTGAGACCTGTGTCATTCGCTCCTCCTAAAATGAAACTCTCCCTAGCCCGAGTTAAACACGGGAGTTTTTGTTTGAGAACAAAAATATTTAGGGATTTGCCCAGGAGGTCATTTGGGTAGCCTTCATAAGTATTGCGTTGACTCAGAAAGGCAAATTATCGCCGCGATGCCCTTGGTTGCGGTCGCGTCGGGATCTCTTTGAGCAGCCCGCCAACACCCATACCGGCAATATCCGCACCAGTCGTTTCGATCCCGCAAGCAACACGCGACAGCACCCAATCGGCACCGTTTAGCGCCGGGGATCGCGCACATCCAGGCAAACCAATTACCGGTCGCGACCCAAGCGAACCAAGAAACAACAGATTACCCGGATCGACGGGCATGCCGAACCGATCCACCTGCCCACCCGCAGCGCGCAAAGCCTGAGGGGCGACGTCCGCGACGTCCGAGGTGGCCGATCCTGTCAGAATCATCGCCACGTCGCCCTGTATCTCGGTAATAGCTTGCGCAATCGAATCCGTTTGGTGAGGTACGATGCGAATATCCGTCATCTCCATCCCCAGCGCCTCGACTCTGCCCCGGATTGCGGCGATGCCTTTTTCATTTGAAGGCCCGCCGGGAATGTCGGTCACCACCAGTCCCGCATTTTGGTAGACCGGAGTGGCAAGACGAATAGCGCCATGCGCCAGCCGAGCGACCTCAAGAACATCGGCGTTGGGGACTGCGTAGGAAATGACCTTGATCGTCGCGACCATGCCACCGGTGCCCATCTGCTGATGTTGCGGCACGGTGGCGACTGTGATCATCGGGTTGACCAGATTGAACGCCTCTAGTGCTACGACGTCCAGAACCGCAACACCCGGCCCATCTGCCAACAGGTTCACGCGTCCGGTGAACGGCTGCGTCACTCGAAGCGCAGCGGCCTGCGGATCAGGCGCCAGAGCATCGGCCAGCATCTCTGCGGCCTTGTCCTCATGGCAATCTCCGGGCTCTAACCGTGCGACGGTGATGGTCTGCATCCCGACAGATGCTAATTGTTCGTGATGTTCGGGTGTCAGGACGATTCCCTTGCGTAGCTTGGCGCCCTGAACCTGCACGGAATGCGCCAGTATAGCTCCAGCAGACTGGTCAACGGGAACGGGACCGAATTTCACGCTTTGCCTCGCAATACAGCAGTCATTTGCGCCAGAATGGCCACAGCGATTTCTGAAGGTCCCGCTGCACCGATATCCAACCCGATGGGGCCATGAATGCGGGCGATCTGTGCGTCGTTAAAGCCAGCCTCTTTCATCCGCGCCACCCGTTTGGCATGAGTCCGGGTCGAGCCCAGAGCGCCAATATAAAACACCCCTGCCTGCAACGCCGATTGTAAGGCCGGGTCGTCCAGCTTGGGATCGTGCGTCAGCAGAACCACCGCCGTGCGTGCATCCAACCCCAATTTGGCGACCGCTTCGTCGGGCCAATCGGTCAGGATCGTCTCACCCGGAAACCGCGCACTCGAGGCGAAGGCATCGCGAGGATCAATGATGGCCGGATCATAGCCAGCAATCCGCGCCATCGGCACCAGTGCCTGCGCAATGTGGACGGCACCAACAATGATCAATCGCAGAGGAGGGTTATGGACCGCCACAAAAGTCTGGCCGTCTTCTTCAAACCCCGAGCGGTCCATACGCAGCCGGTCTGCATAAGCGTTCCGGCGCAAGGCCCGATGCCCGGTTTCGATGTTCACCTCATAGGCCATGGGTTCGCGCCGGGCGCGGGCCTCGATCAGCTCGCGCAGCATGGGTTCGGGCAGTACCTTGCCCACCGGCTCGACCAGTACCCGGATTGTTCCGCCACAGGCCAACCCAACGGCAAAGGCATCGTCGTCACTGACGCCAAATTCCAACAGGCGCGCTTCACCTTCCTCGATCGCCTCAAGCGCTTCGACCACCACCGCGCCTTCGACACAGCCGCCCGAGACGGACCCTTCGATCCGACCGTCCCCACCGATCACTAGCTGCGCACCAACCCGGCGCGGGGCACTGCCCCAGGTTTCCACCACCGTGGCCAGCGCTGTAGGTTGCCCTTCGCCATACCAGTGCAAGGCCGTTTCCGGGCTGTTGTCGAATCTTTCCATTGCACCCTCCACGAGCGTTCTGATCCAACATAAGCAGGTTTCGCGAATTGAAAAGGAACCGCGATCATCAACTGCGCGTGGCGATCCAGCAAACGCTTCCTTCGGCACGAATTGGCCCGGATTTCCGCCGTTTACGCAAAGGATTGATTGTCTCGGAACCTGATTCTAGCTTACACGCGCATCTGGTGCATTCCGGTATGCGCATATTTTATTTTCACAAAGGAGCCAGAAACTTGAAACGCATTTTTACACTCGGAACTGCACTTGCCCTGCTGGCCTCGACTGCGGTCAGCGCAGATACATTCCTGCGGTTTGGCGAGGTCGAAGGATGGAAAGTCTTCGTTGATCAGGAAAAGAAATCTTGCCTGATCGAAGCCGTGGATAGCTCAGAAAACGTAGTTCAGATGGGGCTGACCGAAGACCGCGGCGTTGGATATGTTGGCGTCTTCACCAAGGCCAAGACTGATATCAAGCGCGGCGAGAAAGAGGCTGTGGCAATTCTGCTGGGTGATAACATTTATCTGGGCGAAGCGACAGGTATGAAGGGGAACATCACCAAGGGCTATTCCGGTGGTTACGTTCTGTCCGATGACCCTCAGTTCGCCGATGATATCGCCAAACAAAAGGTCATGGTCGTTTTCCCGGAAAAGGAATTCGCCTTCACCGTCGATCTGACTGGCACCTACAAGGCCATGGAAATGGCGCGCAAGTGTAACGAGGAACAGCTGGGTTAAGGTTCAGCCCGAAAGCGCGGTCATCAACCGCGCTTTCTCACCCATGTCGCCGGGTTTCGAAATGACGGCCGCCAGGTCCTCTAATGATGCTATCGAGTGACCCGCGCGAAAACTGTCCACATGCGGCAACATGGCGGCAACACCCTGCGCCTTGGGCGCGAACCCATCCCAACGCAGCAAAGGGTTTAGCCAGATCAAGCGACGCGCCGACAGGTTCAAACGCTCCATCTCTTGCCCCAAAGCGTCGGGATCTCCGCGATCCAGCCCGTCCGAGATCAGCAGAACCACCGCACCCTGCCCCATGACCCGGCGCGACCAGTCGCGGTTGAACGCGTGCAGGCATTCTCCGATCCGGGTGCCGCCCTCCCAGTCCTGCGCTTCGGCTCCGGCGGCGGCGAGTGCAGCGTCTACATCGCGTTGCTGCAAATGGCGGGTGATATTGGTTAGGCGAGTGCCAAAGGTAAAGGCATGCACCTTGGCCCAACCTGCCCCCTTAGCATTCGAGACCGAGTGCAGGAAATGCAGGATAATCCGGCTGTATTGGCTCATCGACCCCGAGATATCACACAGCACCACAAGGTTGGGCCAACGCGGCTTAGGTTTGAGGCGGGCGATATCGCGCAGCTCTCCGCCCTGACGCATGGCCGCTCGCAAGGTCCGGGCACGGTCAATCCGATGTCCAAGATGACTGGCCTGCCCACGGCGGGACTCGATGGGTTTCACCGGCAATGTTAGCCGTGCCAGCATGCGTTTCGCCTGTGCGATCTCGGCCGTACTCATCTGTTCGAAATCCAGACTGCGCAGCCGTTCCTCGGTTGACGTTGTTTGTGACGCGTCGATCTCCAGCTCGGTTTCGCCTTCTTCCTCGGAGGCGTCCGGCAAGTCCCGTTCGACCCCATCCAGCAACGCCTCAGCCGCGCGTTTTTCGGCGGCGTCTGCTTTGCGGTCTTCCTGCACGCCACGGATGGCGGGCAGCATCATCGACATCATGTGCTCCAGATACCGCGGATCGCGCCAATACAGCCGAAAGACCTGCGCAAAAACCGTGCGATGTTCTGGGCGGTTCACGAAACAGGCGTGCAGGGTCCAGTAGAAATCCTGTTTCTCAGTGAACCCAGCGGCCTGAACGGCCCGGATTGCGTCAACCACCCGCCCCGTCCCAATTGGCAACCCGGCCTTGCGCAAAGCCCGCGCAAAATGAGTGATATTCTGCGCCAGCTTCGGGTCGTCAGGAATATCAAGCGGCAGTTGCTCTGCCATCAGGCCGGTTCCAGATCCGCTTTCGCCTCATCCAGAATTCGCTTCGCCTCGGACCCTTGCAGCTTTTGAATGTCGTCTTGGTATTTCAGGATTGCACCCAACGTATCGCCAATCACCTCGGGGCTGAGGTTGATCACGTCCAGCGCCAGCAGGCATTTGGCCCAGTCGATGGTCTCGGCCACGCCAGGTTTTTTGAACAAATCCTCGGTGCGCAGACGCTGGACAAAGGCGACGACCTCACGGCTGAGCGCCTCGGCAGCTTCGGGCGCGCGGGCATGCAGGATTTCGATCTCGCGCTCGAAATCCGGGTAATCGACCCAGTGATACAGACAGCGGCGTTTCAGTGCGTCATGCACCTCGCGCGTGCGGTTCGAGGTTACGATCACGATGGGCGGTTCGGGCGCTTTGACGGTGCCGAGTTCGGGAATTGTGACCTGAAAGTCGCTGAGCGCCTCAAGCAAAAACGCCTCAAAGGGTTCGTCCGTCCGGTCCAGCTCGTCAATAAGCAAGACCGGCGCTCCGTTCTCATCCGGGCGCATGGCTTTCAACAGCGGGCGTTCAATCAGGTACTCGTCCGAGAACAATTCGGATTGCAAGGTGCCACGATCCGCGCCACCCGCGGCCTCTGCAGTGCGGATCGCCACCATCTGCGCCGGGAAATTCCACTCATACACCGCCGAGGACGCATCCAGCCCCTCGTAACATTGCAAACGGATCAGGCGTCGGTTCAGCCCAGCCGCCATTGCCTTGGCGATCTCGGTTTTACCAACCCCGGCCTCGCCTTCCAGAAACAAGGGACGACCCAGTTTCAGCGACAGGAACACGACGGTGGCCAACGCCCGCCCGCAGACATAGCCTTGTGCGCCCAACATGGTCTGTACGGCGGTGATGGAATCTGGCTGCGTCATGTCATTTTTCTCCTTCGCCACAACAGGTCACGGCAATGCGCGTGCGTCAAGACCGCAGTCTTTCCGGGACTTACGTCGATCGGGTCCGTTGACAAGGGCTTTCCCGCAGACGGCCGCTGTGCTAGCGGATGCGCCATGACCGATAGCATCACGATCCGCCGCCCCGACGACTGGCATCTGCACCTGCGCGACGGCGCGATGTTGCAGGCCGTCCTGCCCGAAACTGCGCGTCATTTTGCCCGCGCGATTATTATGCCCAACCTCGTGCCGCCCGTCGTGCGCGGCGAACAGGCCGCCTCCTATCGCGACCGCATCATGGCTGCCCTACCCGATGGCATGTCGTTCGAGCCGCTGATGACCCTGTATCTGACCGAAGACACAGATGCCGAGGACGTGGCCGCAGCGCATGCCAGCGGGTTGGTCAAAGCGGTCAAGCTATATCCGGCGGGTGCCACGACCAACTCGGCCTCGGGTGTGCAAGACTTCGATAATGTCCGCTCGGTGCTGGAAAAGATGGCCGAGATCGGACTGCCTCTTTGTGTCCATGGTGAGGTTACCGACGCTGAGATCGACATCTTCGATCGTGAGGCTGTGTTCATCGACCGCATTCTCGACCCGATCCGCAAGGCGACACCCGGCCTGCGCGTGGTGATGGAGCACATCACGACCAAAGACGGCGTGGACTATGTGAAATCAAATGACGCGGATCTGGGCGCGACCATCACGGCGCACCACCTGATCATCAACCGCAACCACATTCTGGTCGGCGGGATCAAACCGCATTACTACTGCCTGCCCGTTGCCAAGCGCGAAGAGCACCGCCTGGCGCTTCTGGCCGCTGCAACCTCGGGCGATGGACGATATTTCCTGGGCACCGACAGCGCACCGCATACGGACGCCAACAAGGAAATGGCCTGCGGTTGTGCGGGGTGTTTCACCGCAACAAACACCATGTCTCTGGTAGCCGAGATGTTCGAATCCCAAGGCGCGCTGGACAAATTGGAAGGGTTCGTCTCATTGAACGGGCCTGCGTTTTATAGCTTGCCGGTGAACGAAGACACCATCACCTTGACCAAGGGTGAACCCGTGGATTACCCGGACAAGATCGAAACCGAGGACGGCCCCGTAACGGTTTTTGAGCCGGGTTTCCCCTTGCACTGGCGCGTGGTTTAACTCGCCAACTTACTTGCCAGATCGCGGGCGCGGCCCCCGGTGCTCAGCATCGACCAGATCGCGTCCGCCTCTTCACCGCCGATCAGTTTGGACGCCTTACCGCGCACGCGATCTTCGCGATCAGCCAGTGTCATCGGCGCCATCAGATCATGCGTCGCCCCGAGCCGCGCACCGTCGCGGCGAAGCAAGGTCAGATGCGCCTGCGTTTCCGACAACGACTCATCGGCCTCAACCGAGATCCGGTCGCGCAGCGAAATCAATCGTGCGTCGGCACTGACCTTGTCCGAATAGTTATCCGGCAACGCCGTATCATAGCCAAGTGCCTGCATGGCGATCACGGTCCGATAAGAAAACTTGGCCCCAAGTCCAGTGTTCGGAGACAATTGGTTGCAGACACTCATCCAACGCGGATGGGTCTTGATCTTAATCTCCGCCACTTCGGGTTCTGCGATGTCCAGATCGCGCGCGGCCTCAAGTGCGGCATGCAGACCGTGGCAACAGGCGTGAAACTTGTGGCTGATGTTGTCGAACAGCCATTCATCCCCCAACCCATCTAAAGCGGTTTGCGCATCTGCCTCGCCGCTATGGGTCGCGCCAAACCCGTACTGACCTTCCAAAGCGTTCATGTTCGGCGTGAAGCCTTTAACGATCAGCAACGCTGCCTCGACCCCGGCCGAGGCCGCAAGCCCCGCGTTATAGGGTTTGCCCATTGTTCCGAAATGCGTCTTGAGACCAGCCGCACGGGTTGCCGTCAACCCAAGCGTTTTCCGCATCTGATCCGTGTCGAAACCAAGGATACGCCCCGCCGCAACAGCCGCGCCAAATGCGCCCGCCGTGGCGGTTTGGTGAAATCCCGCCTGATAGTGATCCCGGCCAAGCCATAACCCGACGCGGATCGAAACTTCCATTCCAATCAAAGCGGCCTCAAGGAAATCCACCAGAATACGGTCGTCCCATTCGCTCAGCGCCAGCGCGGCGGGAAGAATCGCCACCGAAGGGTGGCCGATATGGGCAAAATGCGTGTCATCGTAATCCAACGCATGCGACACCGTACCATTCACCAAAGCTGCTCCACGCAGCGGGGCCGCCCCCCCGCCGAAAAGATGCGCCTGCGCGGCGCCTTGTTCTCCCAAAACCAAGTCGCGCACCGTTTTTGAGACTGGCTCATCAACGCCGGCACGCCCTACAGCAATCCAGTCCAATACAGACAGAGACGTGACGACTCGCGTTTGCAAAGTCGTCTCGATGGGTCCGGCAGCAAATCCGGCAAGTGCTGTAGAAAAGTCGCTCATGTGCGCAGTTTAGCCTGCGCGGTTCGCGGGTAAAGGCCTAGCCGTACAAGTCAGCAGCTCGGGCTTCGAAAGCCTGAACGATCCGGTGCATCGCCTCGTTGAAGACGACACCGATGATACCTTGCAGGATGGCGTTCTTGAATTCGAAATCTACGTGAAAAGATACGTTGCAGCTACCCTCGGGTGCGTCTTCGAACTGCCAATCGGATTTCATGTATTTGAACGGCCCGTCCAGATATTCGGTGTCGATCTTCATCTGATCAGGAAACAGCGTCACCCTGCTGCCGAACCTTTCGCGAAACACTTTGAACGAGATGATCAGGTCCGCCTCCATCACCTGCGCCTCGCCTGCCGCATAGGTCCGGCGGATACGGGCGGCGGAACACCAAGGCAGAAACTCGGGGTATTTCGCCACGTCCGCGATCAGGTCGTACATCTGCTGCGCCGTATACGGCAGGTGGCGGGTTTCCGAATGAGTAGGCATGGCGTCCGGTATTTACTGGTGACAATGGCGCGTGATTTCGTATGTTGCGCGCCAAAGATCAAGGGGGCAGCGATGAGCGACCGTGCATATGTGATAGATGAGATGATCTCGGCCAAGGCCATCGCCGCCCGGATAGAGGAACTGTGCCGCGAAATCAGCACCGAATACAAAGACACAGACAAACTTGTCGTGGTCGGCCTGCTGCGCGGCAGTTTCGTCTTTATCGCTGATCTTGTACGCGAGCTGGATCTGCCGATCGAGGTGGATTTTCTTGAGGCATCCTCGTACGGGGATTCAATGGAAAGCAGCCGGGAAGTACGCATTCTCAAAGACTTGCGTGGCGCAATTGAAGGGCGCGACGTGTTGGTCGTCGAAGATATCGTCGATACCGGCCACACGCTGAACCACGTCACTCATCTGCTGCAAAGCCGCATGCCGAAGCGTCTGAAATCCATCGCTTTGCTGGATAAACCCAGTCGACGCGAGGTTGATTTCCGGTCTGACTGGATCGGGTTCGAGATTCCCGATGAATTTGTCGTGGGGTATGGAATCGACTACGCGCAGCGCAATCGCAACTTGCCCTTCATCGGAAAGGTCCGCTTTACCGAAGATTAATCGGACTCAGTACCTGCTGAATGGCCGCAACAAAAATCTCGATTCCAACCGGGATCAGAGCATCCGGGAAATCGTAATCCGGGTTGTGGAGTTGTGGGTGCTCCACACCCGAACCCAGCCAGAGCATTGCTGCCTTGGCGTCTTTGCCAAACTGTCCGAAATCTTCCGAGAATTTCTGCGGGGTGGATGTCACCTCACACTGCACACCCGTTTCGGTGCAAGAGCGGCTCAGGATATCGACGGCATCAGACGCATTTACGCAGGCTTCGAACACATCTTCATAGGTTATCTCAAACCCTAGCCCTTGATCCGAGGCAGCTTGTGCAACCAGCGCCTCGGCCTCCTCGATCAGACTGTACATACGCGCATCAGCGACGGTGCGCAGGGTCACCCAAAGTTCGGCTTGGCCCGGAGCTACGCCAAAGGTTGCTTCTCCAAGACTGGCATGCGTGACGGTCGTCAGCGCAAAATCGGCGTCCAAAGGACCACCTTTCCCCAACTCTGCCATTTGCGGCATCAGCAGCGCCAGCGCGTCGGCTGGTGACATCCCATCCTGCGGCGCTGCCGCGTGCGAGGTTTTGCCTGTCAGAACAACCTTCATCCCGCGTGACGCACAATTCGCCGGGCCTTCACACAGCTGCACATTCCCCAACGCCAACCCAGGCAGATTATGCAGGGAAAACACGTAGTCCGGCAAAATTTCGGAAAACTTGGGGTCCGCCCGATAGGCGATGGCCCCCTGCCCGGTTTCCTCGGCAGGTTGGAAGATCAATACCACCCGGCCGCGCTGTGGGCGATTTTGGTTCAGATGATCGGCCACCCCCAGAACCATCACCATATGGCCGTCATGCCCACACAGATGCCCCTTGCCGGAGATGCGCGAGGCATGGGCTGCGTCGGACAGTTCCTGAATGGGCAGCCCGTCAAGCTCGCATCGAATGGCAATGGTCGGCCCGGCTTGTCCGCTGTCGAACACACCCGCCACTCCATGCCCGCCGATACCTGTTAACACTTGGTCAGCACCGCGGGCGCGCAATTCGTCGGCAATCCGGACGGCCGTTTGCTCCTCTTGTCCCGAAAGTTCCGGGGTTTGGTGCAGTTCGTGACGCAGGCGCGTAAGTCGCGCGAGTGTGTCAGGTGTCACCCTTGCTCCAACTTCTTCTGACGTGCATCGCGCAAGCGCGCGAAATCGTCGCCCGCGTGGTATGATGACCGGGTCAGCGGCGTCGCCGACACCATCAAGAAGCCTTTGCCATAGGCCGCTTTTTCATAGGATGCGAATTCTTCCGGCGTCACAAAGCGGTCGACACCATGGTGTTTCGGTGTGGGCTGCAGGTATTGGCCGATGGTCAGGAAATCAATGTCAGCGGCGCGCATGTCATCCATGACCTGCCGGACTTGCTGTTCGTCTTCACCCAATCCGACCATGATGCCGGACTTGGTAAAGATAGAGGGGTCCAGTTCCTTGACCCGCTGCAACAGGCGCAGCGAGTGGAAATAGCGCGCGCCGGGGCGCACTTCGAGATACAAGCCGGGCACGGTTTCGAGGTTGTGGTTGAACACGTCCGGCTTGGCCTCGACCACAACTTCCAGAACCGACGGGTCGCATTTCAGGAAATCAGGGGTGAGAATTTCAATCGTTGTCTTGGGCGAGCGGTGCCGTACGGCACGAATGGTCTGCGCGAAATGCTCCGCCCCACCGTCGGTCAAGTCATCCCGGTCCACGGATGTAATAACCACATGGTTCAGCCCCAGTTTCTGCACGGCGTGCGCCACACGTCCGGGTTCGAACGCGTCCAGATCATCCGGACGGCCAGTGGCGATATTGCAGAAGGTACAGCCACGGGTGCAGATCTCGCCCATGATCATCATGGTGGCGTGACCCTGGCTCCAGCATTCGCCCACGTTGGGACAACCAGCCTCTTCGCAGACAGTAACCAGATTGTTCTCACGCATGATTTTATGGGTTTCAGCATAGCCCTTGCCACCGGGTGCCTTTACGCGAATCCACTTCGGCTTTTTCGGCTGCGCATTGTCCTGACGATGCGCCTTTTCGGGATGACGTTGTTCGGGGATCTTCAGATCACGCACGGTTGGCTTTCCTGACTTGGGGTCACTTTGCTTGCACATAATATAAACTGCCGCGTTGAGCTATACCACCCGTGCATACCTGCCATAATAGCGCACTGTGCACGCGCAGAATTCCGACCACAAAAAGCCGAAATATGCACATAAAAACAACTCGTTTGCCAGCTTTTTCAGAAAGCACAAAAACGGCGAGAAATTTGTTGAAGCCGATTTAGAACTGTTTTAATTCACCGACAGTTCACACATGAATCACAGGAATTTGATAATGAAATCCGGTACCCAACTGCCTGACGTAACCTTTCACACCCGTGTCCGTGACGAGGCCGTCGAAGGCCCGAACCCGTTCCGATGGGAAGACAAAACTACGGCAGATTACTTTGCCGGCAAGCGTGTGATCCTTTTCTCGTTGCCCGGTGCGTTCACTCCCACCTGCTCAACCTACCAGCTGCCCGGCTTTGAAAACGGCTATGCTGAATTCAAGGATAAGGGCATCGACGACATCTATTGCATGTCGGTGAATGATAGCTTCGTCATGAATAAATGGGCGCTGGATCAGGGTCTGGAAAACGTCAAGGTTATTCCGGATGGATCGGGCGAGTTCACTCGCAAGATGGGTATGTTGGTCGACAAGGACAATCTGGGTTTCGGCATGCGCTCGTGGCGTTATGCCGCCATCGTCAATGACGGCGTGGTCGAGGCATGGTTCGAAGAACCCGGCCTGATGGATAACTGCCCCGAAGACCCCTATGGTGTGTCTTCACCTGACAACCTGAAAAAGCACCTGAGCGAAGTCAAAGAGCCGGCTTTGGCTTAAGATTCACAGCGATCAAATGCAAAAGACCCGCCACTGGCGGGGCTTTTTATTTTTAAGCGCGGGTTGGGGGGGCGGTGTTTTTTCCCACCTGCCCGGTGGCCTGAGCCCGCCCCCCCAACCAAACTTCACCCTCAGTCCACGCCCCCCCCACCAAACCAACCGCCCCCCCCCGGTGCGGCGGGCCCAAACACCGGAGGTTTTGTCCGGGGACAGCCCCCGTTTCCGCCCGCGCGGCCAACTCCGGCGAGAGAGGCAGGCACC
>NZ_CYUD01000005.1 GCF_001458295.1 Ruegeria denitrificans
GGGGCGACCAGTAGTACCGGCGCTCGTTTTGTCTTGTCGGCGCGGGGCATCCTGTGGCATCAACTGAACTTGCTAGGGTGGCAGTTGATGTCACTGGAAAAGCCCCATCTCCGCGCTTGGAGTTGGGGTTTTTCATTAAATGACCTCCGGGCGGTTCTCTAACCATCCACGGATCAAGCTTTCGGGCCAGCCTACAGCTTTGGTGGTCAATCTGACCGGGCGAGGGAACTCTCCTCGATTCATCATGTCGTAGATTGTACTGCGGCTCAGGTCGGAGATTGCTTCAACTTCGGTGCGGCGGTAATGCTTTTCCAACATCTCGGTTGCCTCATGCATGAAATGGAACATGCCGGAAGGATGAACAAACCAGGAAAACTAAAAAAGACTGCATGAAATCTATAACTTAAGATGATATCGCGTAGGCGATATGAAGCCAAAAACTTACGAACGTCTATTTCAATAGTGATACTGCTTTATGGTGCAGGGGATATAGCAGGCTTTCATGTCACTAATTATCCGAACTCGCTTTTCTACCCGGCGCTGACAGACTTGGGTTGATTTGACTTGCGGCCCACCAATGCTTGTCAAATTCTCTTCCGCTCATGTCTGGAAACAACCGAAGTTTTATTTCGCTCTTGTTCGCGGGACTGTCTTCGAACGCCATTAAAATCTGGTCACTAGGCTGTAATTCGTCAACTTGGGATTCATGCCGAGCTTCAATCCCGAGCCATTCTAGCGCGCTTTGACAAGTTTCCTCGCGCAGCAATAAAGGGAAACCATTGTAAGGGGCTAACATCTTCAGCAAACTATTGGACTCTAAGTCAGACCAATGGTGGGGCATAGAATGGCTGTCTTCTTTGTCTGTAGCGACACCCGCAAAACCTGCCATGCGGTCAAGAACATCATCCCGAGATGAACGCAGTTCTCTGTTCAGAGACTTGTGGCGGCAGTCCGCCTCAAGGACGCTGGTATCAATACAGCCCGTTACGTAGTTGACTACCATTCTTTTTGCCAACGAAGCATGGACTAGCGAAATAGCGAGGGAGCCATTCTCACACAAAAATTCTGCCAACTGACCCTGTTTGAAAGTCTTAATGAAATCCAGCCGGGGTATTTGCTTAGAGGCGGACTCATCGGTGTAAACCAGCTTAACTGACGGCCTCAGAAACTCCGAAGGAATCTTAATGAACGGTGTCCGCTCGTTGACAACAAACTCAATATTTAGGTGAGAGTTGCTCGCGACCTTGGAGACAATTTCGTTAGACGCCACAGTAACTATGGCGGAGCCGGGGTATGCGCTATCGTTATTAGATACAGATATGGTCTTTTGGGTTCCTCACTCCGCAGGAGCGGGAAGGTATGCCAAAATTTGATTAAGGATAGCCGACCGCACAGCATTTCTGAAAAATAAAAGGGTGCTGAATCCTTCTGGAGCAATCATCAGCCAATCCTCACAATATCTGCTTGCTTTGTCGTCACGAAATCCGCCCAACGCTGCATGAGTATCCGGCGCTGGTCCAGATGATCCGTCCGTCGGTACGCGCGCTCAACGGTGCCACCAACAACATGCCCCAGACAGGTTTCAGCAACCTCATGCGGTGTGTTTGTTGTTTCTGCGACCCAATCCCGGAAACTGGACCTGAACCCATGGGGGCGAGCCTCCAACTCCCTGCGCTCCATCAAGCGGGACATAGTCGCGTCGGAGATTACGCCCTTGCGGACACTTGGAAATAGGAACCCGTCACGCGACTGCTTCTTTGCTGCTTCAATCACGTCCAGCGCAGCATCCGACAACGGAATTCGAAAATCTTCTGTCGCATCCCTGCGACCCTTTATGATTTCTGCGGGGATCGTCCACACGCCACCTTCAAACTGATCCTCGTGCGCTTTACGAACTGGCCCAGAGCGAACCGCCGTCAAAATCAACAGACGCAGCGCAAGGTGACTCGTGGTGCCTTCGTTCAGGCTGGCATAGAAGCTTGGAACATCTGGCCAAGGTAGTGCCGGGATGTTTTTGGGTTTATGGCGTTGCTTCCCGAGTAGTGCCCGAGCTTTCATTGTGGCTTGCAGGTCCACATCCAATCCCAACGCAGCTGCATGCTTCAGACAGATGCCAAGGCGATCCATTGCCTTGCTGGCGGTTTCGGCTTTCTCGTGCCAAATCGGGGCTAGGGTGTCTCTTATATCGATCTGGTCAATGTCGGCGACAGGAACCTTGCCCAGCTTTGGCAGTACGTGCAGCTCCAAGGGAGAATACCAGCGCCCTGCCTTACCATCGCCCTTTAGCTCTGCCTTACGGGATTCAAACGCATCAAGGGAAATGTCTTTGAGCAGGTTCAAATTCCGCTCTGCCTGTCTACGCTCCCGCTCTCGCTCTTTTATCGGGTCCAGGTTCCTGCGAACGACTGCGCGCCATTTCTCAGCTTCTTCGCGCGCCTCTTTCAGCGATACGCCCGGATAGGCTCCGAGGCCCATTTCTCTACGGCGCCCGTGCACGGTGACCAATAGTACCCATTTGCCTTGCCTGGCATCACGCTTGTGCAGCCAGAGCCCGCCACCATCGCCGAATTTGCCGGCATCGGCAGTTCTGACCTTGGCTCCACTTAGCTTGTTGGATTGGCGCATTGCTCGATTGATCTTCAAATTGGTCCAACTTTCAGTCCCACTTCGATATCTTGTATAAAATGGAGCGCCTCGGAACAACCCGGAATGTAAAATGTCTATATTTACAATGATTTGCCATTTTTGTTGAACACACCGGAACAGAAAAGAACGTATAGGAAAGCGTATTCAATGCCCTCCACCCGCACCACTTAGAAAACAAGTGTTTTCCCTATTTCTCAGGCAGCTTTTGCGAAGAGTTTTGTATGCGCTGACACACGTTGCGCTGCCAACAATGTCGCTTCGAAGGATTTCAGGATTGGGCGGGCAGAATGATGCCCCTGTCCCGAAGTCACATCAATCTCTGGGAACAAGGTCTGGATTTCCATGACGCTTTCTTCGTCCAGTGTGGCAATTCCTGCTTTGCCTAACAGCAGGCTTTCGGATGCGACGCCGTTGGCCCAGATAATCTGATGATCATCAAACAGCAGGTGGAAATACTCGACTTCCCCGCCTGTCCGTACTGATATCCCATGACCATCGACTAAATGCTTGGCCGCGGCAAAAACTTGCGGGCTGGCAAACTGTAACTCGACCTCGGCCCCTTGCAGCAAAAGGCGGTGTTGCGGGCTAACCTCGAATGTTTCTACTGCACCCAAAACACCCGCCTGAATTCTGATAGGTGCAAATTTTCCGATTGCGGCCATGGTACGTCGACCAATCCATCGAATCGGTTGTGCGCCGCTATCCATAGTCAGCACTTGATCCCCTACCTGCAGGGATTCAATGGGACGGGGCCCGTCCGGACAGGCAATCATCGCCCCCTGCGCAAAGCACAGAGGGTCAGAATCAGCTCTTTCCCCAAACAGAGAATATCCGGTATTGAAGCCGTTCGCGTAGATTGGCGAGACCAGCTGGAGTGATTGAATCGCACTGGCGTCAATCGCATCCTGATCCGCGTTTCCTTCGAACTCTGGCGCCCAATATGTGTTGCCGTTGCTATCCTGAAAAACAACAGCCGTGATATTGACGGTGCTACCATCGGTATAGGTAATGACGGCATTGAACTGCATTGCTGCATCAAAGGATTGTGCCGGCCCTCCGTCGATGCTGAACTGATCGTTCGAGGCATTGTTGTCCAGATCATAGGCCGTGGAATCCCCGCCACTGAACCCAGTGCCCCCCGGCCCGAATGTCTGCCTGCTGTCGAACAACGGGCTGGTTGCGGACCCATAAGTGCCAAGGCTCGAATTTACTGCGCCGGTTGAGAGGGTTTGGTTCCCTTCGACCGTGTCCCAGATTTGTTGGTTGCCGAGGGTAAAGACAGTAAACGTTGTCGCCATGGGGTGCTCGTAATAACAAAAACAATCGTACAGATGCCAAATAGCCTTTGATTTCTTAAGAATTCAAGAATTTTTTACAATCTGCACTCTGTGCGGCGCCCAGGTTTCCAGATGCAAACAACCGTCTGAACCTATCCAGGTGAATCGTTGCGCCAAGTAGTTCATGCATCAGCAAAAAAGGCATTTACCGTGGAATTGTCAGCAAACGAACTGTGACTGTGTTTCATGGTCGGATATTTGCGACGCATTTTCTTGATAGGGCGTTTTCTCATGTTAGGATCGCCGTTACGCTTAGACAGATGCGAAGCAAGTTTGCATTCGAAAGAGTAAAATAGACTGTTGATGGAAAACAGCCCGCAGGATCAAAACCCTGCAACCGTGCTGTTTTTCGATACGGTAGAAAAAAAGGCCAAAACAGCCAGTTCACCAACGGAGGTCACACAATGACATTTTCAAAGACTCTGAAGCCCGCCTTGCTGGCTTCAGCTACAATACTGTTAGGTCAAGGCACCGCCTTGGCCGATCCCATCAAGATTGCGGTCAACGAATGGACAGGCCAACATATCTCGGCCCATTTTGCGGGGGCCTTATTCGAACAATTGGGTCACGAGGTCGAATACGTGACTGCGGGAGCCGTGCCGCAGCTAGCTGCCATTGCCGAGGGAAGCCTGCACTATCAACCCGAACTGTGGACCAATAATGTCGGCGACATCTATCCCAAAGCCGTCGAGGCCGGTGATATTATCGTTGTCGGAGGTTTGGGACTTGAGCCGCAGGAAGGCTGGATTTACCCGCCCTACATGGCCGAACTATGCCCAGGCCTGCCCGCCTATGAGGCGCTGTATGATTGCGCGCAGGCTTTTGCCGCCGCTGATACATTCCCGGACGGTCGTCTGATCACCTATCCTGCGGATTGGGGTACCCGGTCGGCCGATCTGGTGGACTTGATCGACTTGCCCTTCAAACCGGTTCCGGGTGGTTCTGAGGGCGCAATGCTGGCCGAACTGAAAAGCGCCGTAGCCGCCGAACAGCCGATCCTGATGATGATGTGGCAGCCGCATTGGGTTTTCGCCGAAACCGATGTGAATTGGGTCGAATGGGACACGCCGCACGGCACCTGCGACGAAGCCAGCCAGAAACGCGGTGAGGCCTGTGGGTTCCAGCAAGCGACAGTTGACAAGATCGTCGCGAAGGATTTTGCCACAAGCTATCCTGATGCAATGAAGATGGTCGAGCTGATGAATCTGACCAACGACGTGCAGAACGTACTGATCCTTGAAGTGGACCAGAACGGGCGTGAGGTCAAAGAAGTTGTGGCCGAATGGATGGGTGCGAACGAAGACGTCTGGCAGCCCTGGGTTGCAGCGGCAAAACAGTAACTCTATCTGACGTTGGTGGAGCACCTCAGGCGTGCTCCACCCTTTTTCAAGGTTGCCGAAATGACTGCATCTTCTCCGACCAGCACCCCGAAACTGTCCTGCAAACATGTTTGGAAACTTTACGGAAAGGGGGCTGATCAACATTTGCGCAACATCGACGTCGCAGGGCAGGGCGCGGCCGAGGCCAGGGACCTAGCGCAGAGCATTCGCGATGAAGGTGGCATTGTTGCCTCGACCGATGTCAGCTTTGACGTCCTGCCCGGCGAGATCTTTGTGATCATGGGGCTTTCGGGTTCGGGCAAATCCACCATCGTGCGTTGCCTGTCCCGTCTGGTCGAACCCACGGCCGGCGAAATCCTGCTGGATGGCGAGGACCTGCTGAAGGTTTCCTCGAAGGAGCTGATCGACATTCGCCGTCACAAGATGGGAATGGTATTCCAGAGCTTTGGCCTGATGCCGCATCTGAACGTTCTGGAAAACGTGGCGTTTCCGCTGAAACTGCAGGGTCTGGGTGACAAAGAACGCCTGGAACGCGCCAAGCGTGTGATCTCATTGGTTGGTCTGGAGGGGCGCGAAAGCAGTTTCCCCAGCCAATTGTCTGGCGGTCAGCAACAGCGTGTCGGGATCGCGCGGTCTTTGGCCGTGGAGCCCGAGGTCTGGTTTCTGGACGAACCTTTCAGTGCACTGGACCCCTTGATCCGCCGCCAGATGCAGGACGAATTCCTGCGGCTGCAGCAAGAGCTGCACAAGTCCATCGTATTCATTACCCATGATTTTCTAGAGGCGCTGCGCATCGCAGACCGGATGGCAATCATGAAAGACGGCGCGGTGGTCCAGATCGGGCGACCGGTCGACTTGATCCTGAACCCGGTCGACGATTATGTGCGCGAATTCACCAAAGACGTCCCGTGGGAGCTAATCCTGACCGCAGGCGATGTAGCCTCGGGCAATGCTCCGCCGGCAGGGATCAAAGAGGTTCCAGCCTCGACCAATGTTGCGGATCTGCTGCCCTATCTGGCCTCGCATGACAGCGGAGTGGCCGTGCGAAAGGACGACACGTTGGTACATATGACCAGCCAGAACGTGATTGCCGCTTTGGCCAGCGGTGTATCCGACGCCTCTGCGGTCAAGGACTGACTTCATGGATTCATCTTCCGATAGATCGCTGGTGGTCTGGCTTGCGGTGACGGTGCTTGTGGCCATCTGCGTCGTGTTTGCCAAAAACCTTGGACCACTGGTCATCTATCCTGATGCACTGGTGTTACCGGTGACCGATCCGATGAACACCGCGATGCGGTGGTTTGTCGTGACTTTTGGGTGGTTCTTCAAAGCCATTTCCTGGCTGTTGGATTGGCCCATCCTACTGGCAAAGTCGCTTTTGCATGCAGTGCCATGGGCCGCATGGTTTGTGCTGTGGATCTATCTGGCCTTGCGTGCCGGGGGCAGAGGGTTAGCGATTTTCACCGCCATCAGTCTTATGTACATGGTCACGTTTGGGTTCTGGTCCCAGTCGATGAACTCCTTCGCCTTGGTTGTTGTGTCGATCCCGATGGCGGTTGCGCTGGGTTTCGCGTTAGGAACGTGGGGGTTTCTGTCCGACCGGGCCTATCGGATCATCATGCCGATCCTTGATCTGATGCAGACGGTGCCCGCTTTTGCCTATTTACTGCCAATCCTGTTGTTGTTTGGCTTCGGCACGACTGTCGGTTTGGTCGCCTCGATCTTGTTCGCCTTTCCGCCGATGGTGCGCAACACCATTGTGGGTTTGCGCGGAGTTCCGGACGAGGTCATCGAATCCGGCCTTATGAGTGGTGCCACCCCGTCCCAACTGTTCTGGCGCGTGCGGGTTCCCACAGCACAGCGGCAGATACTGTTGGGGGTAAACCAGACGACGATGGCGTCATTGTCTATGGTGATCATCGCTTCGATCATCGGCGGCACCAACGATATCGGTTGGGAGGTCCTTTCGACCATGCGCAAAGCGCAGTTCGGCGAAAGCCTGCTGGCCGGGATCGTGATCGCGCTGATGGCCATGGTGCTCGACCGGATCACGTGGGGGTTTGCAGTGCAATCCAGCCCAACCAAGCGCGGTGCTGCAGGCTGGATCATCTGCGCCGTACTGTTTGGCGCGGCCTGGCTGCTGGCTTTGCTCTTCCCGCCCTTCAAGGACTGGCCCGAGGCTTGGGTCCTGAACCCGGCCCCCGCAATGAACGCGGGGCTTGAGTGGATTTTTGTCGAATTCCGCACTGTGCTTGAGGCGATCAAACGGGCCGCGCTTTTCTATTTGATGCTGCCGATCAAGATCGGGCTGTCTCAGGCCGTCAGCCCATTTACCTGGGGTTTCGCCATGACTCCGGCGGTAACCACGGGCTATTCCCTGATCGTCGCAGCGGTGGCTGCGTATTTCTCCTTCAAAGGAAAGCTGCTTCCGGCCCTTTGGGTGATCCTGTTCGCGCTGGTTCTGTATTCCGGTTTGACCGGTTTGGCCTGGGTGGCGCTTAGTGCTGTCATCGTGGCTCTTGCCTGGCAGGCCGGGGGCAAAAACCTTGCCCTCTGGGCGTTGGCGGGGGTCGCCTTCTTACTGCTGACCGGGATTTGGGAGCCGTCGGTCATTTCCTTGTACCTCTGCGGCGTTGGCGTACTTCTGTCCTTTATTTTCGGTAGCGCGATCGGCACCTGGGCGTCCGAGAATGACACCGTATCGCGCATGGTTCGGCCCGTGATTGACACGCTGCAGACCATGCCCTTGTTCGTGATCCTCATCCCATTTGTGATGGTGTTCAAAATCGGCGAATTCACGGCCCTTCTGGCCATCATCGTTTACGCGATCGTTCCGGCGATCCGTTACACTGAACACGGGCTGCGCAATCTTCCGCATGACGTGATTGAGGCCGCAACGGCCATCGGCACGACGCCCCGTCAATTGCTGTGGCAGGTGAAACTGCCGCTGGCGGTGCCCTCAATCATGCTGGGTTTGAACCAGACGATTATGTTCGGTATCTCGATGCTGGTGATCACGGCACTGGTTGGAACCGACGATCTGGGTCAGCAGATTTACATCGGTCTTGGAGACGGTGATTTCGGAGTCGGTATGACGGCAGGAATTGGTATGGCCATCATTGCCATGATCGCCGACCGCATCACCCAAGGGTTCAGTCAGCAAATTCAGGCACGACTGGGGGTGAAGCTGAACGAGTCCTTGTGATCCCGTGATTATTCGCATGCAGATGACGGGGGCTAAAGCATCCGCAGATGCTTGATCTTTTCTGATGAATTTCCCCTATATAGTTGCAGAAACTAGAAACTATACCCTGCAAAATCTCAATTTTAATCAAATATAATTAGAATTAAGCTTGCGTTGAACTGGGGGAGGGCGTCACGACGACAGCGTGGTCGACAACGGGCCAAGTACTCCTCACCGGTAAGGGTGAACGACTGGCAAATCATACTTGCATACGTGATTTCTATCGGTTGCTGTAAGCTGGAGAGTTCGACAGGGTTGGGAGGAGAAAAGAATGAACGCGTTCCATACAATCAAAAACTCGGTTATTGGCGCCTTATTGGCCACAGGCATTTCGTCGTCGGCGTTGGCTGCTGAGTTCGACTTTAAGTTGCACCATTTTCTAAGCCCAAAAGCACCGGCGCATGCAAAGATGCTCGAGCCCTGGGCCGAACGGATCATGGAGGCCTCGGACGGGCGCATCATGATCGAAATCTTTCCGTCCATGACGCTGGGTGGAAAACCACCGCAATTGCCGCGTCAGGCGCGTGACGGCGTTGTCGATATGGTCTGGATGGTAAACGCCTATGCTTCGGGCGCTTTTCCCCGGACGGAGGTATTCGAACTGCCCGGAGTCCATCAAGGCGAAAGTGCCGCGGTGAACAAGGCAATGCTGGAAATGTACCCCGACGAACTGTCGAAAGATTTCAAAGGCCTCGTGGCCTTGTTCCAGCATGTTCACGGCGGCAATGCTATTCACATGGCCAGCGAACCGGTACGGTCACCGGAAGAATTCGCGGGTAAAAAAATCCGCATACCGTCACGGACTGGCGCATGGGTGTTGGAAGCGTTAGGGGCCAGCCCCGTACAAACCTCGGTCGGTGAAATTCCCGTCGCTCTTTCAAAGAAAGTCATCGACGGAGCGTTGATCCCGTTCGAGATTATTCCCCCGCTGAAAATACAGGAGCAAACAGAATACCAGATCGAAGGTCCAGGCGGGAAAAGGTTGGGAACCACGACATTTTCGCTTGTGATGAACGAGGATCGTTGGGACAGTTTGCCTGCGGATATTCAGCAGATTTTCATCGAAAATTCAGGTCCAGAATGGCACGCTGAAGTGGGTGAAATCTGGGACGGATCCGAAGCGTTCGGCATAGGCATCGCCACTAAGGCCGGGAACGAGCATATCCAGCTTAGCAGTGAAGAATGGAATGCGTTTGAAGCGGCGCTTGAACCGGTGGCGGCACGCTGGATCGCTGAGATGAATGAAAAAGGCATTGATGGGCAAGCCATATACGACCGTGCCGTCAGCCTTGTTTCTCAGAACATGAGTTCGCAGTGATCTGATGCGGCAGCAGAATGGAGGCGGCGTGACAAAGTTGGAATTTATTGCCCGCTACCTGATCACAAGCTGGGCGCTTATCGGCGGCTTTGTCCTGATTGGCGTCGTTCTGGTGAATGCCTGGTCGATCCTGGCCGGAGCCATTATCAACAAGCCTTTTCCAGGGGATTTCGAACTGACCGAGATGGGCGCGGCGATTGCCGCGTTCTGTTTCCTGCCATACTGCCAACTAGTGGGGGCCAACGTGTCGGCCGATATTTTCACCATGAAGGCCGGGCCGACTTCGGTGGCGTTGATGTCAATTCTGGCAGCGATTGTCGCTTTGTTGTTTGCTGCTTTGCTGATCTGGCGGATGAGCGTCGGCCTGCAGGATTATCGGGAATATGAAGAGTTTACGGGAATTTTGGGAATTCCAATCTGGTGGGCATTTGTTCCGGTCCTGATATCTCTTGTTCTTCTTTTCTCTGCTTCGCTGATAACGCTCACCGAGGCCGTCGGAACATTTCGGAAAAGCAGGGCCTGATCCATGGACAGCATTACGATCGGATTTCTGGGCCTCGGGGCGCTTGTTTTTCTGATCGCGATCCGAATGCCCATTGCTTACGCAATGATTACAGTAGGCGGCGTAGGTATTGCCTTGTTGAACGGTCCAATGATTGTTCTAAGCCAGCTTAAGGATTTGGCTTACGGTCAGTTTTCGATCTACGACCTGTCCGTTGTTCCGCTGTTCGTTCTGATGGGGGCGATTGCATCGCGGACGGGATTGAGCGCGGATCTGTTCCGCGCTGCCAATGCCTGGCTTGGATGGATGCGCGGTGGCGTAGCAATGTCTGCCATTGCAGCGTGCGCCGGATTCGGTGCCGTTTGCGGATCATCATTGGCCACAGCGTCGACGATGGGTCGGGTCGCGTTGCCCGAACTCAAGCGTTACAACTATTCTTCCACGCTGGGGACAGGAACCATTGCGGCAGGCGGCGTTCTGGGCATCCTTATTCCCCCCTCGGTGGTTCTGATCATCTATGCCATCATTGTTGAGGCCAATGTTGTGACCATGTTCATGGCAGCCTTGTTTCCTGGTCTGATTGCGGTCGCCTTCTTTATCTTGACTATTCTGATCTACGTACTGGTCAAACCGGATGCCGGACCTCGCGGCGAGTCCGCCTCCAGGCAAGAACTGATCAGCGCCACGTTGAATGTGCTGCCTGTTGGAGTGGTCTTTGGAGTTGTGATCGGGGGGATTTATTTTGGTCTGTTCAACCCGACGCCGGCAGCGGCAGTTGGGGTCGTTATGGTGGCCTTGTTTGGCCTGTTTCGAGGGCAAGTCACCCTGAGTGCTGGTCGCGAGGCTCTGCTGGAAACGGCACGGACAACCGGGATGATCTACTTGATTCTTTTGGGCGCCGAATTGCTAAAGATTTTCATGTCGCGGGGCGGCGTGCCGCAAGCGATGGCGGAAATGATGGCCAATTCCAGCCTGACACCCATGACCACCCTGATGGTCTTGTTGTTTGCCCTGATCCTGCTGGGCTGTCTCATGGATAGCCTTTCGATGATCTTGTTGGCGATTCCGTTCTTTTGGCCGGTGCTGGTTGAAATCAATGGCGGCGACTACGCGACCGCGGATATGTCGCCGTTCGGTATGGATACCGAAGACCTCAAGATCTGGTTTGGTATTTTGGCGCTTATTGTCGTCGAACTTGGATTGATCACGCCACCCGTCGGGATGAATGTCTTCATTATTTCGGCTCAGGCACCTGATGTTCCGATGCGGGATACGTTTCTGGGGGTTCTACCGTTTTTCGCTGCCGAAATTGTACGTGTGGGCGTTCTGATTGCTTTCCCCGCGCTTACCCTTTGGCTGCCGCGAATATTGGCCGGGTAGGGGGTATTCTTGGGGCCACTTTGTCCAATACAGAAGCTGTCTAATTTGGCAGGGGATGTAATCCTGAATTGCCAACTTTTGAGTTACTTTCCCAATCGCTCGATCTGATCCGCAAGTTCCAGCGCGACCCCGAGGGCTCTGCCGGTGGTCTGGATCATCTGCGGCAGCACCATCCATTCCAAAGACCAGGCGCTGCCGGAACGCTCTTGCTCATGAACAAGCGCGTGATTCATCGCTGAAAGCAGGGTGGCGTTATAGCGTGCCAATGTGATCAGCAATTCCGCCTTCACGGGGTTTTGTTTGTGAGGCATGGCCGATGAGCCGCCTCCGCCGGAAAGGCCGATTTCATCAATCCCCTGCTGAGCCATCAGTGCAACGTCCTGACCGACCTTGCCCAGCGAACCGGAAACCAACGATAGCCATCCCGCGAATTCAGTGATGCTGTCGCGGCGATTGTGCCAACTTCTGGGCGCAACATTCAAGCCAAGTGTCTTGGCCATTTCTGCGCCAATCTGCCCTGCATCCTTTCCCAAAGCGGCACCATTTCCGACGGCACCACCTAATTGAAGATTCAATAGACGTGGCTTGATCTGATCCAGTCGGACAAGATGGTCGTCAATCGGCAAAATCCAACTGTTCATTCGATCCGCGACTTTCATTGGCAGCGCGGCCTGCATCCGGGTGCGACCCATCAACTCGTTTTCACCAAGAGCGTCGCGATGGGCACTCAGCCGCTCTTTCAAATCAGACAGGCGTTCCGAGAACAGACAGCAAAATGTCTTCAATGAAAGGATCAATGCGGTGTCGATTATGTCCTGTGACGTCAGCCCGCTGTGGACGGCGGAGCGGTAATTGTCTGGCAAAGCCGCCTTTATGGATCGCACGAGCGCGGGCACGACGACACCGTCGATGGCGACGCCCTCACGAAGCTCGTCTACATCAATCGCGACGTCCCTGATGGCACTGGCTGCATTTTGGGCAGTCTGAGGGTCAATCCGCCCCACAGCACCTAAAGCGACAGTATACGCAGCCTCGACAGCCAGTATATGTTGCAGTTGAACATCTGTGGAAAGCGTTTGACCGACCTCATCGTCGCCAAACAATCCACCGAGCCATGGGTGATCGAAAACGTCACTCATACATCACTCGATACATACAAACCGGCTTTAATGACGACCATCTACTACTCCTCAGGCAGCGGCTAACCCAAGGATTTTACGGGCTTCACCGGGATTGGCACAAGCCTTACATTGTCTTCCAGACAGGTGCGGGTATGCCCCCCCCAGTCGCGATAGTCCATTCATGGACGACAATCAGGTTTGGCCCGATGCCGGCCGCGCACCACTCGCCACAAACGCTTCTTGCGTGCTTTTGATCTGCTCTTCAACGCTGATTGGAACCGCAGGGTTGTTCGCTTTGGTTGGTAATGAGCCGGTGATGGCGACGCAGATGTTGCATGGTTTATTCATGGCGAATATCTTTCGGAATAGCTGACCTGCCCCTAAGCAACGAAAGGGAAGGGGCAGGCCGAAAGCTCAGATATCAAAAAACACAGTCTCGTTCTCGCCCTGAAGGCGTATGTCGAACCGATAGACAGCTTGCCCATCTCGTTCGGAGCGCTGAGCAATCAAAGTTTGGCGGCGGCTTTCCCATTCAACCAGATTAATAACCGGATCAGCGGCGTTCGCCCTTTCCTCGTCGCTGAAATAGAGGCGGGTATTAAGGCCGACATTGATGCCCCGTGCCACGATCCACAGGTTGATATGAGGGGCCATCGTCATGCCTGAACGACCGGGAACTAAGCCAGGCTTTACCGTATCAAATCCCCATTCGCCGGTTTCAAAATCGGTTATCACGCGGCCCCAACCACGAAACCCAGCTTCGACCTCACCCGCATGCTCGGGGTGGGCGTATATTCCATCGGCATTGGCTTGCCATGCCTCGATCAGCACATCTTTGAGCGGGTTGCCTGTCCCGTCGATGACCAGACCTTCGATCCGGATGCGATCGCCCTTGGCATTGGGTCCGGCAATATCCCAACCCAGCTCAGTTCTATAGATATCGAATCCGGCCGCACCGGGCGCAAGGCCAATATGAACAAATGGGCCAGCGGTCTGAGACGGAGTTTCCTTAAGATAGTTCAGCTCTTGAGGCATCGGATCAGTTCCCTTCCAGCCGGTTCTCGAACAGGGTGGACCGGCGACCCCGCAAGACGATGTCGAATTTGTAAGCGATCGTATCAAGAGGGATCGTCGCGTTCATATCCAGCGTTGCAACCAACTGTTCTATTGCTTCCGGGTCAGGAATCGCCTGCACAATGGGGCATAGCCGGATCAGCGGATCCCCCTGAAAATAACATTGCGTGATCAGACGTTGCGCAAAGGCCGTCCCAAAGATGGAAAAGTGAACATGCGCGGGGCGCCAGGTGTTGACCCAGTTGCGCCAAGGGTAGGCACCGGGTTTCACGGTTCGAAAATAGTAATACCCGTTTTCATCTGTAATTGAGCGCCCGCACCCGCCAAAATTCGGATCGATTGGGGCAAGATAGGTGTCTTTCTTATGGCGATATCGCCCCCCGGCGTTGGCTTGCCAGATTTCCACAAGTGTGTTGGGCACGGGGCGACCGTTTTCATCCAGAACCCGCCCATGCAGAATGATCCGTTCGCCAATCGGGCCTTCACCGGGTTTGGCAAAGTTAGACAGCAAATCCCTATCTATCGGATCAACATCATCATGCCCAAAGACCGGACCAGTGATTTCGCTCATGGAATTCTGCAGACTTATCAGCGGATGTTTCGGCGACCGCGATGTCGACGTCTTATAGTTCTGAGCATATGCGGGGGGATGCCACTTACGATCACGCTGGTAGAATTCGCCCGGTTTCACCATGTCGACATATTCCTTTTCAATACGGAAACGTTCGCGCGTTTCTCGTGTCAATCTTGTTCCATTTCATCATAGGTTTGTTTGGCCAGCTTCAGCGCATGGTTGGCGCGCGGAACGCCCGCGTAGATAGCCACATGTTGAAAGGCCTCTAAAACATCTTGTTTGCTTGCTCCGGTATTGGCCGTGGCGCGTATATGCATCGGGATTTCCTCAAAATTCCCAAGTGCAGCCAGCAGCGCCAGTGTCAACATCGAGCGTTCCCGATCCGAAATACCGTCAGACGCCCAAACCGTGCCCCAGGCCCCTTCGGTAATCAAAGTCTGAAACGGCTCATCAAAAGAAGTTTTGCAGCCTTCGGTGTGATCGACATGGGTATCACCCAGAATCGACCGCCGCACATCCATGCCTTGTTGATAACGGTTAGCCATTCAATGTCTCCTCAATGAAATCGCCGATCAAAGTGGCAAATTTCTCCGGCGCTTCGACACATGGCAAGTGCCCCACGCCCTTTATTTCTTTGTATGTTGCGCCCGGGATCAGCGAAGCCGTGCTTCTGACCAACTCAGGGGGGCTGGCCAGATCTTCCGACCCGCCAATAGCCAGAACCGGAAGATGTAGTTCCGCGCTTGTGGCCCTCAGGTCTGTACCCGCGATGGCGGCACAACAACCAATGTATCCTTCAGATGGAGTTCGGGTCAGCATGTTGCGCCAGGCCGCCACCTCTGTGTTTTGTCGAAATGCCGCACTGAACCAGCGGTCCAGAATAGGCTCGGCCAAAGACGCAATTCCATCGGCGCGCACCGCATTGATCCGGTCCTGCCATGTCTCGGCCTCGCCCAGTTTCGCGGCTGTGTTTGACAAAACGAGCGCCCGGACAAGATCGGGGCGGTGTGTAGCCAGTGATTGTCCGATCATACCACCGATTGAAAGACCGACGAAAACACAGTTGGAAACACCAAGTTGGTCCAGCAGGTTCTCGGTGTCGCGTGCCAAATCCGCCATCGAGTATGGAGCGGGCGGGCAGGAGGACAGACCGTGCCCGCGTTTATCAAACCTGAACAGACGTAAATTTTTGGGCAAATGCGGAACGATTTTGTCCCACACCCTCAGGTCGGTGCCCAACGAGTTAGCGAAGACCACTGGATACCCGTCCGGGTCGCCATCTTCGCGCCAATGCAGGCTCGTGTTATCCAGCCGGGCTATCCGCATCAGTAGGGCAGGCCGACATAGTTTTGCGCAAAAACCGACTGAGCCTCGCGGTTATCCCGCAAGAAGTTCACGTCGGCTTGCTGCATTTTCAGATCAAACTCATTCTGTTTCGGAAAGCGATGCAACAGATTGGTCGTCGCCCAGCTGAAGCGTTCGGCTTTCCAGATCCGGGCCAGCGCTTTTTCCGAATATCGGTCGATGCCTTCGCTGTCGCCGTCCTCGAAATATTGTTCCAATCCATTGTAAAGATAGTGAATATCGCTGGCGGCTGTATTCAGACCTTTGGCTCCGGTCGGCGGTACGATGTGGGCAGCGTCTCCGCACAGGAATAATCGTCCCCAGCGCATCGGCTCGGTCACGAACGACCGCAGTGGTGCAATTGATTTCTCAATCGAAGGCCCTGTCACCAGCTTATCGGCAAATTCCCTGGGAATGCGGCGTTTCAATTCCCGCCAAAACGCGTCGTCGGTCCAATCGTCGGGCGAGTCCGACAGTGAGCATTGGATATAATAACGGCTTAAACTTTCATTGCGCATCGAACACAAAGCGAACCCTCGGTCCGAGCCTGAATAGATAAGCTCGTCATGGACCGGAGGTGTTTCCGACAGAATACCTAGCCAACCAAATGGGTAGAGTTTTTCGTATTCCTTGCGGATTGTTAGCGGAATGGTTTGGCGGCTAACCCCATGGAAACCATCACATCCGGCAACAAATTCACAGTCGATCCGGTGCGTCGTACCGTCCGTCGAATAGGTCACATAAGGCGCGTCGCTGTCGGCATCGTGAATGGTGACATCTTCTGTGTTGAAGATGATATTACCGCCCATCGCCTCGCGTGCTTCGTATAGATCACGTGTAACTTCGGTCTGGCCGTAGACGACCACATGGCTGCCCGTATGTTCTTTGAAGTTTATCTCAAACTGGGTGTCGCCGTACGAGATGACTGTGCCGTCATGCACAAAACATTCTTTATCCATACGTGCGGCAACCCCAGCTTCACGCATCAGATTGACAAAGCCCGTTTCCAGAATGCCAGCCCTTATGCGACCAAGGACATATTCCTTAGTCTTTCGTTCCAGCACCACACTATTGATTCCTTTTCGGTGCAACAGCTGGCTAAGCAGCAAACCCGATGGGCCACCGCCAATAATAAGAACTTGTGATTTCATACTGGGGTCTCCTGACCGTAGATTGATGTATTGAAACTGAAATGTAAAATGAGTTATCGGCTAAATTAGTTGCCCAAAGAGATAAGAAAATGATCGACCGACGCATCAAGTTCCGCCATATTCAGTCTTTTGTGGAAATTGCGCGGGAAAAGAGCCTGAAACGCGCAGCTGAAAAGCTGTTTCTGACCCAGCCGGCGATTTCAAAGACCTTGAAAGAGCTCGAAGAAATCGTCGAGGCCCCTTTGATGACACGTAGTCGTTCAGGTGTGGCGTTGACCGAAGAAGGGCAGGTTTTTCTGCACTTTGCGCAGATGTCTCTGGCAAGTCTTCAGCAAGGCCTGGACGGAGTGGAACGCGCCGGGCGAAAGGAAAAAGAAAAGCTGACAATTGGTGCGCTTCCAAGCGTCGCCGCCTGGATAATGCCCAAGGTTGTCAGAGAGTTCGATGCGCTTGCCCCTGACGCAGCCCTCCAGATCGTCGACGGTCCACATGGGTATCTGGTGGATCGCCTGCGACATGGCCAACTGGATTTGGTCATAGGACGTCTGGGCCGCCCGGAAACGATGCAGGGAATTTCATTTACGCAACTCTACAACGAACAGGTTGAATTTGTGGTCCGTCCAGGTCACCCGTTGCTCAAAGATCCCAATCTGCACAAGATAGCTGACTGGCAGGTCATTTTCCCTCCGGAAGGATCTGCAATCCGCCCGCTGGTTGAGCGTTTTCTAATTGCATGTGGTATCGGCGAGATTCCAAATCGGGTGGAAACAGTGTCAGGCGCATTTGGGCGTGTCTATACCCGCCAAACCGATGCAATCTGGATTATTTCAGGTGGGGTGGTCGCAAACGAAATCGCGGATGGTCGATTGGTCAAGTTGCCGATCAATACTGAACTGACCCAGGGTCCAGTCGGGTTGATGACCCGCCCAGATGTTGCGCCGACACCCATTCAGCAGGTCTTTCGGTTAGCTGTTCAAAATGTGGTTTCGGGCGCATAGGAAGAGTTATGTTAAATTAAATATCTTAAGTCTTGAAGCGAAGCGCAATTCCCTTGACCTACGAAACCGACCAGTTTTCGCAAGCTATTCTAGGTTGACTGGAATTTCTCCTGCACGCTCAAAACCCAGTCGAAAGATTTTCGAAGGGACTTTTTTTGTACGATACCGTGCGGCAAACAAGAACATTGTTGAACTCTGGATCCACTTTTGGAAAGGGAAGTTTTCTTAACGCTCCAGCGGACAGAAATTCAGCATCGTAAGAGCTGCGCGTCAATGCGATTCCCATTCCCGAGATTGCAGCGCGAAGCGTAGGATCTGCATTGCTGAACACTGGTCCGTGCCGCAATGCGCTGGATGGATAGCTGATCTTTTTCAGATAACGATCCCAGGTATCCGCGGTCTCGGCATGCGGCATAACGGGATTCTAAATCTGAGAGAAGTTGCAGGTCTGCTCCAGTTCATTTTGTTCGACAGAGAATAAGGAAGGGCTGCAAACTGCAATTTGGCGATCCGAAAACATCGGGATGACCTTGAGGCCAGGCCCTGGTTGGGCGTTGGCATGGCTGTCGGGGCGCACCGCAAGATCGGAAAGTCCAGGTTGAATTTTGCGGTAGAACCGATGTCCTGCGTCGGTGATGTTGATCCCTCGCCTTGTGCGGGTGAATAGCTGACCGCTAAGCAGCGCTTCAAGTTTACCGACGCGATAGCTGACTGTTGGTTGGGTCAATCCAAGCTCTGTCGCTGCTTTGGAGAATGAACGCAGCCGGCAAACTCCTTGGAAAAATCGCATCAGTATCAATCCTGTCTGCGAGGCTTGCTGCTGCGGCAATTGCCGGTGAAACCCTGGATCGGATCGAAGGCACAATAGTGCTCAAGGTTGCCACCAACTCGGACTGGGCAGTGCAGGCCTTCCTGAACGATCAAAACGAAATGGATGGGTTCGACGTTGATGTGGCGTTCGAGTAGCCAAACGCCTTGGGGCCGAGACCGAGTTCGTGACGCCCGGTTGGGAAGCGATGACCGCTGGGCGCTGGAATATTGTCGTTGGATCGATGACGCCCACGGCAAAACGCGCCGAAGCCCTGGAATTTCCGGCAGTCTACTACTACACGCCGGCCGCATTTGCCGTTCACGAAGATTTCGATGGTGCAATTATTTCTGACCTGAAAGAAAAGGTAATCGGTGTGACTCCTTCGTCGACCTATCACTTGTAATTGCAACATGACCTCAAGATCGACGCCGCGGGCGTGCCGGAATTCGACTATCAGGTCCAACCGGCTGAGATCAAAACTATGGCACTGGTATGAGTGAGTTTGATGACCTTCGCCTGGGTAACGGCGTGCGCCTTGATGCGGTGCTGCAATCGTTGCCCACAATCCTGTCTGCAGTTGAAAACGGTCTGCCAGTCCGCCAGCTGGGCGAGCCGGTCTTTTTCGAACTGCTGTCGGTTGCAGTCGGCAAGGGGGGTACTGACTTTGTCGGAAAGGTCGCTGACATCGTGACAAAATGCGCAAAGACGGAACCCTGCGCGAGCTGTCGATGAAGTGGCATGGCGTCGACTAAACGTCGGCAAACTGATCTTCATACCCTGAAAGGACAAACCGGAAATCCTCTCGAGCTTGACCGCCTACCCCACAGTTAAACGCTCACGCCGGTTCAATGCCGAATGTTCGCTGATTGCTGGCAAGGTGGTTTTCCTGATCGGATATTGGGCGGGCTTTTCCGGGGAAACATTCCTGCGCTTTTTCTATGCACCCGAGGCAGGTGAACTGGCCTCGGGGGTATCGGAAAGGGTATCGGCGACGCTGGTTCTAGCGCTGATCGTGACCTTAAACCTGTTCCTGCTTTTGGCTGCCGACCGTAGGTTCAGCGCATCCTCGTATGGGCCGAACTTTTGCGCCTGTTCCTGTTCACCACAGGTATCGTGACAACCTTGTACGTGTCGTTGGCATCTATTGTGATCGCGTTCGGGCTTGCTCTGCTTGGGTCAGTTTCCAAACTTTCCGGTAATGGGATCGCAATGGGCGCGGTCGATTTTTTCACCTCATTTTTCGGGGTGTGCCGCTGTTGGCGCAGCTTTTTCTGATCATCTGGGCTTGCCGCAGATAGGCCTGATCGTCGACCCGATCCCAGCGGGGCTTGCTGCGCTCAGCCTGCGTTATGGCGGTTACATGACTGAAATCTACCGGGCCGGCATCCGAAGCATCGATCCCGGTCAATGGGAAGCATCGGCAGCCTTGGGTTTGAAAAAAGGCGTAGCGTTTCGCAAAGTGATCATGCCGCAGGCGTTCAAGATCATTATCCCTCCGACGGGCAACAGCTTTATTGCGATGTTGAAAGACAGCTCACTGGTTTCGGTCGTTGGCGTCTGGGACCTGATGTATGTCGCCCGCTCCGCTGTCCGCAGCAAATTCCGAATTCTCGAAATGCTGATCACCGCAGCACTGATCTATTGGGCTTTGTCTTTCCTGCTGGAACTGGGGCAGGCCCCGCTAGAAGAACGCTTTCGCCGCTCTGCCGCCAACTAGAACCGAATGCTGAATTGCCAAAACATCTCTGACAAAGGACCAAGCCGCATGTGCACAATCGGTGCGATAAATTTGGACGATGGCAACTATTATCTGTTCAAGAACAAAGATTTCGGGTTGTTAAACTTTGATGAACATCTGATTTCCGATCCATCAATGTTCGGGGTATCCGGTGTGGAAAACTTTGCCGCAACCGATGACAGCGAAGCGGTGTTCTCGGGGCTGTCAATCGGCGCCAACGAACATGGGCTGTTATGTTGTAACGCGCATGTCAGCTTCACACCTGCGAACGGTCGCAACTATGACATTCTGGTCGAGATCGCCTAGCGGCAGGGCCACGACGTCCAGTCGGCCATTTCTGCGATCAGGATGCATCTGGCAGACAACCCGACCTGGGTTGGCAGCCTGATTATGGTAGACGGTAAGACAGTTGCCTGTATCGAAGCGCGCGGACATGAAATCCGGGTTCAGGAGGCATCTTATTTTCTGGTCAAAAGCAACCATCAGGTGATGTTTGAATCCGATAACGACCCGGCTTCGTCAAACAGTCAAAGCTGCCTTACATCGGCGCGCAACAGGATGGCCAGCGTTGGTGAGCTTGACGATATTTTGACTGTCCTGTGCTCTCATGATGATGGTGATACCGGCGTGTGCAACCATTTGAAGGGGCGCAGAACTGTTTATTCATATGTTCTGAACTTTCTCGGGGACAAAATCTCGTTGCATGTATCCAAGGAACTGCCGTGCAGGGCCGAGCATTTTCGGAAATTGGACCTGCCGCTTGCGGAGATGTGGAACGCGGAAGATTTAAGCAACTCGACGCGTCGTATCCGAGATAGCGGGATAAAAGCTCGGGAACTGTCAATCACAAACAGGATCTTGCCTGTTCAAACAATTTGCGAGGTTAGTCGCTTCTGCACTGAAACCTCCTGCCCAGTTTCCCCCGGCATGGGAGTAATGCGATCAAACACATGGATGACCTGAAAACGGTCTGAGAACCGCGACGGTTGACCGACGGGGTCTGATCCATCATCCTGCGGCCTAACAGATTGGCCCGGCGCAGATATTTTGACGTTGTGGTCGACTATTTTAGCAAGGCCCGAAACATGCCCGATGGATCGCAGAAGCAATATGTGCTGGACACGCATCGGCTACGCGACCCCGAGCAAACCCTACAAATCGTCAAACCGTTTCTAAAGGGCATGGGCATCACCCGGGTTGCAAACCTGACCGGCCTTGACCGGATCGGTCTGCCCACGGTGATGGTGGCGCGACCCAACTCCCGGTCAGTCGCGGTGTCATTGGGCAAAGGGTTGTCGCTGCGTGCGGCCGAGGCCTCGGGCGTGATGGAGGCAATTGAATCCTGGCACGCTGAACGGGTGCAATTACCGCAGCGGTTGGCCAGATATGCTGAACTGACGCAAGAAGCGACGGTGGTCGACGTGACCGGATTACCTCGCGTGACGGGTGGGCGGTTTGATCCTCATTCTAACATGCTGTGGGTTCTGGGGCGTGATCTGGGCGCCAATCGCGCGTGCTGGGTTCCGCTTGAGATGGTCGATACAGACTATACCAGCGCTCCGGTCGGGGGTCAGGCCGCCTTTCCGCGCACCACCAACGGATTGGCGTCGGGTAACAACGTGGTTGAGGCCAGCTGTCACGCCATTTGCGAATTGATCGAACGGGATGCCACAACGCTGTGGCACCATCGCGCGGGCACCCCCCGCCTTGATCCGAATAGTGTGGATGACCCACGCTGCCGACAGGCCATCGAGATGATAACCGCAGCCGGGTTAGAGATAGGGCTGTGGAACACAACGTCGGACATTGGCATCGCCAGTTTCCGCTGTGTGGTTTGCGAAGGCGGCGGCCAACCCGGCCATATTGGTATCGGCGATGGCTGTCATCCGGACCGCGCGATTGCCCTGCTGCGGTCTTTGACCGAAGCAGCGCAGACACGGCTGACTTATATCTCAGGTGCTCGGGATGACCTGGATCCCGAAGAATTCACCGATCAGGCGAAAATGGATCGGGGCCGCTATGTGCGTGATCTGATCGACGATGCGGCGGCGGATCAAAGTTTTGGCGACTGCCCGTCATTTGTAACCGCATCCTTTGAAGAAGATCTGGAATTATTGTTGCAACGGCTTGCCGCCGTGGGCATCCCGCAAGTGGTTACCGTTGACCTGTCGCGCCCTGAATTGGACATCGCCGTGATCCGGGCCGTGATCCCCGGGCTGGAGGCACCGCATGACGAACCGGATTACATACCCGGTCCGCGCGCTCGACGCATAGTGGAAGGGCTGGCATGACGGCAGTTGTATTTGTGGGCCCGACCCTGACGCTCGAGACAGTTACCAAACATCTGGATGCAACCATCCTGCCGCCAGTCCGACAAGGAGATGTCTATCGTGTCGCCCGTACAAACACGTCAGCAATCGGCATCATAGACGGATTTTTCGAAGGGGTGCCCTCGGTCTGGCACAAGGAAATCCTCTGGGCGATGGAGCAAGGGATTCCGGTCTTTGGCAGTGCCAGCATGGGCGCTTTGCGCGCGGCTGAATTGGCTGATTTCGGAATGATTGGGGTTGGCCAGATCTTTCAGGATTACTACAACGATGTCCTGCAGGATGACGATGAAGTTGCTGTATTGCACAGCCCCGCCGAGCTTGGGTTCAAGCCTCTCAGCGAGCCGATGGTGTCGATCCGCGCGACCGTGGCGCAAGCGCAGACCGCAGGCGTACTGCCGGCGGACACCGCGTCCAAAATACTGCAAATCACCAAGGCCATGCATTACCGCAAGCGTATCTGGGCAGACATAATTTCTGCGATGCGGGATTTGCCTGGTATCTCTGAGTTTTCCGACTGGTTACCGACAGGCCGCATCGACGCCAAGGCAGATGATGCCCGCGCCATGCTGACCCGCATGTCCGAGCATCTGGCCGGAGCCGTTCAGCCAAAGTCCGAAGCCACGCGCACCGAACCAACCCTGATGTGGAAAGCTCTGTGTGCCCGGGTCGATGCCGGAGAGCTAACCACCGACCGCGCAGTCGTCGACGAGCTGCGGCTGGACCCTGCGCTCTACGCGCAATTGAAACATCGCGCCGCTCTTGCGTTGCTGGCGCGCGAGGATGCCTCAAGACGGGATCGTAAACCTGAGCGTGCGGACTTGATCCGGCAGATGGACGATCACAGGGCAACAACAGGTCTTTCGCGACGATCCGAATTGATGGATTGGATCGAGGCAAACGATTTGAACGCGGATAGCTATGAAACAATGTTGGCCGACGCTGCCCGGATTGATGCTGCCATTGCATCGCGCGCCGGTTCTTTGGAAGCGCAACTGTTGTCAGAGCTGCGCCGTGCGGACCAATATACCGAGCTGCGGGACAGGGCAGACAGAAAAGCACATCGTGCCATTCCGGCGGGTTCCTCCGGGGTGGATCGGTTGCGCGTGCTGATGTGGTATTTTGAATCTCGTCTTGACCAAGAGGTGCCTGATGATCTTGACTCTTACGCAGTTGCGCTTGGTCTGGACGGGCGCGACGCGTTTTATGAACTGATAGAAGCTGAATTTTTATATTGCCATAGAGGTGCCGACGCCGGAGCCGCAGAATAACAGGCCGACGGATTTGACCGGGCACGACACGGGAGGGCGTATTATGAACTACCCCGAACAGATCAAAGACGAAGAACCCGGCACCCGGTTCTTGCTGTACCCGCAGTCGCCCTTTCTGGAACCTGATGCCCCGCTGGAACTGGTCGAAATCTCTGCCCCGCAAGGCAGCGTCGGCCCGGGTCCGTCGGGGCCGCGCATGTACACAGTGAACCCGGTCGGGAAAACCACCCCATACGGCGCGATTGTGCCTGGGCCGAACGGGCCGGGCATGTATCTGCCCCCGTGGAATGGTTATATCCAACCCCCTGCCATGCCTGATGCGCTTGGCAATTTCATCCATATCGACCCAACCGACCCGGCCTTTGAAGCCGCGCATCTGTATGGCTCGGCCCATTTCACCATGGATGTCTGGCAGGGATATTTCGATCGTCCGATCCCGTGGCATTTCTCCCGCGATTTCGACCGGCTGGAGCTATCGTTGCTGCCCAGCCTGGACAACGCTCATATCGGTTGGGGATTTCTGGAAACCGGCGGTACGCATGAACATGGGGATGAATACCGTCCTTACAGTTTGAATTTCGACGTCGTCGCGCATGAGATTGGCCATGCCATCATCTATAGCGTGATCGGCATGCCCTCTGATGGGGATGCCTCGGGCGAATATTACGGGTTTCATGAATCCGCCGCCGACCTTGTGGCCTTGCTGGCGTCACTGCATTTCGGTTCGGTGGTGGACACGTTGCTCGAAAACACGCGGGGTAATCTCTATACGTTCAACCGCCTCAGCCGCTTTGCCGAACTGTCGGAAAACGCACAAATCCGGATTGCTGCCAACGACCGGTCCTTGTCGGAATTCGCCGCTGGCTGGTCCAGCGAACACGCCCTGTCTGAACCTCTGACCGGTGCGATGTTCGACGTTTTCGTCGATATCTATCACGAACGGTTGCTGCTACATGGCCTGATCTCTGCCGAAGAGGAAGAGCTTTCGGACCAGCTGGAAGGCACCCCCGAATACAGCCAAGTGATGCAGGATATCTTTGACAAGCGATATGCCGAAAACCCTGAAGGTTTCCGCATCGCGCTGCTTGAAGCACGCGACTATCTGGGCACCTATCTGGCCGACGCGTGGGAGAGGCTGGACGCGGATATGCTCAGCTATTTTGGGGTGGAAAAGGCTCTGCTGGCCGTCGATCAAGAGATTACCGGTGGTGCCTTCCGCCGTATTATCGAGGGCAATTTCCGTATGCGCGATATTGGCCTGACAACCGCCGGCCCCCGTCTGCCAGACCCGGAAGAAGACAGCCATTCACATTCAGTTCGAACGCAAGTGCCGGATTAGCGCCTAAAATCCTTTATTTTTACAAGGTTTTATGGCATGCAATCATGGGGTGATTTTTGGAACGTATTTGCTCGAATTATTTATTCGAGTTCTTTTAAGGGGGGAGATGAGGGTCCTGACTCCGTCGATCCCATAGTTGGGAGGAAATGAGATGTCTGAATCCTTGCTCAGTTTTTCAGAAGTGTTGTTGTTTGGTCGTGCAGTTGATGATCTTAAACTTAAGAAGGACACGCGTGTTCGTGTGGCAATCATCGACGAAAGCTTGACGGCAAAACCAGATATCACCAGTGGAATAATTGATGACGTGACCGTTGAAGTCGGGGACAAAGTGCTTGTTCAGATTGGCGACGACGATATTTCAGGAGTTTACAAGGTCAAGAAAACAGGCGCCAATCTTGTATTGGAAGACCGCAAAGACGAAGCAAAAGGTGACTTCGTTTTTGTAAAGAAAGGGTCAAAGCACAAACGTACGTTTTGGAAGCAAACACTTAAACCGGAAGGCACTCCGCCGAAACAGAAATTCGAATACAAAGGCAAACGTCGTCGTGGAAAAGGTGTAAACAATTTCCTTGGCGACCAGTTTCTGGATGGAGGCAAGCTGGCCAGAATCTATGGGTTCGCCTATGAGGGCGTGTATTACGAATTGCCGGAGCCGGTTATCTTCCTTGTGCACGGGGATGGCGAGTTCGTTAACAAATCGGATGGCAAAGATAATGCTCCGGGTGGGCTTGCATCCCGCGCGCCGAACAATCCCGACCTCACAGGTATTGCTTCAGCTGACTTCCAGTTCGCGGATGACATCCGGGTGTGGGATTACAACAAAGCCGATTTCACCATCCGCATGGACGTTATGACCGGTCAGTTTGAACAGGTTCTGCTGGACCTTTATTTCGGCTTTGACAGCCCGGCTGTCAGCGGCGCCCGCGTCAGCGGAGCCCGAGTGAGTGGTGCGCGGGTCAGTGGTGCCAGAGTTAGCGGAGCACGTGTTAGCGGAGCCAGAGTCAGTGGAGCAAGGGCACGGGGCTCGGACGACTGACGCAGATTAAAACCACAACTGACAATGAATTCAGGCCCTGCTCAGCAGGGCCTTTCTTTTTCAGAAACCTGCCTTTTTCAGGCCCTCAACAAAGTGTTGTGTGTCTTCTTCCAGCTTGTCCGGCTGAACGGTTTCCCACCGAGCTAGTGAAAAGTTCGGATGTGCTGCGCGATGCTTGTCTGCAATCTGACGGGCAATGTCGGTTTGGCCAAGCTGTGCATAGCTTGCCGCCAACAGACGCTGCCCTTCCGTGGGATTGTTCATCTTGTTGACGGCACCGATGGCGTCTTGATAGCGGTGGAGGTTGAAATACGCCCCACCCAAATGCCACAGATACTGGTCCGGAAAATAAGGATTCAACCGCATCGCCTGTTGAAGATGTGTGATTGCCATTTCGTTGTCGCCGTAATGAGCCAGCGCATCCGCGTAGTCTGAATGCATATCTGCATCATTCGGGTTCAACGCCAAAGCTCGTTTGTAGGACTGCAACGCAGCATCATGTTCTTTGCGGTACAGGTGTACATAACCCAACTCACCAAATCCACGCGCATCGGTCGGGTCCAGTTCAATCGCGCGTCGCGCGAAGGTCAGCGCCTGATCCAGCGCTTTTGTGGGATCTTCGGACCAGGAATAGCGCCAGTTGATATTCAGCGTCCGCGACAGGGCGGCGGCAGCGCGGGCATAGCCTCCATCCCGATCAAGCGCGTTCTGATAATAGTTTTGCGCCTTCTGGTTGTCGTTCCTGGTATATTTGAAGATGTGATGCTGGCCTTGCAGTACGGATCCATAGGCCTCTAGGTCGGACGGGGCCGATTGTATCATCCGACGCTTTTCATGCGACTCGATCATCACTGCGGTTGCCGCCACGATGCACTCTGTCACCTCATCGAGAATATCGAAAATATCGTCGATCTTGCGATCGAAACGCTCACCCCAGATGGTGCGCTCGGTGGTGGCATCAACCAGTTCCGCTGTTATCCGGATACGGCTGGCTGAACGACGTACACTGCCGCGCGCGATATAGCGCACATTCAGTTTTTGCGCCGCTTCCTTCGGAGGCATACCCTGTGCCTTGAAGAAAAAGGACGAGTTCCGCGCGATCACGAACAGATTGCGGAACTTGGACAGGTTCATGATGATGTCATCGGTCAGCCCTTCGGCAATCCAGCTGTCGGATTCATCCCCGCTCTGGCTGCTGAAAGGCAGAATGGCCACTGAAGGCGAGTCGGGACGCTCGAGGATATTACCCGGCATGTCCGGCCGCATCGTTCCGGCCATGGTAGCACCTGCAACCTCACTGCGGACGCAATAGGTCGCGATGGGTGAAAGGATGTTCTTCAGCTGCTTTGGCCCGAGAAATTCATAGCCATAACGCAGCCGATTACAGACCTGATCGTAAACGGCGGAACTGACGTAAACCCTTTCAGGTTCAGCAATTTCCTGAAGCCGCGCCGCTATATTGACATTGTCGCCGTGTATACCGCGATCGTCGATTAGAATTTCGCCCAGATGGACACCCGCGCGAAAATTGATTCGTTGATTTTCTGCGCGATCCTGGTTGTGTTGGCTGGCGATGCGATGCAGTTCAACCCCGAACTCCACTGCGCTGGTGGCGGTTTCGAACAGGGCCAGAATACCATCGCCGCGCACCTCGACCACCCGGCCCTGAAAGCGCGCGCAGGTTTCCTCAAGTTGGTAAATCAATGATTTCAACGCGTTGTAGGTGTCCAGCTCATTCTCGCTCATCAGACGAGAATATCCGACAACGTCGGCAAACAAGACGACACCCAGCTTCTGCGTTATGGAAGAGTTTGGACTTGTGGTGTTCACATTCATAACTCGTCTAAGGGGCTGCGTTCGAACCCTATTGTCACTTTATAGCAAAATGGGCTTTTGCGCTTGGACAGTGTTAGCACACCCCGTTAGTCACACTTATCAACCTGTGGTGGCCAAGACCAGCTTGGGCAGCCTTTTGACCCAAAAGTTACAATAGTTTCAGGGCTTACCTCTTTCGCAAGGATCAGCCTTCTATTCACCCAATCCTGGCTTAGAAGGCCCACCACGATCATATCGCGAAAGGTCCCGTCAGCGAACCAGGCTTGCCGCATGGTTCCTTCGACCTGACAGCCCAGTCGTTCCACAAGATCGCGACTGATATGATTGTCCTGTCTGTAATACGAAGTGAGCCGGTTCAGACCAAGCTGACGGAAGGCGAAATCCGCAAGCAGCGCTGTTGCCCTGATCGCAAGACCCAAACGGCGCGCTGATTTTTCAACAAACATGGCGATGACCGCATCCCGGTTGACCAGAGAAATTGCTTCGAGCCCGACAATTCCCATAGCCTGTCCACTGTCGGATTCAACGACGAACCAGCAGCTCCCATTTTTGCCCGAAGGACTAAAATTTTCGCGCCAAATTTCTTCGGTCTGAATAAGGTTGAGCGGAATTCGCGACGTCCGATCAAATCGGCTAAGGTCCTCGATATCCTGAAACCAGGGTGTGATGACCTCCAGATCTGCTTTTTCCAGTGGACGTAACGTGAATACGCTGTTGGATTTGTCTGGCAATGGATCAACTACCTTTAACTAATATCAGAAAATATACGACCCAAAGACTAACACACATATGCATGAAACATGAAATGAGAAAACAGGTGGTCCGGCAGAAATGCACCGATGCTCTACCTGTAGGAAATCCGGCCCGCCATTTGCGGACGGGCCGGGTATTGCTTTTAGTCGTAGAGGACGGCAGAGATTTTCGGATCGTCGATGTTTGAGGCGTCATAGTAGTAGAAACCAGTGTCGATCAGCGCCGGCACATCCTCGCCATTCATGGCGGCGACGGCGGCTTTGACAGTTTCATAACCGATGCCAACCGGGTTTTGCGTGATGGCGCCTGCCATCAACCCGCTTTTGATCGCATCTTTCTGTGCCTTCCCGCTGTCGTAGCCAATGATCACCAGCCCTTCGGTTCCCAGTTCCTGCACCCCGTTCACCACGCCGATGGCAGACCCTTCATTGGTTCCGAAAATGCCATTCAAGTCAGGATTTGCAGTCAGGATGGCCTTGGTCACTTCTGTGGATTTCAGATGATCCCCCTGACCATATTGAACCGTGACAACCTCGATATCGGGGTATTGCTCGGCGATACGGTTCACGAACCCGTCGCGGCGGTCGATACCTGTACGGCTAGTCTGGTCATGAGCAACCACTGCAACCTTGCCCTTGCCACCGATTTTTTCAGCCATCTTATCCGCAGCCAGAGCCGCCGCCGCCAAGTTGTCGGTGGTCGCGGTCGAGACCGGGATATCGCTGTCGACGCCGCTATCAAAGGCGATGATCGGGATGCCTTTCTCATTGGCCTGTTTCAGCAGCGGAATGGCGGCCTGGCTGTCCAGCGCGGCAAAACCGATGGCCTTGGGATTGTTGGCCAGTGCCGCGGCCAGCATGTCGATCTGGCGATCCACCATGGTCTCATTGTCGGGGCCTTCAAAGGTGATGGTCACGCCATATTCATCGGCTGCCTGTTCCGCACCGGATTTCACGGCCTGCCAGAACTGATGTTGGAAGCCTTTCGAGACCAACGGGATATAGATATCCTCAGCCATAGCCATTGAGGCCGGGACCGTAAGGGTGGCGGCACTGATCGCCCCCAGAATAAACCGACGTGTAAACATGATTTCCTCCTCCATTTGATTGTATTGTCTTTGGTTTGAAGTTTCAGTCATCCCGACTTTTTGCGGCGCGCCATGTCGGCATAAACGGCCAGTATAATAATCGCGCCGGTCACGACGGTCTGCCATTCCTGCGCCACTGACAGCACCCGCAGCCCGTTGGTCAGCACTGCCATGATCAGTGCGCCGATCAGCGTGCCTAAGATCGTACCGCGCCCACCGGACAGGGACGTGCCGCCAATCACAACTGCGGCGATAGCTTCCAGCTCGTATCCCAGACCCAGCGCGGGCTGTGCCGAATTCAGACGCGAGGCGATCAGGATTCCGGCAATGCCGCAAATTGCACCGGCCAGCGCGTAAATACGCATTTTCCAAAGATCGGTGTTCACGCCCGACAAGCGCACAGCCTCTTCGTTCGATCCCAGCGCAAAAGTGTACCGCCCCAGCACCGTGCGCCCTAGAATGTAAGATGCCGCTATCGCCACCAAGAACAGGATCAGCACCCCGTTGGGGATGGGCAGGGCCGGAAACACCTCTCCGATCAGCGATCCGCGCGAGATTTGATCGAACCCCGGCGTGTCGTTGAAATAAATCGGGCGGGTACCGGAGATCACCAGTGACAGGCCCTTGAGGATCAGCATCATGCCCAGCGTGGCAATAAAAGGCGGGATTTTCATCTTGGCCACGAACGTGCCTGAACACAGGCCGCAAAGAGCGCCAGCCCCGATGGCAGCCGCCACACCCAGCAACAAGGGCATCCCCAGATAGGTCAGCACGACGCCCGCGATCACCGCGCAGAAGGTCATCATCGTGCCCAGCGACAGGTCGATCCCGCCAGTGATTATGATCAGGGTTGCCGCCACCGCGAGGACTCCATTCACCGAAGTCGCCTGCAAAATCGCGATCATGTTCGAGGTCTGCATGAAGTTCGGCGAGGCGATGGAAAACCCGATCAGCAGGGCGATCAAACTGGCGAAGGCCAACAGTTTTTGATACGCGCCGCTTTCCGACAGGCCCGCAAGGGGCTTTTTCTTGTCGATATCCGTTGCTGTGGTCATTGCGCTGTCCCTGTTACCTGCATGGCCGCCGTACGTTGGGTGGCCAGATGCATGATGTCTTCCTGAGTGGTGTCTTTTCCGCCGGGCAGAATGCCGGTCAGCCGGCCCTCGCACATCACGGCGATGCGATGGCTCAGGCGCATGATCTCGGGCAGTTCGGATGAGATCACGATGATTGTCTTGCCCTGCCCGGCCAGTTCTTCGAGCAGTTTGTAAATCTCGGATTTTGCGCCCACGTCGATGCCGCGGGTGGGTTCGTCAAAAATCAGGATGTCGCAATCACGCAGCAGCCATTTGGCGATGACTACCTTTTGCTGGTTGCCCCCCGACAGCAGCCGAACCTCTTGTACGTCCGAGGGCGTACGGATTCCAAGTTGATGTATAAAGCTCTTGGCTGCAGTGCCGATTTCACCGTCGTTCAGTATTCCACCCGATCCGGTGAACAGGTCCATCGAGGCCAAGGCAATGTTGTCCCGCACGTTCATACCCGTCGCCAGGCCGAAATGCTTGCGATCCTCGGAGAGGTAACCGATCCCCGCCCGCACCGCGTCCTTCGGGGATTTGATCGAGGTCGGTTTGCCATGCACGCGAATGTCGCCGCTGTCCTTTGGATCGGCACCGAATATGGCGCGCGCCACTTCAGTCCGCCCTGCCCCCATCAGACCGGCAAAGCCCAGAATTTCACCCTTCTGGACCGAGAAGCTGACATCGTGAATATCTTTGCTGCGGCTCAGGCCGCTGACCTGCAAGGATATCTCGGCATCCCCCAAATCCGGCACTTCCAGAGGCTCCTCGTTCACTTCCCGTCCGACCATCATAGCAATGATCTGACTGATCGGGGTATCCGCCGCATCCACGGTCCCTACATATTCACCATCCCGCATGACGGTGACGCGGTCGGCGATCTGCTTCAGCTCATCCATTTTGTGGCTGATATAAACGATGCCCACGCCCTCGTCCTTAAGGCGACGGATGATCACGAAAAGCTCGGCAATCTCGACGTCATTTAGGGCGGCCGTCGGCTCGTCCATGATCAGAACCTTGGACCGGTAAGACAACGCCTTGGCAATCTCGACCATCTGCTGCTTGGCGATAGTCAGGCTGCCGACCAGCGCCTTGGGGTCGAGGGTCAGGTTCATCGACTCGAAAATCTCGGCCGTGCGTGCATTCAGCGCCACGTCATCCAAACGGCCAAAACGCTTGCGCGGTTCGCGCCCGATAAAGATGTTTTGCGCAACCGTCAGATCATTCATCAAGCTCAATTCCTGATGGATGATGCCAATGCCTAGATCCTGCGCCTCGCGCGGGGTTTGGGGACTGGCCGTGCGTCCTTCGATCTTCAGACTGCCCCCATCACGCTGATAAATGCCCGATAGGACTTTCATCAGCGTGCTTTTCCCGGCGCCGTTCTCGCCCATTAGCGCGTGAACCTCACCCGAATACAGATCGAACTGCACGGATTTCAGCGCGTGCACACCGGGGAAATGCTTATCAATCCCCGTCATGTCGACCAGTTTTGCCATCTCTTCTCCCATAGGCCCCTCTCTCCTTGGGCCGTGCGTGGATTACATCACCGCACCGATTTGCCAGGGCACGAATTCAACGCCCCCAAAGCCAAGCTCTTCGCTTTTGGTTTTCTCGCCGGATGCGACTCGGATCAGAATTTCGAACAGTTCTTCGCCTTTGGCCTCGATACTGACCCCGTCGGTGACGATGTCGCCGCAATTCAGGTCCATGTCCTCGGCCATGCGCGTGTACATTTCCGAATTGGTGGCCAGCTTGACGCATGGTGTCGGCTGATAGCCCGAGACCGAGCCCCGCCCGGTGGTGAACACGATCAGGTTCGCACCCGCGGCCACCTGCCCAGTGACCGAGCACGGATCAAAACCCGGGCTATCCATAAAAACAAAGCCCTTTTTGTCGATCATCTCAGCAAATTTGTAGATATCGCGCAGCGGTGCGGTACCACCTTTGGCCACAGCCCCCAGTGATTTCTCCAGAATGGTAGTCAATCCGCCGCGCTTGTTGCCGGGGCTGGGATTGTTGTCCATTTCACCGCCATTGCGGGCGGTGTAATCTTCCCACCAATGAATGCGGCCGATCAGTTTCTGGCCCACTTCGGGGGTTTCCGCGCGGCGGGTCAGCAAATGCTCGGCACCGTAGATTTCCGAGGTTTCCGACAGGATCGTCGTACCACCATGGCGGACCAAAAGGTCCGATGCATATCCCAGCGCCGGGTTTGCGGTGATCCCGGAATAGCCGTCCGAGCCACCGCATTGCATCCCGACCGTAATCGCACTGACGGGCGCAGGTTGCCGGGTGGCTTGGTTGGCCAGTTCGGCAATCCCACGCAGCTCTTCCAGCCCGCGTTCAATTGTGCGGCGTGTGCCGCCCTCGTTCTGGATGGTCATATAGCGCAGTACGCCATCCTGCCGGATGGGGCGTCCGCCAACCAAATCTGCGACTTGCATGACCTCGCACCCCAACCCGATCAGCAAGATACCTGCAAAGTTCGGATGTTGTGCGTACCCGGCCAACGTTCGGAACAGGGTGGCATATCCCTCATCCTTGCCAGACATGCCGCAGCCGGTCCCGTGCACGATTGGAACCACGCCGTCGACATTTGGGAATTCGTCCAAAAGACCGGATTTCTCGGCAGCTTCAGCAATGAAACGCGCAACAGAACCCGAGCAGTTCACGGTGGTCAGAATACCAACGTAGTTGCGCGTTCCGATTTTACCGTCTGCACGGTGAAAGCCTTGAAATGTGCGGCCCTCATTAATCATCGCCAAGGGCGTGTTCGCGCTGGCATGGGCATAATCCTGTTGATGTGCACCCATCCCAAGGTTGTGAACGTGGACATGCTCACCAGGTCGGATATCCGCTTTAGCCTGCCCGATGATCTGGCCGTAGCGAATGACATTCTCACCCTCAGCAATAGCAGCAGCCGCGATCTTGTGCCCGCGAGACACCGAATTGGTCAGCGGCACTGGCACGCCAAATGGCTGCTCGTCGGCCTGCAAATCCCGCAGGGCGATCACGACATTGTCACAGGGGTTCAGTTTGACCGTGTCGCGAGTCGCCGTCCGGGGGGCCTTATTTTCATGGGTTGCTTGCATCCTCTCCCCGCTTGCTTGCCCAGATTGCTAAGGCGTGATCACGTACTTGTCAACTAACATGTTAGTATGATAGATCGAGATCATGACTAAACCACAAGACATCGACGCGCAGCTTTTGCGCGATATTTCATCTGATGACGGCTCATTGGCGCAGCGGGTCTATCAGGCCATCAAACAGGCCATCCTGTCGCTGGACTTCCCGCCTGGAGCAATCCTCAGAAAGGCCCCGATCTGCGAAAGGTTGGGCGTGTCCCGCGCCCCTGTGACCGAGGCGATTGCCAGATTGGCGGGTGAAGGGCTTGTGGATGTGGTGCCGCAATCGGGCACCCGTGTTTCCTATTTTTCGATGCCGGAAATCCGCGAGGGGATGTTTCTGCGTGAAGCGCTTGAGCTGGCAACCGTCGCCAAAGTCGCGCGCGACCTAACCGAGGATCAGCGCAAGCGGCTCAGTCGCAACATGCGCCTGCAGGAACTGCTGATCGAGGACGAAGATATTCCGGGCTTCTATCAGGCAGACGAAGAATTCCACGCTCTGTTGATGGAATTTACCGGCTTCAAGCGCTTGGGGGATGTGGCGCAGACCGTTTCCCTGCAAGTCAGCCGCGCCCGAATGCTTTTGTTACCGACGCCGGGGCGCGTCGCCGAAACACTGGCCGAACACCGTGCCATTCACACCGCCATTCTGGACCAAAACGAACTGGTAGCCCAGGCAGCCATGCGGCGCCATCTGGGACAATTGATGCCGCGGATTAAAGTTCTGATGGACGAGAGGCCGTATCTTTTCAACATCACCACACAACCGGCACGAGAGGCAGGATGACCGTTTCGCAAACCGAACTTCTGAACCATCGAACCACACGCCCCGTGCCTCTGACGCGCATGGGGTTTGGCGGTGCACCTTTGGGCAACCTTTATCGTAAAGTTTCTGATGAGGATGCGCATGCAGCTTTGCAGGCGGCTTACGATGCGGGTATCCGGTTCTTTGACACTGCCCCGCAATACGGGTTGGGCCGGTCCGAGCACCGCTTTGGCAAGGCAATCGCGCGGTTTGGGCGCGAGAATATTCAACTATCGACCAAGATCGGGCGTCTACTACTGGATTGCGAACCGCATGAGGTAACGCCCGAAGCTTTTGTAGACGTCCCGCAAAAACGCATCGTGTTCGATTACACCTATGACGGGGTGATGCGGTCCTATGAAGCCAGTCGCAACCGGATCGGTGTGGCGAATTCCGATATCCTGCTGGTGCATGACGTGTGTGTCTTCAGCCAGGGCAGTCAGGAAATGTCGGATGCCAAAGTGCGAGAGCTTTTCGACGGCGGCGGGTACAAGGCCCTGGTCGAATTACGCGATGCCGAAGAGATCGCCGCAATCGGTGCCGGTGTGAACGAATGGCAGGTCTGCGAGAGGCTGCTTGGGCTAGGTGATTTCGACGGTTTTCTGCTAGCCGGTCGGTATACGTTGCTGGAACAAGAAGCTTTGGACAGTTTTCTGCCGCTTTGCGAACGGCGCGATGTAGGGATCATTCTGGGCGGGCCCTATAACTCGGGCATCCTGGCCACTGGCGCGGTGCCAAGCGCGAAATACAACTACGCCGACGCGCCTGACGAAATTCTGGATCGCGTGCGTAAGATCGAAGCTGTCTGCGCTGCACATAACACTCCGCTGATCGCAGCTGCCTTGCAGTTTGTTCTGGGGCACCCTGCCGTCAAAACTGTTGTGCCCGGAGCTGTCAACGTGGCAGAAGTTCAGGCCAATGTGGCCTTGATGGATCGGAACATTCCAGTTGGCCTGTGGTCTGATTTGCGTAGTGAGGGATTGATCCGCCCTGACGCGCCCTTACCGACCGAGGCCGCCAATGCTGCGTGACATCGACCCGCTTCTGTCACCTGAATTGCTATATGCCCTTCGAGCAATGGGGCATGGAGATGAGATCGTGATAGCGGATGCAAATTTCCCGGGCTCCAGCCTTGGTCCCGACTGTATTCGCGCCGATGGTTCCTCGGCCAGTGAGATGCTGCAGGCAGTTCTATCTGTAACGCCGCTGGACACGTTCGTGCCCGATCCGGTGGTAACAATGCAGGTTGTCGGCGACGCTGAGGCCGTGCCCGAAGCCGTCGCCGACTTTCAGCGTATTATAGATGCGACAGCCGATAACCCAGCCCAAATTCAGGGGATTGAGCGGTTTGCCTTTTACGACCGCGCGGCCCATGCCTTTGCGGTCGTTCAGACCGGAGAACGCAGGCTCTACGGCAATATCATCCTCAAAAAAGGCGTGATTGGATGAAGATCGACGCGCATCAGCATTTCTGGTTACTGGCCCGGGGTGATTACGGTTGGCTTACACCTGATCTGCCCGCGGTCTACCGGGATTTCATGCCCGAGGATCTGGCACCCCTGCTCGCAACAGCAGGGATCGAAGGCACTATTCTGGTACAGGCCGCACCGACAGCGGCCGAAACTGAATACCTGCTATCTCTCGCCGAACAAACTTCGTTTATCAAAGGCGTAGTCGGCTGGGTGGATTTCGCAGCCACCGATGCTCCTGCGCAGATTGAGGCCTTGTCCACGCACCCGGCTTTCGTCGGATTGCGGCCCATGATTCAAGACATTTCTAACCCGCTCTGGATGACGGAGACCGCGCTCACCCCGGCATTCGAGGCGGTGCGACGGCATGACCTGACCTTTGACGCGCTGACCCTGCCAGTGCATCTTGGTCCGCTGCGCCAGCTTTTGGAACGTCATTCGCAGATGCGGGTGGTCATCGACCACGCCTCTAAACCCTTGATCCGTGATGGGGTGATCGCCGGATGGGCCGAGGACATGGCTGCACTCGCCAGTGATACCAGCGCCTGGTGCAAATTGTCCGGGCTGGTCACCGAGGCCGAAACGGATTGGACCGTCGACGATCTGCGCCCCTATGTCGATCATTTGCTGGACAAATTCGGCCCGTCGCGTCTGATCTGGGGCAGCGACTGGCCGGTCTGCACTTTGGCCAGCAGCTATCAGCGCTGGCTTGACGCCACAGACGAACTGCTGATCGCACTGTCCGAAACCGAACGCAATGCGGTGTTGGGGGGCAATGCCGCCCTAGCCTATAACCTCAGAGGTTAGGATGAAATTTCCGGAACTTGACACCAGCGGATTGTGGCTGGGGCGTGTGGAACGACCGGGCATTGGTCCGTCTGTTGTGACCCTGCGTGACGATCAGCTTTTTGATATTACGTCCAAAACAGCGCCCACCGTGCGTGATGTTCTGGAACGGGACGACGCGCTATCTTACACGCGGACTGCATCGGGTGAAGTGCTGGGACATTTGAGCGACGGACACCAGTGGCTCGCACCCTGCGATCTTCAGGCGATCAAGGCCTGCGGCGTGACCTTTGCAGGGTCCATGGTGGAACGCGTGATCGAGGAACAAGCCGCGGGCGACCCCGGCAGGGCTGACGCGATCCGAGCGCGTATCGGCGCCCGCATCGGGGACAGCCTGACTGATATCGTGCCGGGCTCTGACGCGGCCATGCATGTCAAAGAGGCTCTGATCTCTGAAGGATTATGGAGCCAGTATCTTGAGGTTGGGATCGGCCCCGATGCCGAAGTATTCTCCAAAGCGCAGGTACTGTCGTCGGTGGGTTTTGGCGCAGATGTGGGTCTGCACCCGATTTCGACCTGGAACAATCCCGAACCTGAAGTGGTTCTGGCCGTCACCTCGCAAGGTCAGATCAAGGGCGCAACGCTAGGCAATGACGTCAATCTGCGCGATGTCGAGGGACGCTCAGCCCTGTTGCTAAGCAAGGCCAAGGACAACAACGCGTCTTGTGCCATCGGGCCAATGATCCGCCTGTTCGACGAGCAGTTCACTCTGGACACTGTTCGCAGCGCCGATCTGTCCCTGACCGTGACCGGCCCGGACGGGTTTGAGCTTACGGGCCACTCCTCGATGGCGCAAATTAGCCGTGACCCACTTGACCTTGTGGCGCAAACGATCGGGCGGCATCACCAGTATCCGGATGGATTGATGTTGTTCCTGGGAACCCTCTTTGCGCCAACGCAGGATCGCGATACGCCTGGGGGTGGGTTCACCCACAAGCTGGGCGATATCGTTACGATTTCTAATGAAAAACTGGGCGCGCTGACCAACAGGGTGCGCCTGTCGACGGATTGCCCCGAATGGACGTTCGGCGCATCCCACCTGATGCGAAACCTTGCCGCGCGCGGCCTGATTTAAGTGAGACTAGAACATGTTGACCGGAAAACACCTGATTGCGGGCGAATGGGTTGGGTCCGAGGCGACCTTTGCCTCGGACCCCGCGCATGGGCCCAGCCACGAGTTTGCCGTGGGAACGCCCGCGCATGTGGATGCAGCAGCACAGGCCGCGGAAGAGGCGTTTGCCACCTTCGGCTGGTCCACCCGCGGCAAGCGCGCAGCGCTGTTGTACCGGATCGCGGATGAGATCGACGCACGGGGCGACGCCATCACTCAGATCGGCTGTCAGGAAACCGGGCTGCCCGAGGCTCGATTGCAGGGTGAGCGTGGACGTACCGTTGGCCAGCTGCGCCTGTTCGCTGATCACATCGAGGCCCGGGAATATCTGGATAAACGCCACGACCCTGCCTTACCGGATCGCGCCCCCCTGCCGCGACCGGACTTACGTATGATCCAACGCCCTCTGGGCCCCGTCGCAGTGTTTGGGGCGTCGAACTTCCCACTGGCGTTTTCAGTTGCCGGCGGGGACACGGCGGCGGCCTTGGCTGCAGGGTGTCCGGTTATTGTTAAAGGTCACCCGGCCCATCCCGGCACGGGCGAGATCGTCGCGCAGGCGATTGATGCCGCCGTGAAAGCGACCGGCAACCCAGCGGGTACGTTTTCGTTGATTCAAAGCGACGGGATTGGGGTTGGAACGGCACTGGCCCAGCACTCGCTGATCCGGGCCGTTGGATTCACAGGATCACTGCGCGCCGGGCGAGCGCTGTTCGATCTGTGCGCCCAACGCCCCGAGCCTATTCCGTTTTTTGGCGAGCTGGGCTCGGTCAATCCGATGTTCGTTCTGCCCAGAGCCGCCGCCACGCGCGGAGCAGAGATTGGAACCGGCTGGGCTGGTTCTCTGACCATGGGGGCCGGACAATTTTGCACCAACCCCGGCATCGCCATCGTGGTCGACGGGCCGGATGCTGAGGCTCTGCAATTTGCTGCACAGACAGCCCTGAATGAGACGGCAGAACAGACCATGCTCACCAACGGCATCTCGGACGCGTACCGCAAAGGCGTGGCAGACTTTGCGGCCGGGACCGGTGTTTCGCACATTGTCAGAAATGAAAGCGCTCCGCGGCAGGCAGCGCCGAACCTGTTTTCCGTCTCGGGCGAAGATTGGGTGGCCGATGACAGTCTGCATCATGAGGTTTTTGGCCCCGCCGGTATCATCGTGCGCGTGCGCGACGAAGATCAAATGCTGGACATCGCCGGCGCGATCGAAGGGCAGTTGACCTGCACCCTTCACATGGATGCGGACGATGCTGAGACCGCGCGCAAACTGGTGCCTGTTCTGGAACGCAAGGCCGGTCGATTGCTGGCAAATGGCTTTCCCACAGGAGTCGAGGTCTGTGACAGCATGGTTCATGGCGGCCCCTACCCCGCCTCGACCAATTTCGGTGCAACCTCGGTTGGCACCCTGTCGATCCGGCGCTTTCTGCGTCCGGTCTGTTACCAAAACATCCCCGCTAATCTGCTGCCGGACAAATTGTGAGGACCGAAATGACAACAATCCCCCAAACGAACCGACTATCTGGCAAAACTGCCCTGATCACTGCAGCGGGCCAGGGAATAGGCCGGGCCTCAGCCGAGTTATTTGCCGCCGAAGGCGCTCAGGTCATTGCCTGCGATATTAACGAAGCCGCTTTGGCCGAAATGGCCAAGGTTCCCGGTATCCGGACGCTGAAGCTGGACGTCACCGAGGCGAATACGGTTCAGGCGGCCGTCACCGAATTGCCGCCGCTGGACATTTTGTTCAATTGCGCAGGCTTTGTGGCCGGGGGAACGATCCTGGACTGTGAAGAGGCAGAATGGGATTTTAGTTTCGACCTCAACGTTAAGGCAATGTACCGGTTGATCCGACTGACTCTGCCCGCGATGCTGCAAAATGGTGGCGGGTCGATCATCAACATGTCCTCTGTCGCGTCGTCAATAAAAGGCGTCCCGAACCGGTTCGTCTACTGCACGTCCAAGGCGGCGGTAATCGGGTTGACCAAGTCAATTGCCGCCGACTTCGTCACCCAGGGCATCCGATGCAATGCGATTTGCCCCGGCACGGTCGACAGCCCCAGTCTGCACGACCGATTACGGGCCACCGGCGACTATGATCAGGCCATGACCGACTTCATCGCGCGCCAGCCGATGGGCCGGATCGGAACGGCCGAGGAAGTTGCAGAGCTTGCGCTTTATCTTGCCAGTGACGCCAGCAAATACACCACGGGACAGCCCCTTGCCATCGACGGCGGCTGGACCATCTGAGTTGAAAAGGAACGGAAGATGAAGCTGTTACGTTATGGACCGGTTGGTGCGGAAAAGCCCGGTATTTTGGATGAAGTCGGTAAAATCCGCGATCTGTCGGGGGTCGTCGACGATATCTCGGGCGTGGTACTTGGTGATGAGGGTCTGGCTCGGCTGCGCGATCTCGATCTAGGTGCCTTGCCTGTTGTCGATGGTGACCCGCGCATCGGGGCTTGCGTCGGAAATGTTGGTAAATTCGTCTGTATCGGCTTGAACTATGCCGATCACGCCGCCGAAAGCGGTCTGGACCTGCCCGCTGAACCGGTGGTCTTTTTCAAAGCAACCTCGGCGATCATGGGGCCGAACGACACGGTCGAAATCCCGCGCGGATCGGTCAAAACCGATTGGGAGGTTGAACTGGGCGTCGTTATTGGCAAACACACCAAATACGTCTCCGAAGCCAAGGCGCTGGACCATGTGGCTGGGTATTGTGTGGTCAACGATCTGTCCGAACGGGATTTTCAACTCCACCGCTCGGGTCAGTGGGTCAAAGGCAAGTCAGCCGACACGTTCGGCCCCATCGGGCCTTGGTTGGTGACCCGGGATGAGATCGCCGACCCACAAAACCTGCCGATGTATCTTGAGGTCAATGGGCACCGTTTCCAGAATGGCTCGACGAGCACGATGCATTTCAGTGTGGCGACGGTCATCTCACATCTGTCACAGTTCATGTCACTGCAGCCAGGGGATGTAATTTCAACCGGGACGCCGCCAGGTGTGGGTATGGGACAGAACCCGCAGGTTTATCTGAAACCCGGTGACAGGATGGAGCTGGGAATCGACGGGCTTGGGGCGCAACGTCAAAACGTTGTGCAAGGTTGAGCCCCGTTCAGGTAGCTATTCTGGCCAGGGCAAGGAATAGGTTTTGACGTTGGTGAAAAACTTCATCGCTTCGATGACCCCTTCCTTGACCCCGTTGCCGCTATCCTTGATGCCTCCAAAGGGCGACATTTCGATCCTGTATCCGGGTTGTTCCCAGATGTTGCAGGAACCGACATTCAGGCCATTGATATAGGCAATCGCGCGGTTTAGATCGTTGGTGCACACGCCCGAGGACAGACCAAACGCTGTACCGTTCGAGATTTCCATGACCTTCGCGTCATCATCTGGCACGCGGACGATGGGTATAATGGGGCCGAAGGTTTCTTCCATCACCAGCTCGCAGGTATGTGGAACCTTGTCCACAACAATCGGCGGCAAAAGCGCGCCCTGCCGACCGGGGTGATAGGGGATTTCCGCGCCCTTACCCTCGGCCATATAGACACGCTGTTCGAACAGTTCCGCAGCCTCGGCATGGATCACGCAGCCCAGTTGCGTTTCAGGGTCTTGCGGATCGCCAAAGCGAATGGCCTTGGCCTTTTCCAGAACCAGCGGCACAAATTTGTCTGCCACGCTGTCTTGCACGAGAATACGTTTGATCGCGGTGCAACGCTGTCCGGAATTGCCGGTGGCCCCGGCCACGGCGATGGCGGCGGCCTTATCCAGATCGGTGTCGCTCAGGTCGTTCAGAACGATCAGAGGATCGTTGCCTCCAAGCTCAAGCGCCTGACGTTTGAAGCCCGCTTTCTCCGCGATCATCTTGCCCACCGGAACACCGCCGGTGAAAGTGATGATGTCGATATTTTCATTGGTGATCATCTCATCGCCAATATCCTGCGGCCAGCCGGTGACAATTTGGAACATCTCGGGCGGCAATCCCGCCTCGTACAGGATGTCGGCCAGCGTCAATGCCGTCAGAGGAGTCAGTTCGGTCGGCTTGCAGACCATACAGTTGTTGGTGGCAATCGATGGGGCAATCTTGTGACTGACCATGTTCAGCGGGTGGTTGAAGGGCGTGATGGCACTGATGGCTTTGACTGGCTCGCGTTTGGTGAAAATCTTCCGCGCCTTGCCATTATGTGTCAGATCGCACGAAAAAACCTCGCCATCATCTTTCAGCGCCTCAGCAGCGGCGAACTGAAAAACATCCTGCGCCCGCTTGGTTTCATAAATCGCGTGCTGGTGGCAAATGCCCAGCTCCAGCGTTAGCCATTTCGCCAGATAGTCGCGTTTGTCACCGATCAACACGCTGGTGCGCTGTAAAATCTGGTTGCGCTCGTACCTGGTAAGGCTGGGGGTGTAATTTGCAGCGATTTCAAAAGCCTGACGCGCGTGTTTGGCCTTGCCTGCAGGAACCGTGCCAACGACTTCATTCGTATAAGGATAACGTACAGGCACCGTGGCTTCGGTGAAAACAACCTGTCCTCCGATGCGCATGCCTTCGTTGCGAATGTCGGATGTATTCATGGTCCTGTCCATCTTTCTTAAGCCGCTGTTGTTGTTTCATGGATAAATTCGTCAAAAAACCTGCATATCGTCTAGTGCTGTCAGAAAGCCATTTTCGTACCAAAGAATTCCCTGCTTAGGGTCCGTCAGAATCTGTGCGACACCTAATTGTTATCCTTATTGCAAGGGGCTTGGAAATCGGTCAGTGATTTTGTATTTTGGATACAAGTTTCCAATACCCGAGACGAAGTGAATGCCCAAAACGCGCGCGATCCCCCGACAAAGCCTGCCCGACGTTATCACCAACGACCTGCGTGAGCGGATTCTGAGCGGTGAAATGGCCGAAGGCGAAACCATTCGGCAAGAGGCTCTGGCCGAGGATTATGACGTCTCTCGCATGCCAATCCGCGAGGCATTGAAACGGTTGGATGCTGAGGGCCTCGTGCAACTAACCAACAACCGAGGCGCGTCAGTCACATCGCATTCCCTGTCTGAGATCGGAGAGATTTTCGACCTGCGCGTCCTGCTTGAGGTGGACCTGTTCAAGCGTGCCATTCAACAGATGACTGCCGTCAATTTTGACGAATGCGAGCGAATTCTGGACGAGATGGAAAAGTCGTATGACGCCTATGATGTGGGCCGGTGGGGCAGTCTGAACAATGAATATCACATGGCACTTTACGCCGCCGCCGGTCGAGGGCTGAGCAACGAAATCCTACAGCGGGTCAACGTGCAGTCCGACCGTTACGTCCGCATGCATCTAAGCGTTATGGAGCAGCGCGAACCGGCCAAAAAAGACCACCGCGAGCTGTTATCGCTGGCTCGCACGGGCCGGGTCGATGATGCCTGTTACCTACTGATCCGGCACATTCAGCGCACCAAGGAACAATTGCTGGCCATGATCACTGCGACGCGCAAAGGCGACTAGGCGCGATCAGTCCAGCGGGTGCAAGCACGCAACCTGATGGGTGTCCCCACTCAAGTCAGGTGGTGCGGTGCGGCATTCTTCGGTGGCCAGCCAGCATCGCTGCGCAAAAGCACAGCCCTTGGGGATATTCATCGGTGACGGCAATTCGCCTTCCAGCTTGATCCGATCTTTTTTCGCTTCGGGATCGGCGCGCGGGGTCGTGGACAGCAGCGCCTTGGAATAGGGATGCCGAGGAGCGGCAAACAACATCTCTTTCGGGGCTTTTTCAACGGCGCGGCCCAGATACATGACGATCACATCATCGGCGAAGTGCTTTACCACCGACAAATCGTGCGAGATGAACAGGTAGGCAAGGTTCAATCGTTCCTGCAATTCAACCAGCAGGTTCAGAATCTGCGATTGAATCGACACGTCCAGCGCCGAGACCGGCTCATCCAACACCAACACCTTAGGGTTCAACATCAGAGCTCGGGCAATGGCGATACGCTGGCGTTGACCGCCTGAGAACATGTGCGGATAGCGGTCGTAATGCTCGGGCCGTAGGCCTACTAGGTCGATCATCTCACGTGCGCGGGCCTCGCGATCGGCGGCGGACATGTCGGGGCGATTGATGATCAGTGGTTCCTGCAGAATCTGCCCAATGCGCTGGCGCGGATTGAGCGAGCCATAGGGGTCCTGAAACACGATCTGCACCGTCTCGCGCATTTGGGCCCATTTCGACGGGGTGATATCGACCCCATCAATGGTCAGGCTGCCCGAGGTCGGTTCCTCAATCATCGTTACCACCCGCGCCAGCGTGGATTTTCCGCAACCCGATTCACCGACAATGGCCAGCGTCTTGCCGGGTTGCAGGTCAAAATCCACACCGGACAGGGCCTTGACCGTTGCCGGTTTCGACAGCAATCCGCCTTTGACAGTATAGAATCTGGCCAACGCGCTGGCCTGAACGATGGGGGCGGTCATGCCAGTTCTCCGGCGATTATCTTTTCAACGTAATGGCAACGGGCCTTGCCGAATTCCGCACTGTGTGGCGTTGGTGGCAGAGATCGGCAGAGATCGTCAGCATATTGGCATCTGGGGCTAAACAGGCAGCCTTTTGGCCGGTCGAATTGCCCGGGCACCACACCCGGAATTGTCGGTAGCAGTTTCGAGGTTGCCCGTTCCGGCAAAGCGTTCAGCAAAGCCACTGTGTAAGGATGACGCGGAGTACGGAACAGGTCTTTGACCGGCTGTTCCTCGACTTTTTGGCCGGCATATTGCACCTGCACCCGTTCGGCTGTTTCTGCGACCACGCCCATGTCGTGCGTGATCAGAACCAAACCCATGCCTTGTTCATCACGCAGACGGAGCAACAGGTCCAGAATCTGCGCCTGAATGGTCACGTCCAGCGCTGTTGTCGGCTCATCCGCGATCAGAAGTTTGGGTTTGCAGGCAATGGCCATGGCAATCATGACGCGCTGGTTCATCCCCCCCGACATTTGGTGCGGAAAGGTGTTCAGGCGGCTTTCGGGGGCCGGAATGCCGACCTGATCGAATAGCTCAATGGCACGCTCGTGGCGTTCCTTGCGGTTCAAGCCCAGATGAATACGCAAGGCTTCCTTGATCTGGAAACCAACCGTGAAACAGGGATTCAGCGACGACATCGGTTCCTGAAAGATCATGGCAATGTCCTTGCCGATGATCTTGCGCCGGTCACGGGCCGAGATTTTGGTGAGGTCGATACCCTCAAAACTCAATTGATCGGCGGTGATCGTGGCGGTCCAGGGCAGCAGGCCCATCAGCGCCAGCATCGACACGGATTTGCCCGAGCCGCTTTCACCGACGATGGCCATAAGCTCACCCTTGTCGACAGACAGGTCAACACCATCCACGGCGCGGAACTTGCCCGAAGCGGTGGCGAATTCAACAGTGAGGTTTCGGATATCCAACAGGCTCATGTCGTCAGCTCCGCTTCAGTTTCGGATCCAGCGCGTCGCGCAGACCGTCACCCATCAGGTTGATCGCCAGCACGGTGACCAGAATGGCAAGGCCGGGGAAGGTCACCACCCACCAGGCGCGCAGAATGAACTCGCGCGCTTCGGCCAGCATGGTGCCCCATTCAGGAGTGGGAGGCTGCGCGCCCATGCCCAGAAAGCCAAGCGCGGCGGCGTCCAGAATGGCCGTCGAGAATGACAGCGCGGCCTGCACGATGATTGGGGCCAGACAGTTCGGCAGCACGGTCTTGAACATCAGTCGCGCTTTGCTTGCACCTGCCACGCGGGCCGAGGTGACATAGTCCTTCTGCCGTTCCGACAGCACCGAGGCACGGGTCAGCCGCACGTAATGCGGTTGAAACACGATGGCGATGGCGATCATCGCGTTTGTCAACGACGGGCCAAGGATGGCGACCAGAACCAATGCCAGCAATAACGACGGGAAGGACAGGATGATGTCCATCACCCGCATGATCATTGTATCTATCCATTTGGGTGCAAAACCGGACAACAGGCCGATGATCACACCACCGGTCACGGCCACACAGACCACGACGATACCGACAAAGAAAGAATAGCGTGACCCCATGATCAGCCGCGACAGCATATCTCGGCCCAACGGATCGGTGCCAAGCGGGAAGGCCCAGCTGCCGCCCTCTTGCCACGCGGGCGGCTGCAGGATGTGTTCGCGAAATTGTTCAGTCGGATCATACGGCGCCAACAGGGGCGCGAAGGCGGCGCAAAAGACAAAAGCGGCAAAGACCCAAAGACCCATAACCGCCCCGCGGTTTTCGCTGAAGTAATACCAAAATTCGCGCAATGCACTGGGGCGGTCTTCGGTTTTGGGTGGGATTGCGGATAGTTCAGCCATCACCGCCTCCGGATTTTGGGGTTGATGATGCCGTAAAGAACATCGACCAGCAGGTTCACCAGCATGACAATCACTGCGATCATCAGCAGACCGCCCTGAACCACCGGGTAGTCGCGGCGGAAAATGCTGTCGACCATCCACTTGCCGATGCCGGGCCAGCTAAAGATCGTCTCGGTCAGGATCGCACCGGCCAGCAGAGTGCCGACTGACAGGCCGATCACCGTTATCACCGGTATCAGTGCGTTGCGCAGCGCGTGCAGCCCGTTGATCCGTGAAGGCGAAAGGCCTTTGGCGCGGGCAGTGCGGATATAATCCTCGCCCAAAACCTCAAGCATCGCCGAGCGTGTCTGACGTGCAATGACCGCCAGCGGAATGGTACCCAGAACGATGGTTGGCAGGATCAAGTGCCGTACAGCCGACCCGAACGCCCCCGCCTGCCCTGACAACAGGCTGTCAATCAGCATGAAACCAGTGACACTGGGAAAGTAATACAACAGGTCGATCCGGCCCGAGACGGGCGTCCAGCCCAGATTGCCCGAAAACACGATGATCAGCAGCAGCGCCCACCAGAAGATTGGCATCGAATACCCGACCAGCGCCGAAGACATCAACGCCCTGTCAAAGAACTTACCACGGTTCACAGCCGCAATCACGCCAGCAGGCAGCCCCAGCGCCACAGCAAAGATCATCGCACATATGGACAATTCCAACGTGGCCGGAAACAGCGCAAAAAATTCATCCCAGACCGGCTTTTTGGTGACAAAGCTTTCACCCAGATCGCCGTGCAGCACACCCACAAGATAGTCCCAATATTGTTGCAGTACAGGTTTGTCGAAGCCCAATTTTTCGACCATCTCCTGATAGCGTTCTTCGGTCATGCCGCGTTCACCGGCCATGACGATGATGGGATCGCCCGGTAAGACCCGGATGAACATGAAGGAAATCAGCGTCACGCCCAGAAAGGTCGGGATGAACATCCCCAAACGGGTAAGAAAGTAGCCAAACATCAGCGACCTATGATTGTGAGATCTTTGGGAAAGCGGGTCAACGACCGGCAACCATTTTCGGTCACCAATACATCATCTTCGATGCGAACGCCGAAATTGTCCAGATCATAAAGGCCCGGCTCGTTGGTCCAGACCATGCCTGCGTGGATTGTCTGGTCATTTCCGCGCATGATATACGGCGCCTCGTGCACGTCCCGGCCCAACCCGTGTCCGGTCTTGGTGCGGATTCGGTCAGCATAAGGCGACGCCTCAAGCATGCTTGTCACCGCATCGTCGATATCGTGCGCCGTCACGCCCGGACGGCAGGCTTCAAATCCGGCGAGATTGGCGCGCAGAACTGTGTCATAGACCGACCTGCCCTCATCCGAGACCTCTTTGACGAAAAAGGTCCGGGTGATATCGGCGGCAAACCCGTGTTTGCGGGCACCAAAATCAAACAGCAACGCATCGCCAGCTTTGATCCGGTAATCCGCGCGCGCCTTGCCATGCGGTCGGGCGGAGTTGTCCCCTGCCGCAATAATCGGCGCAAAAGCAAGCGAAGCCGCCCCTTCGGCAAACAACGCTTGAATAAGGGCCTGTTCGATCTGAACCTCGGTCTGACCGACACGCACATCTTCGATGACACGCGCCAGCGCACGTTCCGAGATATCAATCGCAGCCTGCAACGCTGCGATGTCTTCATCGGTCTTGATGATACGCAGGCCGGAAATCTCTCGTTCGCCGTCTACAATGCGCAGGTCCGGCATCGCGCGGGTCAGGGCCTTGGACACGAAGACCCGCATTACCTGACCTTCCACTGCCAGCGACGACAAAGGCATGTGCGCGGCCAACGCTGCAAAGGCGTCGTCATAACCCGTCTGATCGCGCCAATCAAAGACAGCGCCGTCAAACCCAACCAGAGCCCATGACCCCAGTTCCAGGTTTGGTACAATCGCCGCCGGAGCGCCCTCGGCCGGGATCACGACCACAAAGGGCCGCTCGTGGCTCATGAAGGGTTTTCCCAAAGCGCGGGTGAAATTCGGGCCGGGCACCAGCGCCACGGCATCTACTGACATGTCCTTTGCCAGTTGACGGTACTCGGACAAATCCGGCATTCAGGCCGACCTCCCAAAAAAGAAAACCGGAGCCACCTTTCGGCGGCTCCGGTCAGTGAGTGGTGGTTTATTCGACGCTCACACCATAGAAGATGTGGCCGCCCAGCGGGTGCACTTTGTAGCCCTGCACCTTGTTGCTCATCGGCATGTAGACAACCGAGTGTGCGATGGTGGCCCATGGTGCCTGTTCTTTGAAGACGACTTGCGCGTCTTCATACAGCTTGGTGCGTTCGGCCTGATCAGTGGATTGCTTGGCCTGCAGGATCAGGTCTTCGAACGGCTGGTGGCACCATTGTGCGCGGTTCGACGCTTCGCGACCGTCACAGCCCAGCAGCACGGCCAGGAAGTTATCCGGATCGCCATTGTCGCCGGTCCAACCCAGCAGAACCGCGCCATCCCGGTTCAGTTCTTTCGAGCGCGACAGGTACTCACCCCATTCATAGGAGACGATTTCAACATCCACACCAACCTTAGCGAAATCCGCCTGGATCAGTTCGGCCATCCGGCGCGCGTTCGGGTTGTACGGGCGCTGTACAGGCATCGCCCAGACCTTCATCGACAGGTCGGAAACACCTTCGGCTTCCAGCATCGCCTTGGCCGCTTCGGGATCATAGGCGTCGTCGGTGATGGCGTCGTTATAGCCCCACATGGTTGGTGGGATCGGGTTCTTGGCCACCTGGCCCGAGCCCTGGAACACCACGTCGATGATGGCATTCTTGTCGATCGCCATGTTCAGCGCCTTGCGGACATTCGGATTGTCGAACGGTTCCATGGTGGTGTTGTAGGCCAGATAACCGACGTTCAGGCCTTCCTGCTCCATCATATTGATGTCGCCATCATCTTGCATCGCCTGAATATCAGCCGGGTTCGGATAGGGCATGATGTGGCATTCGCCAGCCTTCAGCTTCTGATAACGTACCGAAGCATCCGGGGTGATCGCGAAGATCAGGTTTTCGACATCTGCCGGGTCTTTCCAGTAGTCGGCATTCTGAGCATAGCGGATCACGGCGTCTTTCTGATAGGCCACGAACGAAAACGGACCAGTGCCGATAGGCGCAGTGTTCAGCTTTTCAGGTGTGCCCGCTTCCATCATCGCATCGGCGTATTCGGCCGACAGGATTGAGGCAAAATCCATCGCCATATTGGCGACAAACGGCGCTTCGGGCTTGGTCAGAGTAAACTTGACCGTATAGTCGTCGACTTTCTCGATGGACTCGACCAGATCCGGCATGCCCATACCCTGGAAATATTCCCAAGTGCCGCCAGATACCTGATTGAAGGGGTGGCCTTCATCCTTTTGACGCATGAACGAAAAGATCACGTCATCGGCGTTAAAGTCGCGGCTCGGGGTGAATTCGTCATTGGAATGGAACTTGACGCCCTGACGCAGTTTGAACGTGTATTCAAGACCGTCATCGCTGGCCTCGACGCTTTCGGCCAGACCGGGAATGACGTTGGTCGTGCCTGTCTCAAATTCCAGCAAGCGGTTGTAGATCGGGTGCGAAGACGCATCAAATGTCGTCCCGGCGGTGAACAGGGCCGGATCAAACCCTTCGGGTGATCCTTCAGAGCAATACACCAAGGTGTTTGCCTGTGCCGCGGCAGCCGACAAGGCCATCGCAGCAGTTGCGGCCATCAATTTCAGTTTCATGTGGGTCTCCCAGAAATGAATTTATTCAGACATTCGCGTTGCTCTTTGTGGTCAGAGCATTCCTAGACGACTCGTGTCATCGCGATATCTCTGCCCAATGTATCCAAAATACAAAATCCATTGTCAACTGACTTACCAGAACTAAGTCGGGTCGTGCTGACGATGCATTGAATACAGTCTCAGGGTGAGAGTTTTTGAACGTGTCGGCAAGGGTTAATATCCACGACGGATCAACCCGGCATCCTAAAATAGGACCTGCAGAAACGGTCAATCTACACTTGGCAAATCAGAACTTACTGATGAAACGTCGGGACAACGCCGATCGGTGGACTTTCCTGAATATAAGCACCGATGCGATCCAGAAGGGGCCGCCGCGGACAGCCGGGGCGCGTTGCCGCACCCAAGTTTCGAAGGTTTCCCGGACCTTCGAACGGAACAAAGCACAAGGGCCACTTATCCCGTTTGAACTGTTCTGCCGCCAACGCCGAAACGATGGTGCAATCGTCCGAATGACAGATATGGCGGCAGATCGTTTCGAACCGCAATGCGCTCAGGTCGAACCGCTTGCTGGCCCGGTTCAATGGATCAGAGTCCGGCAATCGGTATTCAAGCTCATACCCGAAACTGTGAGGAAGCCGGATAAAATCGTGCACTGGCACGTCTTCCGGCGCGATGGACGGCAACATGCACAGCGGGTGGCCTTCGCGGACAGCCAGAAACAGGGGCTCGGACCAGATTGACGTGAAATCTAGCGCTTCGCTATTGTTGACCTTTGCCACCAAGGCGACGTCCAGCGTGTGATCTTCGACCATCTGCAGCATATTATGTGGTAGGTCTTCAACCATGGTGACGCGCATGTTGGGAAACAGCGCACTGAAGAGTTCCGAAAAATACTGCGTCAGATAAGGGGCCAGTGTGGGTGTCATGCCGATGTTAAAAGGCACAGCCTCGGGATCGCGAAACTGGGTCGCGGTGTCGCGGATTTTCTGGGCATCTTTCAGGATGCGTTCGGCTATGCCGATAACCCGGTCGCCACAGGCAGTGGGGCGCACTTCGTTATTGAGGCGCAGGAACAGGTCTGTACCCAATTCCTGTTCCAGCTTTTTCACCTGATTGGACAACGCAGGCTGCGAGACATTGCAGGCCACGGCTGCCTGACTGAACTGGCCGTGTCTGGCAATGGCGAGCACATATTCCAGGTCTCTGAAGTTCATGGTCGTGGGCCCGTGATGCGTTTCCCAACCCCGCTGGGGATGCTCATTACATACGCGAACCGAGGCTTGGTTGCAGGAAATCAGCTTCACAACTACTGACAAAACCGTCAATCGGCGCCATTGAATAGGTTCGCTTGGTAGCGCAAAAATCCGTAACCATTTGAAATTAAATGCGACAGTGACTCCGGATATCACGCCATCTGTGACTATTTGCGTTGGTTATACCCCCAATTCGCAGGATGAATTTTAGCTGCCCGGCGGTGGTGACTACCCCTTTGCTACGTGGAACGCCCAGACCAACGGGCAGGCCGCATAACGCAAACCCATGATGGAGTCCCCCATGCTGTCCCAACTGATGGAAAGCTTACGCGCACGTCTTTTGACCTCGTCCACTTTGGCGCAAGAGACCAGCCGCGATGGCCAAACCCTTTTGAACAACTTTTTCCAAAGCACGGTTGTCGACGATACCCCGGCCTTTGTGCTAGCCAATGATTTCTCGCGCCTGCTGAACTTTGGCGAGATTGTCACCAACAACGCCGTCGCCGCCGTGCAGGCGCAGGGCGAAGATGTTGATATATTCAACTTTGCTTCAGGTCGGATCGAGGCAAACAATGGCCCCGAAGTTCTGGCCACTGGTGTGCAGGTCGCCGGCAGCGCCGCGGTCCGCAACTTTGGTGAGATTGCCGGAGAATTTAACGGAGTGCAGTTTGCAGGACCTGACAGCTCGGGTAGCCTGGATAACTTCAGCGGCGGTGTGATTAGCTCGGACAGTCGCGCGGTTGATATTCAGGGTCAGGGCATCGATGTGCGCAACTTTGGCGACATCATTGGCACTGGCGATCAGCGTAACGGCACGATCTATACCAACAGCACGGCCGAGGATGTTTCGATCTCGAATTTCTCAGGTGCCACAATTGATGCCGGTGACGGCAATCAGGGTGCAGGTATCTCGTTGCAAGTCGGTGATGAGGTAGGAGACCGCGTGGAAACCGACGTGTTCAACGGCTTTGGCGCTACCATTCAGGGCCGCGGTCAGGCGGCAGCAAACACAGGTCTGGCCGGAGACGGCATCCGCATCGACGACGGTGCCGAAGGTGCTATTCTTGAAACCGAGATCATTAACAGCGGCCTGATCTCGACCGAAAGCAATCAGGGCACCGCCGCCGGTATCCGCATTGCCAATGGTGCGAATGCTGAAGGAGAAATCCTGAACACCTCGACCGGTGTGATCGAAGGCCCACGCAATGGTCTGTACATCGGTGAAGGCGAGCATGATCTGGACGTGCTGAACTTTGGCACCATTCAGTCTGGCAGCCGCGCAGTGAATATCGACGGCTCGGGTGTTGATCTGGTCAATGGCGGTGACATTCTGGGCACCGGCGATCAGCGCAACGGTACAATCTACGCCGACGACACCGCGTCTGATTTCTCGATCAACAACCTGGCAACTGGCTCGATCGATGCAGGCGAAGGCAACCAAGGCGCTGGCGTTTCTCTTTCCCTGTCCGCCGAAGGCAATGGCGAGGTTGAGGTGACCAACGCTGGCTCCATTGCAGGTCGCGGCAACGCAGGTGCAGGTCTGGGCACAGCAGGGGATGGCATTCGTCTGGAAGGTGTCCGTCAAGAGGGTGGCGGCTTTGGTCCGGCCCAGTTCACCGGCACAATCAGCAACACCGGCTCGGTTACGTCCGAGGGCGCAAATGGCACGGTTGGCGCGTTCCGCGCGGTGAACAACGTCCATTTCCAGGGCCAGTTGGTCAACGAAGAAACCGGCGTCTTTGCGGGTGGTCAGAACGGCGTCTACTTCGGAACAGGCGACCATTCGGGCGGTTCTTTCGTCAACCGCGGCACTGTCACCTCGGACAGCCGAGCGCTGAATATCGACGGTGAAGGGCTCGAGGTCATCAACGAAGGCGACATTCTGGGCACCGGTAACCAGCGCAACGGTACGGTCTATGCCGATGGCACCGCCGACAACTATACCTTTACCAACACCGGTCTGGTTGACGCGGGCGAAGGCAATAACGGCTCGGCCGTGTCGCTGCAAACTGGTGATGTGTCTGGGGATGTGGTCTCGGCCGCTGTCGTGAACGAAGGCACGCTGCAAGGTCGTGGAGACGCCGCAGAGGGCAACCAGGTGGGCGACGGCTTGCGCCTGTTCACCAGCCAAGATGACGCATCCTTTGCCGGAGTTGTCGTCAACGAAGGTCTGATCGCGGGATCCGAGGACTCGGACGCTGCGGCGGGCTTGCGCGTTGATGGCGGTCTGAACCTTGTCGGTGCCGTCCTGAACGAGGGCGAAATCCGCGGCACAGTCAACGCAATCGACGCTTCGGATGCTGGTACCGTCACCATCGTCAACGACGACGAAGGCGTGATCAACGGTGATGTTCTGCTGAGCAATGGTGACGACATCTTTGTCGATCTGGGCACCACCAATGGTAACATTTTTGGCGGGGCCGGCAACGACACGTTAATTGCAGGCGACGCCGACAACATCCTGACCGGCGGGCTGGGGGATGACTTCATTGACGGTGGCGCCGGAATCAACACGGCTGACTTCTCGGATCTGGACGTCGCTGTCGAGGTCCGTCTGGACGCCAATGGTAACGGAACCGCAACCCGTGATACCGGGTTTAACATCTCGGTTACGGACGCGGTTGTGGCGGCACCGGATCAGTTCGGCTCTAACATCGCCGATGGCGCTGGGTTTGTAGATCAGGCGGTTCAGGGCAATCTGTACTACAATATCCACACCAACCAGTTTCCGGCCGGTGAAATTCGCGGTCAGCTATTGGTTGACAGCGACGTGACAGAGAATGGTGTTCGCACCGTCACCCTCAGCGGTGGTCTGGACGCGGCGCAAGAGCCGGGTCCGTTGTCAAGCAGTGAAGCCACTGGTGAGGCCACCGTTGTCATCACCCAGAACCTGAATACCGGCGAGGTCACCTATTCCAGTGAGCTGAGTGTTGTCGGCATCAGCGAGGCAGAGCTGGGCACCCCTATCCCGGGCACTGTTTCAGCGATCCATCTGCACAATGCCCCAGCGGGCGTAAATGGCCCGGTGGTACAGGACACGCTGGTCGATGCGGGTGCCACGCTGGATGTGAATGCAACCGGCGGCACCGGTGTCATCGGCCAGGACGTCATCGAAAACCAGTTCGAAACTGACGTTCTGCAATCCATCGAAAACGTCATCGGCTCGGATGACGGCGATCTGATCATCGGCAGTGACCAGTCCAACGTGATCAATGGTGGCGCAGGCGGCGATGTGATCTTGGGCGAAGGCGGCGATGACATCCTTATTGGTGGACGGGGGCGCGATACGTTCTCGTTCGGGGAAGACTTCGGCAATGACGTGATCCAGGACTTTGAGATCGGTCGTGATCAGCTGCAGTTCGGTGACCTCGGCCCAGATTTCGGAGACGCGGTGAATGTCGCGCAGGATGGCAATGACACCCTGATCACCTTTGGCAACGAAGGCTCGGTCCGTTTGGCTGGCATCAACAGCGCGGACCTGACCGAAGACGACTTTGTCGCATAAGCGATCCACAGCGGGGCGGACTTGTGCCGCCCCGTTTGCCAAACCGGAAAGGGCTAACTGATGTTCCAGAACTCCAACCCCGTCAAAACCGCCTGGGGGTCGCTGCGCAAAGGCTTTGTTGCGGTCGCGGTCTTCAGCCTGTTCCTGAACCTTCTGATGCTGGCCGGACCGCTGTACATGCTGCAGGTCTATGACCGGGTCCTGACCAGTCAGAACATAGACACACTGGTCGCCTTGTCCGTCCTGCTGGCCGGGGTATTCATAGTCATCGCCTGCCTCGACTTGATGCGGATGCGCATTCTTGGCCGCCTGGCCGCCCGGTTTGAGCTTAGCGTCGGTGCGCCTGTCCTTGGCGCCGCCATGCGCCGTCGGGTACAGGGCGAAGCTGAGGCCGGCGAAAATCTGGTCGAAGACGTGAATGGTTTCCGCGAATTCATTTCAGGCACCACCCTAACCGCCTTTTTTGACGCACCGTGGATACCAATCTATCTGTTGGTTCTTTACGTTCTGCACCCGTTTCTGGGCCTGCTGGGTCTGGCCGGAGCCCTGACCCTGACGCTGATGGCGCTGATCAACAACGCTCGGGCGCGCACTCCGATGCAGCAAGCCGCGCAGGCGCGGGGACGCACAGATGCACTGTTCAGGATCAGCGACAAGAATGCCGAACTGGTCCATGCGCTGGGTATGAAATCCGATCTGGTACGTCGCTGGACTGCTCTGCAGACGGATGCTCACCAGCATAAAACCCGTGCTGCTGATCGGGTCGCCAGCTTTTCTGTATTGTCCAAGACCATACGCATGGGCCTGCAATCAGCTGTTTTGGGGATGGGCGCGGCGCTGGCCGTGATTGGTGAGTCCACCGCGGGTGTCATGATCGCGGCCACAATTGTCCTGGCCCGCGCGCTGGCTCCGATTGATCAGTTGATCGGGCAGTGGCGCACGTTTTTGGCCGCACGTGGATCATACCGCAAGATCAAGAAGTTGACAGAAGATTTCGCCGAAGCACCGCCAAATCTGAACCTGCCGCGTGCGTTCAAATCTATGGATGTCCGTATCGCACAGGCAGGTCCTCCGCTTGCGATCAATGCCACCATCAGGGCGATTGATTTCAGCCTCAAGGCCGGGGACATTCTGGCTGTGATCGGTCAAAGCGGTTCGGGCAAGACCACGCTGGGCAAAATGCTGGCAGGTATCTGGCATCCGCAACGCGGTGAGGTCCTGCTGGACGGCAGCCCGATGTCGAAATGGAACCCCGAAGATCTGGGCAAACAGATCGGATACCTGCCGCAGGATGTCGAGCTGTTCGATGGCACGATCCGCGAAAACATTGCCCGGTTCTCAACCGCGATCGACGATGCCGAGGTCCTGCGTGTCGCGCGCGAAGCAGGGGTTCACAAACTGGTCAGTGGCCTGCCCGACGGGTACGAAACCCGCATTGGGCGCGGCTTTTTCCTGTCTGGCGGTCAGCGTCAGAGGCTCGCTTTGGCCCGTGCGCTTTATGGCGATCCGTTTGTTCTGGTTCTGGATGAACCGAACTCGGATCTGGATGCCGAGGGTGAACAGGCCCTGCGCGATGCATTGCTAGCCGTGCAGGAACGCGGCGGGATCGCCATTGTCATGACCCACCGCCCCGCCACGCTGCAGGCGGCAAACAAAGTGATGGTTCTGCGCAATGGTAACCAGACCCAATTCGGCGACAAACAGGACGTTTTGAAAGTCAATCGGCGCAACGTTCTGGACAAGCCAACGCAACCGGCCCCGCGCCAGTCAGATGAAACTCAGATCATAGGAGCGGCCCTATGACGGACCTGGTCAAATATTCAGCCTCTCGTACTGCCGTGGGATTTCACGAGGCGCAACTAAAAGAAATTTCGAATAGCTCCTCTGGCATCGCCCGCTATGTTCTGTCCGGCCTTTTCACGCTGGCAGTTTTCGTTGGCGGCAGCGCCTACTGGGCCTTCGCTTCCAAACTGGACGGGGCCGTCGTTGCGCCCGCGTCCTTCGTCGTCGAAGGCCAACGTAAAACAGTTGAACATCTAGACGGCGGCATAATCCATTCCATTCTGGTCACAGATGGCCAGTTCGTGCAGGCGGGGCAACCTCTGGTGCAGCTCGACAGCACCGAGATCGACGTGGATCTCAGCGTGCTGGGCAACCAATTGGGCGAACTTTCCGTCCGCCGCGCACGCCTGTTGGCGCAGATGAGCGGACAGGCGCAATTCGAGGAAACCACCGCATTGGCCAGTTTTCAGGAAGGGATGGACCGCCTGCAGTGGGTATCGTCCTACCTGACCCAGAAACAGCTGTTCGACGCCGAAGCACGCGCCCGCCGGACCGAAGCGCAAATCAACGTGCAACGCATCGCGGGCCTGCGCAATCAGGTCACAGGTCTGAACGAGCAGCGCCACGCGACCCGGAACCAAATTGAAATTACCCAGGTCGAGCTGTCCAACCTGGAAAAGTTGCTGGACAAGGGTCTGGTTGCGGCGACGCGCGTCAACGCGCGGCAGATCGAGTTGGAACGGTTGGGTGGCGTCGATGCCTCGTTACGCACTCAGATCGCGCAGGCTAAGGATCAGATGCAAGAACTGGAGTTGTCCTTACTCAGTCAGCAAAAACTGCGCGATGAGGTCATCGCCGGAGAACTGGCCGTTGTTGAGGCGCAGCTTGATCTGGTCCGGCCGCAATTCGCGGGCACGCTGGCGCGGCTGAAGCGAACGCAGGTTCTGGCCCCAACCAGCGGACGTGTGGTGAATCTGGAGGTGTCGACCAATGGCGGAGTGATCCGTCCAGGTGCGCCGATCATGGACATCGTCCCGGCCGATCAGGCGCTGATCGTCGAAGCTCGGGTCAAGACCGGTGATATTGACAAGTTGCGGATCGGTCAGACCACGCGCATTCGCCTGTCAGCCTTCGCGCAGGCGGACGTACCTGAGGCGCAAGGTCAGATATTCGACATTTCCGCCGACGCGCTTGAGGACGAGCGCACCGGCGAAGCCTATTACAAAGCGCGGGTCAAACTGGATACTGAACAACCGCAAGACGTGGCTGCGCTGGACCTGGTGCCCGGCATGCCTGCGGACCTGTTCGTCAATACCGGTGAACGCGCCGTCATAAGTTATTTGTCCCAACCGATCAGCGACCGGTTGGCCAAGACCTTTGTCGAGTGAGTGCAAACGCCTGCGCCTGAATATTGGGCGCAGGTAATTCACATGACCGCCTTACATCGTTGCGCAGTCTGGTCCGTCATACACCGTAGCGTGCCATGAACATATCGACCGCCTGCAGCGCGATCTCATCAATCTCGGATTGCCGGAAAACGGTCTGAATGCCCAACGCAGCCTTGGTCCACACGCGGACCTTGCACAGCTCCGAAAATTGTTCGGCCGCGATCTGAACATCCTCAATGGCAAGCTCACCTCTTTGTACGGCCTTCTCCAGATATTCGACCATGTGGCGCTTACCGTTCTGAGGTCCGGATTTGTAAAATGCCATGCCCAATTCGGGGAACCTGTCCCGCTCGGCTACACAAATCCGAAACACCTGCTGTGCAAAGTCGGATACCAGAAAAGCGGTCAGCTGCGTCGCAGTGATCGTTAGAACCTCGCGCGCAGGTTTGGAGTCATCGATCATCGAAATGACTTTTTCAGCCATAAGCTTGCATTCGGTCTGGGCGACTTCCATGAACAGCAATCGCTTGTCAGGGAAATAGCTGTAGAGCGTCGCCTTGGACACACCCGCCGCGCGCGCGATGTCATCAACGCTCGCACCTTCGAACCCATCCGCCATGAAAACTTCTCGGGCGCCACGCAATACCTGATCGAATTTGCGGCCCGTGCGAAGGATGGCGGCGGTCTGAGGCATGAACTCTCCTTGGGTAGGTGTTTCCCTCAAACTATAAACCGATCAGTTCAGATACAACGATTCGCGTAAGACCACAGACAATCGGGCATGAATTCGGATCCGTTTTTCGTCAGATAACTATGCCTGATGGTCGTGGTCGTTCGGGGCTTGCTGCGCAGCTAAACGATGCTAACACTCTGGGCATGGCCGAGATATTTCTGCGTACACTTCCATTTTTTGCGATCATCGGCCTGGGATACTGGGCCGGGCGTAGCCGCTTTTTTACCGAGGATGCGACCGCCTACCTGACAAAGTTTGTGTTCTATTTCGCACTGTCGGCGATGCTGTTCCGTTTTGCCGCCACCCTGCCCTTTGCCGAGATTTTCAACGGCCGCTTGATGGTGGGGTATCTATTGGGCACCCTTGTCGTCTATGTTCTGGCAACCGTAGTTGCCTGGATACGTGGTCTTGATATTCCCACAGCCGCGGTCGAGGCCCAATGCGCCGCCATCGGCAATGTCGGCTTTCTGGGACTTCCTATGTTGGCACTATTGTTGTCCGAGGCCGCGATCGGGCCGGTCATGCTGGTTCTGACAGTTGATCTAGTGGTGTTCTCGTCCCTGATCGTTGTTTTGATGAATGCGGGGCGAGATGGGCGGTTGACCCCGGCAACCCTGCGCCTGATCGGGTTGGGTTTGTTAAAAAATCCTATGATTATATCGATTTCCGCCGGGTTATTGTGGTCGGCATTGCAGGTGCCTGTTCCGGCGGTTCTGAATGACTTTCTTACCATTTTGGGTGGGGCCGCTACGCCGGGGGCATTGTTTGCGATCGGGGCTTCTTTGGCGTCCAAATCTGCTGAGCGCATTCAGGTGGCGGCGTGGCTGAGTTTTTGCAAGTTGATCATTCACCCGGCTTGTGTGGCTGTGGCCTTGCTATGGCTGATACCTGTCGATGTCTTCTCCGCCTCGGTCGCCATTGCGGCGGCCGCACTGCCGGTGGCGGGAAATGTCTATATGCTGGCGGCCCATTACCGCGTGGCGCCACACCGGGCGTCAGCAGCGATCCTGTTGTCCACGGTAGCCAGTATCCTGACTGTTCCGGTTGTCATCGCCTGGGTTGGAACACTCTGATCTAGAGCGTTCAAAAAGACGCGTGCCGAAGTCGCATGGCCTTTACGCCGCGCCCTTGGATCGTTAGCCATAACGCGACCTAAAATTAAGGACACTGCCAGATGGAAACCCTTTCGGAAAACGCCTGTTTTGGTGGCGTGCAGGGCGTCTACCGCCATACCTCGACCGCTTGCCAATGCGATATGACCTTCGGTCTGTTTCTACCCGCCGAGGCCAAGGACGGCCCGGTTCCAGTTCTGTGGTATCTGTCCGGCCTGACCTGCACCCATGAAAACGCCATGACCAAGGCTGGCGCGCAGGCCTGGGCGGCTGAACAAGGCATTGCCGTCGTGTTCCCCGATACCTCGCCCCGAGGGGAAGGCGTGGCCGATCACGAAGATTATGATCTGGGTCAGGGCGCCGGGTTCTATGTGAACGCGACGCAAACCCCCTGGGCACCTCATTTCAACATGTGGGACTATGTGGCCGAGGAATTACCCGCCTTCCTGGCGGAGAACTTTGCCATCGACATGGAGCGTCAGGCTATCACCGGGCATTCGATGGGTGGCCATGGGGCGCTGACGCTGGCGATGAACCTGCCGGGGCGCTACCGCTCGGTTTCGGCCTTTGCGCCGATTTCGAACCCGACCGGCGCGGATTGGGGCCGCAAACAACTGAGAGCCTATCTGGGCGATGACGAAGCCGCGTGGACCAAGCACGACGCGTCCTTGATGATGAAAGAGGTTGGCTTCGACGGTCCGATCCTGATCGACACCGGTGCCAGTGATCAGTTCATCGACCTGCTGCGCCCTGAAGCATTGGCGGCGGCCATCGCGGAACGCCGCCAGCAGGCGACCTATCGTTTGCAGCCGGGTTATGACCACTCATATTTCTTCGTTTCGACCTTCATGGAAGACCACATCACCTTCCACGCTGAAGCGCTGTATGGGGACTGACGGATGAGCAAATTTGATTATGACCTGATCATCATCGGGTCAGGCCCCTCCGGGCGTTCTGCGGCTATTCAGGCAGGCAAACTCAAACGGCGCGTTCTGGTGATTGACCGCAAAGACCGGTTCGGCGGTGTGTCGGTTCATACCGGCACCATCCCCTCGAAAACTCTGCGTGAAACAGTGCTGAACCTGTCGGGCTGGCGCGAGCGCAGCTTTTATGGCCGCTCATACAGGGTCAAGGATCAGATCCGCGCCGAGGACCTCAAGGCGCGTCTGCATATGACTCTGGACCACGAGGTCGACGTACTGGAGCATCAGTTCAACCGCAACCACGTGGAAACCCTGAACGGTCTGGCCAAGTTCGTTGGCCCGCATGAGGTCGAGGTCGCCACCGATGCCGGGGAAACCACACGCCTGACCGCGGCTAAATTCCTGATAGCCACCGGGACCAAGACCTACCGACCGGATTACGTGCCCTTCAACGGCAAGACTGTTGTCGACGGCGACGATTTTCTGGAAATGGCAGAGATTCCGCGCTCGCTTGTCGTGATCGGTGCCGGAGTGATCGGGGTGGAATACGCCACGATGTTCTCAGCGCTGGATGTGCGGGTGACCCTGATCGAGCCGCGCGAGACGTTCCTTGATTTCGTCGACAAGCGGTTGATCCATGATTTCACGCATCAGATCCGCGAAAACGGCGTCGATCTGCGGCTGGGCTCTGCCGTGGAAAAGATCGAGGACGCGGGTGATCACGTCGAGGTCACGCTAGACAATGGCCGTCATGTCCGTGGCGAGATGTTGTTGTTTGCGGCCGGGCGCATGGGCGCAACGTCAGCGTTGAATTTGGATTCCGTTGGTTTGGAGACGGATCACCGCAACCGCATCAAGGTGGATCGCAAGACCTATCAGACCTCAGTGCCGCATATCTATGCCACCGGCGATGTGATCGGGCATCCTTCGTTGGCTTCAACCTCGCTGCAACAGGGGCGCGTCGCGGCCTGTCATGCGCTGGACACCCCCACCCTGCCGGAAAGCCCTTGGTATCCCTATGGCATCTATTCGGTGCCCGAGATTTCGACCTGCGGCATGTCCGAGGAAGAGTTGCAGGAACGCGAAATTCCTTATGAGGTCGGCGTGGCGCGGTTCCGCGAAACTTCGCGTGGGCATATCATGGGGTTGGAACATGGCATGCTGAAAATGCTGTTCTCGCTTAAAACACGCCGGGTGCTGGGTGTGCAGATCGTGGGCGAAGGCGCGACCGAACTTATCCATATCGCCCAGGCCGTTCTGAACCTGAAAGGCACGGTGGATTACTTCGTACAGAACACGTTCAACTACCCGACGCTGGCCGAGGCCTACAAGATCGCCGGTTTGGACGCGTTCAACCGAATGCCGATCCCGGAAGAGTTCAAGGTGAAGAAAAAGTCTGCGGCGGCGAAGGAGGCGAAGAAAGCGTGACAACGCTCTATGTCGATGGCGACGCCTGCCCCGTGAAAGCCGAGGCCGAGCGAGTGGTCACACGCCACAAGGTGCCGATGGCGTTGGTCTCGAATGGGGGGCTGCGGCCATCGGCCAATCCTTTGGTAGAGGTCGTCATCGTGTCCGAGGGCGCTGACGAGGCGGACAAATGGATCGCCGAACGGTGCGGCTCAGGGGATGTGGTGGTGACCTCGGATATCCCTCTGGCGGCCAAATGCGTCGAGGCCGGCGCGCGGGTGTTACGCCCCAATGGCGAGGCTTTCACGGCTGCCAATATCGGCCAGCAACTGGCGATGCGCGATCTGATGGCGGATCTGCGGGCGGCCAATCCGCTGGGGGCTGGTGGCGGAGGTAAACCTTTTGGCAAAGCGGATCGATCCCGATTTTTGGATTCGTTGGAACGTGAACTGCGCGCGGCTCTGCGCAAGTAGCTCTCCCGCCCGTCAGCGACGCATTGAAAATGCGCCTTCTCCAGTTGGGTCGGGCAGCGCTGCGCGCTGCAGTTGTGTCTTGTAAAACCCGCCTGGGATTGGTTCAGTCGGGCTCACAATAGGTTTTCTTTCGAAGGGACGTCGCATGCCGATTGAAGCCGTAGTTTTCGACATTGGAAATGTTCTGATCGAATGGCAGCCTGAACGCTATTACGACAGAGTTCTCGGAGAAGAACGCCGCCGCGCCATGTTCACCGAGGTCGATCTGCACGGGATGAATGATCTGGTTGATCAGGGCCACCACTTTACCGATACGATCTATGATTGGGCCGAGAAATACCCCGAATGGCGCGATGAGATCCGCATGTGGCATGACAAGTGGATCGAATTGGCCACGCCGGCAATTTCGCATTCCGTGCGCCTGCAACGAGCTTTGCGTGCAAAGAAAATCCCAGTTTTTGCGTTGACCAATTTTGGAGTGCAGAATTTCGACTATGCCACCACGATCTATCCGTTCTTGAACGAATTTGACCGGCAATACGTGTCCGGTCGGATGAAAACGGTCAAGCCGCACGCTCCGATTTATGAGATGGTCGAGGCCGATTGCGGCCTACCGCCCAGCAGTTTGCTGTTTGCCGACGATCGGATCGAAAATATCGAAACAGCGCGCGCTCGGGGCTGGCAAACGCATCACTTTACCGACCCTCAGGGCTGGGCGGATCGGTTGGTGGAAGAAGGCTTGCTGACCCCGGATGAAGCCAAGTAGATCAGGCGGGAACTGGCCTCGTGCTGCGATTTTCGTGGATGGGCAGGTGGACAATGGCGCTGAAGGCGCCAACGGCCACGCCGATCCACCAAACCATCGTATAATCACCATAGACGTCATACATTCGCCCACCCAGCCAAACACCGAGGAAACCGCCGATCTGATGGCTTAGGAAAATAAAGCCGTACAAAGTGCCCATGTACCGCAAACCGTACAGATGCGCGACCAGTCCCGACGTCAGCGGCACCGTGGCCAGCCAGAGCGAACCCATGACAATCGAAAATACGATCACCGACATTGGTGTGATCGGCATGAGGATAAAGATTGCCGCCGCCAATGTGCGGGCGGTATAGATCGCCGCCAGCAGATATTTCTTGGGGAAGTGATTGCCGGCCCATCCGGCCAGCAACGTGCCGCCTATATTCGCCAGCCCAACCAGCGAGATCGCCACGGCCCCCAAAGCTGAGGTGGTGGTGATCCCTAGCGAATGCAACACACCTCCGGGTTGGATCGGCCCGCACATCTCGGTCACGAAGGCGGGAAAATGGGCTGTGATGAACGCCAGTTGATAGCCGCAGCTGAAAAACCCCAAAAAGATCATAGCATAAGAAGGATCGCGGAAGGCACGGCCTAATATCTGGCTCATGCTTTCTTCCAGCTCAGCTTTGCTAACCAGTTGTGGCGCGCGCATGAAAGGCAGGGTCAGCACAAGGCCCAGGATCGCGGCAGCAAAAACAAGGAAAACCTGTTGCCAAGGCAGGAAGCTCAGCAGCCATTCTGCCGTTGGTGCGCCGATTACCTGACCAAAACTGCCTGCCGCCGTGACAATAGCCAAAGACATCGAGCGGTTCTTGTCGGATGACGCACGCCCGACCACCGCCAGCACGACACCAAAGCCGGTCCCTGCGATGCCAAACCCAACCAACCACGCATACATCTGATGGCCGAACGGCGTGATGGACCAGGCCGACAGCACCATGCCCACTGCATAGGTAATTGCACCCAGGATGATGGCTTTTCTGTCACCGATCTTCTCGGCCATCGCAGCAAAGATTGGTTGCCCGATCCCCCAGGCCAGATTCTGGATCGCTATGGCCAAGGAAAAATCGGTGCGCAGCCAGCCGAATTCGCTGGCGATCGGAATCTGGAACACCCCGAACGAGGCACGCACAGCGAAGCTGACCGTGATGATGACACATCCCACGATCAGGATTGGATTCAGCAGGCGAGCAGGGTGCGGCATGGGGACCTCGAGGGTATTAGTTCGGCGGACGGTAGCGGATTTGAACAGCCGGTCAAATCAGCAGATTTGCGGTCACGGATAAGGAAATTTGATGGTTCGTGGGAAATGGCCGCTTTTCAAGGCGCAACACGGGCGCTATGGCTCGATCCCATGACGGATCTGATTTCGATTTACGACGCCCGCATTGCCGACGGCAGCCTGACCCGGGACGATGCGCAAGAGGCCGTTCTACCCCATTTCGAACGTATCCGCGCAGCGTTGTCAGCCCCGGTAAAACGAGGGTTGTTCCGCAAACCCCCTCCTCCGCCAAAGGGGTTGTACCTGTGGGGTGGCGTGGGGCGCGGCAAATCTATGTTGATGGATATGTTTGTCGACGCTCTTGAGGACATCCCTGCACGACGTGTTCACTTCCATGCCTTTATGCAGGAAATTCATGCCGGTATGCACAAGGCCCGTCAGGACGGGGTCGAGGATGCGCTGGCCCCTGTCGCACAGGAGGTTGTGAAATCGGTCAAGCTGCTGGCTTTTGACGAAATGCAGATCATCGACATCACCGATGCGATGATCGTCGGGCGGCTGTTCGATATGTTGTATGAGGGCGGTGTTGTGGTCGTGACCACCTCGAACCGGCACCCTGATGAATTGTACAAGGACGGGCTGAACAGGCAGTTGTTTCTGCCTTTTATCGCCCGCATCAAGGAGCAACTTCAGGTTTGGGAGCTGGTGTCCCCCACCGATTACCGCCAGAACCGGTTGGAGGGTGCGCCGGTTTACTTCACCCCAATAGGACCCGAAGCGCGGCAGAGCATTCGGGACGTCTGGACCGATCTGTCAGGTGGCACTGCGGAGCCGCTGATCTTGCAGGTCAAGGGCCGGTCAGTCGAGCTGCCAGCATTCCGGAACGGCGTAGCACGGGCCACATTCTACGATCTGTGCGGGCGCATGCTGGGCCCTGCAGATTACCTAGCGATTGCAGAGGAATTGAAGGTTCTGGTGCTTGAGGACATCCCGCGGCTATCGCGCAACAACTTCAACGAGGCAAAACGGTTCGTCACGCTGATCGATGCTTTGTACGAGGCCAAGGTCCGCTTGATATGCTCCGCCGCAGCCGAACCCGAGATGCTTTATGTGGAGGGCGAAGGGACGTTCGAGTTTGAACGCACCGCCTCGCGCCTGCGGGAAATGCAAGCTCAGGATTGGGGGAAATAGGGGGCTCTGCCCCCGCCCGCGCTTTGCCCGTCTCGGCCGAGGTATTATTGGCCAGATGAAGCCCTTGCGGGCGAAATTTTCAGCCGTTTTCGCGCAAAATGTTGCCAGCCAAGTACAACGAGCCACAGATCAGAATGCGCGCTTGTGGATTTTCCCCAACAATTGCTTGCAATGCGTCGGCAACGCTGTCGGCGGTTGTTGCGGGCAGGTTGACTTTGGTGGCGGCGGCAGCGGTGTCTTTGGCGCTCAACGTCGCGGCTTCGCCGGGGATCGACACGGCGGTCAGGCTTTGGGCCTGTGTCGCAAGCGGTGCAAGATAACCCGCCACGTCCTTGGTGTTGAGCATACCGCAGATCATATGCGTCGGACGGGCCGGTAATCTGGTCAGAACATCCGCCAGCGCAATTCCAGCGGCCGCATTATGACCGCCATCCAGCCATAGCTCGGCTTGCGGAGCGGCCTCGACCAAGGGGCCTGTTTTCAGACGCTGCATACGAGCGGGCCATTCGGCGCGGGTGACAGAGGCCTCATAGGCGTCGTCGCCCATATCTAGGTGCCGTAGTACAGCCAGCGCGGCGCCTGCATTCTGCAGTTGATGTGCGCCCAGCAGGTTGGGCAACGGCAAGTCGCGCAAACCGGTTTCGTCCTGATAGATCAGACGCCCGTTTTCCTCATGCACATGCCAGTGTTGACCGTGAACCAAGAGCGGCGCACCAAGACGTGCGGCGGTGTATTCGATAACCTCAAGCGCCTCGTCCTGCTGCGGGCCAACGATACAGGGCACACCGGGCTTGATGATGCCCGCCTTTTCGGCGGCAATCTTCCCCAGCGTGTCCCCAAGAAACTGTTCGTGGTCGATCGAAACTGGTGTGATCACCGTCACCGCCGGTTCATGTACGACATTGGTGGCGTCCAGACGACCGCCCAACCCGACCTCAAGCAGCGTATAGTCCGCCTGCGTACGCGCAAAGGCCAGCAGGGCCGCGCAGGTTGTAATCTCAAAATAGGTGATGTTCTCACCATCGTTGGCTGCGTAGCATTCATCCAGAACCGCCGTCAGCGCGGGTTCCGAGATCAGCTCTCCGGCCAGTCGGATACGTTCATGAAACCGAGCGAGGTGGGGCGATGTATAGGCGTGGACAGACAACCCTGCGCCCTCCAGCCCGGCGCGGATCATCGCCTGGGTCGAGCCCTTACCATTGGTTCCGGCGAGATGGATCACCGGCGGCATCTTGGTCTGTGGGTTGTCCAAAGCCGCCAACAAACGCCAGACACGATCCAAGGTCAGGTCAATGATCTTGGGGTGCAGCGCCATCATCCGGTCAAGGATGACGTCAGACGTTGGGCTGGTCATTCTTCGACCGTTTCCTCGGCCGGGGTTTCGGCCATGGCGTCGTCGGGCTCGGGCGCGGGCAAATCGCCTTTGACCGCCGGCGGCTGGTTCATCAGCATCCGCGTAATGGTGATTAGCTCATCGCGCATCTCGGTCCGCTTGGTCACACGATCCAACATGCCGTGATCCAGCAGATATTCGGCGCGCTGGAACCCTTCGGGCAGTTTTTCACGAATGGTTTGTTCGATCACGCGCGGCCCTGCAAAGCAGATCAGCGCATTGGGTTCCGAGATATGAACGTCACCCAGCATCGCATAAGACGCGGTGACACCACCGGTGGTCGGGTGTGTCAGCACGACGATATACGGCAGGTTTGCCTCTTTCAGCATTTCGACGGCCACGGTTGTACGCGGCATTTGCATCAAGCTGAGGATACCTTCTTGCATCCGTGCGCCCCCCGCAGCCGAGAACAGGATCAACGGACGCTTTAACTTCACCGCTTCTTGCGCAGCAGCGATGATGGCGTTTCCGACATACATGCCCATCGAACCACCCATGAACGAGAAGTCCTGCGCTGCAGCCACAATCGGCGTGCGTCCGATTTCGCCCTGAGCGACCAGCATCGCCTCAGACTCGCCGGTCTTTTTCTGGGCCGCTTTCATGCGGTCCGGGTATTTCTTCTGATCCCGAAACTGCAGCGGATCGGCGGTTGGCGCGGGCACTTCAACTTCGGTGAAAATCCCACCGTCAAACAGGTGCGAAAAACGCTCACGCGGGGTGATCGCCATGTGGTGATCACATTGCGTGCAGACATTCTGATTTTCCGCCAGTTCACGGTGAAACAGCATCGTGCCGCATTCATCGCACTTGTGCCAAAGGTTTTCGGGCACTTCCCGGCGCGAGAAGATCGAATTGATCCGGGGGCGGACGTAGTTTGTGATCCAGTTCATGTCGGAACCTTGTTATGCGGCGTTGACGTCAAATAAGACGCTACGGAAGGAAATGCAATCAACGCCTGAGCGCAAGGCGTGCAGTTAACCAGCTGATTATCATCACTGCGAAATCCACAATCAGCCATTGCCGCAACGCACCAGTCTCGGCCATATCAACAGGCAGTAGATATAACGCCAGTCCGCTGAGTGTTTCTGGAAGCGAAACAAAAAGAAGCGCAACCGCATTATTCAGGAAATGCAATGCGATAGCTGGACCCAATGTGCCCGACCTTGCAGTCAGATCCGCCGCCAGCAGGCCAAAAATACACGCCCATAGGGCCACCAACAATGCGTTTTCACCGGTTACACCGGGCGCATAGTGCCCCGCAGCAAACAGAACCGAAGGCAAACCCATCCAGATCACCGGTGACCGAAATCTGGCCGCCAAAGATTGCTGAATATATCCGCGAAACAGTATTTCCTCGGCGCTGGTCTGAATCAGGACGGCGATCACCGAAACCGGCAGCAAGAGGAGCCAAGTGGACAAGGCCAGGTTAGGAGTCAGATCCTCTCCAAAGCCGTAGGGCGGCAGAGCTGCCATCACCACGCCCAGAATCACCAATGCCCGCAAAACTTGCCAGAACTGGTGCAAAAACAAGTTCCGCGGACCCATAATTGCAGCCAGTGACCGGTGCTGCATCTGGCGGACGGCGATGGCGACGCCCAGCGTCAGGAACCCAAAACTCAGCAGCAATATCAGTGTCGCCATGGGTGAGGTGCCGTACAAAAGGCCCTGCGCCTGTTCCGGCTGAACCAAGTGCCCGACAATTGCAAACAAAACTGTATTCAGCGCCACATACAGGACAAGTACAATAATCAGACCCATCATAAGGCGCCACAGTTCAGGCCGGGCGCGGGCGGCACCCACAAGTTGCTCGTGGGCGGAGTATGCGTCAGGATCAAGCACTGTTGCCGGGGCTTTCGCCCGCGATGGGTTGTGTGGCGTCGGGGAAAACCTCTGACGTCTTCTGGACGGTGCTAATCCTGGTGGACAGCGTCGTCAGATACCCGGCAACCGTTTGCAGCAGCCGAACCGCAACCGACGCATCGCTTTCGATCACGGCGCGCAGTTCTTCGGCTCCGATGCGTAGGAACGTACAATCTGTGGCCGCCGTTAGATCAAGTTGGCGTGTTTCTCCGGTGATGATTGACAGATCGCCGATCAAACGGCCCGGTTCGATGATTGATATGGTGCGCGTGCCGCCGCCGTCTTCGGTCCAGTCCAGATTGGCTTGCCCCGTAATACACAGATAAGCCGCATCAGGTGCTTGCCCGCGGGAAAAGATTACTTGCCCAGCCGCTGCCTCGTACCACTGTGCTGAAAAGGCCAGCAGCCGTTGATTGCGTGCATCGAGCCCCGAGAACAGCTCGGTTGAAGATATGATTTGCAGCTTACGGCTCAGATCAGCCGAGGCACCGTCTTCGTGGTGGGCTTGCGTCCGCGAGACACCGTCAATCCGGCCATCTTTTATCTCGATGAACAGGTCATAGGCCTCGGGGTGGGCAAAATGATCCTCCATGAAGATCATGATAGAATCGGGGAGCAATTCACGTAGCCGCAGACGCGTACGCAGGCGACTTTGAGAATCATGACTGGCCAGCGCTTTGTCGAGGATCAGAATATCCGGGCGTTTGATACCGGCGCGGGAAAACGCTGCGCGCTCCTGAAACACAGTCGGCAGGTTGTTTCCGCCCAGCCCTGTCGGCAGATCGTACATGGTTGATGCGGCCCGACGGCGCAGACCGGCCTCGTTCACGGCCTGGGCGACGACATCCTCGATCTCATCGGCATGGGCACCAGCCATCAGCGACACCCGCCCATAAATTGCATTCTCCATCACGGTCAGGCGTGGGATGTAGCTGTCAGGAGACAGCGGCAAGAACATACCGTCCAGCGCCCCCCGCAGCCGTTCGGCCTGATCTTTGCGGATGGATAGAATCTTGTCTTTGTATTCCTCAGGGAAATCCGGGCCGATCTGTTCGGCAGTTAGCAGGAACGGCAGGGTCAGCAACAAGGCGCGCTCATCCTCGGTGATCCCGTTTTCGCCTTTCGACTTACGTCGATCCTTAATGTCGAGCAGACGGTGATACATGTCCTTGGCTATACCAAGTCGCAGGAATAGGGGGTGGTCGGTGCCGTCGCGCCCAAAGGCTTGATCCAGCGTATCCATCACAGCGCTGGCCAGGGACATGGCATCATCGGCAAGATCGTGTTTCCCAAGTATGTTTTTGAACCGCCGATCATCGGCCAGTGAATCGGGGGTAATATCCCGGGACGGGGTTGCAAATAGCAGGTTGCCACCCAAGGGCACGGCGGGGTTAAAGCGGTCCGGATCGAACCGATAGACATGCCGGTCCAGCCCTTTTTCCCGGAGCTTTTCAGCAATCGTACCCCGCAGTTTGACCACATCCTGCGCCAGATCGGGATGCAGATTGGGATCAAACTGCGTGCGCAAAGTTCGGCGCAGCATAAGTTCATCAGTGCCCATGGCTTCGACGAGCTGGAACCACCAGGCCCGAATATCATCGACATTGTCCAACCCGGCTAGTCCGGGGTCAATCCATTCATCCGTCAGCGAGTCTGTCGGGTTCCCTGACCGTGCGGCTTCGATCTGCCAGCGGCTTGGGGAAATGGCGACGTCCGCCTCATGCTGAGGATGCGGGCGCAGGGGCATCAGCAGGTTGTCGCCCAACGTGCCATCAAACAGATAAGGCCGCGAATAGGCATAGCCGATCCGGGCTGCGATCACGACCTGATGCAGGTCTTTCAGATTGTGACCCGCCATGATCACATCGCCCTGCACCGGCAGAACTTCGCGGGTAAGCACCTGCGCCAGCGCGTTGCGTTCTGCGGCGTGGGTCGACTGGATTGCGACCCGTGCGCCTTTGGGAATAGTCAGGTCGATATCTTCCAGGATGGTTTTGCCGTCGTTGTCGCGCACGGTGACATTACGCAATTCGATATCACCCGTAAGATGCGGAATTGTCTCGGGCTCACCCACGAACAGATTTTCAGGGATCATGTTTGAGGGCGCAAAGCGTTCAGTCACAACTTCCCACCGCAGGGACATGTCCTGCACCTGATTGTAATAGGTCAGCAGGTCCTTCCACGGACCGCTGAGATCCTTGTACGCCCCCAGCGCCGCAACCAACGCGCCAACCGTCACCTCACCCGTGATCGCCAGATAGCCGCCAACAGAATAGAACAAGAACGGCGTCATCTGCGTGATCAGGTTGTTGAGGAACTTCATAAAGAACTTTTTGTTGTAGATCTTGAACCGAATCTCGAACAAACGCCCCAACCGATGGCTGAATTGCGCCTGCCTGTACCGCCAGCCGCCATTGGTGCGCAGATCGCTGATGCCAGCCGCGCTTTCTCCAATTTCCGAGCTGAGGTTGCGCACTTCCTGAATGCGTTCCTTGTTCAGCAGGTTGATCTGGCGCTGCAGCTTTGGGATCAGCCAGGCCTGCAACGGGATCAGCGCGACGCTGGCAAGGCCAAACCAGACGCTCTGCATGAACAGAAAGGTGACGATAGTCATCATCTGGCCGAACTGAAATACCGGCTGCGCAATCGCGTCACCCATCAGCCCGCCCATCGGTTCAGCCTCGGAGGTGATCATCGACACCAGTTCGCCCTGGCTGGTCGTGGCAAAATAGGATTTCGGAAAGCGCATGGTACGGTGGATCAGGGTAAACCGCAGCCGCCGAAGCATCCGCTCTGCCAACACACCTTTCATCGTGTTGATGCGCATTTTCATCAACCCGCTGGCAATCACCGTAGCCAAAAAGGCAAAACACAGGATCAACAGGTACTGCACCTGCGTTACAGAGTAGCCCAGTACCGTCACCGTTTCACTTGGCGCGCCAATGGCCCCGTTGATGATCTGCTTGGGCAACTCAAGAGAGGCATAGAGGAACGGAAACGACAAAACCGTCAGAAACAGCAGGACAAGCTGTTGTTTCTTCGAGTGTTTCCATATGAAAGCGAACAGAGTGGGTTCCATACCCCGGCCTTGCCTCAAATCTTTTGGATGCGTTTTTCGGATGATCCACTGCAATCGGTAACAGACGGTACGCACTGACCCGTTCGATTGCAAGAAAGGTCGAGCTAGCAGGATTCGGTTGGATTGCCCATCCGCCCTGTCAGTCACAAATTCGCGAGATTTGACCCCCAGTATCGTTTATTCTCCTTTAAACCCTGCGTTGTCTTTGACTAAACAGGATCACACTCTGAATGATGGGGCCATGGGCAGACTTCTGGATCGCTATATTCACCGCCGCGCCGTCGAACGCTGGCGTCAGGTTCTGCGAGGTGCGTCGGTCACGCCTGAACCGCTTTTGCGGCAGCAGCGCGACGATGCGCGCAAGCTGCGCACGCATCTGCAAAGGCTCATTCATGAAGCTGACAGCCGCCTCGCCCGGCCCCGAATCGGATCCACCCAGTTTCCCAAACCCCTTGGCACCGATTGGTGCTGGCGTCCGGATTTGTGGCGCGGGCCGTTGGCGCGCCCGGGTGTGGCCTCGGCCCCGCGTCGGGCGCAGATGGATCAGCAGGTGACTTTGTTCCACGACTGCTCTCTGGCCGAAATAGGGATGCGGCAAACCCGAAATTCTCGCGACAAGGATCTGGCCGCATTTGGGTTGATGGTCGAGATCTTCGGGTTTTCAGGCTCTTTCCTATCCCTGTCCGTGGAGTTACCGCGCGATGCCGTTCAGGGCCTGACTAAACAGCATCTGATGCGTGTGGATACGCTGATCGAGACCGAGCATCCTCTTAAGGTTTTCGCCCGCCTCAACATCCAGCATGGACCCAATGCGGAACAGGTTCTGCGCAAGCTGGACCTGCCTGCGTCTTCAGCTTCGGTTGACTTCGATCTAGCCCATCTGCCCCTGAACGAGTCGCGGATCGAGAAAATCTGGCTGGACCTGATCTTTGAAAACCCGCGGATGAATCGCGTATCCCTGCGCGATCTGACCTTCTGTCGCCACCATCGCGCCGATTTGTAAAAAGGTCCGGCTATGACGCATCCGACATTGACACCCATCCGGTTCGAAAACGGTCTCTGGCAGGGATACCTGCAGGCCGAGACGCAAGTCGAGGTGCTGTATCTCGGCGAACCCTTGAAGGATGTGCAGGTAAAACCTTCGGATAACGGTTGGACGCTGACCGTTCCCGTGCCGGTGGTGGCTTTATCTGATGGCGTGCATAGCTTTGTCATCGTGGACACTGTCACGTCCGAAAAACTCGGGGATTTCACAATCATCGCAGGCGTTCCGGCGGCAGATGATTTGCGCGCCGAGGTCGAGCTGTTGCGAGCGGAACTGGACATGCTGAAACGCGCGTTCCGACGGGCGCAGAGCACAGACGAATAATCTGCCACGGGGCAAGTCCCTATCTTTTCACAAGAATCCCGTGCATCCTTGAGCGAACCGCAGCAACCTGGGCAAGCTCATGGACCGCAGCAGTGTCGTCAAAGTCATTGCGTTGATGGTGACGGGGTTCGGGATCGGAATCGACTTTACCGGTGCGTTGATCCTGGTTCCGGCCATCGAAAACAGTTTCGACGCCGATATCACCAGCACCCAATGGGTTCTGAACATCTATGCTCTGTTTTTTGCCATGACCATGGTTGCAGGGGGTCGGCTAGGCGACATGTATGGACATCGCAAGATGATGCTGATCGGCCTGTCGATATTTTTGTTTTCCTCGGTCATGTGCTTTGTCTCGCCCAGTCTGGATTTCCTGATCGTCTCTCGGGCATTGCAAGGGATCGGCGCAGGGTGTGTCTGGCCTTGCACACTGGCTTTTGGCGCCACCAAAGTCTCGCGTCCAGAACATCGCGCCATGATCATGGGGCTGGTCCTGGCGGGCGTCACCTGCGGTAACGTCATCGGGCCGCTGATCAGCGGCACAGTGGTCAACCTGGGAGATTGGAGACTATTCTTCCTTGCGAATGTGTTGTTTGCGACCATTTCGATGGTTACCGCCCTGTTGTTGATGGAGCGCGAAACCCATCACAAACAGGGTGAGCATATCGACTTTGCAGGTATGGCTGTCCTGTCCTTCGCGGTCCTGTTGCTGCTCTACGGATTGGATGTAGGCGCAGATTGGGGCTGGACTTCGTCACCTTTGCTTATGTTGTTCTTCGTCTGCGCTGTGCTGTTCGTTCTGTTCCCGCAGGTGGAAAAAAGGGTAAAAGAACCGCTGCTGCTGCCGCAAATGATGGTGAACAGGGAATTCCGCATCACTTTGGGGCTGAATATGTTCAACGTCTCAGCCGCGTTTGTTGGACTGATGTATTTCCCGCAATATATGCAAAAGGTTCTGGGCTGGTCGACCTTGCAGTCTGCCTTCGGGCTGGCTCCGCTGACTGTGCTACTGGCCGTGGGCTCTATCCTGTCGGGCAAGCTATACAACGATTTCGGCCCCAAACGGCTTTTGTTCTGGGGCTACCTCTGCGCCACTGTCGGGGCGGCCAGTGTCGTCGTGATGCCCGCAGGACTGGGCTATATCCAAATCCTGCCCGGCATGGCGATGATCGGGCTCGGGGCCACACTGACGGTTGGTCCATCAGGCACCGCAGCTGTCTGTGCGGTAAAACCGGAACGGGCTGGATTGGTTGGCGGACTTAGCTTCATGACCCACCTCGTCTATGGCGCCATCTCGGTGGCCTGTGCGACTGCGATCATGTATCTGGCAAGCCTGCAAAGCCTGGGTGAACGCCTGACGGCTGCCGGAATTACCATGTCGGAAGCCGATCAGCGGGCCATCAACAGCGGCACCTTGATCACCTCGTCCGCGCGAGCCGTCATGGAAAAACTGAGCACGGCCGAGGCCGAAAAGGTCAAATCCGCCATTGCGGCAGCCTTTGACACCGGCATGAACATGGCGTTCATTTTTGCCACTGTGTCAGTATCCATCGGCATCGTTTTGGCGATCCTTCTGGATGAAGAAAAGCTGCACAAAGTGGAAAGCTAACCCACCAAAGAAAAAGGGCCGCCTGTCTGGCGGCCCTTTCCGTTTACTGTGACGGCCCGTTCGGGTTGAAGGCCGACAATCCTTTAAGGATGTCGATGGCGTAGGCCATTTGATAATCCTCTTCCCGCAACTCAGCGGTTGCTTCGGCGCGGGCGCGGTCTTCTTCGATCTGACGAATCTCATCTTCACTGAGGCTGTCATTGTTCAGACTGCCACGCAGATCGGCCTCGGACCGGGTGGGACGGTTCGCATCCTCTTCCTCGGCATCCGGCACTGGTCGCGGCTGTTCGACGATGATGTCAGGGCTGACACCAAGCGCCTGGATCGAGCGACCCGACGGCGTGTAATAGCGCGATGTGGTCAAGCGCATGGCACCGTCACCGCGCAATGGCATAACTGTCTGCACCGAACCCTTACCAAAGCTCTTGGTGCCGACCACGATGGCGCGACGGTGATCCTGCAGCGCACCGGCAACAATCTCGGAGGCCGAAGCCGAACCGCCATTGATCAGAACCACGATTGGTTTACCTTCGGCCAGATCGCCGGGCGAAGCGTTGAAACGCTCACCCTCACCCGGATCGCGACCGCGGGTCGAGACGATCTCGCCTTCGTTCAGGAAGGCGTCGGAAACCTTGATGGCCTGCGTCAGCAGTCCGCCGGGATTATTGCGCAGATCCAGAACAAAGCCGTTTACTTTTTCGATGCCCCCGGCCTCTTCGATCTGTTCGCTCAGCCCTTCTTGTAGGTTGGGGAACGTCTGATCATTAAAGGTGGTTACACGCAGTACGACGCTGGTGCCTTCGGTGCGCGCCCGTACGGCGGTCAGTTTGATCGTGTCTCGGATGATGGTGACATCGAAAGGCTCGGGTTCACCTTCGCGGACCACAGTAATGATGATCTCGGACCCGACCGGACCGCGCATCAGATCAACTGCCTTGTCCAGCGTCAGGCCCAAAATGCTTTCACCATCGACATGGGTGATGAAATCTCCGGCTTCGATCCCCGCCGCATCCGCCGGGGTGTCGTCGATCGGAGAAACAACTTTCACAAAACCCTCTTCCTGCGTGACTTCAATCCCCAACCCGCCAAATTCACCACGGGTCTGTACACGCATCTGTTCGGCATCGTCAGGCGACAGATAGCTGGAATGCGGGTCCAGCGAGGTTAACATGCCGTCAATGGCTGCTTCGATCAGTTCCTCGGGCTCGACCTCTTCGACATATTGCGCGCGGATGCGTTCGAAAATGTCGCCAAACAGATCAAGTTGCTGATAAACGCTGGAGTTGTTTTCAGCCTCCTGCGCCAACAGCGGGCCAGCGATCTGAGTGGTTGCTACGACACCTGCCACGGTTCCGGCCAAAGCGGCCATCACAAATTTCTTCATACTCGTTTATCCATCCTTGCTGGTCCGAAACCACGACTCCGGGTCCACGGGGCTGTTATCTTGTCTTACCTCTATATAGAGCGTTTCTGACCGGTCAGTTCCAGTGCCATCACTGCTTGTTGACAAAATAGCGCCGATTTCCGGCGTTTCACCGGGCATCAGACCCACCGGAGTACCCTCAGGGATTACTTGACCAGGGTTGCCGTAAACCTCTTGCAGGCCGGAAAATACGAATAAAAGCCCCGGTTGCGGCTCAAGTATCACCAGATTCCCCAAATCCAGCAGCGGTCCACGATAGCGTATCGTCGCCGCCGTCGGTGAAGTCACAATTGCGCGGGGTCGCGTGCCCAGCACCACACCAGGACGCTTGACGCCTGCTGCATCGGTCTCGCCAGCACGAAGCAGCACAACACCCTGCGCAGGCAAGGCAACCTCGCCCTTGCGCTGGGAAATATCCGCATTGGTATCAGCAATCCCTCCTTCGGAGATTTCCGACAGGCCGCTGGCAAACCCTTCCAATGTCTCGGTAGACGAGATCAGAATTGCCGTTCGAATCGGGTCTTCAACAAAGCGCACCGGCAAGTCGGTCCGGTCTGCAATGGCAGTGCTCAATTGTGTGCGGGCAGTCTGAACACCAGTCAAACCCTCAGTCAGGGTATCGGCGGCGCTTTGCTGTAGCTGCCGCAAAGTCTGAACCTCTTGCAGGTCATGGGCCAGTTCCCGCGCACGAGCGTTCAGGCCCGGCGTGACTTCGGACAGCATCATACCTGCCCGGGCCGATCCCAAAGGACCCGAAGGGTGCAGCATTAGCACAGGTGGCGCTGTCGTTTCGATGGTTTGCAACACGCCCAGCAACTGCGCGATTTCGTCCTCGCGGCTGCGTAGTTCTGCGCCCAACTGGGCTTCGCGCGTGGCCGCCCGACGCAGACCCTCGCGCATGGCGGTTAAACCAGCCTCATAGGCCTGAATGGTTTCGGTCAGGGCGCGCACGCGGTCGCGGGCACTGTCCGCCTCGGTCAGGGCGACGGACGCCTCTTCCAGCATTTGCGCCGCATTCAGCGCGGATGTGGACGGGTCGGTCTGAGCATGGACCGGCGCCGCAAACAGCAGTGCCAAAAGAAACGCGCGCAACGTCATGACAACAGGCTCTTGCCGGTCATTTCAGGCGGCTGCTCAAGGCCCATCAACTGCAACAGGGTCGGGGCCAGATCGGACAGACGCCCATTGCGCAGCGTTGCACCTTTCGGCCCGCCGACCAGCGCCACGGGCACCGGGTTGAGCGTATGAGCGGTGTGTGGCCCGCCGGTTTCAGGGTCCACCATCATCTCACAATTGCCGTGGTCGGCCGTGACGATCATCGCACCGCCTGCCAATTTCAGCGCGGCCACAACTTGCGCCAGCCCCTGATCCACCGCCTCACAGGCTTTGATCGCGGCTTTCAGATCGCCCGTATGGCCAACCATGTCAGGGTTGGCGTAGTTGGTGACGATCAGGTCATACCCGGCCTCAATCGCCTCGACGAACTTGGCTGTCACTTCGGCCGAGGACATCTCGGGCTGCAAGTCATATGTCGCCACTTTCGGCGATTTTGGCATGTAACGGTCCTCGCCCACCTCGGGCGTTTCCTTACCGCCGTTGAGGAAGAACGTGACGTGCGGATATTTCTCGGTCTCGGCCAGACGGAATTGACGCCGCCCTTGTTTGGCAACCCATTCGCCCAGCGTATTTACGATATCGCGCTTGGGGAACACAGTGGTCATATAGGCACTGTGACCATCTGAATATTCCACCATTCCCAGCAGCGCAGACAGATGTGGGCGTGGACCGGTGTCGAAATCGGTGAATTCGGGCTCACCAATCGCACGCAAAATCTCACGCGCTCGATCCGCGCGGAAGTTGAGGCAAAAGACCCCGTCGCCATCTTTGACACCGTCATAGCCAGCCAAAACGGTCGGCACGACAAACTCATCGGTTTCCGACTGGTTATAGGCATGGTCAATCGCGCCATGGGCCGTGGCCGCAATCCGCCCCTGCCCCTTGATCATCGCCTCATAGGCCTCGCCGACGCGCTCCCAACGATTGTCGCGATCCATCGCAAAATAACGCCCACTGACCGTGACAACGCGTGCGGCTTCGGGCAAGCGATCTTCAAGCTCGGCGACATAGGTAAAGGCCGATTTCGGAGCCACGTCGCGCCCATCGGTGATCGCGTGCAGCGCCACAGGAACACCGGCATCAGTAATCGCCTTTGCGGCCGCAATGATGTGGTTCAGATGCCCATGCACCCCGCCATCCGACACCAGACCCATCAAATGCGCGGTCCCGCCTGATGCTTTCACCTTCGCAATGAAATCCTGCAAGGCGTCATTGTCGAAGAATGAGCCGTCTTCGATCGCCAGATCAATCTGCCCCAGATCCATAGCCACGATGCGACCAGCGCCAATATTGGTATGACCGACCTCGGAATTTCCCATCTGACCACTGGGCAGGCCAACATCGGGCCCATGCGTGACCAGAGTGGCATGTGGCCCATTGGCCATGATGGTGTCGAACGTAGGCGTATCGGCCAGATACGGCGCGTTGGCTTTGGTATCCTCGGACAGGCCCCACCCATCAAGAATGCACAGGACGACGGGTTTGGGGGCGGTCATTTTTTGGCTCTCCGGGTTTCTGCTCTTGCTCGGTCTTTTACTGCCTGAATTTCAGCGGGTGAACCGCCTTTTGGCCTGCGGTTGCAGAATTAACGCGGAGGCAGCTTTTCTTTACCTAAATACTCGGCGAATGGCCGGGCCTTGCGGCCCCGATATTTGACTGTCAATTCCAGCTGAGTGTCATTTTCGTCGTATACCCCTAAGACAACGCCCTTGCCCCTGCTTTTAGTCCGCATCTCAATCAGTTGCTGTTCCGACCGGGTGGTGCACTGCGACGGGCGGCGCGTCCAGGCAAACAGATGATCATACATCTCAGCTATAATCTCGGCGTGCTCCGGGCTGTTGCCCAGATCCGTCAACTCGTCCGGATCGTTTTCCAGATCGAACAGGATCGGCCGGTGGCCGCCTTCGCAATGGATCAACTACCACTTTTTGTCGGCAACCATGAACATTACCGCATCCCGGACCAAGGTTTTCAACACCTCGGCAATCGGCGAAGCGGAATAGTCATATTCGCAGACCACAACACCGCGTGGCGTCTCAGTCTGTTGGCCATGTAGGATCGGCAACAGCGAATGCCCTTCAAGGATTTGCGATGGCACTTCAGCCCCCACAATGTCCACAAAAGTCGGAGCCAGGTCGATGGATTCGACCAGTGCGTCACTGACCGTACCGCGCGTGGCGTCTGCTTCGGGTGATGGGTTGCAAATGATCATGGGTACCCTGGTCGAGGCATCGTGGAAGAAAGTCTTTTCCCCCATCCAGTGATCGCCCAGAAAATCACCATGATCCGAGGTCAGAACGATCATCGTATCTTCAATCCGGCCGGTTATCTCCATCCAGTCGAAAAGCCGCCCCATCTGGTCATCGGCTTGTTTGATCAAGCCCATATAGGCCGGGATCACCGCATCGCGCACCTCCTGACGTGAGAAGGTCTGGCCGATCTTCGTGTTCATGAAGGCACGCAACACCGGATGAGCGTTCTGACGTTCAGCCGCGGATCGCACCACCGGAAACACATGCTCGGGGCCATACATCGAGGCATAAGGTTCGGGCACGATATAGGGCAAGTGTGGCTTGATGAAACTCAGATGGCAGCACACGGGCCGTCATGGCTCTCCATGAAGTCTATGCCGCGCTCAGTCAGATACGGCGTTTCGTTGTCTTCTTCGGCGATATTTGCGGGCTCGGTTCAATTTTTCAGGAACCAGCCGGACAACACGTTGCCGTCCGCATCCAACCCCGAGTTGGCAAAGTCATGCCAGGGGTTGTCGCTCTCATAGCCTTTGTCGGTCAGATATTTGTTGTACTCTCTGGCACCGCCCGGATCGTAGAACCCGTCCAGACCTTCCGGGCGCATACCGTCGTCGCGCTCGAACACGTCAAAGCCGCATTCTGCCACGCGGGCACCGATCAGGCTGTCGGGTTCCAGACCCAGCCGTGCCATGCCTTCGGCATCCGCGCGCATATGGGTTTTGCCGACCAGCCAGCATTCCATCCCTGCCTTACGCAAATGGTCACCCATAGTCATCTCGCCGACCTTCAACGGAATGCCGTTCCACGATGCGCCATGCGAATGCACATAGCGCCCCGTATAGGTCGACATGCGGGAATTGCCGCAAATAGGGGATTGGATATAGGCCCGATTGAACCGCACACCGCGCGCGGCCAAACGATCAATGTTCGGAGTGTGCAGATGCGGGTGGCCGTAGCAACTCAGATAATCCCAGCGCAGCTGGTCGAACATGATGAACAGGATGTTTTTGGCTTTGGCCAACGCGGTGCCTCCCCGATAGTCAGGGACCTAGCTAGCCAATTCCCAGCCCGCAGCGAAGCGCAATTTACGCTTCGGCCTGCCGCTCCATCTGTTCCAGCATCTTCTTGGCGCGTTTGCACTGCAACTTGTCGCGCAGCGGGCTGTCGGGGTCGACGTCCTTCTGGCAAACCACACATTTATCCGCCCCCGAGATCGCATTCAGACCGCCGCAGCTGCCTTTGATAGTTTTACCCATCAGCATAACACCCAGCGACATGCCCACCATCACCAGGGCAAGCAGAATAAAGGCCAGAATAAAGGTGCTCATCGTGGTTCCCGCCAGTTAGTTGGTTCCAAGCGCGTCTTTGAACGCGGTGCTGTGCACCGTGATATAGGCTTCTTCGCCGCCTGTCACATCCCGCGAGATGAAATACACGGCAAGTTTATATTCCTCGGCCAGGTCCAGTCCCTTTTCCTGACCCAGCGCCAGCATCGCAGTTGCCCACGCATCCGCCATCATCGCGTTTTCGGCCAGAACAGTCACCGAAGTGGTCCGATGCGTGATCGGTCGCCCAGTTGTCGGGTCGATGATATGTGAATACCGCACACCGTCGTGTTCGAAAAAGTTCTTGTAGTCGCCTGAGCTGGCCATGCCCAGATCGCTGACCGACACGATCAGCTGTGGCGTCTGCGCCCCAGCCTGCGGCTTTTCGATACCGATCCGCCAATCCTCACCCTTATCGTTCTGCCCTTTGGTGACCAGATCGCCGCCAATCTCGACAAGATAATTCTCAATCCCGGCATCGTGCAGGGTCTCGGCCACTGCGTCGATGCCATACCCTTTGGCAATAGCGGACAGGTTGATCCCAACATTAGGTTGGGATTTGGCCAGCGTCCCGGCCTCTGCATCCAGTGTCAGCAATCGGCTCTGTCCGACACCATTCAATGCTTCCAGAACCTCGACATCCGAAGGCACCGGATCCTCTGGCTTGCGCGGGCCAAAGCCCCACAGTTCGATCAAGGGTCCAAGAGTAACGTCGAACGTGCCGCCAGTTTTCTCATGCACGTCATTTGCAGCCGCCATCACCAATGCGAATTCTGCTGATACCGGCATCGGATCGGTGCTGGTAGCGGCTGAAAAGGTCGAAACCTCGGAATTCGGATCCCAATTGGACATCTTGGCGTTGACCTGGGCCAGTGTCTCTTCGATCGCCGCAGCCAGTGCGTTCTCGTCCAAATCCTCTCCGATTGCGGTGATGTTGAACGTTGTTCCCATCGTTTCGCCCGACAGGCGAACCACTTCGGGCTCCTTATCGAACAGGCAGCCGGACAACAAAGTGGCAAAGGCCAGTACAGGCACAAGACGCATGGGCGATCTCCTGGAAAATCAGTGCCCGGCATATGCCAGCCACCCTTGTCAGAGTCAAATCGCCATCACAGCTTCAGCGGTAAAAAGCCTAGCACCAAAAGGCCGATTCCCGCAGGCAGACCAAACAACCAGGCCCGTTTTTGCCATCCCGGCGGCTGTTGTTTCCACGTCATGCGGAAATTATGGCCGCACACAACCACCACAAAGAAAATCAAAGCGGCCACTGGCGGAGTAAGATACAGGTCGGTCAAAGGCTTAAGCGTCCTTTTTTGACGGGGGTTTCTGCCGATCAGCGCAATTGCACCCTATACAGGTCGTTTAGCTGCGCTAAGGTAAAAGGGAAAGACTTTGCAGTACCACGAAGGAGATTGCCCATGGCCCCAACCTCTTACCAGGCCCCCAAACGCGGCGACAAAGCTGACAAGACCACATACAGCCAATCGACGGAATCGAACTTGTCGCATGCGCAGACCACCGTGGCCAAGCTGATGGATGGTAAAGGGGATGCGGTGTTTTCGGTGCGCCCGAACGATACGATCCATTCGGTGGTCAATACGCTCAAGGAAAAGCGGATTGGGGCGGTGCTGGTGACCGATCAGAACGGCGCGTTGCAGGGCATCCTGTCCGAGCGCGATATCGTGCGGCGCATGGCGGATACGCCCGGCCAGACCCTGCCTCAAGCGGTCGCGGATCTGATGACGCGCGAAGTTAAGACGTGTTCACCTGATGATCTGCTGGATGATGTTCTGAAAACTATGACCGATGGCCGTTTCCGCCACATGCCTGTCCTACGCGATGGCAACCTGTGCGGTGTGATCACCATCGGCGACGTCGTGCATTTCCGCCTGAAAGAACTGGAATATGAAGCACTTCGCATGAAGCAGATGATCGTCGGCTAACCGGTTACGATCCGGAGGGTTCGCAACCCCGCAGCTTAAAAAAAACCGGCGCTGATTGCGCCGGTTTCTTCGTCTATTATCCGCCGAAATCGTCGAGCATGATATCTTCGCGGTCCACACCCAGATCCAGCAGCATGTTGATGACCGACTGGTTCATGATTGGCGGGCCACACATGTAGAACTCGCAATCCTCAGGCGCTGGATGGTTCTTGAGGTATTCCTCGAACAGAACATTGTGGATGAAGCCGGTATAGCCTTTCCAGTCATCCTCGGGCTGCGCGTCGGATAGGGCCACGTGCCATTCGAAGTTGTCGAACTCTGCAGCCAGCGTGTCGAAATCCTCGACAAAGAACATCTCTTTCTTGGACCGCGCACCGTACCAGAAGCTGATCTTGCGGTCGCGGTTTTCAAGACGTTTGAGCTGATCAAAGATATGGCTGCGCATCGGTGCCATACCGGCACCACCGCCGATGAAGACCATCTCTTTTTGCGTGTCGCGGGCGAAGAATTCACCGAACGGACCTGAAATAGTGACTTTGTCGCCCGGTTTCAGATTGAAGATGTACGACGACATCTGACCTGCCGGGATGCCTTCGGAACCCGGAGGCGGCGACGCAACCCGGACGTTCAGCATGATCATGCCTTTCTCATCCGGATAGTTCGCCATCGAATAGGCGCGCTCGATCGGTTCGCTTACCACGGATTCGTACTGCCACAGATTGAAGCGATCCCAATCCTCGCGGTATTCCTCTTCAACGTCGAAATCGGTATATTTCAGTGCATGCGCAGGGGCTTCGATCTGGATGTAACCACCGGCACGGAAGTTCACATCCTCACCCTCAGGCAGGTTCAGCGTCAACGCCTTGATGAAAGTGGCCACGTTCTCGTTCGAACGAACGGTGCATTCCCATTTCTTGACGCCGAAGACTTCTTCGGGGACTTCGATATCCATGTCCTGCTTGACCGCAACCTGACAGGACAGACGGTCACCGCAGGCCGCCTCACGCTTGGTGATATGGCTTTCCTCGGTCGGCAGGATCGACCCGCCGCCTGCATGCACCTTAACCCGACATTGCGCGCATGTGCCGCCACCGCCGCAGGCAGACGGGACAAAGAGCTTCTCAGCCGCCAGCGTTTGCAGCAATTTGCCGCCCGCAGGCACCGAGATGGTTTTTTCGCCGTTGATGGTGATGTTCACATCACCGGTGGATACCAGTCTGGAACGTGCCGCCAGAATGATCGTCACCAGTGCGATAACAATCAGGGTGAAGAGGACGACGCCTAGGCCAAAAGTTTCCATTCGTCCCTCCTTACAGTTTCACGCCCGAGAAGGACATGAAGGCCATCGCCATCAGCCCCGCGGTGATGAAGGTGATCCCCAGACCCTGAAGGCCGTCGGGAATGTCCGAATATTTCAGCTTTTCGCGCACGCCTGCCATTGCGGTGATCGCCAGCGCCCAACCAAAGCCCGAGGACAGACCATAGGTCGTGGCCTCAGCAAAGTTATAGTCGCGTTCCACCATGAACAGCGAACCACCCAGAATGGCGCAGTTCACCGTGATCAGCGGCAGGAAGATCCCCAGCGCGTTGTAGAGCGGCGGGAAATACTTATCCAGGATCATCTCGAGGATCTGAACCATCGCCGCGATCACACCGATATACGAGATCAGGCCAAGGAAAGTCAGATCCACATCCGGGAACCCGGCCCAGGCCAGCGCGCCCGGTTTCAGCAGATAAGTCAGCAGCAGGTTGTTGGTGGGAACGGTGATCGCTTGCACCAACATCACCGAAATACCCAGACCCAGCGCGGTCGAAATCTTCTTGGATACGGCGATGAAAGTACACATCCCCAGGAAGAAGCTCAGCGCAAGGTTTTCGACAAAGATGGCCTTTACGGCCAGTGAAATCAGACCTTCCATTAGTGGGCCTCTACCTGCTGAATTTTGTATTCACGTTCTTCCACCTGGCTCGGTTTCCATGTGCGGAAGGCCCAGATGATCAGACCGATGATGAAGAACGCCGATGGCGGCAGCAGCAGCATGCCGTTGGGCACGTACCAGCCGCCATTGTTGACGGTTTGCAGGATGGTCACGCCAAACAGCGACCCCGCCCCGAACAGTTCGCGGAAGAAACCGACCAGCAGCAGAATCAGGCCATAGCCCATCCCGTTACCCATCCCATCGATGAAGGACGCGACCGGCGGGTTCTTCATCGCAAACGCTTCGGCGCGGCCCATCACGATACAGTTGGTGATGATCAGACCGACGAAAACCGACAGGGTTTTTGAGATCTGAAAGGCATAGGCCTTGAGGATCTGGTCCACCAAGATCACCAACGAGGCGATAATCACCATCTGCACGATGATCCGGATCGAGCTGGGGATCTGGTTGCGCAGGCACGAAATGAAGAAGGACGAGAACGAGGTCACGAAGATCACCGCCATCGCCATCACGATCGACACCTGTAGCGACGATGTCACCGCCAGCGCCGAACAGATACCCAAAACCTGAAGGGTAATCGGGTTGTTGTCGACAAGCGGATCGACCAGCATTTCTTTCTTGGTCTGGGACATCAAATCTCTCCTGCTTGCAGTTTGGCCAGGAACGGAGCGAAGCCCGCATCACCCATCCAGAATTTCACCAGGTTATCAACACCAACCGAAGTCAGCGTGGCACCAGCCAACGCGTCGACATAAAAGTCAGGTCCAGCAGCCGGCTGCGACTTGGCGACCGTGATTTGCAGATCACCCGCGTCATCGCGCAGTTTCTTACCACTCCACAACGCTTTCCAGCGGGGGTTGTCCACCTCGGCACCCAGACCGGGGGTTTCACCATGCTGATAGAACTGCAGACCGAAGATATCGTTGCCGTTGTTTTCCAACGCGATAAAGCCATAGAGCGTGGACCACAGACCATAGCCGTGCAGCGGCAGGATCACCTTGTCCAGATCACCCGCATCATCACGCAGCAAGTAGATCACACGATACTTGGCTTTGCGGCCGATCCCGGCCGGGTCATCGTCCAGCGCGACGCTCAATTCAGGATCGCTTGCAGCCGCAATGTCGTCAAAGGTGGCCGGATCGAACTGATCATCGACGAATTCGCCGGTGGATAGTTCCACAACATGTGGCTCGAACGCGGCGAAGGCTTCGGTCACGTTGACACCGGGTTCGTAGACACCCGCCACCTGCAGGACGTTGACCTGTTTGTCTTTCAGCTTGTTCGCCTCTTGCACGGGGCGCAAGCTGACAGCAGCCGATGACACGACCATCGAGGCGACAAGACAGACGGCGACGGCGATGAAAATCGTCTTACCAACCGAATCCGGCGAGGCCGCCAGAAACTTAGCAATCGCGCCCTTGGGAGCCTCGTTGTTGTCTGGGGATTGCGTATCAGACATGGCGACGCGCCCTCCGTTTAATGTTGGCCTGAACGACGAAATAGTCGATCAGCGGTGCAAATACGTTGCCGAACAGAATGGCCAGCATCATGCCTTCGGGGAAAGCCGGATTGACCACACGGATCATCACAACCATGACACCGATAAGCGCGCCATAGATGTAGCGACCCAGATTGGTGTGGCTGGCTGAAACCGGTTCGGTCACCATGAAGACCAGGCCAAAGGCGTAGCCACCAACGACAAGGTGCCAATACCACGGCATTGAGAACATCGGGTTGGTGTCGGAACCAATCAGGTTCAGCAGCAGGGAAAAGACAATCATGCCGCCCAGACAACCGACGATCAAACGATAGTTGGCAATTCGCGTCACCAGCAGGAAGCCCAGCCCGATCAGGCAGGCCAGTGTCGAGGTTTCGCCAAAGCTGCCCTGCATGAAGCCCATGAAGGCATTCCACCAGGTCAGACCTTCGGCTGCCAGCGCCTGATAGCCTTCGGATGCTGAAACCGACAGCGCCGTAGCACCTGAAAAACCGTCAACCGGGGTCCAGACCGTGTCACCCGACATATTCGCCGGATAGGCGAAATACAGGAAGGCACGCCCGACCAGCGCAGGGTTGAGGAAGTTCTTACCGGTGCCGCCAAATACCTCTTTACCGATGACCACGCCGAAGATGATGCCCAGAGCCACCTGCCACAACGGGGCAGACGCGGGCATAATCAGAGTGTAAAGCATTGAGGTAACAAGGAAACCTTCATTGACTTCATGCCCTCGTACGGTGGCGAAAATCACCTCGAAGATACCGCCCGCGACCAATGTGACGATGTAAATCGGTAGGAAATACATCAATCCGTGCATCACATTGGCAAAGACGCTGGACGGGTCCAGCGAGATCCCGAACGCTTGCAGGATGGCGATTCGCCATCCGGTGGCCGCATCCGGCCCAAGATCGGCGATCGCGCTGTTGGCCTGATAGCCGGTGTTCCACATTCCCCACAGGATGCAGGGGATCGTCGCGATCACGACATACGTCATGATCCGCTTCATATCTATGTAAGACCGTGCATGCGGGGCAACGGATGTAACGGTTTTCGGAGTGTAGATAAAGCTTTCCACCATCTCGTAGATGGGGAAATATTTCTCGTACTTGCCGCCCTTGGTAAAGTTCGGCTCGATCCGATCGAAGAAGCTGCGCAAACCCATTTGGATCAGCCCTCCTTTTCAATCTTGGTCAGGCAGTCGCGCAGCGCCAGCCCGTATTCATATTTCGCCGGACAGGCAAAGCCGACAAGGCCCAGATCCTCTTCGTCCAACTCCATCGCTCCCAGCGCCTGAGCGCTGTCGGTGTCCATCACCAGCAGTGCGCGCAGCAGCTGTGTCGGCAGATAATCCTGCGGCATCAAACGCTCGAACACACCTGTGGGTACCATCGCGCGGCGACCACCGTTCAGGTTACTGGTCAGCTTATACAGCTTGTGCGAGAACGCAGACCCCAAAACCGGCTGCACCGAATATTTCGACGGCATCGGACGAATCCAGCCCATCGGGATCTGGTCATGATCTTCGCGGATGATGCTGATCTGTCGCGCGAAACGCCCCAGATAAGCGGTCGGTCCTTCGGCGTGCGTTCCCGACAGGATCGAACCCGAGATGATGCGCGGAGTGCCGTCCACGTCGATCTCGTCACTGGTCAGATCATCAGTCGAAGCACCCATGACAGTACGGATCAAACGCGGCTGACGCGCACCCGGACCGCTGAGGGCAATTACTATGTTAGGGTCCAGATGACCGGACTGCACCAGGCGACCAATGGCGATCACGTCCTGATAGCCGATGGTCCAAACCTGTTTGTCCCCTGCTAGTGGCTCGAGGAAGTGAATATGCGTCCCGGCCAAACCGGCTGGGTGTGGGCCCGAGAAGGCTGCCGCTTCGACCCCCGGCACATCCGCGCCCGGAATGACATCACCTTCCTTATGGCACAGATAGGTCTTGCCTTCGGTCAGCTTAGCAATCGCGCCCAGACCAGCGGCAAAGGCCTCACCGGCATCGGCGATGATCACGGCCGCGTCTGCCGCCAGCGGCTCACTGTCCATAGCTGTGACGAAAATCGCAGCAGGCGAGGTGCCGGGCGCCGGCATTTTCGAATAGGGCCGCGTGCGGAAGGCGGTCCAAAGACCAGCGATGCACAGTTTTTCAGTCACACCTTCGGCGCTGTCCGTATTGCCCACGCCCGAGAAATCAATCCCAGTATCATTTGGGTCCGAGACCTCGATCACGACGCTTTGCAAGACACGGCGCGCGCCGCGATTGACTGCCACGATCTTGCCGCTGAGGGGGGCGACCATCATCGCCTCAGGCGCATCCTTGTGGCAGAACAGCGGTGTGCCACGCTGTACTGTGTCACCTTCCTGCACCAGCATGCGCGGTTTCAGACCCAGGTAATCCCCGCCCAATACCCCAACGGTTTTGAATTCAGGTCCCGGCTGGATTGTTTGATCCGGCGCGCCTTGCACCGGCAACTCCAACCCTTTTTTCAGTTTGAAAGTTTGCATGTTGCTACTGTCTTCCAAGCCTCTTTATCTGCGCCGGTCAGACCAACACCTTAACAGTGTCGGACAATAACGCAGGATTTTTTAACAGTCGTCGCAAAAGCGTCGAAATGCGTCCAAATTCCGCGGGCGTAATTCCGATTTCGGCTCCTTTACGCGGGGATGAGGCTAAAAGCAAACCCGTTGCCACCAAAATCACACATTGATTTTCACTTTCCCTTGAAATGTTTCCTTTTTAGCTCGCAGAAATTGCCGGTCGCACCAGATGACCTTCCAGTGTAAGCACGCCCAATGGAACAGACACGTGATCTTGAGATTTTTCTGGTGGCCACCCCGGGGCTTGAAGTGCCATTGCAGGCCGAAGCCGTCGAAAAGGGATTCGCTGGCGCGAAAATCATACCCGGCGGAGTAAGCTGCCATGGCGGCTGGTCAGAAGTTTGGCGCGCCAATCTGAGTCTGCGCGGGGCCAACAAGGTGCTGGTTCGAATGGGCAACTTTCCGGCCGTGCATCTGGCGCAGCTCGACAAACGGGCGCGCAAATTCCCCTGGTCCGACTTTCTGCGTTCGGAAATACCGGTCAAAGTGGAAGCAACAAGCCGAAAATCTCGTATCTATCACGCCGGAGCCGCCCGTCAGCGGGTCGAGCGAGCGATCACCGAAACGCTGGGGGCGCCAATCTCGTCCGACGCTGGTCTGCGTGTTCTGCTGCGCATCGAAAAGGATATCTGCACCTTCTCGGTCGATACTTCTGGCGAACCCCTGCATAAGCGTGGCCATAAACCGGCGGTGGCCAAGGCCCCGATGCGCGAGACCATGGCCGCGATGTTTCTGCGTGAATGTGGGTTTGACGGGTCTGAACCCGTTCTGGACCCGATGTGCGGTTCGGGCACATTTGTTATCGAAGCGGCCGAGATTGCAATGGGGCTGAACCCGGGCAGATCCCGAAACTTTGCCTTCGAAGACCTGCATGGTTTCGATTCTCAAGCTTGGGCCGGGATGCGTAATGACAGATCACAGGGGGGACTGAGCGCAATCTTTTACGGTTCGGACCGAAATGCTGGAGCGGTCGAGGCTGCCAGCACCAATGCAGACCGCGCAGGCGTAGCCGCATACACCCGGTTTCACAACCGATCCGTCAGTGACATCAAACCACCTTTGGGCCCAACCGGTCTTGTCATCGTCAACCCGCCCTATGGCGCAAGGATCGGGGACGAGAAACGCCTGCGCTCTCTTTATGGCAGTCTGGGCAAAGTCCTGATGTCTCGGTTCAGCGGCTGGCGGGTGGGTATCGTGACCAGCAATCAATCACTTGCCCGCGCAACGCGATTGCCACTGCTGCAAGCAGGGCCGGTGGTCGATCATGGCGGTACGAAAATCCGGCTTTACCGCACCGATCCCCTGCCCTGATCATATTGGCAGAACTGACGGAATCGTCAGATTCTGCGGTGCGATAATTCCCGCCTTCGTTTTTAGAATCCCCCTTGCACATCCAAATCCCCGGGTATAGATCACCCGCCACGGTCGGAGTGTAGCTCAGCCTGGTAGAGCACTGTCTTCGGGAGGCAGGGGTCGGAGGTTCGAATCCTCTCACTCCGACCAATAAAATCAATCAGTTAAATACGAATGAACTGCGCCGCCGCCGCAGCATACCCGGATTTTGTCCGGATTATTCTGTTTTCAGGGTCTGGTTTCCGAAGAAAAGTGAAAGAAAAACCGCTGAGGGGGCGGCCACCCACCTCAACGGTAATGCAAATTTATCTGCACGAACAGAATACCAAATTCGCAGCCGGTCCGCAATCGCGGGAGGCGCATATGTCTAGGCTCAATCGCTTTGAATGGCTCAAGGCCGTTCTGCAATGCGCTGACCTCAACTCGTCAACTAAGGTAGTTGCCTCAGCGCTTTCGGTACAGTTCGCCAACGACAGGACCGGCCAACTCAATCCCTCACTAAAAACGCTTGATGAGTTCCTGGTCGGAATGTCGCTAGCAACCATCAAACGCTGCCTCAAACAGCTTGTCGAGTTCGGTTGGCTGTTTCGAACTGAAGGGCGTGGCGCAGGCAATCACACAGAATACGACCTTCGCTCCCCAACAAAAATCATCCCGTTTCGCCGGAGGAAAAAGGATGCACCGATGAGCCTTTCAGAAGGGCGAAAGGGTTCGCCCGTGAGAGACAAAGGGCGCATGGGTGATCTTTCCTATATAAAGAAAGAACAATCCATAGAACAAAACCTCGCGCTTGAGCCGGATCTGCCGAATGGTGGGCCATCCGACTCGGCGCGCGTGGGCAGTGCGCAACCCGAATTCGTCTCGCGCCAATCTTTCGGCTGCCGCCAATGGGAGCAGTTCACCGAACGAATGTTTGGTGCTTGGATCGACCGGGTACTTCCTGAAGCCATCGAAAACAACGAGCGCGGCTACTGGCTCCCCGGCAGGTTCCCTCCAACGAACAAGAACGAGTGGCCCGTGTTGCGCAGCTGGCTCATCACCGAAGGCTGGACCCTGTTTGCACCATCGAAGCAGGAACTGTGCCATGCGGTCTGAGCAAAGAGCAAGGCGACCCATGTCATACGCTGGCGCTGCTGACACGGGACCTTGCGAGGGGTGGCAAGCCTCCCCTTCGAACCCCACCGGCGGAGGCACGCCGCCCGCCAAAGCGCCGCTCACCGAGACCTTCGTCTTTCGATGTAGCGTTGCTGAGAAGGCTGAGCTTCGCGCCAAAGCCGAAGCTGCCGGAGTGTCTGCCGCGACCCTCTTGCGCGAAGCCTTGGGTCTGACGGAAGCACGTCGTCGCAAGCCTGCGCCTCGCGTCGACCCCGCTCTGGTCCTGGCACTAGGGCGCATTGGCGGTAACCTCAACCAGGTTGCGCGGGTTGTGAATCGGGCGCTTCTGATTGGTCGGGTTGACATGGATACGCTGGCCGTCGCCCGACAACTGGTTGTGATTGAACGCCAGCTTACCAAGATCCTTGATGAGGCACGACAATGCTGATCAAGTTCTTTCCCAATGGCAAAGGCGCGGGTGCTGGTCCAGTTGGCTATCTCGTCACGCGTAAGGTCTTGGCCTATGACTCCAATCGCGATCTAATCCGCGATGCTGATGGCCAGCCCATGACGGTCATACGCGATCCTTTGCCTGAAGTGCTGCGCGGCGATTCCACCCGCACCGAGGCCCTGATCGACGCCAGTCGCAATCAGTGGACCTACCGCGCGGGCGTCATCAGCTTTGCCAGCGAGGACGCACCCACCGAAGCCCAGCAGGTCGAAGTCATGAACGCCTTCGAGGCACTGGCATTCGCTGGTATGGACAGTGAGCAATTCGACTTGCTCTGGGTCCGGCACAGCCACGAAGACCGAGTTGAGCTGCATTTCTGTACACCGCGTTTGGAGCTGACAACCGGTAAAAGCCTCAACATCGCGCCACCTGGCTATCGGACAGCCTATGACAGTCTGCGCGACTTAATGAACAAGACGCACGACTGGGCCGATCCGATGGATCTGGAACGCGCACAGGAGGTTCAAGCCACCGTTGAGGCCCCAACTAGGGCACAGGGCCGCGAAGAACTCCACGAATGGATCTTAGACCAGATCAGCATCGGCACCATCACCGACCGCGCAAGCATGGTCGATGCCCTGACCGACGCAGGTTTCGATATCCCCCGCGTAAGCAAAAATTACATCACGGCCAAAGACCCCGACACAGGCGAACGCTGGCGATTGAAAGGAGAGATTTTCCATGACGACTGGCAAGCCGACCCGGCTGAGCGAGAAATTGAACGCGGACCTGGACGAGATCCGCAAGGAACACGCCGCCTTGATGGAATCTCAATTGCAGAACTTCAGGAACGATATTCAGGAGTGTGTGACACACGTGCGGAATACAATCGAAGCAGATACCCGCATGTTTCTGGATTGGAGCGGGACGACCTGGCAGAGTCACATCGACAAGATCAAATTCCTGATTCAGATCTCACCTTGGGCGGTGATAACGGCCTGTATGGTGTTGATCGCAGCAACCTTAGGACTGACTTTTCTGTGGAGCTGGAAACTCTCAACGATAGCCGCCTCGACGCAGCTAGAGAGGTTGGGCATCCAGGCGGTACTTCACGAGGGAGCGACTTATTTGATCCTGCCGCCAGAAACATCAAGCATGCGCACCTGTTCGGTGGCGAGCCGATTGGTTTCTTGCATCATAGTGGAGCCAAACTAGATGGACCAACCCCTGACAGCCTTGGAGCGAGATTTGCTCGCGTGCGTCGAGCAGTTGGTGACGGCTTGCGAGACCTCCGCCTCGGAATTGCGCAATTTGGAAGAACGCTCGACGACCGGGATCGAGGCCAGGCTAAATGGCTTAACGCAGTGCATCGAGCTGCTGATGAAATCACATCTCAAGTCCGTAGCTACATTGGCCGACTTGCTGACCGAAGAACAGAACTACACCACGCTGGAAGAGAACTTGCAGACCAGTTTGAAGCTAGCGAGAGCCGCCGAAACTCTGCTGCAAGAGAGCTGAATCATGGGCTGCTTGAACGAGACCAAGACTACGGCTTCCATCTTTGATCTGAAGGAATGACGATGCCCACTCATCACGAACGCTTCACCATGAGCTTCCGCCAATCCTGCGCCTGCGGGATTGACTACAGAGAATTTGAAAGAGTCGACTCGCTACCGATAGGCATTCCACTAGTTGCAATTGCAGGGGTTTGGGGCGATTGCTACAACTTACGGTGTCTGTTTATGGACACTGACGGAAATCAGTATTTGCGGAATGTGTTCAGGACCAAAAACGGCTACTTGATACCAGAACTTGGGGTCGATGCGAAAATGATCAAAATAGGCCAAGTTGTTCTAGCCTAGCGCTCAACTGCGTATTCTCAGTGAATTGACGCCTGAATCCCAATAAAACTGCCGCCCAATCCCGTTAAGAACGTGCATCCAGACCGATGACCCTCGATCGCCGTGCCACAGGCTACTTGGCAGGAAGGCCACTGAGCTGCCGTTCGCCGCGTTTGCAGCACCGAGCACCACGAGCGGCAGCCATGCGCTGAAAGCGACATAGCCGTCTTTTGATCGATGGATCATGACATAGGTCATGCTGCTGGGGCTCTTCACTCAGTTTCGGTCGCCAGTAGGTGAGTTTTGATCCGTTGATAACCGTATCCGATATGGGTTCGCTGGATAAAGCCGATGGCAGTGACATCGCCTAAGTCAAGCGCAGTGTTGATCTCATTAAGTTCCGCGACCAGAGCCAGTGCCATTTCCGAGTCTCTTTGGTTGCTGACCAGGTACCACGTGCTGGCTGCCTGACAATAAGTCTGCCACCAAAATGACCTTAACGTATCATTGCCGATCAGGCCCGTGATCAGCTCATGCAGGCGATGATTGATCTCAATGTATTTCCTGGAATCGAAAGCTTTGCACAACGCTTTCGCCTCCTGCAGCAATTCCTGCCCGATCTCGCAATCTGACTTGGTGATGCTGCGGGGGGACATGGTGCCGATCAGCGGCGCAAGCTCCAGCCGCATGTCGTAGACATGACGGATTTGCGCGGCCGACAGTGCGACGACGACCGTGCCCACGCCATTCCGGGTTTCCACCAGGCCCAGATGACTGATCCGGCTGATCACATCGCGTATCGGAGTTCTACTGACGCCAAATTCAGCAGCCAATTCCGCCTCTTTCAGCTGTTCGCCTGGGGGGTAATCCAGGAAACAAATCCGCTGCAAAATTTTGGTTTGGATCGCTTCGGCCGAACTTTTGATTTCTGATGCGGTGGCTTTCTGAGGGAGGGGCATATAGATCTCCTTTACTTAAGGTGCATACATCAAGGTCAATTTCGTGACAATATTCGGTAAAAAATGAGATTTGACTCAGTACCTGTGTACAGCTTAAGCGTTTGAGATGCCTATCCAGCCCCCAATCGAGGAAATACACATGCTCGAAGAAGCCAAAACCCGAACATTCACCCTTCAGGCCCGGATGAAGGACCTGGGTATCCAGCGCGCGGTTTTTACAGATGAAAGCTCAATCGCTTATCTCTCAGGATTCTGGGGTTACTTGGGCATCGAATTTGGCCGCCCAACCATGTTGGTCGTAAATGCCGATGAGGCGCCCATCGTGATCACGCCTCTGATGGAAAGCGAATTGGTCGCTGCGATGACCTGGGTCGAAGATGTACGCACATGGGAAGACATGGGGCAGCGCACTTGGGGACGAGCCCTTGCGGGTGCCTTGGGCGACAAGCCCGGAGAGATCTGGGTGGAGCGAAGCAGCATTCCGGCAATTGTGCGCAACCACCTGGATGAAACCTATCCCGGTGTGTCGGTCAAGGACATCTCGCCGGTCCTGGGCGCTATGCGGATGATCAAAACGCCGTTTGAAATTCAAGTGATGAAAGAGGCAGGCCAAATTGCAGGCGCAATGATGAAAGCCGCGCATTCCAGCCTGCAAGAGGGGGCACAGGAATATGAAAGCGCACTTGCTGTGATCGAGGCCGGGTCGCGCAAAGCGGCGACATTTCTGACGGACAAGGGCTGGGACAGGTTCGTATCGCCAATGATTCACAACCTGCAAATTCTGCAAAGCGGCAAAGACACATCCATGGTGCACCGCCGTGCCTCGGTCCGCCAGTATCAGCGCGCTGATCCGGTTTATTTCTGCTTTTGCAACATGGCGCAATTCAAGCAATACAAACTAGGCTTTGACCGGATGTTCCATATTGGCGAAGTGCGCGACGATGCCGCCCGCGTGCAACAAGCCGCCATTGATGCCCAACAGGCAGCAATCGCCGCCATCCGACCTGGTGTCGAAGCACAGGACGTGGCCGCTGCAGCAAACGAGGTTTATGCCGAACGTGGGTATGAAACCGGCTATCGAACCGGGCGGTCGATTGGCGTGGCCTATCTTGAGGCGCCAGAGTTGAAAACCGGCGACACCACCATCCTGAAGCCTGGCATGACCTTTGCGGTTGATGGGGGTATTTCAATTGACGGGGTGACCGCAGGGCGCATCGGCGATTCTATTGTGGTGACCGAGTCAGGGTTTGACTACATTACCGAATATTCCCGAACATTACTGGTAACGGACAACTAAAGATGAGCCGCTCGTTTCGACTTGCTGTCGGGCAATCGCCAGCAGAATTGGCTACGGTGAAGGATCGTCTGGATTGGTTGTCGGGCGTGATGCCTGCGGTCGCTGCCGAAGATGCCGACCTTTTGGTCCTGCCCGAGCTATTTGCCAGTGGCTACAACATCGGTGAGCAAGTAGTCACGCGCGCCGAACCTGCTGACGGTTCCATTGCCCAAGCTGTTGCAGCACTTGCCAAAACCCACGGCGTCGCAATCCACTATGGGTTCCCCGAAATTGAAGGAGAGGTGATCTTCAATGCGGCGCAATGCATCGGGCCGGACGGCGCGCGTTTGGGCGGTCACCGCAAACTAGCAATTCCGCCGGGGTTCGAAGGGGATCATTTCACACCCGGTAGAGGGTGCGCGCTTTTCACTTATCGCGGTGTGCGAATAGCAACACTGATTTGCTATGACGCCGAATTCCCGGAAACCGCGCGGCATGTGGCCTCAATGGGGGCTGAGCTTGTCCTGGTGCCTACCGCCCTTGGCGCTCAGTGGGAATGGGTAGCACAACGCATGATCCCGACGCGCGCTTATGAAAACGGAGTCTTTCTTGCGTATGCGAACAGCGCTGGCAGCGAAACTGGCATGACCTTTCTGGGTCAAAGCTTTATCGCAACCCCCGACGGCCGGGAACTGGCGCGCGCAAATACACAGGCCCAGATAATCTACGGTACGTTGCAACTAGACAAAGTATCAGTTGCCCAAGCGCGGCTTCCCTATTTAATTGATCGTGAAGCGCTGAAAGTGGACATCCGATAGGCTGCACCAAATAGCTGCTTTGTCCGCGTCCTGCGAGTTTGCCAAGCATGCCGCGAAAGTCAGCAATGCAACCAAACCTGACTAATGCGAATGCAGCGGCCTCACAGATCGGGAAAGGCCGGTGAGGGCTCTGACCGCCAGTTGGTGCAAGCCGCAGAGAACGACCACTTCGAGCCCAGAGCCGACAATTACCAAACTGCATGAGCGAGTTCATTTAGGAAACTAATCCTTCCACGCTAGCTGCCCTTATAAGAACCGCACCAATTTACCCAAGCGGAGGAGTACTTTCGGATATTGAAGAACTAGAGTGGAGCTAAGGCGCTTAATGAACGCTGCTGTTTTGCCCCTTAGTATCTTCTTGTGCCTCGAGCGCCGCCATAAATTTTTGAAACCGTGGATGATCACGTAGGTTATCAAGATCCCCATCATTGCGTATCCAATCGAGCATCTGCAATTGATGGCCCGGCATATTTTCAAGCGTATCAAGGGCTTGATCGACTCTGCCTATTGTCGCAAACATACATGCCGCGTTGTAGACTACAATCCGGTCCCCTGGGTCCAAGTCGATGGCTCTACGTATCATCTCTTCAGCATCGTTAGACCGCCCAATGTGTGCCAAGGCATGAGCGCACTGGAAACAGGCTCTACTATTGCCGGGTTCTACCTCCAGTTTACACCTTGCGGTTTCCAAAGTTGCCCGGGCCGCCTTTAGAACATCTTCTTCGCGTCCCAACTTTCCGTAAACTGCCATCAGTAAGAATGGAGCCTGTGGGTCTCTGGGAGAAATCTTCCAAGCCTGTTCAAAATGCCGAGCCGCTTTCTCGAAGTCCGAATTTTCCCAACAGTGGCGAGCCCAGTAGTATTGGGCTTGATAAAGGTTGGAATCGAGCTCCGAAGCCTTGCGGAAAGCTGTGTTTGCCCCATTTTGATCTTTCGACTGAGCTAGAGCCAAACCTTTGGAAGCATAGGCCTCGGCCAAATTTGGGGCGAGTTCTAGCGCCCGATCAGCAGCGACCGTTGCAGAGATCAGGTGTTCCTCTTCTCCGTCGTATTGGCAATAGATCATCAAATTGCAATCGGCCAAACCGCAATAAGCTTGAGCAAATTGGGGATCGCACTCAATCGCTCTTTCAAACAAGCTGCGCGCTTCAACGAACTTACGCCGTACGTGGGAATGGAAGGCTAGTCGTCCCTGTAGGTAAAGGTCATAGGCCTGCAGGTTGGATGTGCGCGATCCGTTCGACCTTCCCATTGCATCTTCGGCCAATGCCAGTTGAAGAGCTTTGACAATTTTTTCGGTGATTTCGTCTTGGACGGCAAAGATATCAGTTAACTCGCGGTCGTATCGCTCGGCCCAGACATGGCCGCCGGACTGAGCATCGATCAACTGCGCAGTGACCCTTGCCCGGTTGCCTGCCTTTCTAACACTGCCTTCTACAATGAATTGCACGTCGAGTTCTCGGGCGATCTGTCGGACGTCCACGGACCTTCCTTTGTAAGAAAAGCTCGAATTTCTAGCAATGACGAATAACTCCCTTATCTTCGATAAATCCGTTATTATGTCCTCAGAGATGCCGTCTGAAAAATAAATCTGATCCGGATCATCCGACATGTTGTCAAAAGGAAGAACGGCGATCGAGTTTTTATTGGTTTGAGGAGCATTTCTAGGCAGATCGACGTAATCAAGATCACTGGCAAGTTCGTACACGCGCACAGGTCGCGGGAGGTTCTTGAGTTGTTGTTTCCCAAGGTCCCTAAAAGTGAGATCGAGACGGCCTGAAATTTCGTCTCGCACCCGGCCTGAAATTGCGACGCATCCCGGGCCAGCCAACTTTTCAAGCCGTGCCGCAGTATTCACCCCATCGCCAAGAATGTCTTCTCCATCGAAAACCACATCGCCCATGTGGATACCCATGCGGAAAACCAGATTTGGTTCATTTTGTGTCTCGCGATTTCTGTCAGCGCAATATTTTTGCAATTCATCAGCACAAGATACCGAGTTCACAACTGATTGGAATTCCGCGAGAAACCCGTCTCCCATAGTTTTTACGATCCGGCCGTTGTGTTTCTCTAAACGCGATCTGAGGGCTTCCAGCGTGTCTTTCAACGCGTGGAGTGTAGCCGTTTCATTTTGGCTTACCAGACCGCTATAGCCGACAACATCAGCAGCGAGAATGGCCGCCAGCCTGCGTTCCATTTGCGACTCCCTATGGGGAACACTACCATTCGTGACCTTTTTTATCCATCTTCCAGCAAACACAGTACCATCAAGTCGATGGTGCGTTTTTAGCCAAGTCTAATACAATGCCCTGCCTTGGAAGTATTCGTGAATTGCTCAGGTTGATTTGGCGTTGAATAATCAATTTTCTGCAAAGGTGATGTTCAGCGACTGCTGGAGTTCGGCTCTGCAGCGAACGGAAATTATGTCCGCAGCCCCGCCATCTGTGAAGCGCCTGGGAATGTCCGGTTTGCGCGGTTTATAACCTTCTGCACGAGCAAAACCTCAAATAGCGATCAAGGTCAGGTAAGCGGCTCTATGCGATGGTTTACGTGATGGCCACAGAGTTGCCGTTCGCCGCACCTGCAGTTTAGGCATCAATCTGCGTCCGCTTTTGTGCATCAGCGGGCTTTGTGACAAAGGGAACCTACTTGACTCTATGCTGGGTAAGAACCACAAGAGTGCATTGGTGAAATTCACTCGTCGTCGCAGTGCTGCCGACTTCGACGATCCAATGGCCTTCATAAAAACTGTAGCATGTGCCTCAGCTTAGGAACGGGTTCCGCTGGGGTGTTCGAAACGAACTCGTCACTCGCAAACGTTCGCAATTGTCTCGAGATTTTTTCAGGCGACGAACGACACATGAAAGAAGGCGATACATGAACAATATGTGGTTCATAAACTGCGTGTCTGATGCCCGGTAGGCCCGACCCCAGACACCGCTTAAACCTGACTTCAATCAAACGTACGCGCGATGTTTCGTGTTTGATCCTGACATTTTTCGTGTTGATTTCAGGAACACAGCTTTCAGCTCAGGTCGCGCCAGCAACCTCTCAATTGGCAGGAAATGCAGGCGGATCGGTTTGTGACAAAGATTACGAAAGCAGGGGCGGATCGTGCCTAAAAGAAAACACACCTGAAAACGCATATTCGACAGGCAGCTCCTATGGACAAGGCTGGAAGTGCAACCATGGTTTCCGGGATATCGGGGACATTTGTGAGGAAATAAAAGTTCCAAAAAATGCCCACCTCGTTTCTACGGGGGACCGCTGGAAGTGCAATCGGTTGTTCCGGCGTGTCGGAGAGGAATGTGAAGAAGTGAATGCGCCGGAAAACGGGTTCGTTGAAACCCGATTTGGCGTGCTGGAAACACATTGCAACTGGGGATTCCGCAAAGAGGGTCTGGATTGTGTTGCAATAGATGTCCCCCGAAACGGCCACCTGACCGATAAGAACAGCAAAGATGGCTGGGTGTGCCTCAGAGGGTTTAGATCAGTAGAGGGTCGTTGCGAGCCTGTAGCTATTCCTGATCACGCATATCTTACGTCTGACACCTATTCTGGGTGGAAATGCGAGCGTGGCTTCCGCGCAAGTCGAAACACGTGCATCGCGATCATTGTCCCATCAAATGCTCATTTGAATCGAAGAGGTGATGGGTGGGAATGCAATCAACCCTTTAAACGTCAGAACGATACATGTGCTGAAAACTATCCGCGACAATAGGCTGTTTTAATTCACCGTCGCCCTGACAGGGCAGGAAGGATCAAACTGTGACTCTAGACTCGATTGACGAAAATCTGGGCAAAAGACTCAAAGCTGAAAGGGTTCGCCGCCTAACTTACGGCATCAAATTTTTTATCGCGTCAGTAGTCTTTGTAACGGCGGTTGTATTTGTGGTGTTTTTCTGATGCGCAATCGAACCCCTCAAATCAGTCTTCAGAGCGCAAAGACATCTATTCTTGGTATAGAGCAGCGAGAATTTCAGGACCGTAGTGTTCGAAAGTCGCGGAATGCTGACGTATCCGGAGTTATTGAAGAAGAATTTGGAAAATACCTGATAAAAGCCGGCATTCTGAGCGGTAACAGCGTTGCCCGTGCATTCCCCAAGCCACCGGCCAAAACACAAACCATGATTGCCGATGCAGTTGGTGAAACACCGGCAATGGCTATCGAGGCGTTAAAGGAAATTCTTGGAGAACGTGACCGGAGACGCAGCGGCCAACGCCGTTTGGATGGAAACTCCGGTACCCATGTTCCCAGCGAAAGAGAATACACAGAAGCATTACGCCAAGTCAGGTTTACACCGGCGCAGATTACGATGCTCAGAGCGCTTTCAATCGCAGGAAAGGAAGGTCTGACTGTTGGTCAGCTCTCTCAGGCAGCAGGCCACAAATCGCGCGGGGCATCCCTCAAGGCCTTCAAAAAAGTGGGGCTGTTAATCGCTGAATACCTTGATCTCGATCTTCCTGAGACCGGATCGGAACAGAATGACGGCGCTGCTCAAATACTGGCGTTTTCTCATATAGAAAGTGACGATGAACCAGCAACTTGGATCATGCATCAGGAGCTACGCGGCGCTGTTCTTTCGGTACTTTGATGTACGTACCAGCACCCGCTGTCGAATGGGAATCCGAACCTGGCCAAACGCACGAAAGGTTGCACAGGAAGTTTATGCTAGAGAAAAGACCATACCCGCTCGAATTGATCTACGTACCTGTAAAACGTGCAAAAACACTTGATCAGAATAAAGTTCTGACGCTTGCGGAAGATATTTTGAAGAACGGCCAGACAACCCCGATCCAATTGCGCGCCGACAGTAAGAGGTTCGTGTTGATCGAAGGTCTGCACCGATTGGAGGCCATTCGCGCCCTCGGTGGTGACACAATTGAAGCCTACCTGGTGCGTGCCAGACTGCACTGACAATTCCCTTTTACTGGTAGCTTCCCGACCAAACCAGACGAGTGCGGCTGCGGCAATCAAATGGTCAGGAGCGGCGGCTAAGGGCTCATTCGACCAATTCGGGCCCGTCGCAGAGAAAGTCCGGTGCGAGCCCAAAATACGGAACGCTGCACCTTGCGCCAATGTCGGCATTGCGGTGCCCAAAGCTGACAACCGACGATGAAAAGGAGGAGCATCGAAACTTTGACACAATCGTTACATGGCCTCTCAGGCGGGATCAGCCTTGGAGATCTCCAAAAGAGATTTTTCCACCACAAATTGTCAGCGCAATGCGCGCATGGGCCAACTGGTTTTCATCAATTGAAAACAGATCCTGTTCGAGAATGGTGATGTCCGCCAGATATCCTGGCTTCAAGCGGCCCTTTCGGTCCTCGTTAAACTCCAGCCAGGCATTGTCATGCGTATAGGCAGACAGCGTGGCCAGAAGGCTTTGACGATTGTCCAGCCAAGGAGACGGCAGCTCAGTACAGTTAACGGCCCCGGCGATCGTCATCATTGTGTCGACAGGAACGACTGGCCAATCCGTCGAGAAACAAATCTTCGCGCCGCTGTCACGGATATTGTTCCATGCAAAAGCAAAGGGGATTTGCTCTGCTGTCAGAATATCTCCGGCAGAATAAGGGGAAAACAATCCTCCTGCGGGTGAGTGTAGGGGTTGAAGAGAGGCTACGACGTGAAGGGCAGCCAGCCGGGGCAAATCCGCGGGGTCGATCACCTCGATATGCTCGATGCGGTGTCGGGAATCCCGGGCGCCGTTGGTGTCGCGCGCTGCTTCGTAACCGTCCAACGTGCGCCGAACGGCACCGTCGCCAATCGCATGCGTGCTTAGTTGCAACCCCATTGCATCAGCGCGAATACAGGCTTCGTTGAAGTGTTCGGCAGTGAAAACGGCATCACCGAGGCTCTCCGGTTTTCCCGGATAGGGCGCAAGCATCAATGCTGTGTAGCTGTCCAGCACGCCGTCCATGAACATCTTAACCCGCCCTGACCAAACCATATCGGACGCAAAGCGGCGGCGCATTTCATCGGCCTCTTCCAACCGATCCAGAGGGTCGGTGTTCTTCAAATGCATGGGCACCTGAACACGGATCGGAAGGCGCCCGTCGGCCTCAAGTTCGCTGAGCAGTTCAAGTTGATAGAAGTTGCCATCCATGTTGTGCAGCCCCGTAATCCCGTGGGATGCACAGTGGTTCAGGCCACGCAGGATGACCTCTTTGTCAAAGGCGCGTTCTTTGGGCGTTGCGGGTGGCTCGGGATCCGCTCCTGTGACGTAGCCCAGCAGATCACGTCCTCCCAGTTGCGACAGGCGCAGAACCGGGCCAAAAGCACCGGTTTCATTCAGCTGACCTTGTGCGGTGCCATCCCCAGCCATCACGATTTCCGAACCGGGGGGGACGACTGCGCCGTGAAGAATGCCCGCCTTTTCCAAGGCGATTGTGTTCGCCCAAACCGTGTGGTGGTCGGCTGACATCAGCGCAACCGGACGCTCAGACAGAATGTGATCCAAATTTTGCCGAGTGGTTTTGACGCCTGGTCCAAGAATTTCGTAATCGGCCGCAACGCCCATCAGCAAAGGTTCTTCCGGGTGCTCCGCAGCAAAAGTTCGCAACGCTTTGGTCAGAGCATCAGCACCCATCGTTTCGCGCAGGTCCAGCATGCCCAACTCGGCCGCCCCGCCAAAAAGGTGCACGTGGCTGTCAATAAAGCCGGGCATGACTGTGCCACCAGCGGCATCAATGGTTTTGGTTCCAGCCCCAGCCAGTACGCGAATGTCGTCGGTGTCTCCAACAGCCACAATTGTGTCGCCCCGAATGGCCAATGCCGAAGCCTTTGGTGTGGCGTCGTCAAAAGTCAGGAGAGAGCCGTTGAGGATGATCAGATCAGGTGTTGGCGACATGCAGCCTCGTGTGTCTGGAGCGGGTTTCGAACTAACCAAGCGCGCGAATGATGGCCTCGCAAGCGCGCACGGCATCGTGGCTAAAGGACTGGATCAGATAGTCGGGCCAGCTAGACAGCTTGACGATAACGACGTCGGCAGTCAGGTCAATGAAGATCAGTTGACCAAAAACCCCGCGCGCCATGAACACGCCCCGACCGGGGTCGTGAACCCACCAGAACCTTCTGTACGCCCCTTGGGGAGACAGCACGTCATAGGGATCACCATGTTTAGAGGGGTCCGCACCCGAACAAATTCCCGAAACCCAGCTTTCCGGCAACACTTGTTGATCACCAACTTTGCCACCATCGGCCATCATCCGGCCAAACCGAGCATAATCGCGCAGAGTTGCGTTGAAACCACCGTCAGCCAGCGCAGTCTTGGCGTCGTCCACTGTGAAAAAGCCGGAATGCACGCAGCCTATTTTCTGCCAGATGCGGTTCGACAAGAGCGAAGCAAGGTCTTCTCCACTGACGCGTTCCAAAGCCCAGGCTATGACATCCGTCTCGATCGAGCGGTAAGAAAACGCCTGCCCATGGGGTCTAACTTGAGGCAATGTTAGAATGACGTCCCGAATGGTTGGCTTAATTTCACCCTTGCGAACGGGGCGCCAGCCCGACGCCACATCGACGCGAGTCATGTCGCTGTTCGGAAGGCCGTAATCCTCGGTGAAGCGCACCCCTGATTGCATATCAAGCGCCTGATCCACGGTGCATCCGGCATAGCCTGTCACGGCCAGTTCCGGCACGACGTTGTCAAGCGGTTCCGAGAGGTCGAGCTTGCCCTCTCCATGGAGCACACCCGCCAAAGAGCCAATCAGGGATTTGGAGACGGATTGCCCCAAATGCGTAGCGTCTGGAGTGAAATCGTTGGCGTAAATCTCGGTTAATATCTGGTCACCCTTCAGCACCAGGAATCCATCTGTGTAGCTTTCAGTGAGCCAGGCCGCCACGGAAAGGGGGCGGTCGTCAAAGGTTTGAAACTCGATTTCCAACAGGTTGCGGTGGGCCTGTTTCAATTCTCGGGTATCCGGTCCTGGACGCACATCTACCGTAGGAAACAGACTCCGCATGTTCTGGAAGGTCCAGCGATTGAACGGGGCAAGGTCCCAGTTCTCGAGCGAAGGACGCTTCTCAGGCGGGGGCGGGAAACCCTGCATGATGCCGATCTCACGCGCCGTCTTGGGCCTGGTGCCGGATTTGCTGTTGTTCATTTTCCACGCTCCCGCAAGGCGACCTAATAGGGGTCGCAATCAGGTTTAAGAAACTTCGGAAGATGACGGCCCGGCCAAGGACAGGCCGTCATTCAGGAGGCTTCGAGCCTTACTGCTTCAGGCGGGTCCAAACCTTGTTGTAAAGGTCAACGACATCCTGATCGCAGGGTTTCACAAAGTCCGGAACCGGCGCATCGGCGGGCATTACGATCTCAGGCGCGCTGAGCATCTCCGGGTCCATAAAGGCCTCCGACCCTTTGATACCGTTGGCATAGCGCGCAAAGTTCGAGGTCATCGCCGCGTTCTCCGGGTCCATCATGAAGTTCACAAAGAGCTTTGCGTTTTCCACGTTGGGTGCGTCGGCAAGAACGGCAACGTTGTCCATCCAGCCGGTGAAACCCTCTTTTGGATAGGCGTATTGCAACGAGGGGCGATCCGCCCGAGCGCGCATGGCGGCGCCGTTCCAGCTTTGCGACAGGTCCACGTCTTTCGAGGTCAGTTTCTCGATCACGGCATAGTCCATGGTGCGCCAGTCGCCCTTGGCCTTGGCGAGAAGCGCCATCAGCTCTTTCATCTGATCGGGGTTCGAGTTGCAGCGCGGGTATCCGAGGTAACGCAGGCCGGCGTTGATCACATCGTTCATGTCATTGAGCATGTTGATGCGACCTTTGAGTTCTTCGGGCGTATCAAAGATCAGACCAAGCGTGTTAATGTCGCCGCTGTAGACTGCGCTGTCGACTGTAAAGCTGGTAGTGCCCCACTGGTAGGGAACCGAATACTTGCGGCCCGGATCCCAATAGACATCGACCCAGTTCGGATCCATGTTCTTGAAGTTGTCCATTTCGGAAGCATTGATCTCGGCCAGCAGGCCTTCGCCAACCATGATAGCAATCATGTAGTCGCCTGGCACAACGACGTCATAGCCAGTGTTACCTTCCTTGACCTTGGCCAACATGGTTTCATTGCTGTCATAGCCATCCAGCGTGACTTCGACGCCATACTGGGCTTCGAATTTTTCGATCATCTCGGGGTTGGTGTAGTTACCCCAGTTGTAGATGTTCAGTTTACCTTCTGCGTGGGCCGAAACTGCGCTGAGCGCGAGGGCTGAGACAGCGGCGGCTTTGAGTAGTGAGTATTTCATTTTAGTCCTCCGTTGAGTGGTTAGCGTCCCGCACCGACGCGGGCTTCTTGTTATTTTCGTTTGCGTTGCAGAAAGAAGGTGAGCGTGACCATGGTCACGGTCAGCCCGATCAGGATTGTCGAGACGGCGTTCACCTCTGGCGTCACGCCGCGCCGAATCTGTCCAAGGATGTAGATGGGCAAAGTTGTTTCGCCCGGGCCGGCCACCAGAAGCGTAATGATCACGTCATCTAGCGATACGACAAAGGCCAGCATGGCTCCGGCCATGACTCCGGGCATCAAGAGCGGCAGCGTCACATGGCGGAATGTTTGCCAAGGTGTTGCGTACAAATCCGCAGCTGCGGCTTCATAGGTCACTGACATATCTGACAAACGTGCGCGGATCGGCATGTACGCGAAGGGCACACAGAAAACCGTGTGGGCGAGGATCAGCCAGCCGATCCCGGTGACGCCAGTGAGTTGGCGCAGGATCGAAAAGAAGGCCAACGTGGCAATCGCCGTAACAATCTCGGGGATCATCAGAGGTTGGTTAATGAGCGCGATAGCCGCAGAGCGGCCGCGGTAAACGCCGCCGCGCGTTGTTGCCAGTGCTGCCATGGTGGCAATGATGGTGGAAAACACGGTTGCCGAGAGCGCAACCTGAATAGAGATCATCGCCGAACGTCGGATGTCATCGTTTTCCAAGGCTGCCGCGTACCAACGCAAGCTGAACTCGGTCCACCGCACAACAGAGCGGTTGTCGTTGAACGAGAACACGACCAGTACGGCAATTGGTGCGTAGAGGAACAACAGAACCAGCCAGGACATACCGGTAAACAGGGGTTGCCTGCGTAACTCGCGAGACCCGGTCGACGGGCGGAAGATCGACAGCAGTTTATCCATGTCCACCCTCCTTCGAAGCGCCTGCCCGCAAGCTGACAAGGAGCGCGATCAAAACAACTGCCATCAGGATCAGCGCTGCAGCGGCCCCAAAGGGCCAATTGCGCCCCGACCCGAATTGCAAGGCAATCAAGTTGCCAATCATCAGTTTCTTGCCTCCGCCCAACAGTTCCGGCGTGATGTAGGCCCCAAGCGCCGGGATCAGCACCAGCACGCAGCCAGCGACGATGCCCGGGCGGGTTATCGGGATGATGATGTGGCGGAACACCTGCGTACGCGTGGCATAGAGGTCATGTCCGGCCTCAAGCAGCGAAAAATCGAACTTCTCGAGCGAGGCATAGATCGGGAGGATCATGAATGGCAGGTAGCTGTAGACCAGCCCGGCCAGTACCGCGCCGTCGGTGTACAACATCTCAAGCGGTTCGCTGATCAGGCCGAGCTTCATCAGCATCAGGTTCACAAAGCCCTCGTCCCGTACGATCAGAAGCATCGAGTAGGTACGGATCAAGAGGTTGGTCCAGAACGGCAGCGTGATGGCGAACAGCCAGAAATTGCGTTGCTCCGGAGGGCGGGCCGCAATGAAGTACGCCACGGGAAACCCAAGGATCAGGGTGCCAATCATGGTCGTGATGGCGAGACCAAAGGAGCGCCCGAAGATTTGCAGATAGGCGCTGTTGAAGCTCAGCGTATCATCAAAAATGTCTCGCTCGAACAGGAACTGCACATAGGCGTCGTAGGAGAACACCCATTCAACGCCGCCGTATGTTCCTGGCTCAAGAAACGAGTAGACCAGAGCAATCGACAGCGGGAACAGACCAAAGATGCCAATGATCCCGAGCGCCGGGGCCAGCAGGAAGAGCCGCGTTCTGCGTCTTTGGCGCGCGCGTACCTCCTGGGCCGCACGCAATCTCGTTGCGGCGTCCGGGCGCGCGATATGTGCAGCGGCACCCATCAATCTTCCAGCACGTGCAGCATGGAGGTGTCACATTCGAGACCAACCCGCGATCCGACTGGGCGCGGGGTGGAAACCTGGACGTGAACGCTGACGCCATCTTCCAGCCGCACGAGCATCTGTGACCCGGCCCCGAAGTAGGTGCTGTCCACGACCTCACCTCGCAAGAGCGCCGTCTCTGCTCTTTCATCAACCACGTGGATGGTTTCAGGGCGCAGAGCCACATGCACGGGGCCGGGTGAGAGCGAGGTGCTGGCTGCATGAACCGTGAGTGGTGTGCCCTCGCCAAATTTGATTTTTGCGGCATCCCCGTCAAAGCCAAGCAAAGTCGCATTTACGATGTTTGTGTCGCCAATAAAGTCCGCGACGAACCTGCTTTGTGGAGCTGTGTATATCTCTTCCGGTGTGCCTACCTGGCGTATCGCGCCTGCTGACATCACTGCGATCTGGTCCGACATCGCCAGCGCTTCACCTTGGTCATGGGTGACAAAGACAAAGGTAATGCCAGTCTCATGCTGCAGCCGCTTCAACTCGCTCTGCATCCCTTTGCGAAGCTTCAGGTCCAGTGCCGACAGTGGCTCATCCAAAAGAAGAACTTTAGGGCGTGGCGCCAGCGCGCGCGCCAAGGCAACGCGTTGCTGCTGCCCGCCTGACAACTGATCTACACGACGCGTTGCAAACTCTCCGAGCTGTACCAGATCCAGCATCTCGTTGATGGTGCTGTCGATTTCGGCCTTGGGCCTCTTCAGCATCTCAAGGCCAAACCCAACGTTGCGGGCCACACTCATGTGGGGAAACAGCGCATAGTTCTGGAACACTGTATTTACGGGGCGATTGTTTGGAGCCAAATGGCCGATCGACTCGCCATCCAGTGCAATCTCGCCTTCGGTTGGAAGCTCGAACCCGGCGATCAATCGCAAAAGCGTCGTCTTGCCACAACCCGACGGGCCCAAAAGCGTGAAAAAGCTTCCTTCGGGAATGGTCAGCGACACGTCTCCCAGAGCCGTTACGGCCGCTTGGCCTTCGCCAAAACGTTTTGTCACATTTTTTACGTCGATCATGGTTTGATCCAGGCACCTGCACTTGTTGGTATGCAGAATCAGCTTAGAGCCAGGAGGCCGAACCTGTGAATACCTCCAAAGGGCGGGGTGATTTGTACCCCCAAAGGGGTAGGCCTAGTCGTTGGCTGAATGCAGGAACATCGAAAACAGGGCAGATTGAGAAGATATGCCCAGCTTTCGGTAGATGTTTTTGCGATGCACTTTGATCGTCGAAGGGGAAACGTCCAGCAAAAGCGCTATCGACCGCGTCGAGTGCCCGCGCAAAAGGGATTGCACTACTTCGATCTCCCGCTGTGTCAAACCCTTGCAAACTTTGTCGATCACCCCATCGAAATCGACCTCGCTATCTTCGAACTGGCCTGATGAGGGAGTGCGATGGAAGTGCTGCTCGCAAAGCGCCGATATTATTGGATGTAGTTCCGTTAGCCTTTCGACATCCCGCCGGGTGAACCGGGTTCTTCCCTCCGAGGGACCGAGGGAAAGAAACAAGGTGCCGTTGGCTATTGTCACGAAAACCCCCATCTCATCTCTTAGAAACAGGGTCTTGTAGTAGATGCGAAAGTAGTCGGAGTTGGCAAACCTGTCTGGCGCCACGTCTCTCAGTACCATCACGGGTTCGTGGCGTTCACCGATGAAGCGAACCACAAATGGGTCCAGTAACCAGGCGCGATCAAGCCATCGGTCAACAACGACCGAGCGGCGTTCTGCACGTACATTGTCATAGACATGTTCGGGCGCTTTTCCTAGGTTCAGAAGGCTGACAAACGCGCCCTTGAACGAAGCTGCTCCGCGCATGAGGTTCAACAACTCTGGCATAAAGTTGGACGTCCCTACGGCCCGAATAGCCCCAGCTACGTCTTCCGAGTACGTTGGTTGTGCGGACTTACCCAAGTATCCCACCTAGCGATAGGGCGTTTCCAAGCTAATGTGGACAGTCGGAATTAACTTGGCAACCTTTTCACACTGAAATCTGCCTCGAAAAGCTTTTCCGCATCGGCTCGCTGGATCAATTCCGCAATCTGCTCCAACACAAGTCTTCTAAGATCAAAGAGGCCAGATAACTTTGAGTTGCCACTTGTATCGGTGCAGCACTTGAACCTCATGATTTGCCAAATCTGGGTAGCTGAGTGTTTCGACTGAAAGCGGACATTGCATCAATGGCGATGGATGGCAGCTTTGTCCGCAGCCTTGCCATCCGACACTGGAATTTGAACGTCCGGAATGTGCGGTTTTTGACCTACCGCATATGCGAAAGACCGACTCTCGCTAAACGGCAGGAACGGGCTCAACGAGCCTGTCGAGGCGCTGAATAATAGCCTGAAAAAATCTCTTATTTTCAATGATCCTAACAGGGCAAACACGCGCTGCAACCAAATGTTGAAGTACAAGTTCCAGGGAATGCAAATCCTAAGCCCGAGCGAAAGGCCGCAGCAGTCTGCAAATAAATCGATAGAACTAAAACTCATGCTTCCATCATACTTTTGAGGGAACCAGTCTATCCAGAAGCATCCGGACTTGAGTTCAAGATTAGATTTCTGTGTTCCAGATAGACTTGGAGAGAGGAGTTTTGCAGAAATTCAGTAGCATCATTGGTTGGGCGCGCAAGTCTTGCTTCTATAAACGCAAGAATACACACAACAACAAGCCCGGCTAGTATCCAAAGGTACGCGAAAAGCCCTAGTAGATCTGGGCTGGTAACTTGAACGGCTATCGGAGGGGTGAGAAGAAGAATTGTAAGCATCAAACCTTTTTTCAACTTCTTCTGCTTCTGCAAATAATCCGTAGATATTTCCTCAACCTCATGCTCCAGCCTACGCACCCATGACAAGTACTCGTCTTCTAGTTGGCCACGTAAATAATGGCCGCAACGACAAAACTCTCTAGAAAGATACTCAATCCCTCCGCAGGCCTCACATTCCGTGGCATTCGGGCAACCTCTAGTCGGCCTAACTCCGTTGGAGCTTCCAGGTTGGTACGGTGCATCAAGTTGGGTCTCTTCTAGGATGCTATCTACCTTGCCCAACACGCCCACTTTGCGCGGCCTCAATTGCTCGGCTTTTCGCAAAACTTCGTTCTCTAACATCAAGCGACTAACCTTAAGATGGTGTCAATTCTGGCTATATCGGGCACTTGGTTAAGGCCCTCAATCGTTTCGGGGCTCAGAGCTTCTTTGAAAAGAAAATCTATAGCGTCCCATTTCTTTTCGGGTGCTACAACAAGGCCGCGATTAATTATTCTGTGCTCAACTGCGATTCCAAGTTTACGATAGGCATGCGCCATTTCCGAATGTCGGCGGCTTTTGCCTTCAGCAGTGTCCCCTTCGAGCATCCAGAGCGGATCGACATCGAATTCTTCATAAACCTTCAGAAGTAGGGTGGCGGTTAGGTCGCGTTGGCCACGTTCATAGTACTGATATGCACTTCGACTGATGCTAAGTCGTTGCGCCATTTCTTCTTGTGACAGACGCGCCTCGGTTCGGACAGCCGCAAGGCGCACCCCTAGGTCAGGAACAGTCATGATGTACCTTTTTGTGGTTGCATTGACCACGATTATGGTTATCTCTATTCAATGTAACCGCCCATAGAGGCATTTAGTTCGTTTTAGGTAGCATTATCGTAGTTTTGTTTCGATCTGAACGCAAAACGAAAATTTTGCCTCGATATGTGTGCAGTCATTGAGGAGTTGAAATTGCAAAAAATTCTCGAGACACCAAGGGAATTAGCTGAACGAGTGGGCATCCCCGTTTCAAACGTTCGCTATCTAATCCGCGAAGACATGCTGGATCATATTTATACAGCCCCAGGCCGACGAAACCCCAAGATTCCCAAAGGTGCGTGGGAACGATACCTCGATCAATTTACGGTGAAAGCATGCCCCGCAAACCGACCCCGCCCCGCCTTGCACGCGACCGAAAACGCCTCGCCGATGGCAATTGGTACATCTACTGGACCGAAGGGGGACGCAGCCGTGAGCACTCGACTGGCACTGGGGATCGCGACCAGGCTGAACTCTACTTCGCAGAATGGAAGCTAAGGCGCTTCAGGCCGGATCGCGCGGTCGAGCCACACGAATTCTATGTGACTGACGCAGTTTCGCACTATCTGGCGAAGCGATTTGACGACGTTACTGACCCGGAGCGTTTGGCCAATGCAGCAAAGCCAATCATCAGGTTTTTTGATGGCTATGCCGTGGGCGATATCAACGATGTGCTCATTAAAGAATACTGCCAGAAACGCCGGAAGAGCCGTCGAGACAAGGGGCTGAAGGACGGCACCTTGCGAAGGGAGCTCAGTTTGCTCTCCACTGCTATCCGGCGTGCCGAGGAAGATCAGCTAATCACGCGCAAAATAACGGTCCGACTACCTCCGAAACCCGAGGGTCGTATCCGATTCCTGACATGTGATGAAGCGCTAAGGCTAATCCGGGTATCGCGGAGCTTCGATACGCCTCTGGAGGATGGCGTGCCGACCGAGTCAAAGACTGAGCACCTGACTCTGTTTCTTAGGATCGGATTGCTGACCGGCCAGCGAAAGGAGGCGATCCTATCCTTGCGCTGGTCTGATATCGATTTTCATAGCAACATCATCTACTGGAACCCCGTTGGACGGCGCCGCACGAAAAAGGAACGCCCGAGTTCTAGGCTGCCTGCGCGTCTGAAGAAGCACCTGCTATGCCGACGAAGGCGGTTTCCGGTAGACGAATTCGTAGTCACCCATCGCGGCAAGTCACTGCAGAACGTCAAACGCGCATTTAGGACTGCCGTTGTTGCGGCAGGCTTGGAGACCGAGGGGGACCGAAAAGTCGTTCCACACACTCTGCGGCACACCTGTGCGACCTGGCTAATGCAAAAGGGGGCGCCCAAGTGGGACGCCTGCGGCTTCCTGGGTATGACCCACGAAACGCTTGAGAAGAACTATGGGCATCATCACCCTGATCACCAGAGAGGAGCGGCGGATGCAATCTGATATCCAGATCATTTCCGGATATAGATCGGTACAAACGTGAACAAAGGAACAGTGAAATGATAGTACATTACAATAATTACAATGGGTTAAAGTCAGGCCCGTTCCTTCGGGAGGCAGGGGTCGGAGGTTCGAATCCTCTCACTCCGACCAATTAATTAAGGCGCCCAAGGGCGCCTTTGTTGTTTTCAGCTGATGAACCGCAACGATATCCGCAACGTTTCGTTCGATAGATGTGCTCTGTTCGTTCACTACGGGCATCCACCAACTGCCGAATTAGCACTTCATATCTTCCAGTCCATAATTCCCGCTGCGTTCTTAAGCGCATCTGGGCTGTAGGACCGATAGACGTTTTCCAGGGTTTCGCGCGAGGTTGCAAAATAGGCCGTGGCGTCCTCCAGTGTCATGCCGTGCATGAACGCCCAGGTAACCGCTGTGTGCTTTAGGGTGTGCGGCGTCACATCCTTTAGACCGGCCCGCTGGACGGCCGCTCGAAAGGCCTTGTCGATCCGATCTATCGGCGCCCCGTTAAACGACACTACGTGGCTCCCCTCCTGGGCCCAAGTCTTCATCTCCGCGTGGAGCGTGGCGGGCATCTTGATCATTCCCTTGCGCTTCTTGGTCTCGGCCTCGGCCTTGCCAAGGAAATGGATCACCCCGCTGTCAAGATCGACACTAATCATACGTTGGGAAACCTAGGACTTCGACATTATAGCGCTCTAGCGAACGGGCTTAAGCGAGACGCTGAGCCATTCCTCGCCCGCTTGTGTGGTTGGGCCAATTGTTTGCGAGTCAACGCCCATCAGACAGATCCAGCTGTTGCTGGTCTCCATTTTTTCAAACCCGAATTGTCCCTTCGACTCACGCTCTGGCCGACCACAACAGAGCCGATAACTATGGCTGCTCCGATAGACTGAGTGAGGCTAAGCGTTTGTCCCAAGTATACCCAGCCGAGCACGACAGCTGTAACAGGACTCATCATGCCGAGCATCGAGACTGCACTGGGCTCCAGGCGCGCTATGCCACGAAACCAAAGAACATAGGTTGCTGCAGCGCCAATCAACCCTAGCCAAATAAGGCCGGCGACATTTGTCGCGCTGAGCGCAGGTAGAGGCGGCTCAAGGAACAGTGCGACTGGCAGCAGTATCAAACCACCGGCTGTTAATTGCCATGCTGTGAAACTCAGCGCCGAGACCGGAGGCTGCCATTTCCGGCTGAGAACAGTGCCAGCAGCCATCGACGCGGCTCCCCCCAAACCCGCTGCTATACCGATCCAATCAAGTTGTGCTTCTGGTCCGATCAGCAGCAGAGACACACCTATCACGCCAGTCGCGGCGGCACCGAGTGCACCAAGTCGCATTGGGGTTCCCAGCCATCCCCACGCCATCAAAATCACGATCATTGCTTGCAACGATCCTAGGGTGGCGGCCACACCACCGGGTAACCTATACGCAGCAACGAAGAGGAGCACCCAGAACAGAGCGAAATTGAGGCTGCCTAAGACGAAAGTTCGACCGAGCCATTCGCGTGGTGGAACGCAGCGCGTCACTGCAAGCAACAACAAGCCAGCTGGCAGAGCTCGTAACGCAGCCAGGGTAATCGGGTAGCCAGCCGGGAGCGCTTCTGTAGTTACCAGATAAGTGCTTCCCCATACCGCTGGGGCGAGTGACGTGAGAAGAATATCGGTTGAGCGTGACATGGTATGTCTCCCGGCTAAGGCGTTTGAGAATTTGAGTGAAACGTCAGAGGCGCGCTGATTAAGCTGCTTCCGCTTGCAGGTTTGATCCAGCGAGACACGCTACAATCCTTGCAACATGAGCGCCCTGGAACCGCGCTCCGGCCAGGTCAGTTTCCGCAGGCGTGCGGGAACCATCAGCACCGGCGATCGTTCCGGCACCATATGGTGCGCCGCCGATGATTTCTTCTGATGTAGTCTGGCCAGCAAATGTATAGGGCATTCCGGCAATCAGCATCCCGAAGTGTTGAAGCGGGACTTGCGTTGTCAGAAGGGTGGCCTCATGCCCACCGTGTTGCGAACCTGTTGATGCAAAGACCGCCCCGACCTTACCAACCAGTGCATTCCTGGCCCAAAGCCCTCCGGCCTGGTCAAGGAAGGACTTCATTTGGCCAGCCATCATGCCAAATCGGGTCGGTGTTCCAATGATGATTGCATCATAGTTTTCCAGATCTATCGGCAAGGCGGCAGGTGTATCATCTACGACATAGCCAGCCTGCTGCCGGACCTCTTCAGGCACGGTTTCAGGCACACGCCGAACGTCAACTTCAGTGCCGGGAACACTTCTGGCGCCTTCAGCTTCGGCATCGGCCAATGTGCGGACGTGGCCATAGCTTGAATAGTAGAGAACGAGAATACGTGACATAGGATACCTCTCAGGGCTGTGACTTGTTCCCTGAGAGAATGGAATTTGTTGCGCCGCCAATTAAGGCGCGCTCTTTGACATCACTCTTTACCTGTATTGAATAATGTCAGGACCTGAGAGCCAGGCGCAGATGATCGAGAAAGGCTGTAACCTTTGCGTCCATTCCCAAGCGAGATGCTGTAACGGCGAAAACTTCCGGCGCGGGCAGCTCGTGGTCAGGAAGAACTCGCACCAAGGCCCCGCTGGCTTCGGGAGCATCAGAGACGAACTCGGGCAGAGTTCCGATACCTTGCCCCGCTATCAGCAGATCCCGCAAAACGAGGCTGTTGCCGACGCGCACGCGCGGATCAAGCTCTAATGTTGTGACACCTTCGGCGGCCGAGAGCTTCCAGCTCGTCAAATGATCAGCAAGTAAAAAGCCGATGATCGCGTGGTTTTTTAGATCCGCCGGCTGGGTCGGTGCCCCGCATCGCTCCAAATAGTCTGGAGACGCAAATATTCTTTGCCGCATCACGCCGATCCGTCGCACAACAAGGGCCGAGTCCGGCATCGCGGCTCGGATTCGTATCGACAGATCGAACCCGCCCTCGACCATATCGATCACCTTGTCGTCCATCGAAAGAGTAAATCGCAGATCTGGATAGGTTTCCAAGAACTCTGGAAGCATCGGTGCGATAACGGTTTGGCCGAAGGAACTTGACGCATTCACCCGAAGGTGCCCACGCATCGCTTTTGAACCTTCCCTAATGGTCTGTTCCGTTTTTTCGACCGCGTCCAGAATTCCAATTGCATCTTGGTAATAAAGACTGCCGGTGTCAGTCAGTGACATGGATCGGGTCGTTCTGGTGAGGAGGACGGTTCCCAGACTTTCTTCCAGAAGCTTGATTTCTCTGCTGAGAAGCGCAGGAGAAACACCAAGATCTTCCGCCGCGCGGGCAAAGCTGCCGCGTTCAACGATGCGGCGAAAAGCTTGCATGACTGACAGTTTGTCCAAGTTATGACCCTTCGAAAAAGCTGCTTTTGACGTGTTACGCGATAGATCGGGTCGAAGACATGCCCAAATTCACATTCTTTCAGTTTGAGCTAATCCAAGTCAGTTCTGTTTGGGGAGCATCCATCACACCTATGATCCAGAGCTCGGGAGTAGTTCTTGGTTTTCAGAGCTCCTCCCCACAATCTACCCATCACCAGCCTCTCTATCAGACAACCAGCTTTTAGGGCTGACCTAGCACTACTTTGCATACCTTGGCGCAGTCAGCCTCGATACGGTGCAGCTCACTATTCACGACTATTCCCCCATATTAGCAATCGTCGGCTTCTTCTCTCCGGAGTAGTTCGAAACACTGCCTGGCATAGACCTGTGCTTACGCTCTCAATGTGGTTCTCTGTCAGGAGCGCTGTGCTTTGGTCTGAGTTACGTCCGTGTTTGTTTGTGTGTCTGGTGTCGACTGGCATGTGTTTGTCGCTGTGTGCGCTTTTCTGGCCTTTTCTCGGATGTGTTGTTTTAGAGAACCTTTGTTTTTATGGGTTTCTCTGGTTCAATGGTTTACATTTTGGTCTGAAAAACCTGATTTCGGGCCAGATCTGTCAACTTAACGTAAACTTAGTGTAAACCTTTTGGCCTGAAATCGGCTGTTTTGAGAGGTATAAGGTTTACATTCCGTCGATCCCGGGAAGGCGAGTGTAAACCTTTGTCAACCTTGTGCAACCTCAGTTCAATCAGCGAGGGACCCGGCGAGGCAGGGTTCACGAGCCATTCCTCGCCGCAATTTCGAAAACCCATTCCATTTTTCTTTGTGAGGTCGACAAAGGCGCCTCAATAGCTGCACTCTCCGTAAGGTAGGCTCAGGATCACTTCCGTTGCTCACGTCACGGAGGAACCGCAACCAGGCGCGCTCATTCAATGTCAGGTCGTCTTTCTGGTCATACATGGCACCTACCTCCCGAAGATGGTCTTGATCGCCGTCTCTGACCGGCTGGTCAACCGAGGATCGGCGTTGTTGGAGGCCTTGCGAATTGCTTTCAGCCAGCCAAGTTCATTCGACGTGACAGGTTCTCCGAACACCTCGACAACTGCCTCAGCTGCAGTCAGGCCGATCGACTGCTCAATTGCGAGGCGCATAAGGTAGGCAGCGTCGCATTCCAGAGCTTTCGCCAAAGCCGGGACGCGATCCAATGCCACCTTGGAACTACCCTGCTTGATCATCGTGATCATGTTCGGGTTGACGTATCCCACCTGCGCCGCGATCTCGGCTTGGCTCTTGGTAGGTTTCAGTTCGAGCACCCTCCGTTCGACATATTTCGCCATCCGGGTGTCTCCATACGGTTTATTTGTCATCGCTATCCTCTCAGAAGTGATGCAGCACGCGCTGCATGTCTTTGATATAGCGACGGTGAGAATGGGAAATTGCGGAGGGAAAAAATCAATCAACTAAAATGTTTAGCCGATTGGCAACAACTCATTCTGAGTCGGTTTATCTATCCGGGCGGAAAAACGGCGGTCTTTTTTACTGTTCCATAGACAAAGCTAGTATCGATCGACGCTATCCCGCCTATCGGATGAATTCGGTGACGAATAAATTCCTCGTAGGCCTCGAGATCCGATACCAATACCCGCAATTGGTAGTCCATTGCCCCGGTCAGCACGTGGCATTCAAGAACTTCATCGATCATCCGAACGCGCTTTTCGAAATTCTGAACGTCCGTTTCGTTGTGTCGCTCTAACCGGATACGCACGAAGACGGTAATGGCCATCCCATACGCGGCAGCGTCAACGTCGGCGCTGTATCCCTTTATCACTCCGTTGGCTTCAAGGTTTTTGACCCGGCGCAAACACGGTGAGGGAGACAAGTTCACCTCGTCGGCAAGATCCTGGTTCGTCATGCGCCCGTTACGCTGCAGCGCTCGAATGATTTGCCTGTCCTTAGCGTCCACTTTACCCTCATCCTTAGCATAATCTGCCAACACTTACTCTCATGTTGGCATACTTCGCAATCATTGGCTCAAAGCTAAGGCGTAAACTAGCTTCAACATGATTCAGGAGCTTGTAATGACTCGTTCAACCGGATTTGCCACGCGCGCTATTCACCACGCTTATAACCCTCTGGAGAATGACGGTGCTCTGACACCACCGCTACATTTGACGTCCACGTTTACCTTTGAAACCGCAGAGGCTGGCGGAGAGATGTTCGCTGGAGAGCGTGAAGGTCATATCTACAGCCGTATTTCAAATCCCACATGCGACCTTCTTGAGCAACGCATTGCCGTGCTTGAGGGGGCCGAGGCCGGTCTAGCTCTCTCAAGCGGCATGGGGGCGATCACGGCAGTGCTTTGGACCCTGCTGTCGCCAGGTGACGAAGTCATCGTGGACAAAACGCTCTATGGCTGCACCTTCGCCTTCATGCGTCACGGTTTGGCAAAATGGGGAGTCACCATCACACATGTCGACATGACAGACCCTGAGAACCTGTCAGCTGCCGTTTCTGACAAAACCCGCGTTGTCTATTTCGAAACTCCGGCCAATCCAAACATGCGCTTGGTGGACATCGCAGCGAGCGCCGAAATTGCGCACTCGGTCGGTGCAACAGTCGTCGTCGACAACACCTATGCCAGCCCATATCTGACCCGGCCGATTGAGCACGGGGCAGATATCGTTCTGCACTCCGCCACCAAATACCTCGGCGGGCATGGCGATGTGGTTGCCGGTCTGGTTGTAGGAACCGCCGAACAAATCGCTGAGATCCGCCTTGTTGGGATGAAGGACATGACTGGCGCGGTAATGGCCCCTTTCAACGCGATGCTGATCCTGCGTGGTCTGAAAACACTGAACCTGCGTCTGGATCGTCACTGTGCGTCCGCCAAGGTCGTCGCAGGTTTCCTCGAAGCACATCCCGCCGTCGGCGAGGTTTATTTCCCTGGGCTTGAGAGTTTCGCCCAGCATGACGTCGCGCAGCGCCAGATGTCCCAACCCGGCGCCATGATAGCGTTCGAGATCAAGTCCGGCTTGTCAGGCGGGATTGAGTTCATGAACCGCCTAAGCATGATCCAGCGCGCGGTGTCTTTGGGCGATGCGGAAACCCTAATCCAACACCCAGCCTCCATGACTCATTCGACGTATACCCCGGAAGAGCGGGCTGAGCATGGGATCAGCGATGGCCTGATCCGTCTGTCTGTCGGGCTAGAGGATGTCGAAGATATCCTTGCAGACCTAGAGCAGGCTTTGCCCTACCCTGCTCGCAGCGCCGCCTGAACCCGGAGACCACCATGCACATTGATTCCACCCAACTAAAGATCGTCGAACAGCGCCTGCTGTGGTTGTCTCATTGGATGATCCACCATGCCAACCATGTCCGACCAAAGGTGGATGGGATCAAGATTGGTGGCCATCAAGCTTCGTCTGCTTCGATGGTATCGATCATGACCGCGCTCTACTTCTCAGCCCTACGCCCTGAGGACCGGGTTGCAATAAAACCGCATGCGTCGCCGGTGTTTCATGCGATGCAGTATCTCATGGGCAATCAGGCCCGCGAGAAGATGGAGAATTTCCGCGGATTTGGCGGTGTGCAAAGTTATCCCAGCCGGACCAAGGACGTTGACGATGTTGATTTCTCGACCGGGTCTGTAGGTTTAGGTGTCGCGATCACCTCGTTTGCCTCGATCATTCAGGACTACATCAAGGCCAAAAGCTGGGGTTCAGACGCCCCGATGGGGCGTATGGTGGCACTTGTTGGCGATGCCGAATTGGACGAAGGCAACGTCTATGAGGCGTTGCAGGAAGGCTGGAAAAACGACCTACGAAACACGTGGTGGATCATCGATTATAACCGACAGTCGCTGGACGGTATCGTCCGAGAAGGACTGTTCGAACGGATCGAGAAAATCTTCGATGCATTCAGTTGGGATGTCGTGCGCGTAAAATACGGAGTTCTTCAACGCGCGGCCTTTGAAGAGCCCGGCGGCGATCGCCTGCGTGATTGGATCGACGCTTGCCCCAACCAGGACTACTCGGCGTTGACTTTCATGGGTGGTGCGAATTGGCGACAGCGTCTCATGGACGATCTGGGGGATCAGGGGGATGTGACTGCCTTGATTGAAAGGCGGACGGATGCAGAGCTTGCAGCCCTTATGGAGAACCTCGGCGGCAACTGCGTCGAGACCATGGCTCAGACATTTGCCGCCATCGATCATGATCGCCCGACATGCTTCCTGGCCTACACCGTCAAAGGATGGGGAACCCCCATTGCAGGCCACAAGGACAATCACGGCGGGCTGATGAACAATAACCAGTTCGCCGCGTGGCAGTCGCATATGGGAGTGCCGAAGGGCGAAGAATGGGAACCGCTAGCGACAGTGCAGAACCCAGAAAAGCTCAAGGATTTCCTTGCAAATACGCCTTTCTTTGCCAGAGGTCCGCGCCGCTACTTTGATAATAAGTTGGATGTGCCTCCAATCGGGATCGACACCAGTCGCGAAATCTCGACACAAATGGCTTTTGGCAAGATCCTTGACGACCTGTCAAAAGGCGACAGTCCAATGGCCGAACGCATAGTGACGACCTCCCCAGATGTGACAGGCACGACAAGCCTTGGTCCTTGGGTAAACAGACGCAAGCTTTTTGCCCGATCCGAGCAATCCGACGCCTTCATAGAGCATCGGATCCCTTCGACGGCGAAATGGGAATTCACTCCGGACGGGCAGCATATCGAGCTTGGTATCGCCGAAATGAACCTCATGTTGCTTCTGGGAGCGGCGGGACTGTCGCATTCCCTGTTCGGTAAGCGGCTGATCCCAATTGGCACCGTCTATGATCCATTTGTCAGCCGCGGCCTCGATGCGCTGAATTACGCCTGCTATCAGGACGCGCGTTTCATGCTGGTTGGCACACCTTCCGGCGTCACACTCGCACCTGAAGGTGGAGCACATCAGTCCGTTGGAACACCACTCATCGGTATGAGCCAAGATGGGTTGGCCGCTTTTGAGCCCGCCTTTGCCGACGAGCTAGCGGTGATTATGGAATGGGCCTTCGACTACCTGCAGCGCGACGGCGAAGGGCAACCGGACGAGCGCACCTGGCTTCGCGATGAAACCGGAGGATCTGTCTACCTGCGCCTGACCACCAACCCTATTGAACAGCCCGGCAAACGGGTCGACGACGAGTTCCGCCAAGGTGCCATTGATGGGGCCTATTGGTTACGAAAACCCGGGCCCAATTGCGAAGTTGTAATCGCCTATCAAGGAGCAGTCGCGCCAGAGGCAATCAAAGCCGCTGGTATGATTGGTGAAGGCCGTCGCGACATAGGTGTATTGGCCGTGACATCCGCAGATCGCCTGAATGCCGGATGGACCGCCGCTCAACGAGCGCGTTCTCGCGGTAACAAAGCGGCACGCTCCCACATCGAAGCGCTGATGTCCGACCTTCCGCCACACTGCAAGCTTGTCACCGTTATCGATGGTCATCCTGCAACTCTATCCTGGCTCGGCGCAGTGCTTGGGCATCAGACTATTCCCATGGGCGTCGAGCATTTCGGTCAGACCGGAACGATCGGCGATCTATATCGCCACCACTGCATTGACGCAGACGCTATCCTGGAGAAAGTGAATGGCCTGACCCATGGCAGAACTCTTCACCGTGCATAAGTGGGCCGGGTCTGCTCGCAATGAAACCGCAACGTTATCGCAGCGCTATCCGCCACTGAAGTGCAATGGTTGGCATTCAAAGCCCTTATTTTGTTTACTTTCACCCTGGGAACTCGCCTTCGGGAGGCAGGGGTCGGAGGTTCGAATCCTCTCACTCCGACCAATTTTTCAACTACTTAACTTGCCTGCAAGAATTCTCCCCGCGGATCGAAAAGCACCATGAGGGTAATCCCCGGTCATTTTCGGTCGAATCTTGATTTGCGGCTACTTGCCCAACAACTCGGGCAAGATCGCCGTCACAGGGAACGCCTTGCCGATGCACAAAGCCAGCAGGTTATTCTCCCTTCAGGGCTTGCAATTTTCTAACGGCTTTCCTCCGAGGTAATTTCAGATATCACGATACCTTTTGCGGCGCTTGGCATCACTTCAAGGATTGCAATAGGAACAGATTCAAAAAAGGGCGCCACATGACGCCTTTTTTCATCAGATATCGAGTGTGTTGTCTTTTTCCCATCGCGAGAAATGAGAGACGAACGAGTTCCACTCCTGATGTTTCATTTTCAGGAAAGCGGAAGAGAACTCGGCGCCCATCATGGCCTTCAACTCTTTGTCCTTGTCGTATTCACGCAGTGCATCCAACATGTTCAAGGGCAGTTTTGGTGCGCCCCGCACTTTGTGGCCTTCGGCATACATGTCGATGTCCCAGCGCTTGCCAGGGTCAGCTTTGGACCGGATGCCCGACAAGCCAGCCGCGATGATGACAGCCTGCAGCAGATAGGGGTTGGTCGCACCGTCCGGCAGGCGCAGCTCGAACCGGCCCGGACCGGGGACGCGCACCATGTGCGTTCGGTTGTTGCCCGTCCATGTCACGGTGTTGGGTGCCCATGTCGCGCCCGACATCGTCCGCGGCGCATTGATGCGTTTATAGCTGTTGACCGTCGGGTTGGTGATCGCAGCCAATGCCGAGGCGTGCTTCATGATACCGCCAAGGAAGTGCTTGCCGCGCTCAGCCAAACCCAGCTCGCCCGTCGGTCCATCGCCTTCGCCCGCAAACACGTTGGTCTTGGCCGCATCGCCCGGCGCGTCCCACACCGAAATATGCGCATGACAGCCATTGCCGGTTAGCCCTTCGACCGGCTTTGGCATGAATGTTGCCCGCAGCCCGTGCTTTTCCGCCACCGATTTTGTCATGAACTTGAAGAAGGAATGCTTGTCGGCCGTGCGCAGTGCGTCGTCGAATTCCCAGTTCATTTCGAACTGGCCATTTGCATCCTCGTGGTCGTTTTGATACGGCCCCCAACCCAATTCCAGCATGTAGTCGCAGATTTCACGTACCACGTCATAGCGGCGCATCACCGCCTGTTGGTCGTAACAGGGCTTTTCCGCCGTATCGAACGGGTCCGAAATCTGCTCGCCATCGGGTGTGAGCAGGAAAAACTCGGCCTCGATACCCGTTTTAACGTGCAAACCCTCGTCAGCCGCTTCGCCAATCAGGCGGCGCAGAACGTTACGTGGGGCCTGCGCTACGTCTTCGCCTTCCATGACACAATTGCCAGCGACCCACGCCACCTCTGGCTTCCATGGCAATTGAATGACCGAGGACGGATCCGGCACCGCCAGCATATCGGGATGTGCAGGCGTCATATCCAGCCATGTGGCAAACCCGGCAAAACCTGCACCTTCTTCCTGCATGTCGGCGATGGCTTGCGCAGGCACCAGCTTGGCCCTCTGTCCACCGAACAGGTCGGTGAATGAGATCATAAAGTATTTGACGCCATTTTCTTTGGCGAAAGCTGCCAGATCTGTCGTCATGGTCGGCTTTCCTTTCCCTGTTGAAGTCATTTAATAGAAGAAAGGCGCAACCCCGTGGGGCCGCGCCTTTTGAATGTCAGATTAGAAACCTGCTTTTCCCGGGTACCAGTCAGTCCCCGCCAGCGGCACTTTGGCCATGGCCGCCGCCTCCATCGTCAGTGCACAGAGGTCTTCTGGCTCCAGATTGTGCAGGTGATTATGCCCACAGGCGCGCGCGATTGTCTGCGCCTCAAGGGTCATGACCTTGAGGTAGTTGCGTAGGCGCCGACCAGCATCAACCGGATCAACCCGCGCTGCGAGGTCGGGGTCCTGTGTCGTGATGCCCGCCGGGTCCTGACCCTCGTGCCAGTCATCATATGCCCCTGTCGTGGTGCCCAGTTTCTGATACTCGGATTCCCATTTGGGATCATTATCCCCCAACGCGATTAGTGCCGCGGTTCCAATGGCCACGGCGTCGGCGCCCAAAGCCAATGCCTTGGCCACGTCCGCACCGGTTCGAATGCCGCCTGAAATCACCAGTTGGACCTCACGGTGAACACCCAGGTCCTGCAGTGCCTGTACCGCTGGTCGGATACAGGACAAGGTCGGCAAGCCAACATGTTCAATGAACACATCCTGCGTTGCAGCGGTGCCACCTTGCATCCCGTCCATCACCACCACGTCAGCACCCGCCTTCACCGCCAGAGCCGTGTCATAATAAGGACGTGTTGCGCCGACCTTGACGTAGATCGGAACCTGCCAATTGGTGATCTCACGCAGTTCGAGGATCTTGATCTCAAGATCGTCCGGCCCCGTCCAATCAGGGTGACGACACGCCGATCGCTGGTCGATGCCTTTGGGCAGCGTCCGCATATCAGCGACCCGGTCGCTGATTTTCTGACCCAGCAGCATACCGCCGCCGCCCGGCTTGGCCCCCTGCCCCACAACGATTTCAATGGCATCCGCCTTGCGTAGATCATTGGGGTTCATGCCATAGCGGCTGGGAAGGTACTGATACACAAGCTTGGTCGAGTGGCCGCGCTCTTCCGGTGTCATGCCGCCATCGCCGGTGGTGGTCGATGTACCGGCGGCAGATGCGCCGCGACCCAAAGCTTCCTTGGCTGGGCCAGACAACGCACCAAAGCTCATCCCCGCAATGGTGATTGGGATATCCAGCTTAATCGGGTTCTTGGCAAAACGCGTGCCCAGCGTGACCGAGGTATCACAACGTTCGCGATACCCTTCCAAAGGGTAGCGGGACACTGACGCGCCAAGAAACAGAAGATCGTCGAAATGCGGAACACGACGTTTTGCTCCGCCGCCACGGATGTCATATATGCCGGTTGCAGCAGCACGGCGAATTTCCGCATTGATTTCGTTGGTGAAGGTCGCCGATTGAATTGGCATCGTGCGTGGAATTCTTGAATCCATATCTTTCATGCCCCTGATCCTTAGTACGCGGCCGAATTGTCGACGTCGAAGTTATAGAGGTTACGGGCGGAGCCATAGCGCTTGAAGTCTTCTGGCTTTGCATCAATTTCTGCGCGATCCAGAAGGTCTTTAAGAATCTCGATGTGTTCAGGCCGCATTTCCTTTTCGACGCAGTCTGCACCAAGGCTTTTCACCGAACCGCGAACAAAAAGCCGTGCTTCGTAAAGCGAGTCTCCAAGCGCATCACCGGCGTCACCGCAGACAACCAGATTGCCGGCCTGTGCCATGAAAGCACACATGTGGCCGATATTTCCCTGAACGACGATATCAATGCCCTTCATCGAAATACCACAGCGCGAGCTAGCGTTACCCTTGATGACAAGCAACCCACCATGGCCGGTCGCGCCCGCATACTGGCTGGCATCCCCTTCCACGACAACGGTTCCGGACATCATATTTTCAGCGACACCCGGGCCAACCGACCCCTCGACGCGCACGGTTGCCTGCTGGTTCATCCCTGCGCAGTAATACCCGGTTGAACCTTTCACAGTCACCTCGATCGGAGCGTCTAGTCCGACGGCAATCGCATGGCTGCCCTTGGGGTTTTTAACCTCCCAGTTGGTTTGGTTGGTATCAACGCTTTGCGCTTGCAAGGTTTGGTTCAGTTCACGCAGACCGTTCTCTGCGACATCAAAGGTCTGCATATCAGTGACTCCAGAAGTAGACGGTTGCTGGTTCTGGTTCCCAAACCTTGGCATCTTCGATCCCGGGCAAGTTCACCAGGGCACGGTATTCGCTGCCGAAAGCCACATATTGGTCGGTTTCGGCCATGACTGCCGGCTTACAGGCAATCGGGTCGCGAACGACACCGAAACCGTCCTTGGTTCCGACAACAAAGTTGAAGAACCCGTCCAGATCTTCGATGCTGTTTTCCAGCGCTTCACCGAGTGTGGCGCCTTGCTGCATCTTCCAGGTCAAGTAGGCCGCTCCAACTTCGGTATCGTTCATCGATTCAACCCGCACACCTTCGCGCTTGAGCTTGCGGCGCAACGAGTTGTGGTTGGACAGCGATCCGTTATGTACCAGACACTGATCGGCCCCGGTCGAAAACGGGTGTGCGCCTTCGGTGGTGACGGCGGATTCCGTCGCCATGCGGGTGTGTCCGATGCCGTGAGTACCGCTCATCTTGGACAGATCGAAGCGTGCTGCAACATCCTCGGGCAGCCCAACTTCTTTATAAATCTCAATAACCTCACCGTCTGACATGACGCGCAGTCCCGGGCGAAGGTCACGAACGGTTGCACGCGCTGCTTCTACCTGTGCAGCCTCAAGCTCAAGCACTGCATGTGTATCGTTTCGCTGCAGGGATACTGCAGAACCAATCTGCTCACTCAATTCATCGGCCAACGAGGCAAAATCCGCATCGGGGTCATCCGACTGGACCGTTAATTTCGACTTTCCATTGGCTTCGCTGCCATAAATCGCGATGCCCGCGCTATCCGGCCCGCGATCCGTCATCGTGATCAGCATATCTGTGAGCATGGCCCCGAGCTGGGGTTCAAGTGTTCTGTCCTTCAGAAACAGACCGACTATTCCGCACATCAGTGAGTGTCTCCTGATTAAATTCGCACCTGACGCTAACATCGTGGTTCCGGGAAATCAACAACAGGAATATAAATTTCCTATCAAGAAAATTAATATGAGTTTCCCTTATGTAACAAACAAGCGAAGACAAGCGCACAAACCATTTCAAGTCGCACAGCCCAAGACCAATGATTCTCTGACAGGTCAGTTTGATTGAGGATAAGAAATGATCGACAAATAACGGGATGGGAGCTTTTTCAGGACTTCCGGTCCGTGCGGGGCGTCAGCATCAAAGAAAAGTGCGTCTCCGGGTTTGAGTTGAAATATCCGGTCGCCGTGACGATATTCAGCTTCGCCTTCGAGCATGAACAGCAATTCGATACCATCGTGCTGGAAGGTCGGAAACCTATCCGATTCTTCGGTCAGGGTAATAAGATAGGGTTCAACAACGACGCCACTGGCATTTTGCCCAAGATGCCCAAGCAGATTGTACTGATGACCGGCCCGTGTTCCGGCGCGGTCAGTTTCGACCCCCTCGCCTGCCTTTGTGTGCACCGCATTGCGTGTCTCTTCGAACCGCCGAAAAAAGGATGTGATTGACGTACTCAACGCATCCGCCAAGGCCTGCAAAGTCGTCAGCGACGGCGATGTGTTCCCGTTTTCGATCTTGGACAACATGCCAATGGACAGGCCGGTGGACACCGACAATTCCGCGATCGTGATACCTTGCTGCAGACGTAAAGTGCGAATTTCGCGCCCGATCGCGACTTCGAGGTTCTTTTCGCCACTGTCAGTAATCTTGTGCGGATCCTGCCTGAGCACCGATGATTCCTTCGGATTCTTAGATCGCACCATGTTTCTCTCAATACATTCCAGAGTTTACTCAAATCGCATACTTACACAGTGACACATCACAGCACAGCCGCCACCATTAAGAATAAAAATTTCCTATTAGGAATACTTCTGGTATTTTATTCAAGACTGATACCGGATTTGGCCCGGCTGCACCCCACTAGAAAGTCGAATATGCGCTGCGAATTAAAAAATGAAAACGACACGTCCTCGATGGCAGAGAAACCCAAAAGGTTGGGTTTTCTCATCTTTCCCGGCTTTCCAATGTCGTGTTTGAGTTCGGCGATCGAGCCGCTCAGAGCAGCAAACGAGATTTCAGGTCAGGAGGCTTTCAAATGGACGCTGATCTCTGAATCCGGTCAAGCGATCAATTGCAGCGCCGGCTTGCCATTTCAACCGGAAATAGCACTAAAGGATGTTAGTGATGTCGACATGCTCTTTCTGCTATCCGAACCAAATGGCAGGTTCGAAAACCCAAGCCCTTCAAACGCGAAACTGCGTTATCTGGTGCGTCACGGAACACATGCGGGGGCGGTAAGCGGTGGTGTTTTCCCCCTCGCACGTGCAGGGTTGCTGACGGGTCACGTATGCTCGGTTCACTGGTGCTATAGAACTGCCTTCGAAGCAGAATTCCCCGAGATCGAAACGACTGACGATGTCATCATTCTGGATCAGCGTTGCCGAACCGCAGCAGGCGCAGCAGGCGCTTTCGATTTGTCCCTGCACCTGGTGGAATCTGCACTCGGAGAAGCGGTGATGACAGAAGTTGCCTGCTGGTTCCAACATCCGCTGATCCGAAATCAGGGTGTAAGACAAAATACACCGGCATTCCGGACACATAACACAGCAGACCGTTTGCCATCGAAAGTTTCACAGGCCGTAAAACTCTTCTCTGAGAATCTCGAATTTCCGCTGACCACCCGAGAGGTCGCCAATCAGGTTGGCATATCATCCCGGCAACTTGAACGGAGTTTCAAACAGGCAACAGGCCAAAGTCCGGGCGAGTATTATCGTCAGATCCGCATGCGAGCAGCCCGGCAGCTCGTAATTCATACCCAGAACTCTTTGGCGTCGATTGCACTTGCCGTGGGATATGCAAACCTTGCGTCCATGTCTCGCAACTATATTGAATTGTTTGGGTTTTCGCCCAATCAAGAACGCCGAGATATTGGGCAGTTCCGGATCAACCGGAATATACCGGTGCCTTAGGTTCTACTTGGCACCATTTGATTGTCAGAACTTTCGAATGGCTGAAAATACGCGTCGCGATCCTCGCATATCAACCGATGCGTTTTAATCAATGATGCGCCTGCGGTTTGTTCATAAAATCTGCCGCCAGAGATTTGTTCATCGCGTCCGTATTGAAGACCAAATTCTTCAACATCCGTTCCGACCACTTTAACGCGCCTGAGGTCAGAAGGAATGTTTCCGGCACCACCACCCATTCGCCAATCCAGACACCACCGGATCGTTCGTGTTCGTGCAAGGTTAGCTCACCTATTTGCTCGGCGCGCTGACGCCCAAGGCGGGCCACGGCTTCGCCAAACTCCGAAGCGCGCTGGTTTCGTTTATGGGCCATCGCCGAAGACGCACCTTTGCCAGATTCGTATACCTCAAGAAACTCATTGATATCCGATGACGACAACTGATTAACATTATGGGCGATTTTGCAAAGGGTTCCACAAAGCGTGCCAAGTGCAGTGATGATATCGGCCATCCCATCGCGGGCATTCTGCCAATGGGGATCAACCACATTAAGTCCAAGAGACGCGGCGATACCCAATTTGATCTGTTGACCCTCTCCATTTTTATAGCCTCGCAAATCGCCGACAGGTCCGCCAATCTGGACATTCAAACCACGTGCTGCCGCTTCGTTTAGCGCCCGCGATCGACGTTCCAGTTCCGAGCGCCAAACCGCAAGCTTCGTCGACAACTGGATTGGAACGGCATGCTGCCCGTTGGTGCGACCCATCATAATTGTGTCAGGATGAGAGGAAGCAAGATGATCAATAGCCGTGACAATGCGGTTCAGAGCGTTTTCTACAAGTTCAAGTCCCAGTTTCATCTGCAGGGCCGTCGCAGTATCCATAACGTCCTGCGTAGTTGCCTGGAAATGCACATGCACCGCGTGTTCAGGCACAAGCGCGCGCAGCTGTTTGACCAGACCGACAATCGGGCGCCCAACAAGCATCATTTCGGTCTGCAATTCGGTCTTTTTCAGATCGCAAATGGAAAGGGCATTGATCGCTCTTGCGGCTTCGGCGGGGATCAGGCCAGCCATTGCCTGATGCTCGGCCAGCACCTGTTCCACCCTCAGCCAGGCCGAAATAACCGTATGTTCTGACCAGATGGACCGCATATCGGCGCTGGAAAAACAATCCCGGTAGATACAATAGTCAAGCATCTCCTAGCTCTCCTTGCGCAATGCGGCGTTCCTTGATGATCCCGCGAATACGGAACCCCATCGCCGCAAGCCCTACAAGCAGGAAGGCCAGGGCAATTGGACGCTCTACAAAAACCAGCGCCCCACCCTCGGACATCAGCAGCGACTGGCGAAAGGTTTCTTCCGCCCCCTTCGCCAGAACAAAGGAAATGACGAAGGCTGCGACGTTGAAGTCATATTTCCGCATTAGCCAACCAGCGAAACCTGCAACGGTCATGACGGTCACATCAAACATCGACCCACGTGCGGAATAAGCGGCAACAAACGAGGTCAGAAAGATCAGCGGATAAAGAACGTTGGTCGGGATCTTCAGGATCAGCCGCGCAACCTGCGTAGCCCCGAAATAGCCGATCAAACCGTAGGCAAGAATGCCAAGCATTCCACAGGCGAACAGTTTATAGACCAGTTCCTTATCCGTCAGGAACAGGGTCGGGCCAACCTGAATGCCGTGGATCAGGAATACACCCAGCAGGATCGCACCGATGGTCGAACCCGGAATGCCAAGCGTCAGCAGAGGGGCCATCGAGGGACCAGATACCGCGTTGTTGGCGGCCTCGGGTGCAGCCACCCCTTCCAGCGCGCCCTTGCCCCACATCTCGGGGTTTTTGGCGCGACGCTTGCCTTCACCGTATGAGATGAACGCAGCGATGGCTGAACCCAGACCCGGTAGAACACCGATACCCGCGCCGATGAAGCCGCCACGTAAGGCGTGCGGCAGGCAGGGTTTGTATTCCTCCCATGTCAGGGTGCTTCCGTCTGCGGTGCTGGCGTTTTCTTCGGTCTCACCCGTGATTTTCCGACGGGTTTCAAGCTGTGCAAAGACCTCACCCAGAACGAACACGCCGATCATCAGCGGCACCAAGCCGATACCGTTGGACAGTTCGAATGACCCGAATGTATAGCGTTCTTCGCTAGAGATCGGGTCCAGCCCGACCATCGCAATCAAGATACCCATCAGGGCCGATGCCAACCCTTTGATAATGGAATTTCCGATAACCGATCCAATAACCACAAAGGCTGCGAAATAGATGGCGAAGGTTTCCGGTGGCCCCAGTTTCAGGGCAATGGCTGCGATGAACCCCACACCGATGACCAACAGGATGTCCCCCATCAGATCACCAATGATGGATGAGATCGTGGCGACCCTCATCGCTTTGCCCGCCTTGCCAGCGCGCGCCAGCGGATAGCCGTCGATCTGGGTCGCTGCACTGGCCGCTGTTCCGGGCGTATTGAACAGGATCGCCGCAATCGAGCCGCCATATCGTCCGGACTTTCCGATCACATAAAGAAATGCGAGCGCGAATAACGGCGACATGTAAAAGGTAATGGGCAACAGCATGGCAATCGCGGCCGAGGCTGTCAGGCCCGGTGTGGCCCCGACGATCATGCCGACAACTGCAGCAAGGACAATCGCAAACAGCAGTGTGGGGTCCGTGATAACCGAAAGAAGTGCGGGAAAGATTTCCATGGTGGATTACCCCTGTATCCAGCTGAGCAGATCGAAAACCTCGCCATAAGGCGGATAGACGCCAAGCAGGACAAAAAAGATGAGATGGAAGACCAGCGGGCAAAGGATGACAGACACGGCCAGCCCGATCCGGCTGCGTACCCCGAAAAAGTAAAGGACAAGCGGTGCGACAAGGGCCGTTGGCAACAAATATCCAAACCAGCGGAAGGATTGTTGATAGATCACGGCGATGATGAACAGGCCAATAATCTGCAAGGTCGCGCCATTATCTTGTGCGTGGCTCGCACCACTCGCCGTCTGACGTGCTGCGCCCGCCAGCATCAGGCCAGAGAGAAACAGCAACGCGACCGAAGCTGAGAACGGCACAATCCCGGCCCATGTATCCCCCAGGGATGCTGCGGGCACTTGCCAGGCGCCCCAGATGGCAAAAATCGAAATGGCGGCAAGCACCAAACCTTCAGCATAGGCACGCATGACGATCCTCCCTGTTTACTGTCGATAGAATTGGGCCGGGGGACAATCCGCCCGGCCCCGCGGGCATTAGTTGGTCAGACTTTGAACCAAGGGGGTGGCGTCTTCTTTCATCGCCGAAAGCGCCGCCTTGGCATCCGCACCGTTCTGATAGACCGGGCCAGTCCCGCGTGAGGCGAGAAGTTCGGCAAATTCAGGCTTAGCAGCGATCTGCTCAAGCGCAGCCTCCATCGCGGCGACAACGTCAGCAGGGGTCCCTTTCGGAGCGAACACGATTACCGGCGAGGATACTGCGGCAAACGGAACACCCAATTCACCAAACGCAGGCACTTCGCTCATGATACCATCACGATCCTGACTGTTGACGGCCAGAGCGCGCAGTTGTTCCTCAAAACCTGCCAATTGCTGAACGCCCAGGAAGCCGAAATCGGCTTGCTCACCGATCAGGGCTGCACGGGTCGGCCCGCCTCCTTTGAACGGCACATCCTGTGCTTCGATATCGTTATTGGCCAAGAAACCCATGCCGCCGACGTGATGGAAGCCCCCGCGACCCGAATGGGCCCACCGCAATTGGCCGGGATTGGCCTTGGCGGCATCAATCACGTCTTGAACGGATTGGAACGGACTGTTGACCGGAACCATTAGCGAGGTCTGCAATTGGCCAACCTGCGCAACGAAGTCAAAGCTTTCCAACGCGTCGATGTCGGTGTCGCGTGTCATGGTCGACAGCAGAAAAGACCCGCCCGAGGTCATCATCATAGTGTATCCGTCAGGGCGCGCACCAACGACTGCATTGGCACCGTTCAAGCCACCGGAACCGGGTTTGTTCACGACAACCACAGGCACGTCCAAAATACCTTCCGCAGCAGCCGAGATAGCACGCGCATAAGCATCGGTGCCGCCGCCCGCCTTGTATGGAACAACAAGGTTGATCGGACGTTTCGGCCAATCCGCGGCAATGCTTGCAGTGGCCATAGCGGTGACGGCAACTGCCGCGATTGCAACACTCAATAGAGTTCTGCGTTTCATGAGTAACCTCCCAATTTCACTTGGGATCAAATTACGCGATATCTTCAATTGTAAAAAATGCAAATGTGTTATCTAGTCTTGCAAAAAATGAAAGCGTGGAAAGATGAACATCAAGGCCCTGCGCGCGTTTCGCGCTACATTGTCCGAAGGGTCCCTTGTAGCTGCCTCAGAGATACTTCATCGCAGCCAACCGGCAGTCAGCCGATTGATCACGGGGCTTGAAGCCGAACTGAAGCTAACGCTTTTTGATCGAAGCGGCCGCAACCTGACGCCAACGCCTGAAGGGCTAGCTTTTTATAAAGAGGCTGGCAGGATTCTGGACAATCTCGATGAAGTTCCGCGCATAGCCGCCGAAATCAAGGCGGGGCGCACCGAAACGCTCCGCATTGTGACGATGCCCCGAATTGCACAATCCCTGTCAGCTCCTGCAGTGGCGCGGTTCATGACTGAAAACCCTGACACCAATGTAAGCCTGGATGTCCGGGCAAGACGCGAGGCGGGAAAATGGCTGGCCGGAAGGGAATACGACATCGGCATTGGCGCATTACCCGTGGATCATCCTGGCATCGTCACCAAACCCCTTCTCCGAGTGCGGGCGCAAGCGGTTCTACCCGCAAACCATCCGCTTTCATCCCGGGATCATCTGACCGCCGACGAACTTGCCACAGAGCCCGTCATACGCCTGATGCACGGGTTGTTGCTGCGGGATCAGTTGGACGACATCTTTCGCTCGGCCGGTGTGACGCCAACACAGACCTGCGAAGTCGCCGCCTCGCAGCTTGCATGCGCATTGGTTGCAGAGGGCGCGGGCGTAACGATCGCGGATGAATTGGTTGCAGCACAAACCACGACGGGGAATCTTGCTCTGGTTCCCATGATACCTGAACGGTGGATGACCTTTGGCCTGTTATACCCGATTTCCGAGACGAAATCGAAAGCTTTGCCATTGTTCGAAGAAGCGTTGTTTAGTGCTGTCAGTGAACTGGCACTGCAAAGTAAAACGCTTGAAAATATTGCTTAGAACGAACCTCATCGACGGTAAGGGGGATCATGAACCGGCTAATCCACAAGCTTGCTTGCACGTATGAAAGAAAAAGCCGAACCCCACACCGTGTTCCAACCAGCAGAAGAACCCGATTTTGCCTTGCATCGGATATTTGAGTTCATTTGGCTAGGCGCTTTATCGCTGACCGCAACCAAACAAGTGATGGCCGGACGCATCCCACGTTTCCTGGCGCCGATAGCAGCGGAAATCCTTGTATTGCCTCAACCATCTGATTGACCGCGCGGAATTCCCACTGGTACAGTCCTTTTGCAACACGGCTATCGGAACCGGCAATGCAAGGGTATGAGCGTATGAATACCCAATCAGCGGTCCTTCGCCGTGACTGCAAGTAGCTTTTCGCCGATCCGACAAATCATGCATTTTAACCGTTGCGCCATAGTTTAAGATACGGCCCACCGCAAATACTCTGATCCCGCAGAGAAACAGTTACCAAAGGCCCTTTACGTGAATACTGAAAACCGCATGACGATGCCGCCCCGCCATGAACTGCGGAATGTGCGCAATCAAGGCATCACTTTTCTGGCCCTGGCGTTTCTGTTCAGCATTTTTGTCAACTTGCTGATGTTGACCGGGCCTTTGTTCATGCTGCAGGTCTATGACCGGGTACTGGGTTCGCGGGCAGTGGAAACCCTGACCGCGTTGTTTCTGCTGGTGGCGCTTCTGTATGCCCTTATGGCGATGCTGGATTATGCCCGTGGCCGTATCGTGGCGCGGTTCGGTGCCCGGTTTCAGTCACAACTTGATGAACGGGTATTCGATGCCACCCTCCGCAGATCTCTGAACCCGCAGGCGCGGTCTGCTCCGGCCATGGCGCTGCGCGATCTTGAGTCGATTCAGAACCTTTGCTCCTCGCCTGTTCTTCTGGCCGTAATGGATATTCCGTGGACCCCGGTTTTTCTGGCAGCGATCTTCCTGTTCCACCCGCTGTTGGGTTGGCTAGCAGTGGCGGGCGGTAGTCTACTGATCCTGATCGCCCTGCTGAACCAGGGGCTGACCCATCGCAAAGTGGCAGAGGCGCAAAGAGCCTCGGCGCAGGCAAACGCGTTTTCTGAACAAGCAAGACAAGCCGCCGAAGTGGTTCGCTCACAGGGGATGCAAGAGGACATTACCCGTCGCTGGCAGCGGCAGCGAACCAACGCCCTGCAACAGACCATCGCCGCCAGCGACTGGACGGGCAGCTTTACCTCGCTGACCAAATCGCTGCGATTGTTCCTGCAATCAGCGATGCTGGCGCTTGGTGCATGGCTGGTGCTTCGCAACGAACTTACGCCGGGGGCGATGATCGCCGGATCCATCTTGTTGGGGCGGGCACTGGCGCCAGTAGAACAGGCGGTTGGTCAATGGGGCATGGTCCAACGAGCCCGCACGGCTTGGAGTTCACTAAACCTGTTTCTGGACGCGACTCCACCGGAAGCTCCACGTACAAAACTGCCCGTGCCCAAGGCACAGCTGACCGCCAAAAGCCTGACGGTCATTCCCCCGGGGGCGAGCAAACCAACCCTGCGCAACGTTGCGATGCGGCTTGAACCGGGAAAGGCGTTGGGTGTCATCGGCAAAAGCGGATCAGGGAAATCGACACTCGCCAAGGCGCTTTTGGGTTTGTGGCAGCCGGCAGCAGGCGAGATCCGTCTGGGCGGCGCAACGCTGGATCAATACGATCCCGACGATCTGGGCCGGCATATCGGTTATCTGCCTCAGGAAGTCACACTGTTCAACGGATCGGTGGCAGAAAATATTGCCCGTATGTCGGAAACACCGGACCCTAACGCGGTCGTTGCCGCCGCGAAAATGGCCAACGCGCACGAGTTGATTCTGTCTCTGAGCAAAGGGTATGACACCTTTCTGGAAGGCAATGACAGTCAGTTGTCGGGCGGACAAAAACAGCGTATCGCACTGGCTCGGGCCCTGTACGGAGATCCGGTTTTGTTAATTCTGGATGAACCTAACTCGGCACTGGATGCTGATGGGACCGAGGCGCTGAACGCTGCTGTGCGAGGTCTGAAAAAAGCAGGCAAATCTACCATCATCATGACCCACCGCCCCCAGGCGATTTCGGAATGTGATGATCTGGCGGTTGTCGAAAACGGGCAGGTGGTTAAAACCGGCACCCGGGACGAGGTCCTGGCCGCAATGGTGCAGAACGCGGGAGCTATCAAACGGGGCCTCCGACAGGTGAATAAAGATGCAGGATAAGACAGCTCAGGACACACGTCCGGTATGGCACATCACGGTACCGGCTCTGGTCGGTTGTGCAGCCCTGCTGATTTTGGTTGGCGGACTTGGTATCTGGTCAGTGCAGACCCGGCTGGCTGGGGCCATCATCTCGCAAGGGGTTATCGAGGTTCAGAGCAACCGACAGGTGGTCGAGCATCCCGACGGCGGTGTAGTTGGTGAGATCTTTGTTCGCGATGGCGATGCGGTTGCAGATGGTGACTTGCTGGTCCGACTGGACGACACGTTCCTGTCGTCGGAAAAGACAATTGTCGAAGCGCAACTGTTCGAATTGCTGGCGCGCAGGGCGCGGTTGGAAACAGAACGCGACGGTGCTGATAGTGAAACCCTCGCCGCTCGGCTTGCTGACATTCAGAATCTAGAGAATTTTGACCTTGAATTGATCGAAGGCCAGCAGCGTCTGTTCGAAGCGCGTTTGGACACTATGGGCCAGCAAACCGAACAATTGGGTAAACAGCTGGTTCAAATCGAAAGCGAAATCAACGGCACTGAAGCGCAGCTTGTATCTCTGCGGACGCAGGTTGACTTGATACAGAACGAGTTGAAAGATCAGCAGAGCCTGTTTGACCGTGGCCTCACCCCGGCAAGCCGTGTATCAGCCTTGCAACGCGAAGAAGCCAGTCTGACTGGTGAGATCGGTCGTCTGGAAGCTGCAATTGCACGGCTGGCCGGCCAAATTGCCGCGACGGAGATCGAGATTGTCGAACTAAGTGCCACTCGGCGCGAAGAGGCAATCACCGCATTACGCGACGTGCAAACTCAAATTTCGGAACTGGCTGAGCGGCGGTTATCTCTGGATGTACGCTTGTCACGGCTGGATATCCGTGCACCGGTGGGCGGCACGGTTTATGGCAGTCAGGTTTTTGCGCTGCAATCGGTCATCCAACCTGCGGAGCCGATGATGTATGTGGTTCCGCAAGACACTCCGCTGCTTGTGGCCGCCCGCGTAGATGCGATTCATGTAGATCAGCTGCATATCGGCCAGCCCGTTTCCTTGCGCTTTCCTGCCTTCAACCAACGTGACACGCCCGAGATTGACGGGCGTGTAATCACGGTGTCAGCAGATACGTTCACCGATGATGCCACTGGCCAAACATTCTATCGCGCCGAAGTTGCACCTGAAGACAATCAGATCGAACGGCTCAATGGCCAGGATCTGCTTCCAGGTATGCCTGTGGAAACCATGATAAAGACAGATGAAAGAACACCGTTGTCTTATCTGGTCAAACCCCTTGCGGACTATTTCAACCGGGCCTTCCGCGAATAACCCGTTGCGGTTTCAGATCTGTTCGAGATTTCCCAAAAGGATCGACGTCATATCGGCGGAAAACGCATTGTCTATCACGGTGACATCCATGCCGGATTCATAGTTTACATTGTTTGACGTTATCCCAGACAGGTCTGCATCGTCGTCTAGAAATACCCATTCCGCCTCATGCGCAGTGGGCAGTCCGACGGCCGTCTGTAAGATAACAAGGGCATCCAAAGCATTGACCGTGCCATCCTGCGTAATGTCGGCCGCGATCAGGTTCTCCGGCGTAGCCGGACCCCAGGTCGGATCCAGCCCGACCGAGATACGCAAAACCTGCAGAGCATCGAACGCTGTGATCTCGTTGCTGGCCGTCGAATAAGTTTTGACGATGTCCAACTCACCCTCGAACGTCCCTGTCGGTAGGTCCAGGTCAAACCGACCCTCTTCATCCGCCCTTACGCTGATAGTCCCACCGCCGTCTGGCGTGAAGCGGATCTCGGCATCAGACAGGGCAGGGTTCGCCGTTTCCGAGTTGATGGTCCCATCACCCAGGACCCCGTCCGAACTGCCTGGGTCCAACCCGCCGAAATCCCCGAAATCGACCGGGATATGATCCGGACCACCAAAACCCGCTCCAAAAACCTCGGCGCTGGTCAGGGAGCCACCGGTCGAAGAATTGATCACGATGACCTCATCGATGTATTCGATCTGCGCGCCTTGCGCAGTAGATGTAAATGTCAGCTGTCCCGGCGTGCGTAGCAACGGATAGTCGAACAGATCCAGCCGATCCGTCCCGGCCTGAAAGCCGTTGATCGTTGTCGGGTCGCTGCCATATTGCATGACAAAGATATCCGCCCCAGCTCCGCCATGCATGGTGGTGGCCCCAACGCCCGCAATCAGAATGTCATCGCCGGCACCGCCTAAAAGGGTTGTTTCAAGAATACTACCGCTGAGCATGTCATTCTGCGCCGTCCCGCTGATCGTGCCGAATCCGTCTCGAACAATGCCCAGATCCGCAATCGAAACGCTGAGTTGTGTCAAACCTGCATCCTGCTGCGAACCGACAAGAATCTGCAGTTCATCCCCGACATGGGCGACGCTCAGCGTTTCGACATTCTGCAACCCGCTGTGAATGGTGTCGGCAAAGCTGTCCAGGTGCACCAATTGTCCGTCTGGCGTCATCGTGAACAAGCTCACGCCGTCATCACCTCCGCCCGCGACAACAAACACATGCCCGTCGGCTTCGATCACTGCAAGATCCTGAACTGTTTCGAAACGCGTATGCAACGAGTCCAAAACATGGTCGGTGGCGACCAAACTCCCGTCACCCGCCAGTTCCATCACGCTGAGCGAGTTACTCTCGGCGCCTGCGACAACGACCCAAGATTGGCCATAAGCCTGCACCACTTCAACCGCAGTTGGTGTTGCAATCCCAAGCGTCTCCAGCGCTTCGCTGTTGTCGACAACAAACATTGCACCTGTGTTCTGATCAATATTGTAAGTATTGATCAAGCCGCTGTTCGCATCAGCGGCAATCACGAAATGATCCGCCCCGGCTTGCAGAACCTGCATCGAATCAGCCTGCCCCGCGATAGACGCAGCCAGGCTCAATGTGCCATCGCTGTTCACGACATAAGTAGCGATCTGCCCTGACGATTCGTGGGCAATGGTCACGACATCGCCGAATTGCACCAAGGTCGATATATTTCCACCACCGGTCAGCGTATCTGTTTCCTGCAAGGCACCGACGGTGCCGTTTGGATTCAAATCATACCCAACCAATCCGGTTGCCGAATGCACGTCCAGTATAAGCTGATCGCCCCCGGCCAGTTTTACGGGCACACCAATATCACCAACCTGAAACGTAATCGTTCCACCAAAAAATTCGGTGTCCTGTAACTGTGGCAGTGCGCCCTCGACCAGCTTCCAAACGGCAATTCCGCCACCCGGACCGGTCACGCTGTACACATACGTGACGCCATTAAACGTTTTTAAAGCCGTATCACCGATACCTAAATCGAGCGCTGCGCTTCCCGTTGCAACCACTCCTTCAAACTGAAGCATCATACCATATCACCCCACGCCACACCTGGCACTGACAACAGGATGATCCGATGCCCGGTTCGAAACCAAAGCTGGAATGTGGAGAAAACGAGGAGTTCAGCGTCAGTTTAACTCAATTTTTTCTGGTCCGACCGCATGAGTCACCGAAGGGAAAGACAGATGAACAAAACCTGGCCCCGTCGGGCAGATGCGGAAACCACATGTGAGGGCAAGATGACCAAAGAACCTGAATCCAAGATCAATCCGGCCGATACACAGCCTGATTTCGAACGTAAGCGAAACCTCCGTCAATGGATCGATGGCAAGATGCGTCGTTGGGCGGGGCGTGGCATTGTCGGCGGGCTCGGATCGACGATTTTGGCACTGCCCGCACTGGCACAGGCCACAATCGAAGAGCTTTATGCGTTCCAGTTCGCAGAAACAATTCCCGGGGTACGCTCGGTCAAGCTGCTGGACAATGGCGATGTTCTTCTGAAGATGGCCGATGGCCGCAAGATGATCGTCGCTGCCGAAAATGTTCAGGTACTGGATAGCGGCGCCGTCATGATAGCCGAAGGCGCGATTGCCGAGATCGCGCAGTTCAGTCTCGCCGAAGCAGGGGGCGCCGCTGCTGCCGGGGGCCTGAGCGGGGCGACCGCAGCTTTGGGCGGTCTTGGTCTGGCTGGAGCAGCAGCCGCCGCAGGGGGGGGCGGCGGAGGCGGGGACGACGATGCAACGCCTGCCCCTCCTCCACCTCCTCCTAGCCATCCGATTCTCAATCTTTCGGGCTCGCAAAGTAATATGCTGAGCAGCACCAGCACCGGCTTTACTGCCCCAGAGGGCACCGAAACTGTCGAAGTGACGATCGGTTCACTCACCAAAACTGTTACGCCCGCAGACGATGGGACCTGGAGCGTCTCACTGACCTCTGCCGAGGCCGAAGCCTTACCTCAGGGCGTGCAAACCGTGACAATCCGAAATCTCGACGCCGAGGGTGCCGAACTCACCACCGAAACTGTCACATTTGCTGTGGACACTATTCCCCCGACTCTGACAATCACAGGGTTTTCGGACGGCGCAGTGATGAATGCCCCTGAACAAGCCACCGATCTGCAAGTAACCGGCAGCACAAACGCCGAAGACGGGCAGACTGTAGTTGTTGCACTTAACGGGCAAACCTATTCGGGCACAGTAACGGGCGGGCAATGGAGCGTGACCGTCCCTGCTGCGGACCTGTCAGCCTTGCCGGACGGCGCTACAATTGCAGTCACCGCTGATGTCATAGATCAGGCCGGAAATACTGCAACGCAGGCGGGCGCTAGCTTTGAAACAGACTTTACCGCTCCGACGATTACATTGGATCCGATCTCAGGTGGATCGATCGAGTTGATTGATATCGGCAGCGATCTGACCCTGACGGGATCAACCACCGCAGTCGACGGACAATCGGTTACCGTCACATTTAATGGCCAAACCTATTCGGCTACGGCCACAGGCGGCACATGGAGCGCAACCGTGCCAAGTGCTGATCTGGCCAGTCTGACGAACGGTGTTCCAGCTGTAGTCAACGTCACAGTCAGCGATGCAGCAGGCAACATCTCGGTTCCCGCTTCAGCCTCTGTTCCGGTGGACCTGACGGGCCCGTCTGTCGCCATTTCTCCGCTATCCGTAGGAGGGGCATTGAATGCTGCAGAAATAGGGGCCGATCTGACAGTCTCGGGCACGACCGCCAATGTGGAAGACGGGCAGCAGGTCACCGTTACTCTGAATGGACAGACCTACACCGACACGGTCTCGGGTGGCAGTTGGAGTGTAACTGTGCCAGCCGTCGATCTGGCGGCTCTGGCCGACGGAGGAAGCTTTACGGTAACAGCCGATGTTTCGGACACCGATGGGTTGGCGGCACCGCAAGCCAGCGCGTCGCTTGCCAAAGATGTCACCGCCCCTGCCTTGTCGATTGACAGCTTTTCGGACGGGACTGTCCTGAACGCAACCGAGCAGGGAACAGACCTAACGATCACTGGATCTACCACCGCTGAGGACGGACAGCTTGTTACCGTTTCGATGAACGGCCAGACCTATACTGGCACTGCTTCGGGCGGCGCGTGGTCCGTCACCGTTCCTGCGGCGGATCTTGCCGCATTGTCCGACGGGGTTACCGTACCGGTTACCGCAGATGTATCTGACGCCGCAGGAAATCCGGCTGCCCAGGCCAGCAACAGCTTTGATACGGATTTTACCGCCCCATCTGTCACCATAGCGGGCCTGTCGGATGGTGCCGTCATGAATGCCGCCGAACAAGGTACAGACCTGACAGTCAGCGGCACTTCAGATACGGCAGACGGTACGATTGTTACGGTCGAAATTGTCCAGCCGGATGGAACGGTAGATGTGACCGGCACCGCTACAGTCAACGGTGGCACCTGGACCTACACTGCCGCAGCTTCGGATCTGGGCGCGTTGCAGGGCGGCATAACATATGATGTGGAGGCAACAGTTTCGGACACTGCGGGGAACAGCACGCAGGGCACGGGCAGCTTTGTCACTGATTTCACCGCGCCGACAGTGACGCTTGATCCCTTGCCGGTCGGAGCCGAACTGGACGTGACCGAGCAAACCAGCGACCTCACTATCACAGGGACAACCAGCGCCGAAGATGGCCAAACTGTTTCCGTAGCCCTGAATGGTCAGACATACACTGGCACCGCTTCTGGCGGCACCTGGTCCACAACTGTGCCTGCCGGTGATCTGGCCACCCTTTCGGACAGTACGGGCTTTCCAATCTCGGCCAGCGTGACCGATCAAGCCGGGAACCCTGCCACCCCGGCGACGACGACTCTGACCACCGATTTCCGACCGGTATTGACCGTGAACCCTGTTGGCTCAAACAACGCTGTTTCCGTGGTCGATGCCCAGGCGTCCGGCGTTACCGTATCGGGCACATCCGTCGGGTTAAGTGCGGGTCAGGCCGTGGATATTACCCTCAATGGAGGCTCCGTTGGGTCCGCAACGGTTGGTGCAGATGGCAGTTGGTCTCTGGCCGTGCCGGCTTCGGCATTCTCTGGCATCAATGCGGGTGACGATCTTGATTTCGCAGCCGATGCAACGGTTTCCGGCGGCCCGGATCCCTTGACGGCAACTGACGAAAACACGGCCCATGAATCCACCGCCTATGTTGTCACACAGGCCGGCGTCACCGGAAACACCGTGACCTTCGAGATCTACGCGGATCCGGATCGGGATATCTCAAGCGGTCTTGCCATGACGGCAGATCTGGGCTTCGACCCATCCGTCGTAACCTTCGATACAGGGTCGGATCTGGGCAATGGAGCGTTTGATTTCTTCGTGTCCAACCCGATCGGAGGCGACGTAATCCGCTTTGCCGGCGCGGCGACCACTTTCACGGATCTAAGCCAACCCCTGGTCACATTCGAGATGACAGTTGTAGATCCAAGCCAGCCCATTGAGCTGACGATCACAACACCGGATGGCGGTCCAAGTGTCTACCAAATTGGGACAAATGGTGATGACACGCTGATTGCGACTGACGTTGACAATGTCATTCACGGGCAGGATGGCGACGATGCGATTGACGTCTCGGACGTCGGTCGTGATGTCATCGTCTTCGAAGCTGACCCGGCGGCAAATGGTGTGGATACGGTTACAGGCTTCACAATTGGTCCTGCCACTGATGCAACCGATGCCGTGATGTTCAGTGGCCTGAACATCGGAACACTTCGAGGGGACGGAACGGATGTCGAAACTCTGGCCGTTGGCGATGCGATAGGTGCAGATACCGGGATCGTCGGCCTGACGACGACACTGGGTAATCTGTCTGAAAACACGATCGAAACCGCCGTCGAAAGCCTTACCGGCGTTCAAGCGGGTGACGAGATCTACGTGATGGCGACCGATGGGACGGACAGTGTTCTCGTCAAGGTTGACTATTCCGCTCCGAACTCTGCAGCGGTGGAAACCGTGGCACACTTCACTGGATTGGATGATCTCAGCAGTCTCAGCGCAGACAACATCCTGCACACCGATCCTACCGGGGCAACAGCCTGATCCGCATATTGGCTGCCGCTCTTTTCAAGCGGCAGCTTTTTCATTTCACGGGGCAAGTATGGCACAGAATGGCCAGGTTCCAGTCACCTTCTCCCGACATGGGCACAAGTACTGGACACGTTTCACATCTTACAAATTTGCGGCCAATCACACTGAATGCACAATAGTTCAGCCAGAAGTTCGGCAAGCCGCCGCTAGTTTTCCGATACTGTTCAAGCAATCAGCTTGGGGCTTTGAGCCCGTGGTTTTGTTTTCTGTTTTCCCTTATGCGCCCAACCCTTTCGTATCGCTGGATGGGCGATGGTTGGCGGGGTATGTGCCATCTGAACTGCGCTGTTTCCCTTTTCTGGCAGAACCCGTCAAACAGAACTCAGCAGATCAAACCCCCTTGTATCAATTGAAAGTGGACGAAACATCTGGGCGGTTGAGCAACGATCCAAACCACGAAGCATTTTTCGACGGCACAGACACCCTTTCACCCGCCTTGCGCGAGGTTCAAGCTTTCCTTCAAGCGCGTGCTTCGGCGCAGGAGAAAACAGTAGCACTGTGCAGCATAATCAATGGCCTTGGGTTATTTGAACCCATCGCAACGCATGATGGGGTTGATCTGCCATCCAATATGTTTGGAATATCAGCTCAACGTCTCAAATCTATTTCGGCAGTTGACAAGTTAAAGCTGGTCGAATTCGACGCATTCTTGTTGATCCACGCCCATCAGATTTCCCTTTCGCACTGCGAGTGGTTGGTACGAGCTCAACAACAGCTTGTGCAGCAAAAAACACCAGAAAAATACACGGAAAGTTCAGACATTTCCGGTTTTCTTCACGCAGTGGTCAACGCTCAGAATGACGATTTCCTCGGAACCAGTGAGGTGTGAAACACCTATGCCAATACGTGAACGCAGAATTAAGTTTGCATCCTGTTTCTTGCTTGCTGCACTATCGTCAGCATGCACACAAGCACCCGATCTAGTGGGCGTCGAGACATCACTTTCCCGTGGCTCGGTAGGCGTCGGTGCCAATGTTTCTTCTCCCCAACTGGTACAAAGTGCATTTGGCCAGAAAATTCGCATCGCGATCGAAACCAACCCCGAGCTTGCACAAAGCGCGACACGGCTTGATCTTGCCGCTGCCAATAAGGACGCAGCCGAAGGGGCTTTTTTACCGCAATTGTCCGTCGGCATAAACGCACGGTCCGAACGCATCGACTCGGATATAGCCGACGTCACACCCTATCTGCGAATCTCGCAGCTTGTTTATGATGGTGGTGCCGCATCAAATGACTTGGCCGCCGCAAAAGCCCGCGTGCTTGAGGGCAGAGGTGATCAGCTACAAACGGCCGCCGCCCTCGCGCTTTCGGCAATTGAAGCATATGTAGTCGTTCTCGACAGGCGGGAAATACTGGAAATTTCGGCCCGGAACGTCGGGGTTCACGAACACTTGGTTCGCCAAATCACAGATCGAACCGAACAAGGTGTGGGGTCGAACGCCGACGTTTTGACGGCCCGCTCGCGCATGGCTGATGCGCAAACGCGGTTGGCTGATGCTCGAGCCCGGTTGGATCGTGCGAATGCTCAATTCCGCGAATTCTTCGGCACAGCTCCGAGGGCCTTGCCCCCTCCTGTTGAGGCCCCCAAATTGCCCCGCACCGATACTCAGATTATTATGGACAGCCCTCAGGTTCGGCGGGCGGATGCCGCATTGCTCTCGGCAAAAGCCGAACAAGCCGCTGCTCAAGCACGGCGCCAGCCTGATGTTCACATCGCAGCCTTTGCGGATCGGGATGACAGCAATGATGCAAATTACGGCGTTGACCTGTCTTTCAACTACGAGATCGACAGTACGGGGCAGCGCCGCGCGTCAATCGCCGCCGCTGAGGCGCAAGTCAAAGAAGCTGAATTCACGCGGGAATCTGTGATCCGCGATATCCGTCGAGAGTTGGAGTTTGTCCGCTCGGATCAACAAGCTGGTGCTGTGCGTCTCCAAGCTGCTCGGATTGCGGTACAGGCCAACGCCGAAAGTGTTGCCGCAGCACGAGAGCAGTTCACCATAGGGCGACGCAGCTTGATCGAAATCCTGGACGCTCAAAGAGATTACGTGAACGCGCAGGAAAGGTTGATCCTGGCGGAGCAAAGTTTCTTCTTGACCAACTATGCCGCGCTGAGCCTCACGGGCGACATTCTGGATCTGCTGGGGGTGTCATTGGTCAACTGGAATGAGGGTCTATGACAAAACTATTGCCAATTCCCGGAGATCCAATGCTTACGCCGTTGGAAACATGCCTTTTACATGTCGCGGCCCAACTGGATCGGCCGATGACAGTTGCTACCCTGCATGCCGCTCAATCGGGTCCTTCCGGGGAACTTACGCTTCGCAACGCAATCGAGGTTGTGCAAAGAGCTGGACTGCAAGCCGGATATGGCAAACGCAAATTACGAGACTTCGACGCCAATCTGACACCCGCCCTTTTGCTTTTGGAAAATGACAAAGCCGTTGTTTATCACGGTCGCTCGCCCGACGGACAGCTTTTGGTCTTCGATCCCGACCTCGGTAATGGAATCGGCGAAGTTTCCGAGGGCAAGTTGCGGCGCAATTACACCGGTTACGCCATTTTGTTCCGCCGCGACCATCGCGAAGAGGTTTCAACCGGCGCCCCATCGTATTCCGGACATTGGTTCTGGTCTGCAATGGCTGCGAATCGGTGGTCCTATATTCAGGTGATCCTGGCGGCGGCGCTCGCCAATTTACTTGGTCTGTCGACCTCTATCTTTATTATGGTGGTCTATGATCGGGTTCTGCCGAACGAAGCAACAGAATCCCTGATTGCCCTGACCGTAGGTGTTGGACTCGCGCTGGGGTTCGATTTCATCTTAAAACTCTTGCGCGCCGGGTTCATCGATCACGCAGGTCAAAAGGCTGACATGTTGATGGGTCGGCGCGTGTTTGATCAAGTTCTGACCATCCGGATGAAATCTCGTACCGGCTCGACCGGGGCCATGGCCAGCACTATTCGCGAGTTCGAAACCCTGCGCGAATTCTTTACCTCGGCCACATTGGTTGCGCTGGTAGATCTGCCTTTTATCGCCCTGTTCGTTTTTGTCATCCATCTGGTCGGTGGTCCGTTGGCGCTGATCCCAGCTCTTGCGGTTCCAATCGTTTTGTTGACCGGACTTGCGGTGCAACCGATATTGGCACGCCTTGCAGAAAAAAGCTTCTCGGACGGGCAATCCAAGCAGTCTGTTCTGGTGGAAACGGTTTCTGGCCTTGAGACCATCAAAACAACTGCAGCGGGCCGGCAAATGCGTACCCGCTGGGAAAATGCGATTGAACGGCAATCATCTCATGGGGCACGAAGCCGCACGGTAACACAATTTGCTCTTAATCTGACAGGATTCACCCAACAGGCTGCACAGGTTTTGATCGTCTTTTATGGTGTTTTCCTGATCACGGACGGCCAGGCCAGCATGGGCGCGCTGGTTGCTTCGGTCATGCTGACAGGGCGTGCTTTGGCCCCGTTGGGACAACTCGCCCAGACATTGACACGCGTCAATCAGGCGCGAAGCGCCTACCGAAGTCTAAATGCCCTGATGCAGGCCGAAAGCGAACGGCCACAAGGGCGTAGCTGGGTCAGCCGCAACGGATTCGAAGGCCGCATTCAGTTCAAAGATGTACATTTTTCCTATCCCGACCAAACCCAAGACACTTTGGCTGGCGTGTCATTTACAATTGAACCGGGCGAGAAAGTTGCGATCTTGGGGCCAATTGGCTCTGGTAAAAGTACGGTGGCCCGCCTGTTGCTTGGGCTGTACGAGCCGCGCTCGGGGGCGGTTCTGTTAGATGGGGCTGATATCCGTCAGATTGATCCTGGCGATTTACGTAGAAATGTCGGGTCGGTGCTGCAAGATATTTGGCTGTTTTCGGGAACCGTGCGTGAAAACATAAACAGCGGTGCTATCAGACCGCGGGATCAGGATTTAATCCATGCAGGTAAAGTAGCCGGAGTCGAAGATTTTATTGCACATTCCCCCAACGGATATGACCTGCAACTGGCCGAGCGGGGTGAAGGCCTGTCCGGTGGTCAGCGACAAGCCATTGCATTGGCAAGAGCGCTGATTGGTCGACCTCCGGTTTTGTTGCTGGATGAACCCACCAGCGCGATGGATGTCAAAACCGAGGCCGAAGTAATCCGTCGTCTCAAGCAGGGGACGCAGGACACAACAATGGTGATAGTCACGCATCGCACAAGCCTGTTGGAATTGGTCGATCGGGTCATCGTGATCGAGGACGGGCGCATCGGCACGGACGGGCCGAAAAGCCTGCTTACCGAACATGCCCGCAAAGCACGGAGGCATCTGAATGTCGCGGCATCCTGAACTTGCCACATTGGCGCGTGAAATGCGCGGGCGTTCGCCAATACGCGGATCTCTGTTGTTACTGGTGATCGCGTCCTGCCTGATTGCACTGGGTCTGTGGGCGCATTTGGCGGAATTGGATGATGTGACGCGCGTTGATGGCCGGATTGTACCTTCGGCCGACATTCAGGTGATTGAGGCCACCGAGCCTGGTGTTTTGCAATCATTGAAAATACGCGAAGGACAAGTGGTGGAAAAAGGCGCGCTGCTGATGGAGTTCGAAACCACCCAAATCGACAGTCAGCTAGGTCAGGAACAACAGCGCGCATTCGGCCTAATGGCGCGCACCCAGCGATTGCAGGCGGAAATAGACGGGACTGAGCTGCAGTTTTCGCCGAATCTGATCAAAGGCGCCCCCGAGGTCGTACGTTCGGAAACTGCGTTGTATCAAGGGCGCCAATCCGAGTTGTTGGCTGAAATCGCAATTCTCGAACGGCAGCGACAGCAACGGCAGCAGGAATATGAGGAAGGCCTAGTTGACCGTGTCACCGCCGATCAGACGCTCAGATTGCTGGCAGAAGAGCGCGCAATGATGCAGCCGTTGGTCGAAAAGCAAATGGAACCTGCAACAACGCTTTTGACGCTCCGCCGAGGTGAGGCAGAATGGGAGGGTCGTCGGACGCGGGCCGTGGCCGCGACCAACCGGTTGAAAACAGGGTTGGATGAAATAGACGACCGAATTCGTGCAACCCACAGCCGGTTTCGCAGCGCTGCCCTGACCGATCTGGCATTGGCAACCACGGAACTGGCGGCATTGAAGCCTGTCTTGCCTGCGCTGCGCAATCGGGCTGACCGGGCGCAGGTTAGGTCTCCAGTTCGGGGAATTGTGAACCGGGTGCATCGCAGCACCATCGGGGGATTGGCGCGCAGCGGCGAAGAACTGCTAGAGATCGTTCCTTTGAACGACACCTTGCTTGTCGAAGCGTATGTCCGACCGGAAGACATTGCTTTTCTACATTCCGGTCAAACCGTCAAGGTCAAGATCACAGCTTATGACTTCGCCCGCTACGGGGCCTTGAGTGGCCAGATTACACGCATCGGCGCAGACACAATCACGCGGTCCGAACGCAATGACGAAGAGGTTTTCGTCGTTGAGATTGAAACCAGCAACTCAATGCTGGACGCCGATGGTTTGGCCGTAGAAATCATCCCCGGTATGATCGCCGAGGTCGACATTCTGTCTGGACGAAAAACAGTTTTGGAATACCTGCTGCAACCTGTTGTCAAAGTCAAAGACAGGGCGCTAAGGGAATAAAAGCTGGTTAGGCGACACCCGATCAACAGACTCAGTTTTAGACCGGATCTTGTGAAACGGACCGCCCTTCCGACACGGGTTGTTTAAACTGCTGATCAAACAATTGCCGAAACATACCGTCCTTTTCGATCAGCGTATCCAGGTTGCCTTCTTCAATAACCTGGCCTTCCTGAATGACGATGATCTTATCCGCTTCGAGCACGGTCGACAGCCTATGGGCAATAACAATTGTCGTGACATTCTCGGTAAGCTTGTCCAATGCCGTTTTCACAAGAGTCTCAGATTCTGAATCAAGCGCACTGGTGGCTTCATCCAGCAACAGGATTTCAGATTTGCGCAAAATCGCGCGGGCGATGGCCAATCTTTGCTTTTGTCCGCCAGACAAAAATGCACCATTCTCACCTACCGGCGTGTCGTACCCACGCGTCGTTTTACTGATAAATTCATGTGCATGGGCAGCACGCGCAGCCTCTTTCACATCTTCATCAGTGGCATCGGGACGCGCAAACCTGAGGTTATCCATGATTGAAGCTGAAAACAGAAACGTTTCCTGACCAACATAAGATATCTTTTGGCGCAGCGAGGCAAAACTGGCACTTTGCAAGTCCTGCCCATCAATTTCGACTGTTCCACTATCCGGATCATAAAACCGCATGATCAAACCGAAGATCGTAGACTTACCGCCACCGGATTGGCCGACCAATGCTGTTGTTTTTCCCGCCTCAAACGTCACATTCATATCTGATATGACATTTGCATTTCCCTTATAGCCAAAACTCAGATCCTTAAGGCGGATTTCACCTGGACCAGCAACCAACGGTTTCGCATCAGGGCTTTCCCGCATCGGTTCTTCTTCGTCGAGCAATTCAAACATCATGCCGATCGGCACCAATGCCGTTTCGATGACCACACGCATCTTCGACAAACGTTTTGCAGGCTCATAAGCCATCAACAACGCAGTAATAAAGGACATCAACTGGCCTGCGGTAGTCGGAGCGCTTCCTGCGATCCCTATGGTGCTGATCACCAAAACGCCGGCGATAGCCAGCCCCGCCAGAAATTCCATCAGGGGGCTGGCGACGGCTTGCAGTTTCGAAATCGAATTCGCCCGTTTTTCAACTGATTTGATCGCCCCGTTCATACGGCCAGCCATGTGATCTTCAAGGGCAAAGACCTTGATGATCGTAATCCCGCCGGACGTTTCCTGCAGTACTTTGATGATTTCGGACAGCGCCGCCATCTCGGATCGCATGATCGAGCGAACACGTTTGAGCAGGAAACGCACGCTCACCAATGCAACCGGACCAACGACAAAGAACAGCACCGAAAGCAAGGGTTGCTGGTAGACCATTACGAAAACCAGGCCGATCAACGTCAGCAAGTCGCGCACAAAGCTGGTTACAACAACATTGACCAACCGCTTTGCTGCCTGAGCCCCTTGCGTGACGCGCAGCAACAGGCTCGAGGATTCGTTTCTTGAAAAAAATCCGACACCACGCTTGATCAGCTTGGCATAAAGGCGCTCTTGCTGAATAGCGATGATACGGTTCCCGGCCCGTGCCAGGAACACCGCCTGTACATATGACGCGGCCGCCTTGCCGAAAAACAGAGCAATCACAGCGCCAGCAACCAAATATACCTGGGATCGCATCTCAGGTTCGGTCATCGTGTTGACAATGTTCTCCATCATCCAGGCAGTACCGGCTGTGGTCGCGGCGACCACAACCATGGCAATCATCGAAATTCCATACAGCCAACCTTGACTGCGCAGGCTTTCGCCCAGCAAACGGCCTATGTGACCAGATTGCCATTTCGCCCAGGTTTTTTTGATCATTCTACTCTCCAAAACCTTTGGCTGTTCCGATACCCGGCAGCCTCATGGTCTCATCCCGCATTGAACTGGCAACCGCAGAACGGGATGATGTTAGTTATTCGCGACCACATCAAGAATCCATAGCCCACGTGCAGATATAAAAGCGATGTTTCTCGACCGACATCAGGCCCAGAATTTTCCCTTAACCTTTGTCTAGCGATATGGTTTTGCTAAATTATTCACAACCATGAACATTAAATTTTCCTATCTTTAGGCTATTGATAGGCGTTTTATCGCCACTCAACATCCCCCAAAAAAATATAACCTGCCCCATAGATGGTCTTGATCAGCCGCGGGTTCTTGGGATCTTCGCCCAGTTTTGTTCGCAGACGCGAGATGCGAACATCCATCGCTCGGTCAAAACTGTCGCCTGCGGCACCGCCCAGTGCCTCTTGCATCTGGGACCGGCTGATCAGCCGTTTTGGACTGTCCAAAAACAACCGCAAAACCTCACCCTCTGCGTGGCTGAAAGGGGTTTCGGCACCGCTGCCGTCGACCAGCACGTAACGGTCGAAATGCGCGGTCCATCCGTTGAAACCGGCCACGTCCGACTGCGAGGTCTGTTGTCGTGGGGACCGCAACCTGGCCCGGATACGGGCCACAACCTCGGCCGGGTCAAAAGGCTTGGTGATATAGTCATCCGCACCAAGCTCAAGCCCTGTCACTCGGTCCTGCACTTGCGCACGGCCCGAGATGATGATCACCGCCGCCCCCTGTTCCAGTGCCAGTCGGTGCACAAGCGCCAATCCGTCTGTATCTGGCAGAGACAGGTCAACCAAACACACGTCCGGCGTCACGCGCTTCAGTGCTGCCTCGAACTCCCGCGCGCGGGCAAAACTTTGGGTGCGGAACCCAGCCTCTTCCAGCGCGTCGGTCAGAACACGCCGGATTTCGGGCTCATCGTCAACAATGGTGACCAGCGGTTGCGTCATCAGGCGGCCTCGGTTCGGATCAGGGCGGACAGTTGCGCCCGCGTAAACGGTTTTCTCAGGACCGGCGCCAGAGTCAGCGCCTGGCGGTGCAGCGGATCGGAATAAGGTAATGAAGTCATCAGAATACACGTCAGTCCTGGTTTCAACTGCGCCAGAAGATCAAGCCCCGTCCCCTGCCCTTCCAGGCGAATGTCTGACAGCACCATTGCGATGTCGTCAATATCCGCCGTCAAGGCCAACGCTTCGGCGACCGATGTCGCCTCGATCACCGAACAGCCAAGATCTACCAGCATATCCCGGAACTGTCCGCGCAGATCATCATTGTCTTCGACAAGCAGAACAAGACCATCCTGTACCGGCGGAGCAGGACGACAAGGCAGACGCATAGCCACCGCAGCGCCTGACGGTGTATTGCGCAGGTTCAGGTCCCCTCCTGCTAGCTTCACCGTATCATAAACCATCGGCAGGCCCAGCCCCGACCCTTTGCTGCCCTTGGTCGTAAAGAAAGGATTCAGAGCCTTTTCCAAACCTTCCTCGGAAAAACCCGGCCCGGTGTCCGTGACCGCAATCTCAATCCAAATCTCACCTATCTTATGCGCACTGATCGTCACCTGACCAAACCCGCCACAGGCATCCCGCGCGTTCAGAACAAGGTTCAACAGCGCGTCCTGCACCATCCCCGGGTCCAGCATCAACGCCTCGTCCGGCAAAGTGTTGACCACCGACAATCCCACGCCACGCGGCAAGGATGGAGAGGCGAGGACCCGCAAGTCTTCTATCAGACCGCGCATATCCGTTGCCTTGGGTTGGAACGTTCGGTTACCGGTCATATCCGCGATCCGGTTCAACAATTGCCCGCCCCGACGTGCAGTTTGCTGCGTGGCAGCCACCAACTCGCGCGCATCTGCGGGCAAATCCATCTTATCTAGCCGAGACTGCATGCCTAGAATAATCGTCAGCAGGTTCGAAAAATCATGCGCCAGCCCGCTGGTCATCTGTGCAGCCATGGCCCGGCGCCGTGTCTGTTGTAGGGCCACACGTGCCTGAGTTTCCTCGGTGATATCGACAGACATCACATAGACACCACCCTCGCCATCTGGCGAGAATGACACTCGGATACGGCGGGAATCCTGATCTTCGGTAAACTCGAACACCGAAGTGTTACCGCCATAGGCTTTAAGCAAGAAAGGTTCCACACGAGTAAAGGCCGTAGCACCCAACGCGTCTGAGATATGCATATCCAGAATTTCAGACGGACGGCCCGGCATGACCGAGCTGAGCCTCCGGTTGGAGTAGTCATACCTCCCGTCCGGGCCAAGATGGGCGATATGAGCTGGCATCATCTCAGTCGTCATGCGCGTGCGGGCTTCGATTTCGGTCAGCTGGCGCTTGGCTTCTTCCAGTGCGGCGTTGGTCGCGGCGAGTTTACGGTTGGTGGCCGAAAGCTCTTCGGCCCGGTCCAGCAATTGACCCGACAGCTCTTCGGAGCGGGCGCGCAGTAATGCCTCGGCCTGTTTGGTGTCGGTGATATCGGTATAGACAGACACCCAACCGCCTTTGGGCAAGGGCGCGCCTTCGACCGAAATCACACGCCCGTTGGCGCGGACGCGCTCCATATAATGGGGCTCAAACGTCAGGGCCTGCTGCACCCGCTGATCAACCGCGTCATCAACATCATCGACAGCGCCATATTCACCCTGTGTAACCAGAAAGCGGATCGTATCGGCGAACAGGGCACCGGGCTGCACCAGTTCATCCGGCAGATCGAACATGTCCTGAAAACGCCGGTTACTGACCACCAGCCGCAACTGGCTGTCATAGATCGACAGGGCCTGACCGATCAGGTTCAGACCCGCGCTGGTCATCGACTTTATCTGTTGCTCGTTTATGTCCAAATTCATCCTCTCCGCGAACCATGCGTAGCATCGGTTTCGTCACAGGTGTAGAGGACAGATTGGATCAGTACCGAGGTTTGGATTTTGCCCCATCCGAGGTGATGGAATGCAACGACAGCGTGTGGTCCATGTTTCGCATCCGATGCCGCAGCATCTGCCGCCCCAGGCGCGCAAGATCCGCCGCGTAATCGGGATTGCTAGCAACGTCCTCTAACTCGCCCTTACCGTCGTGATCAAACAACAGTGGTGGCAGGTCTGCCGCGAATTCGACCAGAGTAAACCTGTCGTCACGTAGAACACCCAGGCACGAGTCGCTGTTGCCCGTCCCCAGTTGTCGCTGCCACAGCGTAGGGCTTTCCGGTTCCGAGAAATCCAGTTCACTGCAGGAGTACTTACGCCAGTCCTCGGGCACACCACCACGCAGCAGCGGCAACAGGGACCGACCATCCATCGCATTCGGAACCGGCTGACCAACCCATTCAAGGATCGTTGGGGTGATATCGATGGACTCGGTCGGCGCGGACACCACCTTGCCAGCCTGCGCTTCATTCCCCGGCAGCCGGATCATCAGCGGCGTATGATAGGCCGCGTCATAGACCGTCATCTTGCCCCAGCTGTGACGATCACCCAGCATTTCGCCGTGATCGGCGGTGATTATCAGCAGCGTATCGTCGTATTGACCGCTGTCTTTCAGGAACTGAACAACACGGCCAATATGGTGATCCACTTCTGTTGCCAGCCCCAGATAGACCGAGCGCAGCGTCTGAATATTCTCGACCGTGGGGTCAACATGATCGAACCCCAGTACGAAATCCGCCGCCGTCTGCTTATCCATCGTCGGGCCAAAGAAAGGATGCATCGCCCGTTCTTCGGAGGCATCTTCAAGACCCTCAGGCGGGGGCAATGACGCTGGATCGTACATCCTGTTATACGGCTCCGGCGCTACCAGCGGTGGGTGTGGCCGGATGTAAGTCAGGTGGGCAAACCAGTTCTGATCCTGGAGTGGGGCGAGACTGTTCAGGAATGTGTCAGTCAGAAACGCGGTATCGCTGTCCTCGGCCCGGTACAGGGCCGGGTCATTCAGACGCGGCGCGCCTCCGGTCGGTGATACCGGCTTGTGGACGTCCCAATAGTCGTCAAAGCAGTACCCCTTCTGCATCAGGTGGGATCGCCACGGGTAGGATTCCTCTAACCGCATCTCGACGATTTCATCAAACCCGGCCATCGGATTTTCATAAGATTTGAGAACCGGGTCACCAGCATCATGCACGCGCGGATCGGCTGAGGTGTCGGTGTAGCCAAACAACATAGGCAGATAGCCGGCCTTACGCATCTCGGTCGCGATATTTGGCGTATCATGCCTTAGCGGAGTACCGTTGCGGACCGAACGATGATTCATCGCATACTGCCCGGTCAGGATCGAGGCCCTTGAGGGCCCACAGGGATTGGTCACCGAGAAGTGGCGGTCGAACGTCACGGCCTCATCCATGAACGCCCGCAAATTCGGTAGATCGACGTGGCCCGCAAGGGCACCGTTCAGGCAATCCGCCCGCAACTGATCAATGATGATGAACAGGACATTTCCCGCGTGCTTCATGACACTTACCTTGATTCCAACGAGGCGTTTCCGCTGCGGACTTTGACTTGGTTCTGTGGTCTCGGCAAGCCGATGATCATACCGATATTGTACAGGCTTGTTGACGGCTGACACGCTTGGCTGTCATCTGTCGGACCTAAATTGTCACACCCCTGCTATGGTGCGGCGGCAAATCTACCTACCGCACAAAAATCCGTTGCAGAACAACATGGTTTCACATCACATACGCCCATGACGCAGCCCATGATACATTCGGACAAGGACGCCAACGGCGTCTGTCTGCGTATTTCAGGTGAATTGCTGACCAAATCTTTGGCCTCTGTTGAACAGGCTTTTGCTGCCGTGCAACCACAGGGCGGTGACATCACATTTGACCTGTCTCAGGTCGAAGCGCTGGACACCGGCGGTGCATGGCTGATTGCCGACCTGGCCCGGCGAAACCGGGCCGTGGGCGCCCAGGTCCGGTTCGAAGGACTAAGCCCGGCCCAGTCCGCCCTGCTCGATACTGTCGCCAAAAATATACCTGACGATCCGGGCATCGAAGCCGTGCACCGCAGTTTTATCGACTGGGTCGCCAGCGTTGGTCAGCGTACCGCAGGGGCCTGGAAAGATACCCTTTCGGTTCTAGGATTTCTGGGCCTGACTCTGCATCGGCTGGCCCGCACCATCGTCAAGCCGTGGCGGCTGCGCCAAGCAGCACTAGTGTCCCAGATGGAGGAAACGGGTTTCAGGGCCATTCCGATTGTTGCCCTGATGGGTTTTTTGATCGGCGTTGTGCTGGCCTTTCAGGGTGCCACCCAGCTGAAACAATTCGGGGCCGAGATCTTCGTGGTCGAACTGATCTCGATCTCGGTGCTCCGCGAGTTGGGAATCCTGCTGACGGCCATCATTGTTGCGGGCCGATCAGGATCGGCATTCACCGCGTCTATCGGCTCGATGAAAGTACAGGAAGAGATCGACGCCATGCGCACTCTGGGTCTGGACCCGATCGAGGTGCTGGTGATCCCGCGCGTCGTGGCGTTGCTGATCATGTTGCCGATCCTGGGTTTCATTGCGGATATGGCCGCCTTGATCGGTGGTGGGCTGATGAGCTGGATTGATCTTGGCATCAGCCCCGGCATGTTCGTAACCCGGTTGAAGGAAAGCACGGGTATTTGGCACTTTGCCATCGGCATGATCAAAGCCCCGTTCTTTGCGGTGGTCATCGGCGTCATCGCCTGCTGGCAAGCAATGCAGGTCAAAGGATCAGCCCAAAGCGTCGGCCAAAGAACAACGGCCTCGGTGGTGCAGTCGATCTTTATGGTGATTGCACTGGATGCGCTGTTCTCGATCTTCTTCTCGGTGCTGGAGGTCTGACATGGACGGTTCCGTGCTTGAGAAGACCTCAGAAACCGGCGCTCAGCGCGAGGCGGTGATCCGCGTGCGCAACCTGACCAACCAGTTCGGGTCGCAGGTGGTGCATCAGAACCTCAATCTGGATGTCTGGCGCGGCGAGGTGTTGGGCATCGTTGGCGGGTCGGGTACCGGCAAGTCAGTCTTGCTGCGCACGATTGTGGGGCTGAACACGCCGGCCGCGGGCAGTATCGAGGTTCTGGGCGTCGATGTCTTGAACGGCCCCGAGCAGGAACGCCGACGCATTGAACGGCATTGGGGCGTGGCCTTTCAGGATGGCGCTTTGTTTTCATCGCTGACCGTTTTGCAGAACGTGATGGCCCCGCTACGCGAGCATACCGGCCTAAGCGAAAAGCTGATGTGCGCCCTTGGAAACCTGAAAATCAGTCTGGTCGGGCTTCCGGCGCTAAGCTGCGGCAAGTTTCCATCTGAATTGTCCGGTGGGATGCGCAAGCGCGCAGCCTTGGCCCGCGCATTGTCACTGGACCCCGAAATCGTGTTCCTGGACGAACCCACCGCCGGATTGGACCCGATCGGGGCCGCCGCCTATGACGAATTGATCGGCGAATTGCAACACGCACTGGGGTTAACCGTCTTCATGGTCACGCATGATCTCGATAGCCTGTACGCCATTTGCGATCGTGTCGCAGTTCTGGCCGAAAAACGCGTTCTGGTTGAAGGACCGATTGAAGAAATGACCAAAGTCGACCATCCTTGGGTGCAGGAATACTTCACCGGCCCCCGGGCGCGCGCGGCGCAAGAGAAGGGGTAGGACAGGTAGAGACCATGGAAACCCGAGCGAACTATATCCTGATTGGCGCCTTCACCCTTGCGGGTATCCTTGGCGCATTCGGCTTTTTCCTTTGGCTGGCGAAATTCGAGGTGTCACGGCAATACGCCTATTACGATGTGCTGTTCGATAATGTGTCGGGGTTGTCCGCCGCCGGCGGCGTCAGTTACAACGGTCTACCTGTCGGTCAGGTCATTTCACTAAATTTGGACGAGAACGATCCGTCCAAGGTACGAGTCCGGTTAGAGGTCGACGCAGACATTCCCGTCACCGAGGATACAATTGCCCAGTTGCAATCTCTTGGTGTTACAGGTGTCAGTTACGTGGAACTGACCGGAGGATCCGCCAGCGGCAAACGGTTGCCACAGGACAGCGTAATCAAAAGCAAACGCAGCGCCATCCAATCGCTGTTTGAAGGTGCCCCAAAGGTGCTGGATGAGGCCGTCACCCTGCTGGAAAACCTCAATGCCGTAGTCGATGACAAGAACCGCAAATACGTCAGCGACATTCTCGACAATCTTGCATCCGCTTCGGGCAAGTTAGAAAAAACGCTTTCGGATTTCGAAAATCTGTCGACGGATCTTGGCGGTGCCGCCAAAAAGCTGGGCGACTTTACGGATCGACTGGATCAGTTGGCCGATACGGCCCAAACGACCCTGACGACCGGAACAGATACGCTGAAAAGCGTGAAAACCGCATCTGAATCCGCGACGGCGACTTTGGACGGCGCCAAGGTCACAATCGAAACAGCGGATCGCTTAATTCAGGAAGATATCAGGCCCTTCATCGAACGCGCTACGAACCTGGCCGAGAATCTGAACGGTCTGACAAGCGAGGCCGAAGTCTCGTTGGCGACCATCACCGAGACATTTTTGAACGCAAATAAAACGCTGGGGTCAATCACGGGAGCCATGGACACGGCAAAAGGCACGCTGACCTCGGCAGAACGTGCCTTTGACTCGGCCAACAAAGTCATTACAGAAGACGTCGGCACGGTTATGAACGACATCCGCACAGCCGCAAATGAGGTGTCCGCGACAGTGAAGAACGTCACCCAACGTCTGGACGACATATCGGCCGATATCCTCAGCGCATCGCAATCCGCCTCGGAACTGCTGGGAACCATCGACGGTATTGTCCAGGACAACCGCCGTCAGCTGTCCGATTTCCTGCGGGTCGGTCTGCCGCAATTCACCCGCTTTATCGAGGAATCGCAACGACTGGTCATCAGCCTGGATCGTCTGGTGGACAAGGTCGAACGGGATCCCGCGCGTTTCCTTCTTGGAACCCAAGCATCGGAGTTTCGCCAATGATCAGGCATTTTCTTGTGGTTCTCGCCCTGATGTCGCTTGGGGGATGCGCGGGGCTGGGAACGCTCAGGCAGGCGTCCAAGCCTAATGATTTGTACTTGTTGACCCCGAAAAGCACGTTTTCGTCCTCGTTACCGCGCATTCAAAAACAGGTCGTGGTGCAGGAACCGACCGCCACCGCAGCCGTCAACACTGATCAGATTGCGATTCAACCTACACCGCTGCAGGTTCAGTATCTGCCACGGGCGCGCTGGGTGGACCGCGCCCCGCTGATCGTTCAGGCGTTGTTGGTGGAAAGTTATGAAAACAGCGGCAAGGTGGCTGCCGTTGGTCGATCGACTGTGGGGCTGCGCGCGGACTATGTCATCGTTCCGGACTTGCGGGAATTTCAAGGCCTTGTGATCGCCGAGGATGACGGATCGTCAACCGTACGGGTCGAAGTCCGCATGAACATCAAGATCATCGACGAATTCGAAGACAAGATCATCGCGTCAGATTCCTTCCGGGAATATGTGGTCGCCGCCAGCGATAAAACCCCTGATCTGGTCCGAGCGTTTGATGATGCGCTAGGCAAGACCATGCGGGATGCGGTGGAATGGAGTGTGCGCAGGATCAACACCCACGCCGCGAACAATTCTGATCGGTTTTAGGGTAGGAAAACGGGCGCCTTCAATATTCAGCGCCCGCATACAAGTGTCATTGGGAAAGTGTCTGGGCCAAACGCATCAAAGTGATGGCTTCGGCGCGGTATCCGAACGGATCTTCGCCCTTTGCCCCATTGGCAAGTGCAATTGCATCCGCATAGGACCACGAGCTCAGGTATTCTCCGCCTCGCAGCAATTGCCCAAGTCCCGCGATGGCGTATGAGAATTGTACATCTTCGGTCACGCGCCCCTGTCCCTGCAGGATCGGCTGCTCGATCAGCTGGCTTTCTACAGCGCCCGGAGTTTTGTACCGCAGTTTGAAATACCCGATCTCGTCTGAATCATCTGACACGGTCTGTTCCGCATAGCGCAAAGGGCCATTACGAATGGCATCCGATCCCACAGGCGTCACTTCGTAAATCGCTGTCACAGTGTGACCCGCACCGATATCGCCCGCGTCTACCTTATCGTTGGAGAAATCCTCGCGCCGCAAAGCGCGGGTTTCATACCCGATCAGGCGGTATTCCGCGATCTGCACAGGGTTGAATTCGACCTGTATCTTGACGTCATTTGCAATCGGAAACAGCGCGCCGGTCAGCTGATCGACCAGAACTTTGCGCGCCTCGCTCAGAGTGTCGATATAAGCTGCCTGTCCGTTTCCATTCTGCGCCAGCGCCTGCATCGTCGCGTCATCCAGATTGCCCCTGCCAAATCCCAGAACACTTAGGAACGTGCCACTGTCCCGTTTTCGGGCGATGAAATCCTTCAGGGCGTTGGGATCAGACAGCCCAACGTTGAAGTCACCATCGGTGGCCAGGATGACCCGAGTAACCTCTCCGTCCGCTGCCATCCCTTCGGCCACTTGATAAGCCTGTTGCAACCCGGCCTGCCCGGCGGTCGAGCCACCGGCCTCCAACTGGTCCAGAGCATTCAGAATCTTGGTCCGTTCGGACGCCGTCGTCGGCTCCAACACCTGACCGGCGCTGCCCGCATAAGTGACGATCGACACCTGATCCTCGGGCCGCAGCTCCGACAGCATCAGGCGAAAGGACTGTTTCAGCAAGGGCAACTTATCGGCATTCTGCATCGAACCTGACGTGTCGATCAGAAAGACAAGGTTCAGCGGCGGGCGATCCTCGATCTGGGGCAACGCACCCTGAATGCCAATATGAACCAGCTGCGTACCCTCGTTCCAAGGTGTCGGGGTCACCGCAATCGTTGGGCGGAACGGCAAATCGCCTTCGGGCGCGGGATAGCTGTAAGGGAAGTAATTCACCATCTCTTCCACACGAACCGCGTCTTTTGGCGGCAACTGACCGCGCATCAGTGAGGACCGGACAATCGAATACGATGCTGTGTCGACATCAATTGAAAATGTCGACACGGGGTCTTCGGCCGTAACCTTCAGCGGGTTGGTATCGGAATTAGCATAAGCTTCGGTATTCTGCTCAGGGGCAAAACCCACCTGGCCCTGAATATCAACGGGGGCTACGGATTCGGCGGCACCATAGAGCGCGCCGCTGGTGGTCGCAGTGCGCTTACTGTTCTGGGCATCCAAGCCACCGGACCTTACAGTCGGTTGAAGCACCGGGGCGGGTGCGATTTCTTCTTCGACCACAACCGGGGCTTCGACAACTGGCTCTTCAAGGGTTCCATCAAACAAACCTGCCGACAAATTGGCACCGTCATCGGCTTCCGTCGTGTCGATCTGTGGTAAGTTCGCCCGGCTTTCTGTCCACGAGGTCGGGTTCACCACATACTCCCGTGTCTGCGGTACGATCATGACCAGTGCCACAGCGGCAATTGCGGTTGTCGCGGTCAGGGCACCACGGGTTGAGAGGGCATTCAACATGGATTTCGCTCCTTCTGTCAGGCGGGCTGCTGAGCCGCGCTTAACAGTCGGACGCATGGCGGGGCGCGATCCTTGGACGTGAGCAAAATTTTTCTGCGCCTGTTCCAGATTTTCCGTCCGACGCTGCGCATCCGGCGCGGGCGTGGCGGCGTTCATCAAGGTTTTGAAATCATCAAGATCGTCTGTCATTAAGCCAGCTCCTCTTGCCGCAAGGCACGCAGGCGTTTGCGGATGTCCGACATGCGCCAGGACACTGTGCCTTCGGACACACCGAGAACTTCAGCCGCCTGGGCATGGGTCATCTCGTCCTCAAGCGTCAGGGCCAAGGTGTCCTGCAATTCTTGCGGCAACGCGCACATGGCCCGCTGTAGCCAATCAACGGCTTCGGCTGTCTCCGCAGCTTCGGCCCGGCGCATTTGCTCGACATCGCCCCACCCCACCGCAGCACGGCTATGGCTGGCCTGACGTCGGCGCGCATCTTCGGCAGCGTTGACGACAACCCGGTAAAGCCAGGTGGTGAATTTGGCCTGCGCTCTAAATCCAGAAATCTTGGCCGGCATGGCGGCACAGATATCCTGCGTCAGATCCTCGGCCTGATCACCGCGCCCGCACAACCGAAAGGCCAAACGGAAAATCCGATCGTAATGCCGCGCCAAAAGGGCCGCGAACGCATCCGCGTCCCCTTTTGCGGCAGCTTTGGCCAGATCCTCGTCCGATGTTGTCATACGCATCACGATGAGTAAGACGGACCGGAAAGGTCAATCCTTGGCGACGGATCGAAAAAATTAAAAATGATTAGCCGAGGCCATTTTCCAATCCGCTGCAAAAACTTCGGGGGGCGTATCGGCCAGCAAGGCACCTTCATCAATCAGAGTGTACATTTCGGCATAAGATCTTTCATGTTCATCTGCGTTGCGGCAGCGGATATCGCTTGGGTGCAGCTCAGATACTTTTTCCTTGCCCATAGCACCCAAAAGCTCGCGAAAGCTTTCCAGCGTCGCGTCATGAAAGCGGTGCACGCGAACCCGCTTTTGCGGTACGTTCACCGCGCGACCCCGGATCGGATCCTGTGTGGCCACACCTGACGGGCAACGGTTCGTATTGCAATGCAACGCCTGGATGCAGCCCACTGCAAACATCATCGCCCGCGCGGCGTTGCACATATCGGCACCCAGTGCAAATTTCTCGACCATATCATAGCCCGTGGCTACCTTGCCCGAGCAGATGATCCGTATCTTGTCACGCAGACCTGCACCACGCAGGCAATTATTGACGAAGATCAACGCCTCGTTCAGTGGCATGCCAAGACGGTTGGTGAATTCGACCGGGGCGGCGCCTGTGCCGCCTTCGGCACCATCAATGGTGATAAAGTCGGGCAGTATGCCTGTTTCCAACATTGCTTTGCAGAGCGCCATAAACTCGGAGGGGCGGCCAATGCAAAGCTTGAACCCGACAGGTTTACCACCAGACATTTCACGCAGGTGTTGCACGAAATGCATCAGACCTGTTGGGCCGTCAAAGGCCGAGTGGGTAGGCGGGGATATGACGTCCTGATGCTCGGGTACATGGCGGATTTCGGCAATTTCCTTATCCACCTTGGCCGCAGGCAGCACCCCACCATGGGACGGTTTTGCGCCCTGTGACAGTTTGATTTCAATCGCTTTAACCACATCCTTTTGGGCTTTTTCAGCAAATTTATCCTTGTCGAAGGTACCTTCCATCGTGCGGCATCCAAAGTAACCGGTGCCGATCTGCCAGATGATATCGCCCCCTTCGGCCAGATGGTGCGGAGAAAGACCACCCTCGCCCGTATTATGTGCAAAGCCACCATCCTTAGCACCGCCGTTCAATGCCCGGATCGCATTGGCGCTAAGCGCGCCGAAACTCATGGCGGATACGTTCAGGCGTGACGCATTATACGGCTTGGTGCATTGCGGTCCGCCCAGCATCACACGTCCTTCACTTTCGTCCACCTCTTTGGGCGCAAGCGAATGATTGGCACGATGATAGCCAACCTTCATGACGTCATACTGCGTCCCAAAGGCCTGCGTATCCAGCTGCCCCTTGGCGCGAGCATAGACCAGGCTGCGAATGATGCGGTTATAGGGACGCCCGCTTTCGTTGGTCTCGACGAAATACTGACGGATTTCCGGGCTGACGAATTCCAGCATGTAGCGGAAATGCCCCAGAACTGGATAATTGTTCAGCACATTATGCTTTGTAGTCAGCATGTCATACAGGCCAACCAAAGCGTATGGGATCAGGATGATCAGCAACCAATGCGCCGGTGCCCAAAAAAACCCTAACAGCAAAGACAGCGGCAAACACACATAGCTGAGGAAGTAATAGAGTCTGCGTACAATCATTTCGTGCTCTCCCAAGGTGTTGCCAAACCGACTGGTGGCAACCGTGGATCAAATCGACGTTTGATTGCAAGTATTTGTACCCAAACTCACGAGATCGAGCAGGTTTGTGACGAGCGCTGTGTCCTTGGTTACAGTTGATCCCCTCAGCGCCAGTAGGTATGCCAAAAACAAAGATCCAACTGGGCAGGAAAACAGGCTGTGACACAAACCCGACCCACCGTCCGGACCACGGCCATTATGTTCGTTGCCGTATTCGTAGGGGGTGCCGCGGGCTCGTTACTGCGCGAGGTGTTCTCGGCCCAGATCCCCGGTATTCCGATTGTGACTGCCACGTTCGGAATCAATGTTGTGGCCTGTTTTATACTCGGCTGGCTCTATTCGGTACGACATCGTGTACATGCCCATGTGTTGCATCTGGGTGCGGTTGGATTCTGCGGAGGGCTGTCCACGTTTTCCTCATTTGTAGCTGAACTGGAGCGCATGGCTGCAGCTCATTTTTGGGGCGCGATCTCGGCCGCGGCTTTGGAGATCGCCGTCGGTCTTGCAGCCGCCATTCTGGGCGAAGCCATCGGACGGCAGCTTCACAAACAAAAGTCGATGAAATGACCGAGCTGTACCTGCATGCCATGTTTGGACTGGGTGGTGGCCTGGGTGCTGTATTGCGTCATTGGATCGCCTTGCAGGTCCGTCACGACTTACCGCTGGCAACACTGATTGTGAATGTGGTAGGCAGCCTGCTTCTGGGCCTGTGGATTGGTTATTTGGGCGGCCCAATCGATTTGGGCGAGGAAGAAAGACGGCTGGTTTTTGGATTCTGCGGCGGGTTCACCACCTTCTCAAGTTTTGCCTATCAGTCACTGGAACTGCGGCGACAACGCACAATTGCGCTGGCCGCCGGGAACATCCTGCTTAGCCTGATACTATGCTGGCTGGCTCTGTTGTTGGGGCTTTTTCTAACACGCTAAGGCGCAGGATACGCGGCTCAGGTAACGTTTTCCCAGAATTGGCAAACCAGAATGGCCAGGAACAAGATCAGCTCAACCCGATGTAAGTTCCTACATTGGATAAGTATGCATTCGTACCGCCAGATTGCCCATGATCCAGACCGTTCCAAGGATGATGATCAGCAGGACTAGCGTGGAAAACAGGATCAGATCCAGGTCTTCACGGCTGCTGCGGCGGCGGTCGATATGCAGAAAATAGACCAGTTGCACAATCAGTTGTGCCAGCCCGAGCAGCGCAATTGAAAGATAAACCCCTTTGGTTTCGATGCCGTATTTATAGGCTATCGTGAAAACTGCCCCGGTCAGCAAAAGCGAACCGCCATAACCGATGACGTAACGCCGACGCTCGCGCCTGTGCATCTCGCTGCGCTTATCCATAGGTCAGCCCTCCGAAATAAACGATGGTGATGATTCCGATCCAGATCAGATCGAGGAAATGCCAGAATAATGCCAACCGCACCACGCGCGACATCAGCAGATCGGTTAGGCCAAACATCCGAAGTTGAATGCCCAGTACGATCAACCAAACGCAGCCGGCCGCAACGTGTAACCCGTGCAACGGCACCAACCCATAAAAAGCTGAAAGGAATCCGCTGCGTTGGGGAATCCCGCCCTGTTCAGCCATGGCCATGAAATCACGGATTTCCAGAACCAGAAAACAGAGCCCTAGTACCAGCGTCACGCAGAACCAGAACACAATCCTCCAACGGGGCAAGTTGTACTTCAAGGCCAACATCGCCAGCCCTACGGTCAGGCTGCTGGTCAGTAGGATCAAAGTCTGTGCGAAGATGCTGTACAGGTCGAACAACTCATGCGGGCCGGGTCCTCCGGCCTGCGCGTCGATCATGGTGATGTAGATGGCGAACATCAGGCCGAAATAGACCAGATCGCTCATCAAAAAGACCCAGAATCCGAATGTGACAACTTCGGCAGCCTGGTCCGCACTGGCATGTCGTCGCCCGAGGTTTAGCCCCGGATAGCTATGTGTCGGCGCACGCTTCATGTCACCGCCTCTAGATCTGGGCGGGCAAGTCCGCGGTTTTCCGGAGCAATTTCATGATCACGATCCACCGGCGTTGCGCTGCGTACCAGATCCAACCAGGCTTCGTGCTGTTTGCGAACCTCTTCGGCGGGGATGACCTGTTCTGTATCCAGCCGGAAGGTCCACAGGATAAAGGACAGCAACATCAACGCAGTTACCAATACGGCCAGCCACCAGATCCACCAGACCAGTGCGAACATCCAGACCCCGCTGAGCACGCATAGAGTGAACCCGATCCCGGTGTTGCGCGGCATCGAAATATCCTCGTATTCCTCCGGCGTCGGATAGGCCTCACCCCGTTCTTTGGCGGCAGCAAAGTTATCCCGATCCGTCACCCGTGGGATGACAGCAAAATTGTAGGGAGGCGGTGGCGACGGGATCGACCATTCCAGCGTGCGCGCATCCCATGGATCGCCGACCGGGACGCGGGTTTTTTCGCGGTCGCGGATACTGACCCACAATTGGACGATCACTGACAAAAGCGCCGACAGGATCACCAACGCACCGATAACAGCGACGATCATATAAGGGTGAAAACTGGGGTCCTCCCAACTGAACGACCGGCGCGGCATCCCCATCAGCCCAACAAAATAAAGCGGCAGGAAGGTCAGCATGAACCCGACCGTCCACAGCGCCACCGTGATACGGCCCCAATATTCGTTCAGCCGGAACCCAAATGCTTTAGGGAACCAGTAATTATATCCGGCCAGCAGACCGAACAGCACACCCGGCAGCAGAACATTGTGGAAATGGGCCACGAGGAACAGGGTGTTATGCACCTGATAGTCGACCGTCGGATTCGCTAGGATCACACCCGACAACCCGCCAATCACGAACAGCATCAAGAAGGACAGGCCGTACAGCATCGGCACCGAAAACCGGATACGGCCCCGGTACAAGGTTGCCATCCAGTCATAGGCCTTAACCCCGGTTGGAATGGCAATCAGCATAGTAGCGATACCGAACACCGCATTGATCAACGCGCTTTGGCCCATGGTAAAGAAATGGTGTAGCCAGACGGTGAAGGACAACACCGCGATGCACATCGTGGCAATCACCAATGAGTTGTAGCCATAAAGCCGCTTGGCCGAGAAGGTAGCAAAAACCTCGGAATAGATGCCATAGGCGGGCAGCACCAGCAGATAGACCTCGGGGTGGCCGAACAGCCAGAACAGGTTGGCATAGTTCATCATGTTGCCGCCAAGGTCGTTGGTGAAAAAGTGGAAATCCAGATACCGATCCGCCGCCAGCATCAGCGCGGCCACACCTAGCGGCGGCATGGCGAAGATGATCAGGATCGAGCTGCTGATGATCGTCCAGCAATACATCGGCAGCCGCATGAATTTCATCCCTGGCGCGCGCAGCTTATAGATCGTGACGGCAAAGTTGATCCCCGTTAGCGTGGTTCCGATACCCGATACAACAATGGCCCAGATCCAGTAATCCGGCCCCACGCCGGGGTTAAATGCGGCACCGGTATAGGGTGGATAGGCGGTCCACCCCCCAGTCGAGAAATTGCCCACCACCAGCGACACCATCAGCATCATTCCCGCCGAGACGGTCAGGCCCAAGCTAATCTGGTTCATCACCGGAAAGGCCACATCCCGCGCACCGATCATCAGCGGGATCAGGTAATTCGCGATCCCGAAGACAAAGGGCACGGCGACAAAGAACACCATGATCGTGCCGTGGGTACTGAACAGTTCGGCGAAATGTTCGGCTGCAAGAAACCCGTCACCCGGCCCGACAGCCTGTTGAGCGCGCATGACCACGCCCTCAAGCACGCCTCGCGCCAACATGACGATGGCAAAGACGATATACATGATGCCGATTTTCTTGTGATCGGCACTGGTTAGCCAGTCGCGCCACAATGGGCCCCACAGACGAAACCATGTCAGCGATCCGACCACAACGATGACGCCAATGATCACTATGGCTGCCGCTGAGTTGGCCACGATCTCATTCGCGTTAGGATTTTGGATCAAACCCGTGATCGGGAAAGCATCCCAATTGAGGCGGCCAAAGAATCCAGTGTCGGTCATTGCACGCCCTCTTGCCCGAATTCAGCGGTTCCCGGTTGTTGATCAGGTGGCAGCGGTTGCCCGCCATGATAACGATGCAGAATAGACTGGAACAGATCGCCCTCCCCCAGCGTGAAATACAACGCATTGAGCGGCATCAGCGGCGTGCCCAATGTCGCCTGCACCTCATCACGATCCGTGCGCATGGCCAATGTTCGGTAGGTGTCATCAGTCAGTGGGATGCCGTTGGTGCGGACGCTTTCAACCCAAGCCTCAAAATCTTTGGATTGCATCGCCTGGGTCAGAAATTTTTGCTTAGTAAATCCCCGCCCATTATACTGCGTGTTTTCGCCCTGCATCGTTTCGGGCGTGTCAGCCACCAGATGCAGCTGGGTCGTCATACCGGGCATAGCATAAATCTGCCCCGCTAATGCCGGGATCATAAAGGACTGCATCACCGTATCCGTCGTCAGCGTCATCGCCACTTGCTGTTTGACCGGAATACCCAGCTCTCCAACAGTTGCGATACCAAGGTCTGGGTAGATGAACAGCCATTTCCAGTCGAGGCCAACGACCTGCACGTTCAGCGCAGGCGTCTCGCCGAACGGGGCCGCATAAGGGTCAAGCCAGTGAGTGGCTTTCCACAGGTAAAAGGACAGCAGCGCCACGATCACGACCGGCACGCCCCACATGGCAAATTCCAGCTTGGCCGAGAAATCCCATTTTGGCCGATACTCAGCGGCGCTGCCCTTGCGCCGCCGGTACCGCAAGGCAATCAGCGGCACCAATACCAAAACAGGCAACACGGCTATCATGATCAGAACGGTTGCCCGCAACAAATGGGTTTTCTGAACTGCAGCAATAGGGCCTTGTGGGTCCATGAAACTGTTGCTTGCCCATGTCATCTGTGCCGAGGCCGCCACAACCGCGATCACCAGTGCCATTGCTGAAGGTTTGAGTAAGGCCACGCCAGATCGTCCTCTTGAGCCTTCGTTTCGGCCAACTATCGGCAGAGTCACAGATTTTCTCAAGGTTTTTTCCAAAACCGCCGTTTGCTTCACACCCTGCGTGAACAACCACAGCATTAGGATTGCACAAATCAAGCCTGAGGATGCGGTTGACTTAACATCGCGGGCGGGTGAGACATTTTGGTGATGCGTTGGATTATTCTCGCCCTTAGCCTTTGGTGTCTTTCAACAAGCGCAAACGCGCAGGACCGCGCGGCGGTTGAACGCCAGTTTCAGGCGTGGCTGCAGAATACGGTCTGGCCTCGGGCCAAAGCCAAAGGTGTTTCTCGCACGACCATGCGACAGGCATTTGACGGAGTCACACTCAACTGGAAGTTACCTGATCTGGTACCCCCGGGTGAGTCTGCACAGACACTCAAACAGCAAAAACAGGCTGAATTCGGATCGCCCGGTCGATATTTCAATGCAAGATCCGTTCAGGGCGCAGCCGCCACAGGGCGCCAAATGGCTAAGCGCCACGCAGAGACTTTGGCAAGAGTCGAGGCGGAAACCGGGGTTCCCGGACGAATCATTCTGGCCATTTGGGGCCGTGAGAGCGGATATGGTCAGGTACCAATCCGCCACGATGCCTTTCAGGTATTGGGGACCAAGGGGTTCATGAGCACACGGTCCGCCTATTTCACCGATGAACTGATCGCCGCGCTGAAAATTGCCGAAGCCAGACATCCACCGCTGGGCACGTTGAAAAGCAGTTGGGCAGGTGCTTTGGGTCAACCGCAATTCATGCCCTCGAACTTTCTGACCTACGCAGCGGATGGCAATGGCGACGGGCGGGCAGATATCTGGGGCTCGGCCGAAGATACAATCGCATCTATCGGGCATTTCCTGTCACAACATGGCTGGGTCACCGGGCGGGATTGGGGGTTCGAGGTCACGGTTCCCACCCAGATAAGCTGTGCGTTGGAGGGGCCGGATCAGGGTCGGCCCATTCAGGACTGGGCCGAGATGGGGATCTCACGGGTGTCAGGCAGACCTTTTCCAGCGCACGAACTGCCCGGCGAGGGGTTTTTGATGATGCCCGCAGGACGCAATGGGCCAGCCTTTATCGTCACGCCGAATTTCTATGTGCTCAAGGATTACAACAAAAGTGATCTCTACGCCCTGTTTGTGGGCCATGTCGGGGATCGCATTCAATATGGTGTCGGAGATTTCAAAGCCCGTTGGGGCAAGGTTGACGCCCTGTACCGGTCAGACATCGCCGCCATGCAGCGAACGCTGGAAAGTCAGGGTCATGACGTCGGAGGCGCGGATGGATTGCCGGGGTTCAAGACCCGACGCTCGATCGGGCGCTGGCAAAAGGCTACAGGGCGCAGCCCGACCTGCTTTCCCAATGCCGCTATGAAATCCACTTTGGCACAGTAACGATTCGTTCGTTGCCCGTGCAAAATTTGCTGCTTCCGGCCCTTCCTTGGCGTCAAGTTTGCGAGACAGGCTTCACAAAAATGTCAAGAATGGGTGAAGTTTCATTATTAAATTTCCGAACCTACGCCCATTTCGCTTACGATCCACCTGTAGTTGCTTAAATTGTGTGCAGCATCTTTATCCCGATTTGAAATAATGCCACCTTCGGCGGCAGTGAAAGGCGACTTTCGCAATCAAGTTCCCGACTGCAAACCGAAAGACTGCGACGCGGTGTTCCTTGCGATCAGAAGAGCAAAAACCCGAATACGTCCCGGTCTTGTTCTGGGTCGGACAAACAAGGTGGCCAGCAGCCATCCTGAATGGATGCGCATGCGGGATCACCAAAAACGGGAGTAGAAAAACATGAACAAGTATATTCGTACATCTCTGGCGGGGTTGTTGACCACGACCATGATCACCGGGGCCGCCTTTGCTGCTGGCACCCATCCTGACACCGGCGAAGCGCTGGCGGATGATCAGACCTTTATCTATCGTCTTGGTGATGAACACAGCTCGGTCGACCCGCAGGTTGTCGAAGATACCTATGGTGCCGAAATCACCCGCGACCTGTTCGAAGGTCTGATGAACCAAGACGAAGACGGCAATCTGGTTCCGGGTGTTGCCACCGAGTACACCACCAACGACACCAAAGATGTTTACACCTTCACCCTGCGTGATAACGCCAAATGGTCCAACGGCGACCCGGTGACAGCAGGTGATTTTGTCTATGCCTGGAAACGCGCTGTCGATCCTGAACTGTCCTCGCCCTATGCCTGGTTCATGGAACTGATGTCGATCGAGAATGCCGCTGAAATTATCGCCGGGAACAAGCCAATTGATGAGTTGGGTGTCAAAGCCATCGACGACCACACCCTGGAAGTTACCCTGAGCGCGCCCCTGCCCTATTTCCCGCAGATGACCACGCACTCCACCACCTTCCCGGCCCCGCAGAAAGTGATCGAGGAACACGGCGACGCCTGGACCCGGCCTGAAAACATCGTCTCGAACGGTGCCTATATCTGGACCGAACATTTGCCGCAGGAACGCTCGGTTCGTGAGCGTAACGAGATGTACTGGGACAATGAAAACACGATCCTGGACAAAGTAGTGACGCTGGTCATTAACGACGAAAACGTCGCTTTGACCCGCTATCTGGCTGGCGAACTGGACCGCACCGAAGTACCCGCAGGGCAATTTCCCCGCATGAGCCAGGAACACCCAGATCAGGCCATCAGCTTTCCGCGCCTGTGTAACTACTATTATACATTCAACCTGACAGAAGACGGCCCCGAAGCGTTCAAGGACCCCAATGTCCGTCAGGCGCTGTCACTGGCCGTTGATCGCGAGATCATCACCGAAAAAGTAATGGCTGGTGGCCAGCCACAGGCTTACACTTTTGCACCCGAAGCGACTGCTGGATTCACGGTCCCAGAGGTCGAGATGGCCTCGATGACTCAGCCCGAGCGGGATGAACTGGCCAAGGAATTGCTGGCCGGTGCCGGTTACGGCCCAGACAATCCGCTGAGCTTCGAGATGGTCTACAACACCAACGAAGACCATAAAAAGGTCGCCGTTGCGCTGAGCCAGATGTGGAAGCAGAAGCTGGGTGTGAGTGTTGAGCTGGCCAACATGGAATGGAAAGTCTTCCTGGAAGAGCGTGGCAACCAGAACTTCGATCTAGCCCGTGGCGCATGGTGCGGCGACTATAACGAAGCTTCCACTTTCCTGGATCTGCTGCAATCGCAATCGGGCTACAACGACGGCAAGTACAACAATGCCCGCGTTGACGAGTTGCTGGCCGAAGCTAAAACCTCGGACAACCCGGCACCGCTGTATACAGAGGTTGAGCGGATCATTGCGCAGGAAACTCCTGTGATCCCGATCTACCACTATGCTGGCGTCTACATGATGGACACCGACGTCGGGAACTGGCCGATCAACAATGTTGAGCAGAACTGGTACTCGAAGAACCTCTATAAACGCGCCGAGTAATCGTCTTTGAACCACGCCCTGTCCCGGATGCAACCGGGGCAGGGCCAATAATCATGGGGGCATGAAATGCTTGCCTATAGTCTACGGCGACTACTGGTCGCCATACCGACGATCCTGTTGCTAATCGTCGCCTGTTTCTTTCTGATGCACTTCGCACCCGGTGGGCCCTTTACCTCGGAGCGGCCTCTGCCACCGGCAGTTCTGGCTAATATCGAGGCCCGCTATGGGCTGGATCAACCGCTGTGGAAGCAGTTGTGGGATTACCTCTACAACATCGTCGTGCATTTCGATTTCGGCCCGTCCTTCAAGTTCAAGGACCGCGATGTGAACGACATCATCGCGCAGGGTTTTCCGATCTCGCTGACCTATGGGTCGCTTTCGTTTCTGGCCGCCACAACTGTTGGTGTGAGTCTGGGGATCGCCGCCGCAATCAAGCACAACAGCTGGATCGACTATTTCGCCGTGGGTCTGGGCATTGCCGCACAGGCGCTGCCGAACTTCATCATGGGCCCGATCCTGATCCTGACTTTCACTCTGTGGCTTGGGTTGCTACCCGGTGGCGGCTGGAATGGTGGTCAGTGGCAATATCTGATCATGCCAGTCATTGCGCTGGCGACCTCATACATGGGGTCGATTGCGCGGATCACGCGGTCGTCCATGCTTGAGGTTCTGAACTCGAACTTCATCCGCACCGCGCGCGCCAAGGGCCTGCCGACCAGAACCGTGATCTGGCGCCATGCGTTGAAGCCAACTTTGCTGCCCGTGGTGTCTTATCTGGGGCCGGTTTTTGTCTATGTGCTGACCGGTTCGGTCTTTGTCGACATCTATTTCTCGACCGGGGGTTTGGGTCAGGCCTATGTCGGCTCGGCCCTGTCGCGGGACTATGCGGTGCTGTTGGGGGTCACGATCCTCTACGGGGCGCTGACCGTTGTTGTGAACCTGCTGACCGACCTGGCCTATGCCTGGTTCGATCCGAAAATCCGGTACTGAGGGGCTGGCAATGCTTGGAAAATCACAAAAAGCCGCCCAGCTGGCCGGAGACGTTACCGACCACACGGTTATTCAGGGGCGTTCACTATGGCAGGACGCACGAATGCGGTTCGTCCGCAACAAGGCCGCGATGGCCAGCGTATTCATATTGGGACTGATCGTCCTGTTCACGATCATCGGCCCGTATTTCGCCGTGTGGAGCAACGAGGAAATTGACTGGAACGTCATGGGCGACGTAGCCGGCATGGGAATGCCTTCAATCGAAACCGGGCACTATTTCGGCGTCGACGACCTAGGACGCGATCTTTACAGCCGCGTCATTCAGGCCACCACAACATCGCTGCTGGTAGGATTGATCGGGGCGGCGACTGCACTGATCGTCGGCACCTGCTATGGTATTGCCGCCGGATATATCGGCGGGCGCACCGATGGCGTCATGATGCGTTTCGTCGACATCCTGCTGGCAATCCCGGCTACTTTGATCGTCATTTTGCTTCTGGTCGTGGCGGGGCGATCGTTCTTTATGCTGTTCATCGCGCTTGGCGCGGTAGGCTGGCTGACCATGGCGCGGATCGTGCGAGGCCAAACCCTGACCCTAAAGAACCGCGAGTTCATTGAGGCCGCCCGCGCCGCCGGTGTCAGTGAGTTAACCATCATGTATCGCCATATCCTGCCCAACCTGTTGGGTGTGGTGATTGTCTATGCCTCGCTGTTGGTGCCGGAAATGATCCTGATGGAAAGCTTCATCTCGTTCCTTGGGCTTGGTATCTCGGAGCCCTACACGTCTCTGGGTCGTCTGATCGCCGAAGGCGCAGGAACGATGGCTTACGGGACGCTGTGGCAGTTGATGTACCCGCTGACAATCTATGTCGCCATCATCATCTCGATGTTCTTCATCGGCGATGGTTTGCGTGACGCTCTGGACCCGAAGGATCGCTGATATGAGTCTGTTCTCTGTTAAGGACCTTCGCGTCCAGTTCAACACCGCTGACGGCGTGGTCGAGGCCGTCAAAGGCATCAGTTTCGACATTAATCCGGGCGAATGCCTTGGCATCGTGGGTGAAAGCGGGTCGGGCAAAAGCCAGACCTTTATGGCCGCGATGGGGCTGTTGCCGCCTGCCGGGCAGGCCTTGGGATCTGCCACGCTGAATGGCCAGGAAATCCTGAACCTGCCCATCAACAAGCTGAACAAGATCCGTGGCGACGATGTCGGCATGATCTTTCAGGACCCGCTGACAGCGCTGACTCCGCATCTGCGGATCGGCCAGCAGATGCGAGAGGTTCTGCAAGTGCATGAAGGGCTGCAAGGGTCCGCCGCACGGGCCCGTTGCCTGGAATGGCTGGATCGTGTTCGCATTCCCGAGGCAAAACGCCGACTGGACCAATACCCGCACGAATTGTCGGGCGGCATGCGCCAGCGCGTGATGATTGCCATGTCGATGCTTTGCAATCCCAAGCTGTTGATCGCGGATGAGCCGACCACAGCGCTGGACGTCACCGTGCAGGCTGACATTCTGGACCTGATGGTGCGCCTGCAAAAGGATGAAGGCACCGCGATTGCCCTGATCACCCATGACATGGGTGTTGTTGCACGGATGTGCGATCGCATTCAGGTCATGCGTCTGGGACAATTTGTCGAAGCCGGGGACACCCGCGAGATCTTCCGCGCACCGCAGCACGAATACACCCGTACTCTGCTTGATGCGATGCCACGGATCGACGCTGGCGACGCGCCCAAGGCTTTGGACAAGATCGAAGATCCACTGCTGAAAGTCGATGACGTCAAGGTTCACTTCCCTATCCATGTTTCGGGCGGGTTGTTCGGGCGCAAGGTGCCGCTAAAGGCCGTGGATGGCGTCAGCTTTGACATCCGCAAAGGTGAAACGCTGGGTGTTGTGGGTGAATCCGGTTGTGGCAAATCCACGCTGGCCCGCGCTGTTCTGCAACTGATCGAACCCAGCGGTGGCAATGTCAGCTGGCTAGGGCATCCTATTGTCGGATTGAAACGGGCCGAGCTGAACAAGTACCGAAAGGATTTGCAGATCGTGTTTCAGGACCCGTTGGCCAGCCTTGATCCGCGGATGACGATCTCGGCCTCGATCGCGGAACCGCTCAAGACCTATCGCCCCGACCTGACAGATCGGGAGCGCAAGGAAATGGTCGCGCAGATGATGGAGCGGGTTGGTCTGAAGGCCAACATGATCAACCGCTATCCGCATGAACTGTCCGGTGGACAGAACCAGCGAGTCGGCATTGCACGGGCGATGATCAACAAGCCCAAACTGATCATCTGTGACGAGGCGGTGTCGGCACTGGATGTGTCCATTCAGGCGCAAATCGTGGAATTGTTGCGCGAATTGCAACAAGAATTTGGCCTGTCGATGATCTTCATTAGCCACGACCTGTCTGTGGTACGGGCGGTCTCTAACCGGATTATGGTTCTGTATCTGGGTCGGATTGTCGAATTGGGCGACGGAGAGGAGATCTGTTCTGGTCCAATCCATCCCTACACGAAATCCCTGATCTCGGCGGTGCCGATTCCAGACCCGGATGTCGAACGCAGCCGTCAGCGGTTGAAGCTGCCGGGTGAGCTGCCTTCACCCATGGACCCTAAGGCCGCATTGCGGTTTCTTCCCAGCCGGTTGGCCGCAGGTCAAACCGATTATGTACCGCAATTGAGTGAGGTGAAGCCGGATCATTTCGTGGCAGAACATGACTCGCTGGACACAATTATGAACGGAGCCTGACCCCAACCCCGAGGCCGGTCATCCGGCTTCGGGATATGCCGAAGGTGGCAAAACCGCCGCAACCATCCTCACAGGCAGATCAATTTCAAACCAAATGTCTGTTGCCGCTGTGGATCGGGGCAGAAATCCGCAATGTGGCGACTGAAACAACGCGATCGTTTTGACTCTTACCTCACCGGGTGGCACCATCTTTGGGAAAGACGTGCTGGTTGTTTGTGAGCGTTGATTGTTCGGTCCGCAGCGCCTAAGTGGTCCACGTAGTACAAAGATTGGCAGACATAGTTTAAGTTAGTTGAGAGGTCATATGGCACGTAAGGTCACAAAGGCGATCTTCCCCGTTGCAGGGCTTGGCACCCGATTCCTGCCTGCGACAAAGTCGGTCCCAAAAGAGATCATGACGTTGGTTGACCGCCCGCTGGTACAATATGCCATTGATGAGGCACGTGCCGCCGGCATCACCGAATTCATTTTTGTCACGTCACGCGGCAAGTCCGCACTTGAAGATTATTTCGACCACAATCTGGTTCTTGAGCAGGAGCTGAAGTCCAAAGGCAAAGATGAGTTGCTGGAAACCTTGAGCGCCACCAATATGGAAAGTGGTGCGATTGCCTATATTCGTCAGCACAAAGCGCTGGGGCTTGGCCATGCAGTCTGGTGCGCCCGTCGATTGATTGGTGATGAGCCGTTTGCGGTGATGTTGCCCGACGACGTGATTGCTGCCGACAAGCCATGCCTGCAGCAGATGATCGAGGCTTATGAAGAAACCGGCGGTAACATGGTCGCGGCCATGGAGGTTCCCGCCAACAAGACCAGTTCATACGGCGTGCTGGATGTGGGCGAAAACATTGGCTCGGTCGTACGAGCACGCGGTATGGTTGAGAAACCTAAACCTGAAGAGGCACCATCGAATCTGGCGGTAATTGGTCGCTATGTTCTGGGACCCTCGGTACTGTACAATCTGAACCAGAAGAAAAAAGGCAGTGGGGGTGAGATTCAGCTGACCGATGCCATCGCCGAAGACATTTGCAATGGCGTGCCCGTCTTTGGGTATAAGTTCGATGGGCAGCGGTTCGACTGTGGCTCAAAATCCGGGTTCCTGCAGGCCACGGTTGCCTTTGCACTGGCCCGCCAGGATTTGCGCGACGATCTGAGCCAGTATTTGCGCGACATCGTGGCAACCGATCAGGCCGCGCAGTAGCTGCTTCCGAAAACTTTCTATCAGGGTTTCCCTTGATACGGCATCTCGAGACAGCCGGGGCGTTCTGCGTCCCGGTTTTTTTGATGCTTCTGAAAGGTTAGCAATTGGTTTTGCGGGCGTCCGGCATGGTCAGGCTGCATTCAGTCGCGCAAAGGCAATGTGGCGCGCAATGCAATTGTCGGATCGACAGCCACAGGAGGACGCCCGTGTCACAGAATTCACCTCGATTGAACCTGCCATTTTTGCAACCCTCGCAGGCCCAGAAACATGTTACCCATAACGAGGCGCTGCGACGGTTGGATATCGTTGCCCAGCTGAGCGTGGCCTCGACAAACGCGTCGACACCTCCTGCCGTTCCAAATGAGGGTGAAGTACATGCATTGGGTGTCGCGCCGACGGGAGACTGGACAGGTCAAGCTGGGATGTTGGCTGCCTGGCTGGACAATACCTGGCATTTCGTGGCGCCTGGCACGGGCTGGCGTGCGTGGGATGAAACCTCTGGGCAACTGCAAATCTGGGACGGAGAAGCCTGGGTCGAACCTCCGGTCGCCACACAGAACTTGGACGGCGCTGGGATCGGCACCAGTTATGACAACACGAACCGCTTGTCAGTTCAGTCTCCGGCTACTTTGTTAAGCCACGAAGGCGCCGGACATCAGTTAAAAATCAACAAAGCCAATGCGGGCGAAACCGCGTCCTTGTTGTTCCAGTCCAACTGGACCGGCCATGCCGAGATGGGTCTGACGGGGGATACTGTCTTTGCGATCAAGGTCTCGCCTGATGGCAGCACCTGGACCGACGCGCTGAGCCTTGATTCCACTACAGGCACCGCCAGTGGTTCCGCTGTCCAGGCTAGCGCTGATGATGTCACGCCTGGACGCCTGATGCGGGCGGACTACGGCTTTGGGCCCGGCAATCTGTTGGGATCCGTTGCTGAAAATGGTGGCACACCAACCGGAGCGGTAATCGAGCGTGGTTCGACAGAAAATGGCGACTACGTGCGTTTTGCCGATGGTACACAGATTTGCACAGCTTTTCTAACACCCTCTCCCTGCACTGTCACCAAAGGTGCCTTGTTTACAAGTACGCCGATTCCTTGGAACTTCCCGGCTCCTTTCGCAGCTGGATCCATACCTGCGATTTCGGGAAATGGCGGCGCAGCCAACCGGTTTTTGGGGTCGAATACGCCGTCAGAGACGACGGTCACCGTAAAAGTGCTGTCAATGCTGTTCGATGAAACGCCCGTTGCGCCGTCGATCACGGCAATTGGTCGCTGGTTCTAAGCTGGCAAACTGCCCGGGCTTCGGCCCGGGCAATCACTTCGCCCGCAAGTCCGCTTCTGCCTGATCCAGAAACCACGAATAAGTTTCCCGAATACCGTCTTCCAACCCAATGCGCGCACGCCAGCCCATATCGGCCAGACGAGACACATTCATCAGCTTGCGCATGGTGCCATCCGGTTTACTGGTGTCCTGCGTAACCCGCCCGGTGAAACCGGTTGTTTCAGCCACCAACCCAGCCAGTTCAGCAATCGAAACATCATCGCCGCGGCCAACATTGATGTGGCTCAGCATGGGCTCGGTATTTGCCTCATATATATCACGTGGCAGGTCCAGCACGAACAGCGACGCCTCAGCCATGTCGTCCACATGCAGAAATTCGCGGCGAGGTTTGCCCGAGCCCCAAATCACCACTTCGTCCAGACCATCGCGCTTCGCCTCATGAAAGCGTCGGATCAGGGCGGGAAGAACATGGCTGTTTTCGGGATGGAAGTTATCGCCAGGACCATACAGGTTCGTTGGCATGACCGAGCGATAGTCGACCCCGTGCTGCCGGTTATAGCTTTCACACAGCTTGATCCCGGCGATCTTGGCCACGGCGTAAGGTTCATTTGTGGGTTCCAGCACACCGGTCAGCAGCGCATCTTCGCGCATCGGCTGCGGTGCGGCGCGCGGGTAGATGCAGGAACTTCCCAATTGCAGCAGGTGTTTTACTCCGGCGGCAAAGGCCTGATGGATCACGTTACATTCGATCATCAGGTTGTCGTAGATGAAATCAGCCGGATAGGTGTTATTGGCGTGAATCCCCCCTACCTTGGCAGCAGCCAAAATCACCACATCCGGGCGTTCGGATCGCATGAAATCGCGCACTTCGGCCTGATCGGTTAGGTCGAGTTCAGAATGGGTGCGGGTGATCAACTCAAGCGCTTCACCAGCTGTCTGCCGATCCTGCAAGCGGCGTAAAATTGCGCCACCCACCATGCCGCGGTGACCTGCTATGTAGATCTTGCGCATGTCTTGCTCCTCAGCCGTTTTCCAGACTTACCGGCAATTCATAGCCATGCTCTTTCAACAAAGCATGTCGCTTTGCAGTTTTCAGGTCCTCGACAACCATTTCGGCGCACATTTCCTGCACGGTCAGCTCAGGCACCCAACCCAGCTTGGTTTTCGCATTCGACGGATCGCCCAACAGGGTTTCCACCTCGGCCGGGCGGAAATATTGCGGGTCGATACGCATGATCACATCGCCGGGTTTCAGCGCTGGTGCTTTGTCACCTTCGATCGACGATACCGTCGCGATTTCATCCACACCTTGGCCCGAGAATTCCAGCGCAATGCCCAGTTCGGCCGCGGACCATTCGATGAACTGGCGGACCGAATATTGGACACCGGTCGCAATCACAAAATCTTCAGGATTGTCCTGTTGGAGCATTAGCCACTGCATCCGGACATAATCCTTTGCGTGACCCCAATCACGCAAACTGTCAATATTGCCCATGTAAAGGCACTCTTCTAGACCTTGCGCGATATTGGCCAGACCGCGTGTGATTTTGCGGGTCACAAAGGTTTCCCCGCGACGCGGGCTTTCGTGGTTAAACAGGATGCCGTTACAGGCATACATGCCATAAGCTTCGCGGTAATTGACCGTGATCCAGTAGGAATACAGCTTGGCAACCGCGTAAGGCGAACGCGGATGGAATGGTGTCGTTTCGCGCTGCGGTGTTTCCTGGACCAGACCATACAGTTCAGACGTGGACGCCTGATAAAACCGTGTTTTCTTTTCCAGTCCCAGAAAGCGGATCGCTTCCAACAGACGCAGGGTCCCAATGGCATCAACATCGGCCGTGTACTCGGGTGATTCAAAGCTGACCGCAACGTGCGACTGCGCCCCAAGGTTGTACACCTCGTCCGGCTGCACCTCTTGAATGATTCTGGTCAAGTTCGACGTGTCGCTCAGATCACCGTAATGCAGGTGCAGTTTTGGATTGGGTTCGTGCGGATCCTGATAAATATGGTCGATCCGCTGCGTGTTGAAAGAGGACGCCCGGCGCTTAATTCCGTGAACTTCATACCCTTTTTCCAGCAGAAATTCTGCCAGGTAGGACCCGTCTTGGCCCGTAATACCTGTAATCAACGCCTTTTTAGTCATCATATTTTCCCGCGAAATTCTGAATGCATCTTTTCCAACTCAAAAACAGCAAGAATTCACGAAATGCAACCCAACGCAAAAAATGAATGATTGTACCGACGGCTGATTCCTGCCGGTCCATCAGTCGGGGAAACTGAACGATAACAGTGGTTTTGTGAGAAGTGCCGCGAACAGGCCGGTCTGGCCTGCCCTCGGATCTGGATTGAAGGTCAGGCCAAACCGTAAAGCGGCACGTCACTTTTGGCCCCATCCGCCAGTGCTTTGCTCTGATCCCGACGCACTTGTTCATATAAGGCAAGCGAGTTCTCCGAGAAGGGGGCGCTTGGAGCCTCGACATGCACAAAATTTGATTGTTCATCCTGACCACGGGCCAACATGGCATAGTCGCGATCCGCGACCAACTGCCGGGCATTGGGGTTGAGATAGCGGATAGCCAAACCAATCCTGCGATCCTCGGATCGGTTCGGACCCGAGCCATGAATAGTCAGCCCGTGGTGCAGCGACATTTGCCCCGGTGCGAGTTCGATATTGGTTTTGTCTTCGTCTGCTACGTCGACGGCAACTTCCTGTCCGCGCGACAAAAGGTTGGTATCGGAATAGGTGTCATTGTGCGGCAGGATCGGGTTCTTATGACTGCCTTGCACGAAATCCATGCAGCCGCTTTCAACCGTAGCCGGGGACAGCGCAATCCAGGCGGTGACCTGATCCGGCGTCTCGCCCATACCCCAATAAGTCAGGTCCTGATGCATGCCCACCGTTTGATTGGTATTGGGTTCTTTGACAAAAAATTCTGCGGACCAGACCATGATGTCCGGACCCAAAACGCCTTCGACCACATCCAGAACCCGCGGATCGCGCGCAACCTTTGCGGCCAATGGAATGACCAGATGTGCGTTCACACGCTTATATGTGTTCAATGGCAGCGGTAGATCGGCGGAAAGCCAGTCCTGTTCAAGCTGTTCAAATTCAGCACGAATTTCGGCGACCTCGTCTTGCGAGAAGATCGTCAGTGGAAAAAGAAATCCGTCCTCCCAGTATTTTGCGGTCTGGTCTGATGTCAGGGCGTGGGATGGTTGCGGCATGAAGCACCTCTGGAAAGCTGGTGCACACAGATTAGACCGGAACACCACAGGGTCAGCGCGCGACCTCTTGCCTGTAAGGATAAGTTCAGCTTAGCCTGCCTTCATGTCGTCCCGTATCCCCTCACTCAACTGGTTACGCGTATTCGAAGCAGCGGCCCGCACGGAAAGCTTTGCGCGTGCGGCTGAACAGCTGAACATGTCGGCAGCAGCCGTCAGCCAACAGGTGAAGGCGCTGGAGACAAGGTTGGGCACACCGTTGTTTCACCGCCATGCCCATGCCGTGACTCTGACCGAGGCTGGGCGGGCTTATCTGCCATCGGTTCAGCAATCTCTGCTGATGTTGGAAACTGCCACCACGGGGTTGTTCGGCGAAACCCCCGAACAGCGGCTGTTTGTGCAGTCCATTCTGCTTTATGCGCATGGAGTTCTGGCCACAGGGCTACCAGAATTTCAGGTCGCCCATCCGCAGATCAGCCTGTCTTTGACCACCGGCAATCTGGTGTCGGATTTTGCCAATCAGTTCACTGATGTGCAGATCATTTTCGGCAATCCGACCCTATATGGCACTGAAAGCGATCCGTTGTTGCAGGAACGCCTATACCCCGTGGCCCCGCCGGATATCGCCGAACAGATTCAGTGCCCTCAGGATCTGTTCCGATTCCCCTTGATCGAAGTCTCGACCCACCGCGCCAGCTGGCTACACCTGTTCGATACCCTGCGTCTGCCAACAGGTCAGGCGCGGTATTTCTTTGCCGACAATTCGCTGATGGCGGCCGAGATATCGGCCAGCGGCGGCGGCATTGCACTGGCCCGCGCGCCCGCATCTGATCGGATCATGGAAATATCAGGTCTTGTCCCTTGTCTGCCTGACATTCAGGTGGCAGGTCAGGAAGCCTACCACTTGGTCTATCCGGCCCGCCCGGCATTGCGCCCGCCAGCGCGTGCATTTCGCGAATGGCTGCTGGATCACAACGCCGCAGTCCAGACCCGGTAGCGCCCCTGCCCTGTCACCTCACGGATCAGACCGCGCCGGGTGAACCGGTCGATGTTGCGCTGTACGGCTGCGCGTGACGCCTTCGTCAGTTCTTCGGCCAACGGGGCCGAGACCATCGGCCAGGCGGTCAGAACGTCGATCAGCAAAGGTGGTGTCCGCCCGCTCAGCCCGCTGGTGGCTTCGCGCGCGCGCTGTTCCCAGGCACTGACTCGATCAAGATGCATCAGCGCCGCCAATGTCGCCTGCCCTGCCCCCCTGATCCAGGCCGAAAGCTTTTCGTCCACCTCCCCTACCCCGCGCAACGCGCCTGGACCGGACAAAGCCAAAGGCATGAACATCGCCCCACCTCGCCCCATCGTCGCCGCGTGACGGGCCGCAATAATCGCGGCTTCGGTATCCTGCCCAATTCCTTGCGACAGGGCGCGCCACGCATGAAACCCCATTGCCGCCTGCGTCACCGGATGCAGGCCTTCGGCATTGCGCATCACCTCGGCCAGATCGGCCACCGTTTCGGGGATGTCTTCGATCCCTTGCGCCATACGATCCAAAAAGGCGGTCAACCCAATCTCCCACCCGTCCTCGGACGGGCCCGATCCGGCGGTCAAACGGCGCACGGCCCAACCCGCCCGAAACAGGGCCTGCACATCATCGCCGGTCGCGCCGATCCGCAGACCGGTCCATAGAGCCAGCCGGTCAACACTGATCCGATCCCCGGTCCACCAGCCCAAATCGGACACATCCATCAGCGCCAGCCGATGCGTCCACCCATCCGGCCCAGCCCGCAGACGTTCATCCAAAGCACCAAAGATCGTGGCCAGATCGGCCAGTTCAAATGCAAGCTCGTTCTGTGCCGCGCGCCAATCCCGCGGGTCGAACAGCAGACGGCGATCCACTTTCGGACCCGGGGGCAGAAAATCCTCGACCGCTTCTTCATCCTCGGGCGGCAGGAACCACAAATCATCGTCTTCGGGAGGATCAACGTCATAGATACTGGCAGGACCAACCACATCGGCGTCCTCATCCGGATCAGGAATGACGGGCTTCTTTTTCATACCCGCCATATTTCGAGGATTCACCACGCTTCACAAGGCGTTTTTGCGCATTACGCGTTTAACTAGCGAAACTTGTGGCCAGAAAATCCAGCTGCCCACTCAGATCAGTTTGCTCGTCGCTACCGATCAACATGTAACCATACCCATCCTGCGCCCAGGTTGCTGTGGCCAGACCGCTGAGCACCGCCTGTGTCACATCCTTGTTCGGCGCACCCTCACCCTGTCGGATGACACAAAAGGCAAAGGGTTGGCCCTGCGCATCGGCAAAAACCACCTGAATCAGCGGCTTACCCTTGAACGACAGAACCTGTGCACGTTTCAGCTCCATTCCCGGCAAGGCTTCGAGTTCTTCGCGGTTCAATGACCGGCCCAGCTGAGCCTCGGCCTGCGCGAATTGCGCGTCCAATGTCTGAGCGGAATTATCCAGCGACGCAATTGTATCCGGCACATAAAGCGATTGATAAATCGCCGCCTGTTGGGCCCAGCCCAACGGCTCGGGCCGCGTGGCCCAAAAGGTCGCTGACACCGCCACAACAGCGACCGCAGCCGCGACGGCCAGCAAACGCAGACCACCACCGGCAGGCGTAGCTGGGGCCATCGGCTGCGGCAGATCAACCTGCGGTGCTTCCGCAGGTACGTGTTCAAAAACCGCCTGCACCACAGGTGCGAACGGGTCCAGCGCCATCAGACGCTGTTCCAATGCAGGGTCCGCCTCTACCGCGCTTTCGATCGCACGGATTTCGGCCTCATCCAGCTTGCCTTCCAGATACGCCATCAGCGTCTCATCGGAAAACTTCATTTGCCACTCCGTCGAACGGCGTCTGCCGCCTCATGCTGCATCACGGTTTTCAATTTCTGCCGGGCATTGGACAGCCGGCTCATGATAGTTCCTATCGGCACCTCCAGCAACGCGGCAGCTTCGCGGTAGCTATAGCCCTCAACAAACACAAGCATAACCGTTTCCCGCTGCGCCTCTGGCAGCTGCATCACTTGTGTAAACACTTCAGTAGCAAAAATATTCGTTTCTGAATCGTTTCCGGGTGCAATTAAGTCTGCTTCGGGTGTCACGGACAGCGCTTGCGCCTTGCGAACCGAACGCGCTCGCACCTCATTCAGCCAGATCGAACGGCAGATCGTCATCAGCCAGCTGTCCAGCCGGTCATGCGACGTGACCTGGTGGTGCCGTTCCAACGCGCGCAGACATGTGGATTGCAACAGGTCGTCGGCTACGTCCGATGCGCCGGACAGTGCCAGCCCAAAACGCCAGACGCGTTTTGAATGCATCTGGATCGCGCCGCGCACGGCCTGTTCCGAACTAATCTCACCACCCATCGAATAAATCGCGACCTGTGTGTGTTTGCTTTCCACGGACCGGGCCCGCGTGGTCAGGACTGACATAACCCGAGGAGGAAAGAAATGAAACTTCTGTTGAAGGCAGTCACGATTGCGTCGGCAATTGTTGCAACCCCGGCGCTGGCGGACGGCTGGACCCTCGTCCCCGAAGGATCGCATCTGGCCTATGGGACAATCAAGAAAGACACCGTGGGCGAGGTCAATTCCTTCACCAACCTCAGCGGACACGTCAGCCCGGACGGCAAAGCCGAGATTCAGATCGACCTGTCCTCGGTCGAGACTAATATCGACATCCGCAACGAACGCATGATCGAATACGTGTTCCGCAAAGCAGGCACTGCTGAGCTGACGGCCACGTTTGACATGGCCGAAGTCTCGGGCCTTGGGGTCGGTGAAACCACCACTGTTGATACCGAGGCCGCGTTGTCGCTAGCCGGAACGGATGTGGCGTTTGAAGCCGAGATGTTTGTTGTGCGCCTCTCTGAATCTTCAGTGATGGTGTCGACCAACGACATGGTGTTCATCAGTACCGAAGACGCAGGTGTAAATGCGGGTGTCGACAAGCTATTGGAACTGGCCAGCTTACCGGGCATCACCCGCACGGTTCCGGTGACGGCCCGGCTGATATTCAACATGGATGGCGAACAGGCCGCCGTGTCTTCTACCGCCCCGGTTGCCGTTGCCGCAGTAGAAGGAGACATCAAGGCGGGCAAGAAAGTGTTCCGCAAGTGCAGCGCATGCCACAAGCTGGAACAAGACCGCCACACCGTCGGGCCATCGCTGCACGGGATCATTGGCGCCACGGCCGGGCAAGCAGACGGGTTCCGGTATTCGGCCCAATTGCAAGAGTCGGGCATTGTCTGGACCGCTGACACCCTGACCGCGTTCCTGTCCGACCCGCGTGGCACGATCCCTGGTAATAAGATGCAGTTTCCAGGTTTGAAAAAGGACGAAGATATCACCAACCTGATCGCCTATCTGCAGGCTGAAACACAGGGTTGATACCGAACCCAGCTAAAACCGGGTTTCCTTTGCCCGCTCTGCCACGCTATCCCTTGTCTCAACCACGATGAGGGAGACGCAGGGCATGAGCGAAACGGTCAAACTGTCATTGGACGAAATCCGAGACCTCAGCCTTTCTATTTTGACCAAATCTGGTTTCGGGCCAGATCATGCCGTGGCGATCGCCGATACGCTAACCACCTGTCAAATCGACGATTGCCAGTCACATGGATTGTTCCGCCTGTTCATGTGCGCCGACACGATAAAAGCGGGGCAGATCGACGGGCATGTAGAGCCAGTCCTTGAACCGTCGGATAACGCAGTCGTTCGGGTTAATGCGCAGGGCGGGATGTCCCTGCTGGCGTTCGAAAAAGCACTGCCGGTTTTGATCGAGAAAACCCGCACCCACGGCATCGCCGCCATGGCGATCAACCGGTGTTTCCATTTCTCGGCGCTTTGGCCTGAGGTCGAGCGGCTATCCTCAGCTGGTTTGGCGGCGATGGCGATGGTGCCCAGCCATTCCTGGGTTGCCCCTGCCGGCGGCACGCGTGGCAGCCTTGGCACCAACCCGCTGGCTTTCAGCTGGCCGCGTCGGGGCAAAGACCCGTTCACTTTTGATTTCGCCACCAGCGCTTTTGCCCGGGGAGAAATCGAACTGTACCGCCGAGCAGGCAAACCCTTGCCCGAGGGTGTGGCCATCGATAAGTACGGCAACCCAACCACTGATCCGCAGGCCGCGATGGACGGAGCCATGCTGACCTTCGGCAGCTACAAAGGCTCGGCCCTGTCAATCATGATCGAACTTCTGGCTGGCCCGCTGATCGACGATCTGACCAGCCTGGAAAGCATGGAATATGCCGACGGTGCAGGCGGAGCGCCTTATCACGGGGAAATCCTGCTGGCATTTGATCCCGCGCAGTTCAGCGGTGGCCGGGTTGACGAGAATGACGCGCGGGCCGAGCGTCTGTTCACAGATATAACCGACCAGGGCGCACGCCTGCCCTCGCAACGGCGCTTTGCCGCGCGGGCGCGCAACACCGAACGCGGCTATGTCGAGATTGCCAAAACCCTGCACGGCGATCTGCAGGCATTGGCCGAACAGGCGCAGGCGCGCTAAAGCCTCTTTCCCTTGGCGATGTGGCTGGCTAAGAAGTCCCTCCAGATATATTCAGGAGGCCCCCTTGGACCGCATCGCCCGCACCATCGCCACCGAAATCAATGCCCGCCCCGAACAGGTGGGGGCCGCGGTGAAACTGCTGGACGAAGGGGCCACTGTGCCTTTTGTCGCCCGCTACCGCAAAGAGGTGACGGGCGGCCTTGATGATACCCAACTGCGCACCCTGTCCGATCGCCTGACCTATCTGCGCGAACTGGAAGCACGGCGCGAGACGATCCTGGGCTCGATCAAGGATCAGGGCAAGCTGACCGACGATCTGGTCAAATCCATCGCACAGGCCGATACCAAGGCGCAGCTGGAAGATATCTACCTGCCCTACAAACCCAAACGTCGCACCAAAGCGATGATCGCCCGCGAAAACGGGCTGGAACCATTGGCCAATTCCATTCTGGCGGATCGGTCTGCCGACCCTGAGGTTTTGGCGCAAGGGTATCTCATCGAAGCGGTCCCAACCCCCAAGGACGCGCTAAACGGTGCGCGGGACATCATCACTGAACGGTTGACCGAAAACGCCGCCCTGCTGGGTGAATTGCGTAATTTCATGCAGCGCGAGGCCGTGCTGACCTCAAAGATAATAGACGGCAAGGAACAGGAGGGCGCGAAGTTCAGTGACTATTTCAGCCATTCGGAGCTATGGGCCAAAACCCCTTCTCACCGCGCACTGGCAATGCTGCGGGCCTCGAAAGAAGGGATCGTAACGCTGGATATCGCGCCCGAACCCGAAACCGGGGCCGCCCGGGCCGAAGCCATGGTCGCCGCCCACCTGCACACACGTGGGGACGGCCCCGGAGACAAGTGGCTGCGCAAAGTGGCTGGCTGGACATGGCGCGTAAAGCTGTCGCTATCGATGATGGTAGAACTGATGGCAGATCTGCGTGGCCGGGCTCAGGACGAGGCCATTAATGTTTTTTCTCGTAATCTTAAAGACTTACTATTTGCCGCACCGGCAGGGGCGAAGACAACACTGGGTCTGGACCCCGGCATTCGAACCGGCGTCAAGGCTGCGGTGGTTGATGCCACGGGCAAGGTGGTCGCGACTGACACACTCTATCCCTTTCAGCCTAAGAATGATGTGCGTGGCGCACAGGCGGCAATCCTGAACCTGATCGCCAGCCACAGGATCGAACTGATTGCTATCGGCAATGGCACAGCCAGCCGTGAGACCGAGAAACTGGTGGGTGATACGCTGAAACTGCTGCCCAAAACGGTTTCGGCCCCGACCAAGGTTGTTGTGTCCGAGGCTGGCGCGTCGGTCTATTCAGCCTCGGAACTGGCGGCACGCGAATTTCCCGATCTTGATGTGTCGCTGCGCGGCGCAGTTTCTATCGCCCGTCGCCTTCAGGATCCTTTGGCCGAGTTGGTGAAGATCGAACCCAAGTCCATCGGCGTCGGCCAATACCAGCATGACGTGGACCAGCACCGGTTGTCGCAATCTCTGGCCTCGGTGATCGAAGATGTGGTGAATGCGGTAGGGGTTGATCTGAACACGGCCTCGGCCCCCCTGCTCTCTCATGTCTCTGGGTTGGGACCTGGACTGGCCGACGCGATTGTAGTGCACCGCGACCTGAATGGCGCATTTAAGTCGCGTAAAGAGTTGCTAAAAGTCGCCCGCCTCGGCCCACGCGCTTATGAGCAGTGTGCGGGCTTTTTGCGCATTCGGGATGGCTTGGAACCGCTGGACGCATCCTCGGTTCACCCCGAAGCCTATGATGTGGCCCGTCGAGTTGTCTCGGCCTGTGGGCGCGACATCCGTCAGATTATGGGTCACGACGGAGCACTGAAAGGATTGCGCGCCGAACAATTTGTCAATGACACCTTCGGCTTGCCGACAGTGCAAGACATCTTTACCGAACTTGAAAAGCCCGGTCGCGATCCCCGCCCCAGTTTTGTCACCGCCTCGTTCACCGATGGTGTCGAGGAGATCACTGACCTGAAACCAGGCATGGTGCTGGAAGGAACGGTGACCAATGTCGCCGCCTTCGGTGCTTTTGTGGATGTTGGGGTGCATCAGGATGGGCTGGTGCATGTCAGCCAACTGGCAGACCGCTTCGTCAAGGACCCGCATGAAGTTGTCAAAACAGGCCAAGTTGTCAGAGTCACGGTAGTCGAAGTGGATGTGCCCCGCAAACGGATTGGACTAACCATGCGAAAGGATGGAGGAACGTCGGCCCGCGAGGGTCGAGCTGGCCGAGGTCCGAAAAAGAATGCCGGCACCTCGAAACCCAAAGGATCCCAACGCGCAAAATCTGAAGGTAGTGCACACAACAATGCGTTTACGGATGCGCTAAAATCAGCAATGAAAAACCGGGAACTGTCGCAAACTCTGATCCCGGTCAAGAAGGACCGACACTCGGATTGATTAACCTACCAATTGAACAAACTGCTGGTAGGGAGAGATTTCTGGCGTGAGTTGACCCTTTCGGATCATGGTGATCGTTTCGGTTCCCGCCAATGTGAATTCCGCTGAAGTGACAGCGTTGAAGCCCAACTTTGGGCGGATCCGGCGTTGTATGAACGGCGGGCCCGTTCCGCGACCAGAGGCGCGAATTTGATGATCCAACGGTTCAAGGTCGCGTGGCCGACCGATACGCAGCGCTCGGCCATGATCTCTTCAAGATCGCGGTATGACACGCCGTATCGCAGATAGAAAAACACCGCGTGCAAGATCACATCCTTTGGAAAAGGCGCGCCCTTAAATGAAATTGCCACGATCTACCGCCCTCTGTTTTGGATGTTCCCTTAACAGACCATCGATCAGATCGGCAGACAGACTACAGAGTTTGCGACAAGGCCCTTTGTCCTGCCCCTTCAGCCTTCAACAAGTTTGTCAAAGCCTTGGCAGAAGGGCTGGGCGAAAATGCAGATGCACCCGATGGTCTTCAGAAGGTGACGGAGACGATTTGAAATGCTAGTCGCATCAATGGCTACAACGTTCAGGCAAGTATTAACGTGATTTGTTTCGGTCAAACGTATTTCTGGCGAAAGCAGCCGTCGGCTCGAATGCAGCGAAAGTTAACTTCGTCCGCATAGCATATCTCGAGGTCGTCGAAACTGGCTCAATGTCCTATTGAAAACTTCAGTTGATCGCGCTCCACGGCAAGAATTGAAGGCCGTGCGAACGGCACTGATTGCAAATCGCTCGAGTCTTGGCCATCCTTTTCGGCATGGAGTTTCTGACCGTCGACCATAGCAGTTTTCTGATCGCAATGTCCTGCGTCGTGGCACTTGTCGCAGGGTTCACCGGTCTTTCGCTCACCCGCGACCTGTCAGAAAAGCCGATGTTCCAGAAAAAAGCGTCCATCGCGCTTGCGTCCATCGCCTTGGGCGGCGGCATCTGGGCAATGCATTTCGTAGCCATGCTTGGTTTGAAGCTGCCGATCCTGTTCTATTATGACGCAGCCATCACGCTGGTGTCGGCTCTGTCAGCGATCCTGCTTGTTGGCGCGGCCTTGATCCTGTTGCATTTCGCCGGCCGCACACCATTCATCATTTCACTGTCGGGTTGCATTGTCGGGACCGGCATCCTGGTCATGCACTATATCGGCATGGCCGGTCTGGAACTGTGCCGCGCGGTCTATACAACATCGGGCGTCGTCTTTTCTTCCATCGTGGCCATCGGGCTGTGTATTCTTGCTTTCTGGATCGCCTATGGCAAGCGCACAAATCGCAACATCGTGGTTGGGACGATATGCTTTGCGTTTGCCGTTTGCTCGGCACATTTTCTGGCGATTGCGGAAACCAATTTTGTGCAGACGTCCACCGCAGCTGAGTTTGGCCCCAGCATGAGCAATGAAACGCTGGCGCTTGGTGTAATCTTCGTCAGTTTCGTGATCTTCGGGGCGTGCCTCTGGGTAAGCGTGACATATCTGGTCACACCCGGATCGGAAGAGGATCGTCTGCAAGCGGAACCCGCGCCGGAACTGAAGGCCGATCTCCAGATCCCCTGCGAAGCGGATGGCAACAAGGTCTTTGTCAGGGCCAAGGACTTGGTGTTCGTGCGCGCCGATGGGCATTACACACAGATTTATACCGAGACCGAACGGCTGTTCTGTGTCTGGCCGATCACCATGGCCTCCAAACGGCTCTTGCCGTTGGGGTTCCTGCAAACCCATCGCAGCTACCTGGTCAACCCGGCGCGTGTCTCGCGCTTCGAAAAAACCAAGGATAAGGGACGCTGCCTTTTCGACGGGGGCGATCTGCCGCCCGCACCCGTCAGCCGTTCCAAACTGAAGGCCGTTCAAGACGTGCTTGCGTCGCAAGGCGGCGCAATTGGTGCGTGAACAGGCGCATTTCGTGCAAAAGACCTGTATTTTATTGATTTTCCGGTGATGTGGCATGCGGACGCATGCAATCTCGCTCCGACACTGAACATTCGCTTTAGGGAGGAGAGCCGATGATTCCAGCGGCATTTGAATATCACCGTCCTCAGGACATGGCCGGCGTGCTGGCCGTTCTGGAAGAACACGGAGACGATGCGCGCGTCATGGCGGGTGGGCACAGTTTGATCCCGATGATGAAACTTCGGATGGCCGAAGTCCCGCACCTGATCGACCTCCAAGATGTCGGCGGCATGTCGGATATCGACGTCAGGGCTGACAGCATTGTGATCGGCGCGATGGTCACGCAGGCAGAAATCATCGACCATGCCGAGCTTGCGGATGCAGCTCCGATCCTGCGCGAGGCTGCCTTGCAGATTGCTGATCCCCAAGTCCGCTACATGGGCACCGTCGGTGGCAACGTCGCAAACGGCGACCCGGGCAATGACATGCCGGGGCTGATGCAATGCTTGAATGCGGTATTCACCGTGGTCGGCCCGGATGGCGAGCGTGATATCCCCGCACGGGAGTTTTACGAGGCCGCCTACATGACCGCACGCGAGGATGAGGAAGTACTGACCGCCGTCACTATCCCCGCGCCCAAGGGTGGCTACGCCTACGAAAAGCAAAAGCGCAAGATTGGCGACTACGCGACAGCCGCCGCCGCGGTGCAGATCGTCAGGGACGGCAGCAATTGCGTCAGCGCCTCCATCGCGATGACGAACCTCAGCGACACGCCGGTTTATTCCGAGAACGCAGGCGCCGCGCTGGTGGGAACATCTGTCGATGCCGCTGCCCTCGGCGCGGCAGTGGCTGCGATGCTGGACGATATCGACCCGACCGAGGACAACCGCGGGCCCGTCGCGTTCAAGAACCACGTGGCGGGCGTCATATTGCGCCGTGCCATCGAGCGCGCCTGGTCGCGGGCGTAGGAGGAACACATCATGTCAAAGAAAATGCACATCAAGCTGAACGTAAACGGTAAAGACGAAGAATTCCTGGCCGAACCACGTGAACTGCTTATCTACACCCTGCGCGAACGGTTGAACATCACCGGGCCGCATATTGGCTGCGAAACGTCCCATTGCGGGGCCTGCACCGTCACCATCAACGGCAAATCGGTGAAATCCTGCACCATGTTCGTTGCACAGGCCGATGGCGCCGAGGTGACCACTATCGAAGGCATCGGCGGGCCGGACGACCTGCATCCGCTGCAAGAGGCGTTCAAGGAACACCACGGGTTGCAGTGCGGTTACTGCACGCCGGGTATGATCACCCGGGCGACCAAGCTGCTGGAAGAAAACCCCAACCCGACCGAAGAAGAAATCCGCTTTGGCATGGCCGGCAACATCTGCCGCTGCACGGGTTATCAGAACATTGTGAAATCCATTCAGGCCGCCGCAGCCGAAATGAATGCAGCCAAGGAGGCCGCAGAATGAAGGACGATATTTCCCGCGAAGAACGTGTCGACAATCTCAAAGGCATGGGCTGCTCGCGCAAGCGGGTCGAGGATGCGCGCTTTACCCAAGGCAAGGGCAACTATGTCGATGACATCAAGCTGGACGGCATGTTGTTTGGCGACTTTGTCCGCTCTCCCTACGCCCATGCGCGCATCAAGAACATTGATACCGCCGCTGCGCTGGAAGTGCCCGGTGTGCTGGCTGTCCTGACCGCGGCTGATCTGGAGCCGCTGGGCTTGCACTGGATGCCGACGCTGGCTGGCGACAAGCAGATGGTGCTGGCCGATGGCAAGGTGCTGTTTCAGGGGCAAGAGGTCGCATATGTCGTCGCCGAAGATCGCTATGCCACCGCAGATGGGATCGAGGCGGTCGAGGTCGAGTACGAAGAACTGCCCGTCATCGTGAACCCGTTCGAGGCATTGAAGTCCGATGTGGTCCTGCGCGAGGACCTGGTTGGCGAAGACGGTTCCATCCCCGATGGCGCGCACGGGCCTCGCAAGCACCCCAACCATATATTTACCTGGGACGCGGGCGACAAAGGCACAACGGAAGAGGTCATCGCCAACGCCGAGGTCGTCGCTTCCGAAAGCATGTATTACCACCGCACCCACCCCTGCCCGTTGGAAACCTGCGGCTGTGTGGCGTCGATGGACAAGGTCAACGGCAAGCTGACCCTGTGGGGCACGTTCCAGGCGCCGCACGCGATCCGGACGGTCGTGTCTCTGATCTCGGGCATTGAAGAGCACAACATCCGCGTGATCAGCCCCGATATCGGCGGCGGCTTTGGCAACAAGGTTGGTGCCTATCCGGGCTATGTCTGCTCGGTCGTGGCGTCGATCGTCACGGGCAAGCCCGTGAAGTGGATCGAAGACCGGATGGACAATCTGATGACCACCGCCTTTGCCCGCGACTATCATATGACCGGCAAGATCTCTGCCACCAAGGACGGCAAGATCACCGGGCTGCATTGCCATGTTACAGCCGACCACGGCGGCTTTGATGCCTGCGCTGATCCCACCAAGTTCCCGGCGGGCTTCATGAACATCTGCACCGGCTCCTACGACATCCCGACGGCCTATCTGGAGGTCGACGGCGTCTACACCAACAAGGCCCCGGGTGGCGTCAGCTATCGATGCTCATTCCGGGTGACCGAGGCAGTCTACTTCATCGAACGGATGATCGAGGTCCTGGCCATCGAGTTGAACATGGACGCAGCTGAGCTGCGCCGGATCAACTTCATCAAGAAAGAGCAGTTCCCCTACACTGCTGCCCTTGGCTGGGAATACGACAGCGGCGACTATCACACCGCTTGGGACAAGGCGCTCAAGACCGTCGACTACGACGGGCTGCGGGCCGAACAGGCCCAGCGGGTCGAGGACTTCAAGGCTGGCAAGACGCGCAAGCTGATGGGCATTGGCCTCAGTTTCTTTACCGAGATTGTCGGCGCCGGCCCAGTCAAGAACTGTGACATCCTTGGGCTTGGCATGTTCGACAGCTGCGAAATCCGCATCCACCCGACCGGCTCTGCGATCGCACGTCTGGGAACGATCAGTCAGGGGCAAGGTCACGCGACTACCTTCGCGCAAATCCTCGCCTCTGAGATCGGCTTGCCTGCCGACAGCATCACCATTGAGGAAGGCGACACCGATACAGCACCCTATGGCCTTGGCACATACGGGTCACGCTCTACCCCGGTGGCAGGCGCCGCCACGGCCATGGCCGGCCGCAAGATCCGCGCCAAGGCGCAGATGATCGCGGCCTATCTGCTCGAGGTCCACGACAATGACGTGGAATTCGATGTCGACCGGTTTGTCGTGAAAGGCGCGCCTGAAAAGTTCAAGACAATGAAGGAAATTGCCTTTGCAGCCTACAACCAAGCCATTCCGGGGATTGAGCCGGGGCTTGAGGCCGTCAGCTACTACGATCCGCCGAACATGACCTATCCGTTCGGCGCCTATGTCTGTGTAATGGACATCGACGTCGACACGGGTGTGCCGGAAATCCGCCGCTTCTATGCGCTGGACGACTGCGGCACACGGATCAACCCGATGATCATCGAAGGCCAGGTGCATGGTGGATTGACAGAAGCACTCGCCGTCGCACTGGGGCAAGAGATTGCTTATGATGACATGGGCAACGTGAAGACGGGCACGCTGATGGACTTCTTCCTGCCAACGGCTTGGGAAGTGCCAAATTACGAAACCGACTACACCGTCACACCAAGCCCACACCATCCCATCGGCGCCAAAGGCGTGGGTGAAAGCCCGCATGTTGGCGGCGTGCCCTGCTTCTCGAACGCGGTGCAGGACGCGTTCCGCCCCTTCGGCAACCGGCACACCAACATGCCGCATGATCACTGGCGGATTTGGCGCACGGCCAACGAGCTTGGCCTGCACGACTGACCCTTTTGGTGGGGCGGGGTGACGCCCGCCCTACGGAGACACGCATGACCTGGACTGACTTGAAAACCGCGCTGGCCGTCGAAGGCTATGTGGCCTCGGACGATCTGGCCGTTGCGTTGCAACTGGCTCTGTCGCTGTGCCGCCCGCTGTTGCTGGAAGGTGCAGCAGGTGTCGGCAAGACCGAGATCGCCCGCACGCTGTCTGCGGTGATGGACACGCGCCTTATCCGGCTGCAATGCTACGAGGGCCTGGACGCGGCGCAGGCCATTTACGAATGGAACTACCAGCGACAGCTGCTTACCATACGGGCGGCCTCCGAGGCTGGCGAAACCGGCAAGGCGGTCGAAGATCGCATCTTCTCCAGCGACTTTCTGCTGGAGCGCCCGTTGCTGGCGGCCATCACCCAAGAAACACCCCCGGTCCTCTTGATCGACGAAATCGACCGGGCGGATGAAGAGTTCGAAGCCTACCTGCTGGAAGTCCTCTCGGACTATCAGGTGTCGATCCCCGAGCTTGGCACGATCACCGCGACGAGCCGCCCCGTCGTGATCCTGACCTCGAATGGGACCCGTGACCTTTCAGACGCCCTGCGCCGTCGCTGCCTTTATACCTACGTGGAATACCCCGATCGCGAGACCGAATTGGCGATCCTCAAGGCCCGCTGCCCGGATGTCGAGGCGCGGCTGGGCGAACAGATCGTCGGCTTCGTGCAAAAGTTGCGCCAGGAAGAGCTGGAGAAAACCCCCGGCGTCGCCGAAATGCTGGATTTCGCCTCGGCGTTGATGGGCCTCGGCATCGCCGATCTGACGGACAATCTCGCGATCCTGCAATCGACACTGACGACCTTGCTGAAAACCCAAAGCGATCAGGCCCAGATCACGCCTGAGGTGGCAGGGCGCATTGCGGGCAAGGCCGCATGAGCCGGGTGACAAAATTCGCCGGCCGCGACCCCGGTCCGGCCGCCCGGGTCGCGGGCTTCATCGCTCACCTGCGCGACAACGGCTTGCGGCTTGGCGTTGCAGAAGCAGACCTTGCCATGACGGCTCTGGCCGAGGTGGACGCCATGCGTCCGGACGACAGCCGCCGTGCCTTACGTGCGGTCTGCACGGGCTGCAAGGAAGAGTATGAGAGGTTCGACGACCTGTTCGACAGCTACTGGATGGACATGGGCCGTGTGAGACAGAAGGTCGTTCCCACCCCGTCATCCACTGTAAGCGACGACGTTCATTCCTCACGGGATGCCAAGGGTGAAGACGCTGGCGCATCCGGAACCTCTACTGCCCCTGACGACACGGGCGGGGCGGCGGACAGCGATGGGACCGGCAAGTTGATCGCCACCGAACAACGCAACCTCAACCGGCGTGACCTGCGCGATCTTATCCGACCGGAAGAAATCACAGAGGCCGAAGGCGTCGCGCGCCGCCTCGGGGCCGCCTTGCGCGACACGCGATCCCGCCGTCGAATTGCCGCGCGCAAAGGGGACCGATTGCATTTTCGCAAGATTATTCGCCACAGTCTGGCCTCCGGCGGCGAGCCGCTGAACCTGTTGCGCAAGAGGCGCCCGGATCGCACGCGCAAGATCGTCGCACTTTGCGATGTTTCCGGCTCCATGTCCGTCTATGCACAGATATTTCTGGCGTTTCTCGCCGGCCTGATGCGGGCCGACACGGCCGCCGACGCCTATCTCTTTCACACTCGCCTTGTGCGGATCACCGAAGCTCTGCGTGACAAGGACGCGATGCGCGCGATTGGACGGATGTCATTGATGGCCGATGGGTGCGGCGGGGGGTCCAAAATCGGTCCGTCGCTGATGCGCTTTGCCGACACCTATGCCAAACGCTTCGTCGATGGGCGCAGCGTCGTGCTGATCTTGTCCGACGGGTATGACACCGAAGCGCCGGATATCATAGCTGCCGCTCTGAAAAAACTGCGCAAACGCGGTTGCAAGGTGGTTTGGCTTAATCCCCTGAAAGGCTGGGCTGATTACGCACCGGTGGCCGAAGGGATGGCGGCGGCCCTGCCTTACCTCGACGCCTTCAAGGCGGCCAACACGCTGGGGGATCTGGCCGCGCTGGAACAGGAGTTGGCACGCCTATGACCCCGGCTGAATTCCTTTCGACAGACCTAGCCCAGGCCGCGCAGGAACTGCGCGACAAGGACGAACCTTTTGCCTTCGCCACCATCGTGCGCACGGCCGGGTCCACCGCGGCCAAGCCGGGGGCGAAGGCGCTACTCAGCGCGGATGGGACGATCCTCCAAGGCTGGCTTGGCGGCGGCTGCACCCGAGGCGCCGTCAAACGCGCCGCGCTGCAGGCCCTGCAGGATGGGACGCCACAGCTTGTATCCGTCGCACCAGAAGACCTTCTGGCTGAAAAAGGAGTGGCCGCTGGCGATGAGGTGGACGGCACGCGATTTGCCGGCAACGGGTGTCCCTCGCGCGGCACGATCGACATCTTCATCGAACCCTGCCTGCCGTCACCGCAACTCGTGGTCTTGGGCGCATCGCCCGTGGCGCAGGTGATGAGCAATCTCGCCCCACAGTTTCACTGGTCCGTGTCTTCGACCCCGCAACGCGGCCAACCGCATCAGCGGTCCTTCGTCGTGATCGCGACCCAGGGACAAGGTGACCTTGACGCGTTAAAGGCGGCGTTGAACGCACAAGCGACGTATGTGGCCTTCGTCGGAAGCCGCAAGAAATACGCGTTTCTGGCCAAAAAGCTAGCCGCGGCCGGGATTGAACAATCCGCCATTGACCGCGTGAAAGCTCCGGCGGGTTTGGATCTGGGCGCGGTGACGCCCGAAGAAATCGCGTTGTCGATTCTGGCGCAATTGGTCCAGGACCGGCGCGCTGCAATGAGGCCGACCGATGGCTGAAGTGACGGCAATCATACTGGCGGCCGGACTGTCACGCCGGATGGGTGCACGCAACAAGCTGCTTTTGCCTGTTGCCGGGGTCCCGATGATCCGGCACATGGTCAATGTCTATCGCACGGCAACGTGCGGACATGTCTTTGTGGTGACCGGGCATCAGGCCGGACAGATCGGCAACGCCCTTTCGGGCAGCGGTGCCGAAACCGTTTTCAACGCGAATTTTGGGCAGGGTCAGCCCACGTCGGTGGCCTGCGGGCTGCAAGCGGCAGGTGAGGCAACCACTGTGCTGATCGGTTTGGGGGATCAGCCGCTTCTGACCGCTGGCGATATCCGGTCATTGCTGGCGGCGCATGCGGCGGCTGACAGCGCTCGCATCTCCATTCCGGCGGTGGATCAACGCCGCGGCAACCCGATCGTGGTTCCCGCAGCCTTGCGCGCACGGCTCCTGGCGGACCCCAGGTCCCCGGGTTGCAAAGAGTTCACCCGCACCCATCCTGAACATGTCCAGTTTCACCCAATGGCCTCTCCCGGGTTTTACACGGACGTGGACACACCCGGGGCGTACACCGCGCTCAGGGCAGACATGCTGGAGGACATCACTTGAAGATCATTCGATACGTCGCAGCCCATCTGCGCCACAAGCTCGCGCTTACGCCCGAACAGGCCGACCATATGGCCACCATCAAGTTTCCCTGTTGCTAAAAGGACATCCCATGGAACTGGCAGACGAAATCGTCATCAACGCACCAAAAGAGCAAGTCTACGCAGCGCTGAACGACCCCGAGGTTCTCAAGCTGTGCATTCCCGGCTGTGAAGAGTTGATCAAGCACTCGGACACTGAACTGGAGGCAAAGGTCGTCCTCAAGGTCGGGCCGGTGAAGGCACGGTTCAGCGGTGACGTCCAACTCGACACCGCAGGCGCGCCGGATGCCTTTTCGCTGGCCGGGCAGGGCAATGGCGGCCCAGCAGGGCACGCAAAGGGCGGCGCAGATGTCACGCTAACAGCCGACGGGCCCAACACGACGATCCTGCGTTACCAGGCGAAGGCCGATATCGGCGGAAAGCTGGCCCAACTGGGCAGCCGGCTGATCCAAAGCACTGCCAAGAAGCTTGCGGCCAAATTCTTCAAATCCTTCGCTGATGTGGTCAATGAAGACGCAGCCGCTTAGCAATCTCATCTAGGCAGAGCACGCGTCAGACATCATTTCAGAGGAGGCGGGGCTTGCTCCTCGGCCAGCTACAAGTCCCCTTTCGCCAACTGAGCATCCTTGACGGTCAAACCCTTGATTTCATGCTTTCCGAGAAGCGAGACACCAAGTCTGCAAAGAAATTCTTCGCCAATGCTTTGTGCGTCAATGGAATACCGAAGCGGATCACCATCGATAAAAGCAGCAGCGACACTTGTGGGGATCGAGACCGCCAACTTGATACGGAAGGGCCAGCTTGAACCTTCGACAAGCAGATTCCGTCAATTTGCAGAGCTCGCTGGATAATTCCAGCCACTCAAAGCAATAGCTCTAAAACACACCAAAGTTTGCGACACAACCGTCCAACTCAATCGCATGCCGCCGTTACTATCATCTCGACCTTTAATACATCGCGCGCCAGTTTGGCTTCACCACACGCACGGGCCGGGGCATGTCCTTCAGGCACCCAGGCATCCCAAACTTCATTCACCTCGGCGAAATCCGACATGTCGGCCAGCCAGATCACACATTGCAGTATCCGGGTTTTATCGCTGCCCGCCTTGGCCAGAAGGTCTTCGACCTTGGCCAAAATGTCTCGCGTCTGGTCAGCTACCGCGGCTGCATCCGAAGTTTGCCCACACAGATAGGCAGTGCTGTTGTGCTTGACGATCCGACTCATGCGCTGGCCGGTTTCGATTCGAGTAATCGTCATGATAGAAGTCTCCTGTTAGAGGACCTTGCGGTCAAAGCGATCGATACGGAAACGCGAAAGATTGAAACGGCTTTGCCCGCCAGTTACCAAATCGGCCATGACCTGCCCGACTACCGGAGCCATCTGAAAACCGTGCGCCGAAAACCCGAAGGCGTGGAAAGCACTGGCAGCATTCACCGCCGGGCCTATGACAGGGAGATTGTCTGGCATGTACGCCTCAAGCCCTGCCCACATCCTGTTGATGCTGGCCTTGCGCATGATAGGAAAGAACTCGGCCGTGGTCCGGCATGCAGCGGCAAGTTTCGAATAGTCCAACCGGGTATGATTGTTGTCACGATCTGCAAAACCTTTTGCGCCGCCACCGATCAGGACGGTGCCGTTCTCGAATTGTTTGAAACTGAGCTGACGACTGACCGCACCAACCACCGGCTTGGCAAAATGCGGCATCCGGGCCGTTATCATCAGCATTGGCGCCGCGTGGCTGAGCGGCACATTGTCCCCGATCAATAACGCGATCCGGTCCGCCCAGGCACCCGCACAATTGACGACGGTTTCGGCCTCGTAGCGGTGTTGCCGGCCTTGCACCAGCCATGCATTTCCAATCCGTCTGAGCCCTAGAGCCTCTTCGCCTTCAATTACTTGTGCGCCCAAGGCTTCAGCCGCTCTGCGAAAGGCCGCCGTGGCCTTGTAAGGGATCGCATAACCATCCAAATCCGAGATCACACCGCCCACACAATCGGGATTTACATGTGGCAGACGATCCATCAATTCGGACCGGTCAATAATACGCTCGTGCGTGTATCCCGCCGCGCGCATCTTGTCTTCTCGCACCCGTAGCGCGCCCAGATCCGCATCATCCACAGCAATGTTGATCAGGGAATGACGACGAAAACCCGTGTCGTACCCTAAATCATCATCCAAAGTCTGCCACATCTCCATTGATGTCTTAGACAGTGGAACTTCGGCCATATCGCGCCCTAAGAGACGCACGCCGCCAGCGTTGACACCCGAAGCATGACGCCCGGCATAGTCTTTCTCGACCACGATCACAGATACTCCCTGACGCGCCAGATGGTATGCCGTGGCGCAGCCCTGTATCCCGCCTCCGATGACCAGAACATCCGCCTTCATTCCGCAGCTTCCGCCGGCACCGTGCTATATCGGCCAAGCTCGTCCAGGGTCAGCAGACGCAGAGGGCTGCGCAACCGATAGTAACCAACCGTATCGGGGTGCTCACCGCGCCACTGCGCCAACAGTCCGGCTACCACATGGCCGCATTGCCGACCCTGACATGGACCCATACCGCAACGGGTCAGGGCCTTCAGGGCGTTCGGGTCCTGCGCACCCTGATCGAACCCCTTTCGCAGGTCGTCCAGAGACTGCTCTTCGCAGCGGCAGACTAGCGTTTCCGGGTAGCTGGGCAGGCGCAGCGCCTCGGTCGGACGATAAAGGTTATCAATGAAACGCCGAAACGGCTTTAGGGAAGATAAATGGGACAAATCTTTGGTCGCTTTTTGATCACGTTCGGTTCGCGTCAGACGGCCAAGACGGTGCAGGATATTCAAGGCAGCCAAACGACCTGCGGCCTGCGCGCCGTCGGCACCGACAATGCCCGCACCATCGCCAGCCACTGACACGTGTTCAATCGAGCTCTGCCCAAAATCATCCACTGATACCTGCCAACACTTCTGTTCAGAATTCCAGTGGTGATCCAGCTCCATCGCCCGCGTCATATTCAAATTGGGCTGCACGCCATGATGCAGAAATACAGTGTCGGCGGTAATTTCGTGTTGTCTGCCTGCCGCAACAAACCTGAGCCCTTCGGCCTTCTTGTCACCGACCACCGTCAACCGCTCTGCGAAGGAGTGGATCGTAACACCTGAAGTGCGGATCTCTCGCAACAAAGACATACCTTTCCGCAGCTGTCCGGCATGCCGTAACGTCCGAAACAGGTGTGGCGCAGCCTCAATATAGTGCTGCCGAGGCGTCGTATCGACCAATGCTTTAACCGGCACTCCAAGTCGAAGGTACTGTGCCACGATCAGATACAACAGCGGACCAGAGCCCGCAAAGGTGGCACCATCGGCCACGACGGCATCCGATTTCAGCATCACCTGTGCCGCACCTGCTGTCATGACTCCGGGTAATGTCCACCCGGGGATCGGCATGGGCCGCTCCATAGCACCGGGACACAACAGCATCTCTCGACAGCGTAGTTCTCGTGTGATGTCCTCGTGAGAAAACAGGATGCGCCCGTCATCACCCAAATGCCACGCATCCGCGCCGGTGATATGCGTCAGGTTGGCCTGTTCGAACTCGGAAATTAGGGCCGCTCCGGCGGCATAATCCGCACCAAGGACGGCGACATCCGGAACCGGGCTGTTTGCAGCCGAGCGGTATATCTGTCCGCCTGCCCTTGATGCTTGGTCCAGAACAGCCACCTGAACGCCTGCACGCGTCAGTTCTATAGCGGCGCACATACCTGCTGGTCCTGCGCCGACAATAGCACAGTCAAAGGCCTGCATCGTCCGCCTCTGACTCTTCTGTAATTCGCTGAGTGGTGACGTTCATGCCGTCCAACACCCGCCTCAAGCAAGCCTGTTGGTTCGGAAGACCGTCGATCTCTACCATGCATTCGAAACAGACGCCCATCGCGCAATACGCGCTGCGCGCATCGCCTGACAGTGCTGCTTTCCGGGTCTCGAACTGACCACTCACAGCCATGGCTGACCATACCGATTGACCCTCTCGCGCAGCAACTTGCTGCCCATTAATGGTCAGTGTCACCCGGTCGCGATCGTGATCTTGCAAGGATCTGAACATTAGAGATTCTCCGTCGAAAAACAGGGCAAGGCGCAGGGAGGAGCACGCCTTGCCCAGGCTCAGGTTTATTCGCCGATCTGATCGAGAATGCCCTGACCCCAATCCTGACCGACGTCCTGCAGGACCTGCGGCCAGACCTGCGCGCGCACATGGGCGGCGGTGGCGGCAAGTTCTTCGTTCGTCAGCGAAACGATCGTGGCCCCGTTGTCGGCCAGCTTTTGTTCAAACGCACCTTGATCGGCTTCGGCTGTTTCCCAGCGCTTGGCTTCGAACTCCAATGCCGCCGTTTCCAGCGCTGCGCGATCTTCGTCGCTCATTTCAGCCAACGTGCCCGAGTTGATGATCATGTACCAAACCTCGAAATGCGTGTTAACAGGCACATAAGCCGTGGTCACATCGCGGAACGAGGCATAGTACCCCTCGGCACCCGATCCGACGACGCCGTCAACGACGCCGGTTTGTACCGCAGTGAACGCTTCTGAGAAGGGGATTGGCGACGAGATGTAACCCAATGCGTCGGCGGTCAACTGAAAGCTCTTGATGCCGGGTACACGAACCTTGATGCCTTTTGCAGCGGTTGGATCGCCTGGGTTCACAGCGTCGGTATTCAGGGCCACACCGCCGAAGTAAACCGGATATGCGGCAAGCATGGTGATATCCTGCTTGGCATAGAGATCTTTCATCGCACTGTGGATTGCGCCGCCCGGGCCGTAGATCTTTTTCGCCTCGGCCCAGTTAGCAGCCACATAGGGGAAGGCCGAGATTTGCATGCGGCGATCAACTGCAGTGGCGGCGGGTTGAACGGCCATGTCGATGGCACCAACCGAGATACGTTCCTGCACCGAAGTATAGTCCCCCAGCGCCGAAGCCGGGAACAGGTTAAGCTCTACCGAGCCATCTGTTGCGGTTGTCAGCTCTTCTGCAAGGGCACGCAGCTCGTTGTCGATAGTGGCACCTTGCGGCCGGATATGGCTGATCTTCAGCGTGTCGGCGGCTGCGATGCCCGCAGTTGCAACCACAGCGGCAGTCAGGCAAGTGGATTTCAGAAAGTTCATCATGGATAAGTCTCCTCCGTGAGTGATGAAATGGGTGGCTTAGTAGCCAAAGAAGCGAGGCAGCCACATCGAAAGGTCCGGCCAGAAACTGGTCAGAAATACGACTGGCAGATAGCCCAGCAAAATCAGGGTCATGGCGGGGCGGATCACCTTGGTGACCGGCACCTGGCCTATGCGTGCACCCAGATACAGGATCGAGGCATAAGGTGGGGTCACTCCGCCCATAGCGGTGTTGACGCCCATGATCGCGGCAAACTGTATTGGGCTGACACCAATCGCCTGCATCAGCGGCAACAGAAGCGGCGCAATCAATATTATGGCGGTTACGTCATTGACCACCATGCCGACCAGGAACAGCAGGATGTTGATCAGAACCAGCAGCAGGGCCTTGTTTTCGGTCACTGAAAAGATCGCCTGCACGATGGCTTGCGGAATGCTTTCCAACACGAACATCTGAGACAGGATCATCGAGAACAGGATCATCAGCATGATCGCCCCCACCGATGTGGCGGCCTCTCTACCCGCACCGAAGAAGGTGCGAACGTCCAGTCCTTTGTAGATCAGGAACCCAACCGGGATCGCATAGATCACCGCCACGGCGGCGGCCTCAGTCGGGGTCATGATGCCACCGTAAATGCCGCCCAGAATGATCACCGGCATCAGCAGGGCGGGCGTGGCCTTGAAACCGCGCTGGGTTGCTTCAGACATGAAGGCCGCGCCTTTGAGGGGTTCGTTCAGTTTCAAGGGGAACCTGCGGGCCATACGGATGTTGACCGCAGAAAAGCTGGCCATGATCAACAGGCCGGGGCCCAGTGTTGCCAGAAAGCAGGCCAGGATCGACGTATCCGTCACCCAGCCATAGACGATCATAGTGACCGAGGGTGGGATCAATAGACCCAGAAGCGAAGCATTTGCGATCAGCGCCGTTGCGTATTCGCGGGGATAGCCCTGTTTTTCCATTTCAGGGATCAGCAGCGGCCCAATCGCGGCAACACCGGTCAGACCCGAGCCCGAGATCGCTCCGATAAGCGCGCAGGACACAGTGGCGACAACGCCCAGCCCACCCTTAAGGTGACCGATGAAGATGTTGACGAAGTTGAGAAGGCTGGCCGCAATACCTGATACCGACATGATCGTACCGGCCAGAACGAACAGTGGAATGGCCAGCAGCACCGGGTTTCCAAGCTGTTGGAACCCCCACAGCATGTTTCCCTTCATGACCACGTCACCTGCGAAGTACATCACCATCAGACCGGCACCGAAACAATAAGGCAGTGGAACGCCAAGCGTCAGCAGGATGACCAGCACCAGTACGGCAAAAAGCGCGATCTCGATCATTTCAGACCTCCTTCAATCGCGGGTTCAGCAATCGGGGAGAACAGAGCGCGCAGATGCATTAGCAGATGGCAGGCCGTGAAGATCATCATCAGGACTAACCCGACAAACAAAGCGACATCGACATAGAAAGTCGGCAGGTACAGCGTCGGACTTTCGCGCCAGACACGCATTGAGTACTTAGTGAATTCCCAGGCCCAGGTTGTCAGCCAGATACCAACGATCAAGCTGATGACCTCACCTATGACCGCAAGAACCTGATGCTGGCGTTCGGTAGACAGAAAGATCTCAAGCACATTGGCCCGGATATGTGTGTTCTCGCGCGAGGCGTTGACAGCCCCCAGCATGTATAGCCACAAAGTGGGGTAGAGCAGGCTTTCCTCCAGCCCCATGACCGGAATTTCCAGCACATAGCGCGTGATCACCTGCACGAATTGACCCAGAGCAACCAGGCAGATCAGGACTGTCAGCAGGACACTTGCAAAGCGTGTCATTTCCCCCTCCGTCATTGCGAATACATGCAGAGTATTCGTGGCGGGAAGATCACGAGCCCGAGGCATTAAGTCAAAACGATTAAATTGATTGCTGAATAAAGTTTCTTTATGGGTTGTTGAAAAAATAAGGATTAACAACAGCGCATGAATCTCAGTTTTCGCCAATTGCAGGCTTTTCGCGAAGTCATGCGGACAGGTTCTGTGTCTGAAGCCGCCCGAATCCTCGGACGAACCCAACCTGCTGTCAGCGCGCTGATCGCCAATCTCGAAGCTGAATTGGACATCGCCCTGTTCCGCCGACAACGCGGTAAAATGGCCCCTACCCCCGAAGCCCAGTACTTCATCACCGAGGCCGAGGCGATCCTGGATCGGTTGTCGCTTTCAACCCGGACAATGCGCGAGATTGCCGCTCTGACAAAGGGGCGCCTGAACATAGCATGCATGCCGGCGGCTAGCAGCCTTTTGATGCCGCAGCTCTTGGGTGAGTTCTTGTTGGATAAACCAGATGTAAAAGCTTCGCTGATGATGCGTGCATCACCGGTAATCGAGGAGTGGGTTGCTTCTCAGCAATATGACATCGGATTGGGTGAAACCCCAAAATCCACAGCGGCAATTGATACCGTCGATTTCGACATGAGATGCGTGTGCGCGATCCCAAGGGGCGATCCGCTGGCCGAGTTGGACGCAGTCGAAGCCCGTCATCTGTCGGGCCTCCCAATGGCCGGACTGCAAGACGGACATCCAAACCTGGTCGCGACCCAGAGGGCATTCGAAAGTCAAAAAGCCCGTTTTGAACAACGGTTCGAACTCAGGACCTTCAACCCGGCATTGACCCTTGTGGAAAAAGGGCTTTGCTACTGTATCTGCGACCCGATTACTGCTGCTGGATACGTCAATATGCAACCCGAGCCGAGGCCTGTCGTCTTTCGAGCGTTCCGGCCCCATGTCGTTCTAAACGTCTCAATCATGCGACCGGCGCATCGCCCTCCGTCAGCGCTGGCAAATGAGTTCGCCCAGATCCTGGGGTCGGCCCTTGAACAGATCAACACGAAATTCTGAGGGCTCTAGATCTCGAAAAGCGAAAACTCAAACGCTCTTTTTAGGCATAAGAACACAGTTTCGATGTCGTCAGCTTCGCTTTTACCAAGGCTTCAGAAAACGCGACGGCACATGCTACCCCGTCGACCACGGGTAAACCGAACTCCTCTGAAAGCTGCGACATCAAATCTGTCATACCCGCGCAACCCAATACAATAGCTTCGGCCCTATCTTCATTAATCGCAGCGCGAATTTCGGACCGTATTTTGTCGACGGTCTTTGGGTCGTTTTCCTCAAGCTTCAAAACTGGCACATCTGACGCGCGAACCCGGACACATCGGCGGTCTAGACCATAGCGCAACAGGTTCGCCTCCAACCCCGCAAGCGACCGGGACAATGTCGTAATAACGCTGAATTTTGGGCTAATCATGGACGCGGCGTGATAGGCCGCTTCACCAACACCGATCACGGGGGCAGATGTGACGCAACGCACCGCATCAACGCCAGTATCGTCGAAACAGGCAACGACAATCGCGTCCGCGTCCGGGTATTGCGAAACAACTTCCAGCAGGCCCGGCACGCAGGTCGAAACATCGAGGTATCCCTGAATACTGGCAGGGCCCTTTTGCGCGTTCGTAGCAATAATTTCAGTTTCGGGATGCGCTGCGGCGCGGGCCGCCGCCTCAATCTTGCGTGTCATGGAAACTGTCGTGTTGGGATTAACAACCAGTAGTTTCACACCATCCTCACACTTCTCCGCCTAAATAGGCAGCTTTGATCCGCGGATCGGTCAGAAGTTCCTTGGAATTCCCCGAAATCACCACGTTCCCGGTCGTCAACGCATAGGCGCGATGCGAAATTGACAGGGCCATACGCGAATTCTGTTCGACCAACAGAACCGAAACCCCTTCGTCGCGGTTGATGGCGACGATGGAACGGGCAATGTCCTGCACCAGTTTGGGCGCGATGCCCAGCGACGGTTCATCCAGCAGCAACAGACGTGGTTTCGCCATCAATGCCCGGCCGATTACCATCATTTGCTGCTCACCCCCTGAAAGGGTCCCGGCGGATTGGGAAAACCGTTCCTTCAGGCGCGGAAACCGTTCCAATACAGACTCCAACGTCTGCTGAATTCCGGCCTTGTCCGACCGGGTGAAAGCCCCCATCAGCAGGTTGTCTCTAACCGTCATGTAGGGAAAAACCCGGCGCCCTTCTGGTACCATAGCAATACCTCTGGACACAATTTCGGCAGGATTAGTGCCGGCGATCTGTTCACCTTCAAACGCGACCGAACCGGACTTTACTTTGGCCAGCCCGGTGATTGCCCGCAGGATCGAACTTTTACCCGCCCCGTTGGCACCGATCAGAGCAACGGTTTCACCCTGCTCCAGATCAATCGATACGCCTTTCAGCGCATAAACGTGATCGTAGTAGAGCTCGACATCCTTGAATTCCAACATTTTTGTCATGGCTCAGATCCCGATCTCGTCATCTGCGCTGCCCAGGTAGGCTTCGATGACCCTTTCGTTGTTCTGAATTTCCGCCGGCACGCCTTCGGCAATCATTTCGCCAAAATTCAGCACCACAATCCGGTCGGAAATATTCATCACCGCTGGCATGTCGTGCTCCACCAGCAGCACTGTAACACCCCGGTCATCGCGGACCTTGCGCACCAGATTGACCATTTTCATGGTCTCGTCGTGGTTCATGCCCGCAAAGGGCTCATCCAACAGCAAGACCTTGGGGTCAGTGGCCAATCCGATAGCGATTCCCAACGCCCTCAGGTTACCCTGTGGCAGGTTCGAGGCCTGTTCATTCCCGATCTCGGTCATGCCGAGGAATTCAATCAGGTCGTCGGCATATTGCCCGAAACTGTCGACGTCCTCATGTGCCGTCCTTGTGCCCCAGAAATATCCCGCCAGGGAGGCCCGGGCGCGCAGGTGCTGGGCAACAATAATGCTTTCCCGCACGGTCATCGACTTGAAAATCGTCGTTTCCTGAAAGGTGCGAACAACACCCTTGCGCGCCACCACATGTGGCTTCAGATTCGAAATCCTTTCACCCTTGAACAGTACCTCACCCGTCGTCGTGGGCAGAAAAGACGAGATCATCTTGAACAGGGTGCTTTTGCCGGCCCCGTTTGGCCCGATCACCGAAAGGATTTCGTTCTCATTGACGTTGAATGAGATATCGCTGTTGGCAATCAGACCACCAAATTTCTTGGTGACATGGCGGACTTCCAGAATATGGCTCATTTGTCCGCTCCTTTTTTGCCCGGCAGACGCAGACTAAGTAGGCCGTTCGGCAGAAACAGCATGAGGATGATCAGCAAACTGGAATAGGCCAAAAGCTGGAAGCGACCGAGTTCGAACAAAAGGTCCCAACCGAAATACAGCACCAAGGTGCCAAGCATCGGACCAAAGACATAGCCCAACCCGCCTAGGAAACAGTTCAGCATGAAGTTCACACTGTCGGCGACCTGAAAGCTGGAGGGATAGACCGACTGCGCGATTGAGCCGAACATGGCCCCGCCAATACCGCCCAGAAAGGATGAGATCGCAAACACAATGACCCGGATATACGAGATGTTGACGCCGATGGAGCTTGCCAGTTCCTCATTTTGCTGCATCGACCGGCACAGGTGACCAAGCCGCGAATTCACCAGGCGGTACATTGCGCCGAAGGTCAGCACCATCAACACGCAAGCCGCGTAGTAGAAAGCCAGCCTTGGGTTTTCAAGCGTGGCGAAATCGGGGATCAGAGTCAGACCCAGGATTGACACACCACCGGGCAACGGGATCGAGGTGATGCCCTTTGCCCCATTGGTGACAGGCAAGGCCAACGCGGTCAGCGTAACCACCTGCGTCAGAACCAGCGAGATCATCGCAAAATAGACACCGCGCAACCGCAAGATCGGAACCCCGATCACGATCGCTACACCGGCGGCAAACAACCCAGAAAGTGGCAGGGACAACCAGAAAGACATGCCCACCTTCGTCACCAAGATAGCCGAGACATAAGCCCCAATAAGGGCAAAGGCGCCCTGACCGATATTGATACGACCGATATAGAAGGTCAGCCAGACACCCGCACTGGCGATAGACAACAACGCCACCGCGGTCAGGGTATAGTACAGGTCTGATCGCCCAGCGGCCGCGATAAAGCTGGGCACTGCGATAAAGATCGCCAACAAGAACACAGCCAATCCTATCCATTGGATCATTTTGAGTTTTGGCACTGCGTTATCCCCACGGTTTGCCCATCAGCCCTTGGGGGCGGATGGCCAGGAAAATCATCAGCGATACGAAAATCAGCAGATAGGTGATGTCGCCATATTGCGAGAGAACGGCCAGACCGATGGCTTCGAGAAAGCCAAGAATGATACCGCCGGCAATCGCGCCTGATATTACGCCCGCGCCGCCGATCATCACCATCATGAAGGCCTTGATCGAGGTTGGTCCGCCCATCCCCAGATTGACGCCCGTGATGGTCACCAGCAATCCGCCGACCAGTCCAGCCAGCATCGCGCCCAGGGCAAATCCGATCATGGAATAGCGGGCTACGTTAACACCCATCAGCTGCGCTGCGGTACGATCCTGTGCCAAGGCTCGCAGGGCGCGTCCGGTCTTGGAATACTGCATGAACAGGATGAAAGAGACGATCGACAGGATGGCCAGAATGCAGATCAGAATACGGTCGTATGGCATGATCAGCCGGAAGTCCCAGTTGAAAACTCCGTCTACAATTTTAGGAACACCGCGCTGTTTCTCGCCAAAGACCAGCAGGATTATCGCATCAAACAGAAACGCCAGACCGGCCGCCAACAACATGGTGCTTTCCTCGCGGGAAGATCGTCGTATGACCGGCGCAAAAAGAAAGCGCTCGATCAACGCACCAAGCACGGCCAGCGTTATGCAGGACGCCAACAGCGCCAGCACAAACGGCCAGCCCAGTTGCCCGTAAAAGGTATAGGTGACAAAGCCGCCAAGAACATACATCTGCCCATGGGCAAAATTCAGTACGTTCATCAATGCGAATATCAACGTCAGTCCAAGGGCGATCATCGCATATTGCGCGCCCAGATAGATGCCATTTGCTAGTATCTGTTCCATGAGTGTCCCGCGTAAGGTTCGGGTGTCCCGGGCCGATTATCGGCCCGGGAGAGTGAGTAGCTCGTTAGGTTTCTGTCTTGATTGGGAGTATTGCCTCAGTCGACTTCGGCGACAAACAGCGTCTCAAACGCGCCGTCCTGATAGACATTCACCACCAAGGGAACGGCAATCTGGCGCTTTTGCCCAAATGACGTCGAACCCACATACCGCATTTTGGCGTTGCCCTTCATAAAGGGGTTTGGTGCTTCGAAGGTGTCCATGGTTGTCTGGAACGCAGTAACGTCCTCGATACCCGCAGGATTGGCGTTCAGCGTCGCGAGAATGTATTCCAGCGCATAAACCTTGGTGTTGGACTCGTCGTTATATTCACCGAACATATCGGTATAACGTTTGACGAACTCCTTCATGTCATCCGAAGCGATTTCGGGCGTCGAAGCACCACCGACGGAAATAAATCCATTGGCCAGGTCCCCTGCCCCTTCCCGCAGAACCGTCGCATCCTGCGCGGTTTCGGTCGAAATGAGACCCTGGAACCCAAGTTCACGCGCCGAGCGGATCAACTGAGGCGCATTGGCCGGAGAAACACCGGACAGAACCAGCAAATCAGGCTGCGTGCGCATGACCGGTGTCAACACCGGCGTGAAATCAGTGGTATCCACCTGGTAGGTCACGTTATCAGAAACAACCTCAAGACCTAACGACTTGGCAGCCTCGACACCACCATCCCGTTGGCTCAGCGGGTCGGACTCGTTCGCGGCAACGAAAGCAACGGACGTTACGCCCTTTTCGTCCTTCAGGTATTTATAGATCGCCGGGCCGGACTGATAATTTGCGACCATGCCCAAAACCGCATTCGATGCCGGGGCGGTGTACAGCTCTTTTGGGAAGGCATAGGGGAAATACATGATCCCCTGCGCTTCGGCGACGGGGCGTACCGCTGCGGCACCGTCATCCACGTTTGGCCCCACTACATAGTGGATGCCCTCTTGCGCCATCTTCTCCATACCGGCGATTGCGCGCTTGGGATCTTTCTGATCATCAAAGGAAACGATTTCGATATCGTAAGTGGTGTCGCCGATCTTGTATCCACCGGCCTCATTTATCCAATCTGCCCGCGCTTCCATTGAGCGCTGATTAGAGATCCCCCAGGCCGCAGCTGGACCAGAGGTTACTCCGACAAAGCCTATCTTTAGCACCGGATTTTCAGCCCAGGCTGCCGATCCGAGGACGGATGCGGCCAAAGCCAAAGCAGCCGATGATTTCATCAGATTTCTGCGTTTCATTATTTCCTCCCTTTTGAGGTCTCGGCGCCTCTTTCGGGCGCTTAAGAAATAAACCGTGTCACAGGTCGAATCCCGGTGAACAGGGCAATTTCTGCATTGTTAACAATCTATGTCAACATTTTTTGTTTGCAGTAAGATTGATATTGTCGACACAAACCCGATATATTGTCAGGAGAAAGCCTTACAGCTATTAACAATTTTCAAACCAATTCCGCCGGTATGGAACCAGATGACAAACGAAGCTGAAGACAAGCTTGACACCTTGCGAACAGATCCCGACGAGCAAATGATCGTCGACCGGATTTACTCGGCCGTTATGGAGCAAAAGCTTGCGCCCAGAACCAAGCTGAGCGAACTGGCATTGTGTGAGACCTTTGGTGTTGGCCGGATGCGCGTGCGCCGCGCGTTGCTTTTGCTCAGCAGTCAGGGAATCGTCGATCTCCAATCTAATCGAGGCGCCTATGTTGCCTGCCCCAGTGCTGACGAAGCCCGCGAGGTTTTTGTTGCCCGCCTGATGATTGAAACCGGGATCGTGCGGGAACTGGCACGCTGCATTGGCGAAAATGACGTTCAAGCCCTGCGCGCCCATGTCGAGAAGGAAGAGCTCGCCCGCAAAAGCGATGACCGAACCGAAGTCATCCGCCTTTCGGGGGCCTTTCATGTCGAACTAGCCGAGCGCCATGAAAACCCGGTTCTGACCCGCGTTGTACGCGAATTGGTAACCCGAACTTCTCTGATCGTCGCGCTTTTCGGAACAAACCAGGCCTCAACGTGCCCGGATGATGAGCACGCATCAATTATCGACGCCATCGTCAGCGGAAACCCACATTCCGCTGAAGAAGCCATTCGCCATCACCTCTTGCACGTTCAAAACAGTTTGGATTTAGAGCAGACGCAAAAGGCGGAACCCGACTTGGTTAAGATTCTTACCGGACGTATTTAATTTGCTTTTGGTTTAAAAGCTTCCGCATTTTTAACTTCATTTTTTCATCTTTTTGCACACAACATTATCCAAGCTGAATTTGCTTTATCAATCCTAATAAGTATCGCTAATCAAATGTGATTAATTTTGCCTAGACAGCCACGCAGAATGACCACATGAAGCCCCCCTATCCCATATCTCCCGACCGTCTCCCCTGCCCTGTCGCGGGCAGATCAGGACGCGCTCAACGATCTTTATGTCCACGGCACGCCACCCAACACGCTGCGCCTATGAGCGCGATTTGCTCTATGTCACCGCCTGGAAGACAACCCGGTTCTATCTGGCGCTGCGCTAGCCGGAGAGCGAAGCCACGGCACTGGCCTCCATTTTCGATCTCGCCCGCGATCACAGTGACGCGCCAGAGGAAGGTGTTGCGCGTGAGACGGCCGAGACGCTTATCGCACAAGGACTGCGCAAATCCCTCGCCTGCCCGGCCCCGTCGACGCTGGAATGGCGCATTTCCTCCTCGCTGACCTACCACCGGATGAAGAACCTCTCCTCCCTGTTTGACAGCCCGCAAGTGAAACAGACCCGGTCCAATGCCCGCCGCCCGGCCCCCGGCCCAAAAATCCGCCCAGCCGATCACCCGCGACTTTCTGGAAAGGTTTCTGGCCACCTGCCGCGGTTCCCGCCGGGATTGCCGCAACCGGGCGCTGCTGATGTTGGGCTGGACCTCCTGGGGCCGGCGGCGGTCCGAGATCACCGGGCTGCGGCGGGAAGATGTCAACCTGAAGGAGTCCGACGAGGAAAGCCTGGTCGGGATCTCACTGCTGGAGACCAAGACCACCCAAACAGGAAGACGCCGCGGCTGGTGCTGAAGGGTCGCACGAGACAGGCGTTGGTGCATTGGATCGAGGTGGGGCAAATAGTCAACGGGCGGCTGTTCCGGCCTACCTCCAAAGCCGACCGGGCACTCAAACGCCGCCTCAGCCCGGATGCGATCTATCAGCTCGTCAAACACCGGCTGGCACTGACCGGGTTGCCTGAAGGCTTTGCCTCGCCGCAGGGGTTGCGTTCTGGGTTCATGACCCAGGCTGCGCTGGATGGTGCACCGATCCAGGCCGCCATGCGCCTCTCCCAGCACCGCTCCATGGCCCAGGAGCAGAAATATTACGATAACGTCGATATCGCCGAAAATCCGGCGTCGGATTTGTCGGGGTGAGTGCTACCCGCCCTGCCCCGTCAGCATACTTATCAACATCTGTCGCGAAAACTCGCCAGTTCAGTGTTTAAGCCGCGTGAAGTATAGCATTCGCTTGGCTACTTTTTTGAAACTTAAGAAAGGTGTGAGCGCATTGCTGTGCACGTATATTGGCCTTGCTGAGTTCAAAGAAGCAACAATGCGATCGAGGTCAGGCATCCGTCAAAATACAGGTTCCGAGACTGAATTCATATTAGTACAATGCAACCTCCAAGCGCTTCTCAAGTGCTCAGTAGGGACGTGAGTTAACAGCTGTTAACTTCAGAACGCTTGTGCGGACTTCATAACAACCCACAAGTTATTGATTTTTCTCTTGACATGAATCGGAATACGAGTGCCTAAATGTACTCAAGTTGCGCAACCATACAAAAATGAGCAGGAAAACTGCAACTATGCTACAGACCACACCAATTGCTGCGACGACGCAGTCTCACGTTACACGTGAAATATCCGATCGTCTACAAGTTGCACTGACGACCCACTTAACTCAGGCGTATTCTCCTGAGCTGTCAAAGACCCTCCGCCTCTTCAGTGCGACAGAGGTCGCCGACCTGTTTGGCACAACCGGGCAATTCTTGCGAAAAGGCCATGCTGAGGGCTCCCTTCCAGAGCCGGAAGTCAACAAAAACGGCCGACGTTTTTATTCCGGCACCGAAATCAAAACGATGCGCCAGATTCTTGAGGGCAGCTCGAGAAAGCCCGGCAAGTACCTCCCCGGCCGTCGGGACAACGACCGGCTTCAAGTCATTCAACTCATGAACTTCAAGGGTGGTAGTGCAAAGTCCACCTCAGCCATTCACCTATGTCACTATCTTGCGCTTCAAGGTTATCGCGTTCTGGCTATCGACCTGGATCCACAAGGTAGCTTGACCGGATTTTGCGGAATTCAGCCCGAGATAGAGTTTGAAGGAAATTCTATCTATGATGCTTTGCGCTACGAGGATCCGGCCCCAATGCCCGAGTGCATTCGGGCCACTTACTTCCCCGGCCTGGATCTTTCCCCCGCTCAGTTGATCCTGTCTGAGTTTGAAACGGAAACTGCTGTCTACGCCCGAAAAGGTGTCCCCTTCTATAATCGGCTCGCCAACGCAATCGAGACGGTGGAAGCAGACTATGATGTAATCATTATCGATAGCCCGCCTTCTTTGGGTTTCCTGACGCTGGCGGGGTTATTCGCGGCAACGTCTGTCATCGTGCCGCTGACACCGAGCATGTTGGACGTAGCCTCTACGCAGCAGTTTCTTGAAATGACTTCGGCATATCTGGAAGAGTTTGAGAACTCGGGGATTCCGATCGTCCATGACAATTTCCGGTTCCTCATAACCCGGGACGACCCCTCAGACACTCCATCTCAACAAATTGTTAGCTTAATGCGGGCGTTGTTTCAGGATCGAGTAATCGGTGCAACCGCTCTGCGAAGCACTGCCATTGCTGATGCCGCGATGCTGAAAATGACAATGTACGAAGTCGTTCGATCGGAAATGACGAGATCGACCTATGACCGCGCCCGGTCAAGTATGGATGCCGTTGGGCACGAAGTATCAAACATGATTCAAACCGCATGGGGCCGCTGAAATGGCACTTAAACAAAACAAAACCAGCATGGCTGCAGCGATTGCAGCGGCAGCCGGAAACCCGCCAATTCCACCCACGAAAACGGAACGCGCCAACGCGGCGCTTCCTCGCGGCACCATAGCTTCGGTCCGTGTTGGAGCCGGCGGCATCCAAGACATCGATACCTCACTCATTTTGCCGTGGGGTCCAAAAGATAGACTTGGGATCGAGTTAACACCTGTTAACTCCGAGGCTGAACCAACAGTCGATTCAGCTGTTCTTGAACTTGCTGAAAGCATCAAGGACGCAGGAGGCCAACAGGTTCCCGTCCTGTTGCGTCCTTCTGAGGACGTCGACGGTCACTTCGAGGTCATCTACGGTCGCCGTCGCATCTTAGCTTGTCAGCATCTGAACCAACCTGTTCGCGCGCTGGTAAGGACACTTGATGATAAGGAAGCGCTTCAGGCAAAGGGTCTGGAGAACTCTTCCCGGGTCGACCTCAGCTATTACGAGAGAGCCCGGTTCGCACGCGAAATTTTAAACCAGGGATATGACCGCTCGGAAGCGATCACAGCTCTAGCGATTTCCAAGAACACGCTGTCACAGTTGGAGCGAGTTACAAACGATATTCCGGATGATCTCGGGGATATGATTGGCCCAGCACCGAAATCTGGGCGGCCCAAGTGGACAGCACTCGCCGATGCGTTGCGGAAAGGAGTCATAACGGCGGAAAAGGCTAAGAAGCTTTTGCAGACGCTCAACGTTGCTAATTCAGACGATCGGTTAACCAGGCTCCTAAGCAGTTTGACTCTCAAGAAAAAAGCACAAGAAGTCCGACCAGCGCCCGACGTCGTTATCAAGACCAGCAATTCGGCGGTGAACATGACGATCAAAAGGGCAGGGGACAATGAAGCCTACACGAGTTGGCTTTCGGACAACCTTGGACAAATCATTCAAGATTCCTACGAGCGCTTCAAAGAAAGTGCCGAGGAGTAAGCGAGTTAACATCTGTTAACTCTATATGAGGCAACGAGCAAAAAGGAGAATAGCAAAAAGAAACCCCCGAAACCTGAGGCTCCGAGGGCTGAAAACCAACTAGTGGTTATAGATTAGACACCTAAACCCTAACAGCCCACGAATCACGACACAATAAAAAACGCCTCTGGGTGAACAGGTTTTCTTTGTCTGCTGACAAAATCTCATGAAAACACTAACTGCATTGGCTCCAAATGGAGCGACCTTGTCGAGAACGGCAGGGCAGGGGACTATTGTGCCCAAAAAATGGAACCTTCTGCGCGCCGTTGAAGAGGCCAGAGAACCACTTGGGTTAAAATCCACAACTCTCAATGTCTTGAGAGCGATGATTTCCTTTGTTGGCGGTGATCAGATTGCCGCGGACCAGGATGATCATCACATTTGCTTCGCTTCCAACGCGGCGATCGCCCAACGAACTCATGTCAGCGTGCAGACAGTTGAGCGTCATATCTCGACTCTGGTTGAGCTTGGACTTATCCGCCGCGTAATGAGCGCAAACGGCAAGCGATGGGCGCGCCGGGATCGACAGGGCAGGGTGGTCACCGCAACTGGGCTCTCGTTGATGCCTTTGTCTGAACGGCACGCTGAGTTCATCCAGGAAGCCCAGAGGCATGCCGATCGAGTTCTGGAGTTCACTATACTCCGCGACAAGGTTTCCGCCGCTCTGGCGCGCCTTAGGGACCTCGTAGCAAATGACACCGCGATCTCTGATTTGATGACCACCGTACGCAATGCTCTGCGTCGCAAACCAGATGCGAATGTACTCAGCGAGCTGCTGGCAGAAATCTCTGTGGAAATCTCTGAGGTAACACAGACAGATACAGAAAATTTGAGGGCCAGTGACAGTGAAATTGAGGGGCACAAAGAAGACTCTTTGAATCCGGAAGTTAAGAAAGAAAATCTTTCTCAGATTCAGGTTTCTCCAGACCAAATGGAGCGCAGTTTTCCACGGCTATGCTCAGAACTACGCTTTGCAAAAGATCAGCAACACTGTGAACGGCTTATGGATGATATCGCCGAGTATCTAAGGCTTGGCAAAACCTGGTATGCAATGAAATCAACGTTTGGCCCTGCTATTCGCTTTATCGTTCTCGGATACATCTTTCAACGTGCTGAAAACATACAATCTCCAGGTGCTTATCTGATTTCGTTGCTGGCCAAGATCGAAAAGGGAGAGCTGTCCCCAATGGCAATGCTGTCGCGGACTTCCAATGCCACATAAATTTGGGGAAACAGGATGAGTTTTCCCGTTTTCAGATTACACGTCCAATCATTGATCGGATTGAAGGGTTTAAAAAAGGTGAGCAATATGATTGACCTCTATAAATCACACAGCGACAAATAGTGAGCTATAGAAAGGAAACTTATACGTCACGATGTGGAACTGGCAGTACCCTGATTGGCCGGCTTTTCGCTACGATGCCGCAAGACTCGAGCCCTACGAGCGACAATTCCTGTTGTCTTCAGGGGAAGTTATTGGAGCGGTTCGTCATGTGAGTGCATCGGATCGAGATCAATTACGTATTGATCTGCTGAGTGAAGAAGTGATGAAAACCAGTGCGATCGGAGGTAAGATGCTGGATGTTTATTCCACCTATTCGGAACCACTGTCACACGACACCCTATTTTGGTGGCATGACATACTTCTGTCTCATGACAGGCATCTGGAAACAATTGGAGCGTACCGGAGCCATGAGGATGCGATGCAAATCGTCTCAGGCAGGCTCGACCGCCCAATGGTGCATTTCGAAGCGCCATCATCTCATCAAGTTCCGGCTGAAATGGACCAGTTCGTAACCTGGTTCAACCGAACCGCACCAAATGGTCCCGAACCATTGCGCGCACTGATCCGGGCCGGATTGTGCCATCTATATTTCGAGAGCATTCACCCTTTTGAAGACGGCAATGGCCTGCTGGGTAGGGTGCTGGCTGAAAAGTCCTTGGCGCAAAACATCGGTCAGCCAAGCCTGATTGCTCTTGCTTTCACAATCGAGCGAGAGCGGAAGGCTTACTATGATCAGCTCGAACGCCACCAAAAGACTCTAGACGTGACTCCATGGCTTGTCTGGTTTGCCGAGACAGTCTTTACGGCGCAGCAAGTGACGCTAGAGCGCGTAGGCTTCTTTATTGCAAAAACGCATTTCTATGAACGTCACCGTGATCAGTTCAACGCCCGCCAAGACAAGGTAATCACCCGTTTGTTCAAAGCTGGGCCGGATGGATTCAACGGCGGACTGAGCGCCGAGAACTATTTATCGATCACGGGAACATCGCGCGCCACGGCAACGCGGGACCTCCAGGATCTAGTAGAGAAGGGCGCTTTGATACGAACGGGTGAACTCCGGTACACACGCTATTGGCTAAAGTTGGTCCGGGACGAGTAGGGAGCTGAAAGGTATACAGCGGACATTCCGACCTTTCGGGCTGGCGTTTGCAAACTATGCCGAGGGGCCATTTGGTAGTAAGGGAACTGTCGCAAACTCTGATCCCGGTCGAGACGGACCGACACTCGGATTGATTAACCTACCAATTGAACAAACTGCTGGTAGGGAGAGATTCCTGGCGTGCGTTGACCCCTCCGGATCATGGTGATCGTTTCGATCCCCGCCAATGTGGATTCCGCTGAAGTGACGGCGTTGAAGCCCAACTTTGGGCGGATTCGGCGTTGTATGCACGGCGGGCCCGTTCCGCGACCAGAGGCGCGAATTTGATGATCCAACGGTTCAAGGTCGCGTGGCCGACCGATACGCAGCGCTCGGCCATGATCTCTTCAAGATCGCGGTATGACACGCCGTATCGCAGATAGAAAAACACCGCGTGCAAGATCACATCCTTTGGAAAAGGCGCGCCCTTAAATGAAATTGCCACGATCTACCGCCCTCTGTTTTGGATGTTCCCTTAACAGACCATCGATCAGATCGGCAGACAGACTACAGAGTTTGCGACAAGGCCGTAAGCGCAGTTGATTTTTGTCACATAATCTGTCTGCTAATGTGGTGTGCAAAATATGAAAATTATGCGCACCGCAATGGTTGCGCTCAAGAATTTGCTTCAAGTGAAGTCGAGTGAATTGTGTCGCAAAACTTTGATGAGGTGAAAGTCGGGGTTCTGTCGCAAACTTATCAGATGGCAGAGCATCAGTGGAATTGGTGAGCAGTTTATCCTGCCAGTTGGATGAACTGCTGAAACGGACAGAGTCCGGTCGTGAATTGACCTTTGCGGATCATGTTGACCAATTCTATGCCTGCCAGGGCAGATGAGGCTGCAGCGAAAGATTTGAACCCCAGCATGAGCCTGATCCTTCGTTTGATGAAGCGGTGATCCTGTTCAATGATGTTATTGAGGTATTTCCGCCTCACCATCTCAATCGGGATTGGACAACCGAAGCTCTTGAGCATCTTATTGTTTGCCTTGATGCCGGCCGTGTTGGCACCACTTTTGTCAATGACGATCTTGCGCGGTAGACCGTTCACCTCAAGCGCGCGAGCGAAGAACTTCGTCGCAGCGGCTTTATTCCGACGCTCGGACAACGTGAAATCCAGGGTCTTGCCGTGTTTGTCGATCGCTCGGTAAAGATAAACCCATTCGCCTTTCACTTTCACGTATGTTTCATCCATGCGCCACGAACGGTCTGCGGGACGCTTTCTATAGCGTGCTGCTTCCGCAATGAGACCAGCATATCGACTGACCCAGCGGTTCAGCGTCGCATGATCCAGATCAACGCCGCGTTCCGCCATGATTTCTTCCAGATCCCGGTATGAAACACCGTAGCGTAGGTAGAAGAAAACCGCGTGCAAAATCACGTCTTTCGGAAAATGCGCGCCCTTAAATGAGATCGTCACGGTTTGCTCCTGTCATATTCCAGCCCGCGTTATCAGAACTGCGTTCGATCTGACAGGTGAGGACGGAGTTTGCGACAGAACCGTTCGGCCATGATTTCTTCTAAGTCACGATAGAAAACTGTGTGCCGTAGATAGAAATACGCAGCATACAAAACTGCTGCTCTGGGCAAATGGCAACCCTTCAATGAAATCATACTGAAACCTGTTCGAAAACTACGCAACAGGAAGAAACGTCAATTTCCACTCGCCAATCAATCAGGCGCCGAAGTTTGCGACACATTCCTTTGGAGTAAATTCACGCGCCCATATGATTCTCGAGCATCGCGATGACCTCGATCTCGATCACCATGTCTTCGTAGACCAGGTTGGGCACCGGGATGCCTGTCGTGGCTGGGCCGGGGGCGGTGTATGAATTGGATCGGATCAGCAGGTTTTCGTGTAGCGCTTCGGCTGAGGCGCTGCCTTGATAGAAGGTGGTGACTTTGATCACGTCGTTCAGAGTAGCGCCAAACTCATCCAACACGCGAACCACATTCTCCATTGCGATGCGGGTTTGGGTGACCATGTTGCCGGGTTCCAGCACTTTTGCCTGTGTATCCAGTGCCACCTGACCGCCCACATGGATGAGCTGGCCGGAACAGACTCCGTGTTTGTAAGGCAGTGCCGTGGTCCAATTCCAATGCCCGTCAGGCCAGGCATGGCGAATGCGGCGCGCTCGGGGGACGCAAGCGGTCGCGGCGATGCGTGTGGTCAGCCCGTCATGGGGAAAGGACGGCACGGGAATGCCGGTGGGCGCCGGACCGGGCTCAGGGAAGTAATCGGCACGGATGCGGGCTGAAACTTCCCAATCTTCTGCTGTGCCGTCGCCAAGGTAGAACGTGTTGACCTTGACTACATCCTGCATCCCCGCACCTGCGGTCTGAAGCGCGTGGGAGAGACGCTCCATCATCAATCGGGTTTGCGCCACGATATCGCCGGGATGGATGACCGATCCGTCGGAGGAGCGGGCGGTCATGTCACCGGTAAAGATCATGTCGTTGCACTTCACGACATGCGAGAAGGCCCTAGGCAGAGGCGACTGGGCATCGATGTGGTAATTCTGGCGGGGTAGAGCGCTGCCATTAGGCGCGCGCATGGCGACGCCTTCGATTTCGCACAGCATGTCAGGGTAGCAGAGTTCAGGCAGGTTGATCAGGTTGACCACCGGTTTGACCTCATGTCCGATGATGTCGGCCAGCAGGTTCAGCAACCGGACTTCATCACCCGCGTCACCGACGTAATAGACAACCAGTCGCACCAGATCGGTGAAACCTACGCCAAGGTCGGTCAGAAGATCCTGCATATAGGCCATCGAATTGCGTACCTGGGCATCCAAATCGCCGGTGTTGCGTACGGTTCCTTGGGAATCCAAATCCACCTGCCCGCCAGTAAAGACCATGTCGCCCGCACGCACTGCGTGGTGGTGCGTCAGCTTTACAGGCCAATCCCAGTGTTCCTCGGGAAAGCTGTATCGCCTGCTCATCGAGTGCCTCCTGATTGTTCGATGCCTGTAAAAGCGCAAGTATTCACAACGCCGAAGATCTGGCCAGTGGTTTCTGAAACACTCATGTGCCAGCAGCACATGCTTGCGAATTTGAGCCCTTTCCTACCATTTGTCACGCAACCACCTTTCGCTTTTGCAATACAATGCGAATTGCGGGAAGCGGACATTGGAACTTCCACTCTTAAACGGCAGAGGAGCGGGACAAAGCCGTCATCTGAGCCAAGCTCTACAATGACTAAAATAGGTTGAAATCGGATATTGTGACTGGACTTTGCAGGTTCGCAGACGCGACAAACTCGACTTTTGGTCGTGTCCGTCCGGTTAATCTGACCTGACGCGCTTGATAGAGGGTGTCTAAGTATCCACCATCGTTAGCGGACACCACGGGGCACTCTATGAATAAGCGGAAGAGAGCGATAGATTTGAGTGCAGTGAAAAGGGCTCAGATTTCAAAGGGCGCCTCAGTCTCGGGCGGTATAGAGATATGAAAGAGAACAATGTGAATTCAGATAGTCAATCTTGGAGTGTTCCAGGTTTTGGAGTGCATCACGTTGCCAAGCTTCTTGAGAACCGTGGTTCAGATATTATAGCGCTGCTGAGATCGGCAAACCTGCCCGTGGATATTCACGAAACCCCGCCGAATTTGGTCGATGTTCGGAATGAGCTTCGCCTCCTGGAGCTCGCCATTGAAGAGACCGGAGACCCCTTGTTTGCGGTCTCTGCGGGAAAGACGTTCAACCCCAGAAAGACGACACTTCTCAGCTATGTCGTGCTGAACTCTCCGACCGTTGGCGAGGCGATTGAGAAGGCTGTGACCTACGCTCGTTTGGCACGAGGCTTTGCCAAAATGTCTTTCTACGAAGAAGAGCGCGGTATGTTCCTCGAGATAGATTACGTTGCTCAACTGATGCGTGCTGATGGGGCGCATAATGAGTTTCGGGTTTCTGCCTTTTTAACCAGCCTGCAAATTGCGGCTGAATCGCGCTTGCCAGTCATTGAGATACGTTTTCCGCATGAATTGACCGAAGAAGGACAGTCCCAGATTTCCGACGCTTTTTCGATCAATGCCAAGCATAGTCAAAGAGTCCCAGGTATCCTGTTTGATAAGGCCGTCATGGATATTCCGGTAAAGGACACGGATCCCGCTTTACTGCTGCATCTTGAAACACATGTGCAAAATCTGATGAAGGAGTTGTCCCCAACCATCGGTGAAACGAGTTCCTTGGTGCAGGGTGAAATAACGTCGCGACTGTCATTTAGTGCACCGACACAAGATGAAATCGCGAATACTCTCGGGATGAGTGTTAGTACACTTGGACGCAAGCTTGCGAAAGAAGACACGACCTACAAACAACTGTTAAAGGACACGCGACACAGGCTGGCCGAGCAGTATCTGGATGACCCTAAGCTCAGCCTTTCCGAGATTGCATTTGCGCTCGGGTACTCTGATCAGGCTGCGTTTACCAATGCTTACAAGACTTGTACAGGCCAATCCCCGGGCAGTGTTCGAACTGGTTAAGGTAGTCTCGGGAAATGCACGTCGGCTAAATAAACGAGCTGGGGCAAGCAAGTTGACCAAAAGTTTATCCTGCGAATGGCAGAAACTTTTGGTCAACTTGGCCGATTTTTTGGCTCAGATCGGAAAGTCTCAAGCCGCAGCACCTATTTACGAGAGGGGTCGCAGCCAAATGGATTGTCGCCGGTGCAGTCATAGCAAAAAATGGTCTGCTGCAATTCGGTGTTAACTTTGGGCGTAAATTCAGTACTAGCAGCTGCTGGCGAAGATGTTGACGGAGTATTTCGATTGCCAAATTCGCAACTGTGATCGTCCCGCGAGTCAGCTAGGGACATTCCAGCACTCAGAACAACGGCGAATGCGGCGATAGATGTGATCAGTGTCTTTTTCATTTCTTGGTCCCTTTTGGTTGAGCGTTGTTGATACGCTGTGTGTGAGACCAATCTGGCAATCTGTGGGTCAGATTTATTGCGCTGGCACGTCAAGGTTTTGCGAAAAGACATCAAGTTGACGACCATTCGCGGCGGCTTAACAAGGAAGCGGATAGTTAGATTGCCCAAAACACATGAAAATAGACAAACTGAAGTATTTTGACGCATATCCGCCGGGAACAAGCGATCAATCGCAGTATCCATATGCTCTAGTGAGGCCTGCACGTCGGGCAACAATGCTTCTCTCAATGCCGTTAGCCGAGCCGCATCGAAATCCATAGGAATGGTCAATGCGCAGAAATTCAGTGGTCAAGGAATGTGCAAGACTTTCTTAAATGGCCCAAAATAGGGCGTTTGCGGCTCCTACAAACCCCAATACTGCTATTGCCCCTGCTGTAAGTATGCAAAAAACTTCCAATGCACTGAGTTTCATATTCGCCCCCCTCAGAACGTTTCGCTGGGGATAGAGCAACTCTGACTGTCTGCATAGAAGCTGTATGTCTACGTAGCGAAAACCTGCTTTTTTTGCGGCGCATGTTCGCTCAGGTTTCAATTTGATGGCCACTGTTAAAGGCTGTTTGGTAGCTTTGGTGCTTGACCTGTCGCTTCTTTGCATCACCAGATGTTGTCGTCAAATACGTTTAGGCCATTCCGGCAGTTCCAAGCTGCAAACTGTCAGTTGCCGGTTTCACGACCTAACAAATGTACTTTTCCTGTTGCCATTGTTGGCGCGGAGCGGGGTCGAGCGCGGCCGAACGGCCAGTGGCGCACCGACAGCGTCGCGATTTCGATCCGCAAGAGCTCATCCCTTGACCCGGACAGAAGAACACTTTAGGCGCTGTTCCCCTTTGCTCAGACATCTAGGAGATATGCGCCATGGCCCTTAACAGCCCGTGGATTGGCGTTGATTTTGGTACGTCGAACTCGGCCGTGGCCTATCTGGACGCAGGCACACCGCGTCTTGTGCGGTTCGATGATACAGCCGTGACCTTGCCTACCACTTTCTTCTTTGATTTCGACGCGCGCGAAACTCTGATCGGCGAACAAGCCAACCATGCGTTACTGGATGGGTTGGAGGGGCGGTTTATGCGGGCGCTCAAGCGGGTTCTGGGTACCCCGCTAATGCATGAAAAACGCCAGATACTGAATGAACGGCTGACCTTTGTGGACATTATCGGATCATTTTTGCGCAGGCTGCGGGAAGAAGCCGAGGTCGAGCGGGGTGTCCCTTGTACACGCGTCGTTTCGGGACGCCCGGTGGTGTTTCATGGCGCAGACGATCCGCGTGAAGCGCAGGCCGAGGCTGATCTGCGCGCTTGCTATCTGGCTGCTGGGTTTACCGACATTCGGTTCTGCTTTGAACCGGCGGCCGCGGCTCTGGCCACCAAGGCTGCAGCGCAAAGCGATTTTATCGGGCTGGTCGTGGATATCGGCGGTGGGACATCGGACTTTTCGGTATTTCAAACCCAGGCGTCAAAGGTCGAGATACTGGCAAATCATGGTGTACGCATCGGCGGCACCGATTTTGATCGCGCAATCAGTATAGACCGGGTGATGCCGTTGCTGGGCAAAGGTTCGATGATCCGAAATGTATTTGGGGGCGGGGTGTCGCAGGCACCTAATGCGATCTTCAATGAGCTTGCGACCTGGGAAATGATCCCTTTTCTCTACACTGCAAGGAACCGTCGCATGGTGGAAGATATGCTTAGGCTTGCAGACTCTCCCGAGAGATTGGCGCGGCTTGCTGCGGTGTTGGAACACGAATTGGGTCACGAAATGGCCTTTGCGGTTGAGCGCGGGAAAATTGCCGTGAATTCGGGGGTAAGCGACCCTGTGGTCTTGTTGGATATGCTTGAAAAGGGATTGGCCGCACGGTTAAGCGATGCCGTAGTGGCAGAATGTCTGGCCTCTCATGCCTTGCGAATTGATGCCGGGGCCCACGAGGTGCTGCGTCAGGCCGGTTTAACCGCAGGTCAGATCGACCGTGTGATCTATGTCGGAGGGTCCAGCCTGATGGCTATCGTGCCGAACACAATGCGCAGCGTGTTTCCTGCGGCCGAGCATTCCTTTGCATCCGTCTTTACCGCAGTGGCCGAAGGTTTGGCGGTTGTGGCAGCGCGCGCGGATGAATAGCAATCTGTTTGTGGAAAACCGTGTAACGACGCAGGTAACAGGCCAGGCAAATAACTTGCGTTGCCAGCGCTGCAACTGAAAGTGAGAGCATGAGCAACGACATTTCCACCGAGGAAAATCAGACTGAAATAGACCGGCGCAGGGCACGAGGCGAATTCGTTCGTGGCGTCAGCGGCTTTCGTCATGCAATCGGGACACCCGAATTTCCCGCTGAGCCGGGTCGTTACCATCTGTTTGTGGCGTTGAATTGCCCGTGGTGCCATCGCGTAACACTGGCGCGATCCATATTGGGGCTGGGTGACAGCATCTCAATGGATGTCGCCTTCCCCAACCGCACCGGCGACGATGACCCGGTTGGTCCGAACCTTTGGGAGTTCACACCTGATCGGGTCGCCTCGTTGACGGGCGCACCTTTACCAGAATGTACGGTAGACACCGGAACCGGCGCCGGGCTCAGATTGGCAAAAGAAATCTATCAACGCGAAGGCTCGGATGAGCAGTCTCTGCCGATCCTGTATGACAAAATCACAGGTCGTATCGTCAACAACGAAAGCGCAGAAATTGTCCGCCAGCTTGATGCCCATGCGGGTACTTTGGGGGGGTCTGACGACAGGCCGACCATTTTTCCCAAGAACCAAAAGGTTCAAGAAGTCATCGCTGCCCTGAACGAACGCATATTTGTCACGATCAACAATGGCGCCTACAAAGCGGGCTTTTCTTCGGATCAGGCGATTTATGAGCAAGCTTTCACTGCTTATTTTGAAACGCTTACCTATCTTGACGATTTGCTGTCTGATGGTCGTTCATTTCTGACCGGTGATACCTTTACCGAAGCTGACCTGCGCCTGTTTCCCACCCTGTTTCGCCACGACCCTGTTTACTACCTTCGTATGAAGCTGAATGGTGCCCGCATTCTCGACTACGTCTACCTTTGGCGTTGGCTTTGCCGTGTCTATGCGTTCAACAGTGTTGCCAGCGCGGGTTCTATGACCCATTGCCGTCAGGGGTATTTCGGGCGCTCATGGAATGGTGTGGTTCCCTTGGGGCCCAATTTTCCGATGCGCTATCCCGATGCCTATCAGCATCCTGAGTTAGCCGTGTAGCGGAGGAAACTTTTGAACAGTTTGAATGGAAGCGTTGGGCCCGCGCGCTTTATTCCGCGCTGTCACGACACTTGATGCGAATGCAGACTGCCGAGTTTGCATCGCCTGGACGTCAGGACCCTTAGAACTGGGTCTCTACGTTTCATCGCATTAACGGGTACCAGACTATTTCACTGACTAGGTGTTGATTGGTGTTACCGCGCGTTATCCCCCATTATGGTGCGCGTCATGGGCATGATACGGACACGGACGGGTGAACGAAGGTGAATGTGTGACAGTGTTCAGAGTTTCAGTTTTACGAACCTTGTTGGTTGCTATTTCGACTTTCATTGCTCCTCCGGTTTTGGCACAGCCGGACATATTGATTTTGGGTGACAGCCAGATTTCATTCGGTGCAGGCAAGGAATACTTGCGATTTTTCGATCAACTGTCTGATCGCTGCAAGATAACGCCCAAACGCAAAAAGATTTTGAGCAAGCTTGGCGATCGGGAGACTGCCGCTATCGGTGTCCGCTCGACCTCGCTGCAGTCGTGGACAACGCCGGATGGTGCCACAAAAGGAGCGATCTGCGATGTCGACAAGAAATTCGGAGTCAATGCCGGAGCTTATGGCATAGACGGAAACCCCGACCGTGTTTTCATTCAAATCGGAAAAGGGGACGCTTATCAGTTTTGCAAGCCGAAACAATCTGCGTTCGTGGCGATGTTTGAAGGCGGGTATTACGATCCGGAGTTGCTGGTTTTGACTTTTCTGGGCAATTCCGCCGATCGGTGGGCGAATTCTCCTGAGCTTGCGCTACAGGATGCCTACCGAACTTTGGAACAGATACCGGATAACATTCCATGTGTGTTTATCTCCAGCGTGCCTGTCTATCTTAAAAAAACTAATGACAAACGAATGAAGGCGCAGACAGAAATCGCCCGTGCCTTTCGGAAATCGGGGACGCAATGCGCCGTCGTCGAAGGGTTTAACCGCAAGACCCGCAAAAAGATTGAAGGAAAGCCCGTCTATTTCAGGCGCAACGATGCGGGTCAGGTTACGGATCCTCACCATCCAAGCCCGGCTGCGATCCGGGCATTTCTTGACATCAATTCGGTCGACATCTGCGATGCCGTATTCTCGACCTTGGAATAGCAGCAAAAATTTAGGGGGATAAGCGGTTGCTCAAACAGACGGTCGCAATTGTTTTTGCCATGGCTTTCGGCACTCAGGAGCTGAGAGCGGAAAAATTCACGTCACCCGAGATTCTGATTATCGGAGACAGCCAGATATCCTTTGGTTCAGGCCCCGCGTTTTTGGAATTCTTTAGTGATATCAAAGATCACTGCCACCCTGACGACCAACAGAAAAAGCACCTTGAACGCCTTGGGCAAATGCGTGTTGGGGTGATTGGTGTCAGGTCCAGTTCAATTGACTCGTGGACCGCCCGATCAGGACCTGCAAAGGGCACGATTTGCAAAGTGGACCCGAAATGGAAGGTGAACGCGGGCACTTATGGGTTTGTGAACAAGACTGGCAATAAATATGTCCAGATAGGTCAGGGGAAAGAATACCAGTTTTGCGCCGCCAAAACCTCACCGCTCGAAGAGATGCTGAGCGATGGCTATTATGATCCTGAACTTATTCTGATGTCGTTTTTGGGCAATTCTGCCAAACGGTGGGCCAACGACCCTAACGCTGCCGTCAGGGATGTAGAGCGCCTTCAAGCTCAACTACCACCCGATCTGCCTTGTATCTTTATGACCACAGCGCCAGCCTACAAGAAAAAGATCGTTGAATTGCGACTGCGCGCCCAGAAGAACCTTATGGACGCGTTCAAAGTTACGGGATTGCGATGTTCTTTTTTACCTGGTGCAACACCGGAAACGGTTGCTGCCAACCAGGGCAACAAACACTATTTTCGTCTGAATAAGAAAGGTATGGTCAAGGATCCCTATCATCCGAACGAAGCAGCCGCCAAAAATTTCTTTGCGCTGGAAATGGACCAGATATGTTCGGCTATATTCGATCAGATCGAACCGACTAAAGAACCAAGCTAGACCGCGTTGGCAAATAATACCGGTCAGCGCCTGTGGATTTACGTGTGCCATCTCTGAAAAGTGATGCTTTCTGGCTGTTCCAGACGGTTACGTAGAATCGAGGATGACTACATCGCTTGCACAAATGGAGTGATGACGGTCAAAGCGAATGATCATTGGCTTGCCGCAACTCTTCCGCCCGTATTGGCATTGCTTGAATCGGCCCAAGAATAGCCCTTTGGCGGCAATTCCGTACTAAAGTGAGTTAGGTTTGGACGACGAAATGCGTTGCTGAACCGACCTATTCGGTTTGAAACAGGTTTCCAGTTTGGGCAAGCATGCATGGGTCTTTACATTAAAGCTGTTGCGATATTGGTCGGAATGGCCACCCGACATTTCAATCCCCCAAGCGAGTCCGACGTACCCAATTCCAAGTGAGCCCCGTAGGCCGCCAATAAATCGACGGCAATTGCCAATCCTAATCCGCTGCCTCTGACAGAAGTGTCAAGGCGACCACCGGATCTAAGAGCCTCTCGTTGTGCTTCTTTCGGAATTCCGGGACCGTTATCTTCTATACAAATTTCTATGCAGCCCTGCTGGCGCATTGCGGTGAAACGAACTGTGCTGCGAGACCACTTGACCGCGTTGTCCAGCAGGTTTCCAAGAACTTCTTCAACGTCCTGCGTGTCCATGCGCACCCAGAGGTCAGGATCGCGTTTGACCTCCAGTGTCTTGTTGTCTCTTTTGGCAATCGTCGAAAACAACCGTGTCAACCTGTCTACAGAATGGGAAATGTCAGTCCGTGAATGCGAAAGTTCTGCGGTGTTCATTGCCCGTAGCCGGGCCAGCGACCGACCCAGTTGAGCATCAACCCGGTCCAGTGCTTCTTGGGCGATGTTGGTTTCGATGCCGCTTTCGGACATGCTCTGTAATTCATTACGAAGAATGGCGGTCGGGGTCTTTAGTGCATGGGCCAAATCGGCCGCGTGCCTGCGTGAACCCGACACAATATCTCTGTTGCGTCGCAGGAGCTGGTTCAAGTCCTCTACCAACGGGGATACCTCATTTGGATAGTCCGTCGGTTTCAGATCATCATCCGAGTCCCAGCGATGGGTCACATCGGTCCGCAGTTTTCGAAGTGGCCCCATGATAATCGACATAAGCAATAGCGAGCTTGCGACACCGATCAGACCCACAAGTCCGAACACGGGCAACAGATTGCGCTGTGCTGACAGCCTTTCATTGATCAACAGAGTTTGGTTCTCGGCAACACTGACGCCCCAAACAGTCCCGTCTTCGTAGGTTATCTTTTGATAGGCGCTGCGCAATGCCTCATCTTCCGGACCCGGCGTATTCCATAGCGTCACGGTCTGTGGGGACGCGGGCGGTTCGGCTATTGTTTCATCAAACAGAGACGTTGATGTGAAAATCTGGCCGTCACTGCTGGTGACCTGCCAGTATCGGCCTGAATAGGGTGCGCTATATGATGGATCGAACATGAGATCGCGCAGGGCCTCAGGGTTTTGAGTCGTAACGCTTAGCCCTACTACAAGCTGCGTGTGACGATCCCTCAGTGCCGAGTCAATCCGATTGGAAACCCGTGAATCGATGTAGGACAATACCGCCAATGTGCCCACGATCACCGACAGGGCCCCGGATGCCAGCCCCCCAACCAATGCCCGTTGACGCAGTGATAACATTAGCCCGGATCGATCATATACCCACGACCTCGAACCGTGGTGATCAGGTCAGGCCCTAGTTTTTTGCGCAATCTGTTGATGAAAACCGCGATGGTGTTCGAGTCCCGATCGCCATCATATTCGTAGATATGTTCTGAAAGCTCTGTCCTGGGGATCATACGTCCGGCGTTATGGGCCAGATAGGTCAGCACAGCGATTTCCTGAGCTGTCAAATCAACCGGAACGTCGTCCACAGTCACCCGTCCGTTGCGCGTGTCGAGCATGACGTTCCCCATTTCGATAACAGGGTTCAGTTGCCCGCTTTGGCGACGCAGAATTGCACGTACACGCGCGGCCAATTCAGGTAAATGGAAGGGCTTGGTCATGTAATCATCAGCGCCGGCATCCAATCCGTCGACCCTTTCGCTCCAACCGTCGCGGGCGGTCAGGATCAAAACCGGAGTTTTGATGCCGGCATTGCGCCATTCACGCAATACAGAGATGCCATCCCTTTCGGGCAGCCCAAGATCCAGGATTATCATGTCGTAGGGTTCAGTCGTGCCCAGATATTGCGCGTCGGTGCCGTTGTTCGCAATATCAACAACCCGTCCTTCAGCGTTCAGCAATTTTTTAACTTGGTCGCAAAGGTGCGGTTCATCTTCAGCGAGGAGTATTCTCATATCTTATGTCTATAGATGTGTAAAAATTTTGTAACCACTATTTATTGCCGTTCCCGTTGCCCCCGGAGTTTCCATTTCCACCTGAGTTTCCGTTCCCGTTGCCCCCGGAGTTTCCATTTCCACCTGAATTTCCGTTCCCGTTGCCCCCGGAGTTTCCGTTTCCACCTGAATTTCCGTTCCCGCTGCCACCAGAGTTGCCACCGGCGTTGCCGCCGGAATTCCCTCCACCATTGCCGCCCGAATTTCCGCCCCCGTTGCCCCCGGAGTTGCCATTGCCCCCAGAATTTCCACCTCCGCCACCGCTGGCGTTTCCATTGTTGTTTCCACCCGAGTTGGCGTTCGAATTTCCACGGGCATTTGCCGAATTGCCGAGATTACCCTGATTGCTGGCTGTACTTTGGGCCGCTGATCTGGCCGCGGCTCCAGATGTAGCTTGCGCAGCTCTGGATATTTGCCGCCCGATGTTTGAGCGGTTGGGTACAACTACGCCTGTTTGCGCATTGACAATGACGCTGAGGATGTTCCCGTTGGGTTTTTTAACCAGAATTCGGTAATAGACCTGATCTGTTTGAAAGGCGCGTGCATCAACCGGGGTGCCGCCAAATACCCGCTCGACACCTTTGATGACTCTCTTCAGCCTGATAGCATCACCGGATGAAGTCGCTCTGCGCAACTCAGATTGCTTCAATTCGCGCGGGGCAGCATTCCCGTCTCCGGTCTGGAGAAAGGTTGCCAGGCAAACGATGAGTATAAGCTTTTTCATCTTAACTAATCACTAACGCGCAAATACAGCAAAATTCTACCATTTTTAATGTGAACTGGTGATGAATGGTCGGTTCGTCGCAGGTTCAAGGGCAATGGGGCTAAATTGAGTTGTTTATTTCTGATTCCAATACAGCCGCTGGCCCCGCCAGATCCTTTGGACAGGCGCTGATATTGAAACAACGTTCTCAACTAATGAGGTCCGCTATGACCACTAAGTCAACCGTATTTTTGAAGGCTGCCGCCATCGCAATTGGCCTGATGGGATGCACCGCGATTGTTGGAGCTTTCTCGGTTCCGGACGCCGCATACGCCAAAGAGGGCAAAGGAAACGGCGGAGGAAACGGGAATGGAGAAGGCGGCAAAGGAAAAGGAAATGGTGGCGACAGAGGAAATGGAAAAGGTGGAGGAGGGAAGGGCAAGAGTAAAGCTGACGCCTCGGGAGCGTCGAAGAGCCATGGAAAAAACTCCGCCGGACGAGCTGCTGGGAAATCGCATTTGAAACAGGGCTCGGGACAGTCCAAGACTGGCAAATTTTCTTTAAAGGGCCTGTTTGGCGGCAAGAAGAATGGCACCTCGAAAGTGACGCAAAAAAACAGTCGAGTTAATCGCGTGTCTGTGGAGCCAACTCATGTGGTCAAATCTGTCCGTCCGAAGGTTCGGACAAAAAGATATAAGATGGCCGATCTGTTGGGCGTGCATCCATCGGCACTGGGCGCGCTAAACGCCGCGAACGCGAGCGAAACAGCGTTGAACAATGCAGCGCCCCATTCGCGTGTCGGTCGAATTGCCCATTACAGGGATACTGTCTTGGCGGGTGAAGAGCTTCGGGAGGAGCTGGAGGAAAAGCAGAATGAACTGAGTGACCTGACCCCACCCGAACGTCCGATTTCGGACATCGAGGAAGATCTCGAAGCGGCTGTTGAAGATGTTCAGGAAAACAAGGACCGCGTAGATGAACTCGAAAAGGAACTTCAAGAAGCGGGTGGATCCGACCCGGATATTGAAAAAGAGCTCGAAGAAGCCAATGCCGCTTTGTCTGAATCGATCGAAGAGGCTCAGAATCTGAGCGACGAACAGCAGTCTGCTATTGAGTACGAAGAAACGGCGACAGCGGTTGAGGATCTGACACATGCCGTCGAAGACCAGGCGATAACCGAACGCGAAGCGCTTGAAAATGCCGCGAATAAACCCGTTACAGATGAAGTTGAAGCTACAGTGAAATCAATACTCGGACTTTAAAGGTTGTCAGATTCTGTCGCTGAAAGAGCCGGTATTGGTCCGGCAAACAGCGCGCCGCAAATAATGTGGCCTCTGATTATTGAGTGTAATGCGATTTTTACTGAAAAGCCCGCTCCGATCGGAGCGGGCCGCCGCCTTTTATTTTTCGGGTAGGACGTGGCCCGAAAAAAACCGCCGAAATCATGCCCGGCGGTCAGGCGTTCCTTTTCGTCGCATCAAGTCGCTTGTTGCTCACGATTTTCAGCAGAGCCTTTTCGACAGGAGGAAAACGACGGTCATTCGATTTCTTGGCCTTTGGTACGTCTTTTCCCAAAGTTGGACGAGTTGATTTTATTCCAGCGATCACGTTGTTAAGAGCGTTTTCTGTGGCAGTCTTTCTCATGCTTGTCCCTTTCCCGGGATAGAGCGCGTTATGCAGACTCAGATCGATCAGATTAGTATGCGTGATGTTGGTTGAACCCTCCGAAAATACCGTATTCACATTCCGTTAATATTGTTGTCGAATTGTGAACAATAGAATTGATCGCAAATGAAGCATTCTACCGCAACCTGTTTCAATTGCGATGGTTTCACCGTTGTGTAGTCAGGAGGCTTCGCTGACCTTCTTCAACAAAGATGCGGATCAACGTGATAGGATTGTGCCAGCCCGTCGGAACGCCGCCGGAATCAGCTTATGCTCACTATTTCCGAGGGCATGAATGTATCTGCGGTATCGGCATTGCGATTCAACAGATGCAACAATTCAACCTGGTTTGACGCGCCGGTTTTTGAAAAAATCGAACTCAGGTGTGATCGAACCGTTGCCGGGCAGACTGACAGGATCTGCGAAATCTTTTTGACAGTCATCCCTTCCTTCATCATGGCGCATACACGAAACTCACTTCTGCTGAGTTGCGTGGGGTTCTGCGGATCCAGAATCGGAACGAACTTGGTGTCCTTGACGATTTTGGGAAGGTAGCCGCGAATTTGTTCGGAACGTGTTGTGACCGAACCCGGCACGCGCCTGCTCCAACCGGAAGCAAGAGTTGGAGCCAAGGCAGTTAACAAGCCCATCTCGTTGCGCCTGGGACTGTGACTGTAGTGCAATTCAAGGTGGTCGACATTTCCGCCCTTTGTTTCCAGCGGAATGACAAGAACTTCAACTAGCCCTGTTGGAACCTGATCCCTGCCATTGATTGCCCTTGTCCGGTCAGTGGGCAGCGCTTCAGTCAATTTCCAAACGGTTCCGGCTTTAGCGGTGGAAATATTATCTCCTAAAACCAAATCAATTTGGGTGCGAGGTTGAACCGGCCAAACCTTCCCTTCATTGATACTGCAACGTGCAATATAATTTACTTTATGTTCCGGTTTATTAATTCGTGTAATTAATGCCGCGTCTGCATTTGTTATTTCCACTAGAAGTTGCAGAATATTTGAAACGGTATTGTCACCGTTCAATGCATGGACCCATTCCATGACAAAATTCAGACTCTGCTGCGCAAAAGCACCATTTGAAAAACTAACACTCATTACTCTACCAACTCACCCAACTAAACCGATTCGTTGGGGTCCCCAAAGTGGCCACAACTCAGTTATAAATTTGTTCGGATTCCGCGACGCCGACAACCGAATTAAGAGCTTTTACAGGAAGCTTTTCCAGTGGCCGACAGAATCTTTCAACTTATAACGTCATGTTTTTTATGTAGAAATACCCCCCATCCGTTTAGCCGGATACGCTTTTTGTGCGCCTTCCAAGCTAAGTTTTCTGATCGAGGATATCCTTTCACTTCTGCCACAATCAAGTCAAATTTTGCGACATTGTTTCCAATTAATCTGATTCGCATTTAAATTAATGGGCTGTTAACATAGAGTTAAAGAAAATCAATCAAAGGTTGAGTACTTCGATAAAAAAAATATATTAAGGCGAATTGTTCCTATTATTAACGGATGGCGGGCGCATTGGGCGTCATTACCGTAATTGGTGAGCTGACGCGAAAGATGCATAGCTTGCGCTGTAATAATGCAGCGTTGATTTCAATTTAACCTTTCGAGGGAAACATGACCAAATTTATGAAGAAGTTTACCAAAGAAGAAAGCGGTGCGGCGATTGTTGAATATGGCCTCGCGCTTTTGGTCGTAGCCTCAATTGCTGTTGGCGCGTTCAGTTTCTTGGGTACGACAACAGCGGCCAACGTGCAAGGCGCTTGCGGCGCTGTGATGGCAGCGGGCGCCACCAACCCCTGCTGAGCCATCAGCAATCTGCAATTTGCAAACCACAACAGAATTCTGCGCCGCCGCATTGATGTATCGGCGCAGAATACACCGCCGGGATTTTCGAAGACAAAATTACCGATGTTTCGAATTTTTTGAGCGTAACTTTTGGAGACAGAGATGCGTATCAGACCAATCATTACCACGTTTTTCGGAATCGCGATTGCTGCTGGTTCTGTGTTCCTGGCCAAAGACCACATTCAATTGAAGACTACTGCGGTCGAAACGACAACTCAGGCTGATCTGGTTGAGATTTACATCGCCAGCTCTGAAATTGCTTTTGGTCAGCCGATTGAAAGGCATCATGTTTCAACTCATCTGTGGCCGCGCGAAGCTATGCCGCCTGGGGTTTTCACCGATATCAGTGTCCTTGTTCCTGACAACCGGCGTCAATTGCGCCGCGCCAAAGGACGGTTTTATCCCGGCGAAGTAATGATTCTTTCGAAGGTTTCAAATTTTGGTGAAAAGGTCACACTAGTCCAAAAGCTTGGCGAAAACACGCGCGCAATGGCGATCAAAGTTGATGCGGTCACTGCGGTTGGTGGCTTTGTTACCCCGGGTGATTGGGTGGATATTGTTTTGACCCAAGGCGCGAGTTTGGAATTAAGCGCCGTGACGATTTTGCAGAAAATTCGTGTGATTGGCGTCGATCAACAGTCTGAGGAATTGACAGATCAACCCGAGGTGGCGCGTACGATTACGGTGGAGGTGACGCCGGAACAAGGCCAACGCCTTGCCCTGGCTCAAAGAGCTGGAACGCTGAGCCTGACGCTCAGAACACTGGACGGTGTCGAGGATGCACCGATGGAAATGGTCCGCTTGCGCGATTTGCTACAGGAAGAGGGTCCGGTGGAAAACGTCGAAGCCCAACCCACTGTCCGTCTGAACCGTGGCACAGAGTCCGAAGTTGTGACTTTTGAAAGAAAACGCAGAAAGGCCAATGAAGGCACAGATGCTGCACCAACTCCAGAGGTGGAATCAGGTAACCAGACAGGCGCTGAACTTGCCCCTGCGGTGGTATCTCCTGACGCGAAGCCTGGGGTTCAGCCGATCGAAATTAGCCAAAGCGCCGGACAGTGAGTCAGAGCCATGCGTTTGGAATCCGTCATATCTCACTTTGCGAAGGATGAACGCGGCACCGTCGCGATCCTCTGGGGCACTGCTCTAATAGCGTTTCTTGGCTTCTTTGCGATCACGCTGGATGTTGGGCGACTGAATTCGACCCATGCTGAACTTCAATCTTTTGCCGACAACGTTGCCCTTGCCGCTGCCGGAGAATTGGACGGGCAGCCCGATGCGATCACCCGGGCGGCGAATGCCGCGGCCAATCTGATCAGCGACAGCCAGACATTTGCCAATGGACCCACCGCGCTTTCGGGTGTGTCGGATTATACTCTTACTTTTCATTCTGCTCTTCCAGTGTCGGATCTTACTCCTTTGGGTGCGGACCTAACCACTGATCCCCGCGAGGCTAAGTTTGCGCATGTTGTGTTGACACCAAAATCAGTCAGTATGAACCTGGCGTCAGCTCTTGACAAAATGCTTGGTGGAAGCGGTTTTGCAGGGGTCAACATTTCTCCCGAGGCGGTTGCCGGATACTCGAAAGCGGCCTGTGACATTTCACCCTTGATGTTCTGCTTGCCGCCAAACTGGGAAACGACGTTGAACGTTGGCGATCAGATGCTGTTGCGTAGCGGTGGCAATGGCACCGCCTGGGGGCCCGGTAACTTTGGCTTCATTGATCTGGACCATTTCCATGATACGTCAGGTGTCTGTGCGGACGAGGGCGGCAACAAACTGGCCTGTCTGATTGCGGCGCAGGATCAGATTACCCAATGCGCCCTGACCAACGGTTTGGACACCGAGCCGGGGCAGAAGGTTGGTATCACCAACGCAGCGTTCAACGTGCGTTTTGACATCTACCGCAGCGTGCTCAACGGCGAGAAAAACAACGTTGATTTTGCGCCCGCACCTAACGTTATCAAGGGAATTCAGAAAAAGGGTGGCGGATCTTGTATCCAGGGCAACGAAGAGGCCACAATTGATACGGCGGCTCTTGGCCGTGACCTGTGTCTGACGGCGGGAACATGCGGCGGCAACAACCGGTTTGGCGATGGCGTTTGGGATCGCCAGGGCTATCTGGATCAGAATCATGACCTGGCCGATAATGTCGCGGACGGAGTTGGCAGCGCCGACCATCTGCCTATTTTAACCGGGTCGGATACTGTTTTCGCGAACACACGGTACGGCATGTACCTGCGTGAGATCGCGTACGGAAACTCCGGTGCTACTACCAATCCCGATACGCCGAATATTCTGGATTCGAGTCTTTCCGAAACCGGTCGCCCAATGTGTTCAAGCCACATGTCGACTGATCCGGCGCGGCGCGTTGTGATCGCGGCGGGTGTCGATTGTGTGCAAAACCCTGTTTCTGGCAGAACCTCGGGCGTGCCGGTCACAAAATTCGTCGCGGTATTCCTGACCGAACCCGTGGGTGACGATGGTGGCTCGCCGCCCAGCTTTGACATCCATGGTGAGATTGTCGGCTTCCCTGATGTCTCGGGCGTTGGCAGCGGCGGTAACGGGTTCGGCGGTATCTTCCGCGACATCGTGCAGCTGTATCGGTGAGGGGGCGTAGGGTGATGAAAAAACATCTGGCTTCGCCACTCAAACGTTTTGCTCGGGATGACGAAGGCGCAATCTTGGTGGAATTTGGCCTTGTCATGCCCGTCATGCTGTTGCTTTTGGCCGTGACCCTGGAATCTGCGCGTCTGATGTGGTCATACCAGTCCGTCATAGCAGGTGTTCGGGATGCCAGCCGCTATATGTCCCGCGTCACGCCATCGGATATCTGTTCCTCTGGCGGGACGGTCACCGGACTTACGACAACGCTGAAGGGCATTGTCGAAGAAGATAAGAATACCAACAGCTTGTTCCCGCCCAGCATTACCATCAATTCGGTGACACCCAGCCTGTCCTGTGTGACGGGAACCTATCGGCTCAGCCCGGCACCCGTTGGAACGGTCAGTGCAAATATTACCATTCAGTTTCCGATGGGTGGGCTGCTGGCGCTGTTCGGCAATGGCATATCCTCTGTGACAACCAACGTTTCAGATACATCGCGGATATTTGGGCAATGAATATCCTGATGCATATCCGCGCGCAACTGACCCGTAAGGGGAGGGGTTTCCTGTGCGATCAAACTGGCGGCGTTCTTGTCGAGTTCGCCGTGGTTGTTTCCCTGTTTTTGTTTTTGTTCCTGTCATTGTTGGATTTTGGACGGCTGTCTTACAGTGTTGTAAGCGCACAAAAAGCGGCACAGCTCGCGGCGCGCATCGCTGTCGTCCGCCCACCTGCATGTAACTATGGAGCAGGTGTATTTCCCGATACCCACAATCGCGGCCCATCATCTTTGGCTCCTCGATTTGGCACGTCCTGCAGCGCAGGGACAGGAGTTTGCATAGACCCGAATTTGACCCCCTGTTCGGGTGCGGCGACCAATACGACGGCAGCCGAAATCTGGGGCCGCGTCAGCCCGCTTTTGCCGCCGGACGCAACAATAGACAACCTGCGGTTTCACTATGATTTCAACGACAACTTAGGTTTCTTGGGCGGCCCCTTCACCCCCATGGTCACCGTCGAATTGGATTTGGCAGATTTTAATTTTGTTTCACCGCTGGCCGCGCTGGCAAACGCCGCGGGCGCGACGAACAGCACACTTCCCCAGGCGGTTGGTTACTCGAATTTCAGCGTTTCGTTGCCTGCCGAGGACCTAGCATTAGGAGAGTCAGGATAATGAACAAGAGCGTTTCGAATTTTAAGTCGCACGCAGTGATGCTTGTTTCCGATAACGAAGCTATCACGCAGATGGTCAGCGAGGTATTCCCGGCTGAAAGGAACAACACGGTCACTGAGAATGGGACTTCGTTCCAGGCATTGAACGGCACCGCTCTGGAACTTGCTTTCAAGCATGATCTGGTGATTTTTGAGATTGATCCGGATGACGCGAGTGAAGTGCAGGCGATCAAAGAGGTTCTGGGCCACCGCAAAGACGACACCGTGTTTGTGGCGTTGACCCAGAATGATGTCTCAATCACCAAGGCGCGCGCGCTTTTGAAGATTGGTGTCGACGAAGTTCTACCGCTGTCGATTGATCAAGAAAGCTTGCAAGCCGCAGTCAGCGAGAAAATCACTGCCCGCGCAGTCCCGCAGACTCAGTTTCACGAAGGCGGGCGGGCACTAGGCAAAGTGATCCCGGTTGCAAAAACGCGCGGTGGGGCGGGCGCGTCTACTGTCGCGGTCAATCTTGCCTGTGCACTTGTTGGCGGAAAGGGATCCATGTTCCGCAAAGTTGCAAAGAGCCGAGTCGCCCTTTTGGATCTGGATATTCAATTCGGAAACTCGAACGTTTTTCTTGATATCGAGGACAACGGCGGCTTCCTGCAACTGATTGAGAACGCAGAATTACCTGATGATCATTTTTTGTCGTCAATCCTGCAGCAGCACGACCTGGGCTTGGATGTTCTGTGCGCGCCTTCACCGATGGTTCCGTTACAGTCGCTACGTTCGGATTTGATCGAGGGAATGCTGGACCTGCTGCAACGGCGTTATGATTACATCGTGATTGATCTTCCCTGTGCCATTGTTGATTGGGTCGAACCCATATTCAAGCGTGCAGCTCAGCTTGCTTTGGTCACGGATACTACCGTGCCCTGCGTGCGCCAAGCTAGGCGACTGATCGATTTTTACCGCGAGGCAAACGTTGGCTTGCCGGTTGAGGTTATCGTCAACCGCGAGCGCAACTCATTAATCCGGCCACCGCATGTTCGTGAAGCCGAGAAGGTTTTGGATACAAAGTTTAAACATTGGATTCCGGACAACCCGAAAGTCGCCCGGAACGCAGTGGATCTGGGGCGTCCGGTCACGGACATGAAACCGCAATCTGATCTTGGAAAAGCCTTGAAGAAGTTGGCTGCTGATTTGTCGGCCGAAGAACAGACTGCGGCAACAAAGAATATATAAAGGGAGATTACCGTGTTCAACGAATTCAGATCACGCAAAGCTGCTTCTAAATCGAATGTGCTGACGCTGGAACGGCCAATCGAAACGCCTCCGAAGGCTCAAGTATCTCCTGAACCTATTGATACCGACCTGCAAGCGCATCTTGAGCTGAAAAGCCGCCTGCACGGTGAGCTTCTGGACCGGCTGAACCTGTCTGTTATCGACAAGGTCGAACGTTCAGAGCTCAAGCGCCAGATTGCGGCTTTGGTTACCAGTCTGATCGAAGCGGAACGTCTGCATATGCGATCAGAAGCCTTTTCAGCGCTGATTGACGAATTGATCCACGAAGTGATGGGGTTGGGACCGTTAGAGCCGCTGCTGGAAGACCCAACAATCAACGATATTCTGGTGAACTCTTATGACCAGGTATACGTCGAACGTTTTGGCCTGCTTGAGGAATCGACTGTACGTTTCCGCGACGAACGCCATCTGCTGCGGATCATCGACAAGATCGTCAGCAAGGTTGGCCGTCGTATCGACGAATCCCAACCATGGGTCGACGCCCGCCTTGAAGATGGCAGCCGTGTGAATGCAATCATCCGGCCATGCTCGGTCGATGGGCCGGCCCTGTCGATCCGGAAGTTTTCCCGGAACCCGCTGACAATCAAAAAGTTAGTCGATCAGCAAAGTATGAATGATCAGGCTGCCAAGCTTCTTGAAGCGCTGGTTGAGGCGCGGTTGAACATCCTGATCTCGGGCGGTACCGGGTCAGGAAAAACAACCATGCTGAATGCGGTGTCGTCTTATATCGATGGCAGACAGCGCATTGTGACAATCGAAGATGCGGCCGAACTGCAACTGCAGCAAAGCCATGTTGTTCGTTTGGAAACCCGTCCACCGAACGCCGAAGGTCATGGAGTCATCACGCAACGTGATCTGGTCCGCAATGCTCTGAGGATGCGCCCCGACCGCATTATCGTGGGTGAGGTCCGAGGGTCAGAGTGTTTTGACATGCTTCAGGCGATGAACACTGGGCACGATGGGTCGATGACAACCGTTCACGCGAACTCGAGCCGCGATGCGCTGAGCCGGGTTGAACAGATGGTCACGATGCTGGGCTCGGATCTGCCCGTCAGAACCATACGGTCGCAAATCGCGTCAGCCATTCAGATTGTGCTCCAGCTTAGCCGTCTCAGCGATGGCACCCGCCGGGTCGTCAGCATCTCGGAAGTGACCGGCATGGAAGACGACACAATCACCATGCAGGACATTTTTGTCTTCAAGCGTCGCGGCAAGTCTGAGACCGGCGAAGTTCTGGGAGAGTTCCTGCCCACCGGCATTCGGCCGAAATGCTTCGACCAACTGGTCGCTGCCGGAGTGGATGTAGATAACAGAATGTTTATTCATGGGGCGACGTCGTCATGATTGATCTGCAGCCAAACACGATCAGCATACTGATCTACGTATCCATCTTCCTTGGCATATTGCTGATGTATGAAGGCGTGCAGCAGCTTCTTGCGCGCAAAGAAACCCACAGCGAGGCCAGAAACCGGCGGATGAAGATGATCCAGGGTGGAGCATCGACCGATCAGGTTCTGCAATTGCTGCGGGACCCGTCGATGTTGGCAATAGGTGAAAACCCTGGAATGGTCGCCCGATTTCGTCGTCTGTGTGTGCATGCCGGGGTGACGATCAATCCGATCTGGATTGTTTTACTTGCAATGATGCTGGGCGTTGCGCTGTTTACTATTGTCTCGGCTTACCTGCCCCCCGAACTTGCTTGGATATGTAGCATCGCCGTAGCCGCCGCACTGCCATTCATAGTTTTGGTTGCAATGAAAGAAGCCAGAGCCAAAAAACTGACAAAGCAGCTGCCGGAAGCATTGGACCTGATGGCACGAGGTCTGAAAGTCGGCCATCCGGTGGCGGTAACGGTCGGCAATGTGGCGACCGATCTGCCAGACCCAATCGGCACAGAATTTGGCCTTATTCAGGATCAGATCAACTATGGCGATGACGTCGCAACGGCCTTTCAGGATTTTTCTAAGCGGGTAGGAACCGAGGATGCGAACTACCTTGCCGTAAGTATCGGTATTCAGCATGGGACCGGTGGCAACCTAGCGCGGATTCTGAACATTCTATCTCAGGTCATCAGAGATCGTCAGACGATGAAGAAGAAAATTAAGGCTATTTCTGCCGAAGGCCGTCTAAGCGGCCTTATTCTGACGTTTCTGCCGTTGTTAATATACGGCTCAATCGAATTGTCGACACCAACATTCTACGGCGACGTCCGGAGTGACCCTCTGTACCCCTATTTTGTGGGCGTGATCATTAGCTTGATAATCGCCCAGGGGGTGATTTTGCAACGGTTGGTCAAGTTCAAGTTCTAAGCAGGAGCGGTAACATGGATTTCATTCAAGAATTTCTGGACGGCCAAGATCTGCCCCTGCAATATCTGCTGCTGGCTGGTATTGCTGTTAGCGTTTTCTTTGTGGTTCTGGGCGTCTCGGGCATGGCAGCAAGTGACGACACGGCGGTACGCCGAATGCGTGTTGGAACGATTTCTTCTGGCCATGGTGCGGATTTCGACCTCATCCAAGGGGACAATAGCGATCCGCATGGACTTCTTAAGGCGTTTGTTCCTTCATCTCAGCGTGAGCGCTCCAAAGTTGGGAGGTTATTGAAACAGGCAGGTATTCAGCGCAAGAACGCCATCCGGAGTTTCTATCTATTCCGCGTTGTTATGGGGTTCGTGTTGCCGGCTGCATTTGTGCTGGCTTTGGCATTGCCGAGTGAAACGCAGGATCAGTTACGTATTGCCGGTTTTTTGCAGAATATCACATGGCTGAATGCCTTGCAGATTGTGACCGCGCTGATGGTGGTTGGGTTTTACGGCCCGTCACTCTGGCTACGGTATCGGATCAAGAAACGCCGCCAGGCTATTGAACACAGCCTTCCGAATGCATTGGACTTGCTGCAGGTTGCGATTGAGGCCGGGTTAGGTTTCGATGCGGCCATGGTGCGTGTTTCCCATGAAATGGCACGTGCGGCGCCGGAAATCTCGCAAGAGTTCACAATCCTCCAGTTGGAGCTGCAAGCGGGCAAGGAACGTCAGGCAGCCTTTATGGATATGGCCGCCCGTGTCGGAATTGACGAAGTGAATTCGTTTGCGAATGCGTTTTTGCAATCCAATCAATACGGGACAAGTATCTCGACGTCTTTGCGCCGCTTTGCGACTGACATGCGTATAGATCGTGAATTGCGTGCGCAGGAAAAGGCCAACCGCCTTCCGGTTCAGATGTCCGCCGTGATGGCCATGTTCATGATGCCCGTTCTGTTGATGATCTGCTTGGCTCCGATGGTGATCCGTTGGATCAACATGTTTGGGTAAGTTCCAAACACAGTCAGCCTTGGGTCCAAACACTCGAAATCCATAGCAGCCATGCATGGCGGCGATTACACCAAGGGATGCCGGCCTACTGAGATATGGACGGCGGATCAGAGCGTCTCTGGCTATGGAGACCGGCTTGCATTCCATGTGAATATCTTTGATCACCTTGTCCTAAAGAACTGTTGACTGGTTCTCAGCAACTCACTTGCGCATATATGGCGGATGATTTTCCTTGGTCGCGTGGGTCATTCAACTGACCTTGCAAAGTGAGGTATGGATGAACCTTGTTCAATCTGTCGATGAATTTGTTCAAAGACACGTCTGGTTCGCGATCATTGCTATTGTACTCTTTGCGCTCTGGGTTGTTTGGCGCCCTCAGCGGCCAATTGCAATGTCTCGGCCAGTTACCGGAGTTCATCAGGTTCTTAACCTGATTGGAGGGGTTCTGACTGTCTCAACGGTTATGTCATTGTATGCGCTGGCGAGTTTGAGGTTCGATGCCGCTCAGCACGCTGATCTGGCCGCAAAGTTTGAGTTTTCTGCGTTTTTGATCGTGTACGTCACGGTAAGTGTTGTGATCGCAAGATCCATCGAACTGTTTTGGATATCACGCTCCAGTTTCATAGACGAAGGCCATATTCCCGGTTTGCCGCGTGTTTTGCTGTTCGGAGCTGCTATCATTCTTGGTTTGACGACCTTCGGCGTAAGTCACGGGCTTTCAATAAACGGGCTGTATTTGTCCACTGGCGCGATGGCGGCAATTATTGCGTTTGCGATGCAGCGCACGTTAGGGGATTTGTTCTCGGGTATTTCTCTGAGTGTCGAACACCCATTCAAAATCGGGGATTGGATCGAGCTTGAGGACGGTACCAAAGGTGAGGTTCGGGACCTGAACTGGAGGGCTACACGGTTGCGGGGCTGGGACAACACGACATTGATTGTTCCAAACAGTAAACTTGCTGCTCAGACATTTCGAAATCTGCACGGCCCGGACCACCGTTATTCTCCGATGTATACTGTGACGTTGCCACCGGAGATCGACCCTCGGTTTGCCAAGTCGCTTTTGCTTGAGGTCGCACTCAAATGCAAACGGCTGGCCAAGACTCCACTGCCCAGTGTGCGTTTGGTAGACTCGGGAACTGTCCCCTATCGCTATATCGTGTGGCTGCACTTTCCTAGCTATCCGTCAATGTTTGCAGGGCGGGAAGAGTTTTTTCGGGAACTTCACTATTCACTTAAGCAAGCCGGTATTCAGGCCGCCCCGTCTATGCAGGATGTCAGGTTTCAGGCAGCCGAGAAGGTTGTGGCCACGCCACCGACCACACTTCATGCTTTACGAAGTCTGGATTTTGCCTCTTTGTTTGATGAAGCCGAACTGGAAAGCCTGAATTCGCGTAGCTACTCGGCGATTTTTGACGCAGGAACAGTGATTTTACCCGAAGGCGAGGTTTCACCGTCTGTCTACATTGTTTTGAACGGCGTGGTTGAAACCAGCGTAACCGATGCTTCTGGGAAGACGCGCGTGCTTAATCCACTGGTCTCTGGCGAGTATTTTGGTCTGGCGTCTATGCTGACAGACGCGCCGTCGTTTCAGACCTTCACCGCGTCCAGTGATGTTGTTTTGGTGCAGATTGATCGAAAGTGCTTCAAGGACATCGCGTCGCAGCGCGAGGACCTTTTACAGGGGTTTGCAGAAATTGTTGAAAGTCGGATGGCCATTGCGGCAAGCATGAAAAACGATCCTGGCTCAAGACGTGCAGGGCCGCTGATGGATGTTTTGCAACGGATTGAGAAAATTCTGGGTAGCTGATTTCGCCAGGAAAAATCGCAAATTCCAGAGGCTGTCGTGGGGATCATCTGTCGCGGCCTCGTTAGCTTGTTGTTGTGGGACCTCAGGCCTCTACTCCGTTTTGAACCAGGTGCCATGTACTTGACTGGCGGGATGTCAAATCAACTTTGCTTGTCTTGAAGCAAGATTAAATTGGACAGAAAACTATACCAATTGGTAAAACCCGTGATAGACGTACCAAGTGACTGACGGCGTGGCACAGCTATACGCTCGGTCATGGAAACCCGGATGGAGATACACAATGCCTCAAAAATTCACGACAAGACGCGGCGCGTTGCGGGCGATTGCTGGTGCGAGTGCAGCCACTCTGGCGGCACCTCATATCGCCAAGGCGGCAGAAGGTACGACCTGGAAAATTCAAACAAGCTGGCCCGGCGGTGCTGGGTTGCAAGTGTTCAAAGACTGGTGTGGCACGATTGCCGAAAAAACCGGTGGGGAGCTGGCATTTCAAGCGTTTGGTGCGAACGATGTTGTTGGTGACTTTCAGCTCTATGATGCCGTGAAAAACGGTGTTCTGGATGCGGTAAACCCGTTCACCATTTATGCTCAGGGCATCATTCCGGCCGCGACGTTCCTGACGTCGATCCCGCTGGGTCTGCGCAATCCGCATGAATACGACGTCTTCTACTATGGTCTTGGCGGGCTCGATATTGCTCGCGAGCTGTATGCGGCTCAGGGGCTGCATTTCGTGGGCCCGGTCCATCATGGTCCGAACATCATCCATTCCAAGGTTCCGATTCGGTCTATTGATGACTTTGCAGGCCGCAAGATGCGTTTGCCTGGTGGAATGGTGGCTGAAGTGTTTACCGCCATAGGTGCTGAGACCACGGTTCTGCCGGGATCAGAGATCTTCCCTGCGTTGGAAAAAGGCACCATTGATGTGGCCGATTATGTTGGCCCGGCTGTGAATTACGCGCTTGGGTTCAGTCAGGTTACCGACTACATTGTCATGGGTCCTCCTGGCTTTATGTCGCTTTATCAGCCGGTTGACATCATGGACATCACCGTAGGCAAGGCGGCGTGGGATAAGCTGTCACCACAGATGCAGCAATTTGTCGAGATGGAGACTCACGTTTATTCCGACATGCATCATGCCGCGATTCAGGCCGCCGACCAGGAAGCATGGCAAAAATTCGAGACCGATGGGACTGAGGTAACACGCCTCACCCAGGACGACGTCGATCTGATGACCGAAGTCGCCGTTCCAATCTGGTTCGACTACGCCAATCGCGATCCGCAGGCAGCGCGCGTGTTCAAGATTCAGCTGGATTACATGCAGTCAGGATCTTTGGGATATGTCGATCCGGCACTGACCCAGGGTCTGGAACTCAAGCTTTAATCTGGTCAATAAAATTTACCGCTACCCGGGGTGAAGGCCCCGGGTAGCTGTTTATCCCAGCAAGAAACGAGGACTATTATGCCGGGGCTTGGCTTTACGCTACCGCATTGGCTTTATTGGGTGGGGTTGGTCGTCTTCCCCCTTGTGGCGATGGTGCTGTCGCGCCGCCCACAGCCGACAGAGAAACGCTATACGTTACCGCTGGCATATATGATTGCGGTGACGGGCGGTATAATCGGACTGCATCGCTTTTATCTGAAAAGCATGCTGGGATTGGTTTATCTGCCGATCTTCTTGTTTGTCCTGTACGCCAATGGCCAAACTCAGGACGCTCGAAATGTCCTGTCAGATTATGTGAACCAGACCCGCAGCGCAGATCGCACAATCACGCGTGAAGAAGATCGGGTGGCGGACGCCCGGGCGAACCTGAGTGATCTTCAGGCGACTGTCGATGCGGCGGAAGAGGGATCCTTCTCGCAAAAAAGTGCAGAGCGTCGTTTGAAGCGTGCCGAAGATACGATCGAAAAGGGTGAAGCCCGTCTGCAGGAAGCGCGCGCCGTGGTGGAAGAGGTCACTCCTCTGCAGGATGAGGCTGAACGTACATTCGCGTTCTGGGGCAATGCTGCAGGCTACGCTTTCTATGCAATTCTGGCCCTGATCCTTATCGACATGCTTTTGTTGCCGGGGATGATCAAGCGTGCCAACGCCGGCCTGCCTGCGCACGTGGAAAAGTCGGATGCAGAAAAGGCTTTGGAAGAAGCCGAAGCAGAAGAGGGGCCGAAACACGACAGCGAATACGCGACCAACTGGATCGACCGTCTGTCGTTGTTCTGCGGTGAATTTGTTGCTTACTGGGCTGTGATCGCCGTCTTCGTCTACTATTACGAAGTCATCGCCCGTTATGTCTTTGGCTCGCCCACCAACTGGGCGCATGAGGCGATGTATCTGATGTTCGGGATGCAGTACCTGATCGCCGGTGCCTATGCGATGTTGACGGAAAGCCACGTGCGCGTTGACATTTTCTATGCCCCGCTGTCGCGCCCAAAAAAGGCGTGGGTCGATCTTCTGACCTCGATCTTCTTCTTCATCTTTGCCGGAACCCTGCTGGTGACCTCGTGGATTTTCGCCATGGATGCTCTGGCTGTGCCTGCTGGTAACTCAGTCGTGTCTGACTGGGCACGCGGCCAGATTGGACTGGGCGAAATGCTGACAAGCCTGAACGCGGCCCAATGGACCGATACCAATATCCGCTGGGGCGAAATCAGCTTTAACGAATGGGAAGTCCCACTGTGGCCGATGAAGTGGGTCATGGTCATGGGCGGGCTGCTGCTGGTTCTGCAGGGTATCTCGAAGATGTCCAAGGACATCCGTGAAATCGCGCGAGGAAACTAAGAGACATGGGTATCGAAATCGGAATTGAGTGGCTGACACTCATTATGTTCGGGAGCCTTCTGGCCCTGCTCATGGCGGGTTTGCCCCTGGCGTTCGTAACGGGTGGTCTGGCTTGCGTGTTCCTTTTCGTCCTTGGCGACGCCAGGGCGTTGAACATTGTGCCATCGCGCATCTTTCCGCTGATGACTAACTATCAGTTGTCGGCGATTCCGCTGTTTATCTTCATGGCGGCGATGCTCGAGAGGGCCGGGATCATCAACGATATGTTTGATGTGATCTACAAGGTTCTTGGCGGTGTCAAAGGTGGTCTGGCTTCGGCGACCATCATAGCCTCAACGATCCTTGCGGCGATGGTGGGTGTGATTGGCGCTGCAGTTGTGACCATGGGTATTATCGCACTGCCTGCGATGTTGAAGCGGAACTATGATCCAAAGATCGCGATGGGGTCGATTATGGCTGGCGGCACGCTGGGTATCCTGATCCCGCCCTCGATCCTTGCCATCATCTATGCCGTTGTGGCCGAACAATCCGTTGGTGAACTGTTCATCGGAGCGGTGATACCGGGCTTACTGCTGTCAGGGATGTATATCTTTTATGTATCCGTCCGGTGTTTCCTCAACCCGGCGCTTGGACCTGCCATTCCGGTGGAAGAACGGGTTTCCAACCCGGAAAAGCTGCGGTTGGTCGGTAAAATGGCGGCACCGATCACTCTGGTCGTTGTTGTTCTGGGCATCATCTTTTCCGGTGTCGCCACGCCAGTTGAGGCCGCCGGTATAGGCACCTTCGGCGCGTTCATCGTGGCCGCGATACACCGCAAGTTGGATTGGCCCACCATACGCGAGGCCTGCACCACGACGCTGAAAGCATCGGCAATGGTGATCTGGATCATGTTCGGTGCCACGATCTTTGTGGGCCTGTATGTTCTGGAAGGTGGTCAGCAATTTGTACAAGAGGCATTGGCCGCGACCGGTCTGGGGCCGTGGGGCATCCTTATCTTGATGCAGGTCCTGCTGGTCGTTCTGGGCATGTTCCTGGATTGGGTTGGAATTCTGCTGCTTTGCGTGCCGATTTTTGTGCCCATTATCAAGGCGCTAGGTGCACAGGCCTTTGGTCTGGAAAGCCCCGAAGATCTGGTCCTGTGGTTTGGAGTACTTTATCTGGTGAACATGCAGATGAGCTTTCTGTCACCGCCATTCGGCTACGCGCTGTTCTACCTTCGCGGTGTGGCGCCTGACCACATTCCGATGACTGACATCTTCAAATCGGCCCTGCCATTTCTGGCCTTGCAGGTGGTCGGGTTGCTTTTGTGCATGTTCTTCCCGCAAATCATAACCTGGTTGCCCAGATTGATTTACGGTTGAGCGCGGCTATCTGAAAGAACCAACACCCTGATCTATTGTCAGGGCGTTTTTCGTCCCGACACCGATACTCAGGGGCTTAAATAGAACGAAGCGGTATGGCGGATTGCCGTTCCATCAACCGCCCTTCAAGTCGTTCGGCACTGGGCCTTTCCTGATCTGAAATCCAGCGCGCGAGGGCGTCGGCGGCTTTTTCGCCCATTTGGGACACAGGCAAATGCACCGTGGTAATGGCGGGAACAGCAACAGCCGAGCTGGGCAGGTCGTCGATCCCGACCAAAGAGACATCGTCTGGCACAGTGATACCTTCGGCCTGAAGACCAAACAGAACCCCCAATGCAACCACGTCAGACAGGCACAAAATAGCATCCGGTTTTTGAGGCTGACTGCAGATGCGTCTGGCCCCTTCCGCGCCGCCGCGATGGCTGATTTCGGTCTCGTAGGTGGTCAATTCTCCGGTCCAGGGCAAAGCGCGCAACCCGGACAGGCGCGTGCGAGTTCGGTCATTGTCGTGAACGGGGCCGTGCACAACGGCAATGCGCCGATGCCCAAGATCTGCAAGGTGCTGCAGGGCAAGCTGGGCCACCGCTGCGTTGTCATATCCGATCGTTGGCAGCGGATTCTCCGCATCATAAAAGGACGTGACGATCGCCGGCAGCATCGTCCGGTTTAGCAGATCGTGCAGCGCGTCGCTATGGGCAGCGCCGGTGATGATCAGACCTTCGGCCCCGATATCAACAAGGCTTTGCGCTTTTTCGGCTTCGATTTCGAGGTCCGAGTCCGTTGTAGCCACGATAAGGGACAACTGACGTTCAGACAGCGTACGCTCAAGGGCGGCGAGGAACCGGGCAAAGATCGCGTTGTCCAGCGTTGGCACCAAAGCCCCCACAAATCGGGTGCGACCGGAATTGATTGCCCGTGCAGCAGCGCTGGGTACGAATTTCAACGCGTCAATGGCGGCCTGAACTTTCTCGAGCGTGTCTTTCTTCACCACGCCCGGTTCATTCAGAACCCGCGAGACCGTCGCCACCGATACACCCGCAACTTTCGCTACGTCTCTGAGATTTGCGCGTTTTTTGGGCTCGGGGGTTTTTTGCGTCAACGTATTCGAGGTCCGTTTTATCTGTTCGTTTAAGAAAGTGTTGACATATGTAACTAGTTTCATCAACCTCTGTAACTAGTTACATTACAGGATTCTGACAGTTCGATGCACGGATCTTCAGTCTTACATACTTTCACGAATACGGGGTTTGACAGCACTGGTCGCCGTTTCCCAGGCTTTCCCAAAACCTCTGATACGCGCACGCATATTCTGGCGGCGCGTGAGGCTTTGCAATTGATCCTGTCCACAGGAGATTTGCTTTCAATTGATGGAGTTGGGCCGAACCAATCCCTTGTTCTGGTGGCGTTTGATGAAGTCGGGCAGCCCAGGTTGGAAAACCTTGGATTAACGCCGACCGGGCAGGTGGAGATTGTCAACTTTGACAGCGCCCGGTTTTCAGGATGGGTTCGCGCGCAGGGCGGGGCAGGTCAGATTCCCTGCCACCGTTTGGACCAAACGACCGAGCCGGTGATTCTGCGTGCCGAAACACCTATCACGGTCTGGGTGATCCGTCCCCTTGAACGTTCTGAGTTGATCCAAGGGATGGAGACCGGGTGTGTTTCGATTCAGCACAAATCCGCCGCCATGAGCGACCCGTATCTGCCGCCTTTGTTGGGTGACACACGGGACGAATTCACCGTGCCGAAGGGCAGGGCAATTGCCTACGAATTAAAGGCCGGAGAATTTGCTCAGATCATCGACGTAGAAGGCCAGCAATGTTCAGATTTCATGGCGCTGCGTGCCGATGGGCTGGATCGTGGCGACGAGTGGATGATCGACTCGACCGCCACCCGCTCGATGGTGCGGCGGGCGTTTCCGGGTCCCGGGTTGCTGGACAAATTCTATGATCGTGAGATGCGACCGCTGTTGAACGTGGTGCAGGATACCTGCGGGCGGCATGACACTTTCGGGCTGGCCTGTACCGCGCGCGGATATGAGGAGCGGGGATTCCCGGGCCATCTGAACTGTTCCGACAATATGTCCAACGCCCTTGCGCCTTATGGCGTGACACGCCGCGCGGCCTGGCCGGCCATTAACTTTTTTTGGAACACCTGGGTCAACCCGGCAACGCATCACATTCAGACCGAAGAGTCCCATTCCCGCCCCGGGGATTACGTCGCGATGCGCGCAATCGAGGATCTGGTCTGTGTCTCAACCGCTTGCCCGGACGACATTGACCCGATCAATGGCTGGAACCCAACGGATGTGCATGTACGCATCTATCGCCCCGAAACACCGATCCGCCGTGCGGTGGCCTATCGTGAAAAGGAAGATGCCCCGATGTCGATCAGTCAGGAGTCCGCGTTTCACGACCGTCTTGCTCCGTTGACCCAGCATTTCGCTCCGGCGCGCGATTTGTGGGCACCGGTCAGCTATCCTGCCCATGGCACGCTGGGTGAATACTGGGCCTGTCGTCAGGCGGTGACAGTTCAGGATATGAGCGGGCTGCGCAAATTCGACATCATCGGCCCGGATGCCGAGGCGCTGTTGCAATTGGCGACCACGCGCAACGTGGCCAAGCTGCCGGTGTGGCGTGGGTCGTACACATTGATGTGTGACGAAAGCGGGGCCGTTATTGATGACGGTACATTGTTCCGCCTTGCGCCCGAGATTTTCCGCTGGTGCTGTGGCTCGGAAGAAAGCGGGCGCGCGTTGCAGACACTGGCGGACGAGCGGGGCCTGCAGGTACGCGTGCATGCCTTGCGTGGAGCCATGCCAAACCTGGCCATCCAGGGCCCGAATTCGCGCGATCTGTTGCGCAATATCGTCTTTACCCAACCCCATGTGCCCGCTCTGGATCACCTGAAATGGTTTGGTGTCACCGTCGCGCGATTGCGCGACCGTGAAGGCGCGCCGTTCATGCTGTCTCGTTCGGGCTATACCGGGGAGCTGGGGTATGAGGTCTTTTGCTCCAAATCCGATGCAGTCGCAATCTGGGACGCGGTGATGGAAGCAGGTGAGGAATTCGGGATAACGCCGATGGGCTCGGCCGCGCTGGACGTTATCCGGATCGAAGCCGGTCTGGCCGGCGCAAATGCCGAATTCGCCCCGGGCGTTGATGCGTTCGAAGCTGGTCTTGGCTTTGCGGTCGATCTGACCAAATCTGACTTTACCGGCAAGGCTGCTTTGGAGCGTAACGCGCGCGAACCGCGTCGGGCGCTTAAGGGGCTGTTGATCGGCTGCGATGACGTGCCTGCCCACGGCGCTCCCGTCTTTGCAGGCGAACGGCAGGTGGGTGTGGTCACCTCGGCCACACGCTCGCCCATGCTGGAACACGCTATTGCCATGGCGCGGCTGTCGGTCGAACACGCAGAAAATGGCAGCGAACTTGAGATCGGACAGCTTGATGGGCGGATGAAGCGTCTCGGCGCCACCGTATCAGACATTCCATTCATAGACCCGCAACGCAAGCGGGCGCGCGCCTGAGGGCGCATGCAACTCAACGCAACGGGAGAATAAACATGAAAAAACTCACATTGACGGCAACACTGGTTCTGACCTTGGGCGCGACAACGGTGATGGCGCAGGAAAAGGTCATGGTGGGTGAACCCAGCTGGCCGGGTGCAAAGATCATGAGCCGGGTGATCGGTCAGGTCATCGAAACCCGTTTGGGTGGTGAGGTCGGTTATGCCCCCGGTGCCAACGCGGTGATTTTTGCCGCGATGGACGGTGGGCGCGGTGATATCGACGTGCATCCGGATGTCTGGCTGCCGAACCAGTCCTCGTTCACCGATGAGTATGTTGATCAGAAGGGCACGGTTGCACTGTCCTCGGGCAGTTACGAAGGTCGCGCTGGCATTTGCGTGCCGAACTACATGGTCGAAGATCACAACATCAAATCCATCTACGATCTGGCCACTCCAATGGCGCAGGAACTGTTCGATTCAGACGGTGATGGGCTGGGCGAGGTCTGGGTTGGTGCGTCCGGCTGGGCGTCGACCAATACATTCAAGGTGCGGGTGCGGGATTACGGAATCGAAACTTTCCTGACGCCGACGACCGAGGATGAGACCGTGTTCTATTCGCGGCTGAAGGATCAGGTCGATCAGCAAAAAGGGGCGGCGTTTTACTGCTATGCACCGCATTATGTGCATGCCCTCTACGACGTGACCATTCTGGAAGAGCCAGAGCACGACGCGGCCACTTATAAGATGGTACAGCCGGATCAGGATGCCGACTGGTACAACAAATCCCATGTCAGCACCGGTGAGCCGGTCAAAACCGTGACCGTGGCGCATTCCAAGTCGCTGGAACAGCGCAATCCGGCGGCGGCTTCTTTCCTGGCCAGTATCGACATGGATGCGGCCCAACTGAGCGGGTTGACCTATGAGGTCGTGGTCAAGGGCCGCGAGATTGACGAGGTCGTAGCCGAATGGATCGATGGTAACGGCGATACCGTCGATGGCTGGCTTGGTCTGAAAACCAACTAACGCAGTTGCGCCTCCGGTGTGTCGGGGGCGTCACTTAACCCAATCAACAGCGGTGAGGCCAGTATGACAGCGGATATCGCAATCGACGCAAAAGGCGTGTGGAAGGTGTTCGGCGCGCGGTCGCAGGAGGCTTTGAAAGCCATCCACAGCGAAGGGCTGAGCAAGGCCGAAGTGCTAGAGCAGTTCAACTGCGTTGTTGGTGTGGCCGATGCCAGTTTCGAAATTGAGCGTGGGGAGCTGTTCTGCGTCATGGGCCTGTCGGGGTCAGGTAAATCCACCCTCGTGCGCCATGTGAACCGGCTGCTCGAACCGACGGACGGCCATATCTATCTGGATGGTGACGATGTGATGGGTCTGAATGACGAAGGTCTGCGCGACTTGCGCAATCGCCGCGTTGCCATGGTGTTTCAAAACTTCGGCCTGATGCCGCACCGCACCGTGCGTGACAACGTGGCGATGCCGCTGGAAATTCGGGGCACTGGCAAGGCCCGCCGCTGGGAAGAGGCGGACCGGGTGTTGGAACTGGTCGAGCTGAACGGCTGGGAAGACAAATACGCCCATGAACTGTCGGGCGGTATGCAGCAGCGCGTGGGCCTTGCCCGCGCCATTGCAGCCGATCCGGAAATCCTGTTGATGGATGAGCCATTCTCGGCCCTTGACCCGCTGATCCGCAAGCAGTTGCAGGATCAGTTCATGGACCTCAGCCACAAGCTGAATAAAACGACGATGTTCATCACCCACGATCTGGACGAGGCCATTCGCATCGGCCACCGCATCGCGATTATGAAAGACGGGCGTATCGTGCAGATTGGTACGCCGGAAGAGATCATCCTCAACCCCGCCGACGATTATGTTGCCGACTTTGTGGCCGGTATATCCAAGCTCAACATGATCTTCGCCCATTCGGTGATGAAACCGGTGGATGAATTCGAGGCCCATCATGGCGAGGTGCCGGAGGACGCAAAAGAAGCGCATCCCGAGATGGATCTGTCCGATCTGATGAACCTTTGTGTCGACGGCCACGGTGTCGTCGCGGTCACGCAGGACGGCAACACGGTCGGGGTGATCAACCGCGCGGGTCTGATCCGTGCCATTCAGGACAGTCAGGCATAAGGGGACCGATATGAAACATGTTGATGTGCAACAGATCCAACCGGAAACCGCAGATCGGCTGAACGGGCTGATCGCTGATTTCGTGGGGCAGGGGCAGGCTTACTATCAGAATACATTTGCCTATATGATGCAGGCGCCGGGCTATCGGTTCACGCTGAACAAGGTCGCGGCGATTTTGGGGCCGATCTGGTTTGGCGCGCGTGGGCTGTGGTCCTGGTTTCTGGGCTTTCTGGTGCTGGAAACGCTGGCCTATATCCAGATCGGGCTGGGGCTGTTCGGTGACCTTGGCCGCGAGTTCCGTGAACGCGCCGCCCAGATTGAACAAACGTTGGAACTGCGTCGTCAGCAGATCGCAGCCGCCGAACAGACAGGTTCCGCCACATTGGATTCTTTGAAGCGCGCTGCAGAGTCGCTTGAGGGCGCTTTAGTCGGCGCGCAAGATGCCGCGCGCGGCGCGGATTCGACCGGTATGACCTATCTGGCGGTGGGTATCGTCCTGTTGCTGGCGGTCAAGTTTTTGGCTGCATCAGTGGCCAATTGGACGCTTGAGGGGCAATTTGTGCGCTGGCGTTCAGACTCAAGCGTTGCGCATGGCTGGTCGACCTCTCGGATGGTCGTCGCCGCGGTGTTGACTGGCATTGTTGTCGTGCTCTCGATGATCAAATTTGCGCAGCCAGATGCCTTGGCCGTGCTGAAGACCTTCCCGACCAACCGCGACTGGCGGCTGAATGTAGGCGACGGGGTGCAGGCGGTCTTTGAATGGACCAAAACCGCCGGGCGCGGTTTCTTTGACGGGCTGACCTATGGCATGCGCACCCTGCTGGACTGGATCGAGGTGGTACTGGTCGATACGCCTTGGCCGGTTGTGGCTCTGGTGATCATCATGTTGGCCTATCTGTCTGCCGGAGCGCGTGTGGCGATCTTTACCGGTGCGGCGCTGGCCTATCTTGGGTTGTTGGATTTCTGGGAAAAGGCGATGACCACAATTGCCCTATTGGGGGCCGCGGCGCTGATCTCGATCACTCTGGGTATCCCTTTGGGCATCTACTGTGCCCGCCGCCCACGTGCCTTCGCCATCGTGCGGCCCATTCTGGATTTCATGCAGTCGATGCCATCTTTTGTCTATCTGATCCCGGTTGTGGCCTTCATCGGATCGGGCAAGCCAGCAGGCGTCGTGGCTACGATGATTTTCGGCAGCCCGCCTGTAATCCGTTTCACCGTTCTGGGCCTGCAACAGGTGCCGGAAACCGTGCGCGAGGCCGCGCTCGCCTTTGGGGCCACTCCACGTTACCTGCTGTGGCGGGTGGACCTGCCCTTGGCGCACAAGACCATCATGGCTGGCGTGAACCAGACAATCCTGATGTCGTTGGCCATGGTCGTGGTTGCCTCGTTGATTGGGGCCAAGGGTCTGGGTGAAGACGTATTGGAGGCGCTGCAATATGCGGCGGCGGGTCAGGGCATTCTGGCCGGTCTGGCGATCTTGTTCTGTGCACTTATCCTGGATCGGATCGTAGCCGGTAGGAAATAAGGATCAGCCAGCCAATAGGAAAACCGAACAGGCCAGCCGTTGAAGTTGCAGGTGTTAAACCGCCGGTGCCTGCGCAAAAGGCAAATGGCCTGTTTTCATCCAGACTTTCGCACCGCCGGGTCCGGCCAGGGCCGACAGGTCCTGACCCTCGGGCAGGCGTAGCCAGCCATCCTTGTTCAGAACGTCGCTGCCGACCGTGATGGATCCATCAATGACCAAAAGCTCGATGCCGCCTGCCGCGTCAGACCTGAGCTCGGCACCCGGATCAAGATGGCTGTAGGTGACAATCTCGCGGTCGTCTTTGTGCAGGGCTGCGGTCGCCACGCCATTCACCGGGTCCGCCAACTCATCCGCCATGGTTTTGCGGAACTGGATGCGGTCGTCCATGTCGAATTGCCAAAGCTTGACGAAAATAGTGCAGCCGGGTTTTGAACCGGGCGTATGGGCCGAGGTTGGGGGATTGCGCACATAGGTTCCGGCGGGGAAATCGCCGTGTTCGTCCTGAAAAACGCCGTCGAGGACGATGAATTCCTCACCCCCAGTATGCGTGTGGGCCGAGAATTTGCTGCCCGGCGCGTAGCGTACGATGGTGGTGGCGCGGGCAACTTCGCCGCCGATCCGGTCCAACATGCGCCGGTCTACGCCTTTCATGGGTGAGGCTTGCCACTCAAGCTGATCAGAGTGAACTACGACACGGGAAGAAAAATCCGAGTTGAGTTCCATGGAGTAGATTCCTTTCAGCTTTAGCCATAGGGCTGGGTGCACTCGGGTACGTTTGGGTCATCCCCTTAGATGGGTGTCCGTTACTCTCCGCGCAACTGCTTCACCAGATAGTCAATCAGCGCTCGTATGCGCGCGGTCAGGTGCCGGTTTTGCGGGTAGGCGGCGTAAAGTCCCAATGATATCGCCTCTTGCGCTTCAAACAGCAGTTGCAGGCGGCCCGAGTCCAGAAATGGCCGTGCCGTGTACAATGGGAAACGCCCGATCCCCAGCCCATCCGCCGCCATATGCGCCACGGCGCGCGGAGAGTTCGCGCGGAAATTGCCGGACACCGGAACCGAGTATTCTCCGTCTGACCCTTTGAACGCCCAATGGTCGATCGTGTTGCCAGTGGTCTGCAGCAGGCAATTATGGGTGGACAAAGCAGTCGGCTGTTGCGGGGTTCCGTGTTGCGCAAGATAGTCGGGCGACACACAGCAGACGATCCGCATATCCGTCAGTTTGCGCGCCACAAGGTTTGAATCCTTCAATGCCCCGAAACGAATGGCAAGGTCATACCCTTCCTCGACCATCGAGACGTGATGATCCGACAGGTGCAACTCGATCGAAACCTTCGGATGGTCGGTCTGGAACGGTCTCAGCAGGTGGATCAACTCGGCCGAGCCGAAGCCGGTTGGTGCAGTGATCCGTATACGCCCTGCCAGCTCGGTCTGTCGTTGCTGGACCAGACCTTCCAGTTCATCAAACTGCTCAAGCAGGGGCAGGCAGCGTTCGTAGTAAGACCGCCCGGTATCCGTCAGCGTGACGCTGCGTGTAGTGCGGTTGAACAGTTGCGCGTTTAGCCGATCTTCAAGTTGGCCGACATATTTGCTGGCCAGTTTGGTGCTGATGCCGATCTGTCTTGCGCCCTCGGTGAAGGACGAATGTGCCGCCACTGCCGCAAAGGCGCGCATGCCCTGAATTGTATCCATTGTCTACATATCATTCATAGTAATTTACCGAATGGGTATATTATCGCCCGATAGAAAGCAAACTAGTTTGGTGCACAGATGCTGACCCTCAGCCGATCCCCTTCAATCAGAGAAAGAGCTTTCAGATGTCCAACGCGATCCGAATTCACAGTTTCCCCCTGTCTGGCCACGCACATCGTGCCGTCCTGTTTGCCAACCTTGCCGGTATCAATCATGACGTCATCGACGTGGATCTTGCCGGCGGTGAACATAAGCGCGAGCCTTTTCTGTCTCTGAACCCAGCTGGTCAGGTGCCGGTTCTTGAAGATGGCGACGTGGTCGTCAGCGACAGTAACGCCATTCTGGTCTATCTTGCCCGCAAATACGCGCCCTCTTACCTGCCGACGGACCCGGCGCGTGAGGCCGAAGTGCAGAAATTCCTGACCCTTGCTGCGGGTGAGATTGCCTTTGGCCCTGCTGCAGCGCGCCTGATCAACGTCTTCAATGCGCCGTTGGACAAGGACTTTACCCACGCGACAGCGGCCAAAGTTTTGACCAAGCTGGATGCGCATCTCGAAGGTCGCGAGTGGCTGGTTGGCGATGCTCCGACCATCGCGGATGTTGCGATCTACAGCTATTCCGCACACGCGCCCGAAGGTGACGTTTCGCTGGAACCTTATGCAAATCTACGCCGCCTGTTGGCCAATATCGAGGCGCTGGACGGCTTTGTCCCAATGCCACGCACTGCGGCCGGCCTAAACGCGGCCTGATCCGAACACCCTTGGTCAGTTGCTTTTTTGCAGCTGGCCACAACACTCCGACGAATGAGGTCTGCCATGAACGCTCCGGTCGCATCAGATACTTCGCCCTTCCATGCAGGCGAAATGGCCATGCAGGACCGTGTTGGTAAGCGGGAGCAAATGGAGGATGTGGGCCGGAATTATATCCGCCCCTATATGCCCGATCAGCATCGAGAGTTCTTTGGCAAAATACCATTTCTGGTCGTCGGCAGCGTCGATTCCGAGGGTTGGCCCTGGGCGTCGATGGTTTCGGGCCGACCGGGTTTTATCCATTCGCCGCATGACCGTCGGCTTGATATCGATGTTCGACCTTTAGCCGACGATCCACTGAAAGATGCGCTGCAGCCCGGCGCACCGATCGGCGTTGTCGGGGTCGAACTGTCCACCCGTCGCCGCAATCGCATGAATGCGACTGTGGGTCGGGTCGAAGACGGTGGGTTCTCACTGGATGTGGTGCAATCGTTCGGGAATTGTCCGCAATACATCCAAACCCATGATGTTACCTTTGTCCGCGAGCCCGGGATCCCTATCACCCGCCGCCCCGCCGACAGGTTCCATGAGTTGGACGCACAGGCCCGGGGCACGATCGCGAAGGCGAATTCGTTCTATGTTGCCAGCCACGCCAGCACTGAGGATAGCACGGGTGTCGATGTTTCGCATCGGGGCGGTCGGTCGGGGTTTGTTCATGTGAAAGGCAACAGCCTGCTGGTGCCGGATTTCGCGGGCAATAACTTTTTCAACACGCTGGGCAATTTTCTGGTGAACCCGCAGGCGGGTCTTTTGTTCCCTGATTATCAGACCGGCGATGTGCTGATGCTGACCGGAACGGTCGAGGTGCTGTCTGAAGACCACCCTGATATTGTGGGTTTCCATGGCGCAAGCCGGGGCTGGTGGTTTCATCTGGATCGCGGACTGCGCATTCATAATGCATTGCCATTTAGGGCTGAATTTCTTGAGTTTTCGCCTAACAGCCTGATGGCGGATGACTGGAAGACAGTAGAGACCAGGCAAGAAGCCGAAGCGCTGCGCCGTCAGTGGCGATCCCTGCGCGTGGTTGCGGTTCAGGATGAAAGCGACGTGATCCGGTCTTTCACATTTGAGGCTACGGATGACTTGCCTCTGTTGCAGTTTGAGGCGGGTCAGTTTCTGACCCTGCGCGTAAGCCCTGAGGGCGCGGCTCCGATGACCCGCACCTATACAGTTTCCTCAGCGCCCGGTGATGCGGGATACCGGATATCTGTAAAACGCGAGCCGGGTGGGGTGGTGTCGAACCATTTGCACGACACGCTGTCGGTTGGCGATCTGGTCGAGGTCAAAGCTCCGAAAGGTCAGTTCTTTCTGGACGTGGCCGAGACTCGCCCGGCCGTGCTGTTCGCGGGCGGGGTTGGCATCACACCGATGATGTCAATGACCGGACATGTGATGAACGAAGGCGCGCGAACCCGACACATGCGCAACTTGACCATATTTCACGCCGCGCAAACCGTGGCGCAGCGCGCTTTTCACGCCGATCTGCGTCAAGCGTCGGCCAACAGCGGAGGCAAGATCCGTTATGTCTCGGTTGTTTCTCAGCCCGAGGAAGGTACGCACGAGGGGGTGGAGTTTGACGCCAAAGGCTACATCACGCCCGAACTGATCCGTGAAACGCTGCCGTTGAATGACTACGACTTCTATCTTTGCGGCCCGGCCACCTTTATGCAGGCAATTTATGACATGTTACGTAATCTGGGGGTGCGTGATGACCGTGTTTTTGCCGAAGCCTTTGGTCCGGCTGCATTGACGCGGCGCTCTGACGGAAAAGTGCCTACATTCCAGCCTGAACCCGAGGCTGAAGCAGCCAAAGTCAAGTTCAAATCCAGCAATCAAATGGCACAATGGGTAAAAGGCGACCCGACCTTGCTGGACGTGGCCGAGGCACAAGGTTTGACACCCACCTTTTCCTGTCGGTCAGGATCGTGCGGCAGCTGTCTGACCCGCAAGATTGCCGGTAAGGTTGCCTATCGCACAGAACCGACTGCCGAGCATTCAGAAGACGAGGTTCTGATCTGTTGCGCCGTGCCCGCCAAAGGTTCGGATACGGTGGTGCTGGACCTCTGAGGCACATAACCGCAGACAGGTTTTCGGGACATTGTCATGACTGCCGGGTAGAAAGGTCTGCAATCACCCGTGATCATGTAAGGAAACCCAATGACCGACGCCAAAATCAGAACCACATCGGGCAATGGCCGTATCTTTGACAGTGTGCTCGACACGATTGGGAACACACCCACGATCCGCGTTAACAACCTGGGGCCCGAGGGCGTCAACCTGTTCGTGAAGTTTGAGGCGTTCAACCCCGCCGGATCGGTCAAGGATCGCCTTGCCGTCAATATCATAGAGGCCGCCGAACGCAGCGGCGCCCTGAAGCCCGGCCAAACGGTTGTAGAGGCCACCAGCGGCAACACTGGTATCGGTTTGGCGTTGGTCTGTGCGCAAAAGGGCTATCCGCTGGTGGTGACCATGGCCGAAAGCTTTTCGACCGAGCGTCGCCGCCTGATGCGCATGATGGGCGCCAAGGTTGTGCTGACGCCAAAGGTGGAAAAAGGCTTTGGCATGTATCGCAAGGCCGCCGAACTGGCTGAAGAACACGGCTGGTTTTTGGCCCGTCAGTTCGAAACGCAGGCCAATGCCGAGATTCACGCTGCAACAACCGCACAGGAAATTTTGGGTGATTTTAAAGGTGATCGTCTGGATTACTTTGTGACGGGTTATGGTACTGGCGGTACGGTCACCGGGGTGTCGCGAGTTTTGCGCGCTGAGAGTCCAGATACCAAAATCATCCTCTCCGAACCTGCCAACGCCCAACTGGTGGGAAGTGGCATCGCGACCGAGCGGGGCAAGGACAGCGACCCCGTTTCCAGCCACCCGGCTTTCGAACCGCATGTGATACAGGGCTGGACACCTGATTTCATCCCTGCGGTTCTGCAGGAAACCATCGACAACAGCTATTTCGATGAGCTGATCCCCGTGGCAGGTCCGGCAGGCGTTGAATGGGCGCAGAAACTGGCCAGCCAGGAAGGTATCCTGACCGGTATTTCCGGTGGCGCGACATTTGCCGTCGCAATGCAGATTGCCGAACAGGCCGCCCCCGGCGCGTCGGTGCTTTGCATGCTGCCCGATACGGGTGAACGGTATCTGAGTACACCGCTGTTCGACGATTTCCCGGTTGAGATGACAGAAGAAGAGGCCGCGATCTCACGCTCGACACCCGGATATCACATCGGCTGACGCCAAGGCCTAGCTTGCCTAACGCCCCTCGTAACTGCAATGATATTGGCAGGTTACGGGGGAGCGCCGATGCGAAAAGGTCTATTGCCGCTGCAAGCTGTAATGGTGATGGCTGTGTCCATCACTGGCGTCTTCACCTTTGAAGCTTGGGCGCAGGAAACAGCTACCCCCGTTGCGCAGGACCAGAACTGGGCCGATGTGAAAACGATCATGGACCGCCGCTGTGTTGTTTGCCACAGCTGCTATGATGCGCCCTGTCAGTTGAAACTTACCTCGCCCGAGGGCGTTTTGCGCGGGGCCAGCAAACAGGCGGTCTACCATACTGAGCGTCTGACGGATGCCCAACCCACTCGGCTGGGGATCGATGCGCAAACTGTCCCCGAGTGGCGCGCGCTGGGGTTTCATACGGTGACCAGCGATCCGGAACAGGCCGATACTCCTGGCCTGCTTGAGCGATATCTTGAACTTGGGCGCGAAAAGCCGATGCCGGAAAACGCGCCGTTACCGGATGCGTTGGGTCTGGCGCTGGATCGCCCTCTGGTCTGTCCGACATCAGATGAATTCGACCAGTTCAGCCGCGATCATGCACTTGCGGGAATGCCCTATGGCACAGCGCCCCTTGCAGATACCGAATATCAGGCTCTCATGACCTGGTCGCGCAGCGGTGCACCGCTGCTCTCTGTTCCAATTGGCATTCCCGCAGAGGTTCAGGATCAGATCTCGCAGTGGGAGGCGTTCCTAAATTCAAATGATCCGCGCAGCCAGTTGATGAGCCGCTACCTGTATGAACACCTTTTCCTGGCCCGTCTCCACTTTCAGGGTGATGCCCCAAGGCGGTTCTTCCAGCTTGTCCGCTCGACCACCGCGCCCGGTGAGGCCGTCGACATTATCGCCTCGCGGCGGCCATTCGACGATCCGGGGGCGGACGCGTTTTACTATCGCTTGCAGCAGAGTACGGAAACGATCGTGCACAAGGAACATCTGGTCTATTCGATCGGGCCGGACCGCATGGCACGATATCGACAGCTGTTTCTGGACCCTGAATGGACGCTGGCCGAACTACCTGCCTATGGCGATGCGGAGGGCGGCAACCCCTTCAGTACTTTCATGAAAATGCCCGCCAAAAGCCGCTATCAGTTTCTGTTGGACGATGCGCTGTTCTTTGTCCGCAGTTTCATCCGTGGTCCGGTCTGCCACGGCGAGACCGCAGTTGATGTGATCGAGGATCGGTTCTGGGTCAGCTTCCTTGATCCGGATGCGGATTTGTCAATCGCGGACCCCAGCTTTCTGAAAGACGGGGCAGCCTATCTGGAACTTCCCGTGTCCGAGGCCGACGCGGGTGCTCTGGGCGCGTTGCCGGGGTTCTCGCACAGGAACCAGGTTCGGTATCTCGAGTTCCGAGATGCGCGATACAAAGACGCCCCGATATATCAGACCGGGTTTGACTACGGTTCGATCTGGGATGGCGACGGCACCAATCCCAACGCTCTGATCACCGTGTTCCGCCATTTCGACAACGCCTCGGCCATGACCGGGTTTCATGGTGACATTCCCGAAACCGCTTGGGTACTCGATTTCCCAATATTCGAACGCATCAACTATGATCTAGTAGCAGGCTACGACGTCTTTGGTCGGGTCGAGCATCAGCTGACCACACGGCTTTATATGGATGAACTGCGGATGGAGAGTGAGGATACGTTCCTGTTTTTCATGCCCAAGGATGTCCGGTCACAGATGCATAAAAGCTGGTATCAGGGCACGCTGGCGGAATGGCACACCTATTGGCACCGCCGCCACGTCGATGGAAATTTTCCCACCGGTATTACTTTTGAAACCTCATCGCCCAAGCAAGAGTTTCTTTTGACCCTGCTTGAACGCGGTAACGGGTTGTGGGCCACCAATGATCCGATTAACCGATGTACAGAAGGTGAATGTTCCAAAGATTACTCAGAAATTGCATTGCGCGAACTGGCAGATCAAACCGGTGATTGGGTGAAATACCTGCCGGACCTGTCGGTTCTTGTGGTCGAGAACAATGGTGGCACGACTGAGCTTTTTACCCTGGTTCATGACAAGGCGCATTTTAACGTTGCGTTCCTGTTTGATGAAATAGCTCGTCGAAATCCTGAGGCGGATGAGGTGACTATCCTACCGGGTCTGATTGGCAGTTACCCAAACTTCTACTTTCACGTCGGGCAGAATCAGTTGGCAGGGTTCAATACAGCGCTCAAGTCTATCCGATCACAGAGCGATTATTTGGCTGCGGTGGCCCAATACGGCGTGCGCCGGACCAGTCCTGATTTCTGGGTACTCAGCGACCTGATTTACGAAATGTTCCTGGAGCAAAAACCAATTCAGGCAGGGGTGTTCGATCTGAACAGGTACAAAGACCCTAAACCGAATGATGATCCCACCTGAACTTGTCCTGCTAGGACCCGGCCCCTAAATTTGAACTATGTGGTCTTTTGCAGAAATCCGCCCGGCCTATACCCGGGCAGAGCGTATCAGTGACGGGGTTGTGCACGTGCTAGGCGTGGCCGCAGCCCTCGTCGCCGTGCCGGTTCTGATCACAGTAACTGCCCAGCACCGATCCGAACCCCAGGCCGTTCTGGGCGTTTCGGTCTACGGAGCAACGTTGGTGTTGATGCTGACATTGTCTGCCCTCTACAACATGGTCGAAAATGACAGATGGTCTGACTTTCTGCGTCGCCTCGATCATTCGGGCATCTATGTCAAGATCGCCGGAACCTACACGCCATTCGTTTTACTGTCGGGTGGGCAGGCTTCGGGGCTTTTGATCGGGCTGTGGTCTTCCGCGACGTTGGGTTCGACATTGAAGCTGATCGACCCAAACCGATTTCGATGGTTTGGTCTGGCTCTGTATCTGATGATGGGGTGGGCCATTGTCTGGGCCGGGCAGCCCATGTTGGCCGAGCTACCACCTTCAATTGTCTGGCTGATGTTGGCAGGCGGTCTCGTCTATACTGTTGGTGTGGCATTCTATCTTTTGGATAGCCTGCCTTTTCACAACACCATCTGGCATATGTTTGTACTAGTCGGAAGTGCGCTGTTTTTTATCGCGATTTCCACACGAATTCTGTCAACGCCGAACGCGTTTTCCTGAGGTTTCCTCTCGGCATTTGGGGGGTGTACTTCGCTGCATCGCGTGCAATCGTTTGTTTGATGCAGGTGCTGAACATCTACTTTTTCCGCGGGTGCTGAGTCCGAACGTCAGGAAATACTTTTGCACAATTGTGGGTTGATTTATTGATATAATAATTGACGGAAAGAGTCGGAATTAACGAGAATCCCCTATGCTCTAAACCACTTTCTATTTCACTTCGGCTCTTGTTGCTGCCGCAGTTCTTGGCAGCGCAGTGGTTGCCGATCTGGCTTATGGCCCCTTTCCGGTAACCGTAAAAAGTTATGAGGGCGACAAGGCCGACTTGATTTCTTACTCCGGACAAAATCGCACACCACGTGCTGCATGACAGCCTGAAGAAAGCAGCGGCCAAGGGCGACAGAGGCAACAATGCAGCCGACGTCGAAGCGCTGATGTTGGCCTATTTCAATGGATCCGAAGAAGACCAAGAAATCATCGCTCCGGGTGCGAAATACGGTATTCCGGTCAAGCAATCGACCGTGAACGAAATTTCCAAAGGCAATAACATCTCAGGCAAGTTCTAAAATAGCGCCATGCCTGCGTGGACCGGCAATCAGTCGGGCGTCGACGTGGCGCTGTAGATGATCAAGATGGCTGCCGCATCCGAGCAGGGCTATAACCTGCTGCCCGGTATGGATTGGGGTCAGTTGATCTCGAAATTCACGCTGGGCGCGCTGGCTGAAAAGCTGGGTGAAACCGCCTCGGCTGAAACCGACTAAGGGTCATCTGATCCAGCGCAGGCGGCCCCTTTGGTCGCCGGGCATAGTATTGAAAGAGACCCCTTGGAATTTCTGGATCACATAAGCACGGCCCTTGCTGACTTTACCAATCCCAAGAAGCGTATCTTCGTTGGGTATTTGTTCCTCACTGTCCTGATCGCGTTTGTTTGGTTGGTCGCCGCGCGTCGATCATCCATGCGGGCGGCCTTGCGCGAAGTATTTGACCGCAAGATCCTGTTCTCGCCTTTGCGATCTGGGATTGGCTGTTTGGATCGCTGCATTTGTCGGAAAAAGACCGAAGCCTGACATTTGGGCTGAAGCCATCCGAAGCCCATGCTTCGAAATTGATCGATATCTATTTTCGTCCCTTCCGGGACATTGCCAATATCCTGCACCGACGGGTCAAAAAGCTGAGGAGCCTTCTTCGCTCTTCCCGGACTGAGCGCGACCCAATCGTCCAAGCCCACACAAAGGTGAATTTTTCGCGTTAGACCTGCGAAACAAGACGCGCAGGCCGGCGCTGACGGGAGAGATTTAAGTTGTAGTTTTTCTATTTATCGATATTAGAAATAGCAGGCATGGAGTTTTGGACAGATTATCGATAAAATGAAAAACACCTCCCCCACTTGGACCCGCGAGGCGGCGCAGGCCGTATATGATCTTCCCCTGATGGACCTGCTGTTCCGCGCGCAGACCGTGCATCGCGAGAACTTTGACCCCAACAAGATCCAGACCTCTAAGCTGCTGTCAATCAAGACAGGTGGCTGCGCCGAGGATTGCTCCTATTGCTCGCAATCGGCGCGTAACGGCTCGAAACTATCGGCGTCGAAACTGATTGAGGTTCAGCGTGTGCTGACCGAGGCCCGCAAGGCCAAGGACGGCGGTGCGACCCGGTTCTGCATGGGCGCGGCCTGGCGCGAACCGAAAGACCGCGACATGGATGCACTGGTGGCCATGGTTGAAGGGGTCCGTGAGCTAGGCATGGAGACCTGCATGACCCTGGGCATGCTGGACGACAACCAGGTGTTTCGCCTGCGCGACGCGGGATTGGATTATTACAACCACAACATCGACACGTCCGAACGCTATTACCCCGAGGTGATCACCACCCGTACTTTCGCTGACCGGATCGACACGATGAACCGCGTTCAAGACGCCGGAATCAAGGTGTGTTCCGGCGGTATCCTCGGGATGGGAGAGGAGGTCGGCGACCGCCTCGATATGCTGGTTACGCTGGCCAATATGGGCCCTGCGCCTGAATCGGTGCCGATCAACATGTTGATGCCGCAGGAAGACACACCGCTGGCCGATGCCAAGCCGATTGATCCAATCGAGTTCGTGCGTGTGATCGCCACCGCTCGCATCATGATGCCAAAATCCTATGTCCGCCTGTCCGCCGGGCGCAGTGATATGACCGATGAGCATCAGGCCATGTGTTTCTTCGCCGGGGCGAACTCGATCTTTGTGGGGGAAACGCTGCTGACGGCCGAGAACCCCGAAGAAGATACGGACTCGATCCTCTTTGCCAAACTGGGGCTGGAAGCTGAAACCGTGGCTGGGCAAAGCTGCGCGGAAGCTGCTGAATGAGAGCATTGGGTCGCCTGAACGCGATGCTTGAAACGCTGGGCGCCCGGCATCGCCGCCGGGTGCTGGCCCCGAGGCATGGGCTGGACTTTGCCTCGAATGATTATCTGGGTCTGGCGGCATCTCCGCTGGTGAAAAATGCCGCACAAGAGGCGCTGCATCGCGGCGCGCCGCTGGGATCGGGCGGATCGCGGTTACTGCGGGGCAATCACACGGAACACGAAGCGCTGGAGGCCGAAGCCGCCGCGTTTTTCGACGTCGAGGCCGCCTTGTTTATGGGCGGTGGGTTTCAGGCCAACCAGGCGATTTTTTCGACCCTTCCCGCCGCTGGCGACCTGATCCTTTATGACGAACTGGTTCATGCTAGCGCCCATGAAGGCATGCGTATGGGCCGGGCCGACACGCGGGTCTTTGCCCATAACGATGTTGCTGACGCCCGTCGTGCTATTGCTGATTGGCAAACGACGGGTGGGTCGGGTCAAATCTGGATCGCAGTGGAAAGCGTCTATTCGATGGAAGGCGATCTTGCGCCCTTAGGCGCGCTGTCCGATCTGGCCGTCGAACAGGATGCCGTGCTGGTCGTGGACGAAGCCCATGCCACCGGCGTATTCGGACCGCGTGGCAAAGGTCTGGCGCATGGGTTGAAGGCCGAGCTAATGACGCTGCACACCTGTGGCAAGGGATTGGGCGTATCGGGTGGTTTGATTTGTGGGCCGCGCGTGATGATCGACGCGCTGATCAACCGGGCGCGCCCGTTCATATTTGCAACCGCACCGTCGCCGTTTAACGCAGCTCTGGTACGGGCGGTGTTGGAACATTTGCAATCAGATACCGGTCTTACAGACGCGGCAAACGCCCGCTTGCAGCATGCCCATGCAGAGGCGCGACGTAATGGCGTGCCGCAAAGTGTGCTGAACAGCCAGATCATCCCGGTCATTCTGGGCGACGAGGCGCAAACGATGAAGATGGCAGCGACCCTGCAGACGCAAGGCTTTGACGTGCGCGGCATCCGTCCGCCCACCGTTCCACGCGGCACGTCGCGGCTGCGGGTTTCGATCACTGGCAATGTTTCCAAGACGGATATTACCGCACTATTCGAAACGCTTGCGCAGCATCAAAGCGAGGCCGCATGAGTACCGTCATCGTGGTCGGAACGGATACCGGCATCGGAAAAACCGTTTTCGCAGCGGGCCTGACCGCCGCGCTTGGCGCGCGATACTGGAAGCCCGTGCAATCGGGGCTGGAAGAGGCCACCGACTCGGAAACCGTCAAAACACTGACCGGAGCCGAAGTACTGCCCGAGGCATACCGGCTGAATATGCCCGCCTCGCCGCATCTCTCGGCTGAGGATATGGGGATTGAGATCGACCCGTCTCGCCTGACCTTACCGCAGGTCTCGGGCCATTTGGTGGTCGAAGGCGCGGGTGGCTTGATGGTGCCGTTGAATCGTCAGGTCTTTTTCCTGGATGTAATTGCTCAGTGGCAGGCCCCGGTTGTGCTGGTGGCGCGTACTGCACTGGGTACGATCAACCACACCAGCCTGTCTTTGTTGGCGCTGCGCAATGCCGGGTGTAATGTGGTTGGTGTTGCTTTTGTTGGCAATGCTGAACCAGACGTCGAGCAGACGATTTCCCAAATGTGCAATATTTGCCATTTGGGCAGGTTGCCATTTGTTGACAACCTGTCGCGCAAAACCTTGCCCGACGCTTTCACGGCCATCGACGTTGACGATATCCGAGGTGCCCTGTGACACCGCTGGAATTTGACGCCCGCCATCTGTGGCACCCCTATACCAATGTGCTGGAACCCGGACCGATGCACCTGATCACCGGGGCGGACGGGGTTTGGCTGACGGCAGAAGACGGAACACAAATGATCGACGCCATGTCATCGTGGTGGTGTGCCGTGCATGGGCATCGTCATCCGGCCATAATCGCCGCCATGCAGGCGCAGTTGGATCAGATGCCGCATGTGATGTTTGGCGGCCTTACACATTCGCCTGCGATTGAATTGGGCCGCCAGCTGATCAGGCTGTTGCCCAACGGCCTGGACCGCATTTTTTACAGCGACAGCGGGTCGGTTGCCATCGAAGTGGCGCTGAAAATGGCAGTGCAGTATCAGATGGCGCAGGGCCATAAAGGGCGTACTCAATTCGCCACTATCCGCGGTGGTTATCACGGTGACACCTGGAAAGCGATGAGCGTTTGCGACCCGGTCAACGGTATGCATGGTATGTTCGCGGGTGCTCTGTCCGTCCAGCATTTCTTGCCGCGCCCGAATATCGCCTTTGATCAGGAGTGGTCCGAGGACGGGGACCTGAACGGGTTGAATGCACTGGAACAACTGCTAGAGGCGAAAGCCGATCAAATCGCGGGTCTGATTCTAGAACCTGTCGTGCAGGGGGCAGGAGGGATGTATTTCTATCACCCGACCTGGCTGAAACGCGCCCATGAGATGTGCAAGGCGCATGATGTGCTGGTCATCTTTGATGAGATTGCCACCGGTTTTGGCCGCACGGGTAGGCTGTTTGCTCTGCACCATGCCGATGTCGTGCCGGACCTCCTGTGTCTGGGCAAAGCGCTGACGGGCGGACATATCACTCTGGCGGCCACGGTCACGACCGAACCCGTCGCGCGCCGGATCGGTGAAAGCGAAGCCGGTGTCATGATGCATGGCCCGACCTATATGGCAAACCCGCTGGCCTGCGCGGCGGGGGCGGCCAGTCTGGAACAACTCTCGGTCCGGGATTGGCGGTCGGAAGTGGCGGATATCGCCGCGCAGATGACGCAAGAACTTGCCCCGGCGCGTGACTTTCCCGGCGTGGCGGATGTGCGGGTACTGGGTGCCATCGGTGTCATTGAGATGGAGGGCTGGGTCGACCCGTCAGTGGCACATGGTTTGGCGCTGGAAACCGGTGTCTGGCTGCGCCCGTTCGCGCGCAACATCTATTGTATGCCGCCCTATATCATCTCACCTGACGAGCTGAGCCGCGTGACCTCGGCCATGGTATCGCTGGTTCGGGGGATGTCATGAAACAGCGCTGGTTGTCCCGTACAGGCACCGCTGAGGTGCAATTGGTGTTCGGAGGCTGGGCCCTTGGCCCTGGCCCATTCCAATGCCTTACGGGCAACGCGGATGTCTTGTTTGTGGATGACTATACCCGGTTGGATGAGCCGCTGAGTGACATTTCAAACTACGACCGGGTCACCCTGATCGCGTTCTCGTTTGGCGTGGCATCGGCGGCGCATTGGCTGGCGCAGACGAAGGTGCGGCCAGACCGGTTAATCGCAATCAGCGGGACTTTGCACCCGGCCGACGTCGAACGCGGCATCGCGCCAGAAATAATCCGAGCGACGGCGGATCAGCTAAGCTCGGCTAGTTTCGCCAAGTTCTTCCGCCGTGCTGGGTTGGATGGCTCACCGCCTGAGATTGATATCGACGCAGCAAGGACCGAGCTGTACGCGATAATCAAACGCGGCCCGGCACCTGATCACAAATTCAACCGGATTTGGATACCACAGCAGGACCGGATCATTCCCACCCCGGCGCAACAGGCCGCTTGGGCAGAGCATCAAGATGCGGTCCGAACTGTTCCGACGGCGCATGTGCCATTTGCCAAAGGTCAGAGCTGGCAGGAGTGGATCGCATGAATACCCAGATGACCAGCCGTGTTCAGCGCAGTTTCAGCCGCAGTTTCCGCTCGTATCACGGGTCCGCCTGCCAGCAGGCGCGGATTGCTGAGCAGCTGGCGCAGGATTTGCAACGCGGTGGGGCTCCGACACGGTTTGCCTCGGCGCTGGAGTTCGGTTGCGGCACTGGTCATCTGACCCAAAGGCTATGCACGCGGTTCGCGTTTGATGGGCTGACAGTCAACGATTTGTCGCCCGAGGCGTATGAGACCGCCACCACATTCGGTGCCGGTTTCCTGTGCGGGGATGCAGAAACTGTCGGATGGCCTGAGAAACCTGACTTGATCGCGTCAGCGTCGATGATCCAATGGCTTCCTGATCCCGCCGTATTCCTGCGCCGCGCGGCACGGGCACTCGCCCCCGGTGGCTGGCTGGCGGTCTCTGGGTTTGGCTCATTGCAATATCAGGAACTGGTGCAGGTCGGAACGGCGGCGAAAGCGCCCGGCTTGTGTGGGCCCGAGAATTTGTCAGACGCTGTCGGTGACGTTCTGGAGGTCATTTCTGTCGGAGAGACCGAACAGCAGATGCACTTTTCCTCGCCTCGAAACGTGCTGAACCATCTGCGCAGAACCGGCGTGAACGGGCGGGCTCAGAAGCAGTGGACAAAATCCAGCTTGCTTGCCTTCAGCAACGACTACGTCCGTCAGTTTGGTGGAGAATCCGGCGTTCCGCTGACCTATCATCCAACGTGGATCATCGCTCGCAAACCCGGTTAATCTGGTTTAGGCCAACCGGGTCAGGTGGCGCTGCATGACTGAATGTGCCTTTGCCGCATCGCGATCCTTGATGGCAGCCAGAATTGCCGCATGATCCGGATCAGCGCGTGGCCGCCATTTGGCGGTATACAGGTTGTTGAAATGCCACGTGTACAGCACTTGCAGGTTCCTGATCTCGTCAATCATGCGCGGCATGTTGCAGGCGGCGATGACGGCCATATGAAAACGCTGATTGGCGTCTTCCCAATCTTCAGCAGTTCGGGCGCTGTCGCAGTCTTCGTGCACCTGTTCGATCTGCGCGAACTGCTGGGCCGTCAGGTTTGGAACGGAATGCAACAAGGCCACGGGTTCCAGCGCGCGCCGCATCACGCGCAGCTCTTGAATGGCGTTCTGGTCCATTGGCGCCACGCACATACCTCGGCGCGGCACGGCGACTGCCAACCCTTTTGATGCCAGATTCAGCAGCGCCTCGCGCACGGTGACCTGGCTGACTCCGAACTCACGCGCGATCAGGTCCTGCCGCAGCTTTTCGCAGGGTTTCAATGCGCCACGGACTATCCTGGTCAACAGTTTCTGCGCAATGTCATCCGATTTTTTGATCTGCTGCTCAGACACCTGAACCCCGTAGCTTTGGTCATATGATCAGACGATTATCGCTCTGCAAGGTAATGGGCAACAGGTGATGGTTGTCGTCGCAACAGCTTGGTCGTTAACTCGGCCCCGCTTGGGGATACAAAATTTGGCAAGTCCTTTCGCAACCCAAGTGACCTTGCGGCAAAAACCGTTGGAAACCAACTGGCAGCTTTCACAAGTGCAGTGGGTGCGGATAGGGTACCCGCAGAGGCAACAAAGTGTTGCATCAGTCTGAAAAGGGACCGTCATGGACTTTGCCCCATCGCCACGCGCTGCGGAAATCCGCGATCAGCTGAAACGCTTTTTGCAGGCGCATATCTATCCGCGCATCCGTGCCCAAAAGGAAGAGATTGAAGCAGGCAAATTCCCGGTCTCATTCATGGAAGAACTCAAGGCGCTGGCCCGGGCCGAAGGGCTGTGGAACCTGTTCCTACCTTCCTTGCGCGACGATGAACCCGGCACGCGGCTGAGCAATCTGGAATACGCTCCGCTGGCCGAGTTGATGGGGCAGGTCAGCTGGTCTTCTGAAGTTTTCAATTGTAACGCGCCCGACACAGGCAACATGGAGTTGTTGCACATGTTCGCCACGCCCGAGCAGCGGGAGGATTGGCTGGTGCCGCTGCTGAATGGTGAAATCCGATCGGCCTTTGCGATGACGGAACCGGATGTGGCCAGTTCGGACGCCACGAATATCACCACCTCGATCCGGCGCGAGGGGGATGAATATGTCATCAACGGGCGCAAGTGGTTTATCACCAATGCCTGCCACCCGAACACCAGAATGTTCATCGTTATGGGCAAGACCGATCCCAATGCCGACAGGCATAAACAGCAAAGCATGGTGATCGTACCCAAGGACTCGCCGGGTCTAGAGATCGTTCGCAATCCGACGATCCTGAACATGCATGACCCCGAAGGCCATGCTGAGCTGCTGTTCAAGGATGTGCGTGTGCCTGTCGGCAACCTTCTGGGCGAAGCAGGTGGCGGGTTTGCTCTGGCGCAGGCGCGGTTGGGGCCGGGACGCATCCATCACTGCATGCGCTCGATCGGGGCTGCCGAGATGGCGCTGTCGCTGATGGTTGAACGCGCGCAAGAACGGAAAACCTTTGGCAAGCAGCTGTCGGACCAAGGCGTGATCCGGGAATGGATTGCGAAATCACGGCTTGAGATCGAGCAAGCTCGTTTGCTGACCCTGCAGGCGGCATGGAAGATTGATCAGGTGGGCGCCAAGGCGGCGCGGCGCGAGATTTCACTGATCAAGGTGGTGGCGCCCAACGTGCACGCCGCCGTGACCGACCGCGCGATGCAGGTATTCGGTGCCATGGGGATGACACCGGATACACCGCTGGCCGACAGCTATACATGGGCGCGGGCCCTGCGTTATGCGGACGGTCCTGATGAAGTTCACCTGCAGGCCATCGCGAAACAGGAGATCAAAGAATCCAATTTTGGCATGTCAGCGCAATGGCTGACACCGCCGCCGCGCTGAGCGACTATTTCCCCTTCCAGACCGGGTCGCGTTTCTCTGCGAAAGCCCGTGCGCCTTCCAGCTGGTCTTCGCTGGAATACAGCACATCCACTGAGCGCAGCTGGCGCTTGGTGATACGGTTCATGGCATCTTGGAACTTACTGTCCTCGGCGTCGCGCACAACCTCTTTGATCGCGGCGTAAACCAGCGGTGGACCCGAGGCCAGCAGTCGGGCCAGCTCCCATGCGCGGTCCATCAACTGGTCGGCGGCGATGGTCTCGTTCGCCAGACCCCAACGATTGGCCTCTTCAGCGTCGAACCAGCGTCCGGTCAGTAACAGCTCCATCGCGATATGATAGGGGATGCGCTTGGGCAGTTTGACGCTGGCTGCATCGGCAACCGTTCCCGAGCGAATTTCGGGCAGGGCGAATGTGGCGTGTTCGGCTGCAAGGATCATGTCGGCCGACAGGGCCAGTTCCAGACCGCCGCCACAGGCGATCCCATTCACCGCTGCAATCACCGGTTTGTTCATGTCGCGTAACTCTTGCAAACCGCCAAACCCGCCGACGCCGTAATCGCCGTCTACGGCATCACCTTCGGCGGCGGCCTTCAGATCCCAGCCGGGGCAAAAGAACTTTTCGCCTGCGCCGGTCAGAATGGCGACGCGCAACTCGGGGTCATCGCGAAATTCAGCAAAGACCTCTCCCATGATGCGGCTGGTGGCCAGATCAATAGCATTGGCCTTGGGCCGGTCCAGCGTCACCTCAAGGATCGCGCCATCGCGCCGGGTTTTGATAGGATCCATGTCTCAGGCCTTTCTAATCAGGGCATCCACTGCGACGGCCGTGTCGGGCGTGCAGAGAAGCGGGTTAATTTCGACCTCGCCAAGCGTGTCGGCATTTTGCATGACATAATCCTGAACGGCCTGAACTGCGGTAATAATCGCATCCATATCAGCCGCTGGTTGGCCACGATAGCCTGCAAGCAATGGGGCGATTTTCAACTTTGCCAGTGCGGCGCGGACATCGTCGGATGTGCTGGGCACCAACAGCGACGCGGTATCGCGCAGCACTTCTGTCAGAACGCCGCCCGCGCCCAAGGTCAAGACATAGCCATGCGCGGGATCACGGACCACGCCGATCAACAGTTCGGCCACGGCGCCTGTAATCATCTCTTCGACCAGAACCTCATCCGTTCCGATATCGGCCACCGCATCGGCCACATCCTCGGCCCGAAGGCCAAGGCGAACTGCGTCGTGTTCGGATTTGTGGGCCAACCCGACACCCTTGACAGCAAGGGGCGCTCGCATGCCCGTCGCTGCAGCGCGAGCTTCCCCAGCGCCCCGAACCGTGCGGTTCCGCGGGACGCGCACGCCACATTCTGCCAGCGCTGATTTCGCCTCGGCCTCAGTCAATGTACGCGTTGCCTCGGTCGTGCCGGGCAGGCAAACGGCGGCCTCGGCGGGTGCTTTGATCTGACCCGCTGCAAGGGTGGCGCTAAGCGCCTCCTGCAGGCCTATAAGAGGGGCGACGCCACCCGCCATAAGGTCTTGCGCGATGTTTTCGGGCAGAAGTTCGGGCAGCGTCGCCGCGATGGCGAACCGTGCACCGGTCTTGGCACGTACTTTCAACGCGGCTTGCGACGCACAGACCCAATCTGTCGGATCGGTGGTCGGATAGTCGACGATTGAGAAGGTCAAGTCGATGTCTTCGCCCGTCATTCCGGACCACGCCCACGCCATCGCTTCCTCGTCGCGCCAGATATAGGTGTGGTAGTCCAGCGGATTGTTCAGGGCGACCATCGGACCAAGCGCTTCCCGCAGGTGGGATTTCTTGTCGTTGGTCAATTGTGGGAAGGTTAATCCGGTGCCATGGGCCATATCGGCGATCAAGCTGGCCTCGCCCCCCGAGCAACTGATCGAGGCGATGTTGCCACCCGGCAATGGCCCGTAGCAGTGCAACAGTTTCAGCGTTTCCAGGAAATCAGGCAAGGCAGACAGGCGCGGTATGCCCAACCGCTCTAGCAGCGCCTGCGCCCCGGCGTCGCTGCCTGCCAGAGACGCGGTGTGCGACACGGTTGCCGCCTGCGCCTGTTCCGACGCGCCGACCTTGAGCGCTATCAGGGGGATGCCCTTTGCATGCGCCTTAGCGGCTAGCGCCTCCCACTGTTGGATATCCTTGAACCCTTCGATATGTAGGCCAACGGCGGTCACGCGCGGGTCGTCGATCAGGGCCGAGGCAATCTCGGCCTGACTGGTCTGCGCCATGTTCCCGCAGGCCACCATATAAGCAATCGGCAGCGCGCGTTTCTGCATCGTCAAGTTGATCGAGATGTTCGAGCTTTGCGTCAGGATCGCAACGCCCTTGTCCACCGGCGTCGCGCCGTGCTGATCTGGCCATAACAGCGCCCCGTCCAGCGCGTTGATGAAGCCATAGCAATTCGGGCCCAGAATGGGCATGTCCCCGGCGGCGGCTAGCAACTGCTCTTGCAGGTCCGCGCCGGTATCATCCTCGGCCACAGCCTCGGAAAAGCCCGAGGCGAAACATACCGCCCCACCGGCTCCCATGGCGGACAGCGCCTGCACCGCCTCAATCGTGGCGTGTCGGTTGATGCCGATGAATACGGCATCCGGGGCCTGTGGCAGGTCTTCCAGACGGGCGAAAACCGCGTGCCCGGCAATTTCGCTCGCCTTGGGGTGAACCGGCCAGATATGACCAACATATCCCATGCGCTCCGATTGCAGGATGACCTGCTGACACCACGCCCCGCCGCCAATGACGGCAATGGAGTTTGGGCGCAGAAGTCGGTTCAGATTTTTGCTCATCGTCAGGCGCCCAAGGGACGCAGCAGATCGCGGCTGATGATGTGGCGCTGAATCTCGCTGGTGCCGTCCCAGATACGTTCAACTCTTGCATCGCGCCAGAATCGTTCGATCGGGAAGTCATCCATCAGTCCCATACCGCCGAAAATTTGCAGTGTGGTATCCGTCACCCGCGCCAGCGTTTCGGAGGCATAGAGCTTGGCCGACGCAATCTCGCGGTTTGATGGCAGGTTCTGGTCCAGTCGCCAGGCGGCGGCGAGGGTCAGCCAGTCGGCGGCATCAATTTCGGTGATCATGTCGGCGATCTGAAATCCGACACCTTGAAACTTGCCGATGGGTTGGCCGAACTGCTTACGCTCGGCCGCATAGTTCAACGCATAGTCAAAGCACCGGCGCGCGCGCCCGACTGAAAAGGCCGCGACCGTCAGCCGGGTGGCGTAAAGCCATTCGTTCATCACCGCAAAGCCACCATCGACCTCGCCCAGAACCTGCGCATCGGGCAGGCGGCAATTGTCGAAATAGAGGATGTAGTTCTTGTAGCCCTTATGGCTGACCGAGTTGTACCCCTCGCGCACCTCGAACCCCGGCGTGCCGCGATCCACCAAAAAGGTGGTGATCCGTTTCTTCGGCCCTTTCGGGGTCTCGTCTACGCCTGTTGCGATGAACACGATGAAGAAATCCGCGTGTTCCGCGCCCGAGATGAAGTGTTTTGATCCGTTGACGACCCAGTCTCCACCATCGCGCACGGCTTGGCATTTCATGCCCCGCACGTCCGACCCGGCATCCGGTTCGGTCATCGCCAGCGCGTCCATCCTCTCGCCACGTATGGCGGGTAGCAGATACCGTTTGCGCTGTTCTTCGTTACAGGCCATCAGGATGTTTTGCGGGCGGCCAAAGAAATGAGTCAGCGCCATGGAACCACGGCCCAATTCACGCTCGACCAGTGTGAAGTCCAGGTGCGACAGGCCAGCGCCGCCGACCTCTTCGGGGAAGTTGCAGGCATAGAAGCCAAGGTCGATACATTTCTGTTTGATCTCTTCACCCAGTTCTGGCGGTACGGTTCCGCTGCGCTCGACCGCGTCCTCGTGGGGGTAGATCTCTTTCTCGACAAAGCTGCGGACCGTCGAAACGATCATTTCCTGTTCTTCGGACAAACCAAACTGCATGGCGCGTGTTCCCTGGATGGTGGTTGACGAATGAAACGCCACAGGTCAGTGTCGCGACATGCAGAGTTAGTCGAAAAGCATGCAGAGTTAGAAAAAATTGTCCCACCGCTATAACATTCTGCTGTTTGATGGGTTTTCGAACCATTGCCTCGCCAACATGGTCGAACCGCTGCGCGCGGCTAACTCACTGTCACAGCAGACGCTTTATGTCTGGCGATTCTGTTCGCTGGATGGAAAGCCGGTTCAAAGTTCCAGCGGGCTGGTCGTAACCCCGCATGGGGCGCTGCACGATCACAGCGGCGATGTGTTGGCTGTGATGCCATCCTACGGCTATCTGTCGCTGGACACCCGTGCCACCACACGCGCCCTGTTGGGAGCGGCGCGGGCCCATCCACAGGTGGCCGGGCTTGATACCGGCAGTTGGTTGCTTGCGCGGGCTGGGTTGCTGGACGATCACCGCGCGACAATTCACTGGGATGAACTGTCTCGGTTCGAAGAGGCTTTTCCTGCAGTTGACGTGGTACAGGAACGTTTTGTTATAGATGGCAACCGGTTGACCTGTTCCGGGGCGATGGCGGCTTTTGATCTGGCCTCGGCGCTTATACGTCGGGATCATGGCCCGTTGCTGTCGATGGAAGTGGCCCACCTACTGATGAGCCGCAATGCGGTCGATCCCTATGCCTTGCCATTGAAATCCGAAGATACACTAGTCAATCGAGCACTGGCGGTGATGCAGGGAAACGTAGAAACTCCGCTGACGATCACGGATGTCGCTCGCAAAATTGGATGCTCGCAAAAAAAGATCGAGATGCGGGTTCAGGCCGAACTACGCACAACACCACAGGCGTTGTATCGGCGCCTGCGTCTGACTATGGCCCGAAAACTGGCCGAGGAAACCGAACAATCCATTGCGGAAATCGCCAGCCGCTGCGGGTACGAAAACGCTAGCGCCATGACGCGGGCGTTCAAGGCCGAGTTCGGGCGAACCCCGACTGCTTTTCGCAACGGGGCCCCGAATTGATGCAAGGTTAGAGGAATTTAGACCGTTGTACCCTTGATGCGGATGACCGAACCCAACGTGCCTGCGCACAAGCCGATGACGACGGCAATCAACAGCTCGACCATGGCGACATTACCAAAGTTCCAATGGGCGAAGATCACCGTTTCCAGCACGCCGACCACGGCCCCCATCAGACCACCCAGCCACAGACGGCGGGTCATCATTCCAAGCGCAAGGCCCAGAATGCCCGGAAGACTGATGATGTTGGCCCCGATTGTTCCCAGAAGTTCCAGCATATCTCGCCCCTCTTTAATCCGCGCTCTTGTTCAGAAATGACCGGATCTCTTCGCTGCCATCTGCAACTTGATGCGACTGTGTACCCGAGGTTTCAACGGCCAGTTCATCGGTAACCTTTTGGTATTCCTCAAGGTAATCTGATGGCAGGCTATGCGCGATGCCCTGGTGGCAGTCGATGCAGGTCATGTTGTTGTCGATGGCGCGCTGGTGTTCGGATGCGGCGCGGGTCTCCTGAATGGTGAAGTCCATATAGTCGAAGTTGTGACAGTTGCGGCATTCGCGACTGTCCGACGCCTTCATCTTTTTCCAAACGGCAGAGGCCATGCTCAGACGGTGCGCTTCGTACTTTTCCGGCGTGCTGATAGTACCAGCCAGTTCGTGATAGACGTCCTTGACGGCCATGATTTTGGCTTTGATCTTGTGGTTCCATTCATGCGGCACGTGGCAGTCGGAACAGATCGCCCGCACGCCGGAGTGGTTGTTGTAGTGGATCGTCTCGCGATATTCGCCCAGATTGACTTCCATCGTGTGACACGAGGTACAGAATTCCTCGGTGTTGGTCAGTTCCAGCGTCCAGTGGAACCCACCCCAGAACAGGATACCGGCCAAAAAGCCCGCAAGGATCAGAAAGCCCGAGCTGAACGCCACTGCCGGTGTCCAGATCCAGTTCCAGATGCGGCCAAGCCTACCGCGTTTTTCGGGGGAGTCTGCCATCTTGGTGCTCCTTTCAGACATGCGTTGGATTAGTTGCCGGACGAGGGTTCAAACACGTTGTCGACCAACGCAGGCGCGTCTGCCTGAGGCACGTGACATTGGTTGCAGAAATAGCGGGTGCCCGCGATGTGATCCAGTTCGCGGCCTTCGCGATCCAGATAGTGGGTCATCGACAGGGTTGGCGCGTTGCGTTCACCTGCCTTGGTCCAGTCATGGCAGGACAGGCACTGATTGGTGCGCACGTCGATCTGGTATTGTTCGATTGAATGGGGAACCAACGGCGGTTGCTGACGATAGTTGCGCTGCATACGCCCTTCGACATTCTTGTGGATCTGATCGAGTGGAATAAGCTCATCCACATCCGCCCCGCGTAGGGTTTCCACATTGGCCGACTGGGCAAGGGCGAACCCGCTCAGGAGCAAAACGGGGATCAGGGCTATTCCGCCTGTCACGATTGATTTTTTCATCTTGGCACTCCCTTAGATAGGTCTGGCTGCGCGCCGGTTAGGCGCGGGAACTGGATCGGAAGGCGCGGCGACATGGTCGTCGAACCGGTGAGTAAAAGTGAAGACATCGACCGCGCATACGTCGATGCAACGGCCACAGTTGGTGCAGTCCGGAGACAGGATCAGCGGCGTAGTCTCGGGCTTGCCCTTCAAGGCAGGGGAAATGATCTGGTTTTCCGGGCAAACGGCATAGCAGTCCATACAATCGTCGCAGGCCGTGCGGTTTGCGGCGCTGACCCGCAGTAGGCTTTTGATGCCGATCAAGCCATAGAAAGCACCGACCGGGCAGATATGGCCACACCATCCGTGGCGTGCAACGAACAGGTCAAAGACAAAGATCGCAGCGACCATGGCCCAGACAAAACCCGCGCCAAAGATCAGTCCGCGATGCAGCATGGTGATCGGGTTGATCAGCTCCCACGCAATCACTCCGGTCAGGCCCGACACGACCAGAACCATTGCCAGCACCCATAGGCGTGTGCTGCGTTTTGGTTGCCAGCCTTTCGGCAGGTCCAGTCGCCGGTGCAGCCAATTGGCGGCGTCGGTTACCGGGTTGATCGGGCAGACCCACGAACAATAGACACGGCCCCCGATCAGCGCATAGGCGACCAGAACGATCAGCCCGCCGATCAGAGCGGTCAGTTCGGGCCAATGCCCGGCAACGATACTTTGCAGCGCGATAAACGGATCGGTCAGAGGCAACACGCCAAGGGTCAGCGACCCGGCCAGCGTGCCTTGCACGATCCAGATGCCAAACCAGGGACCCAGCAGGAACAGGACCAGAAACAACAGCTGGCTAGTGCGACGCAGCAGTAGATAACGATGCGCACCGATCCAGCCTTTGGTTTCGATGGCTTCGCGGCCGACGGGCATATGCGTGCGCGCACTCATTGGCCCACCCCCGGCAGGTCATAAGTTGGTGCAAAGCCGCCCGGTGTGGCCAGATTGTCTGTGCCCGGTCCCGGCAAGCGATCAGGCAGATCGATCAGGCCGTCCACAAGCGGGCCGCCATGGGCCTCTTTTTCTTCCCAGCCTTTGCGATAATGGTCGGCCGCGCTGCCCCGCGCCAACCGTTCCGGTAGAACCTTGATGGCGGCTTCCGGTAGGACGCAGCTTTTTTCGCACATTCCGCAACCGGTGCAGCGGTCGGAATGTACGGTGGGGATGAACATCGCATGATGACCCGAGCGGGCGTCATGCGAGACCTCAAGTGTGATGGCCTCGTCGATGACAGGGCAGACGCGATAACAGACGTCGCAGCGCAGGCCCTGAAAGTTCAGGCAGTTTTCCTGATCGACCAGAACTGCCACGCCCATTTTCGCATCGTCGATATTGTCCAGCCCCGGGTCCAGCGCACCTGTGGGGCAAGCGGCAACGCAGGGAATGTCGTCGCACATCTCACACGGCACATTGCGCGCCGTAAAATAGGGGGTGCCGGTGGCCACGGCATCCACCCCAAGTTCGGCCAGTTTCAACGTATCGTAAGGGCAGTCCCGCACGCACAGCCCACAGCGAATGCAGGCCGACAGGAACGCCTCCTCAGGCAGTGCGCCGGGTGGACGCAGCGCCTCGGCTGGCAACGCACGGGCATCGCGGGCCAGCCAGGCCAACAATGACCCGGCGACCGCGCAGCCGCCTGCCGCGCGCGCCGAGTCCTGCAGGAAACGGCGCCGTTGCGGCGAGAGTGGAGTACCGGCGAGAGACATGGGGACTACCTTCGCGATTCAGGCCGGTTAGGCGCGCTCGACCTTGCAGGCGCACTTTTTATAGTCGGTCTCTTTCGACAGTGGGCAGGTCGCGTCCAGCGTCAGCTTATTGGTCAGCTGATGTTCGTCGAACCATGGCATAAAGACCAATCCGCGCGGAACCTTGTTGCGCCCGCGGGTTTCGACCCGGCTGGTGACTTCGCCCCTGCGCGTGGACAATACGATCTCTTGTCCACGGCGCAGCCCGCGATCCTTGGCGTCCTGCGGATGCATGTAGACGACAGCGGACGGGAAGGCGCGGTGCAATTCCGGCACTCGGCGGGTCATCGAGCCCGAGTGCCAATGTTCAAGCACACGTCCCGTGGACAACCACAGATCAAATTCTTCATCGGGCTCTTCGGCCGCGGGTTCGTAGGGCGCAAAGATGATCTTGGCCTTGCCGTCCTTGTGGCCGTAGAATTTTACGTCTGCACCTTCGGGAACATACGGGTCAAAGCCTTCGCGGAAGCGGTACAGTGTTTCCTTGCCGTCCACGACCGGCCAACGCATGCCACGGGCCTGATGGTACATTTCGAACGGAGCCAGATCGTGCGCATGACCGCGACCGAAATCGGCGTACTCTTCGAATAGACCTTTCTGAACGTAGAAGCCGAAATGTTCGGCATCGTCATTGTGGAACCCTTCTGCCGTCTCGGACAGTGGGAACTGATCCACCTTACCGTTGGCATAAAGCACATCGAACATGGTCTTGCCGCGATGTTCTGGCATCTTGGCCAGTAGTTCTTCGCCCCAGACCTCTTCGACGGTGAAGCGTTTGGCGAATTCCATCAATTGCCACAGGTCGGACTTGGCCTCACCCGGTGCCTGCACCTGTTGGCGCCAGAACTGGGTGCGACGTTCAGCGTTGCCATAGGCGCCTTCTTTTTCGACCCACATGGCCGTGGGCAGGATCAGGTCGGCTGAAACTGCGGTCACCGTTGGATAAGGGTCAGAGACGGTGATGAAGTTTTCGGGGTTGCGATAACCGGGATAGCCTTCTTCGTTGATGTTGGGCGCGGCCTGCATGTTGTTGTTGCACTGCACCCAATATGCGTTCAACTCACCATCTTTCAGTTTGCGGTGCTGCAGAACGGCGTGGAAGCCGGGTTTGGGCGGAATGGTGCCTTCGGGGATGTTCCACGCGGTTTCGCAAATCTCGCGATGTTCATCATTCGCCACCACCATGTCGGCGGGCAGGCGGTGGGCAAAGGTGCCGACCTCACGCGCAGTTCCGCAAGCCGATGGCTGTCCAGTCAGCGAGAAAGGCGAGTTGCCCGGTTCGGAAATCTTACCCACCAGCAGATGCACGTTATACATCAGCGAGTTCACCCAAGATCCGCGGGTGTGCTGGTTGAAGCCCATGGTCCAAAGGCTCATGACCTTGCGGGTCGGGTCCGCGTATTGCTGCGCGAGTTTCTCTAGCTTGTCCGCCGGAACGCCTGACAGTTCAGAGGTATATTCCAAAGTGTAGGGCGCAACCGCTTCGGCGTATTCTTCAAAGCTGATGCTTTCGAGCTTGCCCGAGTCCGGGTTTTCGGCTTCCTGCTGCAGCGGATTGGTCTCGCGCAAGCCATAACCGATGTCTGTGGCAGTCTTGGTGATGTTGACGTGATTTCTGACGAAATACTCGTTCACCGCGTTGTTCTGGATGATGTAGTTGGCAATATAGTTCAGGATTGCCAGATCGGTCTGAGGTTCAAACACGATGCCGTTGTCGGCCAGTTCGAACGAGCGGTGTTCGAAAGTCGACAGCACGTGGACTTCGCAGCCCGGTTTGGTCAGGCGCGTATCTGTCAGGCGCGACCACAGGATCGGGTGCATCTCGGCCATGTTCGAGCCCCACAGCACGAATGTGTCTGCGTGTTCGAAATCGTCATAACAGCCCATCGGCTCATCAATGCCGAAGGTGCGCATGAATCCGACAACGGCGGATGCCATACAGTGCCGCGCGTTGGGGTCGATGTTGTTAGACCGGAATCCAGCCTTCATCAGCTTGGATGCGGCATAGCCTTCCCAGATCGTCCACTGACCCGAACCGAACATGCCAACACTGGTCGGACCCTTCTTGGCCAGGGCTTCTTTCCACTTGGCGGCCATTACGTCAAAGGCTTCGTCCCAGCTGACAGGCTCGAATTCGCCGTTCTTGTCGTATTCGCCGTTGGTCTTGCGCAGCAACGGCGTGGTCAGGCGGTCCTTGCCATACATGATTTTGGACAGGAAATAGCCCTTGATGCAGTTCAGGCCACGGTTGACCGGCGCGTCCGGGTCACCCTGCGTGGCGACCACGCGGCCATCCTTTGTGCCGACCAGCACCGAACAGCCGGTGCCGCAGAACCGGCAGGCCGCCTTGTCCCAGCGGATATCGGGGGCCCCGGCCTGCGCGTTGGCCTGACCGGTGGCCAGAGGAATGCCAGCGGCTGACGCCGTGGCAGCGGCCGCTGAGGCCTTGAGAAAAGTCCGGCGAGATTCTGAAGTAGTCATAGCGTGAGCCTCCGGCTGGTGGTTTGGCTTTGGGCATCGGGATGCGAAGGTGTCTCCGCAAGATCCTCGAAATGGTGATAGGTTAGCGTCAGTGAGACCACTCCGGGGATCTGATGCAGATCCATGATGATCTCGGACGCCAGTTGATCGGACGTGTCTTCGACGACGACGACGAAACGACCGTCTTCGGCCTGGGCATGCACCTCGACGCCCGGCGTGTCGCGCATCTTTTGCGCTGCGACCTCGGCCCGATCAGGGATGATATGTACTAGGCAACCGCAGATATTCATTGTCTCGCTTCCGTTTGAAAGGTGGGCTGACGGTCAAGCGCGATGGCGTCGACAGGGCAGGGGGTCACGCAGCCGCCACACCCGTTGCAAGCGGCGGCGTCCAGCAAAGGCTCGGCCCGACCACCCAATTGCAACCTGAAGCGGATGGCGTTCTGTTCGCAATTGTCCTGACAGACCCTGCAGCTGACCCCGTTCATGGATAGGCACGAGGCTGTTTCGATCGCTGCGCGCCATGGCCAATCCGGCAAGCGTTCGATTTGCAGGGCGTCTGTCGGGCAGGCCGTGGCGCAATCGCCACAAAACGTGCAGGGGTCTTCACCGGGTTGAAACACTGGGAAACCGTTCTGGTCGATGGCAATGACGGCTTCCTGACAGATGTCGATGCAATCGCCACATTTGGTGCAATGATCCAGAAACCCCGGCACACGTGATCCCGGAGGACGGACAACGTTGCTGTCCTCCCGAAAAATGTTGGCGCTTAGAAACGCCCGGCGGCTTGTCATCTGGCTCATGTGGCTGGACTGTACGCGCTTGATTCCCTTACTAGGTTATCCCAATAGCGATGTTGAATGTGATGAATCTTGATCCAGATCATTATTGGAGCACTTTATTTTCATCTTTTGGAAAATCGCCCGTCGGTTGAAAACGCAAATGAAATGCGAAACCGAAGGATTGATGTTGAAACCTGTACAGGTAAACAAAGGTAAATTTCATGGCTGACCATGTTCTAGCGCTGAATGCTGGGTCTTCTTCGTTGAAATTCGGGCTGTATGAGTTGGTCGAAAACAACCGCCCCAGCATGCGCTGGCACGGCCAGATCGAAAGCTTGGGGGACGCACCTCGCCTGTTGGCGGAGTCTGCAGGGGGGCGCTCGATCAATCAACCGCTAACCGATACTCACGGCCATGACGAGGCGATCCAGGCCTTTCTGGACATGGTCGACGAAAACCTGCCGGACATCCGCATCCGGGCCATCGGCCATCGGGTCGTGCATGGAGGGCCGGTCTATTCGGAGCCCGTGCGGATCGACAAAGGGGTTATGGCTACTCTGACAGGGTTCATTCCCTTTGCGCCACTGCACCAACCCTTTAGCCTTGCCGGTATCCGCGCCGCTAGCAACGCCTTTCCGGACACGATTCAGGTGGCTTGTTTCGACACGGCCTTTCACCGCACCCACCCATGGGTCAACGATACTTTTGCCCTGCCGCAGAGCTACTATGACAAGGGGGTGCGCCGGTATGGCTTTCACGGCCTGAGCTATGATTACATCACGCAAAAACTTAAAGAGATCGCACCGGGCCTATATGATGGCCGTGTGGTCATCGCGCATCTGGGCAATGGCGCGTCGATGTGTGCCGTATCAGGCGGGAGGGCCGTGGCATCCACCATGGGTTTTTCCGCGTTGGACGGCCTGCCGATGGGCACGCGCAGCGGCCAGTTGGACCCGGGGGTCGTACTGTACATGATGCAGCAAGAAGGCATGAGCGCGGAAGAAATCGCCGATATGCTCTATCGCAAATCCGGCCTGCTTGGACTGTCGGGAATGTCGTCGGATATGCGCACCTTATTGGCCGCCGAAACGCCGGAGGCGCGCAAAGCGATCGACTACTACGTGTTCCGTATCCGGCGCGAGTTGGGTGCTCTCTCTGCCGCGCTGGAGGGGTTGGATGCCGTGGTCTTTACCGGTGGTATAGGCGAGAACGCGGCGCTGATCCGCCAGCGGGTTTGCGAAGGGATGCGCTGGATCGGGATTGAGATGGACCCCAACAGAAATGCTGATAACGGCACGGTTCTATCGACAGATTTCAGCCGCGTCCGCATTCTGTTGATCCCTACGCATGAAGAGATGGTGATCGCCCGCGCCGCAGCCCGAATGGTGCCCTAGCCGTTATTCCTCGGGATTATTTTTGCGGCGCTTGGCGTAATTGAGCAGCGTGCTCAGAATGGCACTGATGATATCCGGTGTCAGAGCACCCAGCGGATCGCGCCGGATACCTGTCACGGTGTTGCGCGCGTCGGACAGAGTGTCTTTGACCTCGGTCTCGATATCCATCAATGCCATATCCCGCAGTTCGACCGCTGCCGTCGTATCTGCCTGTGCATTCTGCGTGTTAGCCAGCAACACCAGGATCACGCCCAGCACCAGGTTGGCTCCGGCCATGATAAGGGCTGCCAACGGTTTGGACAGGCTTGCTGACAGCCAGAAAAACCCGGCCACGTTCAGCATGATGACAGCCAGTCCAACGGCCAGCCCCGCCGCAGCGTAGAAACCGGTTCGACGCGCGGCCACCGCGACGTGGCGTTGGGCAATCAACCGTTCGGCGCGCAGGATGATCGAGATATTGCGGGAAATGCGGCTCATGATCAGGCTCCTACCGGGATCGGCCTAGCAGATAGCCAAGCGTGAAAATGCCAAGCGCAAACAGGATTGGCCTTTTGTGAGGAAGATCCTCTAGTTCGGTCAGCGCTTCTTCAAGCTGACCGGTCCAGTTGTCGATGTTCTCGGCGATCTTGTCGGCCACTGTATCGTGTGGTTCCGGCGTGGGTGCCTGTTCGCTGGCCGCAGTTTGCTCGGCCAGTTGGCGGCGCAGATCGGCGACCTGGGCTTCAAGCTCGGCTTTCGTGACCATGGGACCAGTCCCCTTACAGTTGTTGCGCCCATGGGTCAGGGTTAAAGCCCTCACCCGGTTTCGCGACCATGTTAATGCGCTTTTCCGGTTTAAGAAAAGGGACTTATCATTTTGCGGTCCGGGTCAGCCTGAATTTCGCGCATCAGGCATAGTAATCCGCCACCAGCAGGAAATCCGGCGCGACGTCTTCTTCGATGGTTGCAAAGCGCGGGATCGGGTCTTCGAACACGTTGTCGGTGCGGTCGTCATTGACGGTCGAAACCTCGCCAATCAGGCAATCACCCCGTTCGGCCCAGAAGGCGTGCCATATGCCGGGCATCAGGGTGACGCTTTCGCCGGGTTTCAGGCGCAGCAATTCACCGGGTTTGATTGTGACAAGACAACCGTCGCTGGGCACAACAACCGGATTGTCTCGATCAATGCCGCCCTGCGGGTCCGAGGCAAAAATCTCCATTACCAGATCACCACCACCGCGGTTTATGATGTCCTCGGCTTTGATGATGTGGCGGTGCATTGGCGACAGCTGTTTGTCCCGCGACACCAGCAGCTTTTCAGCGTAAAGCATACCTCGGCCGTTGTTCAGATCGGCCACATCGCCGTTGCGCAGGGTGAACAGGAACAGGCCGAGCTCGTCAAAACGACCCTGCCCATAATCGGTAATGTCCCAACCTAGCCCGCGTTCGCGAATGCCTGTGGCCTTTTCACTGCGCATCTGTTCGAGGGACCAGTTGGCAAAGGGGGGCAGAACCGCGCCGAAGGATCGGATAAAAGCCTCGGCCTCAGTTTTGATTGCGTTGATGTCTGAACGTTTCATGTTGGTCTCTTTGGGGTCAAAGTTCGTGCGCCCAGGGCGGGTTGGCGCCGGCGCGGGAAACCGTAAGGGCCGCGACCTCTGCGCCTTTGGCTAGAGCCGCGCGCAGAGTTTCGGCGCTCAGAGTACGCAGAGCGGTTTTGGTCAGGTGACCGCCGCGCTCCAGCTCGGCCAGAATCCCGGCGTTGAACGTGTCGCCCGCGCCGACAGTATCCACCACCTGCACCGGTTGCACGGGGACGGAGGTTTCGGATCCGTCTTTCAGATAGCCCGATGCGCCGTCACCGCCCCGGGTCACGATGACCACGGCGGGTCCGGCCTGTAGAAGTAGCGGCACTTTCTCGGCGATGCTTTCCGGTCCGGGGATGATCCAACCCAGATCCTCATCCGAGACCTTTACGATATCCGCCTGTGCGATCATCCGGTTCAGGCGGGTGCGATATCGGGTCTGATCCTTAATGAAATCCGGGCGGATATTCGGATCAATTATCACCGCCCGATCTGCGCCCTGCCGTTCCAGAAACGCGGCATAAGCGTCGGCGCAGGGTTCACAGGCAAGGCTGATCCCGCCGAAATACAGCGCTGATATCGCGGGCAACTGATCCGGCATATCCTCGGGCATCAGCATGCGATTGGCTGAGTTTTCGTCGAAAAAACTGTAAGAGGCGTGCCCATCTCTTAGCTTTACAAAGGCCAGTGTCGTGGGGCGATCCGACCGGATCACGTGGCTCGCATCCACATGACTGTCTTGAAGGGCATCAGCCAGTTGGTCTCCGAACATATCTGTTGACAGCCCGGTCAACAGACCAACCGGGGACCCCAGCCGCCCCAAAGCAATGGCGGTGTTGAAGACGGCGCCGCCGGAATGGGGCACAAAGCCGGCCTCGCCCGAAACCGTCGGGGTGGCGATCATGTCAATCAGGGCTTCACCGCAGCACAGGATCATGCGGGGTCCTTTCTGTTTTTAGGGGTCGGGCAATAAAATTAACGCGCAAGCGCATTTTTACAGAAGTTGTTGGCGCCAATAATGCCAAATTCTTTCTGCTCTGACACATACAAACTCATCGACTTCCGTAAATCGCTGAACCGTCCACCCGCGTTGAAAGCATCGCGGAACGCATCTGTGAACAGCCAGCGGTTTTTCTCGGCCACTCCACCAACCAGGAACACGCCACCCACAGGCATCAGCACGACAGCAAGATCACCCATCATTGCGCCCAGATAGGTGGTGAACATATTGGCTGTCTTTTCGGCGATCGGATCGACCTGCGCGCGGGCGGCTTCAAGAATGTCCTTGGCGCTACGTTCTGGCGTGTCAGTTTGTCCGTCAGCCATGCCGATCGCACGGTACAGGATCGGCAGACCAGTGCCGCTGAGGAACATTTCTGCCTCAAGCACCAGCGTATCATCAAAGAAACAATTCGGAGAGACATGTCGCGCGGCTTTAAATATCTCGACCTCATCCTCGTGGCGCGGCGACAGGCCGATATGGCCGCCTTCACCGGATGCGGTGTGATATCGACCTTTGGAATACAGCAACGCTCCGACACCAAGGCCGGTCCCCGGCCCCACAACCAAACGCGTTCCGGGTCGAGGGGTCGCGGCACCTTGCAAAACCTCGACATCCTCACCGGTGATTTCGGCCACTGACCACGCGGCGGCGGTAAAGTCGTTGATCACAAAGGTATGCTGAGCACCGGTGGCCTTGCCTATATTGTCTTCGGACAAGTCGAGCTTTGCATTCGTCAGGCGGATTGTACCTTCCTTGACGGGCCCGGCCCCAGCGGCAACTACAGCACGCGGATCAGTGCCGATCTCATCGCGCAAGGCATGAAAGGCATCAAGCAAATCGGGTAGGCTGCCAGTCGGGTATTTGCGCAGATCGGTCAGTTTTCCGTCTGCGATCACTCCTAAGCGCGTATTGGTGCCACCGATATCGGCCACTATATCCCAAGGATTGTGTCTGGTTCCGGCAGTTTGTGGCCGAGGCGATGATATGATCGCATTGGAAAAGGCTGACCTATACGAGCTAGACGTACCCTCCGATTGGTTTTCCCGCGTGCGGGATTTGCCAGTGACTGGGTCACTCGGTCCGTCGTATTTAGTGTCACGATCCCGCAAAGACCGGACAAAAACCCCCTTTAGAGGAACACCCATTTTCAGCGCATCCTGCAAAGCGTTCAGATGTTGCGAGAGGTCATCGCTCTGTCGTGAACCTTCCAGATTGGTCGCGCCGTTTTCGATGACAATGATCGGCAGGTCTTGCGAGTAATCCTGTTGAAAATGGCTCAATTGGCGGACCATGTTGCCTGCGGCCTGACTGTGCCCAGCAAAGCTCAGCCCACACCAATCAATTTGTGCGCCAATGATTTTGAAATCGTCCTGCCAGCCGGTGGATAGATGAGCATCCAATGTTTCAGCCACTGTCGCGGGGTAGGTTTTGTTGAACACAGCTGATGCGAAGAAGTGGTCGCAGACGTCAAAAATCGGATGAGTCTCGCCGACATCCTGTTGTTCAGCGTTTGCGTGATCGAATGAAATGCCAAGGTTGCTCATGCCCAATCCTCGCATCCTGTCGATAGCGTGGCCATGGGCCAGTAGCAGATGGTGCATGGCGCGGGCAGTAGCACGACTTTTATATATATCCTGCGTCTGGATTCTAAAGTGGCGCATGTCGCCGATGCCTGACGGCGCACTGATTGACGCGACACCATGCATACGGTCGCCGATACGTCCCATTATGACTTCGGTGAAATCAGCGAACCATCCCGCGATGTCACGGTTTCGCCATCCCCCAAGATCCGCGAGCGCTGCCGGCACTTCCTCGTGGCAAAGCGTTGCCCAGGGACGGATGCCGTGCGTCAGCAGAGTGTCGATCAGGCGATCATATTGGTCCAGACCGTCTTCGTTCAACGCTCCACGACCTTCGGGCAGAACACGAGCCCAATTGATTGAAAACTGGTAACAATCAAGACCGGTCTCACGCGCCAAATCGAATTCCTGTTCCCTCGCCTGCGCTGACGAAGCCAGACCAAAGAGGAATTCCTCGGGAAAATCAGAGCGGATGTAGTTCATGGTTAGAACCTGTTTTCGCCAGTTGAGCCGCCAGCTAACAGGTCGGCCCTTTGCATACTAGATGTTAGCGGTATCATTATCGATTTAATGCCTTTTGTCAGCACTTCCGATGAAATACCAGCCCCTAAAGGGCGAATCTTGACAAAAGGGGTGCTGCTGCTTCACCTTGATTGAAACGTTTCAATCGAGGATTCTACAACAGGTAGATGCGGATATCGGCACAGCTTTATACAGTCAGGCAGCTAGGGGATTTGGCTAAGCAGCTAAATCTGGTTCGCGCCTGCGGGTTTACAGATGTCGAAACGATTGGCTTTCATGATCTGCCCCTTCTACACCTGACGCAGCAAGTGGCGCAGTCGGGCCTGACCGTCCGATCGGCCCATTTCGATTGGGAGGAGTTCGAATCCCGGTTTGACGACATTCTGACCCTACTTGACCTTTTGAACTGCCGGATCGCTGTGATGCCATGGCTGGTACCAAAGGCACGCCCTGTCACAATCGCAGGTTGGCAGGCTGTAGCAGGCCAACTCTCTTGCTGGGCGGCGCGCTTGGCGGGGTATGGAGTTCGTCTGGCTTATCACAATCATGATTTCGATCTGGCGGGTCGGGTCGGTGAAACGCCCTTGGACCTGATCTTGGCGCATGAGGCGATGTATTGGCAGCCCGATATCGGATGGTTGGCTGTCTCAACGCCGGACCCGACAGCGTTGTTGCAGCGGTACGCAGGGCGGATCATCTCGGTACATGCTAAGGACGCCGCTCAGGGGCAGGGTGATGACCGCTGGCGCAACTTGGGGCAGGGAATTGTGGATTGGCCGCATGTTCTGCGCATTCTGGGTGAAAGCCCATGCAGCGACTTATTTGTTGAACATGACGAAACGCTAGACCACGTCGAAACCCTACGGACGGGCCGAGAATATCTGATGACCCAAATGTCGTCGGAGGTCGGGTGATGGCACGCGCAACGATCAAGTCGATCGCCAGAGAAACCGGCTATTCCGTCGGCACCGTCTCGAATGCCTTGCGCGAGGTTGACTCTGTCAGGGAAGACACGCGGCAAAAGATTCAGGCCGCTGCAGCCCGGTTGGGGTATCGCGTCAATATGGATGGGTTGAAGTTGCGCACCAACAAATCCTACCGCATCGCCGTGCTGGTCAGTGTGTCGTCAGATGCGGCAGAGGAATGGGAAGGGGTTGAGTTCACCCGCGTTCTGGCCGGTATTTCGTCGGCCCTGCAGACGTCGAGATACGAAATGTCTGTGTTCAATGTGGCCGATCTGTCGGACGCCATGACCATTTTGGTGCGGATAGTGCAGGACGGTCTGGCAGATGGTGTCATCTTCTCTGGCACATTGCATGACGATCCACGCATCGCCTTTCTGCAACAACATCGCTTTCCCTTCGTGACCATGGGTATGAGCAACAGCAAGACACCCCATGCATATGTCGATTTCGACAGTCAGGCGGCTGCTTTTGACGCCACCGCACGGTTGGTAGGGTTGGGGCACCGGCGTATTGCACTGGTGAATCCTCCGGCGAAGTTGATTTATGCCGCGCAGCGCCAAACCGGATACGAGCAAGCCTTGGCCGATGGCGGCCTAGCGCCTGACCCGACTCTGATTTTCAATGGCCCCACAACCGCCAGTACCGGGCAATTGTGTTTTGAGGCGTTGCACCAGCTTAAAGACCGCCCCACGGCTTGCATTTGCGCGAATGAGGCGATGACGCTCGGCGTGCTCTCTGCCGCCCATGAGGCCGGTGTGCAGATTGGTCGAGATATGGTTGTGATCTCGACCGATGATTTGCAGCTTAGCCGCTACTTCGTTCCACCAACCACCACCTATTATGTGCCCATCGAAGAAACCAGCCATTTGCTGGGCGAATACATGTTGAAAGCTTTGGATGGGGTCGACTCGTCCGAGACCCAGAAAAAGATCAGGGCCACGCTGATTGAGCGCCAACCTGACACCCCCGCGCCGCAAAAGGCGCCCACGACGTAAATCAACATAGGAGGACTTAAAGATGTTTAAGAATCTACTGGCCGCAGCGGCTCTGACCGCAATGGCAGCCCCCATGGCCTATGCGGCCGATCTGGACGGGCGCGTTCTGAAAATCGGAACCGACGCCACCTATCCGCCCATGGAAACCGTCGATGAGACAACGGGTCAGATCGTCGGCTTTGACGTGGATGTGATGAATGCGATCTGCGAAAAGGTCAATTGCGTCCCGAATTTCGTCAACACCGCATGGGACGGCATCTTTGCCGCACTTCAGCAGGGCGAGTTTGATCTGGTGATCTCGGGCGTGTCGATCACGCCAGAACGCGAAGAAACGATGGATTTCTCGGAACCCTATATTGTAGTCAGCCAAGCCATCCTGCTGCAGGTCGACAATGCGGACATGACTCTTGAGGATTTCAAGGCCGGTGGTCAGAAACTGGCAGCGCAGACCGGTACCACCAACGCGCAACTGGCCGAAGACCTTGTGGGGCGCGAAAATGTCAGCCTATATGACAACTTCTCAGCCGCGATCCTAGCGTTGCAAAACGCGGACGTTCAGGGTGTGATCATCGACGGCACCTCGGCCGCAGCCTATGAGCAGGAGTTCGCGGGAGCGCTAACCGTGGGCATCACCGGTCTGCAATCCGACCCTCTGGGCATCGTGTTTCAAGAAGGCGATGCCACGGTCGACGCTATCAATGAAGGGCTGGCAGCGATCAAGGCTGACGGCACGCTGGACAAGCTGGTCAGCAATTACTGGGGCACCGAATAACCTGATCTGACCCTTAAAGGCCCGGTGCCCATGGCGACCGGGCCACCTGATTGCAGTGAGGTTCCATGAAGCGTCTCAGCTCGATCCGCCCGAGCAATCTTGTTCTGCTCGCCGCGGCCCCGTTCATCATCTACCTGTTCGCAACCTCTTCGAAATATCTGCGCTCGCTGATCGCCATTCTGGGGATCGGGAATAATGCTGGTCCGATATTTGTCGGGTTTTTGCTGGTTTTGTCGGTGGCAATTCTGGGATATCTCTGCGCCCGGAATGCCCGGTTCCTAACCGCGCCGGGCTGGTTGCGGTTTTCGGCTTTGGCAGCGCTGCCTGCTGCGGTGGCCCTGGCGGTTCTGGGATTTGTCGCGCCGCAGGTGCTGATGCCATTTGCCGAATCCGTCTTCTTTCATGCGCTTAGCGAAAATACCTCGGCCCTGATCGACCGATCCTCGCAAACCTGGGTACTGTTTCCCGAAGTTGTAGATCAGGTTCAAACCGGCCTTCAGGTGCTACTGCCGATCTATGCACTTGTGGTTGCAAGTATATTGCTGTCGGGCCGGCTGCCCGTCAGGACGCGGGGATTTGCCCAGCTTGGGTTTGAAATCCTGACCGGGGCGGCGCTGTTCTACCTGATGTTCATGGCGCATTGGCAATTTGCAACCGGTGTGGCGATCACCTTTCGCGCCGCCATCTTCGCCTATATCTTTGCCGCCATTCTGGGCCTGATCTGGGTCGGGTTGCAATCGTTCAAGCCCAAGGCGCGGACGACGGTTGTCTATGGCTGTGTCAGTTTGGCTCTGCTAGGCGTATCGGCGTTTTTCTTCATACAGCCGCAGGTGAAATACGAACTTATCGGCACACTGGACGCCCGGATTGCCATCGTGCGCGGCACCCCGCAGGCGCAGGCCGACATAATCCGGTTTGGTGAATTCGAAGGCGGTAAAGACCGGCAATATCGCATCCGCAGCGCTCCGAACGCTGCCAGTGCGGTGGAACAGATCGAAACCGTCGACAGCGTGTCAGGCGCTTTTGTCCCCGTCGGCACCAACACCAAGGGTTATCCGGTGATCTGGCAGACGCAATTCCTGCCGGATAACTACCGCAACCCGGCGCTGGCCTTTGCCGTGTTTGGTTTTCTGTTGTTGACGCTGACGATAGGCGGCGCACAGCATAAACTGCACCCGCTGGCCGTGGGGGCCGAGTTCTTCGTGGACACGATCCGTGGCATTCCGATGCTGGTGATCATCCTGTATATCGGCTTGCCTTTGGCGGGGGCGGTCAAGGATGCTACGGCTGGCGGCATCGACATGACCAACATGACCCGCGGGATCATCGCAATCTCGGTCGGCTATTCCGCCTATATGGCCGAGATATTCCGATCCGGGATAGAGGCCATCCCACGCGGGCAGATCGAGGCGGGTGGCTCATTAGGCTTGTCGCGCTGGCAAACTGCGCGGCTGATTATTCTGCCGCAAGCGTTGCGCATCGTCACCCCGCCTTTGGGCAATGAATTCATTGCGATGATCAAGGATACCTCGCTGCTGTCAATCCTGTCGGTCCGCGACATGACCCAGAGGATGCGTGAGTTTCAGGCAGCCAGCTTCCTGCCCTTTGCGCCCTTCAATACGGCGGCGATCCTATATGTGGTGATCACGCTGGGCTGCGCCAGTTTCCTTAAGTGGATAGAGCGCCGTACGGCGAGGGAAGACCGATGAACAGGTTGGAACTTGGGGTCTGCTATTACCCCGAACAATGGGATCGATCGCTGTGGCGTGAAGACGCGCAGCGAATGGCCGAGATGGGGCTGGATTGGGTGCGCATAGCCGAATTCACCTGGGGCCTGATTGAACCGGAACGCGGTGTTTTCCACTGGGATTGGCTGGATGAGGTGATCGACATATTGGGAGAGGCAGGGTTGCGCGTGATGATGTCCACGCCCACCGCCGCCCCGCCAAAATGGCTGATCGACAAACACCCCGAGATTCTGCCGGTTGGCCCGGATGGGCGGGTACGCGGCTTTGGATCGCGGCGGCACTATTGTTTTTCTAGCGATGTCTATCTGGCCGAGGCCTGCCGGATCGCGACCGAATATGCCCGCCGTTATGGCCAGAACCCATACGTTCACGCCTGGCAGATCGACAATGAATACAATGACCACGATACAGTGCTCAGCTATTCAAAAACGGCGCGGGACGGATTCCGGCGTTGGTTGTCTGATTGTTACGGGTCGATCGAGGTGCTGAATGACACCTGGGGGACCGTGTTCTGGGGATCGCTTTATTCCAGCTTTGATCAGATCGAATTGCCCAATGAACTGGTGGCCAGCCCCAACCCAACCCATGCGCTGGATTTCGCACGTTTTTCCTCGGACCGGGTGCGGTTGTTCAACCGTGCGCAGGTGAATGTGCTGCGTCAGTATTCTCCGGGCCGGGACATCACTCATAATTTCATGGCGGGCAGTTTCGAGTTTGATCACCACGCCGTTGCCGCCGATCTGGATATTGTCGGTTTCGACAGTTACCCGCTGGGCAATCTGCTGGGTTCGACCCTGTCTGAGGACGAAAAGCGTCGCTATTTACGAACTGGCGCGCCGGATTATCAAGGGTTTCATTGCGATTTGTACCGTTCGCAAGGCAAAGGTCGTATGTGGGTGCTGGAACAACAGCCCGGCCCGGTAGACTGGGCCGAGAAGAACCCCTCACCGGTGGATGGGATGGTGCGCCTGTGGACTTGGGCGGCCTATGCCCATGGTGCGCAGGCGGTAATGTTCTTTCGCTGGCGGCAAGCCAGATTCGCGCAGGAACAATATCATACGGCGCTGCTGCGCTCGGATGGCAGCCCGGATCAGGCGGCTGTGGAACTGGCGCAGGTCGCCGCTGAGCGGGAAAATCTGCCAGATGCACCGCGTGAGCGGGCGCACGTGGCCATATTGCTGGATTACGAATCCATATGGGCAGCGGATATTCTTCCGCATGATGATACCTTCCCGAACGCGCGGATCATCCGCGAATGGTATGCCGGGCTTCGCACTTTTGGGGTCGATCTGGACTTTGTTGGGCCGCAGGATGACCTGAATGAGTATATCCTGATCGTTATCCCGCAAAGCATGATTGTTTCGTCTGAACTGGCCGCGAAATTGCGGGGCAGCGGGGCGAAACTACTGATCGGCGCACGCGCGGGCAGTAAGACCCCGGATATGCACACGCCACTAAACCTTGCCCCCGGAGAATTGGCTGACCTGACTGGCGTGACAGTCCGGCGCGCGGAATCGCTGCCCGAACTGGCGCAGGAAACGGTGCGCTTTCAGGACGGAGCGACATATGACTTTACCGGTTGGCGGGAAATCATCGAAACCAACGAAACGGTAGTGGCCAGTTTTTGCAGCGCGTACCGGGATGGTAGCCCGGCAATTGTGCGCTCGGATCGGGCGATCTATCTGGCGATGATCCCGCGCGGCCCGTTGCTGCATACCATCCTTTCGGACGCATTGAGCTGGGCGAACATTCCCGTCACAGATTGCGAACCGGATCTGCGGATCACCCGCCGCGGAGGATTGGGATTTGCCTTTAATTTTGGGGCAACCGGGTTGTCATTACCGTCGGACGGCACACAGGGCTATTTGGTTGGTGGTTCTGAAATTCCACCCTATGGGGTTTCGATCTGGCAAGACCGGTAGTCTTGGCGGTCCACATTCCTGTTTGCTGCAAGTAAAAGAAGCAAAACAATTCCATGGCGGGAGAATCGATTATGGCTAAACGCACATCTCTTTCCAGACGCACGCTGCTGAAAGGCGCGGGTGCGTCTGTTTTGGCCGCCCCGCTTTACAGCAAAAGAGCGTTGGCATCTTCGGGTGAGATCAACGTTGTGATGTGGTCGGATTACCTGCCGCCAGAATTTCTGGAAGGGTTCGAAGCCGAGACAGGGATCAAGGTCAATCATATCGGGATTGGCTCGAATGAAGAGATCCTCAGCATGATGATGGCCTCGGATGGTCGTGGGTTTGACCTTGTCACGCCTACAAACATGCGTTCCTTGCAATGGGCACCGCTGGACCTGCTGCAACCCTTTGATCTGGATCGAGTGAACGTCGATGCGGTGAACCCGTCCATGATCAGGATTGGCACGGAATCATGGAATCTTAACAAAAGCGGAACGCACTGGTTGCCGCATATCTGGGGCACCGAAGGGATCGCCTATCGCACAGATCTGTGGTCGCCCGAAGGTGACGCGCCATCTTTTGGGGACGTTTGGGCCGCAGAAAATGCTGGCAAGACTATGGGCCGGGCGCATTCGATGATGCTGTGCGCGGGTTTGTATTTGGAACGTATCGGTGAGATGGAGCCCGAGTCGGTTTGGGATGCCTATGACGACGAAGACACCATGCGCAAAGTCTGGGGGCAGATCACGGATTGGTGCATCGAACGTAAGGACCGGATCAAGCTGATCTGGAATGATGCGGAAGCTCAGAAATTCGGTCTGTTGGAGGACGGCGTGATTGTGGGCCAAACCTGGGACGGGCCTCCGTTGGCATTGAAAACGGCTGGGGAACCAGTGCACTACCAGGCTCCGATCGAGGGCGCGATGGCATGGGTGGATGGTCTTTCATTGCCGGTCGGGGCGGAAAACATCGAACAAGTCTACGCGTTTATCGACTATTTGTATCGACCCGAACCCGCCGGCGCTGCGGCAGCGGTGAATGGGTATAATACAGCCGTTCTCGGCGCTGAGGATTTCGCAGGCGATGAGTTCAGAATTAACTTTGCCGAGGCCTATCCGGGTGACTCGCTGGCCAACCTTAATCCGTGGCTGGCCGAAGCCCCGTGGTATGCCGATGCCCGTGCCGGGTTCGTCAACAGGTTCGAAAGTGCCTGACGCTAACTCTGGTCGTGCCTGTCTTTGCGCAGGATGGTGACGTCACACGCCGCGATTTTGTGCCCATCCCAAAGGACGGGCGCAGTCGTATAGTTCACCAGAAAGAAATGCTGCTCAGTCTCGCGTCGGCGCAGCCCATCGGGCATTGAATGCAAGGGCAGGTCGACTTTTTGCGCGGCCATTGCGACGATTCTGTCCCAAAGCGCTTCGTCCGGGAAGCCCGCAAGGTACCACAGCCCGTTTTCGCCTTTCAGGGCGGGTGTCCTGTCGCAAAAGGTCAACAGGTCTGGCGCGTCACCGGACAGGCGATCCACCCAATGCTGCGCTGCGCCGCCGCCTTCAACTTTGCGCTGCACGTTGGGGGGCAGGGATTCGACCAGATCGACCTCACAATCCAACCCGGACAGGCCCGGACGACCTGAGATCGGAATTTGGAAATCACGCGTAATTGCGCCGGTGCGCGGCCCAAGGATGGCCAGATCACACCCTTCTGTCAGGCGGTGTTCCAGATCGCCATCCAACGTGGCCAGACCGGGCGCGAGGATCAGTTTGTATCCGGACTGGAGCGCGCCCGTCGCAGAGATGAAATCCACAGACAACCCCGCCCGCCGCAACGCACGATAGGTCGAAAAGACCAGCCGGAAATAGTTGAACTCGACCCCTTGCGGCTGTGCCGCCCATGCCCAGTCCGAGGCGTAATCGAACAGAATGGCAACGTCAGCCTGTGTTTGTGTCAGCGCGCCAAGTTTCGCCAGATCATCGGCGGTCTGACGTGCCTCGGCCAGCGCCGGGGCGGGTTTGTTGTTTGGCGTTAACAGGCCGGCATGCATTTGTTCCTGTGCGAACGGAGCTTGCCGCCAGCGGAAATAGCTGACCACTTCGGCCCCGTGCGCCACCGCCTCCAACGACCACAGGCGCACCATGCCGGGCAGGGGGGCGGGGTTATACGGCGCCCAGTTCACCGGGCCGGGTTGTTGTTCCATCACCCACCAACGCCCCCGCCCGACGGCGCGGTAGAGGTCGTGGTGAAACGCCTGCATATCCGGGTCGCCCTGTTGCAGAAACGCTTTTTTATGGGCCTCGTCCGCCTCAAGCCGGTCCGAGAGAAACCCGATCGGATAACTGTCCCATGTGGCGATATCCAGATCCGCACCGACCTTGAAATGATCAAAGTCCAGAATCCTGCCCATATAGTTATGCAACAGCGGCGCGTTGGTCAGTGGTCGCAGTACGTCAACCTGCGCTTTGTTGAACGCCACCACTTGATCCGAACTAAACCGGCGAAAGGCCAGAACATGCGCGGGATTGGGTTCAGTCACGGTCAGGTTGGGCAGGTCGATCTGGTCGAAACTTGCATATTCCATCGACCAAAACACATTGCCCCAGGCCTCGTTCAGAGCATCGACCGAGCCATATTGATTGGCCAGCCACCGCTGAAAACCTCGCAAGGCAGGCTGGCTGTAGCTGACGGTCGTGTCATGGCACCCATATTCGTTGTCGATCTGCCAAGCCGCGACAAGCGGGTTTCGCCCATACCGTTCGCCCATGATCCGGACTATGCGGGTGCATTCGGCGATATATCCCTGATGGCTAAAACAATAATGTCTGCGTGAACCGAATTTGCGCAGTTGCCCCTGAGCGTCCACCGCTAGCATATCGGGGTGTTTTTCAAGCATCCAACGGGGCGGCGTTGCTGTGGGCGTGCCCAGTACTACTTTTAGGCCCGCGGTCCCCAGCACCTCAATTGCACGATCCAGCCAATCAAAGTGAAGATCGTCTGGGGTGGGCTCGATCCGACTCCAGGCAAATTCGCCGATCCGGACCCAGCTCAGGCCGGTTTCGACCATTCGCGCAGCGTCTGTGGCCCACATCTCTTCGGACCAATGCTCAGGGTAATAGCAAACGCCAAGTTCGGGATTCATAGAATGACCCTGTGTTCGGCCTGCCCAATGCCTACGCCGGGGGCCGCAAAGGTCATGCCATTGGTGGTATGTGTGACAAGCGTTTCCGCATCCAAACCTTCGCGGGCGGTGGTGCAGAACAAGGTGGTCAAATCGTTGCCGCCGAATGCGGGGCAGGATACATGTGCGGCTTCAAACGTAATGGCCGCCAGAAACTGCCCCGTTGGTGAATAGACCGCGACACGGCTTGCGCCCCATTGCGCGATCCAGATGTTTCCATTCGCGTCGACCACAGCCCCATCGGGGTTCAGGCCGTCAACGCGCAAGTCCAGAATTATTGTGCTGTCGCCCTCAGGCCAGCCGGTTTCCGAATTCAAAGGCCATTGCATGACCTGTTTCGTCACTGTGTCCGTATAGTAGGCGTAAGACCGGTCAGGCGCGAAACAGATCGCGTTTGAGATCGTGACATTTGGTACCAGTTGCCGCAGTTCCCCACGCCAATAGCGATAGATCGCGCCCGCGTCGGGTTCGGCACATTTGCCCATCGTCCCGATCCAGAACCCGCCCCACGGGTCAGCGCGCCCGTCATTTGAGCGCGTGGTCGGATTGTCTGCTTCAAGAAGGGTGATCAGGTCCTTGTGGCTGCTTTGCAGGTTGAACCGCCACAAAGCTGTCTCAGACGCTATTAACAGCGTATCCCGATCCAGCCATCCCGCCGCTGATACATGTTCATCGAACTGCCAACTGCGAGGTTCGTTGTCTTGTCGCGTCATCAGAAGTTTGCCCAGAATGTCGAACCAGAACAGTTGCTGCCGCTCTGGGTGCCACAACGGCCCTTCTCCCAGCTCACAAGGTCGGTCGTCGAAGACGAAGCTCATCCAACGGCCTCATCATAGGCAGCGACGATTTGTGCTGCCCGATTTGCGACTTCCGGGACAGTCATGTCGGGTTTGAACAGTGCCGATCCGATGCCGAACCCATCTGCACTGGCCTTGATCCACAGGTCGAAGTTTTCAGGGCCTGCGCCGCCGACAGCGTAAACCTGCGTGCCCTGGGGCAGCACCGCGCGCAAGGCCGCAAGTCCCGCTGGGCCAGCCAAGGCACCAGGGAACAGTTTCAGCCCCGTAGCCCCGGCCTTGAGCGCGGCAAAGGCTTCGGTCGGGGTGAAGATACCGGGCCAGCTTTCCAGACCCAGCTGATGCGTGTGCGAGATCACCTCGGGGTCGCAATTGGGCGACACGATCAACCTGCCGCCAACCTCTGCCACCATGTCGACTTGCTGGGTTGTCAAAACGGTACCGGCCCCGACCAGGGCACGACCGCTGAATTCTTTAGCCAGAACGGTGATCGAGGCGAGCGGATCGGGTGAATTCAGCGGGACTTCGATTTTGTCAATGCCGGCGTCGATCAGAGCCCGCCCGGTGGCCACGGCGTCCTCAGGGCTCAGTCCGCGCAGAATGGCGATGATAGGACGGCTCATGCGGTTTGCCTCGTTAAATTGCGAGCTTGCAGCAAGCCCGTCAGCGTACATTGCGTGCTGTTGGCGGTTTCCACAAACGCACCCTGTTGTTGCAGGGCTTTGGCATAGATTTCTGACAGGTTCTCGGCTCCGATGATCGCCAGTTGCTGACCCAGCCAATAGGGGCGGGTGGCCGCCAGTTCCGCGCCGATCAAAAAGCCCGAGAGCCGCGCCCGCGTAATACCGCTGTCCTGTCCCCGCAGCAAATCGGCGGCCCGCAGACCAAACAGCCGCGCCGCTAACTGTTCCGGTTTCGACAGCGCATCGGCTGTGGCCTCGGCAAAGGCGGCATCGTCCCAGCCTTCACCGACCGAGTGTTTCAGCACCGATTGCCCGCCCAGCAGATCGAACATCTCGCCCGTCATGAAGGTTCGAAAGCTGACGACCTCACCGGCGCTGACTTGCACCCATTTGGTATGGGTCCCGGGCAGGCAAATCACCCCGTCCCAGTTCTGATGGGTGGCCAGAAAGCCAGAGATCTGGGTTTCCTCGCCGCGCATGACGTCCGGCGGGGCCGTTTGTTTTAATCCGGGCACTACGAAGGCGCGAATTCGGGTGTCTGTATTCGGCACGCGGAACGGAGCCACTGGGATTGGTTCACACGGAACCGCCGAATACGGGGCCTCGACCCAGCCCTGGCGCGCGCCGACCATACCGCAGGCAACCACGTCAATCGGAGCAGTGCCCAGCCATCCTTCGATCAGCTCGAACAGGGCAGGTTGGAACTCGTCCTTGCCCACACGCACCATGCCTTTGTGCGATTGAGCGTGGTCCAGAACCTTCTGATCCTGCATGGCCCACACCCTCAGATGAGACGTTCCCCAATCGACCGCGATCCATTCTGTATTCATGGTTTTACCCCGTTACGACGACGCCGCCATCGACGGCCATGCATTGCCCGGTCATCGCCCGGCTAGCGTTCGAGGCCAGGAACAAGGTCGGTGCGATCATGTCCTCGGGCGTCAGGTGTTCTTTCAGACACTGTCGATCCAAATGGGCAGCCAGATCTTCTGGCGTGGCCCACATATCCAGTTGTTTTTGCGTCAGGACCCAACCGGGGGCTAGCGCGTTCACGCGGATGTTCTTCGGTCCAAGCTCGCGCGCCAAGGATCGCGTCATCCCGGTGATCCCGGCGTTTGATGTGGTGTAGATCGGATAACCTGAATTGCCCATCATGTAGCTGATTGAGCTGAAATTGACGATAGACCCTCCCTTATCCTTCATCTGGCGCGCAGCTTCCTGACAGGCAAAGTAATAGGCCTTGAGGTTCACTTCGATCATCCAGTCCCAGAACTCGGATGTAGTGTCCTCAAGCGCGTGACGTTTGTCGTTGGCGGCGTTGTTGATCAGCACATTCAGGGGGCCATGCGCCTCGGCCGCCTTTTGCATGGTGGCGTGCAGCAAATCGGTATCCGTCATATCGCCTTGCATGAACAATGGCGCGCGACCGTGTTTGTCACGCATCTCTTCGACGAAATCGCTGGCATCCGAGCGGCCGATGAAAGCGACGTTTGCACCTTGGGCCAGACACCCATCCGTCAGTGCGGCGCCAACGCCCGAGCCGCCGCCGGTGATATAGACGGATGCCCCGTGCAGGTCGTGGAAGGTGGCGGGTTGGTCCATCAGTGGCTCTCTCTGGTCACAAGGCGGGTGTCTTTGCCGACAAGGAAATCAAGGTCCGCGCCCTGATCGGCCTGTAACACATGGTCGATATAAAGTTTCGCGTAGCCGCGCGTATAATGCGGAGCATCCGGTTGCCATTCTGCGCGGCGCGCGTCCAGTTCTTTTTGGTCGACCAGCAATTCCAGCTCGCCCTTGCTGGCGGAAACACGGATACGGTCGCCGGTTTTTACCAGCGCCAGCGTGCCGCCCGCCTGTGCCTCGGGGCTTACGTGCAGGATGACGGTTCCGAATGCAGTGCCGGACATACGGGCGTCCGAAATACGGATCATGTCGCGCACACCTTCTTTCACCAGCCGCGCGGGGATCGGCATGTTGCCGACCTCGGGCATGCCAGGATAGCCTTTGGGGCCGCAGCCTTTCAGCACCAAAATGGTCTCAGCCGTCACTGGAAGATCATCGCGGTCAATATTGGCTTTCAGGTCTTCGATGTTTTCAAAGACATAGGCTTCGGCCTCGGTTTCCAACAGTGCGTCCGTTGCGGCCGAGGGTTTTACGATTGCGCCGTTCGGTGCCAGATTGCCACGAAGCACGCGAAGGCCCGCGGCAGGTTTCACCGGATCATCAAAGGGGCGGATGACGTCGCGGTTAAAACACTCGGCCCCTTCATAATGGGCTGAGATATCCTTGTTCAAAACCGTCTTCGCTGGCCGTAGAAATGGTTTCAGTTCGGACAAAACGACGGGAACGCCGCCTGCATAACAGAAATCCTCCATCAGGTATTTGCCCGAGGGCATGCAGTTGACCAGCAACGGGATTTCCGAGCCGATCTCGAAGCCCTTCAGGGTCAGATCAACGCCCACACGGCCCGCCAGCGCCAGCAAATGTACAACCGCATTGGTCGATCCACCCACGGCTGCGTTGAGCAGAATGGCATTTTCAAACGCTTCCTTGGTCAGAATGTCTGAGGGTTTCAGGTCTTCATCCACCATCTCGACAATGCGTTTCCCGGTCAGATGTGCCAGCGCCATACGCCGTGCATCCACGGCGGGCAGGGCGGCGTTGGTGGGCAGGCTCATGCCCATCGCCTCGACCAATGACGCCATTGTGCTGGCCGTGCCCATAGTCATGCAAACACCAGCGCTGCGCGACATGCCGGATTCCGCATTCATGAAATCCTGCAGGGTCATTTCACCTGCGCGTACGGCTTCAGAAAACTTCCAGACGTCTGTGCCCGACCCGATATCCTGCCCGCGATACTTGCCGTTCAGCATTGGGCCGGAACTGACCACAATAGACGGCAGATCAACCGAGGCCGCACCCATCAACTGCCCCGGCGTGGTCTTGTCACAACCGCCCAGCAGGACGACGCCATCAATGCCATAGGCGCGGATGGATTCCTCGACATCCATCGCCAGCAGGTTGCGGAACAGCATGGCGGTGGGTTTCATCTGCGTCTCGCCCAGCGACATCACCGGGAATTCAACGGGAAAGCCCCCGGCCTCCCACACGCCGCGTTTGACCCCTTCGGCCAGATCACGCAGGCCCGAGTTGCACGGCGTCAGCTCCGACCATGTGTTGCAGATACCGATGATGGGGCGCCCGTCAAACGCGTGATCCGGAAAGCCCTGGTTCTTCATCCACGAGCGGTGGATGAACCCATCTTTGTCCAGCTTGCCATACCAGTGCTGTGATCGGCGTTTTTTTGTCATTTTTGATTGCCTTCTAATCTTGGCGTCAGGCGGCTTTGGCGGGTATGCACCAGTCCGGCAACCAGTCGGAATGAGCGATGAGCAAGTCATCGACTAGGTTGCGGATTTGGCGCAAATCCAGTTCGGCGGCAGTGTGCGGGTCCATCATGGCGGCGTGATATATGTATTCGGGGTTCCGGTCGACCAGCGCGCGTACCGTTAGCTCCTGCACATTGATCTGACTGCGCATCAGCGCGATCAACTGCGGAGGGATGTCCGCGACCACTGAGGGCTGCACACCATTGCTGTCCACCAAACACGGGGTTTCAACGGCAGCCCCCAAGGGTAATTGCGGGACTTGGCCGGTGTTGGGCAGGTTGCCATAGGCCGCGTAAGGTGTGTTGGTGACGATGGCGTTCATCAGATCGGCAGCGAATTCGTGGCTGGGGGTGACCTTAATATTACGCCCTTCGGTCAGGGTCTTGGCCTGTTCTTTCCAACTGGCTACCTGCTCTACGCAGCGGGTCGGGTATTCGTCCAACGGGATCGAGAACTGCTCGATCAGGTCCTGCCGCCCGTCCTTGATGAACCACGGTACGTATTCCGCCAGATGCTCGGAACTTTCGGTGCAGAAATAGCCCAGATGGTTCATTACCTCATACCGAACCTTATTGGGGCAGCGCGGCATCAGCAGTGGAGCCTTGGGTATCTGGCCGCTTGCATAGCCCTGCCGCAATGCGGGGTATAGATCGTGTCCTTGATGTTCCAACCGCAGAAAGAAGGCGACGTGATTGACGCCAGCGACTTTGAAACGGATGTCACCCTTGGGCAGGTCCAGATCATGCGCTAGCTCTTCGACTGTGTTCTGGACCGAATGGCACAGACCAACATGCTTCAGCGCTGGAAATTGCTCGGCCAGTGCCCAGGTATTGATCGCCATTGGGTTGACGTATTGCAACAGGGTCGCATTGGGGCACAGCTGCATCATGTCCCGCGCCACATCCCACAGAACCGGAACCGTGCGTAGGCCGCGCATGATGCCACCAATTCCCAGTGTGTCAGCTATAGTCTGGCGCAAGCCATATTGCTTGGGAATTTCAAAATCGGTGATCGTGCAGGGGTCGTACCCGCCGATCTGGAAGGCGGTGATCACGAAATCCGCCCCGTCCAGCGCGGCGCGGCGATTGGTATGAATAGAGACGGACGCGTCCGATCCGACCGAGCGGATCATTGCCCGAGCGACCGCCTCGCTTTCAGCCAAACGCTCGGGGTCGATATCCATCAGCGCAAAGTGGCTGTCGGCCAGCGCAGGGGTCAGCAGGGCATCGCCCACGATGTTCTGCATGAAGATCGTGGAACCCGCACCAATAAAGGTGATCTTGGTCATATGGCGAACTCCGGTTCGAAGCTATTTGACGGCACCGAGGGTCAGGCCCGCGATGAAGTGTTTCTGCATCAGGAAGAACATGGCCACCGGCGGCAAGGCTGCCACGATAGAGCCGGCGCTCATCAACTGATAGGCGGCGCGGAATTGCGCGTTAAAGCTGGTGATACCCGCAGTGACTGGTTGACTTTCGGCCCCTTGGGTCAGGACAACGGCCCAGAAATAATCGTTCCAGATGAAGGTGAAGATCAGCACGCTGAGCGCGGCGATGGCTGGCTTCATCAGTGGCAAGACTACGTACCAAAAGATGCGCCATTCGCTGATGCCCTCGACTCGGGCAGCCTCGATCAGTTCAAACGGCAGCGCGCGGATAAAATTGCGCATGAACAGGGTGCAGAACCCGGTCTGGAAGGCGATGTGGAACAGAACGAGCCCGGTTTTGGTGTTGTACAGACCCAATTGCAGGGTCAAGTCGCGGACCGGAACCATCAGGATCTGGAAGGGCACGAAATTGCCCGCCACAAACATAAAGAAAATCCAGATGTTCGAACGGAACTTGTATATCCCCAGCGCAAAGCCGGTCATACAGCTTAGCGCCACGGCTCCGATCACCGTTGGGATAGTGATCAGGAACGAGTTCAGCAGATACCGTGGCATGTCTGAATTAAAGAACACCTGCCCGTAGTTGAACGCGCCTTCAAAGCTGGACGGCATGCCCCAATAGTTCGCATTAGTAAAATCGGCAGCCGGTTTGACCGAGAACAGAGCAACGGCCAGAAGCGGTCCCAGCCACAGAAGCAAAGCCAGAGGCAGCATGGCCTGATAGCTGATCTGCGCCGTGCGGGATTGTTTTTCGATGGGTTTCGGAAACATCTTAGTGCCCCTTTTCTTCGCGGTACATCGACCACAGGAAATAGGCGATGAAACACAGCATGATCAGGAACAGGATCACTGCGATGGCGGCACCATACCCCATGCGGAAGCCGTATTCGGACAAGGCGACCTCGAACATGTAGTAGGCCAGCACGCGGGATGATCCGAAAGGGCCGCCTTGCGTCATGATCGAAATCAGGTCGAATGACCGCAGCGCACCGATGATGGTCACGACAAAGGCGATGAACGTGGCGGGGCGCAGTTGCGGCAGAATGATATGCCACAGCATGCGCAGGCCCTTGGCGCCGTCCAGACGCCCGGCCTCAATCTGTTCGGGGTCCACTGCGTTCAGGCCGGTCAGGTAGAGGATCATGCAATAGGCCGTTTGCGGCCAGAGGCCGGCAAAGATGATGCCATAGGTGACAAAGCGTTCATCCCCCAGCACATTCAGCGGACCGAGGCCGAACAGACCGAGGAATTCGTTGAGCAGGCCGAATGTCGGGTCATAGAACCAAGTGAAAACAAGGCCGACAACGACCTGAGATATAACGAAGGGGAAGAAGAACAGTGATTTGTACAGGCGGATGCCCCAGACCGTCTGGTTTAGGAACAGCGCTATGAACAAACCTGCCGGGATCGCGGCCAGGTAGAGGATAAGCCAGATCAAGTTGTTTTTCAGCGAGGTATAGAAGGCATCCCGGTCGACCCATTCCCAATACAGGTCCTCGTAATTGCGGAACCCGACATATTCTGCCGCGCCAAGCCCGTCCCATTCGTATAGGGACAGGTTGAAGGATTGGAACACTGGAATGATCACATAGACCATAAAGAACAGCAGACCAGGAGCCAGAAACAGCCATGGTGCGATGCGTTGTTGGTTTTTGTGGAACCAGCTTTCCTGTTCCATATCTGCGGCAGGGGTCATGGTGTCGTTCCGGTTGAGGTGCTGGCGGGCTAGATCCCGCCTTATTTTCGAGATCGGGTAGGGCCGGGGTTTTGCCCGGCCCAAACCGCCAGTTACTGATCGTAGATACGCTGACGTGCGCGTTCCAGCTTCGCCAGAATACGATCAGCATTGTCCGGCTTGACCATGAACTCCTGGAAGCCTTCCATCGACACTTTGGCCATTTCAGCCGGAGCGTCCCGGTCCCAGAACTGGGCCACGCCGCCGGGGCTGTTCGATGACAGCATGGTAAAGCCCTGTTGCAGGAACTTGTCATCATCCACCGCCGATTGTGCGTTCACCGGCAGTTGGCCCAGATTTGCGCCGTTGTTGATTTCGGTTTGCTCATCTGCCGAGACAACGAAACGCAGGAATTCGCGCGCGGCTTCCTTGTTCGACGCGTTGGCAGGGATGTGGAACGTGTCGGTAGGTGCATCCTCGGCCAGCTCAACATCCGGGTTGATCGCGACAAACTGATAAAAGTCCAGTTGATCATCGGTCAAACCTGCCTCGCGTAGCGGAGCGACGGCGAAGTTGCCCATCAGATACGCGGCGGCTTCGCCATTGACCATGAAGGGCAGGGCTTCTTGCCAGCTATACGTCTGATGATTGTCGATAAACGCGCCCATGTCGATCAGCTGTTTCCAGTTGGCGAAGGTCTGCTTGACCCGGTCGTCTTCCCAGCTGATTTCGCCATTGGCGAGTTGGTTGTGGAAGTCGAACCCGTTGGTGCGCATATTCAGGTAGTCGAACCAGCCACCGGCAGTCCAGAGGAACTTGGTGCCGATAGTATAGCACGCGCGGCCGGAATCGACGATCTTCTGGCAGTTGACCAGCTCTTCTTCCCAAGTGGTCGGCTCGGTCAGACCCAGCTCGTCAAAGATGTCTTTGCGGTAGTAAACGCCCCATTGATAATAGGTATAGGGCACGCCCCATTGCTTGCCGTCGATGGTCATCGCGCCTTTGGTCGAGGCGAGATTATCCGCAATTGCGGGTTCAGCCCACAGGTCAGACACATCCTCGAAAAGACCGGCCTCGACATAGGGCTTCATTCGGTTGGCCGCATACCAAGTTGCAACGTCCGGCGTGTCCGCCGTCAGGAAGTTGCGGATCTGCGTCTTATACGCCTCGCGGTCGATCACCGTGGTTTCAATTGTCAGTCCCGGATGCTGCTCCGCGAACCGGTCGATCATCTCCTCCATCGTCGCGCGGGGCGCCGGGTTCGATGTATCGAGGAAGATTCTCAGTTCGCCGGACAGTTCGGCTGCAACAGGCGCAGCAAGTGCCACACTGGCCGCCAACGCCACCGCGGTGCGTTTGAACATGGAATGCATGGTTTCCTCCCTTAGCTTCCACTTTAAGTTCCAAATAATGAAACTGTGTTTTATATATTGAAAACTACACATCGACTCGGTTAGTCTTGTCAAGACCCTCGTGCAGTTGGCGATGGGTCAATGGGAGGAGAACAGACGCCCGTGGCAGGTGACGGAACAATTGGAAAAGCATGTGATGTGCTGGATCAGGTGGCGGCTTTTGCGCGTCCGGTCCGATTTGCGGAACTGTTAGAGAGCAGCGATTTCCCCAAGGCGACGCTGTACCGTTTTCTGCAGACGCTGACCAATCAAGGCATGCTGTCATACGACCCTGACCGGCAGACTTATACTCCTGGTCTGCGATTGGTCAGGTTGGCGCATGCGGCGTGGACGCAAAGCTCACTCGCGCCGATTGCGCGGCCGTTTCTGGATGCGCTAAGCGCAGAAACCGGGGAAACGGTGCATCTGGCGCAGTTGGATGCAAGCCAGGTGCTTTATGTCGACAAGCGCAACGCTGCGCAGCCGGTCGAGATGTATTCCCAGGCAGGCAAGGTCGGCCCGGCCTATTGCACCGGCGTTGGCAAAGCGATGATGGCTTATCTGGATGAGACTGCGCTGGACCGTGCCGTGTCTCAGCAGAGCTATCATAAGTTCACTGACAAAACACTAACCTCCGAGGCGGCCCTGCGCGCTGATCTCGATCTGATCCGCAGCCGGGGCTATGCCATCGACGATGAAGAGCACGAGCCCGGCATCATCTGTATAGCTTGCCCGATTCTGACGTCGGGCGGGCGGATGCTGGGTGCGATTTCGGTCACCGGATCGACCGAGCGGATGAATTTTCAACAATTGGAAACCTGGGTTCCTCGTGTTCGCCGTGTGGCTGACCAGATCGGAACCGAAGCGCAGACCTGGCGGTTCCCCGAGACCCGCCTCAACGCCGACAAAGACAGGATACAAGCGACATGACGGGTGTGACTCTGAACCAGGCAATCAAACGGTATGGTGAGACGCAGGTTATTCACGGCATTGATCTGGAAATCGAGGATGGCGAGTTCTGCGTGTTCGTTGGTCCCTCGGGGTGTGGTAAATCTACTTTGCTGCGGATGATTGCGGGGCTTGAAGATACCACCAAAGGGCAAATTCATATTGGGATGCGCGATGTGACCCATATGGATCCGGCCAAGCGGGGCGTGGCGATGGTGTTCCAGACCTATGCTTTGTATCCGCACATGACCGTGGCCGAGAATATGGGCTTTGGCCTGCGAATGAACGGTGTTCCCAAGCCCGAGATCGACCAGAAAGTGCAGCAGGCATCGAATATTCTGAAACTGGATCAGTACCTCAAGCGCAAGCCCAAAGCTCTGTCTGGCGGTCAGCGTCAGCGTGTTGCCATTGGCCGCGCCATTGTGCGGGGCCCTGAGGTGTTTCTGTTCGACGAACCTCTGTCTAACCTCGATGCGGAGTTGCGCGTCGAGATGCGGGTCGAAATCGCGCGGCTGCACAATGAGATTGGTGCGACAATGATCTACGTGACCCATGATCAGGTCGAGGCGATGACAATGGCCGACAAGATCGTAGTGCTGCGCGATGGCCGGATTGAACAGGTCGGTGCGCCAATGGACCTATATCGCGATCCGGATAATCGCTTTGTGGCGGGCTTCATCGGGTCGCCGGCGATGAATTTTCTGGAGTGCGACTTTGCGGATGGCCAAGTCTCGCACCCGGCGCTTGGGGCGCCTTTGGACGTGACGGCCACTGTGCCTGCGGGTCTGAAGAAGGTGACGCTGGGCATTCGCCCTGAACATATCGAGGTTGATCGTGCGGGTGATACCTGCACCGTGGATCTGACCGAGGCACTTGGCGGGGTAAGCTATTCCTATCTTCTGACCCCAAATGGCGACAAGCTGATTGTTGAAGAGCGTGATGACCAGCGCAGCAAGCAAAGGGAACGTATCGGCATCACCGTACGTTCAGACCGCGCCATGCTGTTTGATCCTGAAACCGGCCAACGGTTCCGGTAACTACAAAATCCTGAGTGAAGCAAAACGCGCCGATCCCTCCGATCCAGCGTGTTTTTTGCAGTGGCAATTCTTCTGGATTTTGTATCCAATATCCGTTATGGCGAGTCGAAAAGGTTTCCCGCCCGTTCCTATGCTGCATTCTGGAAGGATAGCTCCGATGTCGACCAATGTTTTCACCGGCACCATGCCTGCGCTTATGACCCCTTGTAAGGCCGATCGTACGCCTGATTTTGACGCGCTGGTGCGTAAAGGAAAACAGATGATCGACGCAGGTATGTCGGCGGTGGTCTATTGTGGCTCTATGGGGGATTGGCCGCTGCTGACCGACGCGCAGCGGATGGAAGGTGTCGAACGGCTGGTCGACGCAGGGTTGCCCGTTGTGGTCGGGACCGGAGCCATCAATACAAAATCCGCAGTGGCCCATGCCGCCCATGCGCAGAAGGTAGGCGCCGTTGGCCTGATGGTGATCCCGCGTGTGTTGTCGCGGGGTAGCTCTCCGACCGCGCAAAGGAACCATTTCAAGGCGATCTTGGCTGCTGCGCCAGATGTTCCAGCGATCATCTACAACAGCCCATATTATGGTTTTGCCACGCGCGCTGATCTGTTCTTTGCTCTGCGCGCCGAGCACCCCAACCTTATCGGCTTCAAGGAATTCGGCGGCAAAGATGATCTACGCTATGCCGCAGAAAACATCACCAGCCATGACGATCAGATTACTTTGATGGTGGGCGTCGATACCGAGGTATACCACGGCTTCGTCAATTGCGGCGCAACCGGCTCGATCACCGGGATCGGCACCGCGTTGCCGCGAGAGGCGCTGTTGCTGGCCGCGTTATCCAAAAAGGCGGCTCAGGGCCACGCCGAAGCCCGACAGCGGGGGCAGGAGCTGACCGAAGCGATCCACGTGCTGTCCAGCTTTGACGAGGGCCCAGATCTGGTGCTGTATTACAAGCACCTTCTGGTTCTGAACGGAGAGCAGGAATACCGTCTGCACTTCAACGAAACGGACGAGCTGACCGATGCACAGCGCAACTATTGCGAACAGCAATACGACCTGTTCCGCTCATGGTTCGCCGACTGGTCCAAACAGGGCGGAGTAATCGCTGAATGCATGTAATCGACAGCCACACCGGGGGTGAGCCGACACGGGTCATCCTAAGCGGCGCCCCCGATCTGGGGTCCGGTCCGTTGGCCGATCGCGCTCATCGGTTGGCGACACACCATGAGACGTTCTACCGGTCGATCATGTTGGAACCTCGTGGCCAGCCGGCCATGGTTGGCGCGTTTCTAGTTGAACCGGTTGACCCTACCTGCGTCACCGGCGTGATCTTTTTCGACGTTGATGCCGTTCTGGGAATGTGCGGCCACGGCACTATCGGGTTGACCGTCACGCTGGCGCATCTGGGGCGGATCGGAGCAGGGCAACATCGGATCGAAACACCTGCCGGGGTCGTGACGGTTGAGTTGCACGACGCCAACACTGTCACTGTCATGAATATCGAAAGCCGACGCGTTCATCATGGCGTGACGCTGGACGTACCAGGCTATGGCGCGGTGACAGGGGATGTAGCATATGGTGGCAACTGGTTCTTCATCGTCGATCCCAGTCCGATACCAGTTGTAACCGACAATATCCGTGAACTATCCGATATGACGGTCGCGATCCGAAAAGCCTCAATCACGCAGGGGATTGGCGGAGAACGGGGCGAACCGATAGACCACGTAATCTTTCAGGGTGCCTCAGCCAAACCAGACGCCTACAACCGCAACTTTGTACTGTGCCCGGATGACAACTACGACCGGTCCCCCTGCGGCACCGGTTGTTCTGCGTGGTTGGCCTGCCTGGCCGCCGATGGAGCGCTAAAACCCGGCGAAGAGATCGTGCAACACAGCGTCATCGGCAGCGCCTATCGCCTGTCCTATCAGCCCGGGGTGAACGGGGGCGTCATCCCGTCGATTACCGGGCAGGCCCATGTCATGGCCAAGGCGACGCTGATCTTTGATGAAAAGGACCCCTTTAAGACGGGTATCAACCTATGACCCGCCAGGTCGTTGTGATTGGCGCTGGAGTGATCGGCATCACAACAGCGTTGGAGTTGCAACGCCGGGGTCATTCCGTTCTGGTTCTGGACCGAGAAGGTGTCGCTGCGCAGGCCTCGGCTGGGAATGCTGGGGCATTTGCCTTTTCTGAAGTCGAGCCTCTGGCGACCCCCGGCATAATGAGGAAGGCTCCGAAATGGTTGCTGGATCCGCTGGGGCCGCTGTCCATCCCGCCCAGTTATGCCCTGAAGATCGCGCCGTGGATATTTCGGTTCTGGCGGGCAAGCCGTCCGGGGTCGTATCAAAACCATCTGGGTGCTCAAGCCAGCCTGATGGAACATGCTGCCGCCGCGTTGACCCGCCTGATTGCCGATGTTGACGGTGAACCCATGATGCAGCGCGACGGGCAGATGCAGCTATACGAAAGCCAAGCAGAGTTCCGCGCCAGCCTGCCCGCATGGGAGTTGCGGCGGCAACATGGGATCGAGTTCGAACTACTGGAAAGCCGCGCGGCTATCGCTGAAAAACAACCCGGCCTGAGCCCCCGTTTTACACATGCAGGGTTCACGCCGAACTGGATGAACACCGTCGACCCAAGGAAATGGGTCGAATATCTGGCCCAGAACTTTCGTGATCGGGGTGGGCGGGTTGAAACTCAAGACACGCTTGCACTGACGTCGGCTGAGGGCGGCGTTCAGATCACAATTGCGGACGGGGAAATCAACGCGGACAAAGTGGTTTTGTGCGCAGGTGCGTGGTCGCATCACCTTGCCCGCACCTTGGGTGATCACATCCCGTTAGAGACCGAGCGTGGTTACAACACCACCTTTCCCGCAGGCGCGTTTGATCTGCGCATGCCTCTGACATTCTCGGGCCACGGATTTGTGGCCACCCGGATCAATGGCGGCGTGCGGATCGGTGGAGCGGTCGAGTTGGGCGGCTTGTCCCTGCCGCCGAACTACAAACGGGCCGATGCGCTGCTGAAGAAAGCGGTGCAATTTCTGCCGGGATTGAACACCGAAGGGGGGACGCAGTGGATGGGGTTCCGCCCATCTTTGCCAGACAGTCTGCCTGTGATCGGCGCCTCGCCGAACGCGCCGGACGTCATCTATGCTTTTGGACATGGCCATCTGGGTCTGACGCAATCGGCTGGAACTGCTGAACTGGTTGGTGCTTTGATTGACGGGCTGCCCCCTCAGATTTCCCTTACTCCATTCTCTGCTACTCGGTTTTAAGGACAAGACATGCGCAGTATCAAAACCGTCCACGTGATCTCGGCCCACGCAGAAGGTGAGGTGGGGGATGTTATTGTCGGCGGCGTCCAACCACCGCCCGGCGAGACCCTTTGGGATCAGCGCGCATTCATCGCTCGCGATCAGACCCTGCGCAATTTCGTACTGAACGAACCCCGTGGCGGCGTATTCCGCCATGTCAATCTGCTGGTGCCGCCCAAGCATCCCGAAGCAGACGCCGCCTTTATCATCATGGAGCCTGAAGACACGCCCCCCATGTCCGGATCGAACTCAATCTGCGTGTCTACTGTTCTACTGGACGGCGGGATCATCCCGATGCAGGAACCCGAAACCCGGATGACGCTTGAGGCGCCGGGCGGTCTGGTGCGCGTCCGCGCCGAATGCCGAAATGGCAAGGCCGAGCGTATCCATGTGCAGAACCTGCCCAGCTTCGCCGATAAAATTGCGGTGCCGTTGGAGGTTCCCGGTGTCGGTACTTTGACCGTGGACACGGCCTATGGCGGCGACAGTTTTGTGGTGGCCGACGCCGCCGCGCTTGGAATCGAGATCGTTGAAACTAAAGCGCGAGACATTGCGCGCATGGGGGTGGCCATCACGAATGCTGCCAACGAACAGCTTGGCTTTGCCCATCCTCAGAACCCGAATTGGAACCACATCTCATTCTGCGCCTTTTGCGGCCCGCTTGAGGCCACCGAGACCGGTCTAACCGGTAAATCCGCCGTGGCCATCCAGCCGGGCAAGGTCGACCGGTCACCCACCGGTACCGCAGTCTCGGCGCGCATGGCGTTGATGGCGGCCAAGGGGCAGATGGCGGTCGGGCAAACTTTCGAGGCGATCTCGATCATCGGCTCTCGCTTTACCGGTCGGATCGTCGAAGAAACCCGCGTCGGCGACCGCCCGGCCATCACGCCCGAGATCAGCGGGCGTGGTTGGATGACTGGTATCCACCAGCACATGCTGGACCCAGACGACCCCTGGCCCGGCGGGTATCGGCTGAGTGACACGTGGGGCGTTTAATTCAATCATAACGATTGCGTATGTGCTTTTTATTTTTCACTTACAACTGGTTGATTGCAGGTTCCTCTTGAGAATGGATTAGGGATCACCACCTAAAGGTGAGCCCTTCCGACCCAAAGGAACTTTGATGCAGATACGCCTTTCCGCCCTGATCGTTGTGATTGCCACATTGCTGCTGTCGTTTAATTCACCGTCCAAATCGGAGGCAAAACACACAAGGCTGACTGCATAATGTCTGGGCAACAAAGGTGGAACAGCTACTGTTGTCGAGGCTTGCACGACGTTGATTGAGGGAGAGATGACCAATGTGGCTCTGAGAAATGAGATTCTGAAAGCGCGGGGATGGGCCCACTACTGTAATTGGCAGTATGAAGACGCCATATCAGACTATAATCAGGGATTGGTATTGCGCTCTGACGATGCGACCACGTTTCTGAGACGTGCTTTGGCTCTGGACATTCAGGGAAACAGCGAAGCGGCTGTTGCCGATTACGCTAAATCACAGTTGATAGACCCGAACAACACGAATGCGTTGCTTGGAAAGTCGGAAATTGATGAAAAACAGGGAAGATTTGCTGAAGCCGTTCAGGGATATGAACGAGTGCTTGATGTTAAGCCTGATAGCCGAAAAAGCGGTTATGCAATTGCCTATATGCTAAATCAAGAAAACGGAAAAATTGGGTTAAGACTTTTTTGGATCAGGCGTCAGCGCGCTGGCCAGAACAGGTTTGGATCTATGAATTACTTGTAGAATATCACCTTAGTTATACCGGTGATCGCCCTAGCGTGTTGGCAGCTGTGTCAGAAATTGATCGTTTGACGTCCGACACCGGGGTGGTGCTGTCGTTACAGGCTCGCGGGCACCTTGAGATTGGTAACGAACAGAAGGGGATAGAATACGTTCAGAAGCTTGCTGCACACCAGAATGAAGGTGATGACACAAAGAAAGGCATTTTCCTAAAGCGGTGGTTCTACAATGCCATCGAATGGTATTTGTGGAGAAACGAAGAAGAAATGATGCTCCGCGGCCATCTCTACGCAGTTATGGGACGACCGGATTTGGCGGTGCCAGAGATTGAAAATGCTCTGTCAGAATTTGGATCCAAAGGGCGAGAAGAGGTATTAGATTCCTTCAGCAAGAAAGGAATATCGGTTCCACGCCAAGCGTATGACGGATCGTCTGAGCATCTCCGTAAAGTGATTTCAAATTACATTTTAAATGCCGGAAAAATGCTGCTGCCTCTCAGGTTTCGCTCCGTGGACACAACATCGCAAGGCTGAGATGAGATTTAGCAAGGAAGAGTTTAATTGCTGAATGCTTCAGCACTCACAGACTTTCTCAACCCCGTGTCAATTTGCGCGCCTACTAGACGATTGATCCCAAGGCCAACCTGATTTAAGGGAGGGCCTGTCAAATCAGAGTCACCATTGGGGCGGTAGGATATCCGCGCCCCTTATCAAGCCACACAGATGTGGCGCTACTCTTGGATCGCACGCCCCGAAAGGCTTTAAAAAGGTAAAAGAATATGGCAGAAAAATCGAACTTCGATATATTGTATACCATTGTAGACGAAGCGCCCGAACTGGCCAGCGCGTCCTTCCTGCCCATCATTCGCAAATTCACCGCGGCAGCGGGTGTCAGTGTCGGTACCAAGGACATTTCGCTGGCAGGCCGTATTCTAGCTACTTTCCCCGAAAACCTGACCGACGAACAGCGCGTCACCGACGATCTGGCCGCGCTGGGTGAGTTGGTGAAGACGCCCGAGGCCAACGTAATCAAGCTGCCGAACATCTCGGCCTCGGTCCCGCAGTTGGTGGCGGCTATCGAAGAACTGCAATCGCAGGGCTATGATATCCCGAACTACCCCGAAGAGCCCGCGACCGACGAGGAAAAGGCGATCCGGGCGCGATATGACGCCATCAAGGGTTCGGCCGTGAACCCGGTTTTGCGCGAAGGCAACAGTGATCGTCGCGCCGCAAAGGCGGTCAAGAATTACGCTCAGAAAAATCCGCATTCGATGGGTGAATGGGCCACCGACAGTAAGACCAAAGTGTCGTCGATGTCTGGCAATGATTTCTATGCCAACGAGAAATCGGTCACCATCTCTGCGGCGCAGGCAGGCGACGCAAAGATCGAGTTCGTCGGCAAAGATGGCAACGTCACCGTTCTGAAAGACAGCTGGCCGTTGACCGAGGGCACCGTGGCAGACGCGACCTTTATGTCGGTCAAAGCTTTGTCCGCCTTTCTGGCCGAGGCCATCGAAGACACCAAGAAAGACGGCACCATGTTCTCGCTTCATATGAAAGCGACTATGATGAAAGTGTCGGACCCGATCATCTTTGGCTATGCCGTCAAAGCCTGGCTGGCCCCGGTGTTCGAGAAATATGGCGCGGAACTGGATGCGCTGGGTGTGAACCCGAACTCGGGCCTGGGTGATCTGCTGGACCGCGTCAAAGGTAACGCCGAAATCGTGGCAGCCATCGACGCCCTGAAAGGTGACCGCCCGTCTATGTATATGGTCGACAGTGACAGGGGTATCACCAACCTGCACGTTCCATCAGACGTGATCATCGACGCCTCGATGCCCGCCGTGATCCGTGCTGGTGGTAAGGGCTGGGATGAGACCGGCGCCAAAGGCGACACCAATTGTTTGATCCCTGACCGTTGTTATGCCGGCGTCTACGACGAGGCCATCAACTTCTTCAAAGCCAATGGCGCGCTGAACCCAGCCACAGCCGGTGCTGTCGCCAACGTTGGCCTGATGGCGCAAAAAGCGGAAGAGTACGGCTCGCACCCGACCACGTTCGAAGCGCCTGCTGACGGTGTGATCCGCATTGTCGCGGCCAATGGCGAGACCCTGCATTCGCATGACGTTGAAAAGGGCGATATCTGGCGCTCCTGCACCGTGAAGAAAGCTCCGATCGAGAACTGGATTCAGCTGGCTTTGGACCGTCAGCGTCTGACCGGGTCCGAGGCAATCTTCTGGCTGGACGCAAACCGCGCCCACGATGCCGAGCTGATCAAATATGTCAAACCGGCGCTTGAGGCTGCTGGCGTGGCCGGCAAGTTCCTGATCATGGCCCCGCGCGAAGCTACCCAGCAAAGTTTGCAGACGATTACCGCTGGCAAGGATTCGATTGCCATCACAGGTAACGTGCTGCGTGATTACCTGACTGACCTGTTCCCGATCCTGGAATTGGGTACTTCGGCCAAAATGCTGTCCATCGTCAAGCTGATGAATGGTGGCGGTCTGTTTGAAACAGGTGCTGGTGGCTCGGCCCCGAAACACGTGCAGCAGCTGGTTGAAGAAAGCCACCTGCGTTGGGACTCGATGGGTGAGTTCTGTGCGTTGGGTGAATCACTGAACTTCCTGGCCGACAGCAAGGGCAACTCGAAGGCCGGCGTTCTGGGTGCTGCGGCCGAGGCCGCGACGCAGGGTATTCTGGACAACAACAAATCGCCCAGCCGCAAGGTTGGCCAGCCCGACAACCGTGACAGTCACTATTGGTTTGCACGCTACTGGGCCGAGGCTCTGGCCGCTCAGTCCTACGATGCCGATTTGGCGGCTGAATTCGCGCCAATCGCCAAAGAGCTGGCCGATAAGGAAGATCAGATTCTGGGCGAACTGGCCGCAGCGCAAGGTGCGCCTGCAGATCTTGGTGGGTACTACCACACCGACCCGGCGAAGGCTGCCGCTGTGATGCGCCCCAGCGCGACCCTGAATGCGATCATCGGCTGAATATAGAAAGCCACGTCACCTGACGTGGCTTTTTCGCTTTAAAACAAAGCTATGAAAAGAAAAAAGGGCCAACCCCCAAAGTCGGCCCTTTTTTGAGTGAGTGGGGAGGCTACGCCTCACCGGTATAGTTAGTTGTAAAGTATCACCCTGAAATTATCAGGGTATTAGGGGTTTCCCGTATTTATGCCCCTTGGCGCTTTGAACTCTCAAAATTACCCTTGGAATTCAGCACAAGAAACCCGTCAAAAGGGCCGATCCTAAGACCAGCCCTAAGATTTTCATATGCCCGAAGGATCAGTTCGACGCTGCGTTCAGCTTTTCGTTCTGCTCGCGTAGGGTATCCGAGATGATCGCATACCATTCGCCGGATTCACGCATCTCGATCAGCCCTTTGTTCATCATTGCTATGTATTCGCGTGCAAACGGGTTGGTGCGGTGCGCCAGGAAGCTCATCGACGATAAGGTGGATACATATGGGTTTTCAACAATGTCAGACGAGGTCAGGCCCATGTCTTTCATCGTCGACGCGAACAGATCAACTTCGAACGCAGCAACATCCGCAGTACCGGTCAATACGGCATCAAGGCACTCACGAGCTGAATTGGGTTGGACCACGTTTGTGTTGTCGCGGTTCAATCCTTGTTCTTCCAGAACCACCATGCTCCAGCCCGCCATGCGGCAGACGGTCGAGCCTTCAAGGTCCTTGAAAGATGTCGCGCTGGCATAATCGCTTTCCGGCAGTGTGAAAAAACCTCCAACGATGTCATAGACAGGAACCGATGCGACGAACTGCGTGCAACGTGCTTCTGTTTCTTTTGACCATTCATAGGTTCGGTTTGTGCAGTCCGGAACCGTCCACGCGATTGAAATGTCGAACGCGCCAAGTGGCAGCAGGGTATCCAGATGCGAGCTCCAGTCATCGACAAAGCTGACCGAATATTCGCGTTGGTTGCCCGCGCGCTGCAGGCTGGTTGTTGCAAGACGGGTCATGATGCCACCACCATTCAGGGCTTCAGTAGTGAACGGCTCCCATCCATTGCCCGCAACCATCTTGATCGGTGGAGCATAGACATTCGAACGTTTGACGCTTGCCGCGCGCTGCTCCTCGGCGGCAATGACATCTTGAGCCGACTGACCGTTTGGCAGGCTACCGTCCTCACAAGGCAACGCAAGAACAAGACCAGGTTCCAGGGCGTTCGGGTTCGTGATCAGGTTACGGTTTGCGTTAAAGATCGGTTGATAGTTCGAGGTGCCATAGGCTGCGATGGCGATGGTTGCCATCGTGTCACCATCTTCGACAGTATAATTGGTGCAGGCTTCCTGTGCGGCGGCGGCTCCGGCGCTCAGCGCGGTGACGGCGGTGGCCGATAGCGCGACTTTCTTCAGGTTGAATTCAAACATGTCCACTTCCTCCAGACTTTTTTGTTGTTAGGCCGATTGGGCCTCAGCCATTTTCCATTTGATGACGCAGGGCGTCCGACACGATGTCACGCCATTCGCCAGATTGCTGCATGATCGCCAGACCCTGGTTGAGCGTCTCAAGGATTGCTTCCCCATCAGGATTATCTTTGTGGGTCATGACGTTAAGCGACTTGATCGCGGCCAGGTTGGGGTTTTCGAGAATGCGATGCTCATAGCCCAAGCGGCTGATGGCTCCGACGGCCAGGTGGGCCTCAATTGCGACGATATCAGCGGTGCCGTCCATAACTGCGTGAAAACAGTCATCGGGTGACACCGGGCGCAGCAGAGTGATTGCCGGTTCATACAGGCCCACCGCATCCATGTGCGACAGCGACCAGCCCTCGGGCCGGCAGATCGTGGTGCCTGCAAAATCGGCATAGGTCAGAGTCTGTTCATAGCCCGAGCCTTCGCGGGCAAAGAAGGTGTCCACAACCTCATAGAACGGGTTCGAGAAGTTGTAAGTTTCGCACCTTGCGCGGTCCTTTTCAGACAGCGCCTCGGGCGCTTCACAATTGGGGCGCGACCAGGGGAAGGTACCGTCAAAAGCCAGCGTCGGCATCAGCAGATCCAGATGCGAGGACCAGTCGTTGACAAATTGGATCTTGTAGGCCTGCTCGGGCGCGGCCCGCAGCATCGCGGTCTCCACCAAGTTGGTATAGAGGCCGCGATGGGGAAGGGCCTCATCGGTGAAAGGTGCGTAATTGCCACCGGTGATCAGCAGCAATTGGCGATCCCGGATGCCGGGGCGCTCGCCGCCATCCGCGTTTCGGATCAACGCGGCCCCTTCGGCACGGGCGGCTTCGATTTCATCACGGGCCGCAGCTTTGGCCGCAACCACCGCGTCCTCGCTTGCCTTCTTGGCTTCGGCTTCGGCAACGCGGGCCTCAGCGTCAGCAATGGCTTTGGCCGCACGTTTTTCGGCGGCTGCAACCAGTTCAGCAGCCATTTCGGCTGCCATAGCCTCGGCCTCCGTCTGAGGGACATCCGGCGCCCGCCCAATCTCTTCCAAGCAGGGTAAGGTCAGTACGTCGCCCACGCGGATGATATTCGGGTTATTGCCGATCACATCGCGGTTGGCGTCAAAGATGATACGGAAATCTTCGGTCGAATAAACTTCGATCGTCAACTCGCGCAGGCTATCGCCGCGCTGGATTTCGTAGGTCGAGCACGCCTCTTGCGCCGAGGCGGCTCCGGCCGCGGCAGCCAGTGCCAGGCTCGATATGAATAGATGAGGTTTCATGGATCCTGTCGCTTTGCCTTGGTTAGTTTCTTGTTAGTCTCACAACACCGATTGCGGCATTGTCCTGATCGGGGTCGCCCTTGGTTTGCAGGGCATGCCACAACGCATCTGCGATGTCTTGAGCCCAACCCTGTGCGTTCGCCTGCACAATGGTTTGGATTTCTGTGTCGCTGAGAAATTGTAGCCCGTCACTGCCTAAGATCAGCACATCCGCAGCAGTCAGTTGCAGCGGCTCTTCAGGGCAATCGACTTTGGGGATTGCGGCCCCCATGATGACCGATGTCAGTTGATTGCGGTCCGGATGACCCTGCGCTTCGGCCTCGGTCAGAGAACCTTGAGCCACTTGCGCGTCTATAACCGGAGCCATGGAATGATCTTCGTTGATCTGGCGCAAGACCCCGTCGCGGAACAGGTACAACGGGCTGTCACCGATCGAAATCCAGAACACGCGCTGACCCAGCAACAACACCCCCAACAAGGTCGACCCCATGTTGAAATCATCACCTTTTTCCTCGCAATGAGCGGCGATGGCGGCATTGGCCTGCATAGCAGCCATAGGCAATGCATCGATTACTGCGCGTTCGGTCGGGGGAGAACCTTCAAGTTCAGCATCCAACGCTTCGCGCCACGCGGCGATCACCAGCTCTGACGCGACCTCGCCCGCAGCGTGCCCGCCCATACCGTCAGCAACGACAACATAGCCGGCATTGGCGGCATCGAACATGCGCGCCGCAACCGCGTCTTCCTGCGAGCCGCGCTGACCCTGATCCAGAATCAGTGCAATGTCATATGCAGGTTGCGCCAGCATCAATCAGGCATCCCGCCAGTCAAAGCCGTCATCGCAGAAGGCGGCAAACCGGATTGAGGTTTCGCTAATGCGGATCAGGTCACCACTGGACAGCGCCACGGTGCTGAGCACGGGTTTGCCGTTCAAACGAACCAGATTGGCTTTGCCGCCATGACCCAGATAGCATTTGCGATCTTCGGGGTCATAGGCGATCACCGCGTGGTTGCTGCGCGAAATACCGGTGTCGCCAAAGTCCAGCTGAATGGCCTGATCGTCGTTGCGGCCAATTTGCATCAGACCTTCGGTCAGAGTGATGCACGATCCGCGTCCCGGCCCAGTGGTTACAACCAGCCAACCCACGGGGAAGGTTTCCTGCGCGGTCTCTGTTTTGGCGATCGGATCGGCGCTTTCGATCATGTCCTGAACATGCGTATCAGCGCGTTCAAAGCCAAGGAACGTGGTTTTGACGCGGCCACGGCGATCCTCGGGGGTTGGTGTTGGCACCGGTTGCACAGGTTCAGCTGAGACTTCGGGCTCGGGTGTGATTTCAGCGACCGGCTCGGGCTGAGCGGGTTCCTCCGCTTCGGGCTGAGCGGTCTCGAGCGTTTCGACAACAACCTCGATAATGGATTCTTCCTGCGGAGCCTCGGCCTGCACAGCTTCTTCCGCGGCAATCTCTTCTTCGGTGGCAATATGCAGAGTTACAACCGGCTCTTCGATTTTTGAGTGCTCTTCAGGCGTTTCAAAGATGTTGTCCTGCGTCTCTTCGACAACTTCGGGTACGGCGATGTCTTCTTCAGCAGTCTCATCCTGCTCCTCAGAAAACTCGGGCATGTCCTTTTCGGGGATCAGTTCGTCCGTGTCTTCATAGGTTTCCGACGATATATTGCCACCGGCCAGAGCATTGCGCAGTGCGTTAAAATCCGCGATCGGCTGGGGCTTTTCAGCTTCGGGCGCTGCGACTTCCTTAATTTCAACTTCTGTTTCGGCTTCGGTTTCTTTAGATTTGCCGGCACCTTCTAGAAGCCGGCTGAGAGGGCTTTTATATTTGAACATGGTGTCGAACCTTTGCTTTCTGACACAGGATTGTCATCCTGCGGGGGCTACTACTCGCCTCTGCGCGCAACGGCACAACGGCACTTACAAAACGGAAATCAAACCAACTTTTTCCTACCGCGACGGGCCGGTTCCCGTCAGGGTGGCGGATTTCCGGGCGCCACCCTCAGCTTTCACATAGCGGTAGATCACTTTCGAACCGGTCAGATTACTCCTGCGCTAGCTGCATCACGGCATCTACCTCGGTACCGTTGCGCAATACGGTCAGGCGCGCCTGAGATTGATTGTCTGAAACAAGGGTTCTCAACAGGGTATCCAGACTTTCCCGTTCATTCAGGACAGCGGTGGTCGGTGCTTCCGAAACCAGAACATCCCCTTTCCGAAGATTTCCTGCCGCGTCAGTTGGAACCGTGGTGACAACCGTCTTCCATCCCTGACCGTTTTCATTGCGCACGTTAAATCCATACCCGTTTTCCAATCCGACCATGCGAATGGCGGGTAGGGCCAGCAACCCGTTCTGAGCCAGAGTATTGCCCAGCGTGCGATAACGCGCGGTCACCCGGATATATCCATCGGGATCAACGGACAGTTCATCCAGCACCTGCGCGGCGAAGCTTGCATTCTCGCGAATAGGCTTACCGTTCAGGGTGTAGATTGCAGCGCCGCGTTGAACCCATTCACCGACCACCGACATGTCTTGCGCCGGATCGACGCCGGTCACGGCGATGATGTTGCCGGTGGATGCGCGACGCCGCGATGTCTGGAACGGAATCTCTACATCCCAGTGTGAGAAGGCAACTTGGGCCTCTGCCGGAGTTCCCGTCGCGGCGGGCGCGGGTGTGGATTCGGCTGTCTGGGCTTGCGCCTCTTCTGTTTCAGCCGAGGGGGCTTGTGTCTGCTCGACAAGCGCCTGAGTGGGTTCTGCCGTGACGGGTGCCGGGTCGATTTGTTCCGGCACGGTATCAGCCTCCGCTGCCTGATCGGCCGGGGCTTTTGTGTCAGCAACCGGCTCGACAGGGGGTTCGATTTCAGCACTCTGTTCAACAGGTGCCTTGGTTTCGGCAACTTGCTCGATAGGTGCTGCCGTTTCGTTTGTGTCTTGTGGCTCTGCCAATGCGGTTTCTACAGATGTCTCGGTCACAGCTGCGGTGCCCTGCACCGGTTCTGTTTTGTCGCCGGATGTCAGGAAATAGCCGCCAGCGGCCAGACCGGCCACAACAACGGCAATGCCCGCAACCAGTTTGCCACTGCCACCCGATCCGCTTTTGACCACGGTATCTACAGCGACGGCCGTTTCTTCCTTGGGCGTGAACTTGGCGAGCCCATCACCGTCCTTTTCTTCGTTGCCCAGGGTAAGATCCGTGTTGCCAGCAAGCAGGGCCGTGACGACAGCCTCGGCGTTTTCGCTTTCGGCTTTGATCCGGGCTTTTTCGACCTCTTCATCCTTGCGATCCATGGCAACGATGACCGAGACCGGGCGATAGTCGAACGTATCAAACATAACGCCAGGGCCGCGGAACATACGCAGCCAGTCCAAAGCGCTTTGCAGACGGTCGGTGGCGTGTACCTCCATCGCCTTGTCGATCGCTTCAAGGAACCCTTCAGGATACCCCTTAAAGCGACCGGTCAACGCAGAGTACGGATCATCCTGGCCACTGTTGAAAGCGTTTAGACGGGTCTGGCCGTCAATCGGACGCTCACCGCTGATGGCGTGGTACAGCGTGGCAGCCAGAACATAGAGATCACTGCTGGGCCCTTGATCGGCACCGCGTACATAGAATTCATGCGGCGAATACCCGTCTTTGATCACCCGTAGGGTCAACAGAGCCGCCGACTGTTGTGCCGCTTGCTCACGGGCGGCCCCAAAGTCGATCAGAACCGGATCGCCGTTCTCGTCAATCAGGATGTTGTCGGGCGAGATGTCGCGGTGCAGCATGCCGCTTTGATGGATGAAAGACACCGCTGACAGCATCTTTTCGGTCACCTGTACGATGAAATCCGGACCGGCCTTGTTGTCGGTGTTTTCGACATAATCCAGCAGATCGCATCCCTTGATGAAATCCATCGCGATATAAGCTGTGTTATTGTCCTCAAAAACCTGATGGACGTTGACAATATTGGGATGCACCAGACGAGCGTGGTTCCGGGCCTCTTGGATGAACAGGTCAATGATGGCGCGCAGATCGTCTTTGTGGTCGGGATTGGCGGGTTCGACAGTATCGCCGTTGCGGTGACACAAAGCGCTCGGATAGCATTCTTTGATCACCACGTCGCGTTCAAGGCTGTCGCGGGCCAGATAGGTGATCCCGAAGCCGCCATTGCTAAGGAAACGCAGGATTTCATACTGACCGCGCAACAATTTTGCGCCGGGTTGAAGTCCTTCAATTTTCGGTTCGTCGTGCGATGCACCGACAGCCTGGTTGTGGCTCATTTCTTTCCGCCCGTTCTGATCGTTTTGCGGCTAACTTAACTGGGGAAAATCGCCCCCGAACTCACAACCAAACACAACCGCAGGACACTTAAGACGGTTAGACGTTTCAAATTTGACTTTATTGGGGCCGCCTGATGGCTTCACTATGGATCGTTTTACCGTACAGACAACATATAGTGTTTTTGGAGATGTAACATCTATATATTGAAAAACAACCTGCACAAAATGCAGGCTGATTGGTTGTTTGTCTCCGCTTGGGCAACGGACTCAAATAGTTTTAGGTCCGATTCCAGGGCTTCCGAATCGCTATCTGGCGATTCAATTTTAACGAGAGGTTATCAAGTTCCGGTTTTTGACTGTGCGGAATCCACCCGACTGCCCGCCCAGGCTAGGTTATCGCTGAGCTGCGCAAGAATGCTGATCGCGTCTTTCAATGGGGCGTCACCGCTTTCAAATTGCAGCAACAGCAGCAGGTCGGTGGCCTTTTCGAACTCGCCTGGAATCCAGTCAGCGGCGGGATCAATCTCGCCCCCTTGCTCAAGACGCTCGGCAAAATCTTCGACGATTTCCTGACACGAATTCAGAAAGGCAGCGGGTTCGATAGCTGATGCCTCGCGGAGGTCTTCATAGATGCTGGCAATCGCGGCCAACCAATCCTCGAGAATCGGATTCTCAAGCGGCGGAAGCGCAGATTCCAAAGTGGCATGCATAGAAGCAGCTTCTGTGTGCTGCGTCTCGGCTTCAGGAATGTCCAGCGTTTCCAGGTAGGGCAGGAAATCCTGTTTCAGATCTGTCTGTGCGGCTTCAAGGTCTGCCAGACGACGGGCGGATGCGATCTCCAAAACCTGCTCGGCCAGATCCTGACCACCACAGGTTTCCCACAATGCGAAATCTGGCTCGGGCTCCTGCGCCATGGCACGAACGGCAACCGGAGTGCCAATTGGGATGACCGAGCGGAACAAATCGCCCTTTTCCTTGTTGAGTCGCGACAGAACCCGATCCAACGACCCGCTGACATGTGGCAGATCGGCATGGGTGACGGCCAACAAACTATTTTCACGCAGCTCTTTCGGGGTCTGTACCCACAGATGCCGTTCAGTCTCGCGCCAGGCATTGGTTCCGTTGGTGCACCAGATCGCGCAATCGACATATTTCAGCAGATCGAGCGTCTCTTTGTAATTATCATCCAGCGCGCCGGTTCCTGGCAGATCGAACAAAGAGATTTCCTTTAGGGCAGGGGTGTTCAGCCCAACCGAAATGAAATCAGGCTCATCCGCTGCGGCTTTTTCCAGTGCGATGCCGGAATAGATCTTAGGTTCACGATCCCACCAGCCCACAGTGGTTTCCGGAGTTTCGGAATAGGCCACGATCACCAGTGGCAATTTCAGATGCTGCGGTCCTGTTGGCAGGATATCGGCGCCGGCCAGCATGTTGGCAAGGCTGGATTTGCCGGCCCCGAATTCCCCGGCGAAACCGATATTGACCGCATTCGACAGCCGCTCGGCATGGGCCAGCGCGCGGTCGCGCATATCGCCCAGGCCTTCATCCGATGGCAGGTTTTCGGTCGCGGTCAGAAAGCGTTCAAGCTGTCTTACTTCCTGTTCGGTTCCGGGAAATTCGATCATTCCGCAGCCTCTGCTAGTAACTTGTCTACGTCATCTGCACCGAATATGGCGCTCAACTCTGCCGCTATGCGTTGTGCCTGATCAAGGGCCGTTTGCGCTTCTGCACGTTCATTGGTCTCGCCGCTTCCCATCCGGTTTTCAAGATGTCCGGCCAACAAGGCCAGATAGTGATCCAGAACGGTGTTCAGACGTTCCATCAAATCGCTGCGGGCGGTGTCGACAAGATCATCTCCGATAATCTCAAATTCCTGGACGATCATGCGTTCGGCACGCGCGACAACGCTTTTGCGCGAAATCAACCGTGACAGCCAGCTGACCCGTAGTTCAACTGTAATGCCACGGGTCAAGGCCGTGGTATCCGGGCGGAACCAACGAACGGCACTGGTGTTCATCCGATTGTCACTAGGGTCCTGCCAGCCGGGCAGGGCGCGCAGAGCGGCATTGCTTTGCATGTCGATCGAGTACAGCTCGCTCAGCATCCGCTGACGCACCACTTGTGTGGCCCCCTGAACCAGTTCGCGCATGCGGTCGCGCAACGGTGAAAAGTTCAGCTCGGTATCTCCACCCTTTGCAAGCAGGGGAGAATCCCCGTTTGGTCCACGTACTACGGCCGAGACTGCCTCGGCCACGGTGTCATCCATAACGCCGCGCAGGTTGGCCAGAACATCGTCCATATCATTGACAATTTCCGACGTCTTCTGTGTGACAAGCATGCGCAGGTCGGCCAGTGTTTTGCTGTTCTCGTCGCCACTTTCAAGGGCTGGAATGCTCTCTTCCTCGATAGCGCGTAGATGGGCCTTGCTGCGTTCAAGTTCGCCCTGGGCAAAACTGTTGAGATGCTGCCACGCCATCCGCAGCTGTTCATTGCGGGGACCCTCGGTCAGGGCGCTGGTCACGTGACGGCGCAGGTCAGGCAGGCCCGAGGCGATCATGGCAGCGAACCGCAAGACACCTTCGCGGCTGATCGGGCCCGAGCCGCGTTTGATTTCTTCGACACCGTCCAGATATTGCTTCATCTGTTCTGGATGCGCGCGCAGCCAGGCCAGGACCTCATCATGGTCAATGCCGGTTTCGTCCCCGGTCAACGCATAGTGCGCCCATTGTGCGCTGCCCATCAGCACGTCGATATCCGAGTTCCCAAGCGCCTTTTCTAGGCCATCCATCACGTCGGCGTGTACCTTGCCCGCATCTTCGGCACCGCCCCCCAGTTCATCGACACGGTTGATGAAGACAACGATCTGACCCAGTTCCAGCGCCTGCATCAGGCGGAACAGTTTTAGATCAGCACGTGACAAGGCCTGATGTGCGGACAGAACCACGACAAAGAAATCGGATTCCTTGAGATACTGACGCGAGATTTCCTCGCGGATCAAAAGCGGGTCGTTGACACCGGGTGTATCCGTCACCGTCAGCGGGTACGGGAAGTGGCCGATGTCGAAATAAACCTCGGCCTTGCGCGTGATGTCGCTGTAAAGACCGCGATCTGATCCCGGATCGTATTCACCTTCTTCGGTCGGATCATCCCCGGCACAGACATAGCGCGCCAAATCGTCCGTGTTCAGTTCATCCAGATCGTGATGCTGACCCAGCAGATGCTTATAGCTTTCACCCAGACGCAGCTTGGCGCGGGTCTTCATCGCCTCGACCTGCTCTTCGATCATTTCGCGCTTATAGCTGTCCTCGTCATCGGGGAACATGTTGCGCAGCTCTTCGCCTTCGGCGATCAGCGCTTGCCATTGGCGATTGTCGAAAAAGTGAAATTCGGCCCCTGAAGTGCGCCCCGAGGGGTGGCCGAAATGCATATCGGTAATAACCGTCGTCCACGGGTTCACGTCCGATGGCAGGTATTCGGCCTGCCCCGTGAAGCCGTTGATCAGACGGGATTTGCCGGCCTTGATCTGCCCGACAAAGGCAATCGAAGGTTTCAGATTTGTCAGGTCGCTGACAATGCGCGAAATGAATTGGCGTGTCTCTTCGTTAGAAGTGCCGTTCATATCGTCGGCAATGCGGATTAACTCACGACGGTTGGTTTCACTCATAACGTTTACCCTGGTAACTTGTAATCACAGATCGAATTAGTCGAAAAATTGAATGTTCTGGCCGAAATCATCCGCCCGGCCCCTTCAGATTTGTCCACAGATTGACGACCGCACCCAGCTTGCGTGCCTCGTGCACGGCCATTGCGAAGTTCTCGCCATTGTTCAGGATCGCCAGCCCAGCCCCTTTGCCACCCGAAGGACGCATGACAATCAACTGCGGATGGTCCATCGCGGCAGAGCTGTCGTCATTCCACCCCGCAAGATCGCGAACGAAACGGGCCAGCAGGTCGGAATTCGGGCGCATTGCACCATTTTCTGCGCAGTCTTCAGCTGCATTAATCTCTGTCCCGTCAGCGCCAGTTGCTAGAATACGCCCCTGCGTAAACCGCTCGGCGCCGTCATAGAAACGCTGGGCCAAAGTGTCTGTATTCTCACCCTCAGCGACCGGCACATTGTCTTCTGGTTCGGCATCGACTGGAACGATGGAAATAACCGGTTCCGCCGGTAATTCTATTTTTTCACAGGCGGCTTCGATTTCGCTGAAAGTGATGCCAACGTCATCTGCCTCAAGCGCTGAGTCGGGCTGCAGGGAAATCAACTCAAGAGGTGCCGGGGCGCTGGCAATATCAGTAACCAGCTGCGCCAGCTTGATTGCCAGATCCTCACGCGGTTCCGTTTCAAAATCCGGGGCGATGCCGGATTGGACGCGAAACACATCCGTCACCCGAGAGCTGTTGACCTCGATTGCAAGGCAATCGCCGTTGGCGGCGGTGAATTCCAACCGACGGGGCAGAATGGTGCCGCGTATGGTCCGCAACACTTTTTCTCGCCGCGCTTGGGCCGTTTCGCCCGGTATGGTGACCGCTGGATTAAGGCGGGCGACAGACGCGCGCCCGATATCATCAAGCAACTCAAGTATGTCTGTATCCATCATGCCGTGACCCCCTCTGGTCCCGTCTAAACTGCGGCCGCTACCGGCCCCAGGCTGAGATGCGATTTCGTCAGCGCCAATGCGACATTGGCGCTGTTGTGACAGATGTAGCAGACCGCATGATCGGGATATTCCCTGGTCCGCAAAAAGATGTGCAGTCGATCATTCGAAAAAACCGCGATTTCCCCAAATCCCGGATTGTCCGCTTCTTCAACTCCAGCGGAACGCAGCAATTCCTCAAAGCCACTAACGCCGCGTCCCTGAAACAAGTTGGCCACGGCAATGGCCAGAACGTCCAGAACGTCTGCGCTGTCTGCATCCAAAGTGTTGGCCGCCAGCAACATCCCCGTTTCCATATCGACATACCCGGCTGCAATGCAGTCGGGTATGGTGTCCATCGCGGCTTTTAATGCGGCTTCGATTGTCATCGTTTGCTACCCGCGTATTCCGTTACAACACATGGAATTCCGCTCCACCGTTTTTCGACGCTTTGGGAACCGTATGCATCGGATTCTTGGCGCGACGGGCATAATGTTCGGCTGCGATCTGGTCGAATTCCTTGAGGAATGCGTTGAATACCTCCTTCATGCCTTCAGCATCGTCGGGCAATTCCTCATCCGCGGTAATATCGCGCCACATTGAGGCTGCGCTAAGCGGCTTGCCTGCAGGGACATTCAGCAGATCTTCCAGTTTTTCATCACTTGCCTCGGCTGGCTCTGCCTGATCAGCTGCCGCGGTGTTGGTCAGAGGTACAACCTGCATGTCCACAAGACCGTTAGATTCCGGTTCGGGTTCATACTCGTCATCATTGTCCTTGGACTGTTCCGCCATCAATGCCGTGATTGACGAGACCGAAACATCTGCACGCTGTCCTTCTGCGGCTTGCTCTGAGGATTCAACCTGATCGGGCGTGTCCGCCAGCTTGTCTTCCAAAGATGAGATGAAAGGGTCTGATGTATCGGAATTTTCAACAGATTCCGTTGTATCTGTTTCCGAGAGGAGGTTGGTGTCGTCATCCTCGTCCAATTCATCCTCATCCAACAAATCGAATGAGTCTTCCTCTTCGAACGACCGAACGTGTTCGGATAAGCTTAGATTGTTATCCGGCGTGTCGCGGAAAAAGGTGCGCAGCTCGTCATCCTGAACCTCATGGATCGGTTCGTCAGGCTGCGTTTCCGTCACCATCTCGGCGCGAAGGCGATCAGCTTCTGCTGCGTCTATACGCTCTTCGCGGTTGGAATCGCGGCCGCGACGCTCGACACGAGTGGGGCGGATTGGGAAGTTTGTGACCACTTCGTTTTCTGTCGCTGAATCAGACTCGGCAACCGGGTCTACCAGTTTCAACGGTGCCGGTTCTTCAGCCTCTTCTTCTTTCCGCTTAGGACGAATTGGCTTAACGCGAATATCGCCTGACAGACCGTTGTCGATCTGATAGCGCGCCAGCATGTCGGCACGGTTATCCATAATCTGTTCCGTGATCTCGAGGAAACTGTCCACCATCTTGCCACCACCGCTGCGTGCCCACAGTTCGGTGTCACCGCTTTTGTCACGGGCAGTAATCGCATCACGGGCCGAAAACAGGATTGATCGGTTGAACAAGTGGCCTGCCTCGCGGTTTACGCGGCGTAGTACTTTCTGGCGATCTTTCTGGCTTAGAACGTCTGCGCGCGTTACCAACAGCAATGAGTTATGCTGGAGACGTTCGGGTAAAGATACCCAAGTCGCCCGCTCAGTCTCGCGCCAGGCTTGCGTGGCATGAGTACACCACAACACGCCATTGGCCTGCCCGACCGCGCGACGCCAGACGTCACTTGAGATTTTAGGGTCTGAGATGCCTGGGGTGTCGATCAAATCCACTGCTTCCAGAATGTCAGATTCCACGAAAATGCGAACGAATTGGACGTCGTTAACCCCGACAGTTCCAAGTTGATCCAAGGTGATGTTTTCGCGGCTGCCATCATGGCGCTGCACATAGGCCGATGATTTGCCCCAACTGAACCAGACAGGGGGCAATTGCGTGGCCGTGACCTGAGTTGGCAACGCATGTGAGCGCAGCAAAAAGTTCATCAGCGTCGATTTCCCGGCACTGAATTCTCCCATCAACGCAAAGATCGGTTTGCGCCGGGACCACTGCTCGATGCGTTCCCATGCCTTAGGAGAGACGAAGCGGGTTTGTGTATCTTTTGCCATGTCGCTACTTATGCTGCCTCGTTACTAAGATCTTTCAGGATGTCGCCCAGGATATCGTCGCGCGATTTCTTGGGCGTCAGACCCGCCATCAAAGCGGCCTGGCCTGGGTCTTGTTCGGCCGAGGCCGAGATATTCAGTAGGGTTTCAGCCTGCTCGCGCAGGAAATCCGACAACCCGGCCCGGACGTTTTCCAGGACGGCCGCGATCTGATTTTCCTCAAGGTCCTTGGTGATCGAATTCGCCTCGGACGCGATCAGACGGGTGTAGTCGGCGGCATATGCCTCGAACCCTTTGCGACGTTGCCACCAGCGACGCCACCATGTGCTTTGCAAGTCCAACGCGATGGTGCGCCCGATGCCCAGCGGTGGTGGCACGCGGGGTACGATTGGTGCTTCGATGCTGAATTCGCCCAGATGGTTGCCCAGCAGCTTCTGATACAGCGCCTCAACATCTGTTGCTGCGGTACTGTAAAGCGCGCTGGCTTCTTTGCGCATCGACCGGGCAAAGCTGAAATAGGCCGCTTTTTGTAATGTACGCAGACCTGCAGGGTCATATTGCCAGGTGCCGTCCTCGCCATTTTGCTCGAGATGCGCGATCAGCGAGTCTGTCGCGCGTTTTACAAAGTTCGCTTCGGACGATTTCAGACGTTCCAGAACTTTGTCGCGCAGTGTGGTCGTCAGTTCAGCTGCTTTCTTGTCATATTCTTTGGTTACCTTGGCGATGGCTTCTTCGGGTGGCACCCCGTCCAGATCCCGCACAACGCCTTGCCCGTCTGACAAATTCTTGGCCACTGCGGTTGCCCGAATTTGGCTTGCGATATTGCGAGCCCGATGCCGGACACGATCCAGCAGGCGCGTTCCTGCCCCGTCAGCAATCCGTTCATTCATCGCCAGCAACAGGTCAGGCAGGCCCGACAAAGCCCAGATTTTATCCAGCGACGGGGCCTGATCACCAAACCCTGCGGCCAGATAGAACGTGTTCAGAGCTTCCCGCGACTCTTCCGTAAGGATGTCAGGGTTGCCGGTCAGGGCGGCTTCGGCCCAAAGGGCGCTGCCGAACACAACGCTGGTGTTGGCGTCGATATTGTTCTGTTTCAGCGTGTCCTGAATGCGGTCGCGAATTTCGGGCACCTGATTGACCGGATCGGACAATTCGTCGATGCGGTTCACAAACAAAATAATCTGTCGGTTTTCGAACTGTGCGATGATCCGCATCAGAGCCATGTCCATGGTGGTCAACGCCTGGCTGGCGGCCAAAACAACGACACAGACTTCAGATCCGCGCAGGCTGCGCAGTGTGATTTGCTCGCGCACCATAAAGGTATCGTTGACACCGGGTGTGTCGCAGAGCTTCAGCGAGATCGGGTATTGCGGAATGTCCATGAACAGTTCCGCCGATTTGGTGACGTCGGCAAAGCGCCCGGTTTTCGGATTGATATCCGGATCGTCTTCATCGCCCAAACAGACATAGCGCTGGATCAGCTCATCGTCGAAATAATCATACTGGTGGCTTTGTCCCAGGATCAGGTCGAAATGCTGACCCAGACGGGATTCGGATTTGGCCTTCATCTCGCCGATCTGACGGCGGATATCTTCCATTTCGTCATCAGCCCCGGCGCGGTTGGCCAGCTCACCCAAACGGCCGCCACCGACCATCAGGCTGTCCCATTCTTCCTGTTCGAAAAAGGTGAACTTGGCCCTTTTGTCGCCTTCGGTACGGGTGTTGATGTTCAGTGTGGTCACCACCGAGGTCCACGGGTTCACATCCGATGGCAGCAGGGCAGGGCGCCCGGCCAGAATATTCACGATCGAGGATTTGCCTGCCTTGACCTGCCCGACCAGTGTCACACTGGCCGTAAAATTCTCCATCTTCGTCTTGAGCGTAGCAAGACGCGCTGAGGATCGCGCATCCGCCACCTCTGTCAATTGGTCGATCTGCGTAGACAGCGCAGTCATGGCCGAGGTCATCGGCGTCAGCGCCTCGTTTCCTACGGACAGAAGATGGTCGTTTCGGGCCATAGATCAGCCTCCGGTTCCAGTGGCAGCGATGGGGTGGTGGTCCTGACCGTCATGAGAGCTGGTCAAAATGTCGATCCGGGCAATCAGATTCAGCGCGTTGCCCAAAATTGCGGCCTCGTCACTGGGTGATATCGACTCATAGGCCTGGGAATCAGCAAGCACTTCGATCGAACTAAACTGGTCACAGTTTTCCAACAGGGCCAGACGACGTCCGGTCGGGAAGCTTTTTGATTTGGTCTTGGGCAGCGGCATGCGGGAATTGGCCAGCAGGTAGTGACCCCCGGAATGTGTGCGCAATGACACACCAAAGCCAGTGTTCGGGTGATCCCTGTTCAGGGACTTCAGTTCACCAAGAAAACTTTCGCGGGCAAGGCCAACGGCGTCTTGCTCAGTAGCAGCAGCGTTCATCATATTGGTCATGGCTAAGACCCTCGTATTCGAGTTGAGCAAAAAGAAACTCGTACTATGCCCGTGGGCAAAAAGACTCGTTAACACCCGCTGTCCATCATTGTTGGTAAGGCGGTGTTATTTTGACGCGAATAAGATTTTTTGGCGTTTGAATTGTGGCGCAAATATGGTGCTAGGCTGATAAATGGCTCAACTCCTGGTCGAGTTTCAGCGCCGACTCGATTTCAAGGCCTTGGATCAAGTGGTGTATACGCCGTCAGAAGTTGGCTTGCTTTCGTCATCTAGATAGTAAGTAACATTATGATTTTTAGAAATTTTATTATGACGTTGGAGTTTACTACCCGGTTGAATCTTTGTCTTTGTTAAAGCCCCAAGTACTCAAGGTACTTTGAAATATCTTTCCCGCACGCAATCTACTCAACGTAAGCGAGTTAAACTTTCTTGTCAGATTTGGAGTGTTCATAAATTAACAACAATTGAAAAACGATAATTCTTCGAAAGTCATCGAATCTACTCAATTCCACCAAGTTGAGAATTAACTAAATCTCAATAGGATCAGGGGCCGACGACTTGGATATTGTCTTTAGCCCCTTGTGAGCCACGATGTGGCACGGCTGGTGTGACGCAAAAATTTGTCCGGATTGTTGCGGAATCTTGGTCAATAAAACTTTGTCGCAGGCGAATTTCCCTCTCGCACTTGTCCACGGCCTTTGTTATTGAGCACGTCAATCCGGTACTTCGGTCCGGTCGTGCGGGTGTGGCGAAATTGGTAGACGCACCAGATTTAGGTTCTGGCGCCGCAAGGCGTGGGGGTTCAAGTCCCTCCACCCGCACCAAAAAATTACCAAAAATTATTCAATTACAAAGAGTTATATGATTATATCTGCTGTTAGCCCCACTAACAGGCCAACTTTGATTTTGTGATGGAATGCACGAATCTCTGGTCTACGAACTCGGAGAGCTATGGCAAACTTTCTGGCCCGGGATGACGCCAGATTTGCATCGCTCCAAGCACAGGGTGATGAAAAGGCGCCTCAAATTTAGCGCCCAAGCGTTTTGCCAGGGCAAAAGATCGGGGATTGTTATCGACGATCAAGCTGATTGCGGTCGTCCAGCCGAAAGTTGAATACGCAAATTCGCGAGCCGCAAGCGAGGCTTCGAAAGCGATGCCCTTACCCTCGCCGCCTTCGAAGACTGACCAAGCAACTTCAGGCTCAGGCCAACCTTCGGGAAACCACAACCCTACCACCCCAAAAGGCTCATCAGATAAGCGGTCTGCGACGATCCAACGACCAAATCCACGCAGAACCCAATGGCCAAACAGTTCACCGAATTGAGCATAGACCTCTGAGCGAGTGAAAGGACCGCCAACCGTCACAGCCCGTTCAGACATTCGGAACTCGGCGAATGGCTCGAAATCAGACGCCAGCGGTGCGCGAAGGCGTAGCCGCTGTGTTTCGAGAATTGGGATATCTACCAAGTGCGGTGTCATGTTTTCTCAGACGCTGATTGTCTTAATACCACTCATTATAAGCTTCAGGCTATGTCTGCTTTGGGCTCACAGCGGACATTCGTCGCAGGGTAGTCTCATGGCAGCTATGCGGACATTGCTGCCATCCGCATTTTTACTCCAAAGGACCGCAGTCAGCCCAAAGCCGGCCTTCACTCTAGGATCTTCAACAGGCTCAAAGCGGATAAACCAGCCGCACAAAAATCAACAAGTGATTCAGAAACCGTCGTTTGGAAACGTTCGCCACTCCCGCAACGAAGGGAGGTGCTTTACTGTTTGAGTAGAGCATTGGCGTCCAAAAAATCAGGTGTCTCAAAGCCTTCAGAAAACCAGCTGCAAATTGGTGCCAGTAGTGATCTTGCCCGGGACTCGCAGTTTTGGTCTCGCCACAGTAAAGCAAGACTGGTAGCTGCTCGTAACTCCAGTGATTTTGCATGTTGCGCGTGCGCTCGATCAATCGCCTTTTGAAACTGCAGTTCCGCGCTAGCAGCGTCACCAGATTCTAAGTGTAGGATGCCTTTTAACCGTTCCAGCTCAGCAAGGAAAAAGCGTTCTTGGTTTGAAGATCTAATAGCTTTGGCTTCTTCCATGGCAGCCCATGCCGAGTCAAAGTGGCATGCGTCAATGCAGCTTGCAGAAAGGAAAGCAAGCCATTGAGTATCACCAAGCCCCGCGCCCGTTTCGTGCCATTTTTTCAGCCCGGTTCTCAACTGGTCCAAACCCTCCTCATACTCTCCCAACCCACATAGAGCGCGGCCCCGGCACATTCCTCCAAAGGCAAGCCAAGCCGCCAGACCATGTTTCCGGGCGTGCGTGACGGCCGCTTCAGATGCGGACAGAGAAGCCGCGAACTCCCTGCGGTGATTGAGAATAACAGCCTTGAAGCTCAGCGCCCAACCGACACAATGGCTGACCGACAGACCTTGGCTGAAAGAGAGCCCTTCTTCTGCCATATGGATGGCACTGTCTGGGAACCCGCTCAACCACAAATTCCAGGCTGAGTACAACCTACAAATAACACCAGCGCTATCGCCATGAATCGCAACTTCTTCCCGACGTTGCCGTTCGCAAAGAGCGTCGTCTATTTCTATACCCGCTTGAAGGTGTTTCGCAGCTTCCTTGGATTGGCCTACGAAGAATAGGCTCGTGCCGAGCACTCTGTGTCCAAGTGCACGCCGCTGCGCATTGCCCTCTTGTTTAGCGAGAGAACCCAGCTTCTCTGCAAGGTTCAAAGCGTGTCGGTGTTCTCCTCTGGAGAGGCGATAGTTCCAATACCCCCTCAGAATTGGGAACAAGTCTTCCGTTCGGCCAAGGCGGTCACAAAGTTTGCGCGCTCGCTGATACGCCCTCCTCACTTCCGGCGCTGTCCAGCCCTTTGAGAATGTCAGAGGGACAGCCAATTTGGATTGTAGCTCTAACTCAACCTCCATCTTTCTGGTTGGATGATCAATGGCGGGAACCAATTTCAACCCAATGTTAAAATGCGCTATAGCCTCCACGTTTGAAGAACGAGCTATCGCTTTCTCACCGGCTTTGATCCAGAATTTAATCGAGGCATCATGCTTGCCTGCTTCCAAAAGATGGTAGGCCAATGTTTCTGGCCTTTTGTCCGCAATCTCTGGACGCATTGTTTCGATTACCTCTGCTGAAAGAGCGTGCAATCGTCGCCGTTTCGCCTTCAGCAAAGACGCATACGCAGTGTCACGGACTAGCGCATGCTTAAATTCATACTTCGCGTGAGGCGGTTTTCCCCGTTGTTGAAGCAGCCCAGCGCCCACGAGTCGAGCCAATTCTAGTTGCAATTCCTCATCTTCAATTGAAGAAACAGCAAGCAGCATTTCATAGTCGAATTCTCGACCAAGTACGGCACCAAATTGCGCTATCATTCGTAATTTGGGAGACTGGTCCAATCTTGCCATGAGGGAGTCCTGCAACGTTGCTGGGACAGCTGTATCCGACAGCTGGCCTTTTAACTCGAAACGTCCATTTCGCTTTTGTACGAAACTCGCTTCCAACATCGCTTTGGTAAGTTCTTCGACAAAAAGTGGCACTCCGTCAGTCTTGCCCACGATATGCTCGACCATTTCCTGAGGCAGTTGATCTCCTCCAGTTTGCAAATTTATCAGGTTTTCGACTTCAGTCCTCTTCAAACGATCAAGGACAATTGGGCGCATGCATCGGCGGCTTGGCCAGTGCGGTTTAAATTCCGGGCGAAAGGTGAGGATATTGAGGATTGGAGCATTTGTAGATTTTTCGAGTTGGAACGCCAACAACTCCAATGTTGACGGGTCCGCCCAATGCAAGTCTTCCCAAGCCAAAATGACCGGTCTTTTACTGGCCTCGTCCAAGAGCCAAACAACGATTGCTTTCATCGTTTGCAATTTTTGCTGCTGCGGTGCCAGTCTTGTTGGCGGATACCTGTCGTCAGGAAGCGGAATCGACAACAATGAGGCTAGCAAAGGTATCACTTCAATCAACGGTAAGTTTAGACCGCGAAGAGCTCCTTCCAGTTTTGCCAACTTGCCATTGGCTCCATCTTCGCGGGCAAATCGCAACACGTGCTCCAAGTGGACGATAAGAGGGTAAAATGGACTGGTTGTATGATGGGGTGAGCAGCTGATCGTTATCCGTGCGTAGTCCGTTCCGTCAAACTCTTCGCGCATTGCTTCTAACAATCGGGATTTCCCTATCCCAGGCTCCCCGCTTATCAAAACAACCTGACTTGTACCTTCCCGACTCAACTGCCAAGCACGATTTAACAGGTCTAATTCATGTTTGCGCCCGACAAATGGACTGAGAGTACCGGAGTGTGCTGACTTAAACCGAGTCTCGGCTGCAGGCTCACCGACCACCCGCCAAGTCGCAACGGGTTTTTCAAATCCCTTGAGTCGGCGTGCCCCAAGTGCTTCAAAATCCAGCGCACCCCCGATTAGTTTGTGGGTAAAGGCATCTGTCACTACTTGGCCTGGTAAAGCCACATTTAGCACCCGGGCAGCCAAGTTAGGAGTTTCACCGACAACAGCATCCTTTTCTGTCGTGGTTTCGCCTACTATGTCGCCGATTACGACCTTTCCGGTGGCTACTCCGACTCTGGCTGTAAGTGCTTGGCCGGAAACACTTTCTAAAGATTTCACCGCTTTTGTGACAGCCATTCCTGCGCGAACAGCACGCTCCGCTTGGTCCTCATATGCGCGCGGCCAGCCAAAGAAAGCGAGTACTCCATCGCCGAGAAACTTGGCAACATGGCCTTCGAAACGGGCAACCAAACCGGCCACTGTGTCCTGATACCGTCGCATAACTTCATGCAGGTCTTCTGGATCGAGCTGTTGTGAGAGTGCTGTTGAGTCAACCAAATCGCAAAACATTACAGTCAGTTGTCGTCGCTCGGCATCAGCCGTACGCATGGACGTTGACCTAATTCCCAAGCTCGTGGTTTCTGACGGTTCAGCTCTTTTTTCAACAAGAGCAGCGATGGCGTGCGACAACGACTTGCGATCGCCCATGGCTTCAACACCTAGTTCGATTAAATCATCTTCACCGAGGTATGGTAGGTGCTCAAATTTGATCCTGTTTTTGGCGAAGGATTCACTGTATTCGCCAAGGCCCAATTGTTCGAGCCACTCACCGACGTTATGAGACATGACTGCCTCTCGGACAGTTGAAGTGACTCCAGTCTAATAGGTTTTTGCTCTTCAAGCTATCTTGGCTAGGGGCGCGACCTTGTTGGGCAATGGAAAGTTGACCGCGCCCTCCTCCGTCAAGCCCAGCAAGGCCATGAGATTCTTGCGATTTCGTCATTTCCGTAGCAAAATTGCTGCACCGTGAACAAACGGTAAGAAAACGGAAGCTGTATCGCAGCGCTAACCATCTCGATGAAAGTCTCCTGTGGGCTGCCCGCAGGACTTTGCAAAGTCCGCTTTCTGCGCATTGTTGTCATTCGGGCATCGCGCAGCATCGGTCAGAGTGGGCTCGAAGCAGCCATTCGCTGCTCTGCGGCTGAACGGCCGTTCTGCGGACATTGCAGTCATTGACCTAAAGTTACATGATCACCACCTGAAGGGCTTAAGTGGAGACACCATGGCAGACGAGAGAGTGAGCCACTGGGAGGAGGTCTACCGCGAGAAAGACGATACCCAGCTGAGTTGGCATCAGGATGATCCCTCGATCTCGTTGGAGCTCTGCGACGTGGTCGGCGTCGATAATGCCTCCTCCGTGATAGACATAGGCGGAGGCACTTCACGCTTCGCAGAACGCCTGATCGAAAGAGGGCTGAGCGACGTTTCTGTGCTCGATTTATCCAAAGCTGCGCTTGATCGATCTCGTGGACAACTTGGCGCCGTAGGCGAGCAGATTGAATGGATCGCAGCCGATGTCACAACCTGGAGCCCGGAGAGAAGCTATGATCTATGGCACGATCGCGCCGTATTTCATTTCCTTGTCGATGCGGACGACCGTTCCGCCTACCGGGACCAGTTGTACCGCTGCCTTCTCCCAGGTAGCCATGCGATTATCGCAACGTTTGCGCTCGACGGTCCGGAGAAGTGCAGCGGTTTGCCAATCATTCGCTATGATCCAGAGGGGCTATGCGAGGTATTAGGCGATCGTATTTCTCTGGTCACGCATCGGAAGCACACACACCATACTCCCTGGGGAAGCTCTCAGTCCTTCCAATTCAGTTTGTTACGCGTGGGCCAGTAGCGCTGCTGTTGCGCTGCTAATGCGCTTTGGCACGACTGTGACATCCAATGGCCTTGCTCATGCCTTCGGTGCAACTTTACTCATCCGGCGGCCGTCTTGCGGACGAAGTCGCCCTTCGGTTTCTTTCCAAGCCTGCGCATGATAATCTTTGATAATTGCACTTTGCTCGGAGGAGGATGACCTCTGAAACGCAGGCTGACCGCCATACTAGCAGCCGATCTGGTTGGGTATTCCCGCCTTATGAACTCGGATCAAAGCGGAACGCTCAGCGCGTTGCGAGAGCTTCGATCTGGGCTTTTTGACCCTTCTGTAGTCGCGCATCGCGGCAATTTAGTGAAATGCATGGGGGATGGTTGGATAGTCGAGTTTCCATCAGTCTCTGACGCTGTGACCTGTGCTGTCGCCATTCAGAACTCTTTGGCCAGCGAGAATACGCTGAAGTTGAGAATTGGGATACACACAGGTGAAGTCGTTTTCGAGGAGGATGATGTCTTTGGTAACGGCGTTAACGTCGCCGCTCGTTTGGAAGCGCTTGCCGAAGCCGGGCAGGTTCTTATCTCCGGCTCCGCCTATGAATGCCTGGACAGCAAAACGGCTTGCGCGTTCCAAGGCGGAGAAAACCGTGAGCTTAAGAACATTGATCGACCGGTGCCAGTCTGGTGGTGGGGGAACGCCGAGTCTGTAGATCCGCTTGATGATTTTGAACCGCCTGGGTCCCCTGACGGAACTGCAATCGCCGTATTGCCATTTGACAACATTTCAGGCGACCCCGAACAGGAATATTTTTCGGACGGGTTGTCCGAAGACATAATTACTGCTCTGTCGAAACACCACTGGCTCGAGGTCGTCGCGCGCAACACGACCTTTGCCTACAAGGGAAAATCCCCGAATGTTCGGCAGCTCGCCGATGACTTGGACGCCGACTACGTTGTCGAAGGCTCGGTCAGGAAAGCGGGTGCGCGTATTCGAGTCACGGTTCAGCTGATTGACGCATCGACTGGCAACCACGTGTGGGCGGAAAAATATGACCGTCAGTTGGAAGACATCTTCGATGTTCAGGACGAGATCACGGAGACAATTGTTGGCAGACTGGAGCCCGAGGTCGGAAATGCGATCCGGCGCAAGTTAGAAGATTCGCCGCGCCGAAACCCCCATGCCTGGGACTGCTATCATCTTGGGCTTGCGCACTTTTACAAGTTTACTGCCGTAAGCAACCGTGAAGCTCAGAGGTTGTTTCTCCAAAGTCGCGAACTGGACCCCAGTTTTCCCGAGGCACATGCTTGGTGGGCCTATGCCACGATTCTCGGGATGGTGTATTGGGACACGGAACCGGATTCTGCCCTTATGGACGAAGCGCTGGCTGCCGCACGCACCGCCGTTTCAATGGATAACCAGAATGCGCTGCTCTACATGCTGATGGGCAGAGTCCAATTGGCCCGCCGGGAATACCGCAGCGCGCTGGCTGAGAATGAAACCGCAATCAAATTGAACCCGACGCTGGCCCCAGCATATTGCGGATTGGGAGACTCACTTTCCTATGAGGGACGATACGAAGAGGCGATTGCTAATTTCGAGAAAGCCGTGGAGATGAGCCCCAACCATCCGCAGCTTTGGGCTTTTCTGAGTTATGGCGCGCTGACTCTGCTTTTCGATCACCAGTTCGAGAAAGCTCTGGACTGGGCAGAGCGGGCTCGCGATGTACCAAATTGCCAATACTGGGCTACCGCGCATGCAGTCGTGGCGCTTGCCAATCTCGGCCGGGACAAAGATTTGGCGAAGATGGTGCATAACTTAATGGTGCAAGAGCCGAAATTCTCGCGGTCATTCGCAAAAAAGAAGCTGTTCTATCTGAAGCGGGACGATCAAATGGAACTTTACCTTGAAGGGCTTGCAAAGGCAGGTATCCCGGCCTGATTTTTCCTGTGATCGGCCCTAGCTTTGCCGCTTGTCTTGAATGCGTGCGTCAGGTCAAGCCGAATGACCGCAAAGGGTTCGAAGCCGTCTTTCGCCGCACGCGGTATGAATGACCACTCTGCGGACGAAACCGCCATTCGCCGCAATGCCGCAATGCAAGCTGGGACTAATGGCATCAGGTCGAGATTTTGTCGCGCTTGCAAAGCATTCTCATCAATAGCCATCAAGACCAATCGCCTAGGTTCTTACGGTATTCGGTTGGAGAAATGCCTCTCGCATTTTTAAACGCGCGGCTAAAATTATTGGCTGCGTCGTATCCCAGATCAGAAGCAATTCCGGAAATCGTATACGATGGAATGGCAAGCAATTCCGTGGCCCTGTTTATGCGCACTTCATTCACGATCTCGCGAAATCCGATACCTTCTTTCTCAAGCTTGCGCTGCATCGTCCGTACACCAAGGTCGAGGGCCCGCGCCGCCGTTTCAATGGAGATATCATTCAAGTTAAGTTTTTGCCGTGCAATCTCCGCAACTTGATCACGCAAGGTTTGGGGCGGGCCTCCGAAGCGTTCTCTAGCAATATCCTGAACGGTTATTAGTGCGTTTTTTGGTGAAAATTGTAAGGTTTCAGATTGCAGGCAGGAGTTGTCAAACTCCACACCAAGCCTTGGAGCATTCCAAATGATCGGGCACCCAAAGGTGTCTTCGACCTCGTGCGCTTTCCGAACTTTCGGGAAATCCAGCAAAACCGCTGACGGGTTCCACCCCCCTCCCAGATAGGTCCGAAAAATGCTCAAGAAAACACCGATCGCCGAGAACCCGATGTCTGCGTAAGCGCGATGCGGACGCAACCCGAATTCATAATAATAAAATGAGGTGTCACCATCCGTCTCAAGCCACGCACGGTCGGTGGAAGAGTGAAATGGCATGACTGCAGACGCGCGGGTCAAAGCATCTCTCAGTTTTGGGGCTGACAATACGTATTGCCCCCATGCTCCATAGTCGGCAACGGTCAGGAACGGTGCCCAGAGCAATCCGATGTTTTGTTGTCCCGCTGAACGTGCTGCCTCATGCATAAACGTCGCCAGCGAATACTCCGATATGTATCCATCGCGCTCGTCGACAAATTGAAGTGGTAAATCTGCAGCGTCAAAGGCCTTTGCAAGCCTCTTTTCACCGGCAACCTCCACTACGAACTGAGGCATTGCTCCGAGTGCTTTAGCAGAAATCATCGCAGGTAACGCCATAATATATTTCCCAAAAATCTGCAGTGTTGACGTGAAATGATACGCATTCCAATCGCAAATGTGCAATCAAAAGGCGAAGTATGTCTTGGGGGGGGATATTCATGTCCAATAAACGCAACGTGTTAAGCCAAAGCTTGCTGAAGCATATTCTTGCCATTGTAGTCGGCTCGATGGTCGCAACAACGTCGGTATTTGCGCAATCTTTCAATGATACGGGTGATATTCTGGCACGGTCCAGCGAAGTCGAAGACATCGAGTACCAAATCATGGTGCAGCGCGCCACTCAGACAGCAATCTGGGGCATGCCTGCCGCTGGCATGATCGACTTCCTAAAAGGTATTCGCCGGGATCTAGGCGGCGATTACAATGACATTGTTTACCTCAACAAGCCGTTTGACTCCAAACACGGGTTTCTGACCGCCAATGATGTGACCGCCTATGCCTGGGCCTCAATGACTTCAGAGCCCGGTCCCCTCGTTATCGAAGTTCCCGCCGCGACCGAAAAGGTCAATTACTTCGGCACCATAGTGAACGCTTGGGACGTGCCGATCGCCGACGTGGGGCCAGACGGATTTGATGAGGGAGCCGGTGGCAAGTATCTAATGCTTCCACCTGACTATGATGGCGAAATGTCGATCGAAGACCTGACCGAAGCAGGGTTTCTACCGTTCGAAACCGACACATACGAATACGGATTTTCATTCCGGCCAAAGCTCACCAATGGTGGAACAGATGCTGATGCGGCCGAATACGCGCAGACAATCAAAGTCTACTACCTGTCCGAAGCCGACAACCCGCCGGCGAACACTTATCATGAAGCGTCGGATGTACCCTATGACTCGCTGCCGTACTACAACGAAACCTTCTTTCAAGATCTGAACGACTACGTCCAAAACAACCCGGTCCGTCCTCAGGACAAGGTCATGGTGAGTCTTCTGAAGGATCTAGGCATCGAGAAAGGCAAGCCCTTCGAGCCAAACGAGCGGCAAGTGCAGGCAATGGAAGAGGGGTTGTTGTTGGCCTATGCTTCGATGCAGCATTACTTCGTGACACCCGGCAAGGCGATGCTACCGCTTTGGGTCGACGAAAATAATGAGCTCAGGTCCCAATGGCTGATCTGGGATTTCGCCGAGGGCCAGGCGGAGCTGGGGTTTCCATATGAAACAGACACCGAGGTTCTCGTCGATGCGCGTGCAGGCGGCAGCTACTTCTGGATCACATACCTGCCCAAGCAACTTGGCGGTGGAACATTCTACCTGACCGGTTTGCGGGACAGCGATGGCGAAATGTACGACCACAATCTGACTTACAAGCTGAACGTTCCGGCGGACACTCCGGCCGAGGATTTTTGGTCAGTCATAGTCTACTCGATGGAGACCAAGAGCTTCATCCGAAATGTTGAACCTGTGGGCCTTTCAGAGCGTGATACCGACACTATGCAAGTCAACGATGACGGTTCGTACGACATCTACTTTGGCCCAGAAGCACCAGAGGGACAGGAAAGTAACTGGATACCAACTACTGAACCGTACTTCCTTTTGTTCCGCCTCTACGGCCCGGAGGAAGGGTGGCTTGAAAGCGGCTGGCAATTGCCAGACTTGGAAAAGGTCAACTAGCTGAACGGCTTCGCAATTGAGTATGGGCGCTGATCCGTATTGGCACCAACCCATCGATCAGCAATCGGAGAGGCGTCGCATTCCTAGGAACGACGTTTCTCCAAAAGCAAAGCCAAAGTGTTGTGAAAAAAGTCAACGAAAAAAAGGGGGAGAACCAGAATGATAAGCTTAAAGACTGGTCTGACTGCGATGGTACTTGCGCTCGCAGTTACGGCGGGACCGATTAAGGCGCAACAGTTCGGCCAAGAAAGGGCGCGAGCGGTTGGTGAGCTTACGGATGCCGCCGTAGTATCCGCTCTGCGCGAAGATGGTCGCGTCTCGATGAGCGGCGGATTTTTTGAAACCGACAGCGACGCACTGAGTGGCACATCGCCAGAAGTGTTGTTCAAGGTCGCAAGTGCAATGGCGACATTGCCGGAAATGCGACTGGCGATCGTGGGGCATACAGACTCAGTGGGCGATTTCACCTACAACATCGACCTTGCTGAGCGCAGAGCTACGGCCGTACGCAATGCACTGATGGCTGAGCCCTACAACGTAGCAGCGGAACGACTGGTCGCAATGGGAGCAGGTCCAATCGCGCCGGTTGCATCAAACCTGTCGGATGAGGGACGTGCATTGAACCGTCGTGTGGAATTTGTGTTGCTCGATGAAGAACTCATGGAGCAAGGAGGCACAGTTCAAAACGAAATTGCACTGCCTTCACAATCAGACGCGGAATATGCTGCAAAAGTACCCGAGAACGTTCTGACGCCAGACCAAGTTGAAACCAATACACTCGGGACTTTGGAGTTCTTTGACGGAATGCCTTCACCAGACACGGTTCAGAAGACATTCGACAACCTCGACCTTGTGAGAGCGACCACTGCTTTCCTCGACGGAATGAAGATCGCGTCGCTTCGGGGTATGTTTCAGGGGTACGAGGATTTGGGTGCGCAACCCAATGATGTTGTGATTGCGGAAACACTTTTGGATGCGCGTTCGATCTGGCTCACACCGAATACGACAACAATATACATTGGTTCCAATGTTGATGTTTCTGAAGGCCCGATGGTCATTGAAGTACCGGCTGGTTTGCTTGGACTGTTGGACGATGCCGCCTTCGAATATGTCGCCGACATTGGGGCTCTCGGCGCTGACAAGGGTGAAGGTGGCAAATACCTTTTACTACACAACGACGATGACACAGTTGTGCCGGAAGGATACTTCGAGCTGCGTACAAAAACCTATGAACATTGGTTGCTGTTGCGTCGATCGCCTGGGCCAGACGGAGACACGGCAGGGCCGGTTGCCGAGATCAAGGCGGGGTTGAATGTCTACCCACTGAGCGAAGCTGAAAACCGGCCCGCCGAGACCTTTATCAATATGTCAGGTACACAACACAACACCGTACACGCCAACAACGAAGACTTCTTCGAAGAGATACATGTGGCGCTCGACAACAATCCGATTGGCGCATTCTCGCCCGAGATCGTCGGAACCTTCGCGTCCATTGGAATCAAAAAGGGAGAGCCCTTTGAGCCAGACGCACGTATGCAAGGAATTTACAGAGAGGCGGCAGCAATCGCGAATGCGACAGCGCGCTCAATCACGTACGCCTCTCGAGATCCCGGCGTATTCTTCTATAAAGACCGGCGGTGGAACTCTCCTTTCCAGCGGCAAAGCTACCTCTTTCTCGAAGACGGCGCACGCATACTCGATGACCGGACATATTTCTTCTACATGGCCACAGGCATCACTCCTGCGATGACCTCACCGCCAGTGGGGTCGGGCTCTGTCTATGCCATGACAGCGCGTGATATGAATGGCGAGTACTTGGATGGTTCGAAAACGTACAAGATTACGCTTCCAACACCTATTCCAGCAAAAAACTTCGTGTCGTTCATGCTCTACAGCGGCCAGACCCGTTCGATCCTTGAAACGGATCAGCAAGCTGGTGGTATCGATTCAAACCGCGAAGGCATCAAGCCTAATGAGGATGGAAGCTACACCATCTATTTCGGACCTGAAGCGCCCGAAGGTTGGGAAAACAACTGGGCAGAAACTGCGCCTGGGAGAAGCTTTAATGTAATGATGCGGCTATATGGGCCGCTCGAACCTTGGTTCGACAAATCGTGGAAGCCAGGTGATCTCGAATTGGTAGAGTAATTGATTAGGCAAAAACCTCGCCACTTTGAGTGGCGGGGCGATTACGGTATAGACAGCGCACGTTTGTTCTCGGCAGGTGCCAGCTTCCTTGCCCCGATTGCGAGCAACGAAACCGAAGAGGGCCGTGCGCTAAACCGACGCGTAGAACTCGTCAGAGCTCATTAAACAGTGAACGGGGCGCGTTGGCGCGTCCCGTTCAAATCCCTGCGTTGGTGCAACCAAGTAATTTTTAGTCTTGAGCCAAGGCATGTCTTTATTTTTCTGGCGGGCCTGTCGATCAAGTCGACTATTAGCAAAGGACGCGATTTCATTTCGGCTGGTTTGGGCTCTGAGCAGCCATTTGCTGCCTTTGGTGCAAATGTATGCTCTGCCTTCACTTTTCATTCCCTAATCAGTTGATCAATTTCTGTAGTTCCTTGTCGGCGCGGATCAGTTCGCTGATCGTTTTGCGGGTCCGCTCGGTACTTCGTGATCTTTCTCCGTGCTTCCACGACGGATGGCTTGACCCAGCAGCGTGCCCACCTCTAGCCCCATGCATGCGACAAACACTCCAGCCTCGAACGGCGGGTGCGCGGCACCGCATACCACTGGACTTCGCCGTGGCGGTGCATCTGGGCGCATCATTGAGCCGTTTAGTGGGGTCCATGAGGTTGTCGTCACTTTTTGTCATCGCCCCGCCCCCTGTTTTGGACGTTACCAACGATTGCCTGCCCACCTTCATTGACTTCAACGCGTTCGACCCGGACGGTTTGACCTGCCTTGGATCGATACCGTTTCAGGGTTTCAACCTGGCTCGTGAAGGTCCGTGCGAGTTTATTGAGTGCCCGCTCCGCTGAATCTTGCTGCGGGAGAGTTTTTACATGGTTCAGGCGCCGTGCCATCATCATCGTAGCCTGATGGATCGCACCCACTTGGATCGCAAGCATGGCTTCGATCTCGTCCTGCGGCTTAACCCCAGCAACAACCGACATCACAAAGTTCGATGCGGTCTCGGAGACAGAGCTATCCTGTTGCCCGAGTACGGCTACTTGGTCCATGACACCTTCGAAGAACCGGTAATCTACGGTGCCGAGCTCATGCATCGCCAAGGCACAGGCTGCGTTTGGGTCTTTCCCTTTGTGCCCGACGGTGAGCCGTCGCGTTTCTTCTTCGAAGTCCAACTTGATGTCCAGGGCCCGAACGCGTGATCTCTTCCGTTCCTTCAAATCCGCAATCGCATTGGTCTCCGTTTCGGTAAGCTCGGAGTTCTTTGTCTGCAGATCGCTGCCACTGTCTTTCTGTGTCTTGCTCATGTCCGCCTCGCGTAACAGGGAGTGGTTAGTATTAGTGTTCCGTTTCAGAACCGACGGACCGGCGAGAAACCGGCCTGACGGGTTCTGACTTGGAACCATTGGAAGTCTTTGGGTTCTCAAACGGAACTACAGAGGATGCTGACGGGTCCGTCTCAGAACCGCGTTTTGTTTTTTCGGGCTGCCAGAACCGCCAGTCATTGGTGGCGGCTTTATTACCGGATCGGGTCTGGGTCGCCTTGGCCGTCAACCGCCACTCGTGAGCCCGGCGATGGTACCAGTCACCTTCTTGCTCCAGCACAAGGAAACCTTTGTCCTGCAGATCCTCGAAAGCCCGCTGAACCGTGGTCTTGCCCAATCCCAGTATCTCTGCCCCTCGTTCATCGACAGAAACACCTTGCCGTTGTTGCCGCCATTGAAGCGGGTGTGAAGCTCCAGCCAGAGCTTCACTGCAGGTCCGGACAGGGCACGCCACGCCGGGGATTTGATCATTGCGTAAGACATAGGGACATATTGGCCCTCATCCGACCGTTTACCGTTGGGAGATCGACGCCTACTCATCGCGGCACCTCCGCTGGAAATGCTCGGGAAGGGCATCCAATTCCGGAGCGTCGCAGGCGATATACGCGCGGACGAGCCGGTTTAGGCCGGATTTGGACACACAGTACCCGAGTGTGTCCCACGCCGCTCCCCCGGCTGGAAACTGGGGCCTCTGGCGCTGAAACAGCCATTGGATACCGTCCCGACATTCGGCGACGCGGTAGATATCATGGCGAAAGAGCTCGCCGCTGTAGTTCTCAGCGGATTCCCGATGATCGGTTCGGGAAAGAGGGCCAGTGTCTGGCCCCATGTCGGGACTGACATCAATCAACTTGGAAAAGGACATTTCAACCATGCTCGATCCGTCCTTTCCGAATGATCACCCGTTCGACCGAATGGCTTCGGGGCGACCAGTAGTACCGGCGCTCGTTTTGTCTTGTCGGCGCGGGGCATCCTGTGGCATCAACTGAACTTGCTAGGGTGGCAGTTGATGTCACTGG
>NZ_CYUD01000006.1 GCF_001458295.1 Ruegeria denitrificans
AGCACTTAGCCTCGCATCGCGCGAGGCCCTTTGCTTTGCACCAACGCCCGGTGCTGACGCTTCTGTGCTCACCTTTGAATTGAATGCATCGAACTTTTAAGTAGCTTCAAGCACCTTTCGTGCCACGCGGAAGCATTCCAGCGCCTGAGGGACGCCGCAATAGATTCCGATCACGTGGATTATGGCCCGGATTTCTTCTTTCGAGACGCCATTGCTAATCGCGCCTTTGCAGTGGATTTCCCATTCATGCGTTTTCCCCAACGCGCCGATCATCGCCAGGTTCATCATTGACCGGGTTTTGGCGTCTATTACATCATCGCCCCAGCCAAACCCCCAACACCAGGCTGTCATCGCCTCTTGGAACGGGCGGCTAAAGTCATCTGCGGCGGCCAGGTTCTTTTCAACGTATTCTGCCCCCAAAGTGTTTTTACGTTGTTCCAGACCTTTGAGAAAAAGATCTTCGTCGAAAATATCTGCCATGTCAGGTCTCCGAGTGTTCAGCATGCCAAGCGGTGCTTATATAGGTGGTCATAATGTGGTTTCATCCGACGGTGTACTTGTTTCATCTGGTTCGGAGTGTTGTCGAGCGAAATGAATCTTCACTGCTGGGGGGCAGCCCGGTCGATTTGGCAAGGTTGCCGTGGAAAGAGTCTCCGTCCCACCAACTATGGGCCGAAGGGTCGCCGCCAGCTTCCCAACTCAGGGCGTCTTCAAGAAATGGGATATCGACCGTCATCGAACACCCATCGATAGCTGTCGACCTCCACCTGGCTGTTAAACCATCCCTGATCGTCTGCCCAGAGCACGTCAAACCGGCCTCCTGCAAAAATCTGACCGTGCCCTGCCACCATTCCGGCCAGTGATAGACGGCGTTCAGGGCGACCTTTTCGACATTCATCTCTTGCAGGGCTTCGACCATCGCGTATCCGGCCATGTGAAAGCGGATGCCGTGCTCGTTGGACAGGTCCTCGCAATATAGCCGCACACCCTACATGCCCAACCTTCAGGCATGCACCCAGTTCGAGCCGACCTGACCGCAGACATCGACGCCATTGCATGACATGCAATGCGTAAAATCTCCGAGCATGCCAAAGTTCTGCTTTCGGTGATCCAGCCCCGTGCACATAGTCGGGCACGTACAGCATCAAGCGATGCACTCCGACCGTCTCGGGACACATGCGCAGGAAATCCGATGGTGCGGTGTCAAAGTCGAACGGAGGAGAGGTAAAGCCCACCTGATACGGAAACAGCTTATGTTCAAGACGCCACTCTCCGGGCATGAGCATAGGGATTAGTTCTTTTCTGTATTGCGGGACAGGCTTGATAAATTTCGTGGCTGAGTGTCGCGATCAGCGTTTTCACGTGTCGATTGCCTCGCGCATCCATTGTTGCAGCCGTGCGATCGAATGTTCCGACATCACGCCGCAACCGGGGTCCAGAACCAGAGGACCGGGGCGGTACCCGCGGGATTTTAGCCCACGGTGGACGCTTTCGACCAGATGAATGTCTTCTTCGACCGTGGTCTCACGGTCCTGCACGGCCAGTTGTCGGATCACTGCGCTTTCCGACCCGCCCTCGGTGTACCATCCGCGCCAGACCGTGCAGTGGTCAGCGTCGATCGCGCGCCAGTGATAGGTGTTCAGCACATTGCCCGGATAGCACTGGAACGAGAACATGGGCCACAGAAACCACGACTGATAATCGCCCGCGTGGGGCACCGACATGTCGATGGGATAGGTCATCTTGTCGAGGCTTTGGCATTCCGTTGTGTGGCGCAGCACATATCCGCCGCTTGGATCGGGTTGAATGTCATAGGTTTCGGGTTTGACCACGCCCTCGGCAAAGGTTGGGTGGTTAGTCGGGCAGTGGTAACACTCCGAGTAGTTCTCGATACTGACCTTCCAATTGCAGTTTTCTGAGATCTCGACCCATTCCAGCGGTTCCAGATCATCTATATGGGGCACAAAGGCTCGGATTTGTTCGCGCACACCGGGATACCAGTCGTCCATCGCGGCCGCGTCATCATCAAGGTTGACGAAGATGAAGCCGTTGAACACCTCGGTCCGAACTGACGTTAGGCAAATTTCGCTGCGGTTGAACCCGGGAACGGATTTGATGTTGGGCCCGGCGCGCAACTGACCGGATAATTCATAGGTCCAGGCGTGATAGGGGCAGACGACGACACGGGTATTGCCCGCGCCGGTGACCATCTCATGCGCGCGATGCTGGCAAACATTGTAAAAGGTGCGAATTTCCCCGTCGCGCCCGCGAATGCAGAACAGGTTCTGATCAGCAATCGTGAAGGCGAAATAGTCGCCCGGTTCCCGGACCTGCGCCACGTGCCCGGCAAATTGCCACGTTCGGGCCAAAAGGCCCTGAATTTCTTGCGTAAAAATCGCAGGGTCGGTGTAGTATCGCGCATCAAGCGAACGCGTCAGGGGGGCGTTCATTCAGGCTCCTCCGCGTAGAGGCCAAGCTGGTGTCTGCGTTGATGAAACCGTTCCACCCGTTCGACAATTTCATCGCTGGAAACCGCGATCACGAAGGAAAGCAACGTTTCCAGCAATGCGATGGTCGAGACGGAGGATGGGAAGAATTGCGGGGTGTCAGCGGCCACGACAAAGCCATGCTGCGCGTTTAGGATCACCGGACTGGCGGGGCTGTCCGAAAGACCGATAACTGTAAGGCCCTGCTGCCGCGCCAGTTTGATCGCGTCGATGACTTCGGTTCGGTAGGGGTGGCAGGTGATCGCGATTAGAACGTCTTGTTCGTCCGCCCATGCCAGATCATCGACCGGGGTCGAGCCGGGGCGTGGAATGGCGTGAAACTGCTTCATTCCGGTTGACGCAAGATAGGTGAAGTTGCGGGCGTTTGAGTTGTTGACACCAACGCCCAGCGTGAAAATCTGACGGCAGTTCCAGATATCTTCGGCGGCCGCTTTCAGGGCCGCGGCGTCGATCCCAGCAAAGGTTTCTTCGATATTGCGGATCGCCGCGCCAATCATATCGGCATAGAGGCCCCCCAATTCCCCTGACTTGCCAATGTTCTGCAGCCAGCGGGCGCGGTCTGGAAACGACACGTTGCCCTGACGAATCGCTTCGCGAAAGGGTGCGCGGAAATCCTCGTACCCTTCGAAGCCCACCTGACGTGCCATCCGGACAAAAGTGTTGGGTTTGACCTTGGCGGCCTCGGCTATCTCGCGCACGGTCGAAACCCCAACATCCGTTGGGTTTTCTAGCACGTACCGCGCGGCTTTCTGCGCCTCAGGGGTGAGGGCGTCCCACTCTTCGGTCAGGCGGTCCAGAACGATTGATGATACATTTGTGTCATTCATGATTGACGATGGTACATTTGTGGAATTAGCCTGTCGAGCAGAAACGCGACTCGGGAAGAGGAAAAATCATGTCCGGGAAGAATCTGCCGTCGCATGCCCGCGTGGTCATCGTAGGCGGGGGCGTCATGGGGGTCGGTCTGGCCTATCATCTGGCGCATGAAGGGTGGGGCGGTGATACCGTCCTGCTGGAAAAGGCTGAACTGACAAGCGGCAGCACCTGGCATGCTGCAGGGCAGATCACACATTCAACGTCGAGCTTTGGGCTCGGCAAATGTGTGGACTACAACATCGGTCTCTATTCTGGTGCGTTGGAGGCTGAAACCGGCCAGCCTGTGACGTGGCATGGGTGTGGATCCTTCCGGCTGGCCTATACCGAAGATGAGATGGACTGGCTACGTCACACTCTGTCGGTGGGCCGCTCGCTGGGGTTCAATATTGATCTCGTGGGGCCCGAGAAGGTGGCAAAGCTTCACCCGTTCTATAACCTCGAAGGCGTTTTAGGTGCGCTTCACACGCCGGATGACGGGCATGTGGACCCGACCAACGTGACTATGGCGATGGCTGCGGGTGCGCGTCAGAAAGGTGTGCGTATCTTTCGCAACTGTCGTGCCACCAACATCACGCAGGCCGACAGCGGTGAATGGGTGGTTGAGACCAAGATGGGGACCATCACGTGCGAGCATGTGGTGAACGCAGGCGGCACCTATGCTCGTCAGATGGGCGAATGGTCCGGTTTGCAACTGCCCATGACCTCGATGACGCACCATTACTTCGTGACGGAACCGGTGCCCGAGTTCCAGAATCTGGACAGGGAACTGCCGGTGATCCGGGATGACCGCAAGGTTTCGGGCTATATCCGGATGGAGCAACAGCGCGGGTTGATCGGGATTTACGAGAAAGAGAACCCGAACTCGGTCTGGCACGATCATTGCCCATGGGAATACGAAAACTGGCTGTTTGACGCGGATTACGACCGGGTGATGCCTTGGCTTGAGGAAAGCCTGAACCGGATGCCGATCTTTGCCGAGCTGGGTATTCAGCGCGACGTGCATGGCGCGATCTCGCATCCGCCGGATGGCAACCCGCTGATCGGGCCTGCGCCGGGCGTTCAGAACTACTGGTGCTGCTGCGGCACGCAGATCGGCATTGGCTGGGGGCCGGGTCTGACCCGAGAACTTGCGCGCTGGATGGTGCATGGTGCGGCCGATATCTCGATGCGTGAGTTCGATCCGCGCCGTTTTGGCAGCTATGCCACCAAGGACTGGCAGGTGATCAAGGCGGAAGAGGATTACTGCCTGCGCCACGAAATCCCCTTTCCGCATTTCAACCGCCTGGAAGGGCGCCCGATCAAGCCGTCACCGCTGTACGAATTGCTGAAATCCAAGGGCGCGGTGCATGAGGAAGTTTACGGCTTTGAGCGCCCCCGCTGGTTCGCACGGGACGGTGTAGAACAGTGCGATCATTACTCCTTCCGTCGCACTCCTGTCGACGACATGGTCGCGACCGAGGTCAAGGCGGTGCGCGAACGGGTTGGCATCATGGATGTCAGCGCCTTTACCAAGGTGTTGGTTTCTGGTGACGATGCAGAAGCTCTACTAGATCGCCTGATTGCCAATCGTCTTCCGCGAGTGGGTAGGGTTGCCTTGGGGCACATGTTGAACCGACGTGGCCGGATTGAGATGGAAGTCACGGTATCCAAAGTGCGAGAGGATGCGTTCTATCTGGTCTGTGCCGCTTTCTTCGAACAGCGTCTACTGGATCACCTGGATGCCCATAGACAGGGCGCACGCGTCGAAATTCAGAACCTGTCCCACAGTTACTGCGCGCTGACGCTGAATGGTCCGAGGGCCCGGGACGTTCTGAACGCCGTTCGCCAATACAGCCCGTCGGAGGACAGGCTATCAAACGCGGATTTTCCGTGGATGAGTTGGCAGATCAACACGATTGCCGAAGAACAGGTTTGGGCGTTTCGCATGTCTTACGCGGGTGAGTTGGGGTGGGAGTTTCATATGCCGCGAGCCTGCCTTGAACCGGTCTATAACGCGCTCTGGGCGGCGGGAAAGCCGTACGGAATCGCTGATTACGGCAGCTTTGCCATGAACGTGATGCGGATGGAGAAGGGCTTTAAAGGTGCAGGCGAGTTGACCAATGAAGTCACGCTGGCCGAGGCCGATGTGCTGCGCTTTGCCCGCACTGACAAGGATTATCTGGGCAAGGATAAGACACTCAACACCGATCTGCCCTGGATCTGCGCCTATATTGAGATTGAACCGGACGGCGATATCGATGGGCATGGCGGCGAGGCGGTCATGCTGGATAGTCGCGTTGTGGGTTCGATGGCTTCAGTCGCCTACGGGCACACGGTCGGCAAAATCCTGGCCTTTGCCTACATCAAGCCCGAGGCTGCAGCCCCCGGCACTGCATTGCAAGTCGTGATACACGGCCAACCTCGTGCGGCCCGCGTCCTAGGTGAACCGGCCTACGACCCGCAAAGTCTGTTGCCCCGTACCGACGCCATTATGGAGACTGCACAATGAGCTTGCCCGATACAATGAAAGCTATGGTCACAATGGGCCATGGCGGCCTTGAACAGATGGTGTTGCATAACGACTGGCCGCGTCCAGCACCTGCCGCTGGCGAGGTGCTGATCAAAGTCGCGGCCTGTGGTTTGAACAATACGGATGTGAACACGCGGTCTGGCTGGTACTCAAAAACCGTCACGGATGCGACCACCGGCGGTGCGTTCGAAGAGGTGGGTGAGGAAGACCCCACCTGGGGCGGCAATCCGATCACCTTCCCGCGCATTCAGGGGGCTGATATCTGCGGTCAGATCGTGGCCGTAGGCGACGGCGTCGACCGCGCCCGCATTGGTGAACGCGTCATCACCGATGGCTGGCTGCGTGATCCGGACGATCCGGGCAATATGGACAAGACCGGTTATTACGGGTCCGAGCGGGACGGCGGATTTGCCGAATATGCCACGACACTTGCGGTGAATGCGGTGCCGATCAACTCGGACCTTTCGGATGCGGAACTGGCGACGTTTTCGTGCTCGTATTCCACCGCCGAAGGCATGTTGACCCGCGCCAAAGTCACCGCAAGGGACACCGTATTGGTGCCCGGCGCCTCGGGCGGTGTTGGCGGTGCGCTGGTGCAATTGGCCAAACGACGTGGAGCGCGTGTAATTGCACTGGCGTCCGAGGCCAAGCACGCTGATGTGGCCGAACTGGGGCCTAACATGATCCTGCCCCGCGCGCCCGAAAACTTGCGCGCGGCGTTAGGAGACGAAAAGATCACTGTTGTTGCCGACGTGGTCGGTGGACCGTATTGGTCCAACCTGATCGATATTCTGGAACGGGGAGGGCGCTATACTTGCTCGGGTGCCATTGCTGGGCCAATGGTCGAGTTCGACCTGCGAACTTTTTACCTGCGTGACCTGACCTTCACCGGCTCGACGGTGATTGATCCTCAGGTGATGCAGAACCTCGTGAAATACATTGAGGCAGGAGAGATCAAGCCAGCGCTGGCGGCAACCTATCCATTAGAAGAATTGCGTGAGGCACAGGCGGCCTTTATCGCCAAACAACACACAGGCAACATAGTGGTAACCCCATGACACTGGACGACGTACTTGAGGCTGCCCGACTGCTTCACCAATCACATCCAGAACTGTCGAGCTTCGGTGCCTGGCCGGGCGACCTTGTGGCCGCGGGCCTGCGACCCAACCAAATTCCTGCGGTGGAATTGGTTCAGCAAACCGATTTCCCGGCCGAGGATGCCACGCGGACTCTGTCCGATGCGATCAGGGCAACCGCACATCTGGCGCAATGGAAACTTACCTATACCGAGGAAGAGGTCGGTGCCGATTTTCTAAACCGCTACGGTTATTACGAACTGTTTGGTCCAACTGGGCATTTCCATTCGACCCAATTACGCGGTTACGTCGCCTATTGGGGGGCGGGTCTGAACTATGATTGGCACAGCCATCAGGCCGAGGAACTCTATTTGGTCGTAGGGGGCGGGGCAAGGTTCCGCATCGAAGAGAACGAAACCGATGTCGGCCCAAACCAGACGCGCCATCACGTCAGCTGGCAAAGTCATGCGATGACCACAAGCAACGAGCCGATCCTGACTTTCGTTCTTTGGCGCGGTGAGGGAATGGGCGATTTACCACGAATGGATGCCGCGTGAAAATTACCCGTGTGCGCGTGTTTCAAACTGGCCTGCCTTATGTTGGCGGAGCCTATGCCTGGGGCGCGGGCAACGCGATTGAAACCGCGATTGCGTCGGTGGTCGTCATCGACACAGATGCTGGTCTGCAGGGGTGTGGCGAATTCACACCATGTGGCGAGAATTACATGGTCGCGCATTCCGAAGGCGTGGCCGCGCTGGCCCGGTTGGTTGCTCCGTCACTGTTGGGCCAGGACCCGCGACAGGTGGGGCGGATTGAACAGTTGATGGATCATTTGGTTCAAGGGCATGGTTATGCAAAGGCCCCGTTCGATGCGGCGTGCTGGGATATTCTGGGCCAGGCCTGCGATCAGCCGGTCTGGATGCTGTTGGGTGGTAAGCTGACCGATGGCGCGCCAATGTATCGTGTCACGCCTCAGAAAACGGTGGATGAAACTGTGGCTGAGATGAATGCCTATCGCGATCAGGGTTATCGTCAGTTTCAGGTCAAAATCGGGGGCGACTGGCCTAGCGACATTGAACGCATTCGTACAATTGTTCCGCTGCTGGAACCGGGTGAGAAGGCGATAGCCGATGCCAATCAGGGTTGGCGTGTCGACAATGCGATCCGGGTGGCGCGTGCAACGCGGGATCTGGATTACATTCTGGAACAGCCCTGCCGCACCTACGAGGAATGCCAGCAGGTGCGCCGCGTGGCCGAGCAACCGATGAAGCTGGATGAATGCCTGACTGGTATGCACATGGCACAGCGCATCGTCGCGGATCGCGGGGCCGAGATCTGCTGTCTCAAAATTTCGAACCTCGGGGGGCTCAGCAAGGCGCGGCGAGTGCGAGACTATCTGGTTGAAAACCGCATTCCGGTGGTCAGCGAAGACACATGGGGCGGCCAGATTGCCACCGCAGCCGTCGCCCATTTTGCCGCTTCGACTCCGTCGGAGTACCTGCAAAACACAACGGACCTGATGAATTACAATACGCGATCTACCGGACTCGGCGGACCAATGTCGCGGAATGGCAAGCTCTACGCCTCGGATGCACCAGGAATGGGCGTAGTGCCCGATTCCGAAAGCCTTGGCGCGGCGATTGAGGAGTTCAGATTATGAGACCACAGGCAACGGCAACCCAGATGATTGATGACGCGCGCGTGCGGGTGACGCGCTTTGACTTCGCCCCCGGTGCAGAAACCGGGTGGCATCGTCACGAAATGGATTACGTCATCACGGCCGTCACCGATTGCCACATGCGGCTGGAACTGCCTGACGGAACGGAGAACGAAGTGACTGTCCCTGCCGGAACCTCCTATCGCCGCGACGAGGGCATCGAGCACAATGTGATCAATGCCGGGGACGCGCCCATGTCCTTTGTCGAAGTGGAGCTGAAATGAAGATCACCCGCCTTTCGGTCTATCATGTCGACCTGCCGTTGGAGCATCCTTATTGGCTGTCCGGCGGGCGGTTGAAATTCGAAGTGCTGGACGCGACGCTGGTCAAGATGGAAACCGATGCCGGGCTGGTCGGCTGGGGCGAAGGTACGCCTTGGGGCCACACCTATGTACCCGCGCATGGTCCAGGCATTCGCGCGGGGATTCAGACCGTGGCACCTTTCATTCTGGGTCTTGATCCGCGCCGGGTGCTGGATGTGGAACGCACGATGGATACTGCGCTGTCCGGTCACCTCTATGCCAAAAGCCCTATCGACATGGCCTGTTGGGACATTGCCGGTCAGGCCGCGGGTCTGCCGATTGCCGATCTGATGGGCGGCGGGTCGCGGACACCGCGCCCGATTGCCTCTTCGGTCGGGGCCAAGACCGTCGAAGAAACCCGTGAAGTGATGGAGCGCTATCGCAGCCGTGGTTACGTCGCCCATTCGGTGAAAATCGGCGGCGATGTGGAACGCGACATTGCCCGCGTGCGCGATGTTGAAAGCATCCGTCGACCGGGTGAGATCGTCCTCTACGACGTAAACCGGGGCTGGACCCGGCAACAGGCCCTTCGGGTGATGAGCGCCTGCGAGGACCTGAACGTCATCTTTGAACAACCTGGTGAGACGCTGGACGATATCGCAGCTATTTCCGGCCGCCACGCCTCGCCCGTCTCAGCAGATGAAAGCCTGGTCACATTGCAGGACGCCGCACGCATTGCCCGCGAGGGGCTGGCCGAGGTTTTTGGAATCAAGCTGAACCGCGTCGGCGGGCTGACCAAGGCCGCGCGTATGCGGGATATTGCGCTGGCGCATGGGATCGACATGTTCGTGATGGCGACCGGAGGCTCGGTTCTGGCCGATACCGAGGCGCTGCATCTGGCATCCACCATCCCGGATGAAAATTGTCACGCAGTTTGGGCCTGTCAGGACATGATCACCGTCGATATTGCGGGTGGCCGTGGGCCGCGCAACATCGATGGCCACCTGCACTTGCCTGAAACGCCCGGCTTTGGCGTCCACCCCGACGAAGACACGCTGGGCGATCCGGTTGGAGTTTATCAATGAGGATCAACAAGATAACGCTTTGGTCGGCCGATCTAACCAGCCATGAGACTTATCACATGGCCGACGGCAAGACCTGCGCCACGGTCAAGACACATGTCCTGTGCCTTGAAACGGATACCGGTCTGAAGGGCTGGGGTGAGGTCTGCCCGATCCCTCATTATTTGCCAGCCTATGCTGACGGTGTACCGGGGGCGGTTGCAGAAATGGGGCCGGAAATTCTGGGTGTGTCCCCGTTTGGTGCCGATGCACCGATGCACAAATTGGATGGAGTCCTGCAGGGGCATTTCTATGCAAAATCCATCGTCGATATCGCCCTGTGGGACCTGTTCGGTCAGGCCACAGGCCAACCGGTCTATGCTTTGTTGGGCGGGCGGACGCGGAAGGACATGCCGCTTTATCATTCGATCACTTGTATCGCACCGGACGATATGGCCCGGATCGCCAAAACCGCCTACCAAGCCGATATTCGCCAGTTTCAGGTCAAGCTGGGGGTCGAAGGCGACTGGCAGGCCGATGCGGAGCGCCTGATCAAAGTGCGCGAGGCTGTCGGGCCGGGCCCTCTGGTCTATGGCGACTGGAATTGCGGCGCATCACGATTGCAGGCCACGCGTACAGGGCGGGCCGTAGCGCATCTGGACGTTATGTTGGAGCAGCCCTGCAAGACTTTGGAGGATTGCGCCGCCGTGCGGCAGGCCACCGGCTTGCCGATGAAGATTGACGAAAACGCCTTTGATCTGGCCTCGTTGCTGCGTGCGCACGAACTGGGCTGCATGGATGCGGTAGCGTTGAAATTGTCCAAGTTCGGTGGCTTGTCGGCGATGCGCCGCGCGCGCGACTTGATCGTACATCTAGGGGCCGAGATTTGCGCCGAATGCACCTGGGGCTCGGATATCGTCACCGCAGCCTCGCTGCATTTCGCGGCCTCGACACCGCATGGATCGCTGCTGAATACCTGTGATCTGTCGTCCTATGTGGCGCCACGCCTTTGCCCGGTCGCACCAAATCGTGAAAACGGTCGGATTGCCCCGCCCGAAGGTTCGGGATTAGGTGTTTCACCTGACCCAGAAGTTCTTGGTTCCCCGATACTGGAGATCGTGTGAGATGCTAAAAATCAATACTCAATCCGAATGGATCGACCGTGCAAATGCAGTTCTGCCGGCCGGAGGGTTTGGCAATTTCGATCCCGGCATCATCATTGCGCGCGGCGAAGGCAGCCGTGTCTGGGATGAGGACGGCAACGAATATATCGACTACCTGATCGGGTCCGGCCCCATGCTGCTGGGCCATGGCCACCCCGAGGTGATGGAGGCGGTTTTGGAGCAACTGCCCAAGGGCATGACCTTCTTTGCCAATAACTCTAAAGGTATCGAACTGGCCGAAGCGATCATCGACGCGGTGCCCTGCTGCGAACAGGTGCGCTTTGTCGCCTCGGGCGGTGAAGCGGATATGTACGCGATCCGTCTGGCCCGCGCCTATACCAGACGTACCAAGATCCTGAAATTCGAAGGCGGATATCATGGCATGAGCGCCGAGGCGCAGATGAGCCTTGCGCCCAGTCGGCAGGTCAACTTTCCACAGGCGGTGCCTGACAGTGCGGGTATACCCGACAGCGTGGCCGAGCAGGTACTGGTTGCACCTTTCAACGACCTTGAGGCGGTGTCTGCTCTGCTGGACGAACATGACGATGTCGCCGCGATCATGGTTGAACCTCTGCAACGGATCGTGCCGCCCGAACCCGGCTACCTGCAGGGCCTGCGCGATCTTTGCAACAAGCACCAAGTCTTGTTGATCTTTGACGAGATCGTCACCGGGTTCCGCCTGGCCTATGGCGGGGCGCAGGAAAAATACGGGGTGACGCCCGATATATGTACGTTGGGCAAGGCAACTGGCGGCGGCTTTCCTCTGGCCGCTCTGGGTGCCAGCGCCGAGATCATGAAGCATTTCAATAAGGCGCAGGTCGGTGAAGAAGGCTGGCTGATGCAGCTGGGCACCTTGTCTGGCAATCCGGTGGCCTCGGTCGCGGGTCTAAAAACCCTGGAGATTCTGCGCCGTGATGGAACCTATGACCAGCTTCGTGCAACCGGGGCCGCGTTGCAGCAGATTCAGGTGGACGCGCTGACCCGAGCGGGCATTCCGCATCGAGTCGTCGGCGATGAAACGCTGTTCGATATCTACTTTACCGATGCGATCTGCCGCGACTATCGCAGTGCCAGACATGACGACCCGCAGCGCAACGTGATTTACAACGATACGTTGCGCGCACAGGGAATCTTCAAAGCCCCCGGAAAGCTTTATCCGTCGCTGGCGGTCACCCAGGCGGATTTGGAACAGACTCGGTTAGCCGTCAATCAGGCAGTGCGGGCGATCTGTGCTGTCTGAAACTGTGTTGTGAAAGTAATCGGGCCGCCGTCAAAATATGACAGCGGCCCTAACCAATCGGATATCAAGATTTCGTCTCGCCCCCTCGAATACCACTTAATCAAACAAACTGAACAATAAACTTTTCGACTTTTTCGAGACTGAACTGACGTCTCAATTGGTGTGCTTTATTGATGCCCGATTTAGGTGCGGGTCACAGTGAAGTAATTCACATTCAATAAATTTTTTAGGATCTCCAGTCGAAAAACCCCGGACCGGCCTGTTTCAGCAGCGTTTGCGCCATGGCGCGACCCATCTCAGCGCCGTCAGAGATTGCACCGGTTTGGTCTTCGGCGATCGCCTCGGACCCGTCGGGGCGCAACACCTCGCCGCGCAAGCGCAGTTGACCGCCCTGCACTTCGGCCAGACCAGCGATGGGGGTTTCGCAGGATCCGTCCAGTGCCGCCAGCAAGGCCCGTTCAGCCGCCAGACGTTGGCCGGTCTCGGTATGGTGGATCGCTTCGAGCATACCCGCTGCGCGGGAATCGTTGCTGCGGCGTTCGATACCGATGGTGCCCTGTGCGATGGCGGGGAGCATGTCCTCGGGGGCGATGGCGGTGGCGGGAACCTCGGCCATGTTCAAGCGGCGGATGCCTGCCATGGCCAGAAACGTGCAGTCCGCCACGCCGTCAGCCAGTTTCTTCAGGCGCGTCTGCACATTGCCGCGAAATTCGACCACGTTCAGGTCAGGCCGCCGGTTCAGCAGCTGCGCCCGACGACGCAGGGATGAGGTGCCGACCACCGCGCCCTGCGGCAGTTCGTGGATCGAGGTCAGGCTGGGCGAAATAAACGCATCGCGGACATCCTCACGTGGCAGGAACATATCCAGTACCAGGCCTGCGGGCTGTTCCACCGGCATGTCTTTGGTGGAATGCACAGCAATGTCGATATCGCCGCGCAGCATCGCCTCTTCGATTTCCTTGGTGAACAGACCCTTGTTGCCGATCTCTTTCAACGGGCGGTCGGCGTCGATCATTGCGCGGTTGTCGCCGGTGGTCTTGATCACCACGATCTCGAACGCCTCTTCCGGCAGATCATGCGCAGCGCCCAGCCGTTGCCGGGTTTCGTAAGCTTGTGCCAGCGCCAGAGGCGATCCACGGGTGCCAATTTTCAGCGGTGAGTCGGGGGAAGGCAGGGTCAGTGTCATGGCCACAGCTTTAGTCGCGTCACATTGCCCTGACAATGGGGGCACACCTTGACAAATTGCCACTGAGGGCCGACCCGTTGCGACAAACCAGACGATTGGGGACAAAGATGGCCGAGACAAAGAAACTGCTGCGGGCGCTGGCGGGTGAGGTGCAGGATGTGCCGCCGATCTGGATGATGCGTCAGGCCGGGCGGTATCTGCCAGAATACCGCGCGACACGGGCGCAAGCCGGAGATTTTCTGTCGCTCTGTTATAACCCTGAACTGGCCGCCGAGGTGACGTTGCAGCCGATACGGCGCTATGGGTTCGACGCGGCGATCTTGTTTGCCGATATCCTGCTGGTGCCGCAGGCGCTGGGCGCAGATTTATGGTTTGTCACCGGTGAAGGCCCGCGCCTGTCGACTACTACGCAGCAATCGGAGTTCGATGCGCTGAAACCGGTCGAGGATATCCACGAAACCCTGTCGCCGGTCTATGAGACGGTGCGGATCCTGTCGCGCGACTTGCCGTCCGAGACGACCCTGATCGGGTTCGCGGGCGCGCCCTGGACGGTGGCGACCTATATGATCGCCGGGCGCGGTACCCCGGATCAGGGGCCAGCGCATGCGTTACGCGAGGAGAATACCGCCTTGTTCGAGGCGCTGTTGGAGCGAATCACGCTGGCCACAATCGAATACCTCTCTGCCCAGATCGAGGCCGGGGCCGAGGTGGTCAAGATTTTTGACAGTTGGGCCGGGTCATTGAAGGGTGAGGCATTCCGGAAATACGCGCTTGAGCCATGTCGGGTGATCACACAGGCCATCAAGGAACGCCATCCCGGTATCCCGGTGGTTGGTTTCCCACGTGAGGCCGGGGATGGCTATATCGGATTTGCCAATGCGACCGGTGTGGATTGCGTGGCGCTTGATAACTCGGTTTCGCCGGAATGGGCAGCGCAACATGTGCAAGCGGATGGATGTGTTCAGGGCAATCTTGCCTCGTCCCATATGGTGACGGGCGGTCAGGCGCTGGTGGATGAGACGCGGCAGATCGTTAAGGCGTTCTCGAAAGGTCCGCATATTTTCAATCTGGGTCACGGGATCACACCGGATGCCGATCCCGAGAATGTGCAATTGATGATCGACACGGTGCGCGGACGGTAATGGGGAAGGGGGCCAGCCCCCGAGATATTTTTAGCCGGATGAAGAGGCGGATTCTTGTGGTGCGTTAAGCTCGTTCAGGATGTCCTGACGATGTTCTCCGCGCGCAGGGCTGGGTTTGGGCTGCCATTCGGCGGTTGAGAATCTTGGGGCGGGGGCTGCTTGCAGGATGCCGTCAGGTGCCTGCCAGGTCTGGCGCACGGTATTCATCGGATGGGCCTGCGCTTCTGAAGGGCTGAGGACTGGCGCAACGCATGCATCGGTGCCTTCGAACAGGTCTGCCCAATGATCCCGGGGTTTGGTTGCGAATATTTCGATCAGACGTTGGGACAGCGCGGGCCAATTAGTGCGATTGTATTGCTGTTGGAATTCAGGATCGTCCGACAGGCCCAGTTTTTGCAGAAACTGGGCGTAGAACTTGGGTTCAAGACATTGAACCGTCACGAAGCCTCCGTCGGCACAAGCGTAAGTGCGGCTCCAATGAGGGCCGTCCAGCAGGCTTTGACCGCGTATGTCTGACAGGTTTCCCGTTTGGCCCAGGCTCATCAGCAGGTTCATCATGTGGGCTGAACCGTCATAGATCGCGGCGTCGACAATTGTGCCTTTGCCGGTTCTTTGCGCATTCAGCAGCCCGGCCAGTAGGCCAGCGACCAAATACATGGCGCCACCGCCGATATCACCGACCAGCGTGGCAGGGGTTTGCGGCGGATGACCGGGAGGCGATCCGTACCAGAGCGCGCCGGACAGGGCGATATAGTTCAGGTCATGGCCGGCCGTGTCCGACAGAGGGCTGCCCTGACCCCAGCCGGTCATCCGACAGTAGACCAGTTTGGGCTTCAGATCATGACAGAGCTCGGGACCAAGGCCGAGCTTTTCCATCACGCCAGGTCGAAATCCTTCGATCAGCGCATCAGCCGAGGCGATCAGGCGTTTGGCATTCTGCAGATCGTGCGCGTCTTTCAGGTTCAGATCAATCGACCGTTTGCCGCGATCCAGAACCGAGCGTTCGGGCATACCGGGCGTTACCGCCTGCCCCTTGCGGTGGATGGTGATGACGTCCGCACCCATATCCGCCAGCATCATGGCGGCAAATGGGGCAGGGCCCAGCCCTTCGATCTCGATGATCCGAATACCGTTCAGCATTGCGCCCCTCCGTTTCGGCGCAGGGTTTCGCCTTGTCCGGTGAATTGCAAGGCCCGCGTTGCGCGCAACAGCGGGCTTTCCAACTGCAAAAAAGCGCAGGGCTTTGTGCGAAATTGACCTGTTATGCGCCGGACGGGCGGGGTAGGGTCGCCGCCAGAACGGGGAACCTGCATGACAACCATTCTTTCGATCAAGGATCTGCGCAAATCCTATGCCGACGGGTTTGAGGCGCTGAAAGGCGTTTCGCTGGATATTGAGCAGGGGGAAATCCTGGCGCTGCTGGGGCCCAATGGGGCCGGCAAGACGACGCTGATTTCCACCATCTGCGGCATCACCACGCCGACCTCGGGCACGGTTATGGTGGGCGGTCACGATACCCTGACCGATTTTCGCGCCGCGCGCCGGATGATCGGGCTGGTGCCGCAAGAAATCGCGTTGGAGCCGTTCGAGAAGGTCTGGAACACGGTCCGCCTGTCGCGCGGGTTATTCGGTTTGGGCCGCGACGATGCAAAGATCGAGGATATTCTTCGCAAACTGTCCCTGTGGGACAAACGCAAGAACGCGATCAAAGAGCTGTCCGGCGGTATGAAGCGCCGGGTGCTGATCGCCAAAGCGCTGTCGCATGAGCCGCGCGTGTTGTTTCTGGATGAACCCACTGCCGGTGTCGACGTCGAGCTGCGCAAGGATATGTGGGAGATCGTGGCTGAACTGAAGCAGGCCGGTGTCACCATCATTCTGACCACGCATTACATCGAAGAGGCCGAAGCTATTGCTGACCGCATCGGTGTCATCGACAAGGGCGAGCTGCTGCTGGTCCAGGACAAGAATACGCTGATGGCTCAGATGGGGAAAAAGCAGCTCGAGGTGATGCTGAGTGAGCCAATTCAAACCATCCCGGACAGTCTGGCAGAGCATAACCTGATGCTGAATGGCAATGGCGATGCGCTGGTCTATACCTATGATACCCATGCCGACCGGACCGGGATCACTACGCTGTTGAATGACGTGGCGCAGGCGGGGCTGGTGTTGCGCGATGTGCAGACCCGGCAATCGAGCCTTGAGGAAATCTTTGTCAATCTGGTGTCCGGAGAGCCCGCATGAACTGGTCTGCTATTGCCGCCATCTACCGGTTCGAAATGGCCCGGTTCTTTCGTACTCTGGCGCAGAGCTTTCTGTCGCCTGTCCTTTCAACTTCGCTGTATTTCGTGGTTTTTGGAACGGCCATCGGTAGCCGTATTCAGGAAGTTGAGGGCGTGTCCTACGGCGCGTTCATCGTGCCGGGGCTGATCATGCTGTCGGTGGTGATGCTGGCGATCTCCAACGCGTCCTTCGGAATTTATTTTCCGAAGTTTCTGGGTACGATATACGAGCTGCTCTCAGCACCCGTAGATTTTATCGAAATAGTGATCGGTTATGTCGGGGCGGCCGCAACCAAGGCGCTTTTCGTGGGGGTGGTCATTCTGGTCACAGCCTCATTCTTCGTGGATTTGCGCATCGAACACCCGTTTGCGATGGCGGCGTTTCTGATCCTGACCTGTCTCAGCTTTTCTTTGCTGGGGTTCATAATCGGCATCTGGGCCAGCAATTTCGAACAGATGTCGCTGGTGCCGCAGCTTGTCGTGACGCCGCTGATCTTTCTGGGTGGCACGTTTTATTCCATTTCGATGCTGCCGCCGCTATGGCAGACGGTCACCTTGTTCAACCCTGTTGTCTATCTGATTTCAGGATTTCGTTGGTCGTTTTACGGGCTGGCGGATGTGCCGATCGGGTTAAGCCTGCTGGCCATTCTGGCCTTTACCGGCCTGTGTCTTGGCATCATCGGTTGGATCTTTAAAACCGGTTGGCGCATCCGCAGCTAAGCCACCGAAAGGCGTTGCATTTTTGCCCACCAGCCCTGGGAAATGTGTTCACGTCCCGCTTATCGACAAATCGGTCCCTTGTTTACCGGTTGGGTGCACTCTACATCGGCACCCATGAAGCTCAGCCTGCCGTTTCTCAAAAAACAACCTTGTGTGGCCGTTGTGCGCCTGTCCGGTGCCATCGGAATGGCCGGCCGTGGGTCGATGTCCGACACCGCGCTGGCCCCCGTTCTTGAAAAAGCCTTTCGCAAAGGTAAACCCGCTGCCGTCGCGCTTGAGGTCAACTCGCCCGGCGGATCGCCGGTGCAAAGTTCACTGATTGGGGCACGTATCCGGCGCTTGTCTGATGAACTGAGCGTCCCCGTCATTGCATTTGTCGAAGATGTTGCGGCTTCGGGCGGCTATTGGTTGGCGGCAGCTGCGGACGAAATCTATGCCGATGACAGTTCGGTTCTGGGTTCGATCGGAGTGATCTCCTCGGGGTTCGGGGCGCATGTCCTGTTGCGTAAACAGGGTATCGAGCGCCGCGTGCACACCGCCGGAAAATCGAAGTCCATGCTCGACCCGTTTTCGCCCGAAAAGAAAGACGATGTCGCCCGGCTGGAAGTGCTGCTGGCCGACATTCACGAAAATTTCATCACTCATGTTAAAACCCGGCGCGGTGGCAAGCTGGATGAAAGTCAGGACCTGTTCACTGGGGAAATCTGGCTGGCACGGCGCGCGCAGGAACTGGGTCTGATAGACGGCATCGCTCATTTGAAGCCCAAGATGCAGGAACGCTTTGGCGAAAAGGTCAAGTTCCGCCGCTATGGCATACGCAAACCTCTATGGTCGCGCTTCGGGGCGTCGCTGGCACAGGATGCAATTGCCGGGCTTGAGGAGCGTGCCGCCTACGCGCGTTTCGGTTTGTGACGTGATTATCAAGATTGTCACCCTGTTTCTGATCGCCATGGGCGTGCTGGCGATGTTCGGAAAGCTGCGCTTTCCGGGGCAAAAGCGGTTGCAATCATCAAGATGCCCGCGTTGCGGACGGTTCAGGATCGGTAAGGGCCCCTGCGTCTGCGAAAAAGGAGGCCGTACATGACGGCATGGCTGTTATCCGGCCTTGGCTTGCTGATCCTGCTTTTGGCAGGTGACGCACTTGTACGTGGCGCAGTGAACCTGAGCCTGCGCATGGGCGTACCCGCGCTGATCGTAAGCCTGACGATTGTGGCCTTCGGCACATCCGCGCCCGAGCTGTTGATCGCAATCAGCGCGATCAAGGAAAACGCGCCGGGGATCGCGCTGGGCAACGTGGTCGGTTCGAATACGGCGAATATCCTGCTGGTTCTCGGTCTGCCTGCTTTGCTGGCCACGTTGCACACCAGCGAATGCGACAGCCGAAAGAACTATGTCTTCATGCTGCTGGCGTCAGTCTTGTTTATCGGGCTGGCCTTCTGTGGCGTGTTCAACATGTTCAGCGGGGCTATTCTACTGGGCGCGCTGGCGCTGGTTTTATGGAACGCGTTTCGCGAGGCCTACGCGCACCGTAAGGCGTGCGGCGAAGCCTGCGCCGACGATGATGAGTTGGACGGTCTGGAAGAGGCCGATCCCAACATGGCCTACTGGAAGATCTCGATCTATCTAGTGCTTGGCCTGATCGGCTTGCCAATGGGCGCGCATCTTTTGGTCGATAATGCGACTGTCATTGCCCGCACTTATGGTGTCAGCGAAACGGTGATCGGACTGACGCTGGTTGCAGTGGGGACGTCTCTGCCGGAACTGGCGACCACGATGATGGCCGCGATGCGGCGGCAGGCGGATGTGGCGCTGGGCAATGTGATCGGGTCGAACATGTTCAACCTGCTGGCCATTGTCGGGATTGCCACATTTGTTGGCCCCATACCTGTCGACCCGGAGTTCCTTGAATTTGATCTGTGGGTCATGCTGGGCGCATCGCTGTTGCTGATCCCGTTCGTGTTTTTCAAACGGGACATCACGCGAACCTGGGGCATTGTGTTGACTCTTCTATACGCGGTCTACGTCATCGCTTTGTTGGTGTGATTTGACAAAGAGGGACCATTCATGACCCGAGCCCTAGTGACCGGTGCCGGAATTCGACTTGGGCGGGCCATGGCGCTGCATCTGGCGCACCGTGGTTATGATGTAGCGGTGCACTATGCCACCTCTGAACAGCCCGCGCTGGACACCGTGGCCGAGGTGGAGGCGCTTGGGCGCAAGGCGGTTGCATTGCAGGCCGATCTACTGGACGAGGCGCAAGTCAGCGCTTTGTTGCCGCGCGCAGCCGAGGTGCTGGGCGGACCGATCACCTGTCTGGTCAACAACGCCTCGATCTTTGAATACGACAACATCCACACGACCACCCGGCAAAGCTGGGACCGTCACATGGACAGCAACCTGCGCGCGCCTTTCGTGCTGACGCAGGCGATGGCCGAACAGGGACTTGCACCCGATACGGACGATGCCGGAGAGCCCGTAGCCACCGGTTTGATCATTAACATGGTCGATATGAGGGTGCGCAAGCTGACGCCTGAGTTCATGTCCTACACCATCGCCAAGATGGGGCTGTGGGCGCTGACTCGCACCGCTGCACAGGCGCTGACACCCGCGATCCGCGTCAACGCCATCGGGCCGGGCCCTACCATGCAGGGCCATCGCCAAAGCGAGGATCACTTCAAAGCTCAGCGCGCCAACACGCTACTCGAACGGGGCGCGAATCCGTCGGATATCACCGCTGCGCTGGGCTATTTTCTGGACGCGCATGCGGTCACTGGACAGCTTTTATGCGTGGATGGCGGGCAGCATCTTGGCTGGCAGACACCGGATGTTCTGGGGGTAGAATAGGTAATTCTGCCGCAAGTTTTGCACCGCTCGCATTTGTGTTACCTGCCCGCTATAAAAATGTCTTTTTTTTCATACACTTGCCATGTGTACGAAATTCTTTCTTTCAAAAACAACATGTTAAATTACTGCCTATTTTTTGTGCAGATCAAGGATTTCTTAATAAAACAAGGGAATTTCACGGTGCCCGGAAACTTATCTTCATAGTTATCCACAGAAACCGTGGATTTGTTTTCTCTTGATCTGGGGGCTTCAAGATTGCAGCCATGGTCAGAGAATCATATCTCAGGCCCATGACCATCCAAGACGACCCGACATCGAACGCCCAACCCACCGGCTATGCCTGTATTCAGCGCTACGTAAAAACGCTGGACAGCTCGCCCGGTGTGTATCGGATGTTGGATGGCGACAGCCGCGTTTTGTACGTTGGCAAGGCGCGGAACCTGAAGGCGCGGGTGTCGAACTATGCCCGGCCCGGTCACTCCGGACGGATCGAGCGGATGATCGCGTCGACGGCTTCGATGATGTTTCTGACCACGCGGACCGAGACCGAAGCGCTGCTACTGGAACAGAACCTGATCAAGCAGCTCAAGCCCAAGTACAACGTGCTGCTCCGGGATGACAAAAGCTTCCCGAATATTCTGGTCGCCAAGGACCACGCCTTTCCCCAGATCAAGAAACATCGCGGTGCGAAGAAGGAAAAGGGTGCTTACTTCGGCCCCTTTGCCAATGCCGGGGCGGTGAACCGCACTTTGAACCAGCTGCAAAAGGCCTTCCTGCTGCGCAACTGTTCGGATTCCATGTTCGATAGCCGCACGCGGCCCTGCCTGCTGTATCAGATCAAGCGCTGTTCGGGGCCTTGTGTCGGGTTGATCTCGGAAGACGACTATCGCGAAAGCGTCAAGGATGCCGAACGTTTTCTGTCGGGCCGGTCCACCAAGGTGCAAGAAGAACTGGCCGAACAGATGATGGCCGCGTCCGAGGCGATGGAGTTCGAGCGTGCAGCCAGCCTGCGCGACCGTATTCGGGCGCTGACGCAGGTGCAGACCTCTCAGGGCATCAACCCGCGTGGCGTGGCCGAAGCGGATGTGATCGGCTTGTATATGGATAGCGGGCAGGCCTGCGTTCAGGTGTTTTTCATCCGGGCGAACCAGAACTGGGGGAACAAGGATTTCTATCCCCGTGTGGGGCTGGACGTGTCCCCGGCCGAGGCGATGGAGGCATTCCTTGGCCAGTTCTACGACAACAAGGAACCGCCCCGGCAGTTGATCCTGTCAGATGCCATCGAAAACGCCGATCTTATGCAAGAGGCGCTGACCGAGAAGGCCGGGCGCAAGGTGGAAATCCTGGTGCCTCAACGGGGCGAAAAGCAGGAACTGGTCGCCGGTGCTCTGCGCAATGCGCGTGAATCTCTGGCGCGACGCATGTCGGAAAGCGCCACGCAGGCCAAGCTGTTGCGTGGCGTGGCCGAGGCGTTTGATCTCGACACCCCACCGGGCCGGATCGAGGTTTATGACAACAGCCACATACAGGGCACCAATGCTGTGGGCGGCATGATTGTGGCTGGCCCCGAAGGCTTTATGAAAAATGCCTATCGCAAGTTCAACATTCGCGGCGATGATCTGACCCCAGGAGACGATTTCGGCATGATGAAAGAAGTCCTGACCCGCCGCTTTACCCGCCTGCAGAAGGAGGACCCGGATCGTGACAAGGGGCTATGGCCCGATCTGCTGTTGATCGACGGCGGTGCCGGACAGGTCAGCGCCGTGCATGAGATTATGCAAACCCACGGCGTCGAGGATATCCCGATGGTGGGTGTAGCCAAAGGTGTCGACCGGGATCATGGCAAGGAAGAATTCCATCGCATCGGCCAACGTCCCTTTGCCCTGAAACGCAACGACCCGGTGTTGTATTTCATTCAGCGTCTCAGGGACGAGGCGCACAGGTTCGCCATTGGCACTCATCGGGCCAAACGTGCCAAAGCCGTAGGGGCAACTCCGTTGGATGAAATCCCCGGTGTGGGTGCCGCACGCAAACGCGCCTTGCTGTCCCATTTCGGCAGTGCCAAGGCGGTCAGCCGGGCCAACTTGGCCGATCTCAAGGCGGTGGACGGTATCTCAGCCGGGTTGGCGCAGAAGGTTTATGACTTCTTCCACGACAAGGGCTAAACCTGCCGCCCGCGCCACAGGATGTAGAGCCCCGAGGCCACGATCAGCCCGCTGCCGATCCACATGGTCTGATTCAGCCTTTCGCCAAACATCATCACGCCCAGGCCGACACCGAACAGCAGGCGGGAATAGCGGAACGGCGTGACGGCCGAAACCTCGCCCGTCCGCATCGCTTTCATCAGAGATGCGTAGGCGGCGGTTCCCATTAAAACAGCGCCGCTGACATGCAGGCTGGTGTGCAGGTCCAAAGGTGCGAGTGGCGCGCCTTCCCAGAACCGATAGGCCAGCCCGGCGACGATGATGCAGAGAAAGCCGTAAAACCCCAACACCTCGGTTCCCAGTGTGGCCGGTGCGGCCCGGCTGGCCAGATCGCGCCCGGCAAAACCCAGCATCCCCAGCACGGCCAAAATGGATAGGGCCGAGAAACTGTCCCCGGTTGGTTGGATGATCACCACCACGCCAATCAGGCCAATCAGGATGGCGCTCCACCGTCGCCAGCCGACAGTTTCGCCAAAGAACAAAGCCGCACCGGCGACCACGACAAGCGGCGTTGCCTGCAGGATCACCGTGGCCGCCGACAAAGGGGTCAGAGTGATCGCCAGCACATAGAACAACCGCCCGAGGATTTCGAACAGGACCCGCACTTTCATTGGGCGCGACAGCACATCGGGGTGAAACAACCGTGTTCCGCGCACTATCGCGACAATCGCAAAGACCACAGTTCCGCCCGCGCCGAACAACAACAGAATCTGCCATATGGGTAACGTGGCCGAGGCCCCCTTAAGCAGCGCGTCCTCTAACGCGAACAGCGCCATGGCCGAGATCATCCAGGCGCTGCCGATCAGATTTGATCGGGGATCGGTTTGAATATGTGTTGTCATTGCTCTGCCACGTAGAAACTGCGCCAAACTGACCGTAAAGGGTTCGCGCGCCAAGGGGGTATCTGGCTGAGAGTTCCAGCTTGCGACCCTTTGACCAACTGTGCCACAACTGCCTGTGATCGGGTCCGTTTTTTGCGGTGCTGCCTTTTATGTCTGCAACCGGCGATGTAATGTCCGGATCATGAAGTGGAACCTGCCTAATATCCTGACCGTGCTACGCCTTATTGCAGCCCCCGGTCTGGCCGTGATGTTTTTGTATTTTACTCGCCCTTATGCGGATTGGTTCGCACTGATCCTGTTTTTATCTGCGGCGATCACCGACTGGTTTGACGGCTATCTGGCGCGCGCGTGGAAACAGGAAACCAAGATCGGCGCGATGCTGGACCCCATAGCCGACAAGGCGATGGTGGTGATCGCGTTGATGATTTTGGTTGGATATTCCGCCGAACACTGGACGCCATGGTTGGTGCTACCTGCCACTGTGATCCTGTTTCGCGAGGTGTTCGTCTCGGGCCTGCGCGAATATCTGGGTGACACGGCCGGAACGCTTAAGGTGACGAAGCTGGCGAAATGGAAGACCACGGCGCAGATGGTGGCGATTGCCGTTCTGTTTTCCCAAGGTATCTTTGAGCATAACTTCGTGATGGGCTCTTTCGGTATGAGCCCGGAATTGATTGATCAGGCTCTGACCGGGCAGATCGAGGATGTGAACAACCTGCGCTGGCATCTGGAAGGGATGTTCTGGTCGGGCCGCGTTGGGCTATGGCTGTTGTGGATTGCCGCGACGCTGACATTGATCACCGGCTATGACTACCTACGTAAAGCCATGCCCCATCTGAAGGAGAGCTAAGCGATGGACGTGCTGTATTTCGCCTGGGTGCGCGAACGTATCGGTCTGCCGAAAGAGCGGGTCGAGACCGAGGCCGCGACGGTTTCCGATCTGGTTGCCGAGCTTAGCGCGCGCGAGGACCGCTATGCTGCGGCCTTTGCCGACCTCTCCGCGCTGCGGGTTGCGCTGGATCAGGAACTGTCGGACTTTGACGCCTCGCTGGCCGGCGTGCGCGAGGTGGCTTTTTTCCCGCCCATGACTGGCGGCTAAGATGCGTATCGCGGTTCAGGAAGAAGAGTTCGATCTGGGGGCTGAGGCCAACGCCTTTGCCGCTGGCGACGATGCCAACGGAGCGATTGTGACCTTCACTGGCGTCGTGCGCGATCTCGCCTCGGGCGATCTGGATGTGATGGAGATCGAACACTATCCCGGCATGACCGAGCGCGCCCTGACCAAGATCGCCGAAGAAGCGCGGCAACGCTGGTCTTTGGGCGACGTGCTGGTGATCCATCGCCACGGTCGGCTGGCCCCGGGGGACCGGATTATGATGGTCGCCACGGCTGCGCCCCATCGCAAGGATGCGTTTGAAGCGGCGGAATACCTGATGGATTATCTGAAGTCCCGCGCACCGTTCTGGAAGAAGGAGATCACCTCGGGCGGTGCCGAATGGGTGGCCGCGAAGGACGAGGATGAAGACGCGCTGACCCGCTGGTGACACTGCCCTTCGCACACAATACGAACCCTTGCGTCAATTCAAAAGCTTGCCAAGCTCCTCGCCGGGGATCGCATCGGTCGAATAGCTGAACGTGCCTTTCGATTTCACTTCGTCAGCCGCCCGCTTCAATGCGCCAAACGCGGCGCGTGCAAATGACCCGCCGACGCTGATCCGTCGAACGCCTGCGTCGGAAAGCTCGGATACGGAATAGACAGGACCGCTGAGTCCCATCACCACATTCACCGGTTTGTCGACTTCGCGGCACACGGTTCTGATCGCGTCCAGGTCCGGCAGACCAGGCGCGTACAACACAGCAGCGCCCGCTTCGGAAAACATTTGCAACCGTTTGATCGTATCGCCCAGATCCGCGCGGCCCCAAAGGTAGTTTTCTGCCCGTGCGGTCAACAGGAATGGCAAATCTGCAGCGGTATCCGCTGCCGCCCGAATGCGGTCAACTGCTTGGCTAAGGTCATAGATCGGGGCATCGGGGTTGCCTGTCGCGTCTTCTATTGACCCGCCCACCAGACCGATTTCCGCCGCCATGCGAATGGTTTCGGCGCAGGTTTCGGGCTCATCCCCAAAGCCTGCCTCAAGGTCGGCGGAAACGGGAAGGGGAACCGCTTTGACGATATCAGCGGCATTTTCCAGCAGCTCATCCCTGCTCAGGTCGTCGAAAGAGTCACGTTTGCCCTTTGTGAACGCATAACCGGCGCTGGTTGTGGCTAATGCCTCGAAGCCCAAATTGGACAGCAACCGGGCCGAACCTGCATCCCAGGGGTTGGGCACAACAAAAGCTTCAGACCTAAAGTGCAGGTCTCTGAATTGTTCAAATTTGACTGTTTGGTTTGACATGGTTCGCCCTCATGTTTGGACGACCCTACAGCAATGAAACCGGAATAAGAGCGAAATATTCGGTTCCTCAATCCGCGTTGTTGATCCGCCCACGCAGTTCTTCGGCTTCTTGCCGGGCGGCGCGCAGGCCGTCCATGGCGGCGGCCAGTTCGGCCTCGGCCTGAGTCAGCTGATTGGTTAGCTCGGCCTCGCGCTGTTGCAGGTAGGTGATTGCCTGATCGCGGGTTTCCTCGGCCTCGTGCAGCTCCTGACTCATGCGGTCCAGATCGGCCACGTCGCTTTGGCGCACGCGTGACAGGCGATGGGCCAGCCAGTTGGCGAACCAGCCCATGCAGAAGGCCGAGAACAGGATGATGGCGGTGGCGATGATGAATTCGATTCGGTTCAACTTACTGGTCCCCTGCATCCGCGTCTGCGGCGGTATTGTCCGTCTGTTCGGCCTCGATCGCTTCGGCCTCGATGGCGTCCAGTCCGGTTTCCGAGTTCTCAACCGGTTCGGGCCGGATCAGGCGGAACTCGATGCGTCGATTCTCTTCGCGGCCTTCTTCGGTATCGTTGTCGGCGATGGGTTGCGTTTCCCCGTAGCCCACAGCGGAAAAGCTGGCGGTGGGCACCCGGCGCGCGCGCAACTCGTTCAAAATAGACTGCGCTCGAGACTGGCTGAGCTGCTGGTTCATCTCTTCCCGGCCCTGACTGTCGGTATGGCCCTGAATCTCAAGCCGGATCGGGCCGCATTCCCGTAGGATGTCGGCGATCCGGTTCACCGTATCGCGTGAATCGCTGGCGACAGTGGCCGAGCCCGGTTCAAACGCGATCTTGGTGTCGGCCTGAACTTCGGCGATACGAGCCTCGCATTCTTCGGGGTCGGGCAGTTTGTCGACGGGTTCGGGCGGTTCCTGATAGGTGATCGATAGGGTGAATTCCTGCGCATCGCCCAGTTTATCGGACAGCAGACCGGCGATCTGCGCTTTTGTGTCGGGGTCATGGCTGACTCCGTTCAGCACGAGGTCATCCGGCGTAACCGTCAGAGCGCCGTTATGCAGCTGTGCCAGCGCCTCAAGCCCGGTCAGAATACGTACGGGCCAGCCCGTCGGCAGTCTTTCAGGCGCAATACGGGTGGCGGTGTGGACCTGTTCGGACCCAAAGGCGGCCCGGGCATAGCTGTCGACCATGTCGCGCTGGGTATCGTCGCCCAGACGCCCGCGCATCTGCACCAACCCTTCGGGGCTGCGCGTGGCGGTGAACTCGGGGGGGCCGGATTCGGCGTCGGTTTCCGGGGGAGGCAGGATCGCGTGCAGGGCAAAGACCGGGGGCAGGGCATTCTCAAGCTCGCCCACCACGCGATCAAAAGTTCCGGCATCAATGCCCCGTGCCGCAGCAAGTGTGATATCTGCGTCCGACATGGTTACCGATCCGCCACCTAATTCGGCCAGTGCCCGAATGCTCAGTGTCGCGGCGTCAGGCCAGCGTGGGGAGGGAACGCCCAGCCCGATGGTGCAGTTGTAGGCGGCACCCATCCCGGCCTCTTTCGCCGCGGCGATAATGGCATCGCGGGCTTTTTCGTCTTGCGCCGAACAGGCATCGAATTGGCTACCAGTTTCGTCGATTAAAAACCGCAGGGTAAAAGGCGTGATCACCGGGCGCGGGGCCGAGATCGACAACCCAATCCGCAGGCTGGGCGGTGCGGCGCGGGTAAGGTTTTGTTCCAACCGTTCCTTTTCCTGCTGGCTGTCGGCAATCGCGGTGATTTTGACCAGACCCGGGCTGGCCGATATCTTGGCACGGGGCAGGCGGGTCAGCGACTCGAGGGCGTAGGAGATTGCGTCGTCCCAACCTTTGGGTTTTGGATAGTCGGCGGTTTCCATCAGGTCCGAAACCTGGTTGCCATTGCCCAGATCGCGCAACCGATCCACCAGTGCATCGCGATCCTGGCTGGCCGGGATCAGGCCGATTACAGAAATCCCGCTGTCGTTGCGCAAAATCTCCGCGGAAAACCGGGGTGCGGCCAATTGCGAGGTCGGGGCCACATTCATCTCGTCGATCACGCGCGAGGTGTCGACCTCGGTGCCTGCTGCGGTCAAAGCATTAAAGCGGGTGGCTTCGTCCGTGGCAGTACCCGTTAGCACGACGCGCAAACCGTCCGAATGCACCTCGGCCCAGTCGTGCCCTTTCAGGTCCAGCGCCCGGCGCACGGCAAATTCGGAGGATTCTTCGACCTTGGTCACCGCAAAGCTGGCGGCCCACAGGCATAGGCCAGCCGACACGAGAAAGATAAAGGCAACGGCAAAGAAATAGGGCAAACGCATGTGCGGTTTATCGACTCCTCAGGCGAATGTGCGAACTCTTACCTAGCCCTGCGCCAAGGTGCAATCAGAGCAACAGCGCGACGCAGAGGAAGATCAGCGGAATAAGGCCGGTGTCCCGATTGGCGCGGAACAGTTGCAGTAACTTCGCGTTGTCCTCAAGATCCAGCCCGCGCAATTGCCAAGCCATGTGCCAGCCCATCGCCCACGGCCCGGCCAAGGCCACGACCATAGCCATGACCGAGGCTTGTGCCAGCGCTCCGTCGATAATGGCCAGTCCCATCAGGAACACTGTGGCCACGAGGAAGTATTTCAGCCAGCGACCTGTATCGGTGCCAAACAGCCGGGCGGTGGATTTGATGCCGATCAGCTCATCATCCTCGGTATCCTGATGGGCATAGATTGTGTCGTAGAACAGCGTCCAAGCGATACCTGCCGCGTATAGTATGATCGCGGGCAGGCCGACTGTGCCTGTATGCGCGGCCCAGGTCAGCAGGATACCCCAGTTGAAGGCCAGTCCCAGGAACACCTGCGGCCACCATGTGAACCGTTTGGCAAAGGGGTAGATCGTCACCGGCAGCAGCGACAGCACGCCCATGGCGATGGCGGCTTGGTTGAAGGTCAGCAGAATCCCCAGCGCCAGCAGGCATTGCAGGCCCATCCAGATCACCGCCTGCCGCACGCTGACCTGACCGGATGGAATCGGGCGTGACCGTGTGCGTTCCACCTGCCCGTCAAACTCGCGGTCGGTGATGTCGTTCCAGGTGCAACCTGCGCCGCGCATCAGGAATGCGCCAAGAGCACAGCCGATGGCGATCCACAGATCCTCCCACCGGGGATTGCCGTCGCTGAGGATCGCCAGCGCAAGCCCCCACCAGCACGGAATCAGCAGCAGCCACGTGCCAATGGGCCGGTCCGCGCGGCTGAGGCGCAGATAGGGGCGGGTAAAAGCAGGCGCATGGGTGTCGACCCAGTTGCCGGATACGGCATCGGCGACCTGACCGTCTGGTGTTGGGGCGTTGCCTTGCATATGTAAGGCCTCATGAGTGCAAAGATCAGACTGTATGTAGAGCACCCTCTGGGTCAGGGGCAATCGGTAGATTTGACGCGCGAGCAGGCGCATTACCTGTTCAGTGTCATGCGTCTGGCCGTGGGCGGCCATGTGGCCCTGTTCAATGGCCAGGACGGAGAGTGGCTGGCCGAAGTCGCCGAGGCAGGCAAGCGCGGAGGCGTTCTGCGCTGTATCGAACAAACCAAGCCGCTGCAATTGCCACCCGATCTGTGGTTCCTGTTTGCGCCGATCAAAAAGGCGCGCACCGATTTTATCGTTGAAAAGGCGGCGGAAATGGGCGCGGCGCGCATCCTGCCTGTGCAGACCGAGTTCACAAATTCCGAACGCATCCGGCAGGACCGCCTGCAAGCCCACGCGGTTGAGGCTGCCGAGCAATGCGGCGGTACCTTCGTGCCCAAGGTCGCCGATCTGCAGCGGTTGAGCCGTATTCTGGACGCATGGCCGGATGGTCGCCAGCTGATGTTTTGCAACGAGGCCGAGGTGGGCTCTGCCCTGCGTCTGGCAGCAAACGACAAGGGGCAACCTTGGGCCATACTCATCGGCCCCGAGGGTGGTTTTTCGGACCGTGAGCGCGCGCATCTTGTTGGCCTGCCCTTTGCCCATGTGGTAAGTCTGGGCCCTCGTATCCTGCGCGCTGACACGGCGGCTGTCGCGGCGCTGACCATGTGGCAGCAGGCACTGGGGGATTGGTCGTGACATGGCAATTGGCGCAAACCGCTGATGTGTCAAAGATCGACTCATTTCTGTCCCGGCATATTCAGACCTCGATGTTTCCGCTGGCCAATCTGAGGGATTATGGTTTGTGCGGGCCTCGCCCGCGTGCCGTGAATTTCTGGGTTCTGGGGAATGAACCACGGGCCGTGTTTGGCATCACCAACGAAGGCATGGTCCTGCCGCAATGCCCCGACTGTTCCGATCAAGAGCTTGCTGACGCGATTGCTCTGATCCGCGGCCGCAAGCTGTTCGGTCTGGCCGCCGAGGCGGTGCAGGCCCGCCGGATCATGCGGCTGGCCGGTTGGGAAGGCCGCCCCGCGACGCTGAACAGTGACGAGCCGGGTTTCTCGCTGGATCTGGAACAGCTTGTACTGCCGGATACCAAGGGCGCCGAACTTGTGCCCTTAGGCGAAGTTGACAGAGCGATCACCGAAGGGTGGCGCGAAAGCTATCTGATTGAGGCGATGGATTTCACTCCCGACCGGGCGCGAAAACAGGCGGGCGAGGATTGTCTGGCGTATACAGCCCGCGATTCACACCGAGTTCTGCTGATCGACGGACGGCCGGTGGCCATGACCGGATTCAACGCGCGTCTGCCCGAGATTGTACAAATCGGAGGCGTCTATACGCCGCCCAATCTGCGCGGTCGTGGCTATGCCCGCTTGGCGGTTGCACTGCATCTGCTTGAGGCGCGCAACGCCGGAGTGACCCGTTCAGTTCTGTTCGCGGCTTCCGATTCCGCCGCGCGTGCCTATATCGGAATCGGATTTCAACCGGCGGGGCAGTATTCACTGATCCTGTTCACAAACCCCGAGGACACGGCATGAGTTTCATCCGACCCGAAGCCAAACTGACCCTGTGGCGCTGGCGCGAAGTGTTGGTGGCCGGGGCTGTCCTGCTTGTGGGCCTCAGTTGGATCGGCGGCCCCGGCGGTTTGCTGGGCTGGCTGGGCTGGGTGCTGGTTCTGTTTTCAGTCGCGCTTGCAGTCATTGGCATTCAGCGCGCTCGCTTCCGTACCGGTGCAGGTGGTCCCGGTATTGTGACCATCGACGAAGGCCAGATCACCTATCTGGGTCCGCTGGATGGAGGTATGGTCGCCGCCCGCGAGATCGAGCGTTTGGCGCTGGACCCGACCTCGTCCCCCGCGCATTGGGTGCTGGAACAACCGGGTCAGCCGGTGCTTCACATTCCTGTGAATGCCGAAGGGGCTGAAGCACTGTTCGATGTCTTCTCGGCGCTGCCGGGGTTGAAAACCGAACAAATGCTGGCGGAACTGAACAGCGGCACGGCACATCAGGTGATCATCTGGGAGCGCACACCCTCGCGCCCGGCGCATCTCAGGCTGCATTGACACTGGCGCGGTTTCCGACCACGAAAGACCCAACGACAGACACATCAGGATCGGAGAACGGTTCATGTCCATCCCCCAGTCCGGCGGCGGACCGATTGAACGCCATGAGCAACTGGCCGAATATCTGGAATCGGGTTGCAAGCCCAAGCAGGATTGGCGCATCGGTACCGAACATGAAAAGTTCGGCTATTGCAAAGACACGCTGAAACCGCTGCCTTATGAGGGCGAGCGCTCGATCCTTGCCGTACTCAAAGGCCTGCGAGACCTGCACGCGTGGGAGCCGCTGGAAGAGAACGGCAAGCTTATCGGCCTGCAAAAAGACGGGGCGAACGTTTCGCTTGAACCCGGCGGACAGTTGGAGCTGTCCGGTGCGCCTTTGGAAACCATTCATGAAACTTGTGATGAGGTGAACGCCCACCTGCGCGACGTGAAAGATATCGCCGACAAGATCGGCGTTGGTTTCATCGGCCTTGGGGCCGCGCCAATCTGGACACATGATGAAATGCCGCTGATGCCCAAAGGGCGGTATCGGCTGATGAACGACTATATGGAGAAGGTCGGCACCATGGGCCGGTCGATGATGCGCCGGACCTGCACCGTGCAGGTCAATATCGACTTCGGGTCCGAGGCCGACATGGTGCAGAAACTGCGCGTCGCACTGGCGTTGCAGCCTGTGGCGACGGCTCTGTTTGCCAATTCTCCGTTCTTCGAAGGCAAGCCCAATGGCCAGAAAAGCTGGCGCAGCTATATCTGGCAGCATCTGGACAATGCACGCACCGGCATGCTGCCCTTTGTGTTCGAGGAAGGGTTCGGGTTCGAACGCTGGGTCCAATACGCGTTGGATGTACCAATGTATTTCGTCTATCGCGACGGTCAGTATGTCGACGCGCTGGGCCAGTCCTTCCGCGACTTCCTGCAAGGCAAACTGCCCGCGCTGCCGGGCGAAACGCCGACCCTGTCGGATTGGGCCGATCACCTGACCACCGCCTTCCCCGAGGCACGGATCAAGAAGTTCATGGAGATGCGCGGTGCCGATGGTGGCCCGTGGCGTCGCCTGTGTGCGCTGCCAGCGTTCTGGGTCGGTCTGACCTACGATCAGGGCGCGCTGGATGCGGCTTGGGATCTGGTCAAAGGCTGGGATGCCGAAACGCGTGAAGCACTGCGGATCGAGGCCGCTAAAGACGGGTTGCAGGCGCAGGTCGGCAACATCAACATGCACGATCTGGCGCGTGAGGTGGTCGCAATCTCTGAGGCCGGTCTGAAATCCCGCGCCTTCCCTGGCGCAGGCGGTCTGGTCCCGGATGAGACCCATTTCCTCAACGCGCTGAAGGACAGCATCGAAACCGGCAAGGTTCCGGCGGATGAGTTGCTGGATCACTACAATGGCGATTGGAATGGCGATCTGACACGGGTGTTCCCGGAATACAGCTATTGATCCGCGCCGTGCGGCTTGCATTCATCCGGATTGGCCGATAGCAGGTTCTGGACCAAATTCAGGGGCCGGTTTCGGAAAGCGTCATGGACGATCTTAAGTCAAAATATCTGGGGCAGATTGCCGAGGCAGGCGACGAAAACGCGCTTGAGGCGATCCGCGTCGCCGCTGTGGGCAAAAAAGGCGAGGTTGCGCTGAAGATGCGCGAGCTGGGCAAAATGACGCCCGAGGAACGCCAAGTCGCAGGCCCCGCGCTGAACGCCCTGAAGGACGAGATCAACTCGGCCCTGTCCGCCAAGAAATCCGCTTTGGCCGATGCCGCGCTGGATGAACGTCTGCGCACCGAATGGCTGGACGTTACTCTGCCGACCCGTGCGCGTCGTCAGGGCTCGATCCACCCGATCAGCCAGGCGACCGAAGAATTGACCGCGATCTTTGCTGAACTGGGCTTCTCGGTAGCCGAAGGGCCGCGGATCGAGGATGACTGGTATAACTTTGATGCCCTGAACATCCCTGGCCACCACCCCGCGCGGGCCGAGATGGACACGTTCTATATGCACCGTGCCGAGGGCGACAATCGCCCGCCGCATGTGCTGCGGACCCATACCTCTCCGGTGCAGATTCGGTCGATGGAGAAACAGGGCGCGCCCATCCGCGTCATCTGTCCGGGCGGCGTGTACCGCGCCGACTATGACCAGACCCACACGCCGATGTTCCATCAGGTCGAAGGGCTGGCCATCGACAAGGACATCTCGATGGCGAACCTGAAATGGGTTCTGGAAGAGTTCGTAAAGGCCTTCTTCGAGGTCGACGACGTCGAACTGCGCTTCCGCGCCTCGCACTTCCCCTTCACCGAGCCTTCGGCCGAGGTCGATATCCGCTGTTCCTGGGACAACGGCCAGCTGAAGATCGGCGAGGGCGACGACTGGATGGAGATTTTGGGCTCGGGCATGGTCCATCCCAAGGTGATCGCCGCCGGTGGGATTGATCCTGAGGTCTATCAGGGCTTTGCATTTGGAATCGGCATCGACCGTTTGGCGATGCTGAAATACGGGATTCCTGACTTGCGGGCGTTCTTTGATTCCGACCTGCGCTGGCTGCGCCACTATGGGTTTGCGGCGCTGGATATGCCGAACCTGCATGGTGGATTGTCTAGGTGAGGTTTTTCCAAAAGCTGTACCTACTCTTAGGGTCAGACAATTTGGACGTTGAAGCAAACCGAATTGGTTGGGAACGGGCTGAGAAGATTTTCTCGTCAGTATTTAGCCTAATACAGGCGGGAATTGTTCTAGGCTTGCTCAAAGCCGGCATGCATGAGTCGGCTTCAATCCTATTGTTTGCACTGTTGGCGGTATGTTGGGTTTCGACTGGTGTCTACATATTAAGAGGGGCGAATTACCTACTTGCACTGCTGTTCGAGCATCTTAAATCGCATGCAGATAAACCTTTGGCAAAAATTGGTTTTGTAGCGGTTACGACAAGTATTTCATTGGGTGTGCCTTACGTGGTTAGCGCGCTGACGTCAGACATAGTCCTAAAAGTTTTGAGTTGAGATTGTACCGCGCCATCGCCAGACCGCCCGCACGGGCTGGCGATTTGTTTCCGCAGGCACTCCGTTTGAACGCTACACGGACTTGGTCAGCATAAATTACCCAACATTGCCCGAGGATCGCCATCCCGCGGTCTGACGACAGCGCGGCTTGTTACAGGCTCGCACGGGGTTGTGACGTGACAGCGGGCGCAGGCTCGCTAGGGTTCGACGGATGATTTACCGACTGCTCTGCCTCTTCCTGCTGACCGCCTCTCCCGTATTCGCCATGGGGCCGTGGAACACCGAATGCCATGGCGACACCGCCTGTGATCTCGGGGATCGCTCGTATCACGTCCTTGAACCCGAGGGCTGGGATGGCGAAACGCCTCTGCCGGTGTTGCTGCATTTCCATGGCTGGGCGCGGCAGGGGAATGTGGTGGTGAACCACGAACGCATCGCCGGGGCCACAAAACTGCGCGGTGTGTTGCTGGTGGCCCCGAACGGGTTGGGCAAAAGCTGGGATTTTTGGGCGTCGGACACGGGCGACGTGCCCTTTGCTGATCGGGTGTTAGAGGACGTGGCCAGACGCTATCCGATTGACCCCGATCGCATCTATGTCTCGGGCTATTCCTTTGGCGGGGCAATGGCGTGGCGCTATGTCTGCCAGTCGGGCAATGACACGGCGGCGCTGTTGGCCGTTGCGGGTTCGATCCGTCAGACTGAAGACTGCCCCGAAGCGCCCCGCGAGGCGCGGCATGTGCATGGCCTGAGTGATACGGTGATGGATTTCCCCTATGGCGCGGATGGCGACACCACCTATCCGGTGGCGCTGTGGCGGCAGAAATATGGCTGCCACGACGGGGCCCCGCGCGGGGACTGGAGCGTGGTGCCGATCCTGACGCTCAGCCGGATGGAGTGGACCAATTGCGCGCAGGGGCAGGTGGTGCTGGACACGCATCCTGGCGGGCACTTCATCCCCCATGGCTGGATCGGGCGGCAGTTGGATGAATTGCTGGGCCGCACCCCAAGCTATCCCTGAACTATTTGACATCGCCGCCCGCTAACCCTCCTGTTAGGCGAAACGATCTGACACGGGATTTCTTAACGCATGAAACTGCATTTGCCTTTCGCCCTGATCCTAGCTGCCGCGCCCGCCTTTGCGCGTGACACCTACCCACCGGTCGACGTGCTGTTGCAAACCGAAACCTCGGTCATTGGCGAGGCGCTGGAATATCCCGAAGGCACGCCGCAGATCACCATGGCCATCGTCACCATGCAGCCCGGTCAGAAAACCGGCCTACACCGCCATGACGCGCCGCTGGCGGCCTATATCCTCGAAGGTGAGATCACTGTTGATTATGGTGATGCGGGCAGCCGGACCTACAAAGAAGGTGATGCGTTGGTCGAGGCGTTCCGGTCGCCCCATGTGGGCGAGAATACCGGCGACGGGATCGCTCGGATTCTGGCGGTGTTTGCCGGATCGAACAGCGTTTCCAACACAGTGACCGAGGAGTAAGGGCGACGGCCTTACGCGCCCTCTTTCCCCTCTGCGCATTATCCGGTAAACGCGGTCTGACCCGAGATTTACTGGCGGAAACCGACCGATGAAATTCACTCTTTCCTGGCTGAAAGACCACCTCGACACTGACGCTTCGGTGGACGAGATTGCTGAGGCGCTGACTGATCTGGGCCTTGAGGTCGAAGAGATCGTGAACCCGGCAGACCGGCTGAAGGACTTTACCCTTGGGTATGTGAAACACGCCGAGAAACACCCCGACGCTGACAAGCTGCGCGTTTGCAAGGTGGACACGGATGAGGGCGAGCTGCAGATCATCTGCGGTGCCCCAAACGCACGCGAAGGCATCACTGTCGTAGTTTGCAAACCGGGCATGTATATTCCCGGTTTGGACCTGACCATCAGCGTCGGCAAGATCCGCGGTGTTGAGAGCTTTGGCATGATGGCGTCCGAGCGCGAGCTGGAACTGTCGGATGAGCATGATGGCATCATCGAGCTGCCCTCGGGCGCGGTGGGTGACAAGTTCATCGACTGGCTGGCCGAGAATGAGCCGTCCAAGGTCGACCCGATGATCGAGATCGCGATCACACCGAACCGTCCCGATGCGCTGGGTGTGGCCGGGATCGCCCGCGACCTGGCGGCACGGGGATTGGGCACGTTGAAAGTTCGTGACTATGTGCCGGTGCCGGGTGAATTCGAAAGCCCGATCAAGGTGACAATCGACAAGGATACACTGGACGGCGCGCCATATTACACCGGTCGTTTGATCCGGGGGGTCAAAAACGGTCCCAGCCCTCAGTGGTTGCAGGATCAGTTGAAAGCGATAGGTCTGCGCCCGATCTCGGCCTTGGTGGATATCACTAACTACATGACCTACGACCACAACCGTCCTCTGCACGTGTTCGATGCCGACAAGGTGCACGGAAACCTACGGGTGCACCGTGCTAAAGGTGGCGAGAAGCTGGTCGCGTTGGACGAGAAAGAATATACCATGCAACCCGGCATGATGGTGATTTCGGACGACAATGGCCCGGAATCCATTTCAGCCGTCATGGGCGGTGAGGCAACCGGCTGCACCGATGAAACAGTCAACGTGTTTCTTGAAAGCGCGTTCTGGGATCATGTTCAGGTCGCGCTGACCGGGCGTGCGCTCAAGATCAACTCTGACGCGCGCTATCGGTTCGAACGTGGCGTCGACCCTGAATACACGCTGGAAGGGCTGGAGCAGGCGACACAGATGATTCTGGATATCTGCGGCGGAGAGGCGTCCAAGGTGGTCGAAGCGGGCAAAGTGCCGAACCATGCGCGCGCCTACAAGCTGGATGCCGAGCGCGTACAGTCGTTGGTTGGGATGGACATTCCTGAAAGCGAGCAGCGCCAGACCCTGACCCGACTGGGCTTCCGCCTTGAGGGCGAGATGGCCCATGTGCCCAGCTGGCGCCCAGATGTCATGGGTGAGGCCGATCTGGTGGAAGAGGTCGCGCGGATTGCATCCCTGACCAAACTGCAGGGCAAGCCGTTGCCGCGTGTGACCGATGGAATCCCCAATCCTGTGATGACCCCGACACAACGCCGTCAATCGATGGCGCGCCGCACCTGCGCAGCGCTGGGATACAATGAATGTGTTTCCTACACCTTCATCGATCAGGCCTCGGCGGCCTTGTTTGGTGGCGGGGACGAAGCGACTCAGTTGGAAAACCCGATCTCGTCCGAGATGAGCCATATGCGCCCCGATCTGCTGCCCGGTCTGCTGCAGGCTGCCGCCCGCAATCAGGCGCGCGGTTATGCGGATGTGGCTTTGTTTGAAGTTGGTCCGGTGTTCCATGATGGTGAACCGGGCGATCAGAAAATCCAGATCACCGGCTTGTTGGTCGGTCGCAATGGTCCCAAAGATGTGCACGGCGCTTCGCGATCGGTCGATGTGTTCGACGTTAAAGCGGATGCCGAGGCTGTTCTGGCCGCCATCGGCGCACCCGCCAAGGTGCAAATCTTGCGTGACGGTGATGCCTGGTGGCATCCGGGCCGTCACGGCAAGATTTGTTTGGGTCCAAAAAAGGTGCTGGGCGTCTTTGGCGAGTTGCACCCGCGCGTGTTACAGACGTTGGACATCAAAGGCCCGGCGATGGCCTTCACCATCTGGCCGGACGAGGTGCCTCTTCCCCGTAAATCCGGTGCCACCCGTGCCGCGCTGGAACTGCGTGATCTGCAAGCGGTTGAGCGTGACTTTGCATTTGTCGTCGACGAGGGTGTCGAGGCGCTGACGCTGGTGAATGCTGCTGCCGGGGCCGACAAGGCCCTGATCGAGGATGTGCGCGTCTTTGACGAATTCATCGGCGGCAGCCTGGGTGACGGCAAGAAATCTCTGGCCATCACCGTGCGCCTGCAGCCGACAGATGCGACGCTGAAGGAAAAAGACATCGAAGCCGTGGCCGAGAAGATCATCGCCAAGGTTTCCAAAGCCACCGGCGGCGTTCTGCGCGGGTGACATATCTGGCCTAAGAATCGAACACCGCGCCTAGGGACGCGGTGTTCACGGGGCTTTCCCTGAAAGCGCCTTGAGTGGGCATGGAAGCAAAAACGGAGTTTGAAATGGGTCTTAACGTCTACCTGTCCGGAGAAATCCACACCGATTGGCGCGAACAAATCACCGAAGGCGCACAGGGGTTGGACATCACATTCAACAGCCCCGTGACCGATCACGACGCCAGCGATGATTGCGGCGTGGCCATTCTGGGTCAAGAGCCGAACAAATACTGGCACGACCACAAAGGTGCGATGGTCAACGCGATCCGCACCCGCAAGGGCATTGAGGATGCCGATGTTGTCGTGGTTCGGTTTGGCGAGAAATACAAACAGTGGAACGCAGCCTTTGACGCGGGCTATGCGGCGGCGCTGGGTAAGTCGCTGATCGTGCTGCACGGCCCAGAACACCAGCACCCGCTGAAAGAGGTGGACGCTGCCGCGCTGGCCGTGGCCGAGCAACCCTCGCAAGTGGTTGAGATTCTGCGCTATGTGCTAACCGGCAAGCTGCCGGGTTAATTTAGTCCTGTAAAAGCGGGCTTGCGGCACATTGCGACCGCAAGCCCGGGCACGCCGAAGAACTGTGCGGTCAGTCCCGTGACGGCGTCACAAGCCCTGTCTGAACGGCCGGGCGATCAAGAAACCGGTCCAGATAGGCCGTCACATTGGTGTAGTCGTCCCAACCGACCAGTTCTTTGGCGCCATAAAATTCCAGCCCGCGCAGCCAGGGCGCGATGGCTATATCGGCAATCGAGTACTCTCTGGCGATCCAGTCCTGCCCGTCAAGTTGCTGGTTTAGCACGTTCAGCAGCCGTTTGGCCTCGTTTACATACCGCTCACGGGGTCTTGGGTCTTCGATCTCGCTGCCGGCGAATTTGTGGAAAAAACCAAGCTGCCCAAACATCGGGCCAATGCCGCCCATCTGGAACATCAACCATTGGGTGATCCGGTGTTTGTCCGCCTTGGTCTGGCCAATGAACTTGCCAGACTTTTCGGCCAGATACAGCAGGATGGCACCGCTTTCGAACAATCCAATGGGCTCTCCGTCTGGGCCGTTCGGGTCAATGATCGCAGGGATCTTGTTGTTTGGGTTCAGCGACAGAAACTCGGGACTTTTGACATCCGCATCCGACAGGGTAACCTTATGCGCCTCATAAGGTAGGCTGGTCTCTTCCAGCATAATCGAGGCTTTGACCCCGTTTGGAGTGGGGAAGGAATACAGTTGAATTCGGTCTGGGAACTGCGCGGGCCAGCGATTCATGATCGGATGAAGTTTGGTGTCCAGCATTGGGAGCTCCTGAGTGGGTATGACCCAAAGGTAGGGAGCGGCGGGTCATCTTGTAACCCCCCAAAGCTGTGCGCGGCCGGTCAGCGCGTGTTTGCTGGTGAACAACGGGGAAATCCGGTGCAACTGGCACCTAGACCAAAGGGTGTTTTTGCCTCAGACTTTGGCAAATCCCGCGCCAAAGCCGCGGGTTTCTTGTTGTTGAAAGGAGATGGCCGTGGATGAGGTCGTAACACAGGTGGGCGCGTTTGCCCCGCTGATCATGAACGCGGTCAAGGCGTTGATTGTTCTGATCCTTGGATGGATCGTGGCTGGGGCCGTTGGTGGCCTGGTGCGCCGCCGGATCAACTCGACCCCACAGATTGATCCGACGCTGGGCAATTTCTCGGCCAGTCTGGTGAAATGGGTCATCCTGGCGATGGTTCTGGTTGCCGTTCTGGGTATCTTCGGGATCGAAGCCACAAGCATTGTTGCCATTCTGGGTGCCGCGTCACTGGCCATTGGCCTGGCGCTGCAAGGAACGCTCAGCGATCTGGCGGCCGGTGTCATGTTGGTAGTGTTCCGCCCATACAAGCTGGGTCAATATGTGGATATTGGGGGTACGGCAGGGACGGTTAAAGACTTAAACCTGTTCACCACCGAACTGGTGACGCCTGACAATGTGCAGATCATCGTACCCAACGGGCAATCTTGGGGCTCGATCATCACCAACTATTCGGCGCATGACACCCGGCGCGTCGATCTGGTTTTCGGCATCGATTATGGCGACAGCGCAGATGAGGCCATGAAGATCATTCTGGACGTTGCTAAAGCAGATGAACGAATTCACAGCGACCCCGAGCCTTGGGTGCGTGTCACCAATCTGGGCGACAGTTCGGTTGATCTGACAGCCCGCCTGTGGTGCGCAGCGGCGGATTATTGGGATGTGAAATTCGAAATCACCAAAGCTGTGAAAGAGGCGTTCGACGCAAAAGGCGTGTCGATCCCGTATCCGCATTCTGTGGAGATTCACAAACAGGCCTGAGGGCTCCCGCCCATCGATCGGGCATTGGAATGCCCTCCTCTTGTTGGGCCCGGCGCCGCGCTGATCGCGCGGCGCCGTTTTCGTTTGTAGGAAGGTTGGATCAAAGTTCAACTGCGCAGCACCGCAGGTGCGGCGCTTGGCCCAACGCTGTAAACGCCCTCGTCAGAGGGCGCTTTCAGGGGCGGGAGGACCTTAGGAGTTGATGATCGCCTCGGGGGCGACGACGTCGATACCCAGCGCCGTACCAACCGCTTCATAGGTCAGTTTGCCAGCATGTACGTTCAGACCGGCCAGCAGGTGCGGGTCGTCCTGACATGCTTTTTTCCAGCCTTTGTCGGCCAGTGACAGCAGGAACGGCATGGTTGCGTTGCCCAGTGCGATGGTCGAGGTGCGCGCGACGGCGCCCGGCATGTTGGCAACGCAGTAGTGCATGATGCCATCCACGTCGTAGATCGGATCTGCGTGGGTGGTTGCTTTGGAGGTCTCAAAACAGCCACCCTGGTCGATGGCAACGTCAACCAGAACCGCACCGGGTTTCATGGTGGACAGCTGCTCGCGGGTCACCAGTTTGGGGGCGGCCGCACCGGGGATCAGAACCGCGCCGATAACCATATCGGCATCCTGGATCAGTTCGGCAGTGGCACCAGCGGTCGAGTACTGGTTTTTGAAAGTTCCGCCGAACACGTCATCGAGGTAACGCAGGCGCGGCAGAGAGCGATCCAGAATGGTAACATCCGCGCCCATGCCCGCTGCGATTTTTGCAGCATGCGTGCCGACAACACCGCCGCCGATCACGACGACTTTGGCCGGACCCACGCCCGGAACACCGCCCATCAGAACGCCGCGGCCACCATTGGCCTTTTGCAGGGTCCATGAGCCAACTTGCGGAGCCAGACGACCGGCAACCTCGGACATCGGGGCCAGCAGAGGCAAGCCGCCGCCGGGCGCAGTGACGGTTTCGTATGCAATTGCGGTACAGCCTGACGCCAGCAGGTCATGGGTCTGATCCGGATCGGGTGCCAGGTGCAAGTAGGTGAACAGCAGCTGGCCTTCGCGCAGCATCTTGCGCTCGACCGCCTGGGGTTCCTTGACCTTGACGATCATGTCGGCAGTGGCGAACACCTCTTCTGCCGTGTCGATGATCCGGGCGCCGGCGGCGACATAGGATTCATCATCAAAGCCCGAGCCGATCCCGGCATTGGTTTCGATCAGAACCTCATGGCCACGTGCAACGGCCTCTTGCGCGGCGTTGGGCGTCATGCCAACGCGGAATTCTTGGGGTTTGATTTCCTTGGGGCAACCGATTTTCATTTTTCGCTCCTCCATTCATAAACTGCCTAAATAATGGGCGATTCGGAGCGCAATTTCTGTGAAACTCTGCCTGCGAAATGGTTTTTATTTAGGAGATTCTGCGTTACATTACTAAAAACTCGCAAAGGAATTGCGTGAATGAGCTTGGACGCGACAGATAAAAAGATTCTGGCGGCCCTACAGCGGGACGGCCGCATGTCGAATGCGGAACTGTCCGAGCAGGTGAATCTGTCACCTTCGGCCTGCCACCGACGGGTTCAGCGACTGGAAGCTGACGGTTATATCCGCAATTATGTGGCGCTGTTGGATGCGCGCAAGATGAATGTGCCCACGACGGTGTTTGTCGAGATCACGTTGCAGGGTCAGGCTGAAGAGCTTCTGGACGCGTTCGAAAAGTCTGTGGCCCGGATTCCGGACGTTCTGGAATGCCATCTTATGGCCGGCACGGCAGATTATATCCTGAAGGTCGTCGCTGAAAACACCGAGGATTTCGCCCGTATCCACCGCCAATACCTGTCGCGGCTGCCAGGCGTGGCGCAGATGCAAAGCTCGTTTGCGTTGCGCACAGTGTTCAAGACCACCGCCCTACCGGTGTGATGCTTAGGCCGGGCCGGGATAGGTGAACAACGCCAGATGCAGGGCGTTGAAGCCAAAATGCATCAGAATTGGCACCCAGAGCCGCCCGGTTGCGTAATATCCCAATCCGCAGGCGGCCCCGAGGATCGAGGCGAATACTACAAGTGCTGGACCTCCGCCTGCATGGGCCAGACCGAACAGAAGACTGGCCGCCGCGATCCCCAACCCCGCCCCAATTCGCGAAGACAGAGCCGACTGCATATAGCCGCGGAAAAACGCCTCTTCGGTCAGACAGGTCAGGAACAGATTTGATAAAGCGAAGATCAGCCACCAGACGGGCAGGCCGATCTCGGATCGCACCGCGCCCAATGCAAGTGCTAGGATGAACAGGGCAGGCAACATCGCCAGCCCGGTCAGCAATGGCATCGTTCTGAACTGTCGTCCGTCATGGATCATACCGGGCCAGGCCAACAGAACGGCAAACAAGACCATTGGCTTGTCTAGATTGAGGTACATAGTGAAGGCAGAACTCTCCGGTCCTGCCTGCACTTGATCCAAAATCAGCAGATTGTGAAATCCGGGGATCAGATGCGCCCCCAGCGCAAAGCACCAAAGGATCAGCGCTAGGTGTGCAAAAAGGGCAGTACCGCCCGTCAGACGGCGCAGACCCCCCGCGCCCAGCAGGCCCGCCGCTGCAATTGTCACCGCCATCGGGGTCACTAGACCAAGCACTGCTGCGGAACCTGTGAACACCGCCAGCAGAGTCAGGCCCAACCTTTGTCGGCCAGCCGCCATGCCTATTTGTGCCGCTATCAGGATGAACCAGGGCCAGATCGCAGGCAGAAGGGAAATGAAATGTGCCACGGGTGCCTCAAGGGTTTGACGGGGTATTACTGCCGTTAGAATGTATCGTCAGGCAAGCAGGTCAGCGCCAACCTGTTGGCAATGCGGCAATTCTGCCGCTTGTATCCCGTGACTTGTCGGTTCAAATTTGGGGATAGACCAAACCCCTTTTTGCATAACCTTGACCTTGCTGCCATATACGGTTTCGCTTGGGGCAGGGCTTTCATCTATTCTTCTGATGACATCAGGTGGTTACACGCTCGGTGTACGGTCCGGACCCGATAGACGATAAGGAAAAGACCTTGGCTTACGAACATAACGATGCCCCCAAAGATTGGCTGGAAGCCGAGTTGGAAGACACGCTGGACGAAGATTTCGAGATCGAGTTCAGCGAACCCATGCTTTCGATGGAAATCCGCAAGATCTACAAGGACCAGCACCCTGAAATGCTGGACCGCAAGGTATATTTCCGCAATCTGCTGCGCCTGCAGGCCGAGTTGATCAAGGTGCAGGACTGGGTGCAGTATACCGGGGCCAAAGTCTGTATCCTGTTCGAAGGGCGCGACAGTGCCGGTAAAGGGGGCGTGATCAAGCGTATAACCCAGCGTCTAAATCCACGGGTCGCGCGCGTGGTCGCCTTGCCTGCGCCCAGCCGCCGGGAACAAAGCCAATGGTATTTTCAGCGCTATGTGCCGCATCTGCCCGCAGCCGGGGAAATCGTGCTGTTCGACCGGTCCTGGTACAACCGCGCCGGGGTAGAACGGGTAATGGGCTTTGCGTCCGAGGATCAGGTGGGGCAGTTCTTTCAGGACGTTCCCGAATTCGAACGGATGCTGGTGCGGTCGGGGATCATCTTGCTGAAATACTGGTTCTCGATCACGGACGAGGAGCAGCAACTGCGATTCCTCATGCGTATTCATGACCCGATGAAACAATGGAAGCTGTCGCCGATGGACCTTGAATCCCGCATCCGCTGGGAGGCCTACACCAAGGCTAAGGAAGACATGCTGTTCCGCACAAACATCCCAGAGGCGCCTTGGTACATTGTCGAAGGCAACGACAAGAAACGAGAGCGTCTGAACTGTATCGAGCATCTTCTGACCAAGATCCCCTATACAGACGTTCCGCAGGAAAAGGTCGATTTGCCGGATCGAAAATACAACCCGGAATATGAACGGCGCGTCCTGCCGGATGAGTTGCATGTTCCCAAAATCTATTGACCAAAAACAAATAAACGCCCCCGCATTCGGGGACGTTCTCTGTTTGGGCTTCAGGAATATTTAGAACACGAAATATTCGTTTGCCAGATCAGCAAGCTGTGTGTTCTGCAACGTCAGGGTATTCCCTGCGTTGTCGTCGATGATCACATCGCTGCCGGATTGCGAAATGTGATTGGTCATCAGGTCGTTATATCCGGTGATCGCCGCACTCTGGCTGAGGTCGATGAAATCCTCCAGGGTAAAGTCCGTGACGGTGTCCGGCCCAATGGTGAATACGAACGTGTCCGAACCGGAACCACCAGTCAGAGTGTCAATACCGCGCGCACCGATCAGTACATCGTCGTCTTCGCCTCCGATCAGGGTGTCGCGGCCACGGCCACCGCGAAGCACATCGTCACCAGCACCGCCTTGTAGCCGATCAGCGCCTGTGCCGGATTGCAGCAAGTCATTCCCGGTTGATCCCTTCAGCAAATCGACGCCCTGGCCGCCAAAAAGTCTGTCGTTGCCGCCATGACCGCTCAGGTTATCGTCACCCATTCCGCCCCGCAACGTATCGCTGCCGCTGCCGCCGCCAAGAATGTCATCGCCGTCTGCGCCATCCAGTGTTCCCGCCTGGCCGGATTTCAGAATAAACCAGTTATCTGATGCATCGCCGACAGTACCCGCGTCCACGGCCAGTTGGCCGGGTTGGGTTGGCGTTGGGGTGCCGCCTGAGCCGCCGCCTGAGCCACCGGTATCCAGCAGAACCGGCGCGGAGGTCGTGGCAAAGTTCTGAGTCACGATCACGGCATCCCAACCGTTGAAGTTACCCTCTTCGATGCCGATCCCGATATATTCGAAATCGGGGTTCAGGATGTTGGCCCGGTGGCCGGGGCTGTTCATCAGGCTTTGGTGCAGTTGCACGACATCGTCGCTGGCGCCAGCGGGGCCACGTTCCGATTGCCAGGCGATGTTTTCACCCGATCTCCAACTGCCCGTGAAATCGAAACCCGCATCTCTCATCCGCTGCGTCGCGCTTGATCCACCCTGACCGGTATGGCTGAAGGTGTCCGTCTGCAGCATCCATTCGCTGTGATCTTCGGCCGAGTCGTTCAGCTGCCGTTCAAGCTTCAGCGGCTGCAGCCCCCGGCTTGTGCGTTCCTCATTAATGAGCGCAAGCATCTGCCTTTCTAGATTGCTGGCGGTTGACATGATTCTGCCTCCAATTGAATTGAGTTATTTTGGCGTGACATTAATGGCGAGAATTTGGCGGGATACAGACACAATCCGGACATCCCGACTCGCTCGGCGATTTGCCACCGCCCGTTTCGTCTTGTTTGTGCGAAAACCTGCGCAAGTGCGCTGTGAATGTGGTGTGGGACGCCGTTTCAGTGCCCCACTTCCTGCGTAGGTCCTTAGACAAAGTCCATCATGCACCCGTTATCGACCGGCATCAGGACAAAGAAATCATCCGGTGCGTCTGCCTCCATAACCGGGGAATCCTCGCTTGCCGACGGAGTGTCGTCACACATATCCAGGGTCAGCATGAAGTCATCCTCTGCAGTGTTGTCCGCATCAGTCACCAGGTTGTCGTTCATCCTGAAATCGTCGACCAGAGCCAGCAGGTCGTTCACGAAATCTTCGATCGCCGCAAGGAACTCTTCGACGTTGAAGCAATCGCCTGCCACTGTATCAGTGTCCGTCGTTTCGTCGTCCGGTTCTTCGGTCTCGGTGACGTCCGTGTCCGGCGTTTCATCGACCGGTTCTTCGGTCTCGGTAACGTCCGTGCCTGGCGTTTCTTCAACCGGGTCTTCAGTCTCGGTAACATCCGTGTCCGGATCTTCTGTCACGGGATCTTCGGGTTCTGCCACTTCGTCCGTGGGCGGTGTTGGTGCCGCGCCATTGTCCAGCACGACCTCGGCGTCTGTGGTGGCAAAGTTCTGGGTCACCATGACGGCGTCCCACCCATTATAGTCACCTTCTTCAATCCCGATGCCGATATATTCGTAGTCAGGGTTCAGGATGTTGGCGCGGTGGCCGGGGCTGTTCATCAGGCTTTGGTGCAGTTGCTCCACATCGTCGCTGATGCCCTCAGTGCCGCGTTCCGATTGCCAGGCGATGTTTTCACCCGACCGCCAGCTGCCCGAAAAATCGAACCCGGCATCCTGCATACGCTCGGTCGCGCTCGATCCGCCCGAACCGGTGTGGCTGAATATATCGGCGTTCAGCATCCAGGTGCTGTGATCCTCGGCCGAGTCGTTCAGGCGGGTTTCCAGTTGCAGCGGGTTCAATCCGCGGGATGTGCGCTCATCATTGATCAGCGCCAGCATTTCTTGCTCGAATGTACTTGCAGTTGACATGGTAGCCTCCGGTTTAAGTGGTCGTCTGAGTAGACGGGGCCAGTTACAGGAGGCATTGAAAAGACTGATAGAGGTGCCGGCGTTTTAGGCGAATTTCAGCAGGGGCGTGCTACCGATGCGGGATTCGCTGCGCTGCAAAATGCCGGGCAAAATGTTGCTTGGTCCGATTTAGCAGCTTGTCGCTTAGGGCTGAGGCAGACTCGGCGGGATGCAACCGGTGCTAGAAACGACAAACCCCCGGGCGGGGCCTCGGGGGTCGTCAAATAGTGTCATCCAAAGCTGGACGAGGCGGGTCTTAGAGCAGACCTTCGCGCTGGGCTTTCTTACGTGCCAGTTTACGGGCACGGCGGATCGCTTCAGCTTTCTCGCGCGCTTTTTTCTCGGACGGTTTCTCGAAATGTTGCTTCAGCTTCATTTCACGGAACACGCCTTCGCGCTGCAGCTTTTTCTTCAGGGCACGAAGCGCCTGATCGACGTTATTGTCGCGAACACTAACCTGCATGTGGTTGTCACCACCTTTCTAGATAGAGTTGCAAGGAAATTGCAGGAGTTGGCCGTATAGCAAAGCCGGTCTATCTTGTCTAGTACTGGCCCCGAGAACCGGAGAACCGCCATGACCGTTACCTATGAAGATGCAAAACAACAGCTTTTGGACGCGATGCTGACCCACGTGCCCTTTGACGGTTGGTCTGAAACCAGCTTTCGCGCCGCGATCATTGATTGCGATCTGGATGACGGTTTGGCGCGCGCGATCTGCCCCCGAGGCGCGGTTGATCTGGCGCTGGCTTTTCACGCGCGCGGGGATGCGGCCATGGTAGAGCGTCTGAAATCCACCGACCTGAGCGAGTTGAAATTCCGCGAGCGTGTGGCCGCTGCCGTTCGGTTCCGGCTTGAGGCTGTGCCCGACAAGGAATTGGTGCGCCGGGGCATGACGCTGTTTTCGCTGCCGACCCATGCGGCGGATGGGGCCAAGGCGCTGTGGCAGACCTGCGATCTGATCTGGGACACGCTGGGCGATACCTCGGACGATGTGAACTGGTACACCAAGCGCGCGACCTTGTCTGGAGTCTATTCCTCGACCCTGTTGTTCTGGTTGGGGGATGATTCGCCGGACCATCAGAAAACGTGGGAGTTTCTGGACCGTCGCATCGACAACGTCATGCAATTCGAAAAGCTCAAGGCGCAGGTGAATGGCAATCCGCTGTTCAAACCGTTTCTGGCAGTGCCGAACTGGTTTGCCAGCCACGTGAAACCGCCCGTGAAAATGCGGGTCGATCTGCCCGGGATGCTGAATCCGCGCAAGTAAGCATCTGGGCCTTGCAGAAATTGCCTGCTAGGCATTGGGCAAAGGAGATTTGCCCATGACCCAGACAATGCGCGCCGTTGAGATCACCAAACCCGGTGGACCAGAGGTCTTGCAGCTGACAGACCGCCCCGTGCCGGAGCCGCGGGCCGGGCAGATTATCCTCAAAGTGGCATATGCCGGGGTAAACCGCCCGGATGCGTTGCAGCGCGCAGGGGCATATGATCCCCCTCCGGGTGCCAGCGATCTGCCGGGTCTGGAAGCGTCGGGAGAGGTCGCGGCCATCGGCCCGGGTGTCGATGGTCTGTCGGTTGGCGACAAGGTCTGTGCGTTGTTGCCCGGCGGTGGATATGCCGAATATGTCGCCACGCCTGCAACGCATTGTTTGCCGGTGCCTGCGGGCATGGGCATGAAAGAGGCAGCCTGCCTGCCCGAGACCTTCTTTACCGTGTGGTCCAACGTCTTTATGCGCGGCGGGTTAAAAGCCGGTGAGCGTATTTTGATCCACGGTGGCTCCAGCGGTATCGGGACCACAGCCATCCAACTGGCCAACGCATTCGGCGCACGGGTCTTTGCGACCGCCGGGTCGACCGAAAAATGCGAGGCCTGCGTCAAACTGGGGGCCGAAAAGGCGATCAATTACCGCGATGAGGATTTCGTGGCCATCATGCGCGCCGAAGGCGGAGCGAACCTGATTCTAGACATGGTTGGTGGCGACTATATCCCGCGGAACATCAAGACGCTGGCCGAGGATGGGCGTCTGGTGCAGATCGCCTTTTTGCAGGGGCCAAAGGTCGAACTGAACTTCGCTCTGATGATGGTCAGACGACTGACCTTGACAGGCAGCACTCTGCGCCCGCAAAGCGATCTGGCCAAAGCAAAGATTGCGCAGAACCTGCGCGAGGCGGTCTGGCCATTGCTGGACGCCGGAAGGGTAGCGCCCGTGATGGACAGCGAGTTCGCGCTGGCCGATGCCGTCGCTGCGCATGCGCGTATGGAAAGTTCAAATCACATCGGCAAGATTGCTTTGAACGTATCCGGATAACCTGACCGGCGCGCGGTTCAGACCGCGCGCTTTAGGCGACGGCCCGGCGATACAGATGCCACGTGGCATGACCCAGAACCGGCATCACCACGATTAAACCCAGCAGCATCGGGATCGCGCCAATCACCAGCAGGGCGGCGACTACAAAGCCCCATGTCAGTATCACTCCGGGATTTTGCCGCAGCACGCGGACCGAGGTCACAACCGCCACTGGCAGACCTACTTTACGGTCCAGCAATAACGGAAAGCTGACCACGCTGATCGCAAGTGCGACCAGAGCAAACAAGAACCCTACCGCGTTGCCGAAGATGATCATCGTCCATCCCGCTCCGGTGGTGAATAACTGTGTCACGAAGGCACCGATGGATGTTGGCAGATCAGGGCCCAGCGTGTGGACATAGATACTCTGCGCTACCATCAGCCAGACCAGCAGCAGCATAACCAGATAGAAGCCCAACATCAGAATTGCTCCGAAGGACGGTGAACGGAACACGCCAAACGCGTCCAGCCAATGCACCTCGTCCCCTTGTTCGCGCTTGCGGCTGATTTCGTACAGGCCCACAGCGGCGATCGGGCCGATCAGCGCGAAGCCCATGATCAGCGGTGCCAACAGCGGCACCATGTTGCGGTTCAGCCCGAACCCGAACATCAGCAACCCCGCGATAGGGTAGATCAGCACGATGAAGATGGCATCTGCGCGTGTCTCAAGAAAATCATCATACCCCGCACGTAAACAGGCCCTGATGTCCTGCATTGTCAGGTTCTGCACCACCGGCAGATGCCGCGTGTCCGAACTGCCGATGCGGTTTACGCTTTCGGCTATGTGATCGCTGGTCGCGCCGATATTCTGAGCGGCCCAGCTAATTGGATTTCCAATCGTTTTCGCCATTGATATCCCCTCCCATTGCGTATCAGCGCAGCGGGGTGAATCCGGCAACAATTGCCCTTGGCCGGACTCGCCGGCAACGCACAGATAGCAGTATAGCATATTTTTTCTCGTTGCGGTTGCGTGATGCGGAATTGTGCGGATTGCCCTTATTTTCAGCCGTGTTAGCTTGGCTGCAGGCAACAGGAGGTCAGCATGCAGCAAACGGCAAGAACCGTCGTCATTTATGAACACGGCGGCCCCGAAGTTCTGAAGATCGAAGACCGCCCCCTGGGGGGCCCCGGCCCCGGCGAGGTGCGCATCCGCCACCATACCTGCGGGCTGAATTTTATTGATATTTACCAACGTATCGGGCTGTATCCGATGGACCTGCCGCACGCCCTGGGCATGGAGGCCGCTGGCGTGATCGAAGCTGTTGGCGAAGGTGTAACCCATCTAGAACACGGTCAGCGGGCGGCCTATGCTGCGGCGCCCGCTGGTGCTTATTCCGCGGCGCGGGTGATGCCTGCCGCACAGGTCTGCCCACTGCCTGATGGAATTTCCTTTGATGCGGCGGCAGCGATGATGCTTAAGGGGATGACGGTCGAATACCTGTTTCACCGCACCACACCGTTGAAACGTGGGGATACCGTTTTGTTCCACGCGGCAGCCGGGGGTGTGGGGCTGATCGCCTGCCAATGGGCTAAATCCGAGGGGATCACTCTGATCGGCACCGCCGGCACCGACGAGAAATGCAGTTTGGCGCAATTCAACGGCGCCGCGCATTGCATCAACTACCGGACCGAAGACTTTGTTGAGCGGGTAACCGAGATCACCGGTGGCAAGGGTGTGGATGTGGTGATGGACTCCATCGGGGCAGACACATTCAACGGGTCACTGAATTGTCTTAAACCGCTGGGGATGATGATTTCCTTCGGCAATGCCTCGGGATCGGTGCCGTTGATTGATATCGGGATGCTGGCCAAGAAGGGCTCACTCAAGATCACCCGGCCGACCTTGTTTACACACCTTGCTGATCATGCGGTCTGTCAGGCGATGGCCCGACGTCTGTTCGGCAAGGTCGAGGGCGGAGAAGTCAAGATCCACATCGACCAGCGTTTTCCGCTGGATCAGGTGGCGGATGCGCAGCGCGCGCTCGAAACACGACAGACAACTGGCAGCACGGTCCTAGAACCTTGATCCATGCTCAACGAGAAATGGCGACGGGTTTCCCCGTCGCCACTCATCCAAGTCTTGCTTAGATGATTACTGATCGGCCTGCAGCTCAGCGGGGGTTTTGTCAGCAATATCTTTCCAGTTTACGTCGGCGCGCTCGTTGAAGCCCGGGATGTCGCCTTCCCAGCGCTCCTGAATGTCTTTCGACAGGTTCAGGTACAGTTTGTTGTCAACGATTTTCCAGTAGGTCGGGTCGCCGTCGAACTTGAAGCCCATCGCGGTGCCGAATGCGCAGTAGCCGCCATAGGCAGGCAGATACGCTTCCGGGTTCGCTTCAAAGGCTACTTTGTTCTCTTCCGAAGCAAAACGGTACAGCGCGTCGTTGTGCAGGGTCGAGATGCGGTAATCGCCTTTGGTCGGCTCGCCTACGGTGAAATATGCAACCGGGTCATAGCCCTGCATTGCCAGACCGGTCGAGCTTGCGTTGATCTCAACACCAGCGGCCAGAGCCGAGCTTGCGATTGCAACGGACAGCGCAACACCGCCCAGAATGGATTTGAACTTGTTCATGATTTCACCTTTCGTGAATAGGCTCGCTCAAGAGCACCTAAATTTTGCCCCGGGCAAGCCGGATTTGTTTTTGCGACGCCGGTAATTGGCCGTCACAGAACCTCAATTGGGCAGCGCTCTGATCACGTTCAAGACAATCAATTGTGAAGGTGCGGTAACATAAAAATCTGGTGACTAAATATCAGTATCGGGGATCAGATTGGTAACAAACAACACGACTTTTTCGGCAGGCATTTCGCACGGGCGCAACAAGGCGCCGCTGTGTTGAGTCAAATACAGGTTCATACTGATGTAGCCCGGCCCGCCAAGTTCATGGGCCACCAGCTTGTGGGATTTTCCAGCGCCAAAAACCGTGCGGCTGACAACATAACGCCGCCCGTTGGTATGACCGATGAAAGTGCCCTCGGGCAGCGCGAGAAAGGCGTTCAGAAACGTCTCCGACGCGATCACGATTTGCCGATTTTCGGCTCGGTTCCGGCCTTGATCCGCGCTAGATTTGCACTGTGGCGCCAATAGACCAGCAGGGTCAGGATAATGCTCAGCGCAAAGGCAGAACTATCGGTCAGCACCAGCACCCAGATGACCGACATGGCCGCCGCCGCCAGCGCGCCCAGCGACGAGATCCGCCAGATTGCCGCGGCCACCAGCCATGTCAGGCAGCAGGCCACGCCCACGCGCCAGTCCAGCGCTAGCCACAGGCCCAGAAATGTGGCAACACCCTTGCCGCCGTTGAAGCCCAGCCAGACTGGAAAGCAGTGGCCCAGTAACGCAGCCAGCGCCGCAATCTGGGCGGCGTCTTCCCCGGCCAGCGCCCGCGCCAGCAGTACGGCCACCGCACCTTTGGCGGCATCAAATATCAGCGTCAGCGCGGCGGCGGCCTTGTTGCCTGTGCGCAGCACATTGGTTGCCCCGATATTGCCTGACCCGATATTGCGCAGGTTGCCCAGCCCCATGACCTTGGCAATGATCATGCCAAAAGGAACAGACCCCATCAGATAACCAAGCACAGCCCAGAGGATCAGCTGGGTCATCGAACTGTCAAAGGGGGGCATCAGGGTCTCCGGTAAACTTCTTGTCCAGCCACGTAGGTTGCCGTGACCTTACCTTGCATCCGCTGGCCGTCAAACGGTGTGTTCTGCGATTTTGATTTCAGCGAGAACCGGTCCAGCACAAAGGGCACATCCGGGTCGAACAGCACCAGATCGGCAGGCGCGCCCTCGGACAGGCGACCGCTGTCCAGCCCCAGCCGTTTTGCCGGGTTCAGCGCCATGGCCCTGAACAGCGTCGGCAGGTCCAACTGGTCCGCATGATAAAGGCGCAGCGCTGCAGGCAGCAGTGTTTCCAGCGCAACTGCGCCCGAGGCCGCCTCTTCAAACGGCAGGCGCTTGCTTTCCTCGTCCTGCGGTGTGTGCATCGAGCTGATGATGTCGATCAAGCCACTTCGCACGGCATCGATCACGGCCTGCCGGTCATCCTCAGACCGCAGCGGCGGCTTGACCTTGAAGAAGGTGCGATAGTCGGCCACGTCGAGCTCATTCAGTGTCAGATGGTGGATCGAGGTTCCGGCGGTGATATCCAGCCCGTTGCGCTTGGCGCGTTCCAACGCCGGCAGCGCGCGGGCGGTTGTGATCTGATCGGCGTGGTATTTTGCGCCGGTCATCTCCAACAGAGCGATGTCGCGGTCCAACCCCATCCGTTCGGCCATGGGGGACACAGAGGGCAAGCCGCGCAGGGTGGCGAACTTGCCGCTGGTCGCGGCAGCCCCGGCGCTGAGGATGGATTCCTGCGGATGCGCGATGACAAGCGCGTCGCACGACCGCGCATAGGTCAATGCCCGGGTAAAAACCTTAGTATTTGTGACGACATGGTCGCAATCGGTGAATGCCACCGCGCCTGCATCCTGCAAAAAGCCAATCTCGGTCATCTCGCGCCCGTCGCGCTCCTTGGTCAGGGCGGCCATGGGCAACACGTTGACCGACGTATCCGCCTGCGCGCGGCGGGTGACAAATTCAAGGCTTTCGGGCGTGTCGATAGCCGGGCTGGTATCGGGGCGGGTGACGATGGTGGTCACACCACCGGCCGCTGCTGCCAGACCGGCGGATTTATAGCTTTCCTTGTGCCGCTCGCCCGGTTCGCAAACTTTGACGCCGATATCGACGATGCCGGGGGCAAGACAGTGCCCGCTGCAGTCGATGATTTGGGCGTCAGTCGCGGGGGCCTCATCCTCACCGCGCGCGGCAATGCGTCCGTTTTCCACCTGCAGCCAGCCAAGGCTGTCTGTGCCGGTTTCAGGGTCGATTAGGCGGGCGTTGGTGAAGAGTACAGCAGTCATTTCGAGGCCTCTTGGGCTTGGAGCAACGCCGAAAATGCGGCACTGGGGTCGGACAGATGATCAAATCGGAAAAACGGGTGACGATTGAACACGACTGCTCGGCGACCGGTTGTGAAGCTCAGAAACCGGTCAATTTTCAACGCTTTTGATTTCAGCTTTTTGTTGAGCGTCCAAGCGTCTTGCGAGGTCACTACATACACCCGTTGTGATCGGACGAACTGGTCCGCCCACAATGTAAAAGTCAGCAGCAGAGTAACACTTGTGAGTTTCCAGAACTCTCGGACGGATTCCAACATCCAAGGGCTGACCAGCCACAGGACAGCAAGAGCAAGAAGGAAGACTTTGTACACCCAACCGTATTGTAGCGGAAAAAACCCCTGATCTGGACGCCCTGACCACAGCACATCCTCTTCATCAGTAAGGCGCGCGCGCCACCAATCTGCGTCGGCAACCGTCATCCAATCGCCCTTTCGATTGCGGCTTTAGTGGCGGCGGGGTCTGCTTGGTATTTGATCAGGTGTTTGTCGCCGCCTTTGGTGACGATCTGGACAAAGCTGCCCATGATTTTGACGGCCTCGATCTGGTTCAGCACCACCTTGCGCGGGCCGGGGCCGGTGAGGGTGGTATCCGTCATCTGCCATGTGGCGACAAGTTCTTCCGAGGCCATGTACCACGCCCGGATACCGACAGCAGCGAGACCAGCCGGGGCACCGGTCCAAGGATAGGGATTGCCGATCAGCCATAACACAATCATTGCGCCCGCCATGGCCACGGCGGCCAGCCATGCGTTGGTGCGGATATAGGCGCCTTTGTCGGGCGCAAAGATCACAGGATCAGCCACAGGATGCCTCCGATGGCCAGAAGGATCAGCAGCGCCAGAACGGCGGAGCCGATGCGGCGCGGTTGATCTGATTGCGGTGAGGTCTGAGGGGCCGAGAACGGTTTCGCGCTTTCGGTCTCAATCGGGCCGCCGGCCCAGTTAGTCGCCTCTTCGGTGAACGGGCCAAACAGGTGCAATCGCCGGTCAGGGGTAATAGTGACCGCGCGACCGCCAAAGGCTGCACTGCGGACCACCATGACCCACCCTGTGATGGCCTCAAGTGACTTGCGATCCAGCAGATCGGCAGACACGCCGCAGCCTTCGTTCAGATAACCATAAAGCCCCAGATCTTCGAGGTCCGAGACCGGAAAGATGTCGATCTGATCCATATCCAGTTTCGCAACGCCCAATACCTGATTGGCCGCACCGGGTTCACGCAGGAACTTGGCCTCTTCCGAGCGCATGTTCAGCGCGAACAGGCGGATCACACCGCGTTCGTTTGGGGCAACGGTCAGATCGCTCATGCGACTTCACGCAGGTTGCGGGCCAACAGTTCCATCGCGGCCATGCGAACTGCGACGCCCATTTCGACCTGTTCCTGAATGACCGAGCGGTTGATGTCGTCGGCCAGCGTTCCGTCAATCTCGACCCCGCGGTTCATCGGGCCGGGATGCATGACAATGGCATCAGGCTTGGCCAGTGCCAGCTTGGCGGCGTCCAGCCCATAGCGGTGGTAATACTCACGCTCGGACGGAATAAAGCCGCCATCCATCCGTTCCTTTTGAAGGCGAAGCATCATTACGACATCGACGTCCCTAAGGCCCTCATTCATGTCGTCATAGATCTCGGCACCAAATTCGGCAAAGTGGTCGGGCACCAAAGTGGGCGGGCCGATCAGTCGGATGCGGTTTTCCATCTTACCCAGCAGGATCAGGTTCGACCGCGCTACGCGGGAATGCGCGACATCGCCGCAAATGGCGATGTTCAGACGATGTAGTCGACCCTTGGCGCGGCGAATGGTCAGCGCATCCAGCAGGGCCTGCGTCGGGTGTTCGTGCTTGCCGTCGCCCGCGTTCAGGACAGCGCAGTTCACCTTTTGCGCCAGCAAATCGACCGCGCCGGAATGTGGATGCCGAACCACAAGCAGATCGGGATGCATCGCGTTCAGCGTCATCGCCGTGTCAATCAGGGTCTCACCCTTTTTGATCGAACTGGCCTGCATCGCCATGTTCATCACATCCGCGCCCAATCGCTTGCCGGCGATTTCGAAACTGGCCTGTGTGCGGGTCGAGTTTTCGAAGAACATGTTGATCTGTGTCAGCCCCGACAGTACGTCGGAATGCTTGGCCGATTGTCGGTTCAGGTCGACATATGTCTCGGCCAAATCAAGAATGGCGGTGATATCGGACTGCGACAGATGCTCGATGCCAAGAAGGTGACGATGGGCGAAACGCATGTGGCGGGCTCCTGTCTGACAATCGGGCCGCTTATAGAAAGGTCCGTGCGCCTAGGCAAGCTAGGGATCGCTCCCTTCGGGCAGTTTCTCGCACCCGCCTTCCGGCAGACATTGCTCGCCGGGTTTGCACCATTTGCCATAGCCGCAGTCGACGGCCTTGATCGGTACACAGCCCTGATGTTCGGAACATTTGAACCCGGGACGGCATTGCGAGTCGGTCTCTTCGCATAAAAACCAACCGGGGCGCGTGCACCCGCCGCCCGGCAGGCAGGACGATCCCGCACCGCAGGTCACGCCGTCGTCGCAGAGTGTGGGCAGACCCTCGATCGCTGTGTTGGGATCGAAATCGGGTGTGATCCGTTCACATTCGCGTCGTGCGTTGCAGATCGAACCGCCCGGACAATCTGCGCGCGTAGTACATCTGTTCGCCCCCGCAGGTGCGCATCGCGTGCCGCCCGCCACGCAACGTTCGAACGGTCCGCAGGTGCGTCCGCCGCCGCAATAGGTGCCGCCCAGAGGAATGCAGTGGCCATCAAAGCTGCACCTTTGCCCGCCGGAACAGCACCTTGTGCCGCATTGAAACTGACCGGCGCGGCATTGACCGTTGCGGTCGAAAAGTTGCGCAAAAGCAGGGCCGCTGAGGGTGGTCAGCAGCAGTAAAATCATAAGGAATCGCAATAGAACGAACATGAATACCCTCATGGTCGGTGCGACGGACCGCCCGATCAAGGCCTATTCGCTTTCCCTCGATCAAAAGCTGGTTAGATTGAGGGGTATGGAATCGGCTTTGGACTATCATACGGCGCGGGCTCTGCTGGAATGGCAGATCGAACTGGGCGCGACAGACGCAATCGGTGACACGCCGGTTGACCGTTTTGCGCTGCCCGACACTGCGCCCAAGGCCAAAAAGCCCGCCGTGGCCCAGACTGCCCCGGAAAAGCCCAGGCAAGTAGACCCGGTTGTGGTGGCGAAAGCGGCAGCACAAACCGCGGGATCGCTGGATCAGTTGCGTGCGGCGCTGGATGGGTTTGAGCATTGCGAGCTAAAGCGGGGCGCGCGGCAGTTGGTCTTTGCTGACGGCACACCGGGTGCGCGCGTGATGATCATCGGTGAAGCACCGGGCCGGGAAGAGGACCACGCAGGCAAGCCCTTTGTCGGCAACGCCGGTCAATTGCTGGACAGGATGTTGGCGGCAATTGATCTGTACCGGACCCAGAATGCTTATATCACCAACGTCCTGCCTTGGCGTCCACCGCAGAACCGCGACCCAAAACCCGAAGAGATCGGGATGATGAAACCGTTTCTGGAACGGCACGTCGCGCTGGCCAAGCCCGAAGTTCTGGTGATCATGGGCAATATCAGTTGTCAGGCAGTGCTGGGCAAACGCGGCATTACCCGGTTGCGGGGGCAATGGAGCCAGGCTCTGGATCTCCCAGTCATCCCAATGTTCCACCCGGCCTACCTGCTGCGCCAGCCACAGATGAAGCGGCAGGCTTGGGCCGATCTGCTTGAGTTGAAAGCCCGGTTGGAGGGCAAATGATGCGTATTCTGGCCTTTTCGGATCTGCATATGGCGCGTAACCGCGCGGCCGAGGTTGTCGCGGCCAGCGCCGAGGCCGATTTGGTGATCGGGGCTGGGGATTTCTGCAACGCGCGACAGGGGTTGGACCAGGCGATGGCGATGCTGTCCGGCATAACCGCGCCGTTCGTGATGGTGCCTGGCAATGCCGAAAGCGCGCAGGAACTGGTCGAGGCCGCGCCGGAAGGTGGCCATGTGCTGCACGGCTCGGGCATGACCTTGGACGGCCTGCGCCTGTTCGGACTGGGGTATGGCGTGCCGGTTACGCCCTTTGGCGACTGGTCCTGCGATCTGACCGACGCCGAGGCGACCGAACTGCTGGACCGCTGTGACGGGGCGGATATTCTGATCGCGCATTCTCCGCCCAAGGGATATGGAGATGTCACGTCGCAGGGCGATGCGGTGGGCTCTGTTGCTGTACGCGACGCGGTGGAACGCCTGCAGCCGCAATACGCGTTGTGCGGCCACATCCATGACAGCTGGGGTTATCGCGGGGCCTTGGGCCGCACGCAGATCGCCAATCTGGGTCCTAGTGTAAACTGGTTCGAGGTCACCGTATGATTGAAACGGTTACTCTGCTGGCGTTTATTCCGGCGGCTTTAGCGCTGAATTTAACGCCTGGTGCCGATTTAATGTTCTGTTTCGGGCAGGGTTTACGCTCGGGCGCGCGCTCGGCGATTGCAGCCAGCGCCGGAATTTCGCTTGGGTCAATGGTTCATGTTCTGCTGGCCGGGCTTGGATTGGGGGCGGCCGTGGCGACGATACCTTGGCTGTTCGATGCGATCCGCTGGATGGGAGTGGCCTATCTGCTGTTTCTCGCCTGGGGCGCGATCCGCAACGGGGCAATGCCATCCGAAGCGCCCGCGAAATCCACAAGCCATGCGTTTCGCGATGGGCTGGTGGTGAACCTGACGAATCCCAAGGTCATTCTGTTCGTTCTGGCCTTCATTCCGCAATTCGTGAACCCCGCAATCGGGCCGATCCTGCCGCAATTTCTGATTCTCGGTGTCATCATCGCGCTGGGCGGGTTCGTGGTGAACGGGCTGCTGGGCATATTTGCCGGAGGTGCAGGGAAGGCTCTGATTTCGAACCCGTGCGCCTCACGTATCATGGGCTGGGTGAGCGGGGGGATATTCGCCGCTCTCGCCATCCGGCTTGCCATCATGGAAAGGGCCTGACGCCATATGTCACGCATTGATGAAAGCATGGAGTTCATTCCAGTTCGGATCGCTGTTTTGACCGTCTCGGATACACGATCGCTGGACGATGACCGCTCGGGCCAGACATTGGTGGACCGGATCGAACGCGCGGGTCATTCCGTGGCCGACCGCAAAATTATCCGCGATGAGCGCGGTGAAATCGCGGCGCAGCTGCGGCTATGGGCCGGGGATCCGGAGATTGACGTGGTGATCTCAACCGGCGGCACCGGCCTGACAGGCCGTGATGTGACGGTTGAGGCGCATCGGGACGTTTATGAAAAGGAAATCGAGGCGTTCAGCATCGTTTTCACCCTCATTTCGATGGAAAAGATTGGCACGTCGGCTGTACAATCCCGCGCTACGGGTGGCGTGGCACAAGGTACTTATCTGTTTGCTCTGCCTGGCAGCCCTGGTGCCTGTAAGGACGCCTGGGACGGTATTTTGGAAAAACAGTTCGATTACCGGCATCGCCCCTGCAATTTCGTGGAAATTATGCCCCGATTGGACGAACATCTGCGACGGAAGTAAACTGGTTGCGCGTATAACTGATTGTAACCGCTTTGTGGCTTGGCATTTTTCTGTGCCCGGCTACGTTTTGCACATGGCAGCCTGCTGCGACCGGGGTAAGTGATAGATGCGATTTTTGAGGCAAAGCCTTGTTGGTGTCTTTCTGGCGTTTCTGACGCTGGCCTTGATATTTGTCGCGGTGCAACTGATCACCAGCGCGGTGCAAGAGGCGCTGAACCGCGACAGTGAACCACCCGAGGCGCGCGAACGTATATTCGCCGTCAGCGTGCAGCCTGCCGAATTAGAGACGGTAACCCCCTATCTAGAAGCCTTTGGCGAGGTGCAAAGCCGTCGTCGCTTGGAACTGCGCGCGGCGCTGGGTGGGCGTGTGATTGCACTGGCCGACGATTTCGAGGATGGGGGAGTCGTCTCCACCGGAGAGATTCTGGTCCAGTTGGACCCGGCTGATGCGCAATCGGCACTGGATCGGGCCAAGTCCGATCTGCTGGACGCTCAGTTCGAAGAACGCGATGCTGAACGTTCACTGTTGCTGGCGCAAGATGAGTTGAACTCGGCCGAGGCACAGGCGGCGCTGCGCGGACGTGCCATGCAGCGCCAGAAGGATTTGCAAAGCCGCGGGGTTGGAACCCCTGCCGCCGCGGAAGAGGCGGAATTGGCCGAAGCGGTTGCGCAGCAGGCGGTTTTGGCGCGCCGCATCGCGCTGGCACAAGCGGAATCGCGGGTCGATCAGGCGACCACGTTGCTGGCCCGCGCCCGTATTACGCTTGAGGCCGCTGAACGCGATCTGGACGACATGACCGTCCGCGCGCGGTTTGCCGGGACGCTAACGGATGTGACCTTGGTTGAGGGACGGTTGGTTGCCGCGAATGAAAAGCTGGCGGAACTGGTTGACCCCAACGCGCTGGAGGTCGCCTTTCGCGTCTCGACCGCACAGTTTGTCCGTCTTTTGGATGCCGAGGGTGATTTGATCAACGCGCCGGTGACCGTGTCGCTTGAGGTGACAGGCGCCGATCTGAAAGCCACGGGGCGCATCAGCCGCGACAGCGGATCAGCGGGTGAGGGGCAGACTGGCCGTTTGATTTATGCCCGTCTGGATGATGCGCCGGGGTTCAAACCCGGCGATTTTGTAACTGTTACGGTGCAGGAACAGCCGCTGGACAATGTGGTGCGCCTGCCATCTTCGGTTCTGGATTCGGCGGGTACGGTGCTGGTGCTGGGTCCCGACGACCGGCTCGAGGCGCTGCCGGTGCAACTGATCCGCCGTCAAGGCGATGAGGTGTTGTTGCGCGGTGACGGGCTGGTTGGGCGCGAGGTCGTTGTTGGCCGGACGCCGCTGCTGGGTGGTGGGGTCCGGGTGCGCCCGCTGCGGATTGAGGCAAATGCCGGGGCTGAACAGGATATGGTTGAATTGTCGGATGAACAGCGCGCCCAACTGATGGCACGAGTCGAGGCCAGCGATCAGATGCCCAAAGACGTCAAGGCCCGTGTTCTGGGGCAGTTGAATGAGGTCCGCGTCCCGGCTTCACTGGTGCGTAGCATCGAGACCCGGGCAGGAGGGTAAGCGCCATGATGCGCGACATCCCCGGCGCGGCGGGCGGTATCCTCAGCTACTTTACCCGTCATCGGACGGTGGCCAACCTGCTGTTGCTGGTGATGATGGTTCTGGGGGCGGCGGCTATTCCAGCCATGCGGGCGCAGTTCTTCCCCGACGTGATTCTTGAGCGTGTCGACGTCAACGTCGAATGGGAAGGCGCCGGCCCCGAGGACGTGGACAACGGCATTGTCCAGTTGCTGGAACCGGCCCTTTTGGCGGTCGAGGGAGTGGCCAGTACGACCTCGACCTCGCGCGAGGGGCGCGCCAATATCCGGCTGGAATTCGAGCCCAATTGGGACATGTCGCGTGCTGTTGACGAGGTCAGAACCGCAGTCGACAGCGTAACCAACCTGCCCGAGGATGCCGAAGAACCCTCGATCCGGCGGGCGGCTTGGCGGGATCGGGTGACGGATGTGGTCGTGACAGGCCCGGTCGATCCGGATCAACTGGCCAAATTCACCGATGAGCTGATCAATCGCCTGTTTGCGGTTGGCGTGACCCGCACCACGATCCGGGGTCTTGCCGCGCCCCGTGTGGTGGTCGAGGTGCCGACGGCGCAGCTGATCGCAAATGACATCACCCTATCCGAAATTGCCCAGGCCATTGCCGCCGAGGCGATGGCCAGCCCCGCAGGCGACGTCACCGGCGCCAACGCCCGCATCCGCACTGGCACCGAAAAACGCACGCCCGAAGAGATCGAGGGCATTGCGCTGCGCAACTTCGCCGACGGCTCCAAGCTGTATATAGGAGACGTGGCGGACATCCGAATTGAGGGCGTCAATCGCAACCGCAGCTACTTTGTTGGTGAAAATCCGGCCATGTCGGTGCGGGTCGACCGCTCGAACCTAGGCGACGCCATCCAGATTCAGCGCGCGGTCGAGGATGTCGTGGCTGAGCTTCAGGCCAGCCTGCCCGAAGGTGTGACGATCGAGCTGATACGAACCCGCGCGCAGGCGATCACCGACCGTCTGGATATTCTGGTCGACAACGGGTTGGTGGGTCTGGGCCTTGTGGTCTGCCTGCTGTTTCTGTTCCTGAATGCGCGCATAGCCTTCTGGGTGGCGGCGGGTATCCCGGTGGCGATGTCCGCAGCGATTGCGTTCATGTATATCGGCGGATTGTCGATCAACATGATTTCACTGTTTGGGTTGATCATCACGCTGGGCATTGTGGTGGATGACGCCATCGTTGTTGGCGAGCACGCCGATTTCCGGGCCCGCCGATTGGGCGAGGCCCCGGTTGTGGCGGCTGAGCGTGCGGCGCGGCGCATGGCGATGCCGGTCTTTGCAGCCACCCTGACCACCGTGATCGCCTTTTTCGGTCTGACAGCCATCGGTGGCCGGTTCGGCGAACTGATCTATGACATCCCGTTCACCGTGATTGCAGTGCTGATTGCTTCGTTGATTGAATGTTTCCTGATCCTGCCCAATCACATGGCCCATGCCATCGCGCATTCGGCCAAAGAACATTGGTATGACCTGCCGAACCGCGTGGTCAATCGCGGCTTCCGCTGGGTCCGCGATCACCTGTTCCGACCATTGATCGCCTGGGTGGTCTGGGCGCGCTATGTCGTCGTGGCGGTGATGGTGGTAATCCTCGCCAGTCAGATTGCGCTGTTCATCAAAGGCGACGTGAACTGGCGGTTCTTCAATGCGCCCGAGCGTGGCTCAGTCACCGGCAATTTTATCATGGCCGAGGGTGCAACCCGCGAAGATTCACTTGCGATGATGCACGAGATCCAGCGCGCCACCGAAGAGCTGGGGCAGATTTACGAAGAACGTCACGGTCGCAACCCGATCGACTATGTTCTGGCCGAAGTGGGCGGCAATGCTGGTTGGTTCAACCCGCCCGCTGCAGAAGGCAAGGATCAGGATCTGCTCGGCGGGATTTCAATCGAGTTGATTGACGCCGACCTGCGGCCTTATTCCAGTTTCGAATTTGTGGGTGAATTGCAGGACTTTGTGCCGCGCCACCCCAAGGTGGAATTGCTCAGCTTCCGCGGTTGGCGGTCCGGCCCCGGCGGTGATGCGATTGATGTGCAATTTTACGGGGCGGATGTGAATACGCTCAAATCCGCATCCCAGGATTTGCAGGCTGAACTGTCGAAATACGCCGAAGTTTCCGCGCTGGAAGACGACCTGACCTATGACAAAGAAGATTTCATTCTGGATCTGACTGCGCAAGGACAGTCGCTGGGCTTTCGCATGGAAACGCTGGGCCGGGTTCTGCGTGACCGGCTGAATGGTATCGAGGCCGCGACCTTCCCCGACGGCCCACGCAGTGCTGAAATACGCGTGGAACTGCCCGAGGGCGAGCTGACTGCCGATTTTCTGGAACGCACCCTGATGCGCACGCCGGACGGGGTGTATGTGCCGTTGGCCGATATTGTCTCGGTCGAGCGCAAGTCGGGCTTTTCGACGGTTCGGCGTGAAAACGGCCTTCGGGTGATTTCGGTGACCGGCGACATCTCCGAGGATGATCCGGCCCGCGCGGCGGAAATTGCCCGAGCAATGAACGACGAGATTCTGCCCAAAATCGCCTCCGAACGGCAAGTCGAGTGGCAAATGGCGGGTTTGAGCGAGCAGGAAGACGAATTCCTGACCGAGGCACGCACCGGCCTGATCCTGTGTCTGACCGGGATTTACCTTGTGCTCGCCTGGGTATTTGCCAGCTGGGCGCGGCCCCTGGTGGTGATGGCGATCATTCCGTTTGGCTTGGTAGGCGCGATCTGGGGCCATTACATTTGGGAAGTGCCGCTGAGTATGTTTACCGTGATCGGCCTGTTGGGGATGACCGGGATCATCATCAACGACTCGATCGTGCTGGTTACAACCATCGACGACTATCAGCAGGATCGCGGGTTGGTGCCGTCGATTGTCGAGGGCACTGCAGACCGGCTGCGCCCGGTGATGCTGACGACATTGACCACGGTGCTGGGACTGACGCCGCTGCTGTACGAAGGCTCGCAGCAGGCGCAATTCTTAAAACCGACGGTGATCACGCTGGTGTACGGGTTGGGTTTCGGAATGCTGCTGGTGTTGTTGCTGGTGCCAGCGCTGCTGGCCATTCTGAACGACCTGTCGCGCCCGATGACCGCATTGCGAAGGGCGTTGCGGGCACCGGATCGTGTGGTGCAGGGCGCGGTGACCGCCACCGGGTTTGTGCTGTTTCTGTGGTTCGGTGTGACGATGATCTGGCCCGCGGTAGCGGGCGCGCCGGTTGCGCTGTTGTCTGGGCTCTATCCGGGCGAAGAGGGCGTCGCAGCCCTGCAAATGGGGTTGGGTGCATTTGTTGCTGGGGCACTGCCAATTCTGGTGCTAAGCGTCGTGCTGTCCGGTTTGCTTTACATTCGCCTTAGGGGACAGGCGGTTTAACGCGCCTGCAGGGCGGTTTCCAGCAGGTCGATGACCCGCTCGCTCATGGGCAGATTACCCTGCCTGATCTGATCAATCGGAAACCAGCGGGCGTCCAAGGCATCATCCCCGGCTGTCGGAGAACCTGAGCGATAGTCGCAGGCTACTCCGACCAGTAAATAGTGCGATTGCACTGCGCCCTGTTCGTCGTGGCGCAGCAGATCCAGATTGTCGAGGTAGCGCAGCGGTTCCGCGATGACGGACGTTTCTTCAAGCAATTCCCGTTGCGCGGCTTGAAAGACGGTCTCACCCCATTCCACATGCCCACCGGGAAAGCCCCATAGCCCCGCGTCAGGCTGCTTGCTGCGTTGAACCAGCAATACGCGCGCCTCATGCACCACTACGGCCAGCGCGCCGATCTTCGGCGATTTCTCCATGTCTTAGCCCGCGCTGCATCCCTGAATATCAACGGCATGATTGGCGCCCAGCACTGTAATGCGGATATCGGACCGGTCCAAGGCGAAGGGTCCGCCCGAGGCGCTGATAACCTCGGATGTGGCCACCAGAGTCCCGCCTTGCCGTGTCGTTTCGGGTTCCGAAGTCCAAAGCGTAGGATTGCCCGGCTCGATCACGGTAACCTCGCGTCCTCCGGCCGAGGGCATGGTCACCCGGGCTTCGATCCGCATGCCGTCCGACGTGGGGCTCAGATGGCAGCTAGCAGCGGTTACGCGCGCTTCTTTCGCTGAATAGGGACGTTGTGCCAGCGCTGCGGCGATGGCCGGGTTGCGCCCCGCGTCAGCGTCCAGTGTATGGTCGAAATCCAACGTTTCGGGGATGCAGACGTCTTTGCAGACGCCCAAATCCATTTCCCCACGCAGTCGCACGGGTTTGGCGGGGTTTCGGGGCGTGATCTCAACCGGAAGCACCAGTTGATTGGCATAGCCTAGGGATTGCAGGCCGTTTTGTACGAATACGTCGGGCGCGGGCCATGTGATCTCCACATCGCCCACATTCTGCGAACGGTTCCAATCAAACTGCGGCGGGATCCCAGCATCGCCGGGCGCACGCCAATAAGTTTTCCAGCCGTCCTTCAGCGTCAGTCGCAACGCCCCCAGATAGGTGCCGTTGGCCGTGCGACCTCCATCAAGAACATCCAGTTGTACGACATTGTCCGCCACCTGCGCATGGGCGGGGGTGGTCAGGACAAAACAGGCGGTCAGGGCAGCCGCAGTCGACTTTAGATAACGCTTCATACCTCATAGATGCGCGGTCTTGCCCGCGATTCCAAGTCACGTTCGGGTAACCTGGATGAAATCTGTCGAAATGTGACCTGATCTCTTGCCAACCCCCACGTGCCGGGGCCATTGTTGAAGGAAGACGAAGCAAGAGTTTTAAATTCATGGACCTGACTGGAAAACTGTTGATTGCGATGCCCGGGATGGGTGATCCACGCTTCGATCACTCGGTGGTGTATATCTGCAGTCACGGTGAGGACGGGGCCATGGGTCTGATCGTCAACAAACCGTCGGATTTGCGGATTAAAACCCTGCTGAGCCAGTTGAACATCGCTTGCAGCATCCCAGTCGTGGGCGAACGTCTGGTTCATTTCGGTGGCCCGGTCGAAATGTCACGCGGCTTTGTCCTGCACAGCGCGGATTACGATGCCAACCTGCATTCGATGCAAATCTCGGACGATTTCAGCATGACCGCCACGTTGGATGTGCTCGAGGATCTGGCTTCGGGGCAAGGGCCTTTGAATTCGATGCTGGCGCTGGGCTATTCCGGGTGGGGCCCAGATCAGCTTGAGGATGAGATTGGCATGAACGGCTGGCTGACCACCGAGGCGACCTCGAAACTGGTGTTTGACGTTCCCGATGATGAGAAATGGGAGGCCGCGCTGGCGACGCTGGGTGTAGACCCGCTGTCCTTGTCGGCCAGCGCCGGACGCGCCTGATCAACTGTCGCGCGGTGCGGCGGCGCGGCGCAGGCGGTCATTGATGGCTGCGCCCAGCCCATGATTCGGAATCGGTGATACAGCAATCGGGCGACCCGTAATGTTCAGCCTGTGTAGCGCCGAGAAAAGGTTCGCTGCGGCTTCGGTCAAATCACCGCTCTCTGACAGGTTCAGATCACATTGAACGGGACCAAACCCCAGCAACACCTCGTCGCCCTGCGGGTTGTCCGCATTCAGGCGCACCGGCGCTTCCGGGGCGTAGTGTGACTGCAATTGACCCGGCGCGGTCAGTACATCCGTGGCCTGATGAAGGTGCAATTGCGTGTTCAGAACCGCTTCGATCTGTTCCAGCGGCACACCGCCGGGGCGAAGCAAAGCGGGCTCTCCGGCCAACCCGACGATGGTGGATTCCAGACCTACACCGCAGGGACCGTCATCCAGAATGGCCGCGATACGCCCGTTCAGGCCCGCGCGCACGTGATCGGCGGTCGTGGGGCTGATTTGGCCCGACGGGTTGGCCGATGGCGCCGCAACCGGCCCGTCGAAGGCTGACAACAGAGCCCGAGCGGTTCCATGCGCGGGCACCCGAACCGCCAGCGTATCCAGCCCGGCCGTGACCAGCGGTGAAATCCCATGCCCTTCACGCAGCGGCAGCACCATCGTAAGGGGGCCGGGCCAAAAGGCTGCGGCCAAAGACTCGGCCCGATCGGACCATTCGACAAAACGCTGTGCCGCCTCGGCAGACGCCACATGTGCGATCAGAGGGTTAAAGCTGGGCCGCCCTTTGGCCGCGTAGATGCTGGCTACGGCCTCACTATTGCGGGCATCGCCGCCCAGCCCGTAGACGGTTTCAGTGGCAAAGGCAACCAGCAGGCCTTGCCGCAGCAAATCGGCCGCCTGCGCGATTCCGCCCGGATCGGCGGCTAAATCCAAAGTACCGTTGGGGATCATATCTGGTGACGCCGCGTTTTGATTGCTTGTACCACTTGGCTGGCTAGGTAATCGAATTAATCCAGGATGCATAAAGGTGGGCGTTGCAATTTCCAACCCCACCCGCGAAAAACCGAAGAGACAACCCCGGGGGAAGACATGCCATACCGCGCGCCCATATCCGATTACGAACTGTTGTTCCGTCATGTTGTCGGATTCGATCAGATCGCGGCGACCGAGAAATTCTCGGAAGCCAGCGAGGATGTGGTCGGTGCAATCCTGACCGAAGCGGGCAAGTTGTGCCAAGAAGTTATGGCCCCGTTGCAGCGTCCCGGCGATCTGGAACCGGCGCGGTTGGAAAACGGTGTGCTGCGCACCTCACCCGGTTATGCCGAGGGCTGGAAAGCCATCGCCGATGGCGGCTGGGTCGGGATGAGCGGTGATCCCGAATACGGCGGTATGGGCCTGCCAATGACCCTGACCACTGCGGTGAATGAGATGATGTCGGCGGCGTGCCTGTCCCTGCAACTGGCACCGTTGATGACCCAAGGCCAGATCGAGGCGCTGGAACATCACGCCAGCGACGAGTTGAAATCGCTGTATCTGCCCAAGATGATGGCGGGCGATTGGGCAGGCACCATGAACCTGACCGAGCCGCAGGCTGGATCGGATGTGGGGGCGCTGTCCTCGAAAGCCGAAGCCAATGGTGACGGGACATATGCGGTAAGCGGGCAGAAGATTTTCATTTCGTGGGGCGACAACGACTTTACCGAGAATGTCTGCCATCTGGTGCTGGCGCGCCTGCCGGACGGGGTGCCGGGAACCAAGGGGATTTCGCTGTTTTTGGTGCCCAAATACCTGCCCGATGAAAACGGCAATCCCGGTGTGACCAACGATCTGAAAGTGGTGTCACTGGAACACAAGATGGGCCTGCATGGCTCGCCTACTTGCGTGATGCAATATGACGGGGCCAAGGGTTGGCTTGTGGGCAAGGAACATGGCGGTATGGCGGCGATGTTCACCATGATGAACAATGCCCGCCTGGGTGTTGGTGGCCAGGGCGTGGGCGCAGCCGAGGGCGCATATCAGCACGCCTTGGCCTATGCGTTGGAACGCAAGCAGGGCAGGACGCCCTCGGGCACGATCATTGACCACGCGGATGTGCGCCGGATGCTGATGAGCATGCGTGCCGATACCTTTGCGGCGCGCGCCATCATGCTTGCCAATGCTGCCGCCATCGACATGGCCACGGCCACCGATGACGCCGAATGGAACGCACGCGCCGCACTACTGACCCCAATCTGTAAGGCCTTCGGGACCGAAACGGGCATGCGTGTCTCGGAAACCGGCGTGCAGGTTCACGGTGGTATGGGCTTCATCGAAGAAACTGGTGCGGCGCAATATTACCGGGATGTCCGCGTGACAGCGATTTATGAGGGCACGAACGGCATTCAGGCCATGGACCTTGTGGCGCGCAAGATGATGGATGGCGGCGAGGCAGCCTCGCGCCTGTTGGACGAGATCGAGGATCACGCTGAACAGGCCCGTGCCAGCCTGCCGGATCTGGCTGGCCCCGTGTGGGAGGCCACAGAAAGCCTGCGCGAGGCCACCGAATGGATCGTGGCGCAATCCGACATGAACGCCCGGTTTGCCGGTGCCGTGCCTTATCTGCACTCCTTCGCTCGCGTTCTGGGGGCGCACTACCATCTGAAGGCGGCGCTGGCCGAACCAAACGGTCCGCGCTTTAAGCTGGCGCGGTACTACATCAACGCATTGCTGCCCGAATACGCCGGTCTGCTGGCGCAAACGCAGAACGGGGCCGAGGATATCTATGCCCTCAGCGCCGAGGAGCTGGCGGTCTGATGGACGGAGATACTCCTTTGACGATGCGCTATCCGTGGCCTGAACCTCCGACCGAGGGTGAGGCGATTGAGGTCGCCGAAGGGGTGCTGTGGATGCGCCTGCCTCTGCCAATGGCGCTGAATCACGTCAATATCTATGCGCTGGATGATGGCGATGGGTGGACGGTGATCGACACGGGCATGTCTTCGAACAAAACCCGCCGTATCTGGGACACGCTGATGGCAGGGCCCTTGGCTGGTAAACCGGTAAACCGGGTGGTTGTGACCCACCATCATCCCGATCACGTCGGCAATGCGGGGTGGTTTCAATCCGAGCATGGTACCGAGCTGGTCACCACGCGCACTGCCTGGCTGTTCGCGCGGATGCTGCAACTGGACGTGCAGGAAAGCTGGCCGAAGGAAACACTGGATTATTATCGCAGTGCCGGGATGGATGCGGATCTTCTGGCCAGGCGGATGACCCAGCGGCCGTTCAACTATTGCGACACTGTCTATCCCATGCCGCTAGGCTTTACCCGAATCAAACAGGGCAGCGTCATCCGCATGGGCGGGCGCGACTGGGACGTGCATATGGGCAACGGCCACGCACCCGAACACGCCACGTTCTGGAGCCGCGATGACAATCTGGTGATCACCGGCGACCAGATCCTGAGCTCGATCAGTCCCAATCTGGGCGTCTATGTCACCGAACCATTGGCTGATCCGGTAGCCGAATGGCTTGAGGCGTGTGAGAGGTTGCAGGGTCTGGCGCGGCCCGATCATCTGGCGCTGGGCGGGCACAAGCTGCCCTTTACCGGGTTGCCTATTCGGATGAAGCAATTGATCGACAACCATCATGGCGCGCTGGACCGGTTGCAGGGTTCCCTCGATCAACCCAAAACTGCAGCCGACTGTTTTATGCCTCTGTTCAAACGCCAGATCGGAGAGCTTGAGTATGGGCTGGCGCTGGTCGAAGCGGTTGCACATCTGAACCATCTTTACCACATTGGAGTTGTCACCCGGTCGCGCCGCGCGGACGGGGCTTGGGAGTTTCAGCGCAAAGGGTAAAGCCATGCAGGACCAGATCGAAACATCGGCCGAGGCAGCAGAAGCAGCAGCTTTGCCCCGTTGCTATGAGGTGCACGCCAACCCGGACGCGCAATCTGGTACCAAGGACCTGCCCGGACAGCTGCAAAAACCGGTCGAGACCAAAAGCCCGGCGCAATGGGCCTATGAGCGGTTGATTCTGTACATCCAGAATTTTGAGCAGACGCTAACCGGAGATCAGGAGGTCGCCATGGGTTTCACCGGTGGCGACGCGGGCGTGATGCGGATCGAGGGTATGGGTTATTTCGATCCCGATATCATTACCTTTTACGGCTCGGACGCAACCGGTGCGCGAACCCAGTTGGTGCAGCATGTTAGCCAGCTAAACGTGATGCTGCGCGCGCTGCCCAAATCGGTCGAGGACAAGCCCGCCAATCGCATCGGGTTCCGGCTGGCCAAGGATCTGGAAGAAAGCTGATCGACTGACTTGCAATTCACGTCTGCGCAGCCTTGAATAAGTGCAACTTTCAAGGGGGCCACGTGACCAGTTTCTCAGCCGTTACAACTGCCTACAGGCGCGCGTGGGCGCGTCGCCGCGTGTTTGTGCCGATCTATATCGCCGTGCGCCTGCTGCTGGTGGCGCTGATTGCGCCGGGTGTGGCAATTACTGTGAACCTTGCTGTGTCGCTGTCGAATCAGACCGCGCTGACCGATCAGGCCATCGCGGCTTTTATCCTGTCGCCTGCCGGGTTCTTCGCCGCCGTCGCCGTGCTGAGCCTGTTTTTGCTGGCCGAGGTGTTTGTCTTCTCGGTCATGGCCGGATCGTTGCGGATGGGCGAATCCGATCCGTGGCGCGCGGGAAGTTCGGCCATTGGTCTGATCCTGTCGCGCCTCCCGGCATTGTTCGGATTTGCCGTGCGGTTCGTGCTGCGCGTGCTGCTGCTGGTGCTGCCCTTTGCCGTGATTGCTGCGCTGATCGCATGGTGGACGCTGACCGAGTATGACATCAACTATTACCTGACTTTCCACCCTCCCTCGTTCTGGGTGGCGGTGGTGCTGATCGGAGCAGTGGTTCTGGTCATGGCCTGGGTGCTGATCCGTAGATTGTCTGCGTGGGCGCTGTCTCTGCACTTGGTCCTGTTTGAGAACGTACATCCCGCGCACGCCTTCAACATCAGCACAACCCGGATGGAGGGTAAACGCGGGCGCCTCAAGATCGAACTGGCGGTATGGCTGATCCTGCGTCTGATCATCGCCGCGCTGATTGCATGGGTAGCGGGTCTCTTATTCGCCATCGTCCCCCTGCAAGGTGCCAGCCATCTGCGTTTGGCATTGCTTTACAGCCTGCTGGTGGCGGGAGTTTGGTCATTGGCCGGGTTGGTGCTGGCGGCCACCGCGCTGGGTGCGCTGGCGGTATTGCTGGATGGATTTTTTGAGATCAAGACAGACGAGCCACCTCATCCCGAACCCGGCGGCCTGCGCATTCCGCTGTTTGCAACCGTCGGTGCGGCTGCGGTGGCCGTGTTGATCGGGCTGTGGTTCGGCCAGCATTTGCTGGAACGCGTACAGGCCCCTGACCGGGCTGAGGTCATCGGCCATCGCGGCGCGGCGGCGGTGCGTCCGGAAAACACAATGGCGGCAGTGCTCAAGGCCATCGAGGACGGCGCGGACTGGGTCGAAATCGACGTGCAGGAAACGGCTGATGATGTGGTCATCGTTGCCCATGACAGCGATTTCATGAAACTGGCGGGTGTGAACCTCAAGGTCTGGGATGCGACAATGGAGGATGTCGCCCAGATCGACATCGGTAGCTGGTTTGGTCCTGAATATGCCGATGAACGCACCCCGACCCTGCGTGAGGTGCTTGAGGCGGCAAAAGGCAAAGCCAAGGTCATCATCGAACTGAAGTATTACGGCCATGACGTCGATCTGGAAAATCGCGTGGTGGCCCTTGTTGAAGAATTGGGGATGCAGGACGACATCGCCACTATGTCGTTGAAATATCCTGCGGTGCAAAAGATGAAGTCCATCCGCCCCGATTGGCGGGCCGGCGTTCTGGCGGCAACGGCAGTGGGTGACCTGACAGGGCTTGAGGGTGATTTCCTTGCCGTCAACGCCGCGATGGCAACGCCGGGGTTGGTGCGCTCGGTCCATGAGGCGGGCAAGGATATTTATGTCTGGACGGTGAATGACCCGTTGCAGATGTCGGCCATGGCTTCGATGGGCGTAGATGGGCTGATCACCGACCGCCCCGCAATGGCCAATGAAGTGCTGCGGGTGCGGGCCGAAATGGGCCCGGCCGAACGGTTGCTGCTGTGGATGGCGACCACCTTTGGCATGTCCATCGACACAGAGGCGATGCGCGATGAAAGCCCCTAAGCTGGCGGGTGTGTTGGCGTTGGTGGCCGCCCCGGCGACAGCACAGGAATTCATGCGCAACCTCGAAATGCCAGCCCACCGCGCGTTGATTGCGCAACGTGGTGATGCCGAGGTCATTCCCTTTGAAACGGATGGTTGTTCCGGCGGTCTGTCGGCCAGTTGGCGCTTTGTGGCTGAAACCTTCCCCAAATTCAGCGCGCTGTATGAGGCACATCCACCGTGGGAATATTGCTGCGTGACCCATGATCGCGCCTATCACAACGCGGGCGGCGCGTCGCACGCCGAGCAAAGCTTTGACGCGCGCCTATCGGCAGATGATGCGTTGCGCGCCTGCGTCAAACAGCATGGCGAAGACCATGCTGCAGATTATGCCCAACGCTATGACATGACACCCGATCAGATTCGCACAGCCCACTTCTTTACGGCCGAGGCGATGCATACCGCCGTGCGATTGGGGGGTGGGCCCTGTTCCGGCCTGCCCTGGCGCTGGGGATTTGGGTATCCGGGGTGTTCCGTGTTTCAATCCGGGGCCCCTGCGCGCGAATGACGTGGTGACAGGCCCTGGTTTTTCGATTATCCAACATCTCAAACACGCGAATTTAGGAATCTCTGAGTCATGGCTGAATACAAGCACGGCGAAATGGACATCACCGTTCAAACCAAAACCTTCAACGGTTTCATCAAGGCCACCACATGGTGCGTAGTTGCGATCGCCTTCCTTTGCCTGTTCCTGGCGGTTTTCGCCGCGTAATCCAAATCGGGGTAGACCGTGATCAGGATTTTGATTGCCTGCCTTCTGGCGGCAACCGTTGCAGGCTGCACCGGATCGCAGCGCCCTCAGGCGGATCAGTCGGAGGTTGTGGCGCGGTCTTACCGTGATCCGGGCCCGTCAACGCTGACCCTTTATACGATGATCAACACTCGAACCGGTTCGGGTGCGCATACCTCGTTGATGATCAGCGGCAGTGAGCGGGTGATCTTTGACCCGGCAGGCTCGTTCCGTGCGGATGTTGTGCCGATCAAGAATGACGTGCTGTACGGCATCACTCCGAATGTCGAACGCGCCTATCGCAGCAGCCACGCGCGCGAGACGCATTTTGCGCGCATTCAAACCATCGAGGTCACCCCACAACAGGCTGAGATCGCCCTGCAGCTGGCTAAGCAGATGGGGCCAGTGTCCAGCGCGTACTGCGCCAACTCGACTTCTCAGCTGTTGCAGCAGGTGCCGGGGTTCGAACAGATCGGCACCACGTTTTACCCGGTCAAACTGTCCGAGCAATTCGGCCAGATACCGGGGGTTTCCACCTCCGAGTACCGTGAGAATGACGATGCCGACCTGCAAAAGGGTCTTGCGGCGAACAATGCCCTGCTGAACCAGCAGAGCGGCGCGCTAGCCCAATAGGTACAGCAGCCCGTACAGGGTCGCAGCCCCTGAAAAGATCGCCGCAAGCACGTTTTTTGTGATCAACCCGACTACCACCGCAACGGCGGCGGCAGCCAAGCGCGGGATGTCCGGTTGACCGTCGGTCGCAGTTGGCCAAACTACGAGGGGCGCGATCAGAGCAGGTATGATTGCCACTGCCGTGTACCGCAGATGCCGTAGCAGCCACGGGGGCATAGGACGGTCGCCGACCACTCCGATAAAGGTAAAGCGCAGGGCGAAGCTACCGATGGCGAGCCCGGCGATGATAATCCAGATGGTTGCAGGATCGACCTGAGTCATGGCTTCCTCCGCTCAAGCAACAATTCGGCCTGTGCCCCGGCGATCATCCCTGCCGCCCCGGCAATCAGCAAACCCAGATTGAACGGCACAGCGACGGTCAGCAGCGCGACAATGATTGCGACTAGCGCGGCAACCACATGTGCAAGCGTCCGCATCATTGGCCCAACCATGGATAAAAATGTAATCGGCAGCGCAAAATCCAGCGCCCAGCTTTCGGGAATTTGTGTTCCGAGAACGGCGCCGAGATAAGTGGTGAGCATCCACAACGGCGTAATCAGAGAGACTGTGCCGAAGAAATACGTCATGCGCTGGGGCACGGTCATCTTTGGCTCTTTCTCGAACCTTACGATCGAGCAGGCATAGGATTGATCCACGATCAAATAGGCAGCACAAGCCCTCTGCCACAGCGGGGCGGCCCCCAGATAAGGGGTCAGCGAGGCCGAATACATCGCCACTCGCAGGTTTACCGCCAATGCCGAGGCCAGAATGATAACGGTTGGCGCATTGTCCTGCAGCAATTGCAGGGCCGCAAACTGTGCAGCGCCCGCGAAAACGGTGGCCGAAAAGGCTATTGTCTGAACGATATTCAGCCCAGCCTCGGTGGCGAATACGCCAAAAAGCGCACCAAAGGGGATGGCGACGAAAATGAACGGGGCCCCGTCGCGAAAACCCTTCCAATAGTATGACTTGGTTGTGGTGTCTGCCATGGCTAAATCCTATGGTGATAGCCGCAGCAGTAGCGGTCTTGGGAAAGGGTTGCAATTGGCCAAGGAACTGGATGTCTCGGACTATATCATCGCCCCCGATCCCGGCGCGGCCCGCCTGACCCGCGCGGTTGAAGGCGTGGACCAAAATGGAGAGATCAGCCAGATCTCGGTTGTCGAAGAACGCCCTCTGACAATTTTTCTCAATTCGCAGGAAATTGTGACCGCAATGACCATTGGGGATTATCCGGAATATCTGGCGCTGGGGTTCCTGCGCAATCAGGGAATGTTGCTGACCGACGATCAGATCACGCAGGTTGATTATGACGATGATCTGGAAACCGTGATTGTGCGCACCGCGCGCGAGACATCCTATGAGGACAAGCTGAAGAAAAAAACCCGCACCAGCGGATGTGCGGTCGGCACGGTGTTCGGCGACATGATGGAAGGGCTAGAGGACGTGCGTCTGCCGCAGGTTCAGGTGCGGACCTCGTGGCTGTACGATCTGGCCGCCAAAATTAACCGTACCCCGTCGCTGTATCTTGAGGCCGGTGCGATCCACGGCACGGTCCTGTGCCACGAAGACCGCCCGTTGGTCTATATGGAAGATGTTGGCCGCCACAACGCGGTCGACAAAATCGCGGGCTGGATGCTGTCCGAAGGCGAGACGGCAGAGGACAAGATCCTATACACCACCGGCCGTCTGACATCCGAAATGGTAATCAAAACGGCGATGATGGGTATTCCGGTGCTGGCCTCACGGTCCGGTTTCACCGCCTGGGGGGTCGAGATCGCCCGCGAGGTCGGACTGACCCTGATCGGTCGCATGCGCGGGCAGCGGTTCGTGTGCCTGTCGGGCGAGGATCGGCTGATGCGCGACGTGGACCCGGCAAGCGTGGCGGTTGAGGATAAGAAACACAGAAGAAAAAGCGCTCAACAATGAACATCAGCTGCAGTGGGGGTGTTTTCAGAAAACCATTCAAATTCAAAAGGATGTGCCCTACAGTAGGACGCAACTGTGTGGAATTTTGGAAGTTATAAATTGAGAGCGCTATGGAGCTAATCAACCTCATTGCTCCGGTCTTTGCGGTGATCTTGACCGGATATGTGTTTTCGTGGACCCAACTCCTCGGCGAAGACACATCCGACGCGCTTGTTCAATTTGCAGTTTATGTCCTGATCCCCGCCATCATGTTCTATCTGATCGGGCAGGAGAAATTTGAGAACCTTCTGAACTATGGTTTTTATCTCTCCTACGGCGGGACTCTGATGCTTCTCTTCGTCGTTCTGTTCGTATGCCTGAAAACTGTGGTGGGCTTTCAGATCGGGTCAGCGACCGTTGCGGCGTTTGCTGGTGTTGCATCGAATACAGCGCTGGTTGCCTTACCCATCCTTCACGCAATCTTTGGCTCTAAGGGTGCGTTGCCGGCTGTTCTGGCGAACCTCGTGGTAGCGGTATTGCTTCTTGTCATGACCACGATTCTCGAGAGCTCGGCAGGCCATAAAGCAAGCACAAAGACGCCAATTTACAAGATTCTCGTGAATGTCCTGAAGAACCCGATTATCGCAGCAACCCTTCTGGGCGTTGCGTATTCCTTCACCGATATTGGGTTTTCAGATGCGGTTTCGGATTATCTGGAATTGCTCAGTCAGGCGCTAGCTGCCGTTGCGTTGTTCGCGATCGGGTTCACGACCAGTGTGCGAACGATTGTTCAAACCGGGCCATTGATCCTGTTCTTAACACTCGTGAAATTGATTGTCGCGCCCGGGCTCGTATTAGTGGCAGCGCATCTTGTTGGGCTCGACCCGTTATGGACAATTGCAGCCACTGTTTCATCGGCTGTGCCGACGGCAAAGAATATATTTCTGCTGGCCAAGCACTACGACCAGGAACCCCAGCTTGCAGCGCACATCGTCTCGGCCACATCCTTTCTTTCGGTGGGAACGTTGATCCTGTGGTTGTTTGTCCTGCACCATCTGTACCCAACCGCGTTTCAATTGAATTGAGTTCGATCTACAAAGTTGCGGAAGACTGTTCGGGCAGGTGAAGATGCAAGGTGCGGAAATGAGCAACCCTCTAGGTGTGATCCTCGCAGGTGGCCTCGCTACCCGAATGGGCGGAGGCGATAAAGGATTGTTGCAGGTCGGCGGGCAGAGTCTGCTGTCCCATGTGATCGACCGCCTTGCCCCGCAAGTGGACGGCCTTGCGCTGAACGCCAATGGTGATCCGGAACGGTTTTTCGATCTGAATCTGCCCATTCTGCCAGACACGATCGATGGGTACGCGGGACCTTTGGCCGGAGTTCTGGCTGGCCTTGACTGGGCGGCCACGCAGGGGGCTGACTGCATTGTCACCGCCGCCGCCGACACGCCGTTCTTCCCGCGTGATCTGGTGGCACGGCTGACTGAGGCTGCCCAAGGGCAGGCGCATCCGCTGGTGCTGGCCACCACGCCGCGCACCGGGGATGAGGCGCTGAAATCCGGTGGAGGTAAGCGGATCAACCGGCACCCGACCTTTGGCCTCTGGCCGGTCGCATTGCGAGATGATTTGCGGGGCGCGCTTAACGATGGGCTACGCAAGGTCGTGCTGTGGACCGACAAGCATGACGGGCGTGAAGCGCTGTTCGACGCCGACCCCTTCGACCCGTTTTTCAACGTCAATACTCCCGAGGATCTGGCGCGAGCGGAACAACTGCTGGAGCAGGCATGAGGGTCTACGGCGTCACCGGCTGGAAAAACGCCGGCAAGACCGGGCTGATGGAGCGGCTGGTGGCCGAGATCACCCCGCGTGGCTTTACTGTCTCGACCCTCAAGCACGCCCATCACAACGTTGACGTAGATCAGCCAGGCACGGACAGCTATCGTCACCGTGTTGCGGGTGCGTCAGAAGTGCTGCTTGCCTCGGGTCAGCGCGTCGCGATCATGCAAGAGCTGCGCGGCGCGCCCGAGCCATCTTTGGATGCGTTGCTGGCGCGCCTGTCGCCTGTCGATCTGGTGTTGATCGAGGGGTTCAAACGCGAGGCGCACCCTAAGGTCGAGGCCTATCGGGCCGTGGCCGGGAATCCGTTGATGGCACCCGAAAACGCCACCATTCGCGCCGTAGCCAGCGACACGCCGTTGGATGTAGCAGTGCCGGTCTTTGACCTGAATGACACCGCAGGCATCGCAGATTTCATCCTGCACGAGGTCGGTTTGTGACCAGTTTCGACAGTTTTGCCATGGTCGACTGGTCCGGTGGCAATGACACCGGACCCCGCCCGCGCAAGGATGCCATCTGGGCCTGTGTGGTGCGCAAGGGTAGGGCAGAGGAGCCGATATACCTCAGAAATCGCAAGATTGCCGAGCAATGGCTGCACAACCTGATTGCGGATGAGATTGCCTCCGGGCGGCGGCTGTTTTTGGGGTTCGATTTCCCCTTTGGCTATCCCAAAGGGTTCGCCCACGCGCTAACCGGGTCGGATGATCCGCTGCGTTTGTGGGAGTGGTTTGAGGAACGGATCGAGGATACGCCAAAAGCCAACAACCGGTTCGATCTGGCCGGGGAGATTAACCGGCGCTTTAGCTGTAGGGGGCCGTTCTGGTTCAATGGGCTGCAGCGGGACATCGACGGTCTGCCCAAGAACAAGTCAGACTATCACAACCCTTTTCCCGACCGCCGTTCCGTTGAACTGAACCCTGAAGCCAAAGGCAGCTTTACCTGCTGGCAAATGGGAGGGACCGGTGCTGTGGGTGGGCAGATCATGACCGGCCTGCCGGTTCTGGCCCGCCTGCGTCGGGTTTTTGCGGGGAAGGTCTCGGTCTGGCCGTTCGAGGCGCTGGACACCCCGGTCGCCTTTGTGGAAATCTGGCCTTCGCTTACCTTGGGGGCTGGGCCGGAAGGTCGTATCAAGGATGCTTGGCAAGTTGAACAAGTTGCCATGTCGCTCGCTGGAATGCCTCCCGAGGAATTGGCGGGTCATCTGAACGTCACCGCAGCAGAGGAAGGTTGGATTTTGGGAGTGTCACAACACAAGCCGGATATCGCACCGCCCCCCCTGCGCAACGATTGTTTTGCCTTGCCCGCCGGGGTGAACTGGACGCCGGTGGATGACGCGCTGGCCTTGCTGCGCCAGCGCTTGACGGTGGTCACAGCGACCGAAATGGTGGCTTTGCCGAAGGCTACAGGGCGCATTCTGGCCGAGGATATCATCGCTAAACGCTCGAACCCGCCGCAGCCGAATACGGCTGTGGATGGCTATGGGTTTGCCGGTGCCGCCCCCGAGGGCCCACAGGTGATGCCATTGCATCCCGGACGCGCAGCGGCGGGAATTCCGTTCGATGGCTTAGTGCCGGAGGGTCATGCACTGCGCGTGTTGACCGGTGCGGCGCTGCCCGCGGGAGTGGACACGGTCATTCTCGAAGAGGACGTGACCGTACAGGACAACCACATCGCCTTTCACGGTCCACTGAAACAGGGAGCCAATACTCGGCGTGCTGGTGAGGACGTGACCGAGGGCGATCTGGTTCTGCCCGCCGGGCGCAGGTTGACGCCAGCCGATCTGGCGCTTTTGTCGGCCACCGGAATTGCAAAGGTCTTGGTGCGCAAGACATTGCGTGTGGCCGTGCTTTCGACCGGGGACGAGTTGGTCGAGCCCGGGAAAAGTGCCGGTCCCGGTCAGATATTCGACGCCAACCGTCCGATGCTGCTGTCGCTGATCGACCGCTTGGGTTTTCAGCCGGTGGATATGGGGCGCGTTTCAGATGATCGGGAGGATTTGCGCGCCCGACTGAATTCAGCCGCGAAACAGGCGGATGTGATCCTGACCAGCGGTGGTGCGTCGGCTGGGGATGAGGATCACGTGTCGGCCTTGTTGCGAGAGGCGGGTGCGATGCAGGAATGGCGGATCGCGCTGAAACCGGGGCGGCCACTGGCTCTGGGGCTGTGGGACGGCACGCCGGTGTTTGGCCTGCCGGGAAATCCGGTTGCTGCCATGGTTTGTACGCTGATTTTTGCCCGCCCGGCGCTGGGCCTGATGGCGGGTGAGGGGTGGCAAGACCCTCAAGGGTTTGACCTGCCCGCTGCTTTTGAGAAACGCAAGAAACCGGGTCGCCGCGAATATCTGCGCGCCCGTGTGCGCGATGGCCGGGCCGAAGTTTTTGCCTCGGAAGGATCGGGCCGGATCAGCGGGCTCAGCTGGGCCGAAGGGTTGGTCGAAATCGAAGACGGCGCACGCCATATCAAACCGGGCGATATGGTACGGTTCATCCCCTACGGCAGTTTCGGGCTTTAATCGAAAGTTCCGGCCACTCGCCCCAGCAGCATGAAAGCTCGTGCTGTGCGGGTTTCGCCAAGGGCGGATAGGTCGGCATCGCTGGCGTCGGGCTCGAACGCCACGATCATGTGGTCAAAGCGGCGCAGGAAATGATGTGCGGCGTCGCGAAAGATCGGGTCTTGCTTCATCCGCGCGGCCGTCAGCGCCAACGATGACCGATCCCGAATGCCACCCAATGCCGCCACAGAACGACCGCGGGCACCTTGCGCGAATTGCCGCCAAATCTCGGGGCGAGCCATGTCGGGGCGCAGGTCGTCCATATAGATGCCTTCCTGGCTGAGTAGGGTCAAGACATCCTGCGAGGCCTGTACCAGCTGCGCAGTCTTGCGGTCCTTCAGCGCCAGACGCAGGGCATCGAACCCCTCGGCGTCATCCTGCGTTTCGGGAAAGTTTAACGCCCGGATAAAGATATCGGTGCCAAGCGGTGGCGCGATGTCCTCGGCCTGCGTGCCCAACTCTAACGAAGTCTGGTCGCCAGTTCTGTTCGGCGCTGCCGCCCGCGCGGGTTCGCTGCGATTGGTGGAAAACGTGGCCAGCGCGCTTTCGGTCTTTTTCGTGGAAACAGCGATTTCATCAAGCTTCTTGCTGACGGCCGGTTCATGGGAAATGGCGGCCCGCTGTTGCTGGAGGACATAGGTTTGTCGGATCGCGTCGATTGCGGTCTGCAGACGCTCGCTTTCTTCGCGCATGACGCGGCTTGCACGCATCGCCGTGGCCGCGACCCAGATCATCGCCACTGGCATGAATACCGCCAGCAAGGTCACCACGAACCCGCCGCCTTCGACATCGTCGGGCAGCACCAGGAAGACCACCGAAACCACCAGCCAGATCACGCTGAGCACGATGGCCGCGATTTCGATCTCGGTAACTGAAGGCCGCGATGGCTTGTCGTAAATACCCAGCGACGTCGGTCGCTCGGGTTCGTGATCTGGTGTAGGTTCGGACATGAGGGACGCTCCGGTCAGGCGTACTCGATACTCAGAACTTCGTAAGACCGCACGCCGCCGGGGGTGCGGACCTCGACGCTGTCGCCTTCGTCCTTGCCGATCAGGGCGCGGGCGATAGGAGATTTGATGTTAAGCAGGCCGTTTTCGATATTGGCCTCATACTCACCCACGATCTGCCAGGTCTTTTCCTCGTCAGTGTCCTCGTCGACCAGCGTGACCTTGGCCCCAAACTTGATCGCGCCGGACAGCTTCGCGGGGTCGATCACATCGGCCAGCGACAGGATACCTTCGAGTTCCTTGATGCGGCCTTCGATGAACCCCTGCTTTTCGCGGGCCGAGTGATACTCGGCGTTTTCCTTCAGGTCGCCCAGTTCACGGGCCGTAGCGATGGCTTCGATGATCGCAGGGCGCTCAACGGATTTGAGGTTCTTCAGCTCTGCCGCAAGCGCGGCATTGCCCGTAGGCGTCATCGGAATTTTTTCCATGGTCTTGTCGTCCACGCATAAATTGATGCGCCCCGCCGCATGGAACCAGCGTCGGGGCGAATTGATGGGTTGATAAATACCTGACCCAAATGAGGCGTGAATTGCAAGAGGGCTTGAACCTTCAGCGGGCGGATTACGGCCTATCCATAACTAATCACTTCGAATTCGATGCCATTGTCGTCGTCAAAGTAGAACCGTTTGCCAGGTTCGTAATCCCCATGTGATTTGGGCGTGAATCCGGCTTTGATCACTTGCTGTTCGGTGGCGTCGAGATCTTCGACCAGAACACCCACATGATTCAACCCGCCAATGATGTCATAGCTGCTTTCGCCCGATGGCTGCGGATCGCTGGGCGCATAAAGCGCCAGATAGGTATGCGCGCTGCCCACATGCACCGTGTAGCCGCCCGCAATCGCCGGGCCTTCCCAGCGGGTTTTCCAGCCAAATACCTTGTGCATCCATGCGGCCGAAGCCTGCGGGTCGCGAACGGTGAAATTGGTGTGCTCAAGCGTCGCCATCATGGGGGTCTCCTTTGTGAATTGAGGCTTGTCACGACTCACTGTAATTTCTAAACCTAACTTTAGGTCAAGGTATTTTTTTGAGGTCAAAATGGCGGTATCCGAAGGGCTGGCAATTGGCGCGTTGGCCCGGCGCACGGGGTTGGCCGTATCGGCCATCCGATATTACGAGGCGCAGGGGTTGATCGCGCCTTGGCGCAACGCAGGTGGGCAGCGACGGTATCAACGTGCGGATATCCGGCGGTTGAGCTTCATCATGATTGCCCAACAATTCGGCCTGACATTGCCCGAGATTCGTGACGTATTGTCCGGCTTGCCTGGAAGCCGCACACCAACGCCTCAGGATTGGCGGAAAATCAGCGTAAGACTACGTGCCCGCTTGGATCAGCGAATCGCCACCCTGACGCGATTGCGCGACAATCTGGATGGTTGCATCGGCTGTGGCTGCCTGAGCCTGCCAAAGTGCGCCCTTTACAACCCGGATGACCGCGCCAAATCCCATGGTAGCGGTCCCAGGTACCTTATGGGGGACTCTCCCGATACATAACTGCCGCATTGCAGCAATGTTACGCCGTGTTTTGATTGACCAAGGTCTTAGCAACCATGTAATCAGCCGTGAAACAATATTGCGCAGACCACGCAGTGAAAGCGCCAATTCGGAAAGTTAGCTAGGGAGCCCGCGATGGCCGAGATTGAACGCGAAGCGATGGAATACGATGTGGTGATCGTGGGCGCAGGCCCGGCGGGCCTGTCGGCGGCCATCCGTCTGAAACAGCTGGATGGCGATCTGAACGTTGTTGTTCTTGAAAAGGGCTCGGAAGTGGGCGCACATATCCTGTCTGGCGCGGTGCTGGACCCCTGTGGTCTGGATGCGCTGATCCCTGACTGGAAGGAAAAAGGCGCGCCGCTGAACACGCCGGTGACCGAAGACAATTTCTATATGCTGGGTGAGGCGGGCAAGATCCGCATTCCCAACTTCCCGATGCCGCCGTTGATGAACAACCACGGCAATTACATCGTCTCGATGGGCAATGTCTGCCGTTGGATGGCCGAACAAGCCGAGGAGCTGGGCGTGGAAATCTTCCCCGGCATGGCCTGTTCCGAACTGGTCTATGGCGACAATGGTGAGGTCAAGGGCGTTGTGGCCGGTGTCTTTGGGCTGGAACCCGACGGATCATACGGACCCGGCACCGAGCCGGGGATGGAGCTGCACGGCAAATATGTCTTCCTGTCGGAGGGCGTGCGTGGCTCGCTGTCCAAGGAAGTGATCGCCAAATACGACCTGTCTGCCGGCAAAGAGGTGCAGAAATACGGCGTTGGCATGAAAGAGATCTGGGAGGTCGACCCGGCCAAGCACAAGGAAGGCACCGTCACCCACACGATGGGCTGGCCGCTGGGCAGCAATGCGGGTGGTGGATCGTTCATCTATCACCTTGAAAACAATCAAGTCTATGTCGGGTTTGTGGTTCACCTGAACTACAAGAACCCGCACTTGTACCCGTACATGGAATTCCAGCGCTTCAAACATCACCCGGTGGTGGCTGAGCTGCTGAAGGGCGGCAAGCGCGTGGCCTATGGTGCGCGTGCGATCACCGAGGGCGGTTATCAGTCGATGCCCAAGCTGGTCGCTCCGGGCGTGGCGCTGCTGGGCTGCTCGGCGGGCATGGTCAACGTGCCGCGTATCAAAGGCAACCACAACGCCATGCTGTCAGGCAAGGCCGCTGCCGAAGCAGCCTATGACGCGATCAAAGCCGACCGTTCGGGCGATGAGCTGACCGCTTATGAGGTCGATGTCCGTGACGGCGCAATTGGCGACGACCTGAAAAAGGTGCGCAACGTCAAGCCGCTGTGGTCGAAGTACGGCCTGACTGCCAGCCTGGTGCTGGGTGGTATGGATATGTGGACCAACACGCTGGGCTTTTCGCTGTTGGGCACATTGGGTCACGGCAAGAACGATGCGGAATCGACTGAAGAGGCCAGCAAGCATCAGCCCATCGATTATCCGAAACCTGATGGCACACTGTCCTTTGATCGCCTGACAAACGTTTCCTTCGCTGCGACCAATCACGAGGAAAGCCAGCCCTGCCACCTGAAGCTGACTGACCCGGACATCCCGGTCAAAGTGAACCTGCCCAAGTTCGACGAACCGGCGCAGCGCTACTGCCCAGCGGGCGTGTATGAGATGGTCGAGGATGAGGGTACCCCGCGGTTCGTGATCAACTTTCAGAACTGCGTCCATTGCAAGACCTGTGATATCAAGGACCCGAGCCAGAACATCACCTGGACTACGCCTCAGGGTGGAGACGGGCCAAACTATCCAAACATGTAAGCAAAAAACCGGGCATTGGCAGGGTCGTGAAGGCTCTGCCATTGCCTCTTGCCAGCCAAAGCCCTAGCTTGTTGCGCAGATAAGAACAGCAAGGCAGGATTTCGGTGATTTCTCTGGTTCGTCGCGCCGCAATGGCTGCGCTCTTCTCCTCGTCTATGGTGCTTCCGGCTCTGGCGGATTCCGGGTCGGGTGCGTATCTGGCTGGCCGTCAGGCCATCTATCAGAACGACTATGCGTCAGCTGAAAGATACTATGCACAGGCCCTGAAGGCCGACCCTGAAAACCCAGCTTTGTTGGAAAGTGTTGTGGTCGCCCGGTTGGCCCTGGGCGAAGTAAAGCGCGCGCTTCCTGTTGCGCAGATGATCGAAGATATAGGCCTGCCCAGTCAGGCGGCCCGGATGGTGATCACGGCCAACCTGGTGGCCGATGGGAAACTGGATGAATTTCTGGCGCGCGATCCGGAAACACAGGGTGTGGGACCTTTGGTTGACGGCCTGATGCAAGGCTGGGCGTATATCGGCCAAGGGGCCATGACCCGCGCGATCGAGAAGTTTGACGAGGTCGCAACCCAAGACGGGTTGCGTGACTTCGCGCTGTTCCACAAGGCCTTGGCGCTGGCATCGGTGGGTGATTTCGAAGGTGCCGAAGACGTTTTCACGGCACATAACGGTGTCATCGCACGCATGTCGCGTCGGGCTGCTCTGGCCCGAGCCGAGGTGCTGTCGCAGCTGGACCGGAATGAAGAGGCACTGCAATTCCTCGGTGAAGTGTTTGCGGCAGGCCGCGATCCGTCCATCGAAGGCTATGTGGCACGCCTGACCGCTGGTGACACTCTGCCTTTTACCCATGTGCAATCGGCGCAGGACGGCATGGCCGAGGTGTTCTTTTCTGTCGGCGCCGCGCTGAGCAATGAAGCGGCGCAGAATTATGTTCTGCTGTATGTGCGGACAGCTGCGTTCCTGCGCCCGGGTCACGTTGATGCACTTCTGCTGAGCGCTGAACTGTTGGACGCGCTGGAACAATACGATCTGGCGGTAGAAGCCTATCGTCAGGTACCCACCAGCAGCAGCGACTATCACGCCGCTGAACTGGGCCGAGCTGAGGTGCTCAGCCGGTCGGAAAAAAAGGATGCCGCCGCCGAGGTTCTGCAGACGCTGGCAAGTCAAAACCCGGACCTGCCCAGCGTTCATGTGGCATTGGCCGATCTGCAACGCCAGCAAGAGGACTACGCCAGTGCTGTCGCGTCTTATGATCGTGCGATTGAGCTGACCGATGGAGGCTCTGGCGGGAACTGGTTCCTGCATTATGCTCGTGGAATCTCGCACGAACGGCTCAAGCAATGGGATCAGGCCGAGGCCGATTTTCGTCGCGCGCTGGAACTGAACCCTGGTCAGCCGCAGGTGCTGAACTACCTGGGCTATTCTCTGGTTGAACGGCGCGAAAAGCTGGATGAGGCGCTGGACATGATCGAACGCGCCGTCGCCGCACGCCCCGACAGTGGCTACATCGTCGACAGTCTGGGCTGGGTCCTGTTCCGTCTGGGCCGCTATGACGAAGCTGTTGAACATATGGAGCGTGCCGTCGAGCTGATGGCGGTTGACCCGGTGGTGAACGATCATCTGGGCGACGTTTATTGGGCCGTGGGCCGCGCGCGTGAGGCTGAATTCCAGTGGAAGCGTGCGCTGTCCTTTATTGATCCCGAAGATACTGACGGTGAGGCTGATCCTGACCGCATCCGCCGAAAGCTGGAAATCGGTCTGGATGGCGTTCTGGCCGAAGAAGGGGCAGAACCGCTGAAGGTTGCCAATGGCAACTGAGGCCTTTGCGCCCGCCAAGATCAACCTGACCCTGCATGTGACCGGCCAACGGGTTGATGGATTTCATCTGCTGGATTCGCTGGTTGTATTTGCGGATGTCGGCGACAGGTTGCAGTTCACGCCGGGCCTGGAATTGTCGATCTCGGTCAGCGGAGAACATGCGGCGGGTGTACCAACGGACAGCCGAAACCTGGTCTTGAAAGCTGCCGAGGCTGCGGGCTGGACCGGGCATATCAACCTGAACAAGGTGCTGCCTCACGGCGGCGGGATTGGCGGTGGATCATCCGATGCTGCGGCGACCCTTCGAATGGTTGCTGATCAAGGCACGCCAATATTGCGTGACATGCCGCTGTCACTGGGTGCGGACGTTCCGGTCTGTATGTTGGCGCGAGCCGCCCGGATGCGCGGGATCGGTGAGCAACTTGACCCGGTGGTGTTGCCCCAATTGCCTGCCCTGTTGGTCAATCCTGGGGTCGAAGTGCCCACTGGCGCGGTATTCTCGGCTTTGGAGAGTCGGAACAACTCGCCCATGCCCGAGGATATTCCGGCTTTTGAGACGCCCGAAGATTGCGCGACATGGCTGCAAGATCATCGCAACGATCTTGAACCGCCGACAAAAAGTTTGGCTCCTGACGTAGTCCGTTTGCTTGATGCATTGGAAGACTCCAAACGAGCTCTGTTGGCCCGTATGTCGGGGTCAGGTTCAACCTGTTTTGCGCTCTATCCGACGATGAAAGACGCGCATTTTGCGGCTTACGAGATCGGCGCGGCCCATCCCGATTGGTGGTGCCGCGCGGTACTGCTTAATTGAGGCGCGAGACCACGTAATCCGCCAGATCACGCAGCAATGCGCGAATCTCATGATCGGGCAGGGGTGCCAACGCTTCCTTGGCCTTGACGGCCCAGCCAAACGCATCCGCCCGGGTGGCGTCGAGCGTGCCGTATTTACCCATCAGGCTCAGCGCATGGTCCAGATCGCCCTCTTCCTGACGGCCCCGGCCAATCGTACGCTCCCAAAACGCGTGTTCGTCGGGGGTGGCTTGGGCGACGGCCTTGATCACCGGCAAGGTTAACTTGCGCTCGCGAAAATCGTCGCCGATGTTCTTGCCGGTGGCTTTACTATCACCTTGATAATCCAGCAGATCATCAGCGATTTGAAAGGCAATGCCCAATGCATCGCCATAGTCGTGCAGCGCCTTGACCTGTTCCTCTGACGCTCCGGCGATTACTCCGCCAACCTCGGTCGCGGCCGAGAACAGAGCGGCAGTCTTGCCGCGTACAACCTGCAGATAAATCGCCTCGTCGGTGCCCAGATCGGTGGCGGCGGTCATCTGAAGTACTTCGCCTTCGGCAATTGTAGCCGAGGCATTGGCCAGAATGTCCAGAACACGCAGCGACCCGGTTTCAACCATTAACTGGAAACTGCGGGAGAACAGGTAGTCGCCCACCAGAACGCTGGATTTGTTGTCCCACAACAGGTTTGCAGTCGGGCGGCCACGTCGCTGGGCGCTTTCGTCCACCACATCGTCATGCAGCAGGGTTGCGGTATGAATGAATTCCACTGTTGCGGCCAGACGCACATGATGGTCGCCCATGTAACCAAACAGACGTGCAGCGGCCAGCGTCAGCATCGGGCGCAGGCGTTTGCCGCCAGCTTCGACCAGATGGGCTGTCACCTCGGGGATGCGCGGCGCGTGTTCCGAGGCCATGCGCGTTCGGATCAGTTCATTCACTGCGCCCATTTCGCCGGTCAGAAGGTCGGCCAGCCGCTCATGCGGTTTTGTGATCGTGTCGATATCCATCACACTCCTGATACAAGGCTCGACTTTCGGCTTACCTTGCCCTTACATCCATCCCCATGAAAGAACTTTTGCGCAGCACCGATCCAACGATCCTGGCCTTTGCTTCAGCCCTTCTTGAGGGTGAGGATATAGACTGCTTTCAAATGGACGTAAATATGAGCATCCTCGAAGGCGGCATCGGAATCTTCCCCCGACGCCTGATGGTGAGGGCCGATGATCTGACACGGGCCGAACGGGTGATGCGGGATAACGAAATTCCGTTGGGTCGATGAGCGATTTTTCGAATAATGAGTTGACTTGTAACGATTTTTTGAACGGTCGTGTGCGCCTGTGGCAGCCACGTTCGGGATATCGTGCTGGTGTGGACCCGGTGTTGCTGGCGGCTGCCGTCCCGGCGACATGTGGTCACACCGTGTTGGAGCTGGGCTGTGGAGCAGGGGCTGCGATCCTGAGCCTTCTGGCGCGTGTGCCGGGGTTGCAGGGGGTCGGAGTTGAACTGCAGGCACCCTATGCCGAGCTGGCGCGTCGCAACGCGGCTGAAAACGAAGCACCGTTAGAGGTGGTCGAGGCCGATCTGGCCGCACTTCCGGCCGATTTGAAGCAGCGCCAGTTCGACCATGTGATTGCCAACCCGCCTTACTATCGTGCTGGCGCGCACAGCGCTGCCGCCGACGACGGGCGGGCCATCGCGCTGGGCGAGGGCACGGCGCTGGACCTTTGGCTCGATATTGCCGCCAGACGCCTCGCGCCGCGTGGCTATTTGCACATGATCCAAAAGGCCGACCGTTTGCCGGATATGCTGGCGGGGTGTAACGGGCGTTTGGGCTCGGTCGAGGTACTGCCGCTGGTGGCACGCACTGGTCGGGCCGCAGAATTGGTGATTTTACGGGCCAGAAAGGGCGGAAAAGCCGCGTTTCAGCTGCATGCACCACTGATCCTGCATGCCGGGGATAGCCATGAAAGGGACGGTGAAAGCTATACGCCGCAGGTTTCAGCGGTTCTGCGCGACGGGGCTGTGTTGCCGGGATTTTCCAGTCAATAGGCATTAACCAGCCGAATTTGTCGGATTTATTACAGAATCTGTGCGTATGCAGCGTGACAGGGTGGAAACGATGTGGTCAACTTCTTACGTGAAACTCAGACACCAACAGAGGAGTATCGCCATGAGCGTGAGCGCACACCTGACCGAACTGAAGAAGAAGCACGAAACACTCGGTCTTGAAGTTGAACAAGCCCAACGCTCGCCTGGCATCGACGATCTCCATATTGCACAACTCAAAAAGCAGAAGCTTAGGCTTAAAGAAGAGATCGAGCGCCTGTCGAACTAGCGACCCAGGCTCGCCCGCGCGGCGATGGCCGCGCCGCCAGTGATCAACACGGCCGCGGTCGCCAAACCCCAGGACGGGGCGGCGATCCCGGCCAAAACCAAAGCCAGCGTAGACAATAGCGGTGCCGCGTATGACGCCGTGCCGAGTATCTGTATGTCGCCCTGCTTTACCCCGATATCCCATACATAAAATGCCAACCCCACCGGCCCCAGACCCAGTGCCACGACCGAGGCCCAGCCAAAGGTGCTGTCAGGCCAGATGGTTTCCTCGACGGCCAGATGCAGCATGCCCGAGGCGATCGCTGCCGCGAAGCAGAATATGGTGACCGAACTGGTCGGCGTGTCCCCCAATCGGCGCGACAGGACCGAATAGCCCGACCATGTCAGAGCGCAAAGCAGCGCCAGCCCATACCCCGGCAGATGTGCGGTTTGAAACCCTGTGCTGCCGCCCCCTGCGATGATAACCGCAGCCCCGGCAAAACCCAGGCACGCCCCGAAAAAATGACCAATACGCAGATGCTCGCCCGGTAGAAGCCCGGAAAACAGCACGATCAACAGGGGCCAAAGATAGGCGATCAGCCCGGCCTCGGCCGCTGGAGCCATGCGCAGGGCTGAAAAATACAGTGCGTGATAGCCAAACAATCCGACTGCACCGAAGAGATACGTTGTCCGGGGCACTGTCCGCAATTGGTGCAGCCCGCCGGTGATACCTGTCCAGATCAGGCCCAGTGTGCCTCCGATAGAAAAACAGATGGCGTTCAGCAAAAGCGGTGGTGTCGGGGTCGAGCCGACTGTGAACAGGGCCAACAAAGACCAAAGCAGAACGGCCACAAAGCCGATTGCTGTCGCCTGTGCTTTTTTCATGGAGCCGTGACCTCTTTCACTGATTTGATTTGAAAGGATACAACCAACGGGAAGACGCGCAATTCTTTAACTGTCGGTTTCGGAACGAAAAAGGCCGACCCAAAAGGATCGGCCTGATTTGAATATGAGCTTTCGGATCAGACGAAGAACTGCGCACCGTTGGCCGAAATTGTCGAGCCATTGATGAATTGAGAATCGTCCGACGCCAGGAACGCAACGCAGCGCGCGATTTCTTCAGGCTCACCCAGACGACCCGCCGGGATCTGACCGATGATGGATTCACGAACCTTCTCGGGAACCGCCATCACCATCTCGGTTGCGATGTAGCCGGGGCAGATGGCGTTCGCTGTGATACCTGCACGCGCACCTTCTTGGGCCAGCGATTTCACGATGCCCAGATCACCTGCTTTTGTTGCGGCATAGTTCACCTGAGCAAACTGGCCTTTCTGACCATTGATCGAGCTGATGACGATCACGCGGCCAAACTTACGCTCGCGCATGCCGGGCCAGACAGGGTGAACGGTATTGAACACGCCGGTCAGGTTTGTGTCGATCACATCTTTCCACTGATCGGGCGTCATCTTGTGGAACGGCGCATCGCGGGTGATGCCGGCGTTGGCGACCACGATGTCGATTGGTCCGACCTCAGCCTCGACCTTTTCGATGCCCGCTTTTGATTCGTCGTAATCGGCCACGTTCCACTTGTAGGTGGCGATGCCGGTTTCCTCGGTAAACTTTGCGGCGGCTTCGTCATTGCCGGCATAGGTGGCTGCAACATTGTAGCCTTCGGCCTTGAGCGCCTTGGAAATTGCTGCGCCGATGCCGCGTGAACCGCCGGTGACGAGTGCTGTACGTGCCATTGAGGAATCCTCCAATTTAGTCTGACTTGGTAATTCTGTTACTCTGAGAGAGATTGCTGCGCAATATCGTTTCGTGTCTGTTTTGCTCTTTCTGTTCGGCGATATTGTCGCATCTAAGGGATAATGCCTTATTGTAACGAAAAAGGGCGTCCAGTGGACGCCCTTTTCTATTTAGATGTCAACGCCCTTAGTCGCGCTCCACGCACAGGGCGACACCCATGCCGCCACCAATGCACAGGGTCGCAAGACCCTTTTTCGCGTCGCGGCGTTTCATCTCAAAAAGCAGCGTGTTCAGAACGCGGCAACCCGATGCCCCGATTGGGTGACCGATAGCGATGGCACCACCATTGACATTCACGATGGACGGATCCCAACCCATGTCTTTGTTCACTGCACAGGCCTGTGCGGCAAAGGCTTCGTTGGCCTCAATCAGATCCAGATCGTCAACCGACCAGCCTGCCTTTTCCAGCGCCTTGCGTGAAGCATAGATCGGACCGACGCCCATGATCGACGGGTCCAGACCGGCGGTGGCGTAGGATGCGATGCGTGCCAAGGGCTCGATCCCGCGATTTTCGGCATTTTCGGCCGACATCAGCAGAGTTGCAGCCGCACCGTCGTTCAGACCGGATGCGTTTGCCGCAGTGACTGAGCCGTCCTTGGCGAAGGCCGGACGCAGTTTACCCATGGCTTCCATGGTTGCGCCGTGGCGGATGTATTCGTCCTTGTCCATCACGATGTCGCCTTTGCGAGTCTTGATGGTGAAGGGCACGATTTCGTCGGCGAATTTGCCAGCCTTTTGCGCGGCTTCGGCCTTGTTCTGCGAGGCAACGGCGAATTCATCCTGCATGTCGCGGCTGATCTGCCATTTCTCGGCGACGTTCTCGGCGGTCTGACCCATGTGATAGCCGTTGAACGCATCCCACAGACCGTCGCGGATCATCGTGTCGATGTATTTCATGTCACCCATTTTATGACCGGCGCGCAGGGCGGCGGCATGGGGCGACAGGGTCATGTTTTCTTGTCCACCAGCAGCGACGATCTCGGCATCGCCCAGCTGGATGTGCTGGGCACCCAGTGCCACAGCCCGCAGGCCCGACCCGCACACCTGGTTGATACCCCAGGCCGCGCTTTCCTGCGGCAGACCGGCGTTGATATGAGCCTGACGCGCCGGATTCTGGCCCTGAGCGGCCGTCAGCACCTGACCCATGATGGTTTCGCTGACTTCACCCTTGTCGATCCCGGCCCGTTCAACGACGGCCTCAAGTACAGCGGTACCCAAATCATGTGCGGGTGTGTTTGCAAACGAGCCGCCAAAACTGCCGACGCCAGTGCGTGCGGCGGATGCGATTACTACGTTGGTCATATAGACAATCCTTTACCATCAAGGTCCTGTGGGAACCGTGATGGCGCAGATCGCAGAGGCCCGGCCCCTGTGAACAAGAGCGCCTCATGATCCCCCGCTCCGACTGTACATGGAATAGCGTAATGCTGCAGTTGCAGCAACGGTTAGCTTGCCTCAGATGCCGTAGGGGCAGTTTTTCAGCGCTTAGCTACCTGTTTGCTTGGCTTTTTCACCCTTCCATGGGGCCGAGACAGTGGGTGCGCCGAATAAAAACCCCTGCAGGCAGTCCACGCCATTGGCCACAAGGAATTCGGCATCCTTTCTGGTTTCGACCGATTCGGCGGTCACTAGAATTTCAAATTCCCTCGCCACTGCGACCAGTGCCCGGACCAGAGCCTGATTGTCCGGGTTGTCGGCAATTCCGCGGACGAACTGCCCATCAATCTTGGCAGCATCGAACAAAAATTCGCGAAAATGGCGGAAGCTGAAATTGCTGGCCCCGAAATCGTCCAGCGCAAAGGCCACGCCGCGCGGTTGCAGCCGGTCCATGAAATCAATCACCAGTTCGGGCACTGTCATGGCCGAGCTTTCCGAAATCTCAAGAATCAGCCGTTCGCCTACACTGGAGTCCTTTTTCAGAAAACGTTCCATCACCCGGGAATATCGCGCATAGCCGATCGAGCGCGCGGACATGTTGATGGACAGGCGAATGTCGGGGTTTTGGGTCAGCGTTCGCAGTCCCATTTCAAGCGCGACGCAATCCAGATCTCGACCGATGGGGGTGTTTTCAAGCTGTGGCATGAAATCGCGCGCGGGGATGACCCGCCCGGTTTCGTCCAGCACCCGGATGAACCCTTCGTAGAATGCCACGCCAAATGGTTGATGGGCCTGCATGACAGGCTGAAAGGCCAGTTTGCACTGTTTGTGCTTCACCGCATCAGTCGCCATCTGAACCGAGGATTCGTCACGGGACGTGACGGCCGCGTTCAGCGGGCTTTCAGTACCTTCGGGCACATCTGCTTGTTTTCTGTCCCGCATGTCCTTGCCAAGCCCCCTAACGTCGACGGTCAGGGTCTCATTTCAAGGTAAAGGTATGAATCTGCGGTTAAGAGGGGTGAATTTGCCCACCGTTAGCGCGCGGTTTCCCAGACGCGCCCCAGCGCAGCCGCCGCGCTGACCACGGCGCCCATGAAGCCTAGCGCCAGCATGACAAAACCCAATGCAACAATAATTGAGGGACCGCCCGTCAGTGCCGTCAACATGGCCAGAGCCAGACCGATCAAGCCAAGTGCGGTCGATACTGTCATCAAACGGGTCATGGCGGCCTCCGGTTACTCGAAACGGGTCACATCCGCTGAATATGGAATGTGAAATCCCGATTTCAAGGAAACGGGGAATCGGACCGGCGGATTTAAGCCTGTTTTGCCTGCGTATTGGGCGCTTTGGTCTCGAATTGCTCGAAACCAGGCGTCCCGCGGTCTTCGGGATGGCGCGCCAGGTGCCGGGCTTTGATCTGTTCCGAGCTTTCGCGGCTGCCATCATGGCTGTAGCCCGGCGGAGCAAAGCAATAGGCAAGGCGTTCGCGCAGGGTCAGCCCCGGTTGGGTCACGTCGCGCCAGATACCAACCCATTCGTGAAAGGCCACACGCAGCGGGTTGAACGTGCCGATATTGTGCACCAGTCCAAAGTCGACGCGATCGTCTTCTTGTTCGGGCACGAAGGTGCCGAACAGTTTGTCCCAGATGATGAAAACCCCGGCATAGTTGCAATCCAGATAGCGCGCATTGCGGCCATGATGGGCGCGGTGGTGGCTGGGGGTGTTCATTACCGCCTCGAACCAGCGGGGCATTTTGCCAATCGCCTCGGTGTGAATCCAGAACTGGTAGATCAGGTTCAAACCGCCGCAGAACAGCACCATCGCCGGATGAAACCCCAGCAGGATCAGCGGCGCGCGCACCACCATCATGAAGGTGAACGTATAGGTCCAGGTCTGCCGCAGCGCTGTGGTCAGGTTGTAGTGCTGCGAGCTGTGGTGGTTAACATGGCTGGCCCAGACCCAGCGAATGCGGTGGCCGAAGCGATGCACCCAGTAATAGCGCAGATCATCCAGTACAAAGCACAGGAGGATCACCGGAATCGAGGTACCAAGGTTCAGCGGCGTGATCTGCCACAGCCACATGAAAAAGCCATAGGCGATGAACCCCAGCACTAGGCCCGAGGCGATGTTCCCCGCCCCCATCACCAGCGAGGTCACGGCATCGCGGGTCTCATACCGTCCACCTTTGCCCTTGAAAGCGATCCACAGGAACTCGGCCAGAATGGCAGCAATAAAAAAGGGTACTGCCCACTGCACGGCGTCGGGAAAGCTCACTTGGTCGGTCATGCAGGGTCCATCAGGTTTTGCCAGTGTGGGCGTTCAAAATCGTCAAGGCGGATGAGAGCTTTGGGCGTTCCGAAGTCGTGAAAAACAATCTCGAAGCCCTCGGGGTGGTCGATCCAGTCGAAATCCAGCAGGTGACGTGCCACCGTATCGGCGCCAAAGGACCACAGCAGCCCATTGCCGGTCTCGGTCCGGATCAGGGCGGACCGCTTGTCATGAGCGATTGTAATGTCAATGATTACGTCGTCCGGTGCATGGCGCAGCCATTCCGAACGTGCCGTCTGTGGGGTCAGTTCACGCACGCGGGATCGTCCTGACAGATGCAACATCACGGTTATCCCGACGACGCCTCCGATCACCAGAACCAGAAGTATTTCAAGCGGCATACTTTCCTCCCGCCCGACAAACTGCAGGGTGGTGACGATGCTGTCAAAGGTGGCGTGGCGTCAGCCAGTTTCGAGCGAGTCCAGGATTTCGTGCTGCACCACGCGTTGCACAAAGGGCACTAGCCCGTCGGGCCCCGAGGCCCTGTCTTTCAGGTGGATACAGATATCCGGCCGGCGTGCCGCGATTACGCCGACCAACTCGCCGCGGATATTGTCATCCAGACCGGCCCCCATGATTGCACAGACAATCCGGGGTTCGGCATCCAGTTGCCGTCGGACCTCCTCCTGATCATGCGCGCCCAGCCATTGGATCGGCATATGATCCAGACGCCGGGCCACGTCGCCGATGACATTCGGCAAGCGGCCGATCAACAGAACCACTGGTTTCATTGTCGCCTCCTTTCAATTGAACCCGGTCAAAGGTTTTGCCAAGAGAGAGGTAAGTATAGCACGACAATGTTCGGAATGATTTTGAGTTAGCTGCCCATCGAACTGGAATGTATCTTTGAAGAATGTGCTTTTTGTCTGTGGTAAAGCGCGGATGCGCAGCCCTACGGCCGCCGACATAGTGGCTAAATGGCCGGGCTACTGCACTGATTTTGCAGGTCTCAGCCGGGATGCTGATGAGAGACTCTCATCTGATCACATTGAGTGGGCGGATGTGATTTTTGTAATGGACAGGCGTCAGAAAAAGCGTCTGTCGAATCAATTTGACGATATTTTAAGGGACACCAAGGTTGTTGTTCTGGGTGTCCCCGATCGATTTGACTACATGTCGCCAGAATTAGTTGCTTTCATGATGCCAAAGTTGAAGCAAGTTCTGGTTGCCCCGGCTTAGCTTTCAGTGCCTACCAGCGTCGCGATAATCGCCTTGGCGCTTTCGGAATTCCATTCCGCATCACCAATCAGCCGGGCTATTTCCTGACCTTCGGGGTTCAGGATGACCGTGATCGGCAGCGCGACGACGCCAAACTCACGCGCGGCGGCTGAACCGGGGTCCTGATGGCGGGGCAGGTTGTTGATGCCGTTTTCCTCGAAGAACTTCTTGATCCCGGCGGGCGAGTTGCGCCCAGTGGCGAGGGTAAGAACCTCGAACTTGTCGCCGCCGAATTCTTCCTGCAGCTCGGCGATCTGCGGCATTTCTTTGCGGCATGGTGCACACCAGGTCGCCCAGAAATTCACTAGAACATATTTACCTGCATAATCCTCAAGTGTGCCAACACCGCCATCGTCTTCCAGCTGGAATTCGATTGTCTTGGCGGCCTTGGGTTCAGAATGCAGTATCAGGCGTTTCAGGGTGCCGTCGCGCAGCGGACCAAGAGTTTCGGCATCCGTGGCCAAAGCCGCGTTTGCACCCAGCGCAAGGGCAAGATAAAGGGGGATCAGACGAAATAGGCGCATATCAACTCCGGGTTTTCTTACATGACCGATCAATCTTCGAACCAGATGTGGGGCGGCCGCTTTGCCGCAGGTCCAGACGCGATCATGGAGGCAATCAACGCCTCGATCGGGTTCGATCAGCGGATGGCAGCCCAGGACATCGCAGGCTCGCGCGCCCATGCCGCCATGCTGGCCGCCACAGGCGTTATAACTGATAGTGACGCACAGGCCATTCGGGAAGGGCTGCTCACCGTTTTGTCAGAAATCCAGAACGGAGAATTTCAGTTCTCGACCGCGCTGGAAGACATCCACATGAATGTCGAAGCACGCCTGAAAGAGGTGATCGGCGAGCCCGCAGGCCGTTTGCACACAGGCCGGTCGCGTAATGACCAAGTCGCGACCGATTTCAAACTGTGGGTGCGCGATCAACTGGACGCTGCGGAATCGGGCTTGTTGGCCCTGATCCGCGCGCTTTTGGCGCAGGCCGAGGCCGGTGCCGATTGGGTCATGCCAGGCTTTACCCATCTGCAAACCGCGCAGCCGGTGACATGGGGCCACCACATGATGGCCTATGTCGAGATGTTTGGCCGTGATCTTTCACGCGTCCGCGACGCGCGCGCACGAATGAACGAATCCCCACTGGGGGCGGCTGCGCTGGCGGGTACGTCCTTCCCCATCGACCGCCAAATGACGGCCGAGGCGCTGGGCTTTGATCGCCCCGCCGCAAACTCTCTGGACGCCGTAAGCGACCGCGATTTTGCGTTGGAATTTTTGTCCTCCGCCTCGATCTGCGCCGTCCATTTGTCGCGCTTTGCAGAGGAACTGGTGATCTGGTCCTCGGCCCAGTTCCGGTTTGTCACGCTGTCCGATCGCTTCTCGACCGGTTCGTCAATCATGCCGCAGAAAAAGAATCCCGATGCGGCGGAACTGATCCGCGCCAAGGTGGGCCGTATCTATGGCGCCAACACTGCGCTTATGATGGTGATGAAAGGCCTGCCGCTGGCCTATTCTAAGGATATGCAGGAAGACAAGGAACAGGTCTTTGACGCCGCGGACAACTGGATGCTGGCGCTGGCGGCGATGGAAGGTATGGTCAAGGACATGACCGCCAACCGTGAAAGCCTTGCCGCCGCTGCCGGGTCTGGTTTCTCGACCGCGACCGATCTGGCTGACTGGCTGGTGCGGGTGCTGGGCCTGCCGTTCCGCGATGCGCACCACGTTACTGGTTCACTAGTGGCCATGGCCGAAAGCAAGGGCTGCGACCTGCCAGACCTGACGCTGGAAGATATGCAATCGGTCCATGCGGATATCACCGATGATGTCTATTCTGTCCTTACCGTCCAAAATTCGGTAAACTCGCGCCAGTCCTATGGTGGCACCGCTCCGGATCAGGTACGTGCCCAGGTCAAGCGATGGAAGGCGCTGGTATGATGCATATACTCCGTGTGGTCCTGCTGATTGTGGCCGGGTTCGCCTTGGCTGCCTGCGGTGCTGATGGTGAGCCAATCCAACCCACGATGAGCGCCAATGTCGGAGTCGGCAGCAGTGGCACCCATGTCGGCGGTGGCGTTGGTTTTCGGCGCGGTGGGCTAGGTGTTTACCTGGGGATTTAAATCTCAGAGGTAATCGCGTTTCACCTGAACCGCGCTCTGTTTTTCGTTTAGTTGGCTTGACGCCGAATTTCTTGGACTAAGATGACAATATGAAAATTTTTGGCCTGATCCTGACTCTAGCAGTTCTTGCGGCCTGCGAACCTTCGCACAATTCCCGCCCCGAGCCCGAGGCGAATTCGGGCAGTTCTGGCGTTTCCGTCTCGGGCTATGGCCGGGTCGGCGTTTCCGTCACCAACTGACCGACCGCCACCGAATGTGCGGAAGCCATTGATCCGCAGGTCCGTTTTGGTCTAAGCGCGCAGTCATGGATCACTTTCTCTACCGCGACGGCGCGCTTTACGCCGAGGATGTCCCAATCTCCGAAATCGCTGCTGCGGTCGGAACCCCGTTTTACGTTTATTCGACGGCGACTCTGTTGCGCCATTTCCAGCTGTTCGATGATGCACTGGAAGGAACCGACCACCTTGTCTGCTATGCGATGAAGGCGGCCAGCAATCAGGCAATCCTGAGGACGCTGGCGCAGGCGGGCGCAGGGATGGACGTGGTTTCGGGCGGGGAATACCTGCGCGCCAAGGTGGCGGGTGTGCCGGGTGACAAGATCGTGTTCTCGGGAGTAGGCAAAACCGCGGATGAAATCCGGGCTGCGCTGACCGGTGGTATCCGCCAGTTCAACGTCGAATCCGAGCCTGAGATGGAAGTGATCAACGCAGTTGCGCTGGAATTGGGTGTGGTCGCGCCGATCACCGTGCGGGTGAACCCGGACGTGGATGCCAAGACCCACGCCAAGATCGCTACTGGTAAGTCCGAAAACAAGTTCGGCATTCCCATCACCCGTGCGTCCGAGGTTTATGCTCATGCAGCGACCTTGCCGGGGCTCGAGGTGATTGGCATCGACGTCCATATCGGCTCGCAACTGACCGAGCTGGAGCCGTTCGAACTGGCTTATACCAAAGTCGCCGAGTTGACCGAGCAACTGCGTGCCGAGGGCCATAACATCCGCCGTCTTGATCTGGGCGGGGGCTTGGGCATTCCTTATACCCGCGCCAACGACGCACCGCCGCTGCCGGTGGAATATGGCGCGCTGATCAAGAAAACGCTGGGCCATCTGGGCTGCGAGATCGAGATCGAACCGGGCCGCCTGATCGCGGGTAATGCTGGTTTGATGGTCAGCAAGGTGATTTATGTGAAATCCGGCGAGGGGCGCGATTTCCTGATCCTCGACGGGGCCATGAATGATCTGATCCGCCCTGCGATGTACGAGGCGTATCACGATATCGTTGCCGTGCAGGAACCCGCGCCGGGCGTTGAACAACAGCCCTATGATATCGTCGGCCCTGTGTGTGAGACCGGCGATACGTTTGCAAAACAGCGCAATATGCCGCCGCTTGCGCCGGGCGATCTGGTCGCCTTTCGCAGCGCCGGAGCCTATGGGGCGGTGATGGCCAGCGAATACAATACCCGCCCCCTGATCCCCGAGGTTTTGGTCCATGGGGATCAATTTGCAGTTATTCGTGAACGGCCGAGCTTTGACGAAATCATAAACCGCGATACCATACCCGGGTGGCTTTGACGCGATAACCGCGCGGGCCCGCTCAGGAGGCCTGCCTTGACCGCAAGACATAACCTGCCGATTCCAAGACTGTCTCTGTGGCTGACGCATGCAGGGATGCTGGCCGAGCAGGTTTTGCGCGCCTTTTGGCCTTTTTTCTCAATTTTCATGGCAATTCTGGCCGTTTTGATGCTGGGATTGCAAGATCATGTCCGTGTCGAAATGGTCTGGGCTGCGGGTGCTATCGCTGCGATTGCCGTGATGGCGACGCTGGTTTGGGGTTTCAGGCGATTCCACCTCCCCAGCCGGGCCGAAGCGCTGATGCGGTTGGATGCGTCATTGCCGGGGCGCCCGATTCAGGCGCTTATGGACGATCAGGCCATTGGGGCAATGGATGCGGAATCGGTGGCTTTGTGGCAGGCGCATCAAACGCGCATGGCGCAACGCGCTGCGCAGGCCGAGCCTGTCAAACCGGATTTGCGATTGGCTGACCGTGATCCCTATGCCCTGCGCTACTCTGCCTTGCTGGCGCTGGTGATCGCAGGACTGTTCGGGTCTTTCTGGCGCATTGGTTCCGTGGCCGAAATGACTCCGGGCGCAGCCATAGCCGGACAAGGGCCTAGTTGGGAAGGCTGGGTGGAGCCGCCGCGCTATACCGGATTGCCGACACTGTACTTGGCGGATCAATCCGGCACGACGTTGTCAGTGCCGCAAGGCAGCCGCATCACCCTGCGCTTCTATGGAGAGGTTGGTGACCATAGCCTGACCGAGACGACTTCACCAATAGGTGCTGAGAGCGCATCCGAGCCGGAACAGGATTTTGTCGCCACCCGTTCGGGTCAATTGACAATTGATGGCCCGGCAGGTCGCGATTGGGCCGTGAATGTCATTGCGGATACATCACCGAAGATCGCTGTGGCCGAAGATGCCGAGGCCGAAGCAGGCGGACGCATGAAGCTGCTTTTTGCGGCAGCGGATGATTATGGCGTAGTCTCTGGCTCGGCCGTGATCGCGCTGGACCTGCCCGAGGTCAGCCGCCGTTATGGTCTGGCCACGGCGCCCGAACCACGCGATGTTATCCAAGTAGAACTGCCGATGCCAATCATCGGCGACCGGATGGATTTCAACGAAGCCCTGATCGAGGATTTCTCACAGCATCCATGGGCGCATCTGCCGGTAAAGATCACCCTGACCGCGCGGGATGCAGCAGATCAGGACGGTCATTCTGAACCTTATCAAACCAACTTACCTGCGCGGCGCTTTTTTGATCCGCTGGCCGCAGCGGTGATCGAACAGCGGCGCGATCTGCTGTGGGCGCGGGACAATGCGACCCGGGTGTCTCGGATCCTGCGTGCGGTATCGCATTTGCCCGAAGGTTTCTTCCGGTCCGAAACCGCATATCTGCGTTTGCGCGTGACTCTGCGGCGGTTGGAAATGTTCGACGACTATGGGCTGACGTTGGAACAACAGGAAGAAATTGCCCAGGCTCTGTGGGATCTGGCGATTATCATCGAAGAGGGCACGCTGGCTGATGCGCTGGAGCGCATGCGTCGCGCGCAGGAGCGCCTGTCCGAGGCGATGAAGAACGGCGCCACCGATGAGGAAATCACTGAATTGATGCAAGAGCTGCGCGAGGCAACGCAGGACTACATGCGCCAATTGCAGCGTCTGGCGCAGGAAAATGGTGAGTTTGACCAGAACCAGCAAAGCCAGAACGACGATGCCCTGCAGATGACGCAGGATGACCTGCAACGGATGATGGACCGCATTCAGGAACTGATGGAACAGGGCCGCATGGCTGAGGCGCAGCAGGCGCTGGAAGAGTTCCAGCGGATGATGGAGAATATGCGCGTCACTCAGGGCCAGGGTCAGGGTCAGCAATCCGAGGGCGAACAGGCGATGGAAGGGTTGGCTGAAACCCTGCGTGAACAGCAGGGTCTTAGCGATCAGGCCTTCCGCGATTTGCAGGAACAGTTCAACCCGGGCGCTCAGGCGGGCGAAAGCCAGGGCAACGAAGGCCGCAACGGCGGTCAGGGCCGTGGGCAAAGCCACGAAGGCCAGGGCGGTCGAGGTTCCGATCAAGACAGCGACGGTGAGCAAGGTCAGGGATCACTGGCTGACCGCCAGCAAGCCCTGCGCGATGAATTGGGCCGCCAGCAGCAGAACTTGCCCGGAGCGGGTACGTCCGAAGGCGACGCCGCGCGCGATGCGTTGGGCCGGGCCGGGCGGGCCATGGATGAGGCCGAGAATGCGCTGCGCAATGATGATCTGGCCGACGCGATCGACAGCCAGTCCGAGGCGATGGAAGCCCTGCGCGAAGGTATGCGGTCCCTGGGTGAGGCATTGGCCCAAAATCAGCAGAACCAACCGGGCCAGGGGTCGCAAGAAGGTGATATGCAGGCCAACAGCCGCGATCCGCTTGGCCGCAGCCCGGGCGCAAACGGGTCGATTTCGACCGATGACAGCCTGTTGCAGGGCGAAGATGTCTATCGCCGTGCACGCGAATTGCTGGACGAAATCCGTCGCCGTACCGGCGATACGGACCGTCCTCAGATCGAATTGGAATACCTCAAGCGGCTGTTGGAGCGGTTCTAGGCCCGCCCGATAACCAGTTTAGTTCTGCGCGGTCCCCGAGGTCTGCGCCTCAAGCCACAACCGCGCCTGATCTACCATTGACACATAAGGGTCCAGGATCGGCTCGGCCTGTGGTACAGCCTCGCTGATTTTTTGGGCGTTGCTGTAAACCAGCAGCAGAATGATGCCGACAATCAGGATTAACGCAAATCCGCGTGCAAAACCGCCCGACTTGCGTGGTGCAGGTTCTTCGTCCACTCCCATGATGTCATCGCTGCGTAGGCTGGAATTGATCGCCTCAACATCCGGTAGAGCGTCTTTCTGGCCCGCATCTTCGGCGGTTTCCGTGGCCGTCAGTTCCTTGACGGCGTGTTCGGGATCAGGCTCCGGAGGGGTATCGAGTGCCAGATCCGGCTGGGTTTCAAGACTACCACCTTCACGGGCGCGCAGGTCAGCTTCGCGAGCGGCTTCCTCTTTGAGGATGCTGGCAACTGCGGGGTCGACATTACCGGTCGCAGCAGGTTTTTCCGGTTCTGGAGCGGGCTCTGGGCTGCTTTCCACATTCACGTCGGCGGCAAATGCTTCATCTACCGGCGTGGGCGCAGGTTCTGAGGCTTTCTCCTGGTCCGGCTGCTCTTCAGCTGCGGGTGTGGGTGCGGGTCGATCCGGATACTTGTCCTGAAACCAGGTGTTCTCGCAACTTGAACACTGAACATCGCGGCCCTCTTCCGGGATGACCTCGTCTGGCACCTCATATTGGGCACTGCAATTAGGACAAGTAAGACGCATGCTGCCTCCTGGTCGGGACCTCGACCTGATAATAGTTTTTTCAGGGATGATATTCCGTTAAGACCTGACCGCAAAGGGTGTTTTCGGTTTCGGAATACAATTGTCACCAATTCGACCCGGTGCAGGCATTGAAACCACAACCGCGCTAAGGCAAGAAGAGCGGCAATTAGAACGGGGGCCCCTGTGATCGAGCTGGAAAATGTCAGCTACACCTATGGTGGTGGTGAATTGCTGAGCAACGTGTCCCTGCGGCTGCAGCCGGGCTCGTTTCACTTTCTGACCGGCCCTTCGGGCGCGGGTAAGACCACTTTGCTCAAGTTGTGTTACGGCGCGCTGTTATCCACATCCGGACGGCTGAGCGTGTTTGAACAGGACGTTGCCCAACTGGATCGCGATCAGATGGCCCTGTTGCGCCGCCGGGTTGGCGTTGTGCATCAAGATTGTCGGTTTCTGGATCACATGACCCTGGCCGAGAACGTTTCAATGCCATTGATGGTGTCGGGGCGATCAGAATCCGCGCTGCAGGACGATCTGGCCGATTTGCTGACATGGGTCGGTCTGGGCACGCGGCTGGGCGCGTACCCTCCTGAACTGTCTGGTGGCGAGCGTCAGCGTGCTGCGCTGGCCCGTGCGGTGATCCTTTCGCCCGATGTGGTTCTGGCCGATGAGCCCACAGGCAATGTAGATTGGGAAATGTCGCAACGTCTGCTGCGCCTGCTGGTCGAACTGAACAAGATGGGCAAAACAGTGTTGATCGCCACCCATGACCTGAGCCTGATCCGCGCCGCCAAAAGCCAGGTGCAGGCGCGGGTACTGCGGATCTCGCAACGGCAGGTCCAGCTTGCGGGGGCCGACCTATGAGCAAGTGGACGATCCGGAACCTGCTAAAACGAGATGCGCGCGCTGACAGGGTGGTGCCACCCACAGGTTATACTGCGCATCTGACCCTGTTCGTATCTGGCGCGATGGCTTTCCTGGCCGTGTTTGCACTGGCGCTGGCACTGGCATCCGGGCGGCTAGCCGACCGTTGGGCAACCGAATTGGCCGGGGCCGCCACGCTGCGGATCAACGCACCGGCAGACCAGTTGGCAGCTCAAACTGAGGCAGCGCTGACGGTGTTGACTCAAACGCCCGGTGTTGCGTCAGCACGGGCGCTGACGGCTGAAGAACAGGCTGCTTTGTTGTCGCCTTGGTTCGGATCGGACCTACCGTTGGATACGTTGCCCGTTCCACAACTGATCGAGATTGTCGAAGGTGAACCCGGTCTGGACACGACCGGGCTGCGTCTGCGATTGGGGGCCGAAGTCCCAGGTGCAGTGCTGGACGACCACACCCGCTGGCGCGAGCCGCTGGTGGATGCGGCGATGTCGCTGCGCCGACTGGGCTGGGTTGCGATCCTGCTGATAGGCGGCGCCACGGCAGCGATGATCACGCTGGCCGCCAATGCCTCACTTGCCGCGAACGCGCAAATCATCGAGGTGCTGCGTCTGGTCGGGGCCCGCGATGGCTTTATCGCTCGTGCCTTTGTCCGGCGCTTTACCTATCGGGCGTTCTTTGGGGCGGTCGTCGGGGTTCTACTAGGCATGACCGGCGTTTTACTACTGCCCGAAGCTTCGGACGAGGGCGGGTTTCTAACCGGTCTGGGTTTTCAAGGGATTGGCTGGCTGCTGCCGGTGCTGATCCCTCTGTTGGGGGCGGCGGTGGCCTTTCTGGCCACTTGGGCCGCAGCCAGCCGTAAATTGAAGGAGCTTTCGTGATGGCCACAGCGTTTCAATGGGTGCGCTCTTTGATCTTCATGATCGTGATCTATGTCTGGATGCTGATCCTGGGCATCGTGTTTGCCCCTTTTGCCTTGTTCAACAAACGTGGCGCGCTGCGGGCCTGCAAGACCTATGCCCGCACGACCCTGTGGCTGGCGCGCTGGATGGTCGGCATTCGGTCTGAGGTACGCGGAACGGTGCCGGTGGACGAAGTGGTGATCGGCGCCAAGCACCAGTCCTTTCTCGACATCATCATCATTTTCGATGCCATCCCCCACGGCAAATTCATCATGAAGAGAGAGTTGCTGTGGACCCCAGTCATCGGCATGTACGCCCGGCGTCTGGGTTGTATCCCGGTCGATCGCGGCAAAAAGGGCGCGGCCGTGGCCAAGATGGTCAAAGACGTCGCCAAAGAGTTTACCGAACCCGGTCAGTTGGTGATCTACCCCCAGGGTACACGCGTTGCACCAGGGGTTCAGAAACCTTACAAAGTGGGCACAGCAGTTCTTTATGAAGGACTGGGATTTCCCTGTGTCCCGGTCGCGACAAATGCCGGTGTTTTTTGGCCGCGCACGGGTGTTCTGCGCAAGCCGGGTTTGGCGATTGTGGACTTTCTTGATCCGATCGAGCCCGGCGTTGCGCGCAATTCGTTTCTAGGTCGATTGGAAGACGTAATCGAAACGCGTTCCGATGCATTGATGAAAGAAGTGGGGTTTGATCCGGATGGAGTTCATTGAGGATATCGAAACGCTAGAAGGGCTCTATCGCACACCTGGTGCGCCCTCATTGCGGAAGGTGGTTCACAGCCTGACGCCGCTTTACCGCAAATGGATCATGACCTCGCGGCTGTGCATTCTCAGCACAGTAGGGCCCGAAGGTGTCGACGGCAGCCCCCGGGGCGATGATGGCCCGGCGGTGTTGGAACTTGATCCGCACACACTGGCCTTGCCGGATTGGCGCGGGAATAACCGATTGGATTCGCTGCGTAATATCGTGCGTGATCCGCGCGTGGCGTTGATGTTTTTGGTGCCGGGGTCCAACAACGTGGTGCGCGTGAATGGAACGGCCCGGTTGACTGCGGAAGCTGACCTGCGTGTCCGGTTTGAGAAACACGGCAAACAGCCTGCTACGGTTATTGTTATCAAAATCAACGAGATCTACACGCAATGCGCCCGTGCATTGATGCGGGCCAAAATCTGGACTTCGGGCGATGAAACCGCTGACTTGCCCAGCATTGGCGCGATTCTGGCCGAGGCCAGCCAGGGTGAAGAAGGTGGTGAAAGCTACGATTCAGAATGGGCGGCACGCGCGGCGAAAACGATGTGGTAACGGGGGCTCGGCTTCTTCATTGAGCGTTAGAATGTCCCGGAGCGCGAGGCTTAGCCTCGCGAACTCCGGTTGGTTCATTGCTGTCCTACGAGTGGATCGGACCGTCACCACAAGCCAGCGCAGCCTCACGCACCGCTTCCGAATAGGTCGGGTGGGCGTGGCAGGTCAACGCCAGATCTTCGGCTGAAGCGCCAAATTCCATCGCTACACAGACCTCGTGAATCAGATCGCCCGCTGCCGGGCCGATGATGTGACAGCCCAGAATGCGGTCGGTGTCCTTGTCGGCCAGTATCTTCACAAAACCATCGGCGGCAAAGTTCGCTTTGGCGCGGCCGTTGCCCATAAACATGAACTTGCCGACCTTATAGTTGCGGCCCTGCGCTTTCAACGTCTCTTCGGTTTCGCCCACATTGGCCACTTCGGGCCAGGTGTAGATCACGCCGGGAATGACACCATAGTTCACGTGGCCATGCTTGCCTGCAACCTGCTCGGCAGCGGCCATGCCTTCATCCTCGGCCTTGTGAGCCAGCATCGGGCCTTCGGTGACGTCGCCGATGGCGTAGATGCCCGGCACGTTGGTCTGCCAGTCTGCGCCCACCTTGATCTGGCCGCGAGGGGTCATTTCGACACCCAGTGCGTCCAGCCCCAGCCCGTCCGAGAACGGCGCGCGCCCGGTCGCGACCAGCACAGTATCCGCGTCAATCACATGTTCGCTGTCATTCTTGCGCAACTTATAGGTCACCTTGGCCTTGGTCTTGGTGGCTTCGGTCTTTTGCACCGCCGCACCCATGACAAACTTGATGCCCTGTTTCTTGAGGATGCGCTGGAAGGTCTTCTGCACCTCTGGATCCATGCCCGGGGTGATCACGTCGAGGAATTCGATCACCGTGACCTCAGCGCCCAGTCGCTGATAGACCGAGCCCAGCTCCAACCCGATCACACCAGCACCGATGACGACCATCTTTTTCGGAATCTTGCCCAGCGACAACGCCCCGGTCGAGGTCACGACGACTTTCTCATCCACCTCAACACCCGGCAGCGAGGACGGTTCGGACCCGGATGCGATGATGATGTTCTTGGCCGAGTGAACCTCGTCCCCCACCTTGACCTGACCTGCGGCGGGGATCGCCCCCCAGCCTTTCAGCCAGTCGATCTTGTTCTTTTTAAACAGGAACTCGATGCCTTTGGTGTTCCCGTCGATGGTCTCTTCCTTGTAGGCCTGCATCTGTTTCCAGTCGACCGAGGGGCTTTTGCCCTTCAGACCCATCTTGGCAAAGTTATGCTCGGCCTCATGCAATTGATGAGAAGCGTGCAGCAGCGCCTTGGACGGGATACAACCAACGTTCAGACAGGTGCCGCCCAAGGTTTCACGCCTTTCGACAACGGCGGTTTTCAGGCCCAGCTGGGCGCAGCGGATGGCGCAGACATAGCCGCCGGGGCCGGCGCCGATAACGATGACATCATAATTTGCCATTTTACTCTCCTAAGTCGACCGGAATGACCGGTGGCTGCATGATCCACAGTGAATGGATCATGTGATGCTTTCTTCAAACCGGTTCCAGCAGCTTGATGGTGATATGGGCAATGCCGCCCCGTTCGTGGTGCATCGCCAGCTCTTCCGAGCCGAAAAAGGCCCGCGCCTTTTCCAGATTCGTAACTTCGAACATGGCGATGGCATGATCGGACTGATCCGGGTCACGCCAGACATGCAAGTCGCGGATACCCGCGGCCTTGCGCATCGGCGTATCCTCACGAAACACTTTCAGCCAGGCATCGAAATCGGCCACATCGGCCTGCCACAGTACATGAGTTGCCATAATTACAGATCCATCAGCAGGCGGCGCGGGTCTTCCAGCGCCTCTTTTACACGAACAAGGAAGGTCACGGCGCCTTTGCCGTCAACGATCCGGTGGTCATAGGACAGGGCCAGATACATCATCGGACGGATCACGACCTGACCGTTGATCGCCATCGGACGGTCCTGAATCTTGTGCATGCCCAGGATACCCGATTGAGGCGGGTTCAGGATCGGCGAGGACATCAGCGAGCCATAGACACCACCGTTCGAGATGGTGAAGGTACCGCCCTGCATTTCCGCCATCGACAGCTTGCCGTCACGGGCGCGCTTGCCCTTTTCGGCGATGGCTTTCTCGATCGCGGCAAAAGACATCGAATCTGCGTCGCGGATAACCGGAACCACAAGGCCGGTTGGGGTTCCCGCGGCGACGCCCATGTGGACAAAGCTTTTGTAGACGATGTCGGTGCCGTCGATTTCCGCGTTGACCTCGGGCACTTCTTTCAGCGCATGGCAGCAGGCCTTGGTGAAGAAAGACATAAAGCCCAGTTTGACCCCGTGCTTCTTCTGGAACAGCTCTTTGTATTCGTTGCGCAGGGCCATCACCTCAGTCATGTCCACCTCGTTATAGGTGGTCAGCATGGCAGCGGTGTTCTGGCTGTCTTTTAGACGCTTGGCGATGGTCTGGCGCAGGCGGGTCATCTTGACCCGTTCCTCACGTGCAGCGTCACCAGCGGCAACCGGCGCGCGCGGTGCAGGTGCAGGCGCTGGGGCCGGTGCGGGGGCTGCGGCGGCACGTGCCACGTCCTCTTTCATAATGCGGCCATCGCGACCGGTGCCGGTGACCTGATCGGCGGAGAGACCCGCCTCGGCCATGGCTTTTTCCGCCGAAGGCGCATTTGCTACGTCCTTACCAGCGGTTGCTGCTGCAGGGGCTGCTGCAGCGGCTGGGGCCGCAGACAGGGCGGCACCAGCACCAGAACTCGAGATCACGGCCAGCTTGGCCGAGGCGCCCACGGTAGCGCCTTCGGGCGCCACAATCTCGGCCAGAACGCCCGCTGCGGGGGCCGGAACCTCGACGGAAACCTTGTCGGTTTCCAATTCGCACAGCATCTCGTCCTGCACCACGGCATCGCCAACCTGTTTAAACCAGGTCGAAACGGTGGCCTCGGTCACGGATTCACCCAGAGTGGGCACCATCACATCGACACTGCCACCACCGGCAGCCGGGGCGGGCGCGGCGGCAGGGGCCGGGGCTGTGGCAGGGGCCGGAGCGGCCCCTTCGCCTGCAGTGATGGTGGCCAGCAGCGCGTCAACGCCCACAGTTTCGCCTTCGGCGGCGACGATTTCGCCCATCACACCGGCAGCGGGGGCCGGAACCTCGACCGTTACTTTGTCGGTTTCAAGCTCACAGAGCATCTCATCCACGGCCACAGCGTCACCGGGTTTCTTGAACCAGGTGGCAACCGTGGCTTCGGTGACGGATTCGCCTAGCGTAGGTACACGAACTTCAATGGTCATCGTTTACTTTCCTTCGAGGCTCAGCGCTTCGTTCACAAGCGCCTCTTGTTGAGCTTTGTGTTGGCTGGCCAGACCCGTCGCGGGCGAAGCCGAGGTTGCGCGACCGACATAGCGCGGCCGTGTGTGTTTGGCGCCGATGCGGGTCAGCACCCATTCAATATTGGGTTCGATAAAGGTCCAGGCGCCTTGGTTCTTGGGTTCCTCCTGACACCAGACAATCTCAGCCCCTTTGAAACGCTCAAGCTCATTGATCAGCGAGTGGGCGGGGAAGGGGTAGAATTGTTCGATCCGCATCAGGTAGACATCGTCGATCCCGCGGGCGTCGCGTTCTTCCAGCAGGTCAAAATATACCTTGCCGGAACACATCACGACCCGTTTGATCTTGTCATCCTTGACCAGCTTGGTATCCGAATTGCCCTTTTGCGCGTCATCCCACAACACCCGGTGGAAGCTTGACCCGGTGGTGAAATCGTCAGCGGTGCTGACTGCCAGCTTGTGGCGTAGCAGCGATTTCGGCGTTACCAGGATCAGCGGTTTACGGAAGGTGCGGTGCAGCTGACGGCGCAGGATGTGGAAATAGTTCGCAGGCGTCGTACAGTTCGCCACGATCCAGTTGTCCTGCCCGCACATCTGCAGGAAGCGTTCGAGCCGCGCGGAAGAGTGTTCCGGCCCTTGCCCTTCGAACCCGTGCGGCAACAAGCAAACCAATCCGGACATACGCAGCCATTTGCTTTCGCCCGAGCTGATGAACTGATCGAACATGATCTGTGCACCGTTGGCGAAATCACCAAACTGCGCTTCCCATAGGGTCAGTGCATTCGGCTCTGCCAGCGAAAACCCGTACTCAAAACCCAGAACAGCGTATTCGCTGAGCATCGAGTCGATGACTTCGTATTTCGATTGACCCGCGCGGATGTTGTTCAGCGGATAATACCGCTCTTCGCTTTCCTGGTGCACAAAGCCCGAGTGACGCTGGCTGAATGTGCCGCGTGTTGCGTCCTGACCGGACAAGCGAACAGGGAAACCCTCGGTCAGCAACGAGCCAAAGGCCAGTGCCTCGCCCGTAGCCCAGTCAAAGCCCTTGCCGCTGTCGAACATCTTCTTTTTGTGGTCCAGCAGACGGCCCACAGTCTTGTGCAAGGCAACGTCCGCTGGCGCGTGTGTCAGCGCCTTGCCGATCTCGGTCAGTGTATCCGGCGTGATAGCGGTTTCGCCGCGAACATATTCCTCTTTGTTCTTATCCAAATGCGACCAGCGCCCGTCCAGCCAGTCGGCCTTGTTGGGTTTATAGTCTTTGCCTGCTTCAAACTCATCATTGAGATGGGCCTGGAACGCGGCTTTCATATCCTCGATTTCGCCCTCGGGGATCAGGCCGTCTTTGACCAGACGCTCAGTGTACAGCGACAGCGTGGTCTTATGGGTTTTGATCTTCTTGTACATGATCGGGTTGGTGAACATGGGCTCGTCGCCCTCGTTGTGACCAAACCGGCGATAGCAGAAGATGTCGATGACCACATCTTTGTGGAATTTCTGACGGAACTCAGTTGCCACCTTCGCCGCATGCGTCACGGCCTCGGGGTCGTCGCCGTTCACGTGGAATATCGGCGCTTCGACCATCAGCGCGATATCCGTGGGATAAGGGCTGGAGCGCGAGAAGTGCGGCGCAGTGGTGAACCCGATCTGGTTGTTCACCACGATGTGCATAGTGCCACCAGTTTTGTGACCGCGCAGGCCCGATAGGCCAAAGCCCTCGGCCACGACACCCTGACCGGCAAAGGCCGCATCGCCGTGCAGCAGGATGCCCATCACCGTGGTCCGGTCGTCATCTTTCAACTGGTCCTGCTTGGCGCGGACCTTGCCCAGAACCACCGGGTTCACCGCCTCAAGGTGCGAAGGGTTCGCGGTCAGGGACAGGTGGACAGAATTGCCATCAAACTCACGGTCGCTGGACGCGCCGAGGTGATATTTCACGTCGCCCGAACCGTCCACATCCTCGGGCTTGAAGCTGCCGCCTTGGAATTCGTTGAAGATCGCGCGGTAAGGTTTGCGCATCACGTTGGCCAGGATGTTCAGACGGCCCCGGTGCGGCATGCCGATGACGATGTCCCGGATACCCAGGGCGCCACCGCGTTTGATGATCTGCTCCATCGCCGGGATCAGCGCCTCGCCGCCGTCCAGACCAAAGCGTTTGGTGCCCATATATTTGACGTGCAGGAATTTCTCAAAACCTTCGGCCTCGACCATCTTGTTCAGGATCGCCTTGCGGCCTTCCTTGGTGAACGCGATTTCCTTGCCATAGCCTTCGATCCGTTCCTTCAGCCACGCGGCCTGTTCGGGATCAGAGATGTGCATGTATTGCAGCGCAAAGGTGCCGCAATAGGTGCGTTTCACGATCTCGACGATCTGGCGCATGCTGGCCATCTGCAGGCCCAGCACGTTGTCGATAAAGATCGGCCGGTCCATGTCGGCCTCGGTGAAGCCATAAGTCTTGGGGTCCAGTTCGGGGTGCGTGCTGGCGGCGCGCATACCCAGCGGGTCCAGATTGGCGGCCAGGTGACCCCGGATACGATAGGCCCGGATCAGCATCAGCGCCCGCAGGCTGTCGAGAACAGCGCGCTTGATCTGATCCTCGCTGACCTCAACACCCTTGCCCGCAGCTTTTTCCTTGATCTTTTGTCCCGCTGCCTTGGCGTCGATCTCGGCCCATTCTCCGGTCAGCGCGCCGGTTAGGTCGTCTGCTGGCATCGGCGGCCAGTCGGTGCGCGCCCAGGATGGCCCTTCGGCCTCTTTCTGAACGTCCGGCGTGGCATCGCCCATGGCCCTGAAGAACTCGGCCCAGGCGGCATCTACCGCACCGGGATTCTTGGTGTACTGGGCATAGAGCTGCTCCAGATACTCGGCATTGTGCCCCTGCATAAAGCTTGAGGCGTGAAACGCGGAATTGGGTGTGTGTTCGGTCATGTGCGAACCTCGAATGGGCTGGCGGTTTCGTTTTGGTCTCAGTGTTGCGGGCTGTCCGGGTAACCCAGATTGCTAAACACCCAGGCCATCTTACGTCGGACGGTATCTATCGTTTCCGAGTCATAGTAATCCGGTACAGGTATTCCCTTTCGTCGGTCTTTCATTGATTTATCGTGCCCAAGGTTAAAGCTGTCTTCCGGCAGGCCGAAATCAGCGAAAAGACTGCTCAGATCGGTAACCAGATGTTCCTTTCGAACAAAGCGATCCACGACCAGCATATTGTCGATCGAGACAATATCCCAATCTATGGACCACAGTTCCGACAAGACAAACGATCTGAACTGCTCGAGTTCCATTTTAGGATCTTCCGAAGGCAGGTTCTTCTGGTGTTTCATGAAGTGGAACTGAGATACTGCACGATCAAAGGGATCGCGAACATTCGCAATCTTGGTGTAGGCATCAAATGTTTCTGCGCCCAGGTTCTCTTTAACTTTCCAAGCGGGCATGTGGTTGCGCCATGGGTGTTTGTGCTTGCGCCAGAATTGCCAATCCGGATGCGGTTCCGCGCGTCCCGGTCCTCTGGCCCCGACGATCCCGTATCTTGAGATCCTGACCTGTCCGTTTTTCAATTCACCCAGGCCCGGTTTCTCGCAGAGCGGCTGCAGGACCTTTTCCGTCGACGTGCCGGCCGTCTTCGTGGTTTTCAGGTAGATGAATTTATGCTTGTGGCACACCAGAACCATTTCAGCGGTCCTTTCCAGAAGACGATGGCTGGGGTCTTTTATACATTCCAAGTCCGTTCACTGGGGCACCTCAATTGGATTGGGGCCGTATTTATTGGCACCTGGCTGGCTTGGGCGGGTCAGCCACCACAACACCAGTAGGGGCGACACAAACAGAACGATCAGCGTCGGAATTACGATCAGCAGCGTGGCGCGGGTGAACAGGATGTCCAGACTGCCGCCGTGCTGAAAATGCGACGCAAGACCGATGCCAAAGATCAAAACTGCAAACGCCCCGAGGATCAGCAGGAACGGCAACAGAGCATATAGCCCGCTGCGCCCGGTATCATGCATCCGCCGCCACGCGACGGCCAGATGCGGGAAAAAGACGATCAGGCCGACGATGCTTTGTACTGGCGCAGTGGACGTCGCAGTTACGGCTTTGACCTCGTCAGTCTGGCTGACCGAGACCTGCGTGAAGAACTGCCAGTCAATGATCCCGGCGATGATGTTCCAGATCACGATGAACAGAAAAAAGAACCAGTATTCGGGCCGCGAGGCACGACCCGAGAAGGTGAAGAACTTGGAGAAACAAGTGCGGATGGCGTCAGAGAAGGTCATGGCGCGGACTCCATAAAAGATCGCGAAACCTTAGGTAGACTAAAAAAGTACGAACTGGTCATAGCTTCAATTCTAACTCCAAGCCGACAAACTAATGAAGACGTTCGCTTTTTTCATACCGGTACAAAGCACCAATTTCGGCGAGCTCTAGTTGAGGTAATAGTTTGCCGGGAAAGCGTTCTCGCGCGAATTCAATTGTGTACGGATCTCTACCACTTCTGGCGATCCGACCATATTGCGATCCGCCTTCGCCTCGGTCCTCCCATTTATGCTGAAGCCCGCGCCAATTTCCAACAGGGGTGAAAAAAGCTGAAGAGCTGCCATTGAATTTTTCCCGAAGATTCTCTGTTTCAATCAGCGTGACGTCTCTCGGAACAAATGCCCACACGCCAATCGAAAACCCAGACGAAGCCTTTTCTTCGCTACGGGTTCGAGCCAAAACAACCTTTGCATCCGGCCAGTTGTCGTTGCGTAGCACATCCGTTCGAACCGCAAGAGAGCCATCTATGTGACGCAGGAAACTTGGGCTACGAGTCCCCATTGGGATGCGCATATGACGATAAAAGTTGAAAATGCTTCGGAACCCCCTCGGGTCCAAAATTCCAAAACTCATGCCAAGTTGATTGAGCGTTACTCTCCGCCTCAAACGAACCAAATTGGTTGTTCCAACGCGGTACCAACCCGCTTCCGACAATGTTTCGGCAAGAAACTCGCCACCTTGTTTTGGAAATTCTTCGAAACACGCGCAAAGACTGGCTTTGGCGTGTTCCGTGGCTACCGAATCCGGCAAGGAGGCGGGTAGGTTTTGCATCAGCCGTTCTGTATCGCTTCCAGCACAGCCTCACCCAGTTGCGCTGGGCTTTCGGCCACAACGATACCGGCCGAGCGCATGGCTTCGATCTTGTCCTCGGCACCGCCCTTGCCGCCGGCGACAATCGCGCCCGCGTGACCCATGCGGCGGCCCGGAGGGGCTGTGCGGCCTGCGATGAAACCGGCGGTTGGCTTCTTGCGGCCCTTCTTGGCCTCATCCGCCAGGAATTGCGCGGCTTCTTCCTCGGCCGAGCCACCGATCTCACCGATCATGATGATCGACTCGGTCTCGTCATCGGCCAGGAACCATTCCAGCACGTCGATATGTTCGGTGCCTTTGATCGGGTCGCCGCCGATGCCGACGCAGGTGGACTGACCCAGACCCACATCGGTGGTCTGCTTGACGGCCTCATAGGTCAGAGTGCCCGAGCGGGACACAACGCCGACCGAGCCGCGCTTGTGAATGTGGCCGGGCATGATGCCGATCTTGCAGGCGTCGGGCGTGATGACACCGGGGCAGTTCGGGCCGATCAGGCGCGAGTTCGAACCTTCCAGCGCGCGCTTCACCTTCATCATGTCCAGAACCGGGATGCCTTCGGTGATGCAGACGATCACTTCCATCTCGGCGTCAATCGCTTCGAGGATCGAGTCAGCCGCAAAGGGTGGCGGAACATAGATCACCGAGGCATTGGCTTCGGTCACGTGCTTGGCTTCGTGGACCGAGTTGAACACGGGCAGGCCCAGATGCTCCATCCCGCCTTTGCCGGGGGTCACACCGCCGACCATCTTGGTGCCATAAGCGATGGCTTGTTCAGAGTGGAATGTGCCCTGCGAGCCGGTAAAGCCCTGACAGATCACTTTGGTATTTTCGTCGATGAGGACTGCCATTTTTAGGAGTCTCCTATTTCAGTTTCTCTGCGGCGACAGAAAAGAAGCCCGTCGCCTTATCGAATTCTTGGATGCGCCAACCATGGTTTGCGCGCTGCGCGGGCAACCAAGGATCAGCAGCGCCATATCCTTGTCCGGGAACACCATTGACTACGATCACATCTACCCAACCATCGAACTCCGAAACTGCACGCTCAACGTGGTTTGCGCGCTTTTTGTGTCCGGGTTGGTTTTCCCAATCAGTTGAGCCAGGCGTCCCCCGTGTCCAAAGATCAAGACGCGGAGGTACAGGGGTCCATTGAACTTCGGATTTCCAGAGTGTGATGCAGACTCCATCATCTTTCTCGGCACTCCAATCCTGACGTGGATTTGGAACTTCGTACCCAAGTGAATTGAAGGCTTCTACATATTGCATCACATACCCCCGGGGCTCCGCCCGTTCGTGCCTCAAACGCACCGCTGGAGCGTTTGCCGGGGCAAAAGCCCCGGATTGGCCCTCACCCCTTAACCGCCTTCACGATCTTCTCGGCACCGTCTTTCAGGTTATCCGCCGCGATCACGTCCAGGCCAGAGGTGTTGATGATCTCTTTGCCTTTCTCGACATTCGTGCCTTCCAGACGCACGACCAGCGGCACTTTCAAACCGACCTCTTTCACCGCGGCCACAACACCCTCAGCAATCACATCACAGCGCATGATGCCACCGAAGATGTTGACCAGAATGCCTTTGACCTGCGGGTCCGAGGTGATGATCTTGAACGCCTCGGTCACCTTCTCTTTGGTCGCACCGCCACCTACGTCGAGGAAGTTGGCAGGCTCGGCCCCGTAGAGTTTGATGATGTCCATCGTCGCCATCGCCAGACCGGCACCGTTGACCATGCACCCGATCTCACCATCCAGCGCGATGTAGTTCAGGTCGTATTTCGAGGCTTCCAGTTCCTTGGGGTCTTCCTCGGTCGTGTCGCGCAGTTCGGCGATGTCGGGGTGGCGGTAGACCGCGTTGCCGTCAAAGCCGACCTTGGAGTCCAGCACTTTCAGGTCGCCGCTGTCGGACACGATCAGCGGGTTGATTTCCAGCATCTCCATGTCCTTCTCGACGAAGGCGGCGTACAGCTGGCTCATCAATTTGACGCATTGCTTGACCTGCGCGCCCTGCAGACCCAGCGAGAACGCGATGCGGCGGCCGTGGTAAGGCTGATAACCGGTCGCCGGGTCAACCGAGAAGGACAGGATTTTTTCGGGCGTGGCAGCGGCCACTTCTTCGATGTCCATGCCACCTTCGGTCGAACAGACGAAGGAAATGCGGCTGGTCTGGCGATCCACCAGCAGGGCCAGGTACAGTTCACGCTCGATGCCGGAACCGGCTTCGATATAGATGCGGTTAACCTGTTTGCCCGCCGGGCCGGTCTGATGCGTAACCAGCGTGCGGCCCAGCATCTTTTTCGCTTCTTCGGCGGCTTCTTCCACCGATTTGGTCAGACGGACGCCACCTTTTTCACCGGCGTCGGTCTCTTTGAAAGAACCCTTGCCACGGCCGCCCGCGTGGATTTGCGCTTTGACAACCCAAAGCGGACCGTCCAGTTCGCCAGCTGCGGTTTTGGCTTCCTCGGCGCGCAAAACCGCGCGACCTTCGGAGACCGGAGCGCCATAGCTGCGAAGAAGAGCTTTGGCCTGATATTCGTGAATGTTCATCAACACTGTCCCGTCTGACTACGATTAACCCGTTATAGAGGGCTGTAGAGCGCAAATAAAAAGGCTTTTTTGACGACAAAGAGCTTTTTAGTGAAGATTTTTGTCATTTGTGATCACAGTTTTTTGGGGTGTGATCACAATTCATCCTCGGGCGGTTACTTGATTCGAATCTGAAACCAAACTTGCCAAAAACACATTCAAAAACAAAAATTAAAACGTTTGCGCCAACATTTTCGGTAGCACCATTCGGACTTGGGCAAACGGGCAAAAGAAAAGCCGGACCTGAAAAGGACCGGCTTTCAGAATTCTCACAGAAGGGATCAGGCCAGCGAGCTGTCGATGCCCTTGCACGCCTCGATCAGGCCCTTAACCGCGTTGACCGAATTGTCGAAACCAGCCTGCTCTTCTTCGTTCAAGTTGATGTCGACGATCCTTTCAATGCCGCCAGCGCCGATTACGGTGGGCACGCCCACGTAAAGGCCGCTGACGCCCAGCTCACCATCGCAATAGGCGGCGCAGGGCAGAACACGCTTTTGGTCTTTCAGATAGGCTTCGGCCATCTCGATTGCTGACGTGGCCGGAGCATAGAAGGCCGAACCGGTTTTCAGCAGGCCAACGATCTCGGCACCACCGTCACGGGTGCGTTGTACGATGGCGTCCAGCTTGTCTTGCGTGGTCCAGCCCATTTCGACCAGATCAGGCAGCGGGATACCAGCAACGGTCGAGTAACGGACCGATGGCACCATGGTGTCGCCATGGCCGCCCAATACGAAGGCGGTGACGTCGCGCATCGAGACGTTGAACTCTTCGGCCAGGAAATGTGCGAAGCGACCCGAATCCAGAACGCCCGCCATGCCGCAGACTTTGTTGTGCGGCAGGCCCGAGAACTCACGCAGCGCCCAGACCATCGCATCCAGCGGGTTGGTAATGCAGATGACGAACGCGTCGGGTGCGTTGGCCGCAATGCCTTCGCCGACCGATTTCATGACCTTCAGGTTGATGCCCAACAGGTCGTCGCGGCTCATGCCCGGTTTACGGGGCACACCAGCGGTCACGATGCAGACGTCGGCACCCGCGATATCTTCGTAGGACTGAGTGCCTTTCAGCTTGGCGTCAAAGCCTTCGGACGGGCCGGATTGAGCGATGTCCAGCGCCTTGCCTTCGGGGGTGCCTTCGGCGATGTCGAACAGGACGACGTCGCCCAGTTCTTTCATTGCTGCGAGGTGGGCGAGCGTGCCGCCGATCTGACCTGCGCCGATCAGCGCGATCTTGGGTCTGGCCATTTGGATTATCTCCGGTCGGTTTTGAAATCGCGGTTTTGCTAGTCGCTAAATGGGTTTCGCGCAAGGGCCCTTGGGCGCGGCATGCAACCGCATACCATTTGCGCAGTGGCAGGTGATTGCGCTAAACGGCCTTTTAGACAGGCCTATTTGCAGGATGCCGCATGTTCGAGCTGAATTTGATGTTTTTTGCCGTGGCGATCCCTGCGGTGGTCTTTGCCGGTATCTCGAAGGGCGGGTTCGGGTCCGGCGTGGCCTTTGCATCCTCGTCGATTCTGGCCTTGATACTCGAGCCGGGGCAGGCGCTTGCGCTGATGTTGCCGATCCTGATGGTGATCGATGTGGCCACCCTTGGGCCCTATTGGAAACGCTGGAGCTGGCCGGATTCGCGCCTGTTGATGTTGGGGGCCGTGCCGGGTGTAGCGCTGGGCGCATGGTTGTACCGCGTCACGAATGACGATCTGCTGCGATTGCTGATCGGCGGAATTTCCGTCGGATTTGTGATCTGGCATTTCTCGCAGACCAAAGGTTGGGTGCGCGGCTTTGCCAATCGCCTGCCGCCACCTGCCGGGCTGTTTGCGGGTCTGATTGCCGGGTTCACCAGTTTCGTCAGTCATGCCGGGGGGCCTCCGGCAGCCGTTTACCTGCTGTCGCAGCGTCTGACGAAGACTCAGTTTCAGGCCTCGACCGTACTGGTCTTCTGGGTCATCAATATCGCGAAATTCGTGCCCTATGCTTATCTGGGGCTGTTCACCTGGCACACCGCATTGGCTGATCTGCTATTAACGCCCTTTGCAATTCTGGGCGCTTGGCTGGGCGTTCGGGCACATTTTATGCTGTCCGAACGCCTGTTTTTTGGCATTGCATATGTGCTGCTGATCTTGACGGGCAGCAAGCTGATTTGGGACGCGCTGGCCTAGGCGTTGGGCGGCAGCGCCTCGGCCATATTTTCATAAGCCTGGCCCGAAGCGACAAGACACGTCATCCCGTCCGGCAATGTTACAGTGATTGTCCAGCTGCCGCTCTGGTCCGAGGCATAGACCTCCATCACCGCCCCTTGACGCGCAATGCCGATACCGCGGCGCGTTTCGCCGTAAGTTTCGGTCAGTCGTTTCACTATATCCTCACGCGGGGCACAGGTGCGGGCCTGAACCTGTTGCGCGGCCAGTGCCATGATCCCGAGGCACATGGTCATCCTAAAAAACGTCGCTTTCATCAGTCACCCCTTTCGATTCCATCTGTTGTCAGGGTGCGTCTGGTGAGCAGAAATCCGGTTAAAGCTCCGCACGTTGCGTCGCAAATGCTGCAGCGCGGCGATTTTGTTCTTGAACTTTCCGGCAAAAAATGCCCCATTCCGCGCAACATTCTTTCAAAGGGAGAGGCCAATGGACCCCCGTCAGCGCCCCTATCGTTCCGTTCTCTATATCCCTGGCTCGCGCGACCGGGCGCTGGACAAAGCCCGCACATTGCCGGTGGATGCGATCATCTTTGACCTAGAGGACGCGGTTGCCGCCGATGAAAAGGCCAATGCGCGGGAAACGCTCAAGGCAGCGCTGGCTGAGGGCGGCTATGGCGAGCGGGTCAAGATCGTGCGCATCAACGGTTTGGATACCGAATGGGGTCGCGCCGATGCCGAGGCTGTGCGCGAGATGAACGCGGATGCAGTGCTATTGCCCAAAGTAGGCTCGGCGGCCGACGTGGACGCGCTGGCCGCCATCACTGGCGATATGCCGATCTGGGCAATGATGGAAACGCCGCAGGGGATGTTGAACGCCGCCGGGATCGCGGCGCATCCGTTGATGGCGGGCTTTGTCATGGGCACTAACGATCTGGCCAAAGACCTGCAGACCCGATTCCGCCCGGACCGCCTGCCGTTGATGACCTCGCTGGGCCTGTGTTTGCTGGCCGCCAAAGCCGAAGGGCTGATCATTGTGGATGGTGTCTATAACGCGTTCAAGGATGAGGACGGTCTGGCGGCAGAATGCGAACAGGGCCGCGACATGGGTTTTGATGGCAAGACGCTGATCCACCCGGCGCAGGTCAACATCACCAATGCGGCCTTTGCGCCATCGGATGCCGAGATAGATCTGGCCCGCCGCCAGATCGCGGCGTTTGAAGAGACCGAGGCGCAGGGGCAGGGGGTTGCTGTTGTGGATGGGAAGATTGTTGAAAACCTGCATGTTGTAACAGCCCGCGAAATTCTGGCAAAAGCCGAGGTAATTTTAGCATTGCAAGCGGGGTAAGCCAGCTATGGGCTTTGTTCTTCTGATCCTTGGTGTGGCACTATGGTGGGCCGCACATTTGTTCAAACGTGTCATGCCAGCGCAGCGCGCGGCGATGGGTAACGCAGGCAAGGGCGCGGTCGCGCTGGCGTTGGTTGCGGCAATCCTGCTGATGATCTTCGGTTATCGCATGACCGATTTCATCTATGTCTGGGCACCGCCCAGTTTCATGATCCATATCAACAACCTGCTGGTGTTGATTGCGATTTATATGATGAGCCCCGCCGGCAAGAAGGGGCACCTGCTAAACAAGCTGCGTCACCCGATGCTGGGCGGCTTCAAGCTTTGGGCCTTTGCGCATCTTTTGGTGAATGGCGACCTGGCCTCGATCATCCTGTTCGGCGGGCTGTTGGCTTGGGCCGTTGTCGAAGTCATCGTGATCAACAAATCCGAACCCGATTGGACGCCCGGCGAACCAGGCACCTATGGCAAGGACGCGATGTTTTTTGTCGCCTCGATCGTGTTGCTGGGTGTGATCGGCTATTTTCACGGGCTGGTTGGCCCGTCTCCGTTCCCCTCATAAGGAAGTGACATCATGGCAAAACTCTATCGCCTGCTTACCGAGGAAGACACCGCTGCCTTCTGTCACAAAGTGTCAGACGCGCTGGCAAAAGGGTGGGAGCTGTATGGCGACCCGTCCTACGCCTATGACGAAAACAGCCGCATGATGCGCTGCGCGCAGGCTGTGACCAAAGAGGTCGAGGCCGATTATTCGCCGGACATGAAACTGGGACAGCAGTAATGGTAAAGACAAACCCGGGCCGCTTTTTCGAGGACTATTCTGTCGGGCAAGTGCTGCCCCACGCGGTACCGCGCACTGTGACAGAAGGTGAACGCGGCCTCTATCATGCGCTCTATCCTGCACGCCATGCACTCTATTCCTCGGATGAGTTCGCACGTGCCTGCGGATTGCAGGAAAGCCCCATTGATGATCTGGCTGCGTTTCATGTGGTTTTTGGAAAAACCGTCCCGGATATCTCGCTGAATGCTGTGGCCAACCTAGGCTATGCCGAGGGGCGTTGGCTGCTTCCGGTTTATGCGAGCGACACGCTGCGCTCGGTGTCTGAGGTGATCGGGGTCAAACAGAACTCGAATGGTAAAACCGGTGTGGTCTGGGTGCGGACACGCGGCCTGAACCAGTTGGACGAAGTGGTCATGGAGTATGTCCGCTGGGTCATGGTGCGAAAAGCAAACCCAGATGCGCCTGCACCTGAGACGGTGGTACCAGAGTTAAAAAAGGTGCTGGAGCCCAGTGATTTGGCGATCCCCGAGGGGCTGGACTTTTCGAATTACGACTTCGGGCTTGCGGGCGAGCCACATCGCTGGGGCGATTACGAGATCGGCGAAACCATTGACCATGTCGATGGTGTGACGGTGGAGGAGGCCGAGCATATGCTGGCCACCCGTCTTTGGCAGAACACAGCCAAGGTGCATTTCGACCTGACCTTCCGGCCCGATGGTCGTTTGATTTATGGTGGCCACGTGATTTCGATGGCGCGGACATTGTCGTTCAACGGCCTGGCCAATGCGCAGATGATTGTCGGTCTGAACGGCGGTGCCCATGCCAACCCCTGCTTCGCAGGGGACACAATCAAGGCCTGGTCCGAGGTTCTGGACAAGGCCGAAACGGGTGTTCCCGGCGTGGGCGCCATCCGTCTGCGGCTGGTTGCGACAAAGGGTGGCGAGCCGTTTGCGTTGAAAAACGAAGACGGTCGGTATCAGCCGAACGTCTTGTTGGACCTTGATTATTGGGCGCTGATGCCAATCTGACCACGCCCACATTCATTTGATCGCAGCCTGCGTTTATCATGCTAGGCTGCGATCATGGTCCTGCTTCGCTCACTCGCTGCCTGCCTGTTTCTGACACCGCCTGTCTTGGCGTGCGATCTGGCGCTGGCATTGGCCGTGGATGTATCCGGTTCGGTCGATACGGCGGAATACCGAATTCAGATGGATGGGCTGGCCGCCGGGCTGCGCGACCCCTTGGTGTCCGAGGCACTGGTGCGGGGGCAGGCGCAGTTGATGCTTGTGCAATGGACCGGGTCATCACGCCAAAAGGTGACGATTCCCTGGACCCGGATCGACAGCTTCGACACCCTTGAAAAGTTTGCCGATCAGGTTGGCGACGACCCAAGGGTCTGGCGCAACTTCTCAACCGCAATCGGTGAAGCACTTGAGATGACCATGGCCAGCTTCGACGCGGTAGAAGATTGCAAACGGCACCTGATCGACATTTCCGGCGATGGCGTTTCGAACGAAGGGGTCGAGCCGTCCGAGACGCACAGGGCGTTACGGACGCGTGGGGTGACAGTGAACGCCATTGCCATCGAGGAAAGCGAACCTGACCTGACTGCTTATTTCTTTGAAAATGTCATTGTCGGAGAGGGCGCCTTTGTGGTGTCGGCAGCGGGTTTTGCCGATTACCCCGAACGGATCAGAAAAAAGCTGTTGCGCGAAGTAACGCAGCAATCTGCGGCCTTGGAACGGCAGTAGCAGATTCGTGATCACAACCCTTGCGCCCTGAAAACGCTAACATTCAAGGGAGTGAACGATTTTTGTGATCACAGTAATATTTTGCGTGATCACAAATTGCAGAAATCTACATTTTTGCACCTATTTTGCCCATTTTTGCGCATGCAGCACGTGACAGAAGAGCAAAATCCGGTAAAACCACCGGTAGCCAACGAAAGAGGAGCCGACATGGCCGATGTCAATCGGGGCAACCGCCCGCTCTCGCCACATATTATGATCTATCGTCCCCAGATGACGTCCCTGTCGTCGATCATGGTTCGTCTATCCGGGCTTGGGGTTTTCGCCGTTGCAATTCTGGTTGTCTGGTGGCTGCTGGCTGCTTCCAGCTCAGAGGCCGGGTTCGCCGGGATCGACGGATTTCTGCGCAGCTGGTTCGGAGATATTGTCCTGACCGCCGCGACATGGGGCCTGTGGTATCACACGCTGGGCCGTCTGCGTCACGTCTTTTGGGATTTCGGCTACTGCCTTGACGTTGAAGTCTCCGAAAAACTGGGTCTGGGCATGTTCGTCGGTGCGACCATCTTGACCATAATCACCGTGCTTGTGGTGTAAGGAGACGGCACATGCGATATCTGACTGACCGTAAACGCGCGCAGGGTCTGGGCGCAGGGAAATCCGGCACACAAACGCATTGGCGCACAATGGTCCGGGCGATGATCCTGACCGTGCTGGTGCCGATCTTCATTTTCACCTTTGGTGCGGGCATCGGCGGAACCTACGAAGAGGTTCTGGCCTATTTCAGCCGCCCGTTCCCGGCAATTGTGACTGCCCTGACGTTGGTCGTGGGTATGCAGCAGCTGATGTATGAGGCGCAGGAAACCATCGAAGATTATGTGCATGGCGTGCTTGAGAAAGTCTCGCTCGTTGCGATGTGGGCCCTGGGCTACACGCTGATTGCGGCCGGGCTGTTCGCCTTGGTCAAGCTGGCCCTATGATGCGCGGTAAGGAACAAGAACAATGACAGCAGCATATGAATATGAAACCCACGAATACGATGTCGTTGTCGTAGGCGCAGGTGGTGCAGGTCTGCGGGCGACGCTGGGCATGGCTGAACAAGGCCTGCGCACAGCATGCGTCACCAAGGTGTTCCCGACACGCTCGCACACTGTAGCGGCGCAGGGCGGTATCGCGGCATCTCTGTCGAACATGGGGCCGGACCACTGGCAGTGGCACATGTATGACACCGTCAAGGGCTCGGACTGGCTGGGTGACACCGATGCGATGGAGTATCTGGCCCGCGAAGCGCCCAAAGCGGTGTACGAGCTGGAGCACTATGGCGTGCCCTTCAGCCGGACCGAAGAAGGCAAGATTTATCAGCGCCCGTTCGGTGGCCACACAACCGAATTCGGCGAAGGCCCTGCCGTTCAGCGCACCTGTGCCGCCGCCGACCGGACCGGTCACGCGATCCTGCACACGCTGTATGGTCAGTCGCTGAAGAACAATGCCGAGTTCTATATCGAATATTTCGCCATCGACCTGATCATGTCCGATGACGGGCAGTGTCAGGGTGTCGTCTGCTGGAAGCTGGACGATGGTACCATGCATGTCTTCAACGCCAAGATGGTGGTGCTGGCGACCGGCGGCTACGGCCGGGCTTATTTCAGCGCGACCTCAGCGCATACCTGCACCGGTGACGGTGGTGGCATGGTGGCCCGCGCGGGTCTGGCGCTGCAGGATATGGAGTTTGTTCAGTTCCACCCGACCGGCATCTATGGGTCAGGCTGCCTGATTACCGAAGGCGCACGGGGTGAAGGCGGTTACCTGACCAACTCGGAAGGCGAACGGTTCATGGAGCGTTACGCGCCCCAGTACAAGGACCTTGCGCCACGTGACTACGTCTCGCGTTCGATGACCATGGAAATCCGCGAGGGCCGCGGCCATGGTGACAATGGCGATCACATCCACCTGAACCTCAGCCACCTGCCGGCCGAAGCGCTAGCGGAACGTTTGCCAGGTATTTCGGAATCGGCACGTGTCTTTGCTGGTGTGGACGTGACCAAGGAACCGATCCCGGTTCTGCCGACCGTGCACTACAACATGGGCGGTATCCCGACCAACTATTGGGGTGAGGTTCTAAACCCCACCGCCGACAATCCGACCGCTGTAGTGCCGGGTCTGATGGCTGTGGGTGAAGCGGGCTGTGCCTCGGTCCATGGCGCGAACCGTTTGGGTTCGAACTCGCTGATCGACCTTGTGGTGTTTGGCCGTGCGGCAGCGATCCGGGCTGGTGAGGTGGTTGATGCCAAGGCGTCGAATCCGGTTCTGAACCAGGCTTCGGTCGACAAGGCATTTGACCGGTTCGATGCTGTGCGCAACGCCAGCGGCGCGATCCCCACCGCCGATCTGCGGCTTGAGATGCAGCGGACCATGCAAGAAGACGCAGCCGTGTTCCGGACTGCCAAGACCATGGCAGAAGGCGTCGAGAAGATGACGGTGATTGCCGCCAAGATGGACGATCTGAAAGTCAGTGACCGATCGCTGGTGTGGAACAGTGACCTGATGGAATCGCTGGAGCTGACCAACCTGATGCCAAGTGCGTTGGCCACCATCGTCGGTGCCGAGGCGCGCAAGGAATCCCGTGGTGCCCATGCGCATGAGGACTTCACCGAGCGTGACGATGAAAACTGGCGTGTCCATACCGTTTCGCGGGTCGAGGGCAACAAAGTTGAACTCAGCTATCGCCCGGTCATCGCCGATCCGCTGACCACTGAAGAAGAAGGTGGCATCAGCCTCAAGAAGATCGCGCCCAAGGCACGGACGTTCTAAGGCCATCCGTCTGAAAGTTCAGATGAGCATGTCTTTCTGGTGTAATTGAGAATCAAGGGAGGTCGGGAATGGTTAACAAGCCGCAAGACGGTTTTCGCGCAGCCAGCGGGCTGAACTATCTCGATTTCCTCAAAACCATGCACCAGAGTTTAAAGCCTGACTGGTATTTCGAAGTTGGAACCCAAACCGGGGCCAGTCTTCGGCTGAGCGACGCCAAATCCATATCTGTTGATCCTGTTTTTGCCCTTCGTCACGAGGTGATTGGGCCAAAGCCCGAACTCTATCTGTTCCAGTGCAAAAGCGACGATTTCTTTGCGTCGAACCGTCTGTCCGCTCTGGGTGCCAAGGTCGATCTGGCCTTTTTGGATGGTATGCATCTGATGGAATTTCTGCTGCGGGATTTCATTAATACCGAGCGGCACTGCGGCGAAGACAGCGTAATTGTTATGCACGATTGCATTCCGTGGAACGGCGCCATGACAAGACGGCAGCGCGAGACGCAAAGCTGGACAGGCGATGTCTGGAAGATGGTTCCGATCCTGCAGAAATACAGGCCGGATCTGGATGTCGAGGTTGTTGATTGTGAACCTACAGGGCTGGTGATTGTATCGGGTCTTGATGCCCAGAACACCGTGTTGAGCCAGGCATATGACAAGATTGTCTCGGAATATGTTTCGATTGAGATCGAAGACTACGGCGTCGAAAAATACTTTGATGAGCTCGACATTGTGCCTGCGGCACAAAGCAGATGGAGCTCGGCTTGTCCACGGATACTGGATAGCGGGTGGCGGCAGAATCCGGACATAGCAATCAAGATAGCAGCACCAACCCGCGAGGTTATGGATGCCTGGGGGGATTACTATTTTGCGCTTGGTTTGGCTAAGGCGTTTTCCCGTATGGGGTATCGCACGGCAATTGATCCTCAGGACGAATGGTATGCAAATAGCCGGCCCGGAGGATTGGATATCGTATTGCGGGGGCGCGCGAATTTTACCAAACAACCCGGCCGAGCCTGTTTTTTTTGGGCAATCTCAAAAGGAATGCGGTCAATAAATTTTGCTCATGCGGATCAAGTATTCTGGGCATCCGGCAAAATGTATGAAGAGGCCATTGCAAATGGTAATGGTGAGAAGTCCTCGCATTTGCCGCAGTGTTTTGACGCTGAAATAATGATCCCGCGCCAAACCCTTCGCGGTAATGGGTTGGTATTTGTTGGAAGAAACAGAGATGGTTTTGACCGCGACGCGTCTGCATTTGCGGCGCGGTCTGGGCATGACTTGAAAATCTGGGGCCCTGGCTGGAAAGGAACCGAGCAGGAAGAGTTTCTGCGCGGTGACAGCATAGACAATCATCTGTTGCCCCAGATCTATTCCGCGGCCGACATCGTGTTGAATGACCACACACCTCAGATGAAAGAAAGAGGATTTGTGTCGAACCGGATATTCGACACGCTGGCCTGTGGAGCCGTCCCAATATCTGATGACGTTGCCTGGCTGCCCGATGATTTGCGCGAATTTGTGTACCTGTTCAACGACCAAGACAGCTTTGACGCAGCGGTAGACGCCGCATCATCGGAATCGGATGCAAAGCGTCAGGAACGTCTCGAATTTGCTAAGCTTATGCAGGAGAAGCACTCGTTCAACGATCGTGCGAAAAAGATCCTGACAGTATTCGATCAACTGATCACAGAGAAAGAAACCCGTATGAAAGTTGGAGACGACGCGTGATTAATCAGCACCGTGCCCCGATAGCTACGGATTTTGCGATCTCATACAGATTGGTTGCATCTTCAATTTGTCCCAGCCCTTCCGGAGGTTTCTAAAGTGGTACAACTGACTCTCCCCAAGAATTCCCGGATCACCACCGGCAAAACTTGGCCCAAGCCTGATGGCGCGACCAATGTCCGAAAGTTTCAGATTTATCGCTGGAACCCGGATGATGGCAAAAACCCACAGCTCGATACATATTTCGTCGATATGGACAGCTGTGGCCCGATGGTTCTGGACGCGCTGATCAAGATCAAGAACGAGATCGACCCGACCCTGACTTTCCGCCGGTCGTGTCGCGAAGGCATCTGTGGTTCCTGCGCGATGAATATCGACGGGATCAACACCTTGGCCTGTATCTATGGCATGGATGAGATCAAGGGCGACGTGAAAATCTATCCGCTGCCGCATATGCCGGTGGTCAAGGACCTGATACCCGATCTGACACATTTCTATGCTCAGCATGCCTCGATCATGCCGTGGCTGGAAACCAAGACAAACCGCCCCGCGAAAGAGTGGAAGCAGTCGATCGAAGACCGCAAGAAACTGGATGGCCTGTATGAATGCGTGATGTGCGCCAGTTGCTCGACCTCGTGCCCGAGCTATTGGTGGAACGGCGACCGCTATCTTGGGCCCGCCGCCTTGTTGCACGCGTATCGCTGGATTATCGACAGCCGCGATGAAGCCACGGGTGAGCGTTTGGACGAGTTGGAAGATCCCTTCAAGCTGTACCGCTGCCATACGATCATGAACTGTGCCAAGACCTGCCCCAAAGGTCTGAACCCGGCCAAGGCGATTGCCGAGATCAAGAAAATGATGGTCGACCGGTCCGTTTGATCACACTCGAAAAAAAGACAAAACCCGGGATGGAAACTTCCCGGGTTTTTTCGTGTTATGCGGGTATTGAAATATCGGAGTAAATCAATGACCCACACACTACTTAAAGCCCTGTCTATTTCTGCGATCACCGCTCTTTCAGCGTGTGGCGGATCGGGCAGCGATCGGGCAGAACTTGCTTTTAAGCAGGTGGATTGCGCAAAACAGGCGGGAATTGGGGGTTCATTTACTACTCAATACACCCTTCAGGATGGTAAACAGACTGAGGTGTTCGTTCCCGGTAACGGCATCAGCGAAGAACAAGCCGCAAAGGCGAATGCTTGCATGACCGCGTAGTTGGCAAAAAGAGTAAGGCTGGCAGATGCAAGTGCCAGCCTTTTGTGCGATTTTTTCATACCGAGATTGCAAAAAGATGTGATGAATTCTATTGTTGGACTGCTTAACCTTTCAACAGGGGAGGAGTGATGGAACCGAAACAGGATCGCTCCGATGCAAGACCAAAACTCTAAGACGAACGCTGCCGAAGCTCTGGAACTGCTGGAGCAAGCTTGGGCTTATTACACGCCAGAGCCTGCGCCGCTGGCTGACGCACACGAACCTGAATTGTTCGAATACGCGAGCGCCGCCTGACGCTTGAATTTTTCCTCGGATTGGGCAATGCATAAGCATGCCCATTCTGTTGTTAGTGCTGGCGGCCGGAGTGTTCGCCTATTTTATCTGGCGATCACGGACGACGTCGTTGACGCGCGACTGCCGATGGCGGCAGCACCGAAAGGAAGGCGTCTGGACTTGTGCCTATTGCGGTGCCCGGCACCAAGGCGAGGATACACCGACCAGTTGCCTGAAAGGGAAGTAGAATAGCAGGGCGATCTTTCGCCCTGTCTGGGATTAATCCGCGTCGGGGAATGCCGCTTGCAGCGCGATTTCAACCATATCTCCAAAACTGCTTTCCCGTTCGGACGACGGCAGTGCCTCACCCGTCAGCAGGTGATCGGACACGGTCAGAACGGCCAGCGCTCGACAGTTGTGACGCGCGGCTAGGATGTATAGTTCGGCGGCTTCCATCTCGACCCCCAGAATGCCGTGCCGCACCATCTGTTCATTCAGGTCGGGGCGCTCGTCATAAAACACGTCCGACGAATAAATCCCGCCGATATGGGTAGGTGTTCCTTTCGCAGCTGCAGCCTGTGCAGCGGCCTGCAGCAAACCCCAGTCGGCGCAGGGGGCAAAGTTCAGCTCTTTCAGTATGCCGCGCGATGGCGTGCTGAGCGTGGTCGACGTCATCGCCAAGATCACATCACGGATACCCACACTGTCCTGCATCCCGCCGCACGATCCGATGCGGATCAGAGTTTTGGCACCAAAGTCGCGGATCAGTTCATTGGCGTAAATCGACAAGGACGGCATGCCCATGCCGCTGCCCTGAATTGAGACTGGATTCCCCTTCCATGTGCCAGTGAATCCCAGCATGCCCCGTACGTTATTGACCAGCCTGGCATCCTGTAAAAAAGTTTCCGCCGCCCATTTCGCCCGATACGGGTCACCTGGCATTAATACGGTTTCTGCAATTTCACCTTTTTCCGCGCCGATATGAATTGTCATTCTTCACTCAATTCCTGTCAGATTTCCAAATCCGAGATATCAGCGCCCGCTTTCAACGCATCATGTACCCATTGCGGCTTGCGGCCACGACCCGACCAGGTTTGATCCGGATCGGATGGATTTTTGTATTTTGCGCTGGCTTTGACGCCTTTAGATGGTTTTGAACCAGTGCCTGACAGGTCCGAAAGGGAAAACCCAAATTCAGCAGCAGCTTTCTCTGCTGCTTTCAATGCCTCTTTGCGATCACGCTTTTCGGCGTTTTTAATCGCGATTTCCACCTGGTCGCGCAATTCAAGCAGTTCTTTCCGCGACATTTTATCTAGGCTGATCGCCATTCGTTTTCTCCATTCCGAATATCACCGCAAGTGGGCGCAATAGGCCACCGTAATTCCATCTTCGGAATTTATCTATCCCTTCCTAAAAGGCAATAGAAATGGAGGTTCCCAAAAAGCGCGGAATTATTCCGCCGCAATATTTTGTGGATCTACCAGAGTCACGATATCGCCCATGATTACGTTCAGTTCAAAATTCTTGGGCGTATATATCTTGGCAACGCCCATTGCTTTGAGTTTTGCCGCATCATCATCGGGAATGATCCCTCCGACCACAACGGGGATATCGTCCAACCCGGCCTCGTGCAGGCGGGTCATGACATCCTGCACCAATGGGATGTGGCTGCCGGATAGAATCGACAGGCCGATCACATGGGCCTGATCTTCTATGGCTGCAGTGACGATTTCCTCGGGCGTCAGGCGGATGCCCTCATAGCTGATATCGATGCCGCAATCGCGGGCGCGAAATGCGATTTGCTCGGCACCGTTGGAATGGCCGTCCAGCCCCGGCTTGCCAACCAGGAACTTTAGGCGGCGCCCCAGCTTGTCACTAACTGCATCAACAGCGGCGCGCAGGTCCTCCAATCCTTCGGTCTTGTTCGAAACCGAACCCGAAACACCGGTCGGACCGCGATAAGTGCCGTAGACCTTGCGCATTTCCTCGGCCCATTCGCCAGTGGTGACGCCAGCCTTGGCGGCGGCAATCGATGGTTCCATGACATTGGTTCCGGATTGCGCTGCCGCGCGCAGCGCGGCCAGGGCCGCCGTAACGGCTGCGTCGTCGCGATCGGTGCGCCATTCATTCAGGCGGTCGATCTGCTCCTGCTCGGCGGCTGGGTCGACGACCATGATACCGCCATCCTCTGTCTCCAGTGGTGAAGGTTCTCCTTGGGTCCACTTGTTCACACCGACCACAACGGTTTCATTGCGTTCGATCCGGTTCAGGCGTTCGGCGTTGGAATCGACCAGACGGGATTTCATGTATTCGATCGATGCCACGGCGCCGCCCATGGACTCGAGATTGTCTAACTCGGCCCGTGCGCCTGCTTTCAGCTCTTCAACTTTGGCATCCACAGCGGGGTTGCCATCAAACAGGTCGCCATATTCCAACAGGTCGGTTTCATAGGCCAGAATCTGCTGCATGCGCATCGACCATTGTTGATCCCACGGACGCGGCAAGCCTAACGCCTCGTTCCATGCGGGCAGTTGCACGGCCCGGGCGCGGGCCTTTTTCGACAGGGTCACGGCCAGCATCTCGATCAGGATGCGATAGACGTTGTTTTCAGGCTGCTGCTCGGTCAGGCCCAGCGAGTTCACCTGAACGCCATAGCGGAACCGGCGGAATTTCGGGTTCTCGACACCATAGCGCTGTTGCAGGATTTCGTCCCAAAGATCGACGAAAGCCCGCATCTTGCACATTTCGGTGACAAAGCGAATGCCTGCGTTCACAAAGAATGAAATGCGCCCACATAGCGCCGGGAAATCCTCGGCAGGGACGCGGGGGCGCAGCTCATCCAGAACGGCGATGGCGGTCGCCAATGCATAGGCCAGCTCCTGTTCCGGCGTCGCGCCGGCCTCTTGCAGGTGATAGGAACACACGTTCATCGGGTTCCATTTCGGCACGTTGGTATAGCAATATTCGGCCACGTCCGCGATCATCTTCAGCGACGGTTTCGGCGGGCAGACATAGGTGCCACGGCTTAGGTATTCCTTGATCAGATCGTTCTGAACCGTGCCCTGCAGCTTGGACACATCCGCGCCCTGTTCCTCGGCCACAGCGATATAAAGCGCCAGCAACCAAGGCGCCGTCGCGTTAATTGTCATCGAGGTGTTCATCTGTTCCAATGGAATCTGGTCGAACAAAACCCGCATGTCGCCCAGATGGCTGATTGGCACGCCAACCTTGCCCACCTCGCCGCGTGCCAGCGTGTGGTCGCTGTCATATCCGGTCTGCGTTGGCAGATCGAAGGCCACCGACAGTCCCGTCTGACCCTTGGCCAAGTTGCCACGATACAGCGCATTCGAAGCCTTGGCGGTGGAATGACCAGCATAGGTTCGGATGAGCCAGGGGCGATCTTTCTGCGTCTGCGTCATATCGGGGCCTCGTGTGTCGGGTGGGTAAGAAAATTACGCTTGAAGCTTGTTAAGCGCAATTTTCGGGACATGTCAATTCGCTGCGTTGCGGCATTTCAGGTTCTTCAGATTGTAGGCCGCTCGGATTGGTGGCAGGGTGCGCCCATGACTCAGACCGTGGAACTTCCGCTTTGGCTGTTTTTGCTGATCCTGGTTTTTGCCGCGATCACTCTGGCTTCGCATTTTCTGTTCCCTTCGGTGCGTTGGTTTTTTCGCCGCCGGCTTGAGCGTGCGGTCAAACGCCTGAACACACGTCTGCAACGGCCGATCCAGCCGTTCAAGCTGGCCCATCGGCACGACATGATTCAGCGGCTAATCTATGACCCGCAGGTCGGACAGGCCGTTCAGAACTTTGCTCATGAGCAACGTGTGCCCGAGGCCGTGGCCTTTGAAACCGCCCGCCGTTACGCACGCGAGATCGTTCCGTCTTTTTCCGCGGTGGCCTATTTCAGTGTCGCGATCCGGCTGACCCGCATGCTCAGCAACGCGTTTTACAATGTTCGGCTTAGTTATGTTGACGAAGAAGCCCTGCGGAAAATTGACCCCGAAGCCACGGTTGTTTTCGTCATGAATCACCGCAGCAACATGGATTACGTGTTGGTGACTTATCTGGCGGCGCAACAATCAGCCCTGTCTTATGCGGTAGGCGAATGGGCACGCGTGTGGCCGCTCAGCCGCCTGATCCGGGCGATGGGGGCTTACTTTATCCGCCGCAAATCGGGCAGTGAGCTCTATCGGCAGGTGCTGGCCTGTTACGTGCGCCACGCGACCGAAGCGGGCGTGACTCAAGCCATGTTCCCCGAGGGCGGTCTTAGCCTGACTGGCGCATTGGGGCGACCAAAGCTGGGGCTGCTTAAATACATCATTGACGCAACCCACCCCGAAGGGCGGGACGTTGTGTTCGTACCGGTTGCCCTGAATTACGACCGCGTGCTTGAGGATACGATCCTCACCAAGGCCGCATTGGGCACCGAACGCCGGTTTCGGGCCAGAATTGGGGTGATCGCCTGGTGGTTGCTCAAACAGATCGGTCGGCGGCTGGTTGGTCGCTATCAGCGATTCGGTGTAGCATCGGTACGGTATGGAGAGCCGGTTTCGCTTCGGGTGTTTCGGGCTGAGCACGAAGCTAACCTGATGACCGATCTTGCGCGTGATCTCATGGGGGGCATTGGTAAGGCGATTCCACTGGTGCCAGGGCCTGCTGCGTGTTGGCTGGTGCGTGAAAAGGGTGAAATCCCCGAGGCAGACGCGGTGGCCCTGATCGAACAGCTGCTGCGACGTAACGGAAATCCCACGCCCTTGAAGCGCTGTGAAATCGAGGCTGCTATCCAGCAATTGGTGGTTCGGCGTATTTTGAAGCGCGAGGACGGAAAAATATCGTCGTCCGGTCAGAGGCTTGATCTTTTAGAGTACTATGCAGCCTCGGCTCCGCTGGATGTGGAACAGGTAGTTTCTGCGGCTGCGAAGTAGTTTTCTGCAACCGCTGGGTCATAAAATTACAAAATAAACTCAAAATGGGTTGCAATATTGCTCGATGGAAAATACTCATCGGGTAAAGCCGCCGATTCTGCATCGCGGCGAGGATTTTGAACAAAGGAGGCCAACATGGCTCTGGACACCGATAGCGGCATCGCGTCGTACGAGGCACCGGAAAAAGACCTCTATGAGATGGGGGAAATCCCTCCGATGGGGTATGTCCCGAAACAAATGTATGCATGGGCGATCCGCAAGGAACGCCATGGCGAGCCGGACACGGCCATGCAGCTGGAAGTGGTTGATGTCCCCAAGCTGGACAGCCACGAGGTGTTGGTTCTGGTGATGGCCGCAGGCGTCAACTACAACGGCGTCTGGGCGTCGCTGGGCAAACCGATCAGCCCGTTTGATGGTCATGGTCAGCCGTTCCACATTGCAGGTTCGGATGCTTCGGGCATCGTTTGGGCCGTAGGCGATAAGGTCAAACGGTGGAAAGTGGGCGACGAGGTCGTGATCCACTGCAACCAGGATGACGGTGACGATGAACATTGTAACGGCGGCGATCCGATGTTTTCGACCAGCCAGCGGATTTGGGGCTATGAAACTCCGGACGGATCGTTCGCACAGTTCACCAACGTTCAGGCACAGCAGTTGATGCCACGTCCCAAGCATCTAACCTGGGAAGAAAGCGCCTGCTACACGCTGACACTGGCTACTGCCTACCGGATGCTGTTTGGCCACGAGCCGCACGATCTGAAGCCCGGCCAGAACGTTCTGGTCTGGGGCGCGTCGGGTGGTCTGGGTTCTTATGCAATCCAGCTGATCAACACCGCAGGTGCAAACGCGATTGGCGTGATCTCGGACGAAAGCAAACGTGATTTCGTGATGGGGCTGGGTGCCAAGGGCGTCCTGAACCGTAAAGATTTCAATTGCTGGGGCCAATTACCCACGGTGAACACACCGGAATACGCCGAGTGGTTCAAAGAGGCGCGCAAGTTCGGCAAAGCCATCTGGGACATCACCGGCAAAGGCAACAATGTCGACATGGTGTTCGAACATCCGGGCGAAAGCACCTTCCCGGTGTCGACCTTCGTGGTGAAAAAGGGCGGCATGGTTGTGATTTGCGCCGGGACCACCGGCTATAACCTGACCTTCGACGTGCGTTACATGTGGATGCACCAAAAGCGCCTGCAGGGTTCGCACTTTGCGCATCTGAAACAAGCGGCTGCTGCGAACCAGCTGATGGTTGAGCGTCGACTGGATCCGTGCATGTCCGAAGTGTTCTCGTGGAAAGAGCTGCCCGATGCCCACATGAAGATGATGCGCAACGAGCATAAGCCGGGCAACATGTCGGTTCTGGTCCAGGCACCGCAGACCGGGATGCGCACGCTGGAAGAGGTTCTAGAGGCTCGCGGTTGAGCCGCTCGTAAATTATTAATTTGCGCCCGCGACTCGTTCTGACGGCTCGCGGGCGTCGTTTTTTGAAGTTAAGCCTAGTCTTTTTAATGGTTTGAAAGTATTAACCCCGCTGTTTTTGGGGAGAAGAAAGCAGCGAATAGGCAAAAAAATACTGCACATGTTATGGTTGTGTTAACCCTTCGTTAACCCTTTCGGAGAGACCCTGATGGCGCAGAATGAGTGGATACTGGACGTGTTGTCGGACCTCAACGCCTTTGCCGTTGAGAATGGTTTGATCGCGCTGGCCGAACAGCTGGACGACACCAAGCTGATCGCCGCAGCCGAGATCGCGTCCATGAAGGCTGAGGTACGGACGCCCGCGGATGGGAACAAAACTCGATATGAGCCAAGTCCTGGAGGACTTGGAAAACACCAGCACGCTTGATGAGTTAAGCAATGTCGCCGTTCGATTGCGCGACAGACTGAAAGTTGAACATCTCATATATCACTGGGTTGATGGGGCCGGCGATCAATACGGCTATACAACCTATCCAGATGCCTGGGCTGAACGGTATCTGGAGAAGAACTATCACCGCATAGACCCCGTTATTCTTGGTTGTTTCCAACGCTTCCATCCGGTCGATTGGAAAACGTTGGATTGGTCCAGCAAGGTGGCCAAGGCCTTCCTGCAAGATGCGCAAAACCACGGCGTCGGCAACCAGGGCTATTCCATTCCGATCCGAGGGCCGAACGGGCAATTCGCCTTGTTCACGGTCAACCATAGTTGTGATGACGAAACGTGGCAGCGGTTCATTGAACGTCATGGGCGCGAGTTGATCCTGATCGCCCATTATTTCAACCGCAAAGCGCTGGAGTTTGAGAGTGACCGCCAGCCCGACTCGGCCCGCGGACTTTCACCGCGCGAAGTTGATGCCATGACCTTGCTGGCGCTGGGTTACAGCCGGGCACAGGTGGCCCATTCGCTGTCTATCTCTGAGCATACGCTGCGGGTCTATATCGAAGGTGCCCGTGCCAAGCTAGGGGCACAGAATACCACCCACGCCATCGCCACGGCGCTCAGTCGAGGATTAATAGTGGTTTAAGAGGCGCGCGCTCTCAGAACGAGAAATTAACCATGACTTTGTACCCCCTTCGTTCCTGCACAGGACGACAAGGGGAAAAAAGTCATGTTGCGCTATTTGTATGCTGATGAGTTGCACAAGTTTCCGGATCTGGCCGACGGGATGTTCCGGGATCGCGCGGATCAGTTCAAAACCCGGTTGGGTTGGGACGTTCACGTCAACAAAAAAGGAGAAGAGCGGGATCAGTATGACGACCTGAATCCGCTCTATGTTATCTGGGAAGAAGAAGACGGCAGTCATGGCGGCTCGATGCGTGTGCTGCCGACAACCGGCCCGGTCATGATAAACGAGGTGTTTGGCCATCTGAACGGTGGCCAGCCGGTTTGCAGCCCGTTGATTTGGGAGGTCACCCGGTTTTGCCTGTCACGCACCGCCAGCCCGCATACGGCAGGCGCTATCATGCTCAGCGGGGGCGAGATGATGGAAGGATTTGGCCTGACCCATATCGCGGGGGTTTTCGATGCGCGGATGATTCGGATTTATCGCCTGATCGGATCGTCGCCGGTGGTTTTGGGGACAGAAGGGAAGGGCCGCGATCAGATTTCGATCGGCCTGTGGCCCTATTCGGCCGATGACTGCAACCGCGTGGCCGAACGCGCGGACATCCCGCGAGAGCTGTCGCGCCTGTGGTTCAAGACGGCGTTTGGCATCGGACGGCACCACCGGTTTTCACTGTCGGCTTGATCGGGCGAAATCCCCAATCCTTCTCTGGTGATAGCTGGCGCGGCCCTGTAGGGTCGCGCCATGTCTTTGCCCCCCGTGACCTTCTCTGACGATCAGGCCGCCGCCTATGACAGCATCTCTGAAATGCTGCGATCAGCTGGTGTCGACCTGGATGATGACGCCCTGCTGAAATTGCCGGGTAGTGGCAAATCCGGTGTGATGGCGGTGATCGGCAAAGCGGGTTCAGGCAAGACCCTGCTGTTGGCCGAATTGTACAAGGCACTGGCCGAAACTGGCGTTCAGATCGTGTCGGGTGATTTCGAAAGCCGCAAGGCGCGGGACAAGCGCAGCCTTGCGATCCTGGCCCCCACCAACAAGGCCGCTAGTGTGTTGCGCCTGCGTGGAGTGCCGGCAACGACCATTCACCGCATTCTCTATACCCCGGTCTATGACCCGGAATATGAGCGCATCGCCGAATGGCTGGCGGGCAATGACGAGCGCCCCGAAATCGAAGGTCTGACGGACGAGGCGCTGGACCGCGCCGCAGCGTTCTATGCGAACAACAAATCCATCCCCGGTGCGTTAGCCGCTGCCGGATTGCGCGGGTCGGATTTCATCACCGGCTGGAAACGTCGGGACGAGCCGCTGGATATCGGGTTTGTGGATGAAGCCTCGATGCTGGACGACAGGCAGTTCGAGGACCTGCAAGAGATTTTTCCGACCCTGATATTGTTTGGTGATCCGGCACAGCTTGCCCCTGTCAATCAATCGGGCAGCATGGTGTTTGAAGCCTTGCCGGAACCGCGCAAACAAATCCTGCACCGGGTCCATCGGCAAGAGGCGGACAATCCTATCCTGGATCTGGCCCACGCGCTGGCGGACCCTCAGATGGGGTTCGAGGATTTTGAACGTCTTGTGGAACAGACCGCCCGTCAGGATGACCGCGTGGTCTGGGGGCAGCGGGTCGAGGTTGATCTGATGGCGCGCAGCCCGGTTCTGGTCTGGCGCAACGCGACCCGCATTCGGTTGATACAGGCATTCCGGAATGTCCATGGTGCGCCAGACACCGAACTGCTGGAAGGCGAGCCGCTGATCTGTGACGGCATCGAACTGCCCTTGAAGCATCGCAAGAAACGGTTGGACCTTGAGGCGCGCGGGCTGATCAAGGGCGCGCAAGTCATCTATCTGGGACCGGGTCGCAAGCCGGGCTTCTCACGCCTGCACGTGATGGGCGCCGAGGACCCACAGGTCAGTGCGGCGTCGATCGTCAAGATCGAAAAACCGGATGAAGAAGAACCCTTCATTCCCTTCGCTGCACGTATGGGCGCAACCTTTTTGCACGGCGCGGCAGTGACCATTCACAAGGCGCAGGGCTCGCAATGGGATACGGTACAGGTCTTTGCACCGGACATTTATGCCGCCGCCCGCATGGGCCGAACCGAGGCCGGGCAACCGCTTTGGAAACGGCTGGCCTATGTCGCGATCACCCGCGCACAAGAGCGGTTGATCTGGGTTGTGCGCAACCGCTTGGCAAAACCCACCCATCCGTTGCGTGTGGATGATCTGCGCGCGGTTCCGGCAGCGTCACTGACATTGGAGGCTGAAGAGACATGACATCCATCATCGTCACAGGTGCAAGCTCGGGCATAGGGCGCGCCACGGCGGAATTGTTCTTGACCGAAGGCTGGACGGTGGGCTTGCTGGCGCGCAGCGCCGACAGGTTGCATGAGATGGCCAAGGATCGCGCAAACGCGGTGCCACTGGTCGCGGATGTGACGGATGCCGAAGCGGTCCACGCGGCCTTCGGCGCATTTCAGGACAAGGCCGGACAGTTGGACGTGCTGTTCAACAATGCCGGTATCTTTGCGCCTGGCGGTACGATTGACGAGATCGCACTGGAAGATTGGTATCAAACCGTCAACGTCAATTTGAATGGCATGTTCCTCTGTGCGCGCGAGGCGTTTCGGACCATGCGCCACCAGTCGCCGCAGGGTGGACGTATCATCAATAACGGCTCGATTGCCGCGCATGTGCCACGACCGAATTCGGTACATTACTCGACGACGAAACACGCGATCACCGGCTTGACCCGCAGCCTTTCGCTGGACGGGCGGGACTTCGGAGTTGCCTGTGGTCAGATCGACATCGGCAATGCGCGCACGCAGATGGTGCAGGGGTTGGTGGATGCCGCGGTTGAGGCGGGCCAGACGCCCGACCCGACCATGGCAGTGGAAGATGCCGCCCGCTCGGTGCTACATATGGCGACCCTGCCGCCCGAAGCGAATGTACAGTTCATGACCGTGATGGCCACCACGATGCCCTATATCGGGCGCGGTTAAGCGTTAGTTCTCGCGCAGCAGTCGGAACGCCGTCGACGCCCCCCAACCCGCTGCAATCGCAATGACCAGCGACATCAGCCCGTACCACACGGGTTGCTGGCGGGACATGTTGTACAGGAACCGCTCCAGCCCCACTTTGCGCACGTCGATGGTTGTCTCGAATTCCGAGATGATCTCTTTGCCGCGTGTCAGGAAGATACGGGCGGCATAGTCGCCCTCGGTCAAATCGGCGGGCATTTCGATCGAGGTGCGGAACAGGGTCTGTTCATCCACGGCCACGGTGTTCTCGCGAATAGAATACAGCCCCTCATCCTCGCGGATGCGCACCACGGCATTTGCGAAATCCTGTGCGCCGCGGATATGCATGGCCGCCCCGACCGAGCGAATGGCGCGCTCGATTGAAACCCGGTACCGTAGGTCCTCGGTGTCCAAGAGGATACTATCCAGCGGTCCGCTGGTGGCGACGGCGTAAAAACTGGGGGCAAGGTCGACCAGAACACTGTCGGTGTTGACCCAGATTCCCAGTTTGCGTTCCTTGCGCCGGACCATCACCGGGCTGGACGGCCCGGCCACGGTCACGATCACTTCAAGCGGTGGACCGGGCGGGATCGGTGATTCCCGTTTGACGGCACCGAAGATCAGGATTTCAGAACCGTCGAAGGTTGCTGTAATGGCGACACGGTCCTGGCTGAGACCCAGCACCACCTGCTCATCTTCGGCAAGGGCCGGTGTGCAGCAGAAAACCAGCAGCGCGATCAGGCGTTTCAGCATGATCAGTGCCCCCCTTCGCTGCCAAGCGAATACAGCTCGGATGGTTCGATCAGCAGGTCCAGCGCCAGCTTGCCGCAGACCACCAGAACCAGGGCCGCCAGCAGTACGCGTAGCTGTTCGGCGGGCATCTTTGCGCCAATCACTGTGCCGATCTGTGCGCCAACGACGCCGCCAACCAGAAGCAGAACGGCCAGAACAACATCGACCGTATAGTTCGTGGTTGCATGCAGCATGGTGGTAAAGCCGGTCACGAAAATGATCTGAAACAGTGAGGTGCCGACCACGACCTTGGTGGGCATGCCCAGCAGATAGATCATCGCGGGCACCATGATGAAACCGCCGCCAACGCCCATAATGGCCGCCAGCACACCAACGCACAGCCCGACCAGAACTGGCGGAATGACCGAGATATATAGCCCCGAGGTGCGAAAGCGCATCTTGAAGGGCAACGCATGAATCCAGCCCCGCTGACGCCGTTTCGCAGGTGCGCCGCCGCCCTTTTTGGCCTTACGCAGCGCCCGCAGGCTTTCGATGAACATCAGGCCGCCGACGACGCCAAGGAAGACGACGTAGCACAACGTCACAAGCAGATCGACCTGGCCCAGGCTTTTGAGATAGTTGAACACCACCACCCCAAGCGCGGCGCCCATTAGGCCTCCGACCAATAAGACCGTTCCCATTTTCAGATCGACGGTTTTTCGTCGGAAATGCGCCAGCACACCGGAAAAGGACGAGGCGACGATCTGATTGGCTTCGGTTGCAACAGCAACAGCGGGGGGGATGCCGATGAAGAACAGCAGCGGTGTCATCAGAAACCCGCCGCCGACGCCGAACATGCCCGACAGGATGCCAACCATCCCACCCAGCCCCAACAGCAAAAAGGCGTTGACGGAGACTTCGGCGATTGGAAGGTAGATCTGCATGTGTATTTACCGGATGAGATCAGACGCGTCACACAAAGTGATCCGGCCTGTCCCATACCACAGGGATGAGGCTTTAATACCGCGCGCGCAATGCGGCCGTATGGCGAATACCAACCTGCCGATCGCGCAGACCGCGTGACCGACAAGCCGATCTGGCTGAATTGAAAAACGGACCCCGGAACCGGGACGTTTTTGTGTGCTTGCCACCCTGACAGGAACGAATCCGATCTCGGCTATCACAGGAAACAAACACATACCCCCTTAGAGCGCTTGCGGCATGCAAAATCAACTCTGCATGCCGCTCTGCAGCGAACAGGACTGAAATGAGTTTTAAACTGGACTTATCAGCGCTCTTTCACATAGGGCTCGCCACCGGCACGCGGCGGGACAGCTTTGCCGACGAACCCAGCCAAAATGACGACCGTCAGGATATAGGGCAGAGCATCCATAGCCTGCACCGGGATGACCACGCCGCCCAGATCGATATTCTGGAACCGCAGCGCAATCGCCTGCAACAGACCAAATAGCAGACAGGCCCACATCGCGTGCCATGGTCGCCATTTGGCAAAGATCAACGCGGCCAGCGCGATGAACCCGCGCCCGGCGGTCATTTCCTTGACGAACCCGGCCTGCAGGGCCGTGGCCAGATAGGCCCCGGCGATGCCGCACAGCACACCGCAGATGGCCACAGCGGCGAAGCGCAGACCTACGACCGAGACTCCAGCGGTATCCACCGCAGCAGGGTTTTCACCCACCGCGCGCAGACGCAGGCCGAACCGGGTGCGGAACAAAACCCACCATGTCAGCGGCACCATCAGAAACGCCACATAGACCAGTATCGAATGACCGGACAGCAGCTCGGAGTACACCATGTGAATTGAATTGGCGTCAGACATCAGTTCAGAAACCGGTTGCCCCGTCAGCTCAGCATCTTCGGGGCCGATTGCATAAGGGAACTCTGCGGATTCGAACCGACCCCCGCCGAAGAGAGATGGCGTGCGCCCGCCCTGTTTGAACCAGCTTTGGGCGATCAGCACGGTAAGGCCGGATGCAAGGAAATTGATCGCCACACCAGAAATCAGCTGATTGCCCCTGAAGGTGATCGAGGCCAGCCCGTGCAATCCGGATAAAACCAGCGAGGATGCGATACCGGCCAGCAACCCTAGCCAGACCGAGCCCGTTACTGCGGCAACTGCGGCCGAAAAGAAGGCCGCCATCAGCATCTTACCTTCCAGCCCGATGTCGAAAATACCCGCGCGTTCCGAATACAGCCCGGCCAGACAGGCCAACAACAGCGGTGTTGCCAGGCGGATCGTTGAATCTAGAACCTGAATGAGTGTTACGAAAATATCCATCACTCGGCCCCCTTTCGCAGACCCAGGAACAGCTTCTCAAGCGGCATGCGCACCATGTTGTCCAGTGCCCCGGTAAACAAGATCACCAGCGCCTGGATAACCACGATCAGCTCGCGTGGGATCGAGGTCCACAGCGCCAGTTCGGCGCCGCCCTGGTACAGGAACCCAAACAGAAGGGCGGCCACGAACACTCCGAACGGGTGCGACCGGCCCATCAGCGCCACGGCGATACCGATGAAGCCCGCGCCCTCGGTCGAGTTGAGCACTAGCCGTTCAGCCTCACCCATCACGTTGTTGGTGGCCATCAACCCAGCCAGCGCGCCCGAGATCAGCATGGCAACGATGGTGATGCGTACGGGAGAGATACCGGCATAGACAGCACCGGTTTCGGAGTGACCATAGGCACGGATCTCGTAACCTAGCCGCGTCCGCCAGATCAGCGCCCAGACCACGAAACAGGCCAGGATCGCGACAAAGAACGAGATATTGGCCGGAGCGCCTTTGAACACCGCGTTTTCAGCGGTCGAGAACATCGACTGGAAGGTGGGCAGATGCACCGCCTCGGGGAATCGCGCCGTCGCCGGATCTTGCGAGCCCTGTGGGCGCATCACGTTGACCAACATATAATTCAGGAAAGCCGCGGCGATAAAGTTGAACATGATCGTGGTGATCACAATGTGGCTGCCACGTTTGGCTTGCAGATAGGCCGGTATCGCGGCCCAGGCCGCCCCAAACAGCATCGAAGCGGCGCAGGCGGCCAGCAGGGCGATGCTCCAATGTGGCCACGGGATATACAGGCACACGATGGCAACACCAAGCCCGCCCAGCATGGCCTGCCCTTCGCCGCCGATGTTGAACAGCCGGGCGTGGAACGCCACGGCCACCGCCAACCCTGTGAACATGAAATTGGTCGCGTAATAGAGCGTATAGCCCCAACCATAGGTCGACCCCAGCGCGCCGGTGACCATCAAGTTCACCGCCTCAACCGGGTTTTCGCCAATGGCCAGAATAACCAGCGCCGAAAGGATAGCGGCCAGTATCAGACTGATCAGCGGGATCAGAACGACGTCGGCCCATTTGGGCATTTTATCCATGCTTCACGCAGCCTCTTCCGCAACACCGGCCATCAGCAGGCCCAGTTCTTTTTCATCTGTCTCATGGGGCAGGCGTTCGCCCATGATATGTCCGTCGAACATCACCGCGATCCGGTCGGACAGCGAGAAGATCTCTTCCAGCTCGACCGAGACCAACAGGATCGCCTTGCCTTGATCGCGCAGGGCCACGATCTGTTTGTGAATGAATTCGATTGCACCGATATCCACACCACGTGTCGGCTGGCCGACCAGCAACAGGTCAGGATTGCGCTCGATCTCGCGCGCAACGACGATTTTCTGTTGGTTGCCGCCAGAAAAGCTTTTGGCCGTCAGCCAGCCATTGGGCGGGCGCACATCGAACTTTTCAATCTTGCGCTCGGTATCCGCGCGCAGGGCGGCATTGTCCATAAAGAGGCCGCGCTGATAGGCCGGGTCGCGGTGATAACCGAACGCCACGTTTTCCCACGCGTGGAAATCCATGATCAGCCCCTCGCGCTGACGGTCTTCGGGCACGTGGGCGATGTGCTGCGCGCGCCGAGCCTGCCCATCAGACCCGTGCCCGCTGAGGGCCAGCGGTTCACCGTTCAGTTTGATCGACCCCTGACCGGGGCGCATCCCGCCCAAAACCTCAAGCAATTCCGACTGACCATTGCCCGCAACACCGGCGATTCCGACGATTTCACCGGCGCGGACGGTCAGGTCGATGCCTTTGACCCGCTCAACACCCGCCTGATCGAACACGCGCAGGTTTTCGACTTCAAGAATGGGTTTACCCGGTTTCGCGGACACTTTGTCGACTTGCAGCAGAACTTTGCGGCCCACCATCAGCTCGGCCAGCTCTTCGGGACTGGTCTCGGCGGTTTTCACCGTCGCCGTCATCTGCCCGCGCCGCATCACGGATACTGTGTCGGTGTTCTCAATGATTTCGCGCAGCTTGTGTGTGATCACGATGATCGTTTTCCCTTCGGCCCGCAGACGGTCGAGAATGCGGAACAACTGATCCGCTTCGGCCGGAGTCAGAACACCGGTGGGTTCGTCCAGGATCAGGATTTCGGCCTGGCGATACAGCGCCTTGAGGATTTCAACCCGCTGCTGCATCCCCACGCCGATCTCGTCAATGCGTTTGTCGGGGTCAACGAACAGCTCGTATTCTTCTTCCAGCTCTTTCAGTTCCTTGCGGGCCTTGGACAATGACGGAGCCAGCAGCCCGCCATCTTCTGCGCCCAGAACGATGTTTTCGAGAACCGTGAAGTTTTCGACCAGTTTGAAATGCTGGAACACCATCCCGATTCCCGCAGCAATCGCCGCCTGACTGTCAGGGATGTCGGTCTTGGTTCCGTTGATGCAGATCTCACCCTTATCGGCTTTGTAAAAACCGTAGAGAATGCTCATCAGCGTGGATTTGCCTGCACCGTTTTCACCGATGATCCCGTGGATCGTGCCGGGGGCGACGCTGATGGAAATGTCCTTGTTGGCCTGAACGGGCCCAAAGGCTTTGGAAATCCCTTTGAGCTCAATGGCGGGGACTGTCATGTCGTGTCCTCAATTGCCGAAGGGGCCGCACAGGGCACGGCCAAGTGGAGACGAGGCGGAGGTCAAACCCCCGCCCCGCGTGGTATCAGAACTGCAGTGCCGGGCAGCTGTCGTTCTCGTAATAGCTGACGACGGTGACGTTTCCGTTGATGATGTCACTGCGTGCGTCTGCAACGGCCGAGCTCATCTCTTCCGTAACTAGTTCAGCGTTGTATTCATCCATGGCGACGCCCACACCCTCTTCGGCCAGACCCATGGCGAAAACGCCGGTTTGCAGATCCTCGCCAGCCTTCATGGCGTCATAAACGGCCACGTCCACGCGCTTCAGCATCGAGGTCAGAACCTTGCCCGGATGCAGGTGGTTCTGGTTGCTGTCCACACCGATCGAAAGGATGCCTTCATCGGCGGCGGTCTGCAGAACGCCCACACCGGTGCCGCCCGCAGCAGCATAGATGACGTCAGCACCCTGGCTGATCTGTGCCTTGGTCAGTTCGGAGCCCTTGACCGGGTCGTTCCATGCCGATGGGGTGGTACCAGTCATGTTGGCAACGATATTGATGTCGGGGTTCACGGCTTTGGCGCCTTGCGCGTAACCGCAGCCAAAGTGACGGATCAGCGGAATATCCATGCCACCGATGAAGCCAACTGTTCCGGTCTTAGATGCCATCGCAGCCATCATTCCAACCAGATAGGAACCCTCATGCTCGGCAAAGCCGATCTGACGCACGTTCGGAGCATCTAGCCAATTCACATCAACTGCAACGAATTTGGTGTCGGGATAGTCGCCCGCGACAGCCGCCAGCGGATCAGCCATTGCGAAACCCATGGTGATGATTGGGTTCAGGCCAGCTTCGGCAAAACGACGCAGGGCTTGTTCACGCTGGGCTTCAGACTGCAGTTCGATTTCGCGATAAGTCTTACCGGTTTGTTCCGCCCAACGTGATGCCCCATTATGGGCTGCTTCGTTGAACGATTTGTCAAACTTGCCGCCCAGGTCAAAGATCAGGGCCGGTTCGGCCAGGGCCGCACCTGCGGTCAGCGCGACGGCGGCGGCAGCGCCCATCAAGGATTTCATCAGGGTCATTTCATACTCCCGTTTGTTATTGTTAGTCAGGACCAAGATAGCCCCGATTACCCACTATGAGCGAGCATAACTGTTGTGATGGCGGGAATTAAGGGCGTTTGCAACCGGTGCGGTCAACTGATTCTTGACCAAATGGTCGAAAAAATGTGGTGTTGGTGCTCAGCTCAGGTCACAGGCCATGACGACGGCGTCGGCTTTTTCGGCTTTTTCGCGTAGATAGTAACCCTTGCGCAGACCGCAGGCCGTGTACCCGCAGCGCTGGTACAGCGTGATGGCCGGTTGATTGTCTGCCGCAACGTCCAGAAAGGCGCGGGTTGCGCCCAAAGATCTGGCTTTCGCGTGCCAATCCCGCATACAGCGCAGGGCCAGACCTTGCCGTTGATGATTGGGATGGGTCGCGATTGTCAGTAATTCAGCCTCATCCGCTATGACCTGAAATAGGGCAAAAGAGTCCTCGTTGCCAATAACATGCGTGAACCGATTGGCTAGAAGATCGGTGAATTCCGGTTCCGTCCATGGACGCGACTGCGTGAAGGCCGCGGCATGGGTATGGGCCAACTCTTGAGGTGTCATCCGTCTAGCAAAACCGGTGGTGAATCCTTTGACGGGGCTGCATCGGCGGGGCGCACATATAGCGGGGCCGGGGGCAGGGTCGTGGTGGACCATCTTTGTGCGGCCAGCCGGGCAATGGCCCTGACCTGCAAATCGGGGTCGTCGTTCAGGGTCAGAGCCCCAAGTGATTCTGCCTTTTCCTGTGCCACCAGCGCCGGGTTCTGATCCGGCACCGCGACATAAACTTGTTCACGCGGAGCACGGATGGCGGGAATACCTCCCCCGATTTTGGCCAAGGCATCAAAACCAGAAACCCCAACGGCCGGGATGGCCAGCCCCAGCGCCAGCCCTCGCGCCGCCGAGACCGAGATGCGGATACCTGTGAAATTCCCAGGTCCGATTCCAACCCCAATGGCGGTCAGATCGCGCCAAGTGCAATCGGCCTGGGCCAGAACCTCTTCCAACAGGGGCATCAGCCGTTCGGCCTGACCGCGCGACATGGGCTCAGTGCGCGAAGCAACAATCGTGTCGCCACGTAGCAAAGCGGCCGCGCAATGCGCGGCCGATGTGTCAAACGCCAGAATGATCTGGTCAGACGGCAACTGGGCGAACCTCGGTCACTTCGGGGATGTAGTGGCGCAGCAGGTTCTCGATCCCCATTTTCAGCGTCAGGGTTGAGGACGGGCAGCCCGCGCAGGCCCCCTGCATGTGCAGGTAAACAACGCCCCGGTCGAACCCATGAAAGGTGATGTCACCACCATCCTGAGCCACCGCCGGGCGCACACGCGTGTCCAGCAGGTCCTTGATCTGATTGACCACTTCGGCATCCTCGCCGAAATGTTCAGCGTGACCTGATCCGTCAACGGCATCTTCGCCCAATACAGGCTGACCAGACTGGAAATGTTCCATCACAGCGCCCAGAATGGCCGGTTTGATGTGATCCCACTGAACGTCTTCCGATTTGGTCACGGTGACGAAGTCATTGCCAAAGAATACGCCGGTGACGCCAGCCACCGCAAAAATCCGTTTGGCCAGCGGTGATTTTTCCCCAGCTTCTGCCGTAGGGAAATCCGCAGTACCCGCTTCCAGCACGGGTTGGCCGGGCAGGAATTTCAGCGTTGCAGGGTTCGGCGTGGATTCGGTCTGGATGAACATGGCGCGGCTCCGTTTCAGTTGTACCTGATATGCGGGTCCGGGCGGGGGAAGTCAAGATTTGGAACGATTCTAAATCTCTGCGGCCAATTGCATAGCCTCATCCAGCCGGTCATCTCCCCAGAACAATTCCTCGCCTACCAGAAAACTGGGCGCACCGAAGATTCCCTTGGCCTGTGCGGTTTGTGTTTGTTGCATCAGGGCTGCCTTGATTTCAGTGTCATGACAGTGGGCCAGCGTATCTGGGGGCAGGCTGGCCTGGGACAGGCAATCGATCAGCACCTGGTCGTCCGCGATATTCAAGCCATCGACAAATTCGGCGGCATAGACAGCCCGAACAAAGGCAGCCCTTTGAGGATGGGCCTCAATCGTCATCACAAGCCGTGCGGCTTTCAGACCATTCTGCGGGAAGGGATCAGGCCGGCTAAACCTCAGGCCTCGTTGGGCCGTCAACCGTTCCATATCGCGCCACATATAGCGCCCTTTGGCGGGATAGATATTGAACGGAGAATTGTCCCAGCCTTGCGATGCGAAAATTGGACCAAGCAAAAAGGGATGCCATTCAACTGACACCCCGTGTTGCGCAGCCAAATCCTCGATTCGCATCGCACTGAGGTAAGAGTATGTCGATGCGAATTCGAACCAGAACTGAATGCTGCGCTGCATGGACGACCTTCAGGTGATTTCTTCCAGCTTTTCCTTGCTCAGGTCACCGGGAACGATGGTGATTGGAATCGGTAGATTACCAGAGTTCTTAGTCAATTGCGTCACCAGCGGCCCGGGGCCTTTCTTTTCGACACCCGCGCCCAGCACCAGCACCCCGATCTCGGGGTCTGATTGCACATGTTCGATGATCTCAGCGACCGGTTCACCCTCGCGGATGGCCAGTTCGGGGTCGACATTCTGCTTGTCGCGCATCCACTTGGCAAACACTTCGTAATGGGCGTGAATACGCTCGCGCGCTTCTTCGCGCATCACTTCGGCCACGCCGATCCAGTGGTTGAACTCATCCGGCGGTATGACCGACAGGATTGTAACGCCGCCGCCGGTGTGGGCTGCGCGCATAGCGGCAAAACGCATCGCGTTCAGGCATTCGCGACTGTCATCCAGAACGACCAAGAATTTGCGCATGAAGTGTCCTCGTTTATTTCCGGCGATCATGCCCGACCAATTGCGTGCTGGCAATAAGCGGCTGCCTAGCGTGTACTCAGTGCCCAGTCCCAATACAACTCACGTGCCCGGCGGGCGACGGGGCCAACTTGATACTGCGTGTCTTCCAGTGCCGTGACCGGGGTGATCTTACTCATGTTGCCGGTCATAAAGATCTCATCCGCTTTGTGAAAATCGTCAAAGCTAAGGATGGCTTCGTGAACAACTGTTCCGTCGGCGCGCAGGTTTTCGATGTGGCGCGCGCGGGTGATGCCAGCCAGAAAGGTGCCGTTCGGGGTGGGTGTAAACACCTCTCCGTCACGGACCATAAAGATATTGGCGGTGGCGGTTTCGGCGACATGCCCCAGCGCATCGGCAACCAACGCGTTCGAGAACCCTTTGGCGCGGACCTCGCTCAACATGCGGGCGTTGTTGGGATAAAGACACCCGGCCTTGGCATTCACCACCGCCGATTCCAGAACCGGGCGACGGAAACTGGTGGTGCCCAAAGTGACCGAGGCGGTTTCGGGCGCCATCGGAATCTCTTCCAGACAGATGGCAAAACCAGTGCTGTTTTCCTGTGGGACAATCGCGGTCGCGTCGCCGTCGATGCCCCAATACATCGGGCGGATATAGACGGCCGCGCCCGGCCCGTAAGAAGCCAACCCCTCACGGATAATCTCGATCATCTGCTGGGTTGAGACAAACGGCGTCAGCATAAGCGCCTTGGCCGAACGATTCACGCGGGCACAATGCGCCTCAAGATCCGGGGCCATTCCCTCGAAATACCGGGCGCCGTCGAAGACAGACGATCCCAGCCATGCACCGTGATCGGCTGCACGCATGATCGGGGCATCCCCGTCATGCCACTGACCTTCGAAATAGGTGCGGATGTTCTTGCCGACTGCCATGATGCCCTCCCACGCTTTGCGCAAACCTAGGAAGGCGTCACGGCAACGTCCAGCGCAATCAGCCCTGTTTGGACCCGACCATACCCACAATTTCGTAGGTCTGCTGCAGGATCGGCGCGGCAATCGCGCGGGCCTTTTCCGCACCTTTCGCCAGAATCTGGTCAATCTCGGCCTGTTCACCCATCAGGCGGGCCATTTCGGACGAAATCGGTGCCAGTTTCGCCACCGCCAGTTCGGCCAGCATCGGTTTGAATTCACCGAATTGCTTGCCGCCAACCTCTGCCAGAACCTGCTCGACCGTTTGGTCGTTGAGCGCGGCATAGATGTTCACCAGATTGCGTGCCTCCGGGCGGTCTTCAAGCCCGTCGACTTCTGATGGCAGGGCATCCGGGTCGGTCTTGGCCTTGCGAATCTTTTTGGCGATCGTGTCGGCGTCGTCGGTCATGTTGATGCGGCTCATGTCCGACGGGTCGGACTTGGACATCTTTTTGGACCCGTCGCGCAGGCTCATGACTCGGGTTGCGGCCCCTTCGATTACCGGCTCTGTAATCGGAAAGAAATCGACGCCATAGTCATGGTTGAACTTGGTCGCGATGTCGCGGGTCAGTTCCAGATGCTGTTTCTGGTCATCGCCAACCGGCACATGCGTTGCGTGATAAGTCAGGATGTCGGCGGCCATCAGCGACGGATAGGCGAACAGACCCAACGAGGCGTTTTGCTGGTTCTTACCGGCCTTGTCCTTCCACTGGGTCATCCGCTGCATCCAACCCATGCGGGCGACGCAGTTGAAGATCCACGCCAGTTGCGCATGCTCAGGCACTTGGCTTTGGTTGAACAGGATCGATTTATCCGGGTCTAGACCGGCAGCAATAAAGCCCGCACACAGTTCACGTGTCGAATGCGCCAGTTCCTTGGGGTCTTGCCAGACGGTTATCGCGTGCAGATCGACCATACAATAGATGGTCTCCATATCCGGCTGCTGCATATCCACAAACCGCTTGAGCGCACCCAGATAGTTGCCAAGATGCAGGTTTCCTGACGGCTGGATGCCGGAAAACACGCGCGGTGTGAACTGGGTCTCGGTCATCGAAGGGAACTCCCGTCTGGAAAAATCAGCCCCCGTCGCTTACCCATGAGGCCAAGGGACGTCAACCGCCGCGAAAGGCCAGCCCAATGAGCAGTGAGAATTATACACCCGCCGTGAACCCTTTGCCGCCCGTTGTGGTGGCATTGGTGCTTTTCATCATGGGGGTGGAACTGGCCTTTACCTTGGGCTCACGCGGGCTGATCGGAGGGCCGTCGGCAGTGGGCTGGCGACTGGATGCGTTGCAGAACTATTCGTTTTCGCCCGATATCTTCGATTGGATGGTCGAGAATGGGCGCTGGCCGTTCGAGCATGTAATTCGTTTCGTGACCTATCCGTTCGTGTCGGGCAGCTTCACGCAGGCCGTTTTCGTCTGTGTCTTCCTGCTGGCCATGGGCAAAATGGTGGCCGAGGTCTTTGGCGGATTTCAGATGCTGGTGATCTTCGTGCTGTCAGGTGTGGGCGGAGCACTGGCCTATGCCTTGCTGCTGGATCCCAACTATCCGCTGGTCGGAGGGTTCCCGCCTGTCTATGGACTGATCGGCGCGTTCACGTGGCTGCTGTGGCGCAAGCTGTCATTGGTTGGCGAAAACCAGCACCGTGCCTTTGGTTTGATCGCGGCACTGATGGGAATCCAACTGGTGTTCGGCCTGCTGTTCGGCGGCACGTCCGACTGGGTGGCTGATCTGGGCGGGTTCGCCACAGGCTTCGGCCTTTCGTTCCTGTTGGCACCGGGTGGCTGGGCGCGGATCGTGCGGCGCATTCGCCGCGATTGATCACGACCGGCGCAAGGCTTTGCGGAATTCCGACACTTCGAAGGCACCGAACAGGTGGCCCAGGAAGAAATAGGTGGCCGCGGCAACTTTGATCAGGATGATCAGCGCCAGATAACGCCAGCCGGACAGTTCGAATGCCCAGCCGAATAGGTGAATGGCGGCGTACAGGACCACACCCATTCCCAGCGATGCCGCCACGATGCGCCATGCCCGGTGTTTGAACCGGTCGTCAAACCGCGCCTCTTCACCCATGCGTCGCGCGCCGAGGATCAGCAGACCAACCATGGCCCAGCCCGCAGCTGATGCCGCAATTGCCGGGGCGATCCATCCCACCAGTGGAAATAAGCCAAAGGCCAGCGCCGCATTCACAATCATCGCAACCATGGCATAGCGGAATGGGGATCGCGTATCTTCTCGCGCGAAATAGAGCGGCTGCAGCAGCTTTTGCAGCATAAAGGCAGGCAGGCCGATGCCATAGATTGCCACTGCCAGCGCCGTGGCGGCGGTGTCTTCAGCGCTGAATTGACCGCGTTCAAACAGGACCGAAACCAATGGATTCGGCAGGATCACAAAGGCCACGGTCGAGGGGATCGTCAGCAATAGCGTGAACTCTCCGGCGCGGGAAAAGGCGTTGCGGGCGCCATCCTTGTCCCCGGCGCGCAGGCGGCGGGACAGATCAGGCAGCAATACGATGCCAACGGCAATGCCCACCACGCCCAGTGGCAGCTGATACAGCCGATCCGCCGCAAACAGCCAGCTGACCGCTTTTTCGGTATTTGAGGCCACCAATTGCCCCACCACCAGATTGACCTGCGTGACGCCCATGGCCAATGCGGCTGGTACGGCGATACGCACCATATGGCGCATCTCGGGGCTGAGTTTCGGCAGGCCTGGACGGATGCGGATGCCTGCGCGTTCGGTCGCCACCCAGACCAGCGCCAGTTGTGCGATCCCGGCCACTGGAATGACTGTGATCAGCCAGCGGATCACTTCGCCCCCCGCCGCAGCCCCGGCGATAAGGGCCGTGCAGGCGAAGATGTTCAGCAATACAGGCGCGGCAGCGGCGGCGGCAAAACGGCCCGTGGCGTTCAGAACACCCGAGAACAGTGCGGCCAGCGACATGAAAAGGATGTAGGGGAAAACGACATAGCCATAATCCACGGCCAGATCGAACCGTTCATCGCCATGAAACCCCTCGGCGGTGATCCAGACCAGCGCGGGCATGAACACCATCGCCAGCCCGACCAGTGCCAGCACTGCTACGGCCAGCAGGTTAAAGGCGTCCTGCGCGAACCCTTCGGCGTTTTCCTCGCCTTCCAGCCGTTTTGAAAACATCGGCACAAAGGCTGCGTTGAATGCGCCTTCGGCAAAGAAGCGACGGAACATGTTGGGCAGACGGAAGGCGGCGACGAAGGCGTCCATCACTGGCCCCGGCCCGATATAGGCGGTCAGCAGGATTTCCCGCAAAAAACCCAGAATCCGGCTGGCCAGCGTCCAGAACCCGACCGTGAACAGGCCCGAAAACAAACGGATTTGCTTCATGAGACCGCGCGCTCGGCGCCTTCGGTGATGGCTTTGCGCAGTTTGGTTTCAAGCGTGCGCTGCTTGCTTTCCGAATGGTATTTCAACCCGAACATGTCTTTGACGTAGAAAGTATCCACCACCTGCTCGCCATAGGTCGCGATGACCGCGTTGGCGATATAGACATTGGCGGCGGCCAGCGTCCGGGTCAGGTCAAACAGCAGACCGGGGCGGTCGCGGGTGTCAACCTCGATGATCGTGTAAATCTCGGATCCGTCATTGTCGAAGGTGATATGGGTCGGCACGTTAAAGGCGCGTTCGCGTTTCTTGATCTTGTCGCGCGATTTCAACGCATCGCGGGCCACCACCTCGCCCTTGAGTGTCTTTTGGATCATCTGATTCAGGCGCGGCAGGCGGCTGGCCTCAAACGGGTGGCCCTCGGCGTCCTGAATCCAGAAGGCGTCGGTCACATAGCCGTCCTTTGTGGTGTAGCTGCGGGCATCCACCACGTTTGCACCGACCAAAGCCAGCGCACCGGCGATACGCGCAAAGATACCGGGGTGGTCACCCATGGCGAAACAGGCGCGCGTGGCGTCGCGGTCTTCGTCCGGATGCAGGCGGATTTCCATCCCACCCGCGTCGCCACTGTGTTCCAGCATCCGCAGCATCTCGGCAAATTCTATTTGGGTGGGCAGGTTCAGACCTTGCCAATAAGGCGGGTAATGCCGCCCGGTTTCGATCTTGAGGTCCGCCTTGGACCAATCCGACAACGCGTTGCGAAGGGCCTTTTTAGCCTCGGTCCCCCGATTGGCGCGGTTGAGGTCCTCCATTCCGGTCTCAAGGGCGCGTTTGGTTTCGGCGTGCAGGGCGCGCAGCAGAGTGGCTTTCCAGTTGTTCCACGTGTTCGGCCCAACACCGCGAATGTCGCAGACCGTCAAGACCGTCAGCAGATCCAGACGCTTGACCGTTTTCACAGCCTTGGCGAAATCGCGTACCGTGCGCGGGTCCGAGATGTCGCGCTTTTGCGCCATGTCCGACATCAGCAGATGATATCGCACCAGCCATTCCACGGTTTCCGAATCCGCCTTGTTCAGGCCCAGCCGGGGCGCAACCTTGCGCGCGATCTGCGCGCCGAGGATCGAGTGATCCTCGGGTCTTCCCTTGGCGATGTCATGCAGCAACAACGCGACATACAGTACCTTGCGGTTCACACCGACCTTCAAAATGGACGACACCAGCGGCAGCGGTTCAATCAATTCGCCCCGTTCGATCTGCGCAAGGTTGATGATGCATTGGATGGTGTGTTCGTCCACGGTGTAGCTGTGATACATGTTGAATTGCATCATCGCCACGATGTGCTCGAACTCGGGCAGAAAGGCGGACAGCACCCCCAATTCGTTCATCCGCCGCAGGGCGCGTTCGGGGTTGCCGTGTTTCAGCATCAGATCAAGAAAGATGCGCTGCGCCTCGCGGTTCTCGCGCATATCTTCGTCGATCAGGTTCAGGTTTGCCGTCACCAGTCGCATCGCATCCGGGTGGATCAGCATGCCGGTGCGCAGGCCTTCTTCGAACAGGCGCAGCAGGTTCAGCTTGTCGGCAAGAAATACGTCGGTGTCGGCCACGTCCAGACGGCCATGTACCACCTTGTAGCCCGCCTTGACCCGTGGTCGGCGACGGAAGATGCGTTCAAGCAGGGCCTCACCCTTCATATGTGAGGCTTCCAGTTTGGTCAGAAAGATGCGCGTCAGCTCACCCACGTATGTGGCTTCGCGGAAATAGCGCTGCATGAACACCTCGACCGCGCGGCGTCCGGCCCGATCTTCATAGCCCATCCGGTCGGCCACCTCGACCTGAAGGTCAAAGGTCAGTTGCTCGGTCGGGCGTTTGGTAATCAGATGCAGATGCGAACGCACCGCCCACAGGAAATCTTCGGCCTTTACGAAGGTTTTAAATTCCTCGGGCGTGAACAGGCCCAGCGGCACCAGTTCGGCCACGTCTTGAACGCCATAGATATATTTCGCGATCCAGTACAGCGATTGCAGATCGCGCAGTCCGCCTTTGCCTTCTTTGACATTGGGCTCGACCATATAGCGTTCACCCTGTTTTTGGTGCCGCTCGTCGCGTTCCTGAAGCTTGGCTTCGATAAACTCTCGTTCGCTGCCTTTGAACAGTTCAGCCTTCAGGCGGTTGTCCAGCTCGGCCGCAAGCTGGCTGTCCCCCGCCAGAAAACGATGCTCCAGCATGGAAGTGCGGATGGTGAAATCCTCGGCCCCCAGGCGCAGACAATCCCTGATCGTGCGGGACGCATGGCCAACCTTCAGCCGCAGATCCCACAGAATATACAGCATGGACTCGATCACGCTCTCGGCCCAGGCGGTGATCTTGTAGGGGGTCAGGAACAGCAGATCGACATCGGATGATGGTGCCATTTCCCCGCGCCCATAGCCGCCCACCGCCAGCACAGCGATCCGTTCCCCCTGCGTCGGTGTGGCCAGAGGGTGCAGATCCTCGCTTGAAACCTTCATCGCCGTGCAGACCAAACCGTCGGTCAGATATGTGTAAGAATGGGTCAACGGCCGCGCATCAAAGGGGCGTTTGGCAAAGGCATCGGCAATGGCCTGACGCCCTGCTTTCTGGGCGTCACGCAGAATGCGCACGGTTTCATTGCGCCGTGCTGCATTGTCTGTGGTTCCGTCAAAGGCCTCCGACAACTGTGCCATGACGGCGGCGCTGTCGAAAATTTCTTCAGCCGGACAGATTAGCTCACCCCTGGGGGTGAGCGTCAAACCCGTCTGTTCAGAAACCGGCGCCTGAGAAGCTTTGTGGGGCAGGGTCAATCACTACTACCTGTTTATTCTGGATCGTGGCGACTGCCAGACCGCGTTCATTCGTACCGTTCGGCCGCAGGCGGAAGATACCGCCAACGCCCTGGAAACCAGCGTTTTGCGTCAGCGCCGAAGCGGTCAGCGCGTTGGATTTGCCCTGGCTGACAAGTGCCGCGATTGCGGCGATACCGTCATAGGCCAACCCGCTGATCGGGTGCGGGGCCTCGCCGTAGGTATTGTTATACCGCTGCCTATAGGCTTGTGCCTTCGACGGGTCCGGCAGCGCAAACCAGCCACCTTGTACGCCGGGCAGGTCCAGTGTTTGCGGTGGGATGTCCCAGCGTGTCAGGCCAATAAACTGAGTGTTTGCCGGAGACACGCCTGCTTCCGGCAGCAGCTGTGTGAAAAGCGGCAGTGCACCAGCTGTAGTTGACGTGAGAAACAAGGAATCCGCACCAGACGCATCTACTGTCGCTTTGACGGATGGGACCGAGTTGATGACGCCCTGCTGCGAACGGTCATATCCCACCGATCCCGCATTGTTCACGCGGCTGCTGGCAAGCGCGTTGGCAATGGCTGTTTGACCCAACTGCCCTGCAGCATCGTTGCTGTGTACGATGACCATGTTCGATTTGCCTTGAGATCCGGCAAAACTGACAAGACGGTTAGCCGTATTGTCGAACGTTGGCCCAAGCACGAATACGTTGCCGCCGGCAATGCTGGTGTTGTTCGAGAAGGACAATACGTTGACGTTGCTGCTCAGTGCCGCAATGCCTGCAGAATTCGCTGCCTGCGCATAGACCGGACCAAGTATGATCTTCGCTCCATCTGCTACTGCCTGCTGCGCAACGGCCGCCGCAGTACTCGAACTGCCCCGTGTGTCATAGACGCGCAGGTCAATCTGAACATTCTGCAAATCCGACATGGCCAGTCGCGCTGCGTTTTCCAGACTGCGTGCCAACGCTTCATCACCGGCTTGCCCTGATCCTGCAGGGACCAGCAGGGCAACAGGCACGGGGTCGGAGGTGTTGATCGACGGTCCTCCGCCGATGGTGCCGACGTCACAGGCGGCCAGAAATGCGGCGGTTGCCAGTACGGCGGCGGTGCGCGCCAGTTTGCGAACGGGCTTGCAAACGGTAAACATCTGAATGAAAACTCCCTGTCCCGGCGGCTTGAGATGCCGCCAATCTATTGGGTCGCGATAATAAACGTCACGCTGTGAGGGTCCAGCTTTGAATTTCCAAAAAGTCAGATTGGGCGCTGGCCTGTATTTTGTTGCCACTCCGATCGGGGCGGCGCGCGATATCACGCTCAGGGCGTTGGACGTGCTGGCTTCGGCAGATGTGATCGCCGCCGAGGACACGCGCAGCCTGCGCCGGTTGATGGAGATCCACGGAGTCCCGCTCGAAGGCCGTCGCATTCTGGCCTATCACGACCACAGTGGTGCCGGGGCACGCGGGAAAATTCTGGATGCGCTGGCCGAAGGGAAGTCGGTTGCTTACGCGTCCGAGGCCGGAATGCCGCTGATCGCTGATCCGGGTTATGATCTGGGACGGCAGGCCGCCGAGGCCGGGCATATGGTAACCTGCGCGCCGGGGCCGTCGGCGGCGCTGATGGCGCTGACGCTGGCAGGGTTGCCGACAGACGCGTTCTTTTTTTCGGGATTCCTGCCCAACGCGACCGGCGCGCGCAGGGCGCGGATCGAGGCGTTGCGGGATGTGCCCGGTACGCTGGTTTTCTACGAGTCACCCAAGCGCGTGGCGGCCTGCCTGTCGGATTTGGCCGAGGTGTTGGGTGAAGACCGTCAAGCTGCGATGTGCCGCGAATTGACCAAAAAATTTGAAGAGGTTCGCCGCGGATCATTGGGGGAACTGGCTGCGGCCCTGCAAGGGCAGACGGTCAAAGGTGAAATTGTATTGCTGGTCGACCGTGGGCATTCGGAAACCATTAACGAATCCGACATAGAAGAGGCTTTGACGCGCGCCCTGGAAACGCATTCGGTGCGTGATGCGGCGGATTTGGTGTCGCAGATGTACAAACTGCCACGCCGTCCGATTTATCAGAAGGCGCTGAAACTGGGAAAGAGATGACATGACCGCGCGATCTGTCCGAAGTTCGGTTTCCTATCACGCCGGACAGGCCGCCGAGTTGCAGGTCGCCGCCGACTATGAGCGCCGAGGTTTTACAATCGCGCATCATCGCTGGCGCGGTGCGGGTGGTGAGATTGATCTGATTGCCAGGAATGACGATGGGCTTGTGTTCATCGAGGTCAAGAAAAGCACCAGTTTCGACATGGCCGCAGCGCGGATCAGCCAGCGGCAGATTAACCGGATTTTCGCCTCGGCAGCGCAATATCTAGACACGGAACCATATGGGCAACTGACAAATGTCAGGTTTGATGCGGCGCTGGTGGATGCCACGGGCGCTGTACAAATCATCGAAAACGCGTTTGGTCAGGGCTGACACCCATTGAACCCTCGGGCGCGCTGGGCCATGTATCTGGCGAGAAACTGAGGGACACGCCATGAAAATCGCCTTTCAGATGGACCCGATCGGGGCCGTGGATATCAACGCAGACAGTTCCTTCCGTCTGGCCGAAGAAGCACAGGCGCGCGGGCATACGCTGTTTTTCTACAGCCCGGACCAGTTGGCCTATCAGGAAGGGCGGATCACCGCGCGCGGACACGACATGACGGTGCAGCGTGTGGCCGGCAATCCGGCGGAACTGGGCCCGGAACGCGAGGTTGATCTGGCCGAGTTCGATGTGATCTGGCTGCGTCAGGACCCTCCGTTCGATATGCATTACATCACGTCGACTCATCTGTTGGATCGCCTGAAAGGGCAGGTGTTGGTGGTCAATGATCCATTCTGGGTACGGAACTATCCCGAAAAGTTGCTGGTTCTGGATTTCCCCGACCTGACCCCGCCGACAACGATTGCGCGCGATTTGCAGACCATCAAGGCGTTCAAAGAAAAGCACGGCGATGTCATTCTAAAACCGCTTTTTGGCAACGGTGGCGCGGGTGTGTTCCGGCTGGATGCGAATGATCGCAACCTGACCTCGTTGCACGAGCTGTTTACCGGTTTCTCGCGCGAGCCGTTGATCGTGCAGAAATTCCTGCCCGATGTCAGCAATGGCGACAAACGTGTGATCCTTGTGGATGGTGAAGCCGTAGGAGCGATCAACCGGGTTCCGGCAAAAGGTGAGACGCGGTCGAACATGCATGTGGGGGGACGGCCCGAAAAGATCGGCCTGTCCGAGCGCGATCAGGAGATTTGCGCGGCGATTGGCCCGTTGTTGAAAGAAAAAGGCCAGATTTTCGTAGGGATCGACGTGATCGGGGACTATCTGACCGAAATCAACGTGACCTCGCCCACGGGTATTCAGGAACTGGAGCGGTTCGATGGTGTGAACATCGCCGAAAAGATCTGGCAGGCGATTGAAGCCAAACTTTAAGATGCGACCTTGGCGCTGATGCGAAAGCTCAGCGCCTCGGCTACATGCGGGCGGCGGACGTTCGGTGCGCCCTCCAGATCGGCGATTGTGCGCGCCACCCGCAGAATGCGGTGAAAGGCGCGCGCTGACAGGCCAAACTGTTCCGCCGCTTTCAACAGCAACTCTTTGCCTTCGGCGTCCGGCGCGGCAATCTCTTCCAGCACCGAACCTTCAACGTCGGCGTTCTGGCGAGTTGCGGGTATGTCCCGGAACCGCTTGGCCTGAATGGCACGGGCCTGGTCGACACGTGCCGCAACGGTGGCCGAACCGTCGCCGGATGGTGGCAGGTCCAGATCGGTGAACCCGACCGGAGGCACCTCGATCCGCAGATCGAACCGATCCATCAGCGGGCCTGATATCCGGCCAAGATAATCCTCTCCGCAGACGGGCGCACGTGAACAGGCGCGGGCGGGATCGGTCAGGTATCCACATTTGCAGGGGTTGGCTGCGGCCACCAGCATGAACCGGCACGGGTATTTCACATGGGCATTTGCGCGGGCAACCATGACTTCGCCGGTCTCAATGGGTTGGCGCAAGGTTTCCAGCACGGTACGCGGGAATTCGGGAAATTCGTCCATGAACAGAACACCGTTATGGGCCAGAGATATCTCGCCCGGTTTGGCCCCTTTTCCGCCCCCGACGATTGCCGCCATCGAGGCGGTATGATGCGGCTCACGAAACGGGCGGCTGCGGCTGATGCCGCCTTCGTCCAGCAGCCCGCACAGGGATTGGATCATCGACGTTTCCAGCGCCTCAGTCGGGGTCAGCGGCGGCAGAACACCGGGCAGGCGCGCGGCCAGCATGGATTTTCCCGACCCGGGAGTACCAATCATGATCAGATGGTGGCGGCCTGCTGCGGCAATCTCTAACGCGCGCTTGGCCCGTTCCTGCCCTTTTACATCGCGCAGATCACGGGTACTGGGCACCAAGTTCACTTCACCGGGTTGGGCTGCGGGCAGGGGTGACTGGCCTGAGAAATGGCGCACGACGTCGCCCAGAGAACCAGCGCCGATTACCTGCGTGGCATCGACCCATGCGGCTTCGGCGCTGGAGGCACGCGGGCACAGCAACGTACGATCCTCGGCGGCGGCGGTCATGGCGGCGGGTAGTGCCCCGACAACCGGAACCAGGGAGCCGTCCAGCGATAGCTCACCCAACGAAACGGCTCCTTCGGCCGCATCCGCAGGGATGATTTCCAATGCAGACAGCAATGCGACGGCGATGGGCAGGTCGAAATGGCTACCTTCTTTGGGCAGGTCGGCAGGGGACAGGTTGATGGTGATCCGTTTCGACGGCAACGCGATGGCCATCGAACTCAGCGCACTGCGGACGCGATCGCGGGCCTCGGACACGGCCTTGTCGGGCAGGCCGACGATGGAAAAGGCGGGCAGACCCGGCGAGACGGCGCATTGCACCTCGACCGGGCGGGCGTCGACCCCTTGGAAAGCAACGGTATGAGAACGGGAGACCATGTACGACCTGTTTGGTTAACAAGTCGTTGCTGCCATGGTCACGGTTTAAGAATGGTTAACGGCGCCAGTCATTGCTAAGAATTTTGGCCAGGCACCGGGGTCCGCGACTGTTTGGTCGCGGCAGAACTGGTTGCAGAACCCCCAGCATTGGTCATCCAGTTCCAGAAAATGAGTGACCGCTTTGCCGGAAAAGGGGCAGGTGTCGTTGATCGATGGCCCGTTTTCAACTGACCGTGCATCGATTTGCGCGCCGATGGGCCATGGCTGTGACGGCAGGTCCAATGTGTAAGGAAACGGATCATAGGACACGGTCAACCCCATGGCGCGCCATTGCCGGACCGCGTGATCGGACAGCAATTCCAAACAATAGCCTCGGTTGCCTTTAGACACCGGCAAACCGTAACCGGTGATGCGTGCAGCGACGGGCGTGTAAAACACATCCGCCAGAGAATAGCTGCCGAAAAGCGGCCCGGTTTCTGCTCCGGATATAGTGCGAGCATGGGCCCAGAGGGTTTCGATCCGGTTTAGATCGGCCAGCGTTTCAGGCGATGGGTTAAATCCATGCCAGCAATGCAACAGCTGCATCGGGCATTCTCCACGCAAAGCTGTAAACCCGGCCGTCATTTCGGCGCACAGCCATCGGGCCGTTGCGCGGGCGGCGGGATCCTCGGGCCACATCCCGGCCTCAGGGTGCCGTTCGGCCAATGTCTCAGCCATGGCGAGGCTTTCACCCACCACAGTGCCATCCGGCAGGCGCAAGGCAGGCACAAGGCGCGCTGGGGTCAGCGGTTTCATATCCTCGGTCATGGTGCCGGAATAAAGGCCAATCATTTTGCTTCGATAGGGTAGGCCAAACATTTCCAGCATCAGCCATCCGCGCATGGACCAGCTGGAAAACAGGCGGTCTCCGATAAACAAATCATAAGTCATGCCATTACGATGACGCGGCGCGGTCCTTCAGTAAATCAGTGATTTGTGCGGGGTGTTATCACGGACAGTGATTGATCCGCCCCACCGACCAATGCCCTCCGTGATGGGTGATGTCAGTGACCGAGAGGTTGTCGATGCGATGGCTGAACGCCTCTTGCGCGTCAACGTCAAGGGCGCGCTGCACCTGAGTCAGGATCACGCCGAAATGGGCCACGATGATCAGGTCTTGGCCTGTGTGATCAGCAACAAACTGGTCGACCACGGCATCGACACGGGCACGAACCTCGTTCCAGCTTTCACCCTGGGGCGGGCGCACATCGCCGGGGTTGTCCCAATAAGCAAAGGCCAGATCGGGGTCCTCGGCCTCGATCTCTTTGAAGTTGCGCATTTCCCATGCGCCGAAATGAATCTCGCGTAGGTCGCTGTGATGCGGCAGGCGTCGGCGTTTGCCCTGAATAGCCGATGCCGTATCGGCAGCACGCAACAAGTCGGACGATACCACCAATGCCTTGGCCGGCAGGTGGTCGTGCAACCGTGCGATAGCGGCGTGATCGCCGAGGTCCGCAGGCACGTCGGACCAGCCAACGATGGTCTTCGCATGGGTCGGCCCGTGGCGGACAAGATGAAGCCGCGTCATGGCAATTGCCCTTTCAGCACCAACGGAAGCCCCGCGGTGACCTGCACGGCGAGATCAGCCTGTGAAGCCAGCGCGATGTTCAGCCGTCCCTGAGCCTCGCGGAACCGGCGGGACAAAGCGTTGTCCGGGACGATACCATGGCCGACCTCGTTCGAGACGATAACAATTGGAGCGCAGCAGGTTCGCAGGGCCTGCATCAGCGCGGTCTGCGCCTGTTCCAGATCGTTTTCGGCCAATAAATGATTGGTCAGCCACATGGTAGCGCAGTCGATCAGGCAGACATGATTGGGGGTCAGATCGGACAGGACCGGGCCAAGATCGAAGGGGGCCTCAACTGTCTTCCAACCTGCGCCGCGTTGCGTGATATGGCGCTGAATCTTGTCGCGCATCTCATCATCAAACACTTGTGATGTGGCGAGATAAACGCGACTTTTACCTGATGAAACAACAAGTTGCTCGGCGAAAGCTGATTTGCCAGAGGCCGCACCGCCCAACACAAAGGTTACATCCGGATACACTATAATTACCTTTCTGGTGATCCACCCGGTTTTGTTCTGCGTATCGACCCTAGGTCCGTAAGGCAAGTCCGGCCCGCGCCTGTGAAAAGGGGAGATTTCCATGGCACTGGATAATGGAACCGATTTTTCGATGTCCCGGCAGGCGATGAAAGCCGAATTGCTGGACGCAGAAACTGAATTAAAGCTGGCTTATGCGTGGCGTGACGACCGTGACGAACAAGCACTGCATCGGCTGATCACAGCCTATATGCGGCTGGCGATTTCGATGGCGGCCAAGTTCAAACGATACGGCGCGCCGATGAATGACCTGATTCAAGAGGCCGGGTTGGGTCTTATGAAAGCCGCCGACAAATTCGACCCCGACCGTGGCGTGCGTTTTTCGACCTATGCGGTATGGTGGATCAAGGCGAGCATTCAGGACTACGTGATGCGCAACTGGTCGATGGTGCGAACCGGGTCGACCTCATCCCAGAAATCGCTGTTTTTTAACATGCGTCGGGTTCAGGCACGGTTGGAGCGAGAAGCGGCGACAGAAGGGATGGATCTTGATCGTCATCAATTGCATCAGATGATTGCAGCCGAAATTGGTGTGCCCCTGCGTGATGTCGAGATGATGGAGGGGCGTCTTTCGGGGTCTGATTTTTCGCTGAACGCTGTGCAATCCGCGGATGAAGACGGTCGGGAATGGATCGACGCGCTGGAAGATGAACGTGCGCAAGCCGCCGAGACGGTCGAAAACAGCCACGATACCGAACAACTGCGCGAATGGTTGGTGACGGCGATGCAATCGTTGAACGACCGTGAACGCTTTATCGTGCGCGAACGCAAGCTGCGCGATCCTTGTCGGACATTGGAAAGCCTGGGGCAGGAGCTTGGCTTGTCCAAGGAACGCGTGCGTCAGCTTGAGGCCGCGGCTTTTGTGAAAATGCGCAAGAACCTTGAAGCCCAGTCGCGCGAGGTGCAACACTTCATCGCATGAGACAGCTTGCGATTCTTGTTTGTGCACTAGTGGTTATGGTCAAGCCTGGCCATGCCGATGATGTGATCTCCGATGATGTTTTGGCCGCGATGACCTCGGCAGATGTAGTAATCTTGGGCGAAATCCATGACAACCCGCAGCACCATGTCATTCAGGCCGAGGCCTTGAAGGCCATCAAACCCTCGGCCGTCGTGTGGGAGATGGTGACCGAGGAAGGCGCGCAACGCCTTGCAGACAAGGCCGTATCCGACCCCGAAGAGCTTGCGCGCATTCTGGACTGGCTCGAATCCGGATGGCCGCCGCTCAGCATGTATTACCCGGTGTTTCAGGCATCAGACGCGCCCGTCTATGGGGCTATGGTTCCGCGAGCCGCTGCCCGTGCTGCGATGGAGCGAGGCGCGGCCACTGCGTTGGGCGCGGATGCAGCGCGTTACGGCCTGACCGTGCCTTTACCGGCCGACGAACAGACCGCGCGCGAAGCGGATCAACTGGCCGCCCATTGCGATGCGATCCCCGAAAGTACCTTGCCGCAGCTGGTGGCCATTCAGCGCCTGCGCGATGCGGTTCTGACCCGCGCCATCCTGCGCGCTAAGGACGAAACCGGTGGTCCGGTTGCGGTAATCACCGGGAATGGCCATGCCCGCAAGGATCGGGGCATTCCTACCTTTCTGTCCCGACTGCACCCGGGTCTGAAAGTCTTTGTGCTTGGCCAATCCGAGGATGGCGTGGTGGACGGCACCTTCGACGCGGTGATCGACAGCCCCAGTATGGAACGCGAAGACCCATGTCGGGCGTTTCAAAAGCAGAATTAACCGCTGGAACTGTCAGGCCCCCTTGCCTAATGTCGGGGCCGACCGGGACAGGAAGGGCTCATTATGCTGGCATCGAAACGCATTCTGCTGATTATCGGCGGCGGGATCGCGGCCTATAAGTCGCTGGACCTGATCCGGCGTTTACGGGAACGCGGTGCCGCGGTGACGCCGGTGCTGACCCGCGCGGCCGAGGAATTCGTAACGCCCCTGTCCGTGGCGGCTCTGACTGGTGAGAAAGCCTATCGCGATCTGTTTGACCTGACGGATGAGGCCGAGATGGGGCATATCCAACTGTCGCGCTCGGCGGATCTGATCGTTGTGGCTCCCGCGACGGCGGATTTGATGGGAAAGATGGCGACTGGGCTGGCGAACGATCTGGCCTCGACCCTGTTGATGGCCACCGACACGCCGGTTCTGTGTGCCCCGGCGATGAATGTGCGGATGTGGGACCATCCGGCGACCCAGCGTAATCTGAATCAGTTGCAGGCCGACGGCGTCCGTTTTGTCGGCCCGAACGAGGGTGATATGGCTTGCGGTGAATATGGCCCCGGTCGCATGTCCGAACCTTTGGAGATTGTCGCTGCTATTGAGGTTGAACTGGGTCAAGGCCCGCTCAGCGGCAGGCGTGTGCTGGTGACCTCGGGGCCGACTCATGAACCGATTGACCCGGTGCGTTACATCGCCAACCGCTCGTCCGGGGCGCAGGGCACGGCAGTGGCCCGGGCGCTGGCTGCGCTGGGTGCCGAGGTGATCTTTGTCACCGGCCCGGCGGATGTTCCGCCGCCCCTAGGGATGCAGGTCGTGAAGGTTGAAACCGCGCAGCAAATGTCGGACGCCGTGGATGCCGCGCTGCCAGTGGATGCGGGCGTGTTCGCGGCGGCCGTCGCGGATTGGCGGGTCGCCAGAGCGTCGGACAAAAAGCTGAAGAAAAGCCGCGATGGGATGCCAGCACTGGAGTTTGCCGAAAACCCGGACATCCTTAAACGCGTATCGCATATGGAGACCGGACGCCCTGCGCTGGTTGTCGGGTTTGCCGCCGAGACGGACAATGTGGTCGAACATGCCACCGCAAAACGGGGTCGCAAAGGGTGCGACTGGATCGTGGCCAATGATGTCAGCCCGGCAACCGGGATCATGGGCGGGTCCGAGAATGCGGTGATCCTGATCTCGGACTCGGGCGCCGAAGAATGGCCTCGCATGGGCAAAGATGCAGTGGCCGAGCGTCTGGCGGCCAGGATCGCCGACGCGTTGACCAGCTAGACAAGAGGAACAGTGATGGTTGCAATTCGTGTGATCCGCGAAGAGGGCGCTGACCCGTCAGTTCCCTTGCCGTCTTATGAAACCACCGGGGCTGCTGGCGCGGATGTGCGGGCAAACCTGCCCGGGGGCGCGTCAATCACACTTGAACCGGGTCAGCGCGCGCTGGTGCCTACAGGTTTGCGGATCGAAATTCCGCAGGGGTTTGAAGTTCAGGTGCGCCCGCGCTCGGGTCTGGCTCTGAAACACGGGATCACTCTGCCCAATGCGCCCGGTACGATCGACAGCGATTATCGCGGTCCGCTAGGAGTGATCGTCCTGAATGCGGGTCAGGAGGTGTTCGAAATCACCCATGGCGAACGCATAGCGCAACTTGTCGTGGCCCCAGTTGTACAAGCCGCGTTTGAAGCGGCCGATACGCTCAGCGATACGGCACGTGGGGCGGGTGGCTTCGGCTCGACCGGGCGCGGCTGATGCTTCTGGTCGGGATTCTTGCGGCCGGCCTGTGGGGCATTGGCTATCTGGCCGGGGTTTCCCGCACGGCGCGCATGACTTCGGTTGCGGTGCTGCTTCTGGGTGTGATTACGGCGCAACTGGTTTTGCCTGATGGGCACCCTTTGCGACAGGCAACTGGCGGCTCTGCGGCGATGTGGCTGATACTGGCGGGTACTGTGCTGCTGGTACTGGTTTACGGACGCGTGTTGAAAGCGTTGCGAAATCGCGCCGCGCCAGTCTCAGCTCAGGAGCCCACGATGCCATCCGACCAATTCACCGAGACCGAGCTTGAACGCTATGCTCGCCACATCGTCCTGCGTGAATTGGGCGGGCCCGGGCAGAAAAAGATGAAACAGGCGCGGGTTCTGGTCATCGGCGCTGGCGGACTTGGGGCACCCGCGCTGCAATACCTGGCTGCCGCCGGGGTCGGGACTATTGGCGTAATCGACGATGACGAGGTCGAAAACGCCAACCTACAACGGCAGGTCATCCACCGCGATGCGGACATCGGCATGCCCAAGGTGTTTTCGGCGCAACAGGCAATGCAGGCGCAAAACCCCAATGTGGTCGTCCTGCCCTATCACCGCCGTCTGACGGAAGAGATCGCCGCAGACCTGTTTGCCGATTTCGACCTTGTCCTAGATGGCACCGATAATTTCGACACCCGCTATCTGGCCAACCGCACGGCTGTGGCGCTGGGCAAGCCGCTGATCTCGGGCGCGCTGTCACAATGGGAAGGCCAACTCAGCGTCTTTGACCCGGCCAAGGGCGCACCCTGCTATCAATGTATTTTCCCCGAAGCTCCGGCCCCCGGTCTGGCCCCGTCCTGCGCCGAGGCTGGTGTGATCGGCCCGCTGCCGGGCGTGGTGGGTTCGATGATGGCGGTTGAGGCGATCAAGGTGATTACCGGCGCTGGGCAGGCTCTGCAGGGCGAGATGCTGATCTATGACGCGCTCTACGGTGAAAGCCGCAAGATCACCTTGTCACGCCGCACTGACTGCCCAATTTGCGCGTCGTCCCAACATTAAGCGCACCCGCCGCGCGCATGCGTGGCCCGGCCCAACCCCGCCAGGGTGCATCTTTGATGCGCACCGCGGGGGCGGGAGCCTCTAACCCAACGCACCGTCCAGATCGGCTATAAGGTCTTCGGCATCTTCCAATCCAACGGACAACCTGAATATCCCATCACCTGCATAGTGGCGATAGTCCTCAAGCTGCGCACCCTGCAAGCGGAACGACGTTTCCATCAACCCATCCGTTCCCATCCAGAAGATCAGGCTGCGATGATGTCCCAGCGATACTGCATAGTGAATGACGTTCAGTCTTTCGATCATCAGCCGGGCAATGCTCTCTCCGTCCGCAGCACTGCCGACCTGAAAAGAAATCATCCCGGACATGTTCGACATTTGTCGTTGGGCCAAGTCAGACTGAGGGTGCGAGGCAAGTCCCGGGTATATCACCCGGCTCACCCGTGAGTCAGCTTCAAGCCATTCGGCAATTGCTGATGCCCCGGCCTCATGCGCTTTCATACGCAGCGGCAGGGTCGAAGCGCCGCGTGCAATCAGCCAGGCGTTGAACGGCGATAGTATCGCGCCATGATGGATAGCGGCCTCGGCGCGCATTCTTGCCACCAATTCAGTTGATCCTGCCACTGCGCCACCGATCGCATCCCCGTGCCCGCCAATGTATTTCGTGATCGAGTGCATGGTCAGGTCGACACCCAGCGCCGCCGTGTCCATTCCCAAAGGTGAGGCAAAAGTTGCATCGCAGCTCAGCAGTGCGCCTGCCTGTTTGGCCAGCCTGGAAACCTCGGCCAAGTCAGTCAGGCGGTTGATCGGATTGACCGGGGTTTCCGTGTGGATCAGCCTTGTATTGGGTCGGATCGCCGCCGCCACGGCTGCCAAATCAGACATGTTGACCGCCGATACATCAACCCCCATTCGGGGAAGGGTTTCACGCGCCAGTTCAGCAACGCCGGCATAGGACACATCCGACACGATCAGGTGATCACCCGCTGAAAGAAATGTGAAAAAGATCGCCGATGCAGCCGCCATTCCGGATGCGGTGGCCAGGCAGGCCTCGGTTCCTTGCAACGCGGCAATTTTGGCTTCCAACCCTGCCACAGTCGGATTGGCCCAGCGGGAATAGACATAAGGGCTGTCTGGGGTCAGATCATGAGCGGAAAATCCAGCAAGGTCTTCGGTCACATAGGTTGAGCTCATGTGGATCGGTGGTGCCGACGCATTGGTCGAGGCATCCGGAGGATCGCCCGCATGTATGGCTGTTGTCATGATTCCGGCGGGTCGGTTGGGTTTGCTCATGTCCTGTCTCCCTTTGCTGACGACCCTGCGTGCGGCGCATGGATTGAGCAAGAAGAATAGTGACAGAAATTGACGCGCCAACTCTGGACCATTCCAACCTGCCTCCCTAGCTTGACCAGCAAAGGAGAGCTGTATGACCAACCCGATCCTGTCCGACTGGACCACGCCCTTTGAAATTGCCCCCTTCAACGCAATTTCGGATGACGATTTTTCACCCGCGCTGGATCAGGCCATGCGGGTCCACAACACTCAGATTGACGCGATTGCTGGCAACCCAGATACGCCTACCTTTGCCAACACGATCGAAGCGCTTGAGGCTGCGGGCGAGCAGTTGGACAAGGTTCTATCCGTATTCTTCACCGTCGCGGGTGCCGACAGCAACCCGGCGCGGGAAGAATTGCAGCGCGACTTTTCACCCAAGCTGGCAGCACATTTCTCGGGCATTTCCTCGAACAAGGCGCTGTTTCAGCGGGTGGCCGAACTGTGGGCGCGTCGAAATGAACTGGGTCTGACCGACGAACAGGCCCGCGTGCTGATGCTGACCCATCGCGGTTTTGTTCGCGCAGGTGCCGCGCTGGAAGGTGATCAGGACGCCCGGATGCAAGACATCAAGGCCCGGCTGGCCTCGTTGGGAACGTCCTTTACCCAGAATATTCTGGCCGATGAGCGCGATTGGTACATGGACCTGTCCGAGGACGATCTGGAGGGCCTGCCAGAGTTCGTCGTGGATACTGCCCGCGCCGCAGGACAGGAAAAAGGGGCAGGGGGTCCGGTCGTGACCTTGTCACGCTCGCTGATTGTGCCGTTCCTGCAATTCTCACCCCGTCGCGACCTGCGGGAAAAGGCTTATCGGGCCTGGACGGCGCGCGGAGCCAATGGGGGCGAAACTGACAACTGCGAAATTGCAGCAGAAACTCTGCAATTGCGTGAGGAACGCGCCAAATTGCTGGGCTATGACAGCTTTGCTGACTTCAAACTGGAAACCGAAATGGCCCGCACACCGGACAAGGTGCGCGACCTGTTGATGCAGGTTTGGGCACCCGCCAAATCGCGGGCCGATGCGGATGCTGAAATCCTGACACAGATGATGCAGGAGGACGGCGTCAACGGCCCCCTGGAAGCATGGGATTGGCGCTACTATGCCGAGAAACGCCGCAAGGCCGAGCATGACCTAGATGAGGCAACATTGAAGCCCTATCTGCAATTGGACAGGATGATCGAGGCTGCCTTTGCCTGCGCCAATCGTCTGTTCGGGTTGGAATTTGCACCGCTGGACGTGCCGCTTTATCATCCCGATTGCCGCGCGTGGGAGGTCACGCGTAACGGGCAGCACTTCGCTGTGTTCATCGGCGATTACTTCGCGCGAGGATCTAAAAGGTCGGGGGCGTGGTGCAGTGCGATGCGGTCACAGGCCAAGTTCCCCAAGGTGCAGGCTCCGGTCGTGATCAATGTCTGTAACTTTGCCAAGGGCGATCCTGCGTTGCTGTCGTATGACGATGCCCGGACTCTGTTCCATGAATTCGGTCACGCGCTGCATCAGATGCTGTCCGACGTGACCTATGAAAGCATCTCGGGCACCAGTGTCGCGCGGGACTTTGTGGAACTGCCCAGCCAGCTTTACGAACACTGGTTGGAAGTGCCCGAGGTTCTGGCCGAGTTTGCCACCCACGCCGAAACCGGCGAAGCGATGCCGCAGGAGATGCTTGAGAAAGTGCTCAAGGCCGCCAATTTCGACCAGGGGTTTCAGACGGTGGAATATGTTGCCTCGGCGCTGGTCGATCTGGCGTTCCACGATGGCGCGGCCCCGGCAGATCCGATGGCGAAACAGGCTGAGGTTCTGTCTAAGATCGGTATGCCGCAGGCCATCGGGATGCGCCACGCTACCCCGCATTTCGCACATGTCTTTGCGGGCGACGGTTATAGCTCGGGCTATTACAGTTATATGTGGTCCGAGGTCATGGATGCCGACGCCTTTGCCGCGTTTGAAGAGGCCGGAGGGGCCTTTGATCCGGAACGCGCCCAAGCGTTAGAGGACAACATCCTGTCCACCGGCGGTTCACGTGAAGCCGAAGAGCTGTACCTTGCTTTCCGCGGGCGTCTGCCGGGGGTTGAGGCCTTGCTGAAAGGGCGCGGGCTGATCGCGGCCTAATACCCCAGAGACCGGTCAACGAGGTGCAGGAAGGGCTTTCCTTCCTCGCCTCGGCGGATGTTTTCGCAGATCACCTGTGCCGCCGTTTCCGGGCGGGTTTCCGAGGCGATATGTGGGGTCACCGTTACATTCGGATGCGCCCAATAAGGATGATCTGCAGCCAACGGTTCGACCCGGAATACGTCTAGCGTCGCATGGCCGACCTGACCTGAGTTCAGCGCGGCAAGCAGGGCGTCGTCGTCGATCAGCGGACCGCGTCCGGGGTTAATGATGCAGGCTCCCTTGGGCAGCATGGCCAGTGTTTCGACGTTCAGAATATTCTCGGTGGCGGGGGTGTCGGGCAGCAGCAGAACCACGATCTCGGCCTGTGACAGAGCGGTACCCAGCCCGTCCGGCCCGTGCAGACAGGTAATGCCGGGAATATCCTTGGCTGTACGGCTCCAACCGGTGACGTCGAAATTCAAAGCTGCCAATGCGCGCGCCGCCGCTTCACCCAACTCGCCAAGGCCGAGAATGCAGACCTGACGCCCGGTGGCCAGAGGGGGCGGGTCAGGAGCCCAGATACCGTCCTGCACGGTGATATGCCGATCCATGCCAAGGTGATAGCGCAGCACGTGGCCCACCACCCATTCGGTCATGCCCTGCGTCAGGCCATGATCCACCATCCGTGCCAGCGGTACGGTCAGGGTCTCATTGCCCGCGATCTTTTCGACCCCGGCCCACAGGCTGAGCACGGCTTTCAGCCGCGTGAAGGGGATGAAATCCAACAGCCCTCCGTTCGGGGCGTAAACGACGTAATCCACCTGATCCGGTTCGCATTCTGTGCTAAGTCGAAAGTCCAACCCGGCCTCGGTCAGACCTTTGGTCAGCAGCGGTTCGTAGATCGACCACAGGGCAGGGCGCGCGGAAAACAGGACGTTCACGGGCATGAGGGGCCTTTCAGATCAGCGAGGGCGGTGAATATGGGCGCTTTGGACGATCCCGAAGGCGGCCATCAGAACCAGCATGGCTGAGCCGCCATAGCTGACCATCGGCAACGGTACGCCCACGACCGGGGCAAGGCCCATGACCATCGACATGTTGACCGCGAAGAACAGAAAGAAGTTCAGCGCGATTCCCAGCGTCACCAGCGACGAGAAGCGATCTTTGGTCGACAGCGCCGTGACCAGACAGAACACCAGGATCAGGCCATAGAGGGTCAGCAGAGTGATACCGCCGACAAAGCCGAACTCTTCGGCCAGCGTGGTGAAAATAAAATCGGTATGTTTTTCGGGCAAAAAGTTCAGGCGCGATTGAGTTCCTTGCATGAACCCACGCCCGTTCCAGCCGCCCGATCCCAGAGCAATCTTGGACTGGGTGATGTGATACCCCGCGCCCAGCGGGTCGGTCGATGGATCCAGAAAGGTGTCAATCCGGCGGAATTGGTAATCCTTGAGCAACTGCCATTCGGTCCCACGGCTGTTGAACACGGTGGCAATCAGGCCCACCACAGCGGCGATGACGGCGGCGAAATAGGCCCAATGGACGCCAGCAAGAAACATCAGCCCACCGCCTGCTGCCAACAGCAGGATTGATGTGCCCAGATCGGGCTGTTTCAGAACCATGAATGTCGGAATCAGGATCAGGGCCACTGGGATCAGCACCCAAAGCGGACGCGAGGTCTTATGCGAGGGCAGCCAATCGTAATAAGCGGCCAGAACCATGACCAGTGCAACCTTCATAACCTCGGACGGTTGCAATCGCATGAATCCCAGGTCGATCCAGCGCTGAGCACCCATACCTATGGTTCCAAAAAGTTCAACAAAAACAAGAAGAACTATTGATCCCAGATAGGCCACAACGGACATGTTGCGCCAGAACCAGATCGGCACCAGGGCGATGATGAACATGGCCGTCAAGCCCAGCCCAAAGCGTTCCATCTGAGGTTCGGCCCAAGGCATCCATGATCCGCCTGCAACCGAAAACAGCATCAGAAAACCGGCGCTTGCCGTGCTGACCAACAACAGAGTCAGAGGCCAGTTCATATACAGGAACTTGCGGAACCCCGATGGCGTGGATTTGACGGCGTATTCTAAATAGCTCATGCGCGGTCCTTCTCGGACGGACGCGCTTTGGGGCGACGATCGCCCTCAAGCCGTTTTTGCTGTTCCTTGATGCGGTCGCGATCGCCCGCCGGGTAGGCCTCAAGCGGCGGTGTGCCGTTGTACAGCGCCTGCAACATGATGTCCCGCGCGACCGGGGCCGCTGCCTTGGAGCCACCGCCACCATGTTCCACCACAACGGCCACGGCGTATTTGGGGTTGTCATAGGGCGCAAAACTGACGAACAGTGCGTGGTCGCGGCGCTCCCATGGCAGGTCTTCGTTGCGGATTACACCGGCGGCGCGTTCCGCCTTGGTGATGTTGCGTACCTGACTGGTGCCGGTTTTGCCCGCCATGCGGAACTCGTCCGCGATGATACGGCTGCGATAGGCGGTGCCGCGCCGGTTGTTCGAGACCGTGAACATGGCGTGACGCACTTGTTCCAGATTATTGCGGTTCACCGCCAGCGGTTCCCCAGCGCCGGATGGCTGTTCAATCCCATTTACCGACCGCACCAGTCGTGGCTTCACAGCTCGCCCCGTTGCGAAACGAGCCGTCATGACGGCAAGTTGCAGTGGTGAGGCCAGCATGAAACCCTGACCGATTGAGGCATTTGCCGTGTCACCGACCAGCCATTCCTCGCCATGCACGCGCTGCTTCCAGGCTTGGTTCGGTGCCAGCCCGGCGGCCACAGCAGACATCGGAATGTCATGCTTGACGCCCAGCCCGAAGGTGCGCGCCATGTCCGAGATATTGTCGATACCGGTGCGCAAGGCCACGTCATAGTAATAAACGTCGCAGCTGCGCTTTAGCGAGGTTTCCAGATCAACCGTGCCATGCCCACCGCGTTTCCAGCAGTGAAAGCGGCGACTGCCCACCTTCAGGTGGCCAGGACAATATACCGTGTTCGATGGCCCAATCACCCCGGCCTCAAGCGCGGCCATGGCGGTGATCATTTTAAAGGTTGAACCTGGCGGATAGGTGCCCTGCACCGTCTTGTTAGCCAGCGGGCGGTAATTGTCCTGCGTCAGCGCCCGGTAATCGGCAACCGAGATGCCGCGCACAAACAGGTTCGGGTCAAAGCTGGGGGCCGAGCTGATGGCGCGAATGTCGCCGGTCTCGCAATCGATCACCACGGCGGCGGCACTTTCCCCGGCCAGACGTGCTTGCGCGTATTGCTGTAGATCAGCATCGACCGAAAGCTGGAGGTCTGCCCCAGTCTCACCTTCCTGCCGGTCGAGTTCGCGCATCACGCGGCCGGTGGCGTTGACCTCGACCCGTTTGGCTCCGGCTTTGCCACGCAGGGCAATCTCTTGCTTGGCCTCCAAACCCACCTTGCCGATCTGGAACCGCGGGATGCGCAGAACCGGTTCGGGGTCTTCGATCTGGCTCAGGTCGTAATCACTGACCGGGCCAACATAACCGACCACATGGGCGAAATCTTCGTAGCGCGGATACTGCCGGGTCTGCCCCACCTCGGGGATTACGCCGGGCAGGGCGGGTGCGTTGACGGCCACTTTCGAGATATCCTCCCACGTGACCTGATCGGCCAGCGTGACCGGCAGGAACGGGGCCGAGCGGCGCATTTCAGTCTTGGCGCGTTCAATCTCATCCGTTGTAAGGGGGATCAGCTCTGAAAGCTTGGCGATAACCTGATCGACGTCGCCTGCATCTTCGCGCACCATGACGATGCGGTATGAGGGCGAGTTCTGGCCGATGATCTCTCCGTTCCGGTCGTAAATCCGGCCGCGAGTCGGCGGGATCAGGCGAATGTTGATCCGGTTTTCCTCGGCCAGCAGGCGGTATTCATCGGCCTGATCAACCTGCATATAGCGCATTCGGGCGGCAAGCCCCCCAATAAAGACCGCCTGCAACCCGCCCAGAATCAAGGCCCTGCGGGGAAGGCGTTTATAGGCAAGGCCTTGTGGCTTGGGTTTGCGCTGTTTCATCCCCTTGCCCCTATTGCATTGGTATTGGCCACGGATGCACGCCGCACCCCAAGGGCGTTCTGGCTAAGCAGAACGATCAGGGGATAAACCGCAATTGTCAGAACCAATTGTATCACCACGGGCCCCAATGCCGCTTGTTGTACAGATACAATAGCAAGAATGATGCGGTTCAGCATGAAAACAACCGTGATTACCACCGCGACGGTCGTCCATTCGCTGACAAATCCCGAATCCCGCATACCAAACGCGGCCGAGTGCAGGTAGGCCGCGCCCAACACCACCAGCGCCGCCAGCAGGCCGGGTGGGCGTTGCAGCAACAGATCGGCCATCAGCATGACAAAGGCGATCAGCAGGGTCGGCACATACTCGGGCCGTCGCAGCACCCAGGCAAAGGTCAGTGCAATCAGCATGTCCGGAAAAGGCCAGCGGTCCGGCTGCGTGTCCAGTGGCAACAGATGTAGAAACAGCACAAGGGCGGCCAGAAACAGATACAGCCCGCGCTTGGACCAAAGCTGGGAGGTGGCGCTATCCATCACCGACCTCCGACGGGGTCAGGGCGGTTTCGGGGTTTCGCGGGCCGACGATATCACCCGGATCGCGAATCTGAGGCGCCGACTGATAGCGCAGCACCCGCAAAAATTCGAGCCGTTCGAAATCCGCCGACAGACGCACCCGCAAGCGGCCGCCGGGATCGGCAGTGATCTGACCGATCAGCAAACCGCCGGGAAACACGCCGCCATCACCTGAGGTTACGACCCGGTCGCCGGGTCGGACCAGCTCCCGGTTCTCCAAAAACTCGACCGCTGGAGCGGAGGTGTTGTCGCCGGTGATCAGGGCGGTCTGGCCCGAGGGCTGGATCGTGGCTGGAATCGCGCTGGAGGCATCGGTCATCAGGATCACCCGCGCCGTATCCGGCCCCACGCCGGAAATACGCCCGACCACACCGATCCCGTCCATCGTTGCCCAGCCATCGGTGATGCCGTCCCGTTCGCCCACATTCAGCAGAACCGACTGCCGGAACGGGGACCCGCTGTCGGCCATCACCACCCCAGTGATATAAGTCAGACGCGGATCAAGGCGCACGTTGTTCAGATCTAGCAGCCGGGCGTTTTCCTGTTCCAGCTGCAGCGCCGCCTCTTTCCAGGCGCGCATCAGGCGCAGTTCGCTGCGCAGTTCCTGGTTCTGTTCGCTCAGGCGCTGGTAGCTTTGGAAATCGCGTGCCAGATTGACCACGGCGGTGACGGGAACCATGGCCCATTCCATCGAGGGCACCACCCGGTCCACGACCTGCGCGCGGAACCGTTCCACGCGTGGGCTGTCGATCCGCCAGACCAGAAAGATTGCCAGCAGGCACAGCACCACAATCCCCAACAGCAGACGGCGGAGGGGGGTGGTGTATTCGTCGCGCTGTGATCGGTCCTTTGCCACAGGTTACCTTCCCGTGCTGCTCGTGCCCGAGTGTTGTCCCTTAAAGGGTGCGCGCCTTAGCTTTCGTAGTCAATCGCGTGGCGCAGCTGTTTTTCATATTCCAGTGCCTTGCCGGTGCCCAAAGCCACACAATTCAGGCTTTCATCGGCAATCGACACGGCCAGCCCGGTCTGTTCGCGCAAGGCCAAATCCAGATCGCCCAGCAGCGCGCCGCCGCCAGTTAGCATCACGCCCCGGTCTACGATGTCGGCCGCCAGATCGGGCGGCGTGGTTTCCAGCGCGGTCATGACGGCTTCGCAAATCGCCTGAACAGGTTCCGACAATGCCTCGGCCACTTGTGCCTGGCTGATTTCGATTTCCTTGGGCACGCCGTTCAGCAGGTCGCGGCCACGGATATGCATCGATTGGCCACGGCCGTCATCGGGCATACGGGCGGTGCCGATAGTGGTTTTGATCCGCTCGGCGGTCGATTCACCCACCAGCAGGTTTTGCTGACGGCGCAGGTACGAGATGATGGCCTCGTCCATCCGGTCGCCACCCACACGGACCGAGCGGGCATAGACGATGTCACCCAGCGACAGCACGGCCACCTCGGTGGTGCCGCCGCCGATATCGACGACCATGTTGCCGGTCGGATCGGTGATCGGCATACCGGCACCGATTGCGGCGGCAATGGGTTCAGCAATCAATCCGGCACGCCGGGCACCTGCGGACAGAACCGACTGACGGATTGCACGTTTTTCAACCGGCGTTGCGCCATGCGGCACGCAGACGATGATTTTGGGCTTCGAAAAGGTCGAGCGTTTATGCACTTTGCGAATGAAATGCTTGATCATTTCCTCGGCGGTGTCGAAATCGGCAATCACACCTTCGCGCATCGGCCGGATGGCTTCGATCGAACCGGGGGTCCGGCCCAGCATCAGCTTGGCATCCTCGCCAACGGCCAGCACTTTTTTCACACCGTCTTTCACGTGGTAGGCCACCACGGATGGTTCAGACAGGATCACGCCGCGCCCTTTGACATAAACCAGCGTGTTCGCTGTCCCAAGGTCGATGGCCATGTCCGCTGTGAACAAACCGCCCAGATTGCCAAAGATTCCCATGTTTTCACTGATCCCGTTCGTCAGAATTTCTACTGCCCGCGACTCGACGGTTCCGGGACGGATGACTTATAGGGTGCCAACTCGCCCGGTAAAAGGGCTGATTCCGCGACAATCAGCACCTTTCCGCCTTATTCAGAGGGACTTTAGAAGGCAATATGCTCTCATATCAACATATTTACCACGCTGGGAATCTGGCTGATGTGCAAAAGCACGCTTTGTTGGCGTGGGTGCTGGATTATCTGACCCGCAAAGACAAGCCGCTGACCTTTCTAGAAACACATTCGGGCCGTGGCCTGTATCAACTGGATGCGGTCGAGGCGGTACGTACCGGAGAAGCCGCTGCAGGTATTGAGCGCGCTTTGCGCGAAAAATGGTTCCCTGCGGACCATCCGTTGTCACAGGCGCTAGAGGCAGTGCGGACGCGGTATGGTGGGCACACCTATGCCGGATCACCAATGATCGCCGCCAGTCTGTTGCGCGATCAGGACAGCATGCATTTTGCCGAATTGCATCCGCAGGAGCATGCGGCCCTGTCCATGACCATGTCGCCTTTCGGCGCAAAAACTTACAAGCAGGACGGGTATGAGTTGGCGCATTCCTTATTGCCGCCGACGCCCCGGCGCGGGATGTTGTTGATTGATCCGAGCTATGAGGTCAAATCGGAATACGACCGTCTTCCCGGAGTAATTGCCAAATTGCACCGCAAATGGAACGTCGGCGTGCTTGCCTTGTGGTACCCGATCCTGATCGATCGGCGGCATGAACCGATGATCACCGCGCTGAAAAAACAAAACCTGCCCAAGTCAGAATGCCATGAGGTGCGGTTTCCTGCTGCGCGTGAAGGTCATCGTATGATCGGGTCTGGCATGTTTGTCGTGAACGCTCCGTTTGGGTTTGCCGAAGAGACCCGCAGGTTGGATGCGATATTTGCGGGGCTGGGTCACGGGTAAACACATGTTCCGGGCGCATTGAGGGTGTTCGGCTACACGCCCTGGCTGTGTCCGCAAAATTTCTTGTTCGAACAGGACCCCCGGCCCTAGACTTGCAGCAGGGAGGGGTGCCATGAATCGCCGACTTGCTACGGTTTTGGCCGCCGATATGGTAGGTTATAGCCGATTGATGGAAATTGACGAGCAAGGCACGCTGGCACGGCTGCGCACGCACCGGATCGAGCTTATCGACCCTTCGATCGAGAAAAACCGCGGCACGATCATCAAGACCACCGGCGACGGGATGCTTGTCGAATTCCCCAGCGCCAGCGACGCCGTGACCTGTGCCGTCGAAGTTCAAAATCGAATGTTTCGTAGGAATGCGGATGTTCCGCAAGACCAGCGCATTCAGTTTCGCATGGGCATCAATCTTGACGAAATCATCTTTGAAGACGGGGACATCTTTGGCAGTGGTGTCAACATTGCTGCCCGGTTGGAACAATCAGCACAGGCAGGGGATGTGCTGATTTCCGGTGCTGTCCACGAACAGGTGTCCAGTCGGTTAGAGCTGCAGTTTCACGATTTAGGGGACCTGTCGCTCAAGAACCTGTCACAACCCGTTCACGCGTACAGGGTCGGGTTGGATACGCCGGCCGGTGAGGCCGAGCAGAACATGATCGGGCAAGAGGCGACAAGAGTCGTGAAACCCTCGATCGCGGTTCTTCCTTTTGAAAACATGAGTGGTGATTCAGAGCAGGAATTCTTTGCCGACGGTCTGACCGAAGATCTTCTGACCGAGCTGAGCCGCAGGCATGAACTGTTCGTGATCTCGCGCAATTCCTGTTTTGTCTACAAAGGGCAGGCGGTGAATGTCCGCGATGTGGGTGATAAGCTGGGTGCGCGCTACATAGTCGAAGGGAGCGTGCGCAAGGCGGGAAACCGCGTGCGCGTGACGGTTCAGCTGATCGACAGTGAAAGCGACGGCCATATCTGGGCCGAGAAATATGACCGTGACCTGGATGATATTTTCACCATTCAGGACGAGGTGATTTCAGCCGTGGTTGCGACACTGCCGGGGCGGATCGAAGCGTCGCAGCAAGAAGGGCTGACGCGCAAAAAACCATCGAGTTTCGCCGCTTACGAATGTGTTCTGGCCGCCAAGGTCCTGCATCACCGCAGCACGTGCGAAGATAATGCCGAAGCGACCAAGCTGATCGACCGCGCCATAGAACTTGACCCCGATTACGCTCACGCCCACGCCTGGAGCGGTTGCATCCGGGGGCAAGCCTGGGGTTACGGCTGGTGCGATGACCGCGATGCCATGCTGGCGTCCTGCGAAGAGGCAATCCTTAAGGCGGCCTCGATGGATGACAACGATGCGGATGTTCATCGTTTGATGGGAGCGGTCGAGATTTTGCGGAACAATCTGGGCCGCGCGCGTTACCATCAGGAACGGGCGTTGTCGCTGAACCCGAACTACGATCTGGTTGTCGTCCAAATGGGAGAGTTGCTGACCTGGTCAGGTCGCCCCGACGAAGGGGCGGAGTGGATTCAGAAAGCCATGCGCCTGAATCCGCATCATCCTGCTCGTTTCTGGAGCCATCTGGGAAAGGCGCGGTTTGGTGGAAAACACTATGATCAGGCAATTGACGATTTTGCCCATTTGCCGACAATGGACCCTGTGCAAAATGCCTATGTCGCGGCGTGCAACGCGTGGCTGGGGGATGAAGCCAAGGCCCGAAAACATGTGGATGCTATTTATGCCGCACAGCCCGATGCAAAGATCGAAGACCTGGTCGCGACGCTGCATTACGCACGGGACGAAGATCTGCAACATTTCGTGGATGGGGTAAAAAAAGCCGGGTTTTCCTGATCCACTAAGCGGAAAACGGCCCGCAATTGCGGGCCGTTTTTATGTCAGGTCAGATCTTTATAGCTGATCTCACGCGCATCTGCGCCCGGCCCGGTTTTTTCCCGGCGCACGATCAGGCGGTTCAGGGCGTGGATATAGGCCTTGGCAGAAGCCACTACGGTGTCCGTGTTGGCGGACTGACCGGTGGCGATCATGCCGTCCTCTTCCAACCGTACCGAAACCGTTGCTTGCGCATCGGTGCCCGCAGTCACGGCGTGCACCTGATACAGCTGCAGATGGGCCTTGTTCGGATAGATCGCGCGGATGGCTTTGAAGGTCGCATCCACCGGGCCGTCGCCGTATTCGGTGGCGATGGTATCCTGCCCGTCCACTTCCAGCTCAACAGTTGATTCCGCTTGACCGCCGGTGCCACAGGTCACTTTCATCGACACCAGTTGCAGATGATCGTCAGCGTCATCGAGCGTCATCAGTGCGATCAGATCGTCGTCAAATACCTCTTTCTTGCGGTCGGCCAAATCCTTGAACCGCACGAAAATGTCCTTGAGCTGGTTGTCGCCAATCTCATATCCCAGCGTTTCCAGCTTGTCGCGCAACGCCGCGCGGCCCGAGTGTTTGCCCAACGGCAATGATGTGCCGGACAAACCCACATCTTCAGGGCGCATGATCTCGAAATTGTCCCGGTTTTTCAGCATGCCATCCTGGTGGATGCCGCTTTCATGGGCAAACGCGTTCTTGCCAACGATGGCTTTGTTGAACTGCACGTTAAAGCCCGAAACCGTGGCAACCCGGCGCGAGATATGCATAATCTTGGTGGTGTCGATGCCAGTGTGGTACGGCATGATGTCATTGCGGGTGCGCATTGCCATCACAACCTCTTCCAGCGCCGTGTTGCCGGCCCGTTCACCCAGACCATTGATCGTACATTCGATCTGGCGCGCACCGCCGATCACAGCGGCCAGCGAGTTTGCCGTCGCCATGCCCAAATCGTTGTGGCAGTGGGTGGCGAAGACGACCTCATCCGCGCCCGGAACAGTTTCGATCAAACGCTTGATCAGGTCGGCGGATTCCAATGGCGCGGTATAGCCCACGGTGTCAGGGATGTTGATCGTCGTCGCCCCGGCTTTGATCGCAATTTCGATCACGCGGCACAGGTAGTCCCATTCAGTTCGGGTGGCATCCATCGGCGACCATTGCACGTTTTCGCACAGATTACGCGCGTGGCTAACCGTCTCGTGGATTTTCTCGGCCATTTCGTCCTGCGTCAGGTTTGGAATGGCGCGGTGCAAAGGTGAGGTGCCGATGAAGGTGTGAATCCGGCTTTTCTCGGCGTGTTTGATCGCCTCCCAGCAGCGGTCGATATCGGCGAAGTTGGCGCGGGCCAGACCGCAGATGCGGCTGTTTTTTGATCGTTGGGCGATCTCTGAAACCGCTTTGAAATCGCCTTCCGAGGCGATGGGAAATCCGGCTTCGATGATGTCGACACCCATGTCGTCGAGCAGCTCGGCAATTTCCAGCTTTTCTTCATGGGTCATGGTGGCGCCGGGGCTTTGTTCGCCGTCGCGCAAAGTGGTGTCAAAGATCAAGACGCGGTCTTGGTCGGTCACGTTAGTCATGGAATTCTCTTTCTTCTTCTGTCCTAAAGCCTATGGCGCGCGGGCGTCCTCCTCTGAGCAGGCGCGCCGGATGGCACGCTCAGAGGCGGATTAGGATCAGTAGGCCACGCAGCGACGCACCGCGAATGGCGGTGTCGGCAAAAGGGATATCTGCGCGGTTGATCATGAACGGAATTTATACAGAGCCCGTACGGAATGAAAAGACCCATTTGCGGGTCAAAGACTATTGCGAAGGTTTCTTTTTGCGCACTGCATAATGCACCCCGTCGGATGAAGTGCATTTAAAGCTGCGACGAGATAAAAATAGTTGAGGTTTCAACCGTCCGTGTCAGTGGCGTCCGAGGATTCAGCTTGGGGCGTTGCGCCGTCCGTTGTCGCCAATTCGCCATCTTCCCAAACACCGGTTTCCTCTTCACCGTTGGCATAACGCATAGTGCCGTTGCCCTGACGTTTGGCGTCGACAAAGCTGCCTTCGTAAACGTCGCCGCTTGGATATGTGGCGATCCCGTCACCGGTGATCTTGCCGTCGGTCCACTGGCCCGAATAGCTGAACCCGTTGGCCATGACGATCTCGCCCTGCCCATGGCGCTTGCCTGCGTCAAAATCGCCGGAATAGGTGGTACCATCAGGGTAGGTTGCCAGGCCTTTTCCCTGACGCAGGCCTTCAACCCAGTCTCCGTCATAGCTGTAGCCGTCGGCTGAGGTCAGGATGCCTTTGCCATGGTTCGTGGCGTTTTTGAATTGGCCCCGATAGACCGTGCCATTTGGATAGGTCGAAACCCCCTGGCCTTCGATCACGCCAGCGATCCAGTCGCCATCATAGGTCGAGCCGTCCGTATAGGTGATGCGGCCTTTGCCTTCGGCGAGATCTGCCCTGAAATCACCGACATAGACGGATCCGTCGGGATAGGTCACTTCGCCCAGACCTTCGATCAGGCCACCGGTCCATTCGCCGGTGTAAATATAGCCATCGGTTCCGGTATAGGTCCCCTGACCATGGCGAAGGTCATCGGCATAGTTGCCCTCGTAAACATCGCCGTTGGCGTAAGTCACTTTGCCCTGGCCCTGGCGGCGACCGTCGCCCAGCGTGCCTTCGTAGACGTCCCCGTTGACGTAGGACAGTCGTCCGGTTCCGGTGATGCGATCCTCGACCCAGTCACCGACATAGGTCATCCCATCGGGCAGGGTCAGGCTGCCTTGTCCGTGGCGCTGACCACCATTGACGTCACCCTCATAGACGCCGCCCTCGGCATAGGTGATCTTGCCTTTACCCTGTATGACGTCGTCAACCCAATCCCCGTCATAGCTGTACCCGCTGGGATCGGTCAGCACGCCCTTGCCATGGTAGCGGCCGTTATTGAAATCGCCTTCGTAGCGCGCACCGTTGGCATAAACCGCCATACCCGCGCCAGTGATCGCCCCGTCAACCCATTCACCATCGTAGCTGCCGCCGTCAGCATAGATGATCTTGCCGCGCCCCTCGGGTTTACCCTTGGCGAACGTCCCTTCGTAGATCGAACCGTTGACATAGCGGGCAATCCCCTTGCCCTGGATCTCTCCCTCGGCCCATTCACCGCTGTATTCGAAGCCGTTCGGCAGACGATACGTGCCGGTTCCGTGGCGCAGACCGTTCTGGAATGTGCCTTCGTAAACTCCGCCGACCTCGTCGTCCTTGGTGATTACCTGACCGTCCTGCGCAGCGGCGCCTGCTGCGATCAGGGCGATTGCAGATGCGGCAATGGTAATGCGAAAAGCGTTCATGATCGATCCTGCGTGCCCGGTATTCATCCTGTTGCGCAAAACTAAGGTACCCGTGAGGGCAGGGCAACGGGTTTTGCCGCATTTGGCTTTCACTTGCGCGATGATCTGCTAAATGGCTTTAAGACTGACGAGGGCAAGAGGGCACCATGGCCGACCGTTTCCGCATCACTCTGGCGCAACTCAACCCCACTGTGGGGGATATCGACGGCAACGCGGCCAAGGCGTTGGCTGCATGGCAGCAGGCACGCGAGGCCGGGGCCGATCTGGTGGCATTCCCCGAGATGTTCATTACCGGATACAACACGCAGGATCTGGTGATGAAGCCTGCATTCTACCGCGCCGCGATGGCAGCGGTCGAGGAACTGGCCAAACAATGCGCCGATGGCCCCGCCATGGCGATTGGCGGGCCCTGGGCGGAAGACGGTAATCTTTTCAACGCCTATCTAATCCTTAAGGGCGGGCGGATAAGCAGCAAATCGCTGAAGCATCACCTGCCCAATGAAACCGTGTTCGACGAGGTGCGTTTGTATGATGCCGGGCCTTTGGGCGGCCCCTATGCGGTTGGCAACACGCGTATCGGCAGCCCGATTTGTGAGGACAGCTGGCATCCCGACGTGGCGGAAACGCTTGAAGAAACCGGGGCCGAGTTCCTGCTGATCCCTAACGGCTCACCTTATTTCCGCAATAAATACGACGTGCGCCTGAACCATATGGTGGCGCGCGTGGTCGAGACCGGCCTGCCGCTGATCTATCTGAATATGGTTGGCGGTCAGGACGATCAGGTGTTCGACGGGGCGACCTTTGGTCTGAATCCGGGCGGAGAGCTGGCGTTTCGGATGCCTGTATTTGATGAGGCAGTGACGCACATCGATCTGGAACGCGGCGACGATGGCTGGCGCATCGTACCTGCCGAGATCGTGCCGCAACCCGAGGAATGGGAGCAAGACTATCGCGCCATGGTGCAATCCCTGCGCGACTATGTGGGCAAGACCGGCTTCAAAAAGGCACTGCTGGGTCTGTCTGGCGGTGTCGATTCCGCTTTGGTCGCGGCGATTGCAGTAGATGCCATCGGGGCCGAGAATGTGCGTTGCGTGATGCTGCCATCGGAATACACCAGCCAGGCATCGCTGGATGATGCCGAGGCGGTCGCCAAGGCGCTGGGCGTCCACTATGACTATGTGCCGATTTCTGACAGCCGTGCGGCAATGACCGAAGCTCTGGCCCCGCTGTTCACGGGGCGCGAGGCGGACTTGACCGAGGAGAACATCCAGTCCCGCCTGCGTGGGCTGTTGTTGATGGCGATCTCAAACAAATTTGGCGAGATGCTACTAACCACCGGCAACAAATCCGAGGTCGCGGTGGGGTACGCCACCATCTATGGCGACATGAATGGGGGCTATAACCCAATCAAGGATCTGTACAAAACTCGTGTGTTCGAGACCTGTCGCTGGCGCAATGCAAATCACCGCGATTGGATGATGGGGCCTTTGGGGGAGGTAATTCGCCCCTCGGTCATCGACAAACCCCCCAGCGCTGAACTGCGCGAAGACCAGAAGGACAGCGACAGCCTGCCCGACTATCCGGTTCTAGACGCCATTTTGGACATACTGATCGACCGCGACGGGTCGATCGCCGATTGTGTCGCTGCCGGATTTGAGGAGGCCGACGCGCGACGGGTCGAGCATCTGATCTATATCAGCGAATACAAACGCTTTCAGTCCGCCCCCGGAACCCGCCTGACGCATCGGGCCTTTTGGTTGGACCGTCGCTATCCGATTGTGAATCGCTGGCGGGATCAGGGTTAAACTGATCCAGAGCCGCTCTGGTCGACTTGATGTTTCCTCATCGGCGTCAGTGTGGCTGGTGGGTCGGATATTGTTTCGAGAATCCAGGTAACATCTTGTTTTTTAGCCAGTCACGGAACGGACGGCTTGAAATTGAGACATTTTTTTGACACATTTTAGCTTAATTCATGCCCCAACTGGGGCGGTGTGACCTTAATTCAAAAAAATTGAATTGTGTCGCATCTGGTGTTGGATATCTGAGTTAACGATTTGGTGTTATTATGTATGAGGGATATGACAAACCGCTTCACCCGCCTTTAAGGTACAAAGCCATGGAATCTGAGGCGCGGGTTCTGGACGAGGCCAAATTGGATTCGGCAATCGCGGATTTGCTTCGTGATGACGAGCCCGAGGAACCCGAGCCCGAAGTGAAATCCACAAAAGCGCCGACCGTCTTGCCTGAACTTCCACAACAGGCTGAGATGGATGAAGAAGTCAGCACCAAAGACGGCGGGTTAGGGGCAAGCTTGCTTCAGAAGCTGGCAGAGCTGCGTGGGGCAGCTTGATCTCCACCTAAATCCCAGGAGATTTGCGTGCGCATTTTCACGTCTGTTGGCGTGTTCGCCACAGCATTAGAAAATCATCACGGCTGCGGCACAAGATAGGTTGCCTGAATGCCCGCGCCACGCCTTCATGGCGGTCCAAGCCATGAAGTAAGAGCGGTTTATGCCCGGCCCAAAGCCAACCCCTGTTGAACCTGATCTGCACCTTCCCAAATCCGTGGATGTCGTTGTCATTGGCGGCGGCATAATTGGCGCGTCGACCGCACTGGAATTGTCTGAACGCGGCGCGTCGGTTCTGCTGTGCGACAAGGGGCCGATCGCGGGCGAACAAAGCTCTCGTAACTGGGGTTGGGTGCGTCTGGGCATGCGCGACCCACGTGAAATTCCGCTGATGGTCGAGGCGCTACACCTGTGGAAGGGGATGGATCAACGAACGGGTCGCAAGACCGGTTACACCCGTTCGGGCATCTTGTTCGGCGCTTCGGGCAAGCGCGGCAACGGAAATCTGGAACGCTGGTTACGCCATGTCGAAGGTTTGCAAACCGGTGCGAAACTGGTGACCGGCGCCGAGTTGAATGCGCTACTGCCCGGCAATGAGACAGAATTCGATTGTGCCCTTTATATGCCACAAGATGGCCGCGCTGAACCGCAATGGGCCGCGCCTGCCATCGCTGAGGCAGCGCGGGACCGGGGGGCGGTGCTGATGACCAATTGCGCCGTGCGCAGTGTCGATCTTAGGGGTGGCCGTATCGCGGGCGTCTTTACGGAACGTGGTCGGGTGGCATGCGGCTATGTGGTTTTGGCCGGTGGTGCTTGGTCACGTCTGTTTGCCGGGAATGCGGGAATTCAGCTGCCTCAGCTCAAGGTGTTGAACACGGTTCTTCGCACGTCGCCGGTTGCGGGGCCTGAAACGGCGCTTTGGGCGGATGAATTTGCTATGCGTAAGCGTGCTGATGGGGGCTATACGATTGCGTCCGGCCACGAGAATACAGTCGATATCGTGCCCGACAGTTTCCGTTTGGCCCGACAGTTCTTGCCTGCCTTTGCACAGGAATGGCGGTCTTTGCGCTTTCGGCTATCAAGCCGTTGGCGCACCGAGGCCCAGCAGGATCAGACTTGGGTGCCAACCGATGTGACGCCATTCGAAAAGTGCCGCATGTTGGACCCCGAGCCGTCCTCAAAAGTTTTGCGACAGGCGTGGGCCAAAGCACGCAAAGCGTTTCCCGCGTTGCAACAGGCAGAGATCGTACAAAGCTGGGCAGGCATGATCGACGTTACGCCGGACGCGGTGCCAGTGATTTCAGGGGTGGATGAGATGCCGGGGATGTACATCGCGACCGGATTTTCCGGCCATGGATTCGGTATCGGCCCGGCGGCAGGCCGCCTGATAGCTGATCTGGTCGCCGAAACCACGCCTTGTGTCGATCCGACCGCCTTTCGCCTGTCTCGTTTCACGGATGGCTCAAAAGTACGGCCGGACCCTGGATACTAAGGCTTAGCCCATCATCTGATAGCTGACAGGGACAAACCGAAACCCTTCGCCGCGGTTTTCAACAAAGCCAGCGGCTGGGAATGGCATATGATAGCCGATCATCGGCACCTTATCAGCGGCCAGCAGGCCCAGCACGTTGCGGCGGGAATCCGTTGCAGCCGCTTTGTCCATGTCGAACCGAATGGCCCATTCGGGGTGTGCGAAGGACCAGACATAGTGATTGGCCAGATCCGCTGTTAGAATAAGCCGCTGTCCGTTGCTTTCCAGATGATAAACGGTGTGACCCGGCGTGTGACCATAGGCAGCCATGGCAGTGATGCCCGAAGCCACCTCGCCACCGTCTTTAACAAAGGTCATCTTCTCGACCAACGGGGTGACTTTTGCAGCCACCAAATCACCTACACGGTTGCCCGCATCCTGCGCAGCCCAGAAATCGTACTCGGCCGCTGCGGTGATATAACGCGCATTCGGAAAGGTGGGCGCGTCATTGGTTGTCATGCCGCCAATATGGTCAGGATGCATATGTGTGATGACAACGACATCAATCTGATCCGGTGTTACGCCCGCATCTGCCAGTGCTGCCTGAATGCCACCCTGTCCCAGCCCGGTATCAAACAGAACCAGTTCCGATCCAGTATTGATCAGCGTCGGGGTAAAGTAGAATTGCGTCTTGTCTGGAGAAATAAAGTTTTCTTCGGAAACCTTCAGGAATTCCTCTTCCGGTGCATCGCCGCCGAAAATCTCTCGGGCGTCGTCGCGCGCGGCGGTACCGTCCAGCAGCGTTGTGACTGTGAAATCCCCAAGTTGGAATGATTTGGCGACAGTCGAATTGGCGTTGGCCGTGGATCCGGCGGCTAGAACGGGGGCGGCTGCGGACGCAAATGGCAGTGCTGCTGCGGCGCCGAGGGCCGCTCGGCGGGTCAATTTTATGGTCATTTTCGATCTCCCTGTCAGAATATCAGGTTTTTAGGTAGGGCGGTGAGGACCTGTGGCCACTCTATACACCCAAGACATGGGCTGCGCGGATGAACATTACGTGTTAATTTTTGTTCATGGCGCGATCTGAAAACAAAACCGCCCCCACCGACCAAAGCGTAGAAAGTTTCCTGTCGACGGTACAGCCGGTGCGGAAAGCTAATGACGTGCGGGAATTGGATGCAGTTTTCCGCAAAACCACGGGATTTAATCCGGTCATGTGGGGGCCGTCGATCGTGGGTTATGGCCGCTATCACTATCGCTATAAATCCGGGCGCGAGGGTGACTTTCTGGCCACCGGCTTTTCTCCACGAAAGTCCGCTCTGTCGATCTACATCATGCCCGGTTACGCGGATTTCGGGGATATCCTGTCGCGGCTAGGCAAGCACAAGCTGGGTAAATCCTGTCTTTATTTGAACAAGCTGGCGGATATTGATCTGGACGTTCTGGCCGAGCTGATCCGGGCTGGGTTGGCAGACCTTGATCAGCACTGGCCGGTGCAGCCGACCTGAACGCCTTTGCTGGACAAATGGGCCATCCTGTGACATGAGCCGCGCCAACAGGAGAACTCCATGACCACCACCCGTTTTGCCCCGTCGCCCACCGGTTATATCCATGTGGGTAACCTGCGCACCGCCCTGATGAACTATCTGATTGCTCGTAAGGCGGGCGGCACGTTTATCTTGCGCATTGACGACACCGATCCTGAGCGGTCGAAGGAAGAATATGTCGACGCCATCAAGCAGGATCTGGAATGGCTGGGCCTGCATTGGGACCGGGTCGAGCGTCAGTCCGACCGGCTGGATCGCTATGCCGAGGCCGCCGACAAACTGCGTGAAATGGACCGTTTCTATGAGGCGTTCGAAACGCCGACCGAGCTGGACCTAAAGCGCAAGAAACAGCTGAACATGGGCAAGCCGCCGGTCTATGACCGCGCTGCGCTGAACCTTTCGGAAGCCGAGAAAGAGGCGCTGCGGGCTGAACGTGGCAATGGCGTCTGGCGGTTCAAACTGGATCATGAGCGGATCGAGTGGACGGACGGTATTCTGGGCGACATCTCAATCGATGCGGCCTCGGTATCCGATCCGGTGTTGATCCGCGGTGATGGTCAGGTTCTCTATACGATTGCGTCGGTGGTGGACGATACTGAGATGGGCGTCACCGATGTGGTGCGCGGCTCGGACCACGTGACCAACACGGCGACACAGATTCAGATCATCGAGGCGTTGGGCGGAAATTGCCCGCGCTTTGCGCACCACTCACTGCTAACCGGTCCGCAAGGTGAGGCTTTGTCCAAGCGTCTAGGCACGCTGGCCCTGCGCGATCTGCGTGAACAGGGCGTGCAACCGATGGCTTTGCTGAGTCTGATGGCGCGTCTGGGATCGTCTGATCCGGTGGAACTGCGTTCGGACATGGCTGAGCTGATCGAAGGCTTTGATGTGAACCGGTTCGGAGCTGCACCAACCAAATTCGACGTGCAGGACCTTTTCCCACTGACGGCGAAGCACCTGCAATCTCTGCCGCTGGCGGATGTTGCAGACGCCGTTGCTGAAGCAGGCGTTCCGGCGGACCTCGCCGAGCCGTTCTGGACAATGGCGCGTGAAAACATCACCACGCTGGCCGATCTGAAAGGCTGGTGGGAGCTGTGCCGCGATGGCGCTGAACCTCTGATCGCGGATGAGGATCGTGAGTTCATCGCCGAGGCGGTCGCGTTGCTGCCTGAGGGGCCGTTCGATGGTGAAACATGGGGCGCCTGGACCAAAACTGTGAAAGAGGCCACGGGCCGCAAAGGCAAAGGCCTGTTCATGCCGCTGCGCAAGGCGCTGACCGGCATGGAGCGTGGGCCGGAAATGGCAACCCTGCTGCCTCTGCTGCAGGTAATCCGCGCGCGCGGCTGATCGCGGCAAAACTGGATTTGCTAAAGGCGGGGTCTGCGGCCCCCGCTTTTTTCTATGCGGTTTGGATGATTGGCGCGGACAGGCGATTGAGGCGGTCGTCCACAAACGCGGTTTCGGCCAACTTCAGTTGCTGATGGCGGGGGTATCGCGGCTCGGCTCGGTCGTTCAGGATCGGGGCGTCCCATCCGTCGGTTGTGGCAAAGAACCGATCCGCACCGTCCTCTCCGAAGGCACGCAGATAGCCCTGCACAACCACGTCGATATAGCTGAGCAGCAACGGGTGGCGGTTGCTGGGTTCGGTGTGACAGCCGTGTGGCACTGCATAAACGGCGATTTCGACGTCATGGGTCAGCAGGTGTGTTACCGCCTGCGTGGCAGGAACCCGATCATAGGCCCATTCCCGTTCATCCAGTGCTGCCCAGTCGTCTTTGGGGACATGGGCAATCATTCCTTCGATTTCGCAATCCGGGTCCGGTATTGCGGTCAGAAAGGCCACCGGGCGCAGGTCGGTATGCCGCCAGGCGCGCCGCCATCCTTTTAACCGGGCCGGGTGCGGATCGGGAAAATCGTGGGTCGAAAGGTTCACAAGGCTGCCATAGCCAAAGAAATAGGGGTCTGCCATGCGCCGTCATGTCCTTTTGAGCGATTGATGTATGTCAAACCGCTTTTTGGCCAGACATGCAATAAGGTCCCACCTTGAAATTTGGGAGGCCAACATGAGGATTACCAAACGGACAAATATTGCAGTGCGTGTTTTGATGTATTGTGCGGCGCATCAGGATCGATTGGTGACAAAGGCCGAGATTGCAGAAGTGTGCAACATCTCGGAAAACCATCTGGCGCAGGTGATCAACCAATTGAGCCAATTAAATTACCTGAGCACCCAGCGCGGCCGCAATGGCGGTATGGCGCTGGCACACCCGGCAGATGAAATTCGCATCGGGTCGGTTTTTCGTCATGTCGAGGGCAATGTACCGATTGCCGAGTGCTTTGCCGATGCCGACAACACATGCCCACTAACCGATGCCTGCCGGTTGCGGGTGGCTCTGCAGGACGCGGCCGAAGCGTTTTATGCCTCGCTGGATGATATTACACTGGACGCATTGGTCTGTGACAATGATCGGCTATTGCAGATCCTGCAACCTGTGGCTTGCACTCGTTAGTCGGTGGCTCGCAGGATACGGGCCGGGCGTACCGCCAAAGGGCGCAGGGCAAAGACAAGGCCCGCGCCCAGCGTCACGAGGATTCCGGCCAGCACGATTCCCAGGGCCGAGGTCCAGATGACCGTGAACCCGGTGTCAAAGATATAGGTGGCCACGGCCCAGCCTCCGAGAATTCCGGTCAGCAGAGCGACGACTCCGGCTGCGGCCCCTAACAAGATAGAACGCAGTGCAAAGCTGAACAGGATACGCCGCCGGTTCGCGCCCAACGTCTTGAGGATTGCGGATTCGTAGCGGCGTGCGGTTTCGCCCGCAGCGGCGGCTCCGATCAGAACCAGAAAGCCGGTCAGCAGGGACACACCCGCGCCATAAGATGTCGCTGCCGCCAACCCGGCCAACAAGCCCGAGACACGATCAATCGCATCACGTACCCGGATCGCGGTGATGTTAGGGTACTGCCCGGCCAGATCGCGCAAAATGGCGGCCTCAGCCTGTTCTTCGGCATAGACGGTGGCAATAAAACTGTGCGGGGCTCCGGCCAGCGCCGAAGGGTTCATCGCCATGATGAAGCCTATGCCAGCGGTTGAAAAGTCGACCTCGCGGAACGAGGTGATTTCGGCGGTGATATCCCGGCCAAGGATGTTCACGGTTACTTCGTCGCCCAGGGACAGGCCCATTTCCTCGGCTTCTTCCGCAGCGAAACTTACCTGCGGTGTCCCGGAATAGCTCTCGGGCCACCACTCACCTGCCGTGACACGGGTGTTTTGCGGCGGAGCGGCAGAATAGGTCACGCCCCTGTCGCCGTCCAGCACCCAGTGGTCACCGGCTACTTCGCGGGCGGGGCGGCCATTGATCTGCGTGATGATCCCCCGCAGCATCGGTGCACTTTCAATCCGAGTAACGGCGGGATCGGATTCCAGCCGTTCAGTAAAACCGGGCATCTGGTCTTTTTGAATGTCGACGAAGAAATAAGATGGCGCCACATCCGGCAGGTTGCCCGCGATTGCGTTGCGCAGAGTCCCGTCAATCTGGCCAACGGCGGCCAGTACCGAAAGCCCTAGCCCAAGAGACAGCACAACTGATGCCGCCCCTTCGCGCGGGTCCGAAATGGCCGACAAGGCCCATCGTAGGGTCGGGCGGCCACGCGCAGGGGCGGTGCCGATGCGGGCCAGTTTGCGGATTGCAAGCGCCGACAGAGACAGCAGAAGCAGCGCACCGACCAGCCCTGCGGCGGTCCAGAGGGTCAGGCGCGCCGAACCACTAAACCAGGATGCGGATGCAACCAGCAGTGCCAGTCCGATACCGGTTGCCAGAATGAAACCCACGCGGGGGAGGGCGCGGGCTGAAGACAACGCGTCGCGGAACAATGTTGCGGCGCGCACCTCTTCGGTACGGGCAAGGGGCCAGAGTGTGAATAGGAATGCTGTCAGAACCCCGTATAGCGCGGCTTCGGCCAGTGGGTGGGTATAAAGCGAGAAGACGGCCGGGACAGGCAGGCGGGCCTCGATCAACGGGGTCAGCAGAAGAGGGAGTAAACCGCCCAATACAATGCCCAAAAGAATGCCGATGCCGGACAAAATGCCGATCTGGATCATGTAGGTTTGAAAGATCGTCGCGCGATCCGCACCCAATGTGCGCAGGGTTGCGATGGTTTCGGTTTTTTGCCCCAGATAAGCCCGGACGGCGGCAGACACACCAATCCCGCCGACCGCAAGACCGGACAGTCCAACAAGAACCAGAAAAGCACTGAGGCGGGCGACAAATTCCGCAATCCCCGGAGCGCCATTACGCGCGTCAGTCCAACGCATGCCGTTGCCATCGAAATTTTGTCCCGCTGTGTCGGAAACAGTGGCAAGGTCGGTGCCGGGTGGCAAAGTCAGCCGATATTTGGTGGAAAACAATGTCCCCGGTGCCAACAAGCCCGACGCCTGTAAATCTTCGGTCCGTACCAGAGTGCGTGGCCCCAACCCGAACCCGTCGGCGGCCCCGTCCGGTTCATGGATCAGGGCGGCGGTCAGGACAAACTTTTGCGTGCCAAGGGCGAATCGGTCACCGACAGATAGGCCCAGTCGATCCATCAGCACCGGGTCCATGACTGCCCCGGGCAGGTCCTGAGCACCATCCAGAGCGGTGGGCAGGGATTGGTCTGGGTCCAGCACGGGTGTGCCCACCAATGGATAGGTTGCATCCACTGATTTCACCTGCGTCAGCGCACGCTGGGTATCCTCGCCTTGCTGGACCAAGGCCATCGAGCGGAAATCGACCACCTCGGACACAGCTGTCGCGGTCTGCTCCATCCAGGCACGCTCAGCCTCATTGGCGAAGCGATAGGTGAATTCCAATTGGGCATCGCCCCCCAGCAACGCGGCACCTTCCTGAGTTAACCCAGTCTGGATGGCTTGACGCACGGATCCGACGGCGGCGATGGCGGCGACACCCAGTGCTAGACAGGCCAGAAACACACGAAACCCGCGCACGCCTCCGCGCAGTTCGCGCCGCGCCAGACGACCAGCCAGGCGCAGACTCATTCCGCGGCCTCTTGCTGAATGTCTTCGGCAATCGTTCCGTCCCGCAACCGCACAACCCGGTCGCATTTGCGTGCCAGACTGTGGCTGTGGGTGACCAGAACCAGCGTTGCACCGTGTTTATCTCGCAGTCCAAACAGCAGATCGACAATGGCCGCGCCGGTCGCATCGTCCAGATTTCCCGTAGGTTCATCGGCCAACAGAATCTGAGGCCGCGGGGCCGACGCCCGGGCCAAAGCCACGCGTTGTTGCTCGCCCCCTGACAATTGCGCCGGGTAGTGATCGCGCCGATGCGACAGACCGACCGCCTCCAGTTCGGCCTCGGCGCGGTCGAACGCATCCCTGTGCCCGGCCAGTTCCAGCGGCGTGGCCACGTTTTCCAGCGCCGTCATAGTTGGGATCAGGTGAAAATTCTGGAACACCACCCCCATCGTGTCACACCGGAAACGAGCCAAAGCGTCTTCGTCCATGTCCGTCAGATCGTTGCCAAAGGCCGTGATCTTGCCAGACGTCGCCAGTTCCAGCCCACCCATCAGCATCAACAACGAGGATTTGCCCGACCCGGACGGTCCCACCAGCCCCAATGTCTCACCTTTTGTCACTGTCAGGGTTATGTCGTGCAAGATATTCACCCGTCCGGCATTGCCATCCAGTGACAAAGCGGCATCTTGAAGCGAAAGAACAGGTGTCGTCATAGAGTTTTCCAAACGTGGGCGGTCAAATGGGATATGGAGCGGTTCTGATGTTGCGCAAGGCTTTGATGTCGGTGCTGTTTATCTGCTGCGGCTTTGCTGCCACAGCCGAACAGGTGGTGATCGCAGCCTTAGGTGATTCCCTGACCCAAGGCTATGGGTTGCCGGAGCAGGACGGGTTTGTGCCGCAATTGGACCGGTGGTTGCAGGCGCAGGGCGTCGATGTACGCCTGATCAATGCGGGCGTGTCTGGCGATACCACAGCCGGAGGCGCCGCGCGTGTGGACTGGACGCTGACGCCGGAGGTGGACGGCATGATCGTGGCGCTGGGCGGCAACGATCTGCTGCGGGGGATTGACCCGGCAGTGTCACGCGCCAATCTTGAGGCAATCGTCAAAGCGGCTGATGGTTCGGAGGTCGATGTTTTGCTGGTTGGGATGCAAGCGCCGGGGAACTACGGGGCAGATTACAAAAAGGCGTTTGATGCAATCTATCCCGACCTGGCGACTGCGCATGAAACGGGCTATGCGCCCAGTTTCTTCGCCGGACTGACCGCCGGGGGCGATCCGGATGCTGCCCGCCGTTACATGCAATCAGATGGCATTCACCCGAACGCCGAAGGGGTGGCACTGATCGTTGAAAATCTGGGGCCTTACGTGCTGGAGCTTGTGAACGCCACACGTCAGTGATCAGACGACAGTGACCACGGTGCCGATGGGCACCCGCTCATACAGGTCGACTACATGTGAATTCAGCATTCGGATACAGCCATTCGACGCCGCCCGCCCGATGGTTTGCGGCTGGGTGGTGCCATGAATGCGGAAATAGGTGTCGATGCCGTTCTGGAACAAGTAAAGCGCCCGCGCACCCAGCGGGTTATCGTCTCCACCGGGCTGAACATAGTCATTGTCCTTGAATTTGGCATAGGTGACGGGTTCGCGTTCGATCATCTCGTCGGTTGGGCGCCAGGTTGGCCACACTTTCTTGACGTCGATCGTGGCGGTGCCGGTGAATTCCAGCCCGGCTTTGCCCACCCCACACCCATAGCGGATCGCCTTGCGCGGTTCGGTGACGTAATAGAGATAGAAGGACCGGGGAACGACAAGCAATTGGCCCGGAAGGAACTCTTTCTTGATCCGCACGAATTGCGGTGTGGGATCGTATTCGACAGCTTTTTGCTTTGTCAGTGCAGCACCGGGCACAAGGCCGGCGGCGGCAGATGCTGTCAGGAAAGTACGGCGTGTGAACATGGTTATTCTCATCAACAAAACAGAAAAATCTTGACCCTAATGTCGGAATGATAACCGATCTGGTCAATCGTCGCAGAGAAGTAACCTGATTGTGATGTAATCGCCGGGACACACCTGCGGATCGCAATTAATTGCAGGGGGTGTAGCCCGGCAAGGGAAAGGGCAGAGGAATGCTCTGCCCTTTCAGCGGCTTACGCCAGTTCGATGTTGTCGGCGCTTTCGCGGCCGTCACGACCCGAGCGCAGCTCGAACGTGACTTTCTGGTTGTCGGCCAGGCCGGTCAGACCCGAACGCTCAACGGCCGAGATATGTACGAAGATGTCTTTGCCACCATCCTCGGGTGCAATGAAGCCGTAGCCTTTGGTGGTATTGAACCATTTTACGGTGCCTGCGGGCATATCCGTTGTCTCCTGTTTAGTGCTGCCCACGGAGTTGCGGCAGCCCGGCGTCGTTGTCTGTATCGATAGACTGAGCGCCGTAGAAGGAGACAGTAGGTCGAAATAGAAAAACGTGTGCCCGCCAGATATGGCATTTGAACAAGCGCAGGGCAAGAGAAGGCTGCGGGTGTTATCTTTCAGTGGGTAAAAGCCTGCTCAGCGGTGTTTAGTCGGTAATCGGCAGGTCTTCCACGGTTCTTCTGAATTGTCTGGATGCAATAAAACACTTTGGCAATTGGTCGATCACGGCGTCGATCGGACCATAAACCCGATCTGCCGCCGCCATGAGGTCAGCCGGAATATTCTTGGGTGCACGTTCGCGCCGTTCAGGCGGGTTGAATTTCCATCCGGTGAACCGCGAGATCGTCTCTTTATGGTCCCAAATCGCATCGTAGTGCACACACAGCACCGGGACATCCTCGAAAGTTGCCCATTCCTTTACCTGTCGGGCCTGCTGCAGGACATCCCGTTCGAACAGTTCGTCATAAGTGCCGGTGGCGTGCAGGTGATGAAAGTGCAGATCAATCCACTCGTCGCCATATTTTTCCTTGGCGGTATAAACGGACAAGGCCGAGTCCTTGGTGGATCCAAAACAGAAGATGACTCGGGTATTTTCAGGCCACGAGGACAAGGTCTGAGGGAAGTCATGTGTCTTATAGACACACGGGGCCTGAAACGTGGCATCCTTCATTCGTGCAAAAAATGTAGCTTTTTTCCTGGCCTTTGGAACAGTACCCTCCATCGCCTCGATCAATGTCGTAAAGGTCAGCGTACTGCCGGACCGGCCGTTACTGGCGACGATTATGCAGGTTTCCGGCTGGCTCTGTGGTATGAGACGCGCGCGCAATGGCGCCAGCGCTTTACGTACGCTGCGCCGCCATTTTTTTGCACGGGTCTTCCACACATCAATCATCGCGCAAACTTTTTATGTTTTAGCCGTTTGGGCTCCAATGCATCCGGTCCCAGACGGCGCTTCTTGTCTTCTTCATAGTCCTCGAAGTTGCCCTCAAACCACTCTACATGGGCGTCGCCCTCAAAGGCCAGGATATGCGTGCAAATCCGGTCAAGGAAGAAACGGTCGTGGCTGATTACGACGGCGCAGCCGGCGAAATCGACCAGCGCATCTTCCAGGGCGCGCAGTGTTTCGACGTCCAGATCGTTGGTCGGTTCGTCGAGCAACAGGACGTTACCGCCCTCTTTCAGCAGGCGGGCCATGTGGACGCGGTTGCGTTCACCACCCGAGAGCAATGAGACCTTTTTCTGCTGATCTCCACCCTTGAAGTTGAAGGACGAGCAATAGGCGCGAGAATTGACCTGCGCGTCGCCCAGCTGGATGATCTCAGCGCCGCCGGTGATCGCCTCCCACACGGTTTCGTTGTCCTTGAGGTCGTCGCGGGACTGGTCGACATAGGACAGCTCGACTGTGTCGCCTAGCGTGATAGTGCCGCTGTCAGGCTGTTCCTGACCGGTCAGCATCTTGAATAGGGTCGATTTACCAGCACCGTTGGGGCCGATGACGCCGACGATGCCGCCAGGGGGTAAGGCAAAGTCGAGCTTTTCGATCAGTTGCTTGTCGCCCATGTGTTTGGCCAGACCTTCGACCTCGATCACCTTGCCGCCAAGGCGCTGGCCGTTGGGTATGACGATCTGGGCGCGGGTCAGCTTTTCGCGCTCGGACTGGTCTGCTAGCTCGTTATAGGCGTTGATCCGGGCCTTGGATTTGGCCTGACGGGCCTTCTGACCCTGACGCATCCATTCCAGTTCGCGCTGCAGGGTCTTCTGCTTGGACTTGTCCTCGCGTGCTTCCTGCTCCAGACGTTTGGCTTTTTGTTCCAGCCACGCGGAGTAGTTGCCCTCGTAAGGAATGCCGCGGCCGCGGTCGAGTTCGAGGATCCAGCCGGTAATGCTGTCCAGAAAGTACCGGTCGTGGGTGACGATCAGGATGGTGCCCTTGTAGTCGATCAAGTGCTGTTGCAGCCAGGCAATGGTCTCGGCGTCCAGGTGGTTGGTCGGTTCGTCGAGCAGCAGCATGTCTGGTGCTTCCAGCAGCAGTTTGCAGAGCGCTACGCGGCGTTTCTCACCCCCCGAGAGGTTGGCGATGTTGGCGTCGTCCGGCGGGCAGCGCAGCGCTTCCATCGAGACGTCGATCTGGCTGTCGAGGTCCCACAGGTTTTCCGCGTCGATGGCGTCCTGCAGGGTGGTCATTTCCTCCATCAGCTCGTCCGAATAATTCTCGGCGATCTCCATGGCAATTTCGTTGAACCGGTCGACCTTGGCCTTTTTCGCGGCGACGCCCAGCATGACATTCTCGCGGACAGACAGCGATTCATCCAGCTGCGGCTCCTGCGGCAGATAGCCGACCTTGGCGCCCTCGGCGGCCCATGCCTCACCCGAGAAATCTGTGTCGAGGCCCGCCATGATCTTCATCAGCGTCGATTTACCCGCGCCGTTGACGCCGACGACACCGATTTTCACGCCGGGCAGAAAGCTCAGGTGGATGTTTTCAAAGCATTTCTTGCCACCGGGATAGGTCTTTGAGACACCCTGCATGTGGTAGACATATTGATAGGCGGCCATGTCGCGTCCTTTGGGTCGGGGAAATCGGGTTGGGCGGTGTGATAGCGAAGGTTGCCGGGTGGGGCAATGCTGGTTCATCACTGATCGGGTTCAGCAACCATCAAGATGTGCTGGCGAAGCGTTCCAAGCAGGGAAATCAGATGTTGTTTGCTGCGTGCCATATCGCGCAGGCCAAGGGCAGCAGAGTTGAGATAATCGGCCAGACCGCCCGCCGTCAGACCGGCGGTGGCTATGGCAGTCGAATATGGTTCCAGAATCTCTGTGAGCGCTATGATTTTTTCTGCCTGAACACGTTCCAACTGCGCGCGACCTTCAGAGTTATGCCCTGAGATCATGTCTGCCGCTTCGGCGGATGCACGAATGATGTCGTAGGATGCGACGATTGCGTGTTCAAAATATGCGTCGAGTTTCTTTCCCAGATCATCCGTAAGCGACCACTGTTCGCGAATTTGGTTCAGGCCCTTGTCTGACTGAAATTTTATGGCGGCACAGAGGATATCAGTTTTGCTCGAGTAGACATTGTAGAGGGTTTGGCGCACCAGCCCGGCCTCATGCGCGATATCGTTCATGGTGGTTCGGCGAACCCCGAACCGCATAAAGCAACGGATCGCCGCACCAAGAATATTCTCGGAAGATGTACTCATGAGGCGACGTATTGACAAAAAATGCTTCATTGTCAATAAATGGACAAAAGGACAAAATATGTCGTTGTGAAAAAGGGGTCAGAGTATGTTTGTCGTGACTGTCGAAGTGGTTCTCAAGGAAGATGTGATAGAGGAGTTGCGCAGCGCTTTTCTAGCGATGGATAAAGCGTCCGCCGAAGAAGCGGGATGCATCAAGTACGTTTCGTCTGCCGATGTTCATGATCCGCGCATTATCCGAATTTACGAGGAATGGGAGTCGATGGATGCCTTGACGTTGCATTTTAAGACCCCGCACATGACCGAATTCCAGAAGGTATTTGCGAGTGTTGAGGCAAGTTCGATGCAGGCGAAGGTTTATGAAATTAGCCGAGAGTTGCCATTCCCCAACTGATTTGCCCTAAATGCCGGTTCAGGTTGCAGGGAGTTTCTTGTGTCGGTTTTGACTGAGTTAATCGCGGGATGGGCACAGCCCGGACGGGTCGAATGGATTGGTCTGCGGGTCGAGCGGCGGGGAGAGATGACCGTTGTGGATGAAGTATTGATCTCTGCCGATGGGTTGGAAGGTGACCGCAGCCGTGCAGGCAAACGGGCGGTAACTCTGATCCAGCAGGAGCATCTGGCGGCGATTGGGTCTTATCTGGGGCGCCGTTTGGTTGCGTCCGAAACTCTGCGCCGCAATTTGGTGGTGTCGGGGATAAATCTGGCGGCGCTTAAAGGGCGCGAAGTGCAGGTGGGGCAGGCCATTCTGCGCTTTAGCGTGATCTGCGCGCCCTGCAGCCGGATGGAGGAGGCGCTGGGCAAGGGCGGCTACTCCGCCGTGCGCGGGCATGGAGGTTGGTGCGCCGAGGTGGTGCGGCCCGGGCGGGTTCGGCTGGGTGATGCGGTGCAACCTGTTGATTGACAACGCCCCTCAGTTCTGAACATCAGCAATAGATGCAGCGAAGTACCATTCCATATGCAAGACCTGGACAGGTCGTTGGGTTGTTCGGTGGGTCTTTTGATCCACCGCATCAGGGGCATGTGCATGTCTCGCTTGAGGCGATGAAGGCGTTTGGGCTGGATCGGGTTTGGTGGCTGGTGTCTCCGGGCAATCCGTTAAAGGCGCGTGGCCCTGCCCCGCTAAAGCGGCGGATCATGGCCGCGCGAGAGGTCATGCAACACCCCAAGGTCGAGGTGACGGATATCGAGGCGCTGACCGGGACGCGGGCGACGGCGGATACGCTGGCGGCCTTGCAAAAGCTTTACCCGCAGGTTCGGTTCGTCTGGCTGATGGGCGCGGATAACCTTGCGCAGTTTCATCGCTGGAAGGATTGGCGACTGATCATGGATAGCGTGCCGGTGGGCGTGGTGGCACGGCCGGGGGATCGGATATCGGCGCGAATGTCGCCTGCGGCGCAGATTTATGCTCGGTATCGGATCGACGGTCAGGCGCGGCATTTGCTGGGACGGGCGCAGGCACCGGCGTGGTGTTTTGTGAACGTACCGATGGTCGATGTCAGCTCGACCGAAATCCGCACACGCGGCGGCTGGGATGGCGAGGTGTTGCCTGAATAGCCCCCATGCGGGCATAATCGCATTCAGTGGTTGTTTGCCTGTGATCTCTGGGATTTTAATTGACCCATGGTTGATCGTTTTTCGCGTCGTTTGTTTCTTGCGGGCCTAGGGGCCTCGATTGCATCGGGCTCAGCGCTGGCGGATGCTCCTGTTCAATCCTTGCGACCTCAGTTGCGGGGAGACCTGCCCAGCGGGGCTGAGCGCCTTATCCAGTCCGCCGGGTTGCGCGGAGAGGTTGTGTTCGCGGTTGCTGATGCAGAGACCGGTGTGCCGGTTGAGGCATTTGGCGGCGATCAGGGTCTGCCGCCCGCCAGTGTCGCCAAAGCACTGACTGCGCTTTATGCGCTGGATGTTCTGGGCGCGGATTATCGGTTCGAAACAACCTTGATGGCGGATGGGCCGATTGAGAATGGTGTATTGAACGGCGACCTGATCCTTGTCGGGAGCGGTGACCCTTTGCTGGACACCGATGATCTGGCCACGATGGCCGCCAACCTGCGCGAGGCCGGGATCACCGAGGTGCGCGGGGTCTTCAAGGTCTATGACGGGGCGTTGCCCTATGTTTTCAGTATTGATCCCGGACAGCCGGATCATCTGGGTTACAGCCCGGCTATTAGCGGAATCTCACTCAATTTCAATCGTGTGCATTTCGAGTGGAAACGCGCCGGTGCCAAATATGATGTAAGCATGGATGCGCGCACAGCCCGGTACACCCCATCTGTGGATATGGCATCGATGCGGGTGGAAAAGCGCAGCCTACCGATCTACACCTATCAGCCGAGTGCGCGGCAGGATCGCTGGACCGTTGCCCGGGGCGCGCTGGGCAGTGAGGGCGCGCGTTGGCTGCCCGTACGCAAACCAGCGCTCTATGCGGGAGATGTGTTTCGCACCTTGGCGCGGGCCAATGGCATCGTGCTGGGGCGCGTACAGATCACACGGCAGGCACTGAAAGGCAACGTTCTGGTGGTGCATCAGAGTGACCCGTTGCAGAGTATCCTTCGCGGTATGTTAAAATACTCGACCAACATAACGGCTGAAATGGTCGGCATGAAGGCTTCGAAAGCACGTGGGGCAGATATTCAGAGCCTCGCCGATTCCGCTGCGGAGATGAACCGCTGGGCGGCTGAGACCTATGGCGTGACCGGAATTGCGATGGTGGATCATTCGGGGCTGGGCGATGCATCGCGCGTAGCTCCCGCGGATTTTGTCACCGCGCTGGTGGCTGCGCGTAAAGATGGGGCGCTGCGGCCTCTGCTCAAGAAGTTTACCCTGCTGGACCGACAAGGGCGACCGGTCAAGGATCACCCGATTAGGGTGGACGCCAAGACCGGGACGTTGAATTTTGTGTCGGGGTTGGGCGGTTTCATGACCGCGCCAGATGGGTCAGAACTGGCCTTTGCCATCTTTACCGCCGATGTAGACCACCGTGCGACCATTCCCCGCGCGCTGCGCGAACGGCCGGATGGTGCGCGCAGTTGGAACAGCAGGTCACGCAAACTGCAACGCGCCTTGATCGAACGCTGGGGAATGTTACAGGGTAGCTAGGATCAGGTTGTGTGGCGCGCCCGTGCGCCGCGCTCGATTGCGGCGGCGTGCAGGCGGTCGATATTCAGCTCGTAGCGGATTTCCTCCAGCAGGCGCAGTTCAGTTTCCGCCAACGACCCGTCTGCGGCAGCCACATCGCAAGCCAGCGCATAAGCAGTTTCATTCAGTCGTTCGGGCAGGTTTTCGCGAATCAGGCCGAACAGGGCATCCAGCCCATCCTCTTGTTCGAACAGGTCGAACACGATCTGTGAAACCCGGCGTGTGCGGTCGATATCGTATTCTGCAAAGACGGGCAGCATGTTCACGGCTGTTTCGATCTTGACCAGTTCGGCCGTACGAATGGTTTCATCCGATGCAGAGATCGCGACCATGATCGCAACCAGGCAATCCTGTGGGGACATCGGGTGGGGTACTTGTTCGGTCATGGTGTCGTCCTGATTGGGCAATTCTGCGCTTGCACGATAGGAGGGCTGGCAGGCAGGTTCAACGGATTTTGATCCTGACCTGATCAGAGAATGGGCAGGGGGCCGCGTGTTTTGGTCTGACGCAGCACAAAATTGCTGCGCGTGTCGCGGACAAGGCCGGATTTCAGTAGCCGCTGCATGATGAAATGTTCAAGATCCTCGGGCGTCTTGGCATAGACCTTCAAGATAAAGTCGTGGTCCCCGGTGATCGAGGCGCATTCGACGATTTGCGACTCGGTTTCAACCAGTCGCAGGAATGAGGTGATGCTGTCCTCTTGATGATCGCGCAACGCGACGTGGACATAGGCGATGGCGTCCAGCCCGACCGACTTGGCCCGCACTTGTGCAATGTAGCCGGACACTACATCTGATGCCTCCAGATCACGCACACGCCGCCAGCATTGCGAGGCAGAAAGGCCGGTGCGATCAGCAAGCTCTTGCATCGACAGGCGGCCGTTGGTCTGTAGCTCTTGTAGGATGGCGATATCAGCCGTTTGGAGGATTTGTTTCAAAAAATATGACCTTTCGATAGATATTTACCAAAATACTAAAAATTTACGAGTTATCCAAATCAAAACCTTCAGTTCACATGGCTATACTTTTCCTGCGGAGGGAACGCAGATGCCAAAGTCGACCAAATACATCGCCAAGGTGGCCGATGAACGCGGCCATGTCGCTTATACGGAAGAAGAGGACGCCGTTTGGGGCGATCTCTATGCCGCGCAAGAAGAGAATGTGCAGCGCTATATGGCGCAAGACTATCTTGAAGGGTTGAAAAGGCTGGAACTGCCGAAAACCCGCGTACCCTCCTGCGCCGATATCTCGGAACGGCTTTTGGACATGACCGGCTGGCGGGTTCAGCCCGTGCCAGCGTTGATCGGGTTCAAGACCTTCTTTGGCATGCTGGCGGACCGGGTGTTTCCTGCCGCATCCTTTATCCGGTCGCGCGAGGATTTCGATTACATCGAAGAACCCGACATCTTTCATGAAATTTTCGGCCATACCCCGTTGCTGAGTGATCCGCGCTTTGCAGCGTTTAGCCATGCCATTGGCAAGGCGGGGGTGCAGGCCAGTGACAAGGATTATGCCTGGCTGATCCGGCTGTACTGGTTCTCGATCGAATTTGGTCTGCGTCGTCAGGATGGTGAGATCAAGGCTTTGGGGTCGGGGCTGGCGTCCTCGCCGACGGAACTGGTCTATGCCGTGGAAAGCGACATTCCCGACCGCGATCCGTTTGATGTGCTGACAATCCTGCGCACGCCCTATCGGATCGACATGCACCAGATGGGATATTTCGTGTTAAACTCACCCGAGGAACTATTTGCTGCCGCCGACCGCGACCTGCTGGCAGATGTTCATCAGGCGCAAACTCTCGGTTTGTTGCCAAACAAGTTCCCGGAAAAAGCAACCGCAGCGGAGTGAACGGATCATGACACTATCAGGAGAAACTTGCAGCTTATCGGACAAAACCTGTGTGCCCTGTTCCGGCGGTGTGCCAGCTTTGACGCGGGATGAGGCGAACACTCACATGGCTGAGCTTTCGTCTGATTGGAAACTGGACGCGGATGCGAAAGAACTGTGCCGTCACTACCAGTTCAAAGGGTTTGCCAAGGCGACCTACCTGGCCAATCTGTGCGCGTGGCTCGCCGACCAGCAAGGACACCACCCGGATGTCAGTTTTGGTTGGGGTTATGTGGATGTCAGACTGACCACACATGAAATTGGTGGTCTAAGCGAGAATGATTTTATCTGGGCGGCCAAATTGGACCAGTTGACCGTATAGATCAGCCTTCCATACAGGAAAAACCCAGCGCTTTATTGACTCATGCTGCACCGGCACAATAGGAGGGTCCGGTCGGTTGCATGGGGTGACCGGCGCTGATTTTCCCGATGGAGCTTGTCAAAAAATGTCTGAACTGCGTGAAACCGCGATTGCGTCTAAGGCCTGGCCTTTCGAAGAGGCGCGCCGGGTACTCAAACGCTATCAGAAAGCGGCTCCGGAAAAGGGTTACGTGCTGTTTCAAACTGGCTATGGCCCCTCGGGTCTGCCGCATATCGGGACGTTTGGTGAGGTCGCGCGGACGTCGATGGTGCGCCATGCCTTTGAGCAGATTAGTGACATCCCGACCAAGTTGATCTGTTTCTCGGACGATATGGACGGTTTTCGAAAGGTGCCGACGAATGTGCCGATGCAGGAAGAACTGAAAGAAGACCTGCATCTGCCGCTGACCAAAGTGCGTGATCCTTTTGGCACTCATGCCGGATTTGCCCAGCATAACAACGCTATGCTGTGCGATTTCTTGGACAGTTTCGGGTTCGAGTACGAATTCGCCTCGGCCACTGATTACTACACCAGTGGCAAGTTCGATGAGATGCTGCTGATCGCGCTGGAGCGGTTCGACAAGATTCAAGAGATAATGCTGCCGACCCTCGGGCCGGAACGACGTGAGACCTATTCTTGCTTCCTGCCGATCAGCCCGAAGACCGGCCACGTGCTGCAAGTACCAACACTGGAACGCAACCTGGCCAAGGGCACGATCGTTTATCAGGAGCCCGATGGCGAGAAGGTCGAAATCCCGGTCACCGGCGGCAACGTTAAGATGCAGTGGAAGCCGGACTGGGCAATGCGCTGGGCCGCGCTGGGCGTCGATTACGAGATGTCGGGCAAGGACCTGATCGACTCGGTCACGCAATCGTCGAAAATCTGCCGGGCGCTGGGCAAGCAGCCGCCCGAGGCGCTGAGCTATGAGTTGTTCAATGATGAGGACGGGCAGAAGATTTCCAAATCGAAAGGCAACGGCCTGTCGATGGAAGAGTGGCTGACCTATGCCGCGCCCGAGAGTCTGTCCTACTTCATGTATCAAAAGCCCAAGACGGCCAAACGTCTGTACTTTGACGTTATTCCGAAAGCAGTGGATGAGTATCACCAGCAATTGCGGGCCTATCCGGGGCAAGAGCTGAAGGCGCAGTTGAACAACCCCGTCTGGCATATCCACGGCGGTAACGTTCCCGCATCCACGCTGATGGTGCCGTTTGCGATGCTGTTGAACCTGGCGTCCGTATCGGGGGCCGAGGACAAAGAGGCGCTGTGGGGCTTTATCCGACGCTATGCGCCAGAGGCGACCGCCGAGACGCATCCGGATCTGGATCTGGCTGCTGGATTTGCCGTGCGCTACTTCAACGATTTCGTCAAACCAACCCGTCAGCACCGCGCCCCGACGGATCAGGAACGCGAAGCGCTAGAGGCACTGAAAACTGCATTGGAAGCCTATGACGGCCCCATTGAGGACGAGGCGCTGCAATCGGTGGTCTATTCCATCGGGCGCGAGCGGTTTGATCCGATGCGCGGTTGGTTCACCGCGCTCTATGAGGTGCTGCTGGGCGCTTCGCAGGGCCCGCGTTTTGGCGGCTTTATCGCGTTGTACGGCGTGCCCGAGACGATCGCTCTGATCGAAAAGGCGCTGGCCGGAGAGCTGGTCTGATTTGACCTGATACCGCGTGGGGCTACTCTTTCAACAGGAGGTGGCCCCATGCGTCATTTACTGCTTGCTTTATCTCTCAGCGCCGGTCTGGCCTCGGGTGCGTTTGCCCAGAGCGATGAGATCGAGGCAAATATCGCGGCGCAAATAAAGGCGTTTGAGGCGGATGATTTTGCCACCGCCTTTACCTTTGCCAGTCCCAACATCCAGCGTCTGTTCCAGACGCCTGAGAACTTCGGTGTCATGGTCAAACGCGGCTATCCGATGGTTTGGCGACCGGCGGAGGTTCAGTTTCTGGAGCTTCGCGAAGTGGCCGGAGCGTTGTGGCAGAAAGTCATGATCATCGATGGCGCGGGTCGGGTCCACATATTGGACTATCAGATGGTGCAGATGGAAAACGGATGGAAGATCAATGGCGTACAGCTGCTGGGAAATTCTGATCCGGCGGCTTGACGCAACACCACCGTCACGGTGACATGAGCGGCGGTTAATCCCTTTTCGGTACTCAGAGTTTTGCGTTCGGGGCGCGTGTCTCCGGGCACTGGGTTTATGCGCGGGACGGGTTGCCGTCAGCGCGATTGGGAAAGGGATTTCTATGAACAAGGCAATCACCGACGGCATCGTGTTCATGCCACCTGCTTTCGCGAATGGTCTGAACGTGTGGTCCAGTGGCGACGGAACACCCGGTACGCCAACCTATGCCGGTTCGGGCACCGGTGCGTTTGTTCCGGCCGATGCGGATTTTGCCGGTTGTCTGGAGATTCTAAAAGTCAGCACCACGCAGCGATTGCGCTATATGGGGCAGACGCCGCTGTTGCCGGGCTGCTACCTGCAGATCAAAGCGCGGGTTAAAGCCATCAGCGGTCCGTTGCCCACGGTGCGTATCGCCGGATGGGCCGGGGGGGGCGGAGACGTGCAGGTTACCGGTGTGGTCGAGCAAGGCCCCGCCACGCAGCTTTCAGATTATGGGACAGTGCATGAGATCACCGCCATTGTCGGCACAGGCCAGCGGCCTGGCGTGGATATGCCATGGGGCGTTCAAGCGCTGTATGGGCATTTTGGTCTGGATATCGACGGCGCGAACGGATCGGTGATCCGTGTTGATGACATCAAGATCACGGATGTCACAAGCGTGTTTTTGCGCAATCTGATCAGTTTGGTCGATGTGCGTGATTTCGGAGCAATCGGGGATGGCGTGACGGATGACTCGGCCGCGTTTGAGGCGGCGGATCAAGCAGCTAACGGACGTTGTATTTTCGTGCCCGAGGGGACCTATTTACTGGCACAGAACACGTCGATTGCATCCGAGATTGATTTCGAAGGCACCGTTACGATGCCCGATGACAAGATGTTGTTGCTGACCAAGAATTTCGACTTGCCGACATATATCAACGCGCTCGGCGATGAAATGCTGGCCTTTAAAAAGGCATTTCAGGCTTTGCTGAACAATTCTGACCATGAATCGCTGGACATGGGCGGGCGCAAGGTATCGGTCACAGAGCCTATAGATATGGCTGCCGCAGTTCCGAATCGACAAACAGGGTTTTCGACCCGCCGTATCATTCGGAATGGACAGTTTGACGTCAAAAGTAGCTCGGCTTGGGATACCGAGACCTTTACGTCGGTTGCGACCTACAACACGAACGATCCCACACGTCTGGTGAATGTGGCGAACGTGGCCAATATTCCGGTTGGTTCGCTGGTACAGGGCAGTGGGGTTGGGCGCGAAATCTATGTGCGTTCGAAAAACGAAGGCGCGGGTGAAATCACGCTGAACGCACCACTTTATGATGCTGCAGGTACACAGACTTTCACGTTCGTGTCTTTCAAGTACCTGCTGGATTTCAGCGGATTTAGCACGTTGCGCAAGTTCGGGATGGAACAGATCGAATTTCAGTGCAACGGTCGCAGCAGTGCCATCCGTCTGGCCCCATCAGGTAGTACCTTCGCCTTGGCGAACTGTTTCGTCAGCCGTCCCAAGGATCGCGGGATCACATCGATTGGAACCGGCTGTCAAGGCATGCTGATCGACACCTGCCAGTTCCAGTCCACCGAAGAATCCTTCAACGTTCCGGATCGCTCGTCAATCGCGCTGAACGCGACGGCCAACGACGTGAAACTGCGCCACAATCGGGCCGTGCGCTTTCGCCATTTTGCGGTTCTGGGTGGAACCAACAACATGATCCTTGGCAATCACTTTTTTCAGGGTGACGGCATTCCGCAAGGTGTTCGCAGCGCCGGCTTGGTCATGATCGGAACCTATAACAGCTCGACCATCTCGGGGAATTATGTCGACAACTGCTCGATCCTGTGGACTAACGAACGGGATGCAAATCCGGTCTACACGAGCGGCTTCTCCTTCAGTTCGATGGCTATAACCGACAATATCTTTTATTCAAGTGAGCCAGCACCCTGGTTCACCTATCTCACTATTCGCCCTTATGGCGCCGGGCACTTTCTGAACGGGGTGATCGTAACTGGGAATAAGTTCCGCTCGACAAGCGGCGGTATCACGCGGGCGGAACGCGTAGATACGTCTTTTGCCAGCATGAATAATTTTGCCCACCGGAATGTGAAGTTTGAAAATAATACGTTTCACGGCGTGGATCAAAAAGTTGCGAACCCACTTAGGGTTACACATACGCAGGGGTCCGCGGCCCAAGCCTGGTCTGTCCAGACTGCAGGAGAGTTGCCCTTTGGGGGGTTTGCCCGCAGTTGCGATGCGGTCACTGCTCTGGGACCTTTAAGGAATACCTTTGGTGCCGTGACCTATGCCACCCCATATGTGCAGTTAGAGCAAGGCGCGTCAAAAAACGAGATCACCTTACGGTGGCCCTCAGCGGTGCGCGGAGAAGTCTCGACCCTCATTCGAATGGAAAGCTAACGAGTCGAATGGTCGCCCTTTTCCAGGGCGGCCATTTCTCGGACCTTAAAATTCGTTCCAAAGTGCGATTTTCAGACCGGTATCGCTGCGGGCATCCTTGCGTTCAAGGCCCACGACCCAGGTGGTTTTACTGTCTCGGGCGCGGATCATGACCGAAGGCCGTGCTCTCCAATGTAGTGAGCGGTCAGGGGCATAAGCTGTTTCGATCTGTACTAAAGGGTTCAATAGCCGATCCGAAGAAAGGCCCGCTGTGAAATCCAGCTTGCGGAACACTGCGTCGTGTGTGCGGTATTCCAGCGCTGTGTCGAGTGCAATCCAGCCGTTACCCCAGCTGGTCTGGAAGCCTTTGCCATAGGACAGCGTTAATTTATACATCGCCCAGGCCTGCAGTTGCCGATGGTGGGCGCCGGCCCCAAACTCGACGGCAAAACGACCCCATTTGTCGAAATCAGCCACAGGAATCCGCGCGAACAAAAGTGCGTGGCCGTAGTAATCGCGACTTTCATCAAAATCCAAGCCGATTGTCAGGTTTGGCCTATATCCATATTCCGCGTAGAGCGCTGTATTGTAGTCATAGCTGCCGTCGGGGTCTTTGAACGCGGTGATCGACGCTGCGGTAAAGGCCGTCCCCTGCTCGCGCAGCCAGGCACCTGGCCAGGCTGGGGCTGCGGAAAGCAGTAGTGACAGAAAAACAAGAACCCGGAACATGCGCGCAGTTTCCGCCAGCATGGTTAACGGTTGGTTAGTGATTTGTTTACTTCGCGGAAACCAGTGCGATCCATCGTGTCTTTAATGGAAACATGGCGGGTGAAATGCGCCCCAAAAGGAAACATATAAGGAGCCAAAGCGCCACAAAAGGAAACACGGGACGTTTCGGAAACCTGTGTTAAGCTGGTAAAAGAAAAGGGAGAATCCTGATGCCGAAGATTTCCAAGAACGCGAGCGTCCAGACAGTTATCACCACTTTTGAAATGACACCGGGTACCTGCCACGATCTGCTTGACGCGCTGACTGATGCCTATGCTGAGTTTATCTCGAAACAGCCGGGGTTCATTTCAGCCGGGTTGCATGTGAACGATGCGCAGACACGGATTGCCAACTATTCGCAATGGGACCGTCGCGAGGATTTTCTGGCGATGCTGAGAACCCCGGAAATGCGCGATCGCAATCGCAAAATAAATGAGATGTGCAAGAGCTTTGAGCCGGTGATGTATGACGTGGCCGAAACTTTTGGCGGTTCCTGACACAGATCAAAACCTTAATGGGTAAAAATGGAGAATATAGCTGAAGGAAAAAGGAGGCGCGCATTGTGTATCACAATATTCTAGTTCCTATCTCATTCGATGCTGAACGGGACATATCCGGTCCGATGAAGCTGGCTGAAATGCTGGCAACGCCGGACGCTCAGGTGACATTGTTGCATGTGGTGGAACATATTCCGGATTTTGCGATCTCATATATGCCGCCGGGATATCTGACCGAGGCCCGCAAGGCGATTCAGAGCGAGCTGGATGACTTGGCGGCCAAATTGCCCAACGCCAAGGGTGTGGTGGTCGAAGGACATTCCGGGCGCACGATTCTGGATTGGACGGAAAGCAATAAACCTGACCTGATCATCATGGCATCGCATCGTCCGGGTATGCAGGATCTTTTGCTGGGCTCCACCGCAAACCATGTCGTCCGTCATGCCGCCTGTGCGGTTCACGTGGTGCGTTGATCGGGCCACAGATCGGCCGGGGCAAGGCGCCACGCCTTGCCGAACCCACCATTCAGTACGGCCTCTGAAACGGCGAAGCGGACAAATCTGAAATCGGTGAAATCCACATAGAGTTTTGCTTTGGGTCGCAAGGCAAGATACCGCGAACGCAAAGTGGTATGTTCGGCGCTGTCACGTGATACGAACATGGCCGTGACATGTAATGTCAACCGGGGATGGGATAGCGGGTCGCCGGTGTCGCCGGGTTCTCCGATCAACAGCGCGCAGTTCGGATTTGCACCCAAGGCCGCCGTATGATCCGCCAATGCCGAAATCAGTGTCACAGGCATGCCACTCCCGTCGGTGGCCAGGGCGACCCGTGAAACCGAAGGCAACTCAAGATCTGGCCGCAAGGTCGCCAGCGCGCCACTGGAGGCGCCTTCGATCAAGTCACGCGCCAGAGTTCGAGCCGTTTTGTCGACTGGACGAAAAGGGGTGTGCTGGCTCATGTTGTGCTAGATTCCGTCTGCTTCGCATATACAGAAGATAGTCTTGTCTTCATCCCTGCGCGAGGGCTTGATTTGGGACCAATTCCGGTCTCGGATTAGCCACAAACTCAGGGTAACAGGGGCCATGTTGCCAGAAAAACCCACGCTTGAAATTGAACCCTCGGCCCCGAAGGTTTCGCGACGTCAGAAACGGGCCGACGCGCTGCGCAAGCGCGCGCTGTCGCCGGTGCGGATCATCCTCATGGTCCTCATGCTGCCGTTGACGACAATGGCTATCGCCGTCGGGGTCTATTTGCGAACGTCTGAATTCAAACACGAAGAGGCTTTGGTGCACTTGATTGCCCTCGCAGGGTGCGGCGCAGTTGAAACCATTGTATCGGGACCTTTCATTGAGGGTCGGCCAGGATACCATCCGCGTAACGACCCCGATGGGGATGGCGTGGCCTGCGATATCCGAAGGCCTGCGGCCGGACAAAGCGCGGTGTCACAAACGGCCGAAACTCCTAGATCACGAAGCGTCGGAAACGCCAAATTCGTGCGGCCCTGACCCGTTTCTAAGAGAATCCTTGTCTTTGTGATACACTGCGCCCGACGTGCCGTTTTGGCCGTCCATGGGGGGGCATCGCCCAGATAGCGAGGAAAATCATGTTTGCACGCATTACCCAATATAAAATGAAGACTGGCACGCGCGACGAAGCGACGGCAAAGCTGAATGACCTGAAAGCCGAGATTATGGGCATGCCGGGCATGCATTGCTTTACCAATGTGATGAACGAGGATGGCAGTGGCTTTGTGGTCTCTGTGGTTGAAAACGAAGAAACCTCGAATGCAAACGCGCCCAAAGTGGCAGAGATTTGGGGGCAGTTTGCAGAATATCTGGAGGGCCCACCAACGCCCGTGGGGTATGACGTGGTTGCACATTGGCACGCGGGATAAGGTCTTGAGGTTTGGGCAACCGTAACAGGTTGCCCTTGTCAGGATTGAACGCCAAGATCGGGCCATGACCCGAGACGAATTCAACGCATTTTGCGCCAATCTCAAAGCCACCACCCATGTGGTGCAATGGGGTAATGCGGATGTGTGGAAGGTGGGTGGCAAGGTCTTTGCGATCTGCGGCTGGAACGATGGCAAAGATGCGTTCACCTTCAAGGCCACCGATCTGGCCTTTGAGGTTCTTGATGATGAGCCCGGTATCCGCCCAGCGCCTTATCTGGCCTCGCGGGGGATGAAGTGGTTGCAGGTCTACGAAGAACGCGGGATGAGCGATACTTCCCTGCGCGAACATATTGTGACGTCTTATGATCTGGTTGTGGCCAAGCTGACCAAGAAGGCGCGGGCCGAATTGGGGGTTTAACCCTTCATCGCGTGCAGCAATTCCAGCAGCCTTTTGCGGTCGTCATCATCGGCGTAGTCGCCGGTCGCCAGACGCTGCGCAATGTTCAGGCGCAGGCGTTCGTGCTGAGTGCGCACCTCTTCACCTGCGGTCTCAGCCAGCGTTTTCATGATCACCGCCACGGCCTGTTGCCGCTTGGTGGTGGGGTTGGCGATGTAATCGACCAGGCTTTGCTGCCCGGAATCGAGGATGTTTTCGGCCAGATTGCGCAGTTGGTCCCCATTGGGCAGCAGCGGGGCAGGGGCGTCTTCGGGCGGCAGGATTTCCGGCAGGCTACGCGGGGTCTCGGCCAGTGCATTTGCGCCGTCGACGAAGGCCTCAGTAATCATCCGTGTGATCTTGATCGCGCGCGGATCCTTGAACAGGGCCGAGGCGATGGCCACGCCGTAATCCGTATAGACCCACGGATTGACCCGCCGCCCGCCGCGGCCTTTGGGTTTTGTGATCACATTCTGTGATTGCAAATCGGCGACCTCGGCATCGGTCAGCTGAAAGCGGTAGCCGTCGAACAGGTCCTTGTTGCGCGAGACGGCCTGATTGAAGGCGCTGACGGATTTTCCGTAGAACTGAGCCAGATCCTCGGCCAGCACCACGCGGGTGCCGCGCACCCGGTGAATGGCGCTTTGGACTTCATGCGTGCTGGGCAAGGTGTTTGGGTTCGTCATGGCAACCGTTTGGAATCACAATTTGTGATTTCAAACGTGGGGGAAGGAGCGCAGGGCTGCAAGTTTGAAGTGTAGGGTATTGGTGCCACATCGGCGTTCACCACAAGATTCATTATGCACTTGCTGGTAAGAGAATTTACTGAGAGTTGGGCATTGTAGCACAATTTAGTGAATGATACCTGAGTTCGACTCAATCAAAGCGGGAAAGACAAAATTGGCCACAAACATAATTAATCGTTACACATCTTTGGCTTCGGCTGTAAATTTATTATCGGAACGAAAGTTAACTCTGCTTGACCCAAATACTTGGGACGACAAAAATGATGTCCACTATTTAGATCGTTACAAAAAGGCAGTTTCGGCAAAAAGCGTTTATGCACTTTGCCTTTCAAGGGCAGGTCAGACTTACCACCATTGGCGTGTTTTCGCTGGCGGTCCTGATGGTGTGTGTATCAGTTTTTTTGAAGACAAATTGAAGGAGAGCTTCGAATGGGACCCACGCGTTGAGTACCAAGACGTCGAATATCTTTCGATACGTGAAGCGCGTTCACGCGTGCCACTGGAAGACGATGACTTAAAGTTTGTAAAACACTCACGCTACAAACCGGAACAAGAAACTCGAGTAGTGTTTACAGATAAACGGGCTAAAACTGAGTTTCCCAGCTACGATATTGATCTTGACGCAGTCAAACGTATTACTCTCAGCCCGTGGCTTTCCAAGCCACTTGTTTCCTCTATGAGGAAGCTGCTCAAGAGCATAGATGGTTGCAGAGACCTAGAGGTCTACAGGTCGACACTGACTGACTTTAAAGATTGGAAGGCACTAGCGGATAGACGTTGAAATCACCTCTTCCGCCGCTTCACATTCCCACCCCTCTGCCCCGGCCTGCCTGCCGTTGAACGTCCGCGCGATTTCACTGCGTCTTCCGAGGCTTTCTCGACCGCCCATTGGCGCGCCATGGGGTCGTCGGCGACGGCCAGATCGACCGCTTCCAGACGTTTGATCTCATCGCGGATATTGGCGGCCTCTTCAAATTCCAGATTCTCGGCGGCTTTGCGCATCTGGTCGCGCAAACCGTCCAGATGAGCCTCAAGATTGGCGCCGTGCATCGGTTTGTCGATGGTGGCGGTGACGCGGTTCATGTCGACGTCGCCCTCGTAGAGACCGGCCAGAACGTCCTCGACGTTCTTTTTCACCGTCTCAGGCGTGATGCCGTGTTCCTCGTTATAGGCGAGCTGTTTGGCGCGGCGGCGGTTGGTCTCGTTCAGCGCGCGTTCCATGCTGCCGGTGACCTTGTCGGCATACATGATCACCCGACCATCGGCGTTTCGCGCGGCGCGACCGATGGTTTGAACCAGAGAAGTCTCGGACCGCAAGAAACCCTCTTTGTCCGCGTCCAGAATGGCGACCAGCCCGCATTCGGGGATGTCGAGCCCTTCACGCAGCAGGTTGATGCCGATCAGCACGTCGAATGCTCCCAAGCGAAGGTCGCGCAGGATTTCGATGCGTTCAAGCGTATCGATATCCGAGTGCATATAGCGGACCTTGATGCCCTGTTCGTGCAGGTATTCGGTCAGGTCTTCGGCCATGCGTTTGGTGAGCGTCGTGACCAGCGTGCGATAGCCATCGGCGGCGACCTTGCGCACCTCATCCAGCAGATCGTCGACTTGCATGGAGACCGGGCGGATTTCGACCTCGGGGTCCAGCAGGCCTGTGGGGCGGATCACCTGTTCGGTGAAGACGCCGCCGGTCTGCTCGATCTCCCACTTCGCCGGGGTGGCCGAGACGAAAACGGATTGCGGGCGCATGGCGTCCCATTCCTCGAACTTCAACGGACGGTTGTCCATGCAGGACGGCAGGCGGAATCCGTGTTCGGCGAGTGTGAATTTGCGGCGGTAGTCGCCCCGGTACATGCCGCCGATCTGCGGCACGCTGACGTGGGATTCGTCGGCGAAAACAATCGCGTTGTCGGGGATGAATTCGAACAGGGTTGGAGGCGGCTCACCCGGTGCGCGACCGGTCAAATAGCGCGAGTAGTTCTCGATCCCGTTGCAGACACCGGTGGCCTCAAGCATTTCCAGATCGAAGTTGGTGCGCTGTTCCAAACGTTGCGCTTCCAGCAGTTTGCCTTCGCCGACCAGTTGATCCAGCCGGGTGCGGAGTTCCTTTTTGATGCCGATGATCGCCTGCTGCATGGTCGGTTTCGGCGTCACGTAGTGCGAGTTCGCATAGACCCGCACCTGTTCCATATTTGCGGCGCGCTCACCGGTCAGCGGATCGAATTCGGTGATGGTTTCCAGCTCTTCGCCGAAAAACGAGAATTTCCAGGCGCGGTCCTCAAGGTGGGCGGGCCAGATTTCCAGGGAATCGCCACGCACCCGGAAAGACCCGCGCTGAAACGCCTGATCGTTGCGGCGGTATTGCTGGGCCACCAGATCGGCCATCACCTGCCGCTGGTCGTATTCGCTGCCGACCTTCAGGTCCTGCGTCATCGCCCCATAGGTCTCGACGGAACCGATACCGTAGATGCAGGACACCGAGGCCACGATGATCACGTCATCGCGCTCCAACAGCGACCGCGTGGCCGAGTGGCGCATGCGGTCGATCTGTTCGTTGATCTGGCTTTCTTTTTCGATGTAGGTGTCGGACCGCGCGACATAGGCCTCGGGCTGGTAGTAGTCATAGTAGGACACGAAGTACTCGACCGAGTTTTCAGGAAAGAACCCTTTGAACTCACCATACAACTGCGCCGCGAGCGTCTTGTTGGGCGCAAGGATGATGGCAGGGCGTTGGGTTTCCTCGATCACCTTGGCCATGGTGAAGGTCTTGCCCGTCCCGGTCGCACCTAAAAGCACCTGATCGCGTTCACCATCGAAGATACCGCCGGTCAGTTCCTTGATTGCTGTCGGCTGGTCGCCTGCCGGCGCAAATTCAGTATGCATGACGAATTCCTTGCCGCCCTCCAGCTTCAGGCGCGCGCGGACGTCTTCGGCAGTCAGCTGGGTCTTGTCGGAATGAGCATAGGCCATAGGGGGAGATTCCTTTCGCGCCTGATTTTGATCTGTTTTTGTTCTTGTTCAAGGGGGCATTTCCAAATACCAAAATTGCGACAATTGCGGACTTGTCCACGCCGCCCGCCTGACGCATAAACATTCCCAGCCAAGTGAGTACGGAGAGGCGACATGCGCGCACGGATTTACCAGCCTTCACGAAACGCGATGACCTCGGGGATGGCCAAGACCCGCAAGTGGGTTCTGGAATACGCCCCCGCGTCGGCGCGCGAGGTCGATCCGCTAATGGGCTGGACCTCGTCCAACGACACGCAGACTCAGGTGCGCCTGAAATTCGACACTAAGGAAGAGGCGTTGGATTACGCCAAGGATAACGGGATTGATGCGCAGGTGAGCGAACCACACAAGCGCAAAGCCAATCTGCGCGCCCGTGGCTATGGTGAGAATTTTGCCACAGATCGGCGCGGGCCCTGGACGCATTGATCGGAATACATTGAATGATCGACATCCGAGAGGCTGACCCAGGGGCAGAGGATTTGCGCCCGATCATTCAGGCACATCTGGCCCATAGCTGGGACGCGACTCCACAGACTTCGAACCACACGCTCGACGTTGACGCGCTTCGCGAGCCTGGCATTCGATTCTGGGCGATTTACGAGGACGATGCACCGTTGGGATGTGGTGCTCTCAAGGCATTGCCCGATGGTACGGCCGAGGTGAAATCGGTGCATATCCTACCGCAAGCCCGCGGCCGCGGTTTGGCACGCACGATGATGGATCATCTGGCGAATTTGGCCCGATCCGAAGGTGTTTCGGCTTTGGTTCTAGAAACCGGGGCTGCGCTTCTGACGGAATATGACGCAGCGCGTAAACTCTATGAAGCTTTGGGCTATTCCTATTGCGGGCCAATTTTTGGTTACGAGGCCGACCCGAACAGCGCCTTCATGCGCTTGGGTCTTGAACCCCGCCCGTAAAAACCGCAAGAAGGGCGCAGCGGTCCCTTAGCTCAACTGGATAGAGCGACAAAAACCCCCTGTTTTCCACCAAATTCCCCAGTTATTTGATTTTAAATGATAAAGTTTTGGTATGCAAACCAAGTGAATACCAAGTTGACTTATCTGACGGCATTGTTCAATAACGGTTAAACTGCGCCCACGTAATTCAACTGGATAGAATATCCGACTTCTAATCGGGCTGTTGGGGGTTCGAGTCCTCCCGTGGGCGCCACTTCATTCAACAAAAGTGCCGCCCTTGTTGGATTCCCCTTGCGTAGTACGGTAACTTCTCGGAAAGACGAGGCGAACTAGATTGGAGTTTGAGTATTGTGGACTGCAACAGCAACACACAGCTAGACCCTCATCGATACGTCTCGAATAATTTGCGCATGTGAGTAAAGAACTGTCCTTGTTGAACTCTGTATGCACGCGCCGTTTGTTGAAACCAAATTTGATCTTCTTCCAAAACCTTAAAGTGAAGCTGGCCTGTATATGGCGAGCGGGATCTACCATTCTTGGCTTCAGGTTTTTGGCGATCCAAAAACCCTCGCACCAAGGGTGCAATTCGCTCTATGCCGTCCGGTCGATCTCTCAAACGCGCCTCCAAAGCATCAAGAATCTGGTTCAGTTGCTCACTCGAGAGTTGCTTGTCGCCCGCCATCGATTGTTCCTGCCTTTTCTGCCGCATCGCTCCAATGATCTCCTTGTAAGATAAAAAAAGAAAAATTCATAGTATACTTCGTGGACGAAAGGTGTGACTTGCGCGAACTCTCCCAACTATGGAGCAATCGCGTATCAACATATTTTTAAAAGCCTTTGCTGCTGTATTGCGTCGCGAACGGCGATCAAGGAGACTTACTCAGCAAGAATTGGCGCGAATGGCCGGCAAGAGTGTGCGCTACGTATCATTTTTAGAAACCAACCGACATCAGCCGACTTTAGAGACGTTGAAACTCCTGAGTGATGCGCTGGGTCTAAGCGTCAGTAGTTTTTTAAAAAAAGTGGAAGATGAGGCTGAAAAATCTAATGTCGATTGAGACGTTGTTGGCCTAACTTAGATCGAATCCCGACTATGTGTTTGTTGTTTAGTTACGCGTTTTTTTGGGTTGAAAATACACAAAGCCTCCGATCAAAAAGGATAGAGCAATACCACCCCTGCGATGGCTGGATCACAATTAGGGGATCCCAAGGCGAGGGTCCGAATTGCATTCAGCTGATCAAGAGAAGCTGGTCTAGCAAACTGATTGCGCCAGCGTGTGAGTTGGTCGCAAATTCGAACCTCTGCGGTAAGGGCTTATTTTGTTTGACCGGAACTACGCGGTGAAACTCGAAGTGCAGCACACTCCGTCTTGACATGGCGATACGAACTGGTTCAGTTTCGGCTCATGACATACACACGCATCCACTGCCATCGAATATCGGCCTGAGGTCGATAACCCACGCGAAACCCGTGGGAGGCAGCATTGGTATGCGGGCGAGGCTTATATCCTTGTAATTGCTCCAGATTAGAGTGCACGAGTCGGTTCGATTCCGACGCCTCCTACCATCCTCAGGAGGTGTCCGACATGGCGGACGAAGTCACGAACGCAATTGATTTCAACGATATCAAGCAATCGGTCGAGAGGAACCTCGGACGCACACCCGAAGGCTGGTCCGGCTTGCCAGATCTCGAGAGGGGTCTTCCATCTCAACAAGACCAAGTTCTGGAGAATGTGACTGATGGATGATGTCGAAAAGAGCTGGAAGGAATTCCGGGAAAAGGTTCGAGGTGTGATCGAGGACCATGGAGCTCCAGATGATCTCCGCTCATTTGACGCCTGGCACGCCGAAGAGATGCGTTTGGTGATGGCGCACAACTACCCAGCTCCGCACGTCTCTGACGTCACATGGTCGACCGAGGGTCTGCATGTCGAGTGTGATGACCGCGAAGTGGTCGACCGTGTGATGACTGCTATGGCGGAGGTTTCACACGATCTCAAAGAGGCGCGGGCCCGGAGGTCAGTGATGAGCAGTGTTGTCGACTGGAACGATATTCATGGAAGCGTCTTCAAGCAGCTTGGTGAGCATCGTGCCGGGTGGGCGGAGCAGCTTACGCTTGCACTTGAGAAAGTGAAGAGGTTGATCGACGAGCAGCCCGAGCTGTTTGGCGATGAACGCCCGTCCATCGTTCAGATCAAACAGAAATGGGGAGGCTTGCGCGTCTATGAGGGCCCGGGCTGCAACCAGGCTACGAGTGAAGAGATTCAATGGCGTGTCGATGAGATTGAGCAAACTTGTGAAGGTTGTTCTAATTCTGCCCAACGTCAGCATGTTCAGGGCTTCGTGACGACTCTGTGCAGCTGGTGCTACAATGCAGAGCTGCGTCGTCGTTACGATTGCGCACCAGCATCCTGGCCGCAATCTCTGGAGCTGGACATTGCGGCAAACTATCCGGACCTCGTTTCCGCAGATTGCGCATCTCTTGTTCCTGCGGTCGGCCCAGGCTGGCTCATGATGATTTCGCTAGCACTCCACAAGCTTTCCTTCAGTCAGGATTTCAAGGCACTGGACCCTGGAACTATTCACATCTCGGATATTAAGAAAGGCCAGGATGGCAAGATTTCCATCGGTTTCAGTCGATACCACGATCTCATTCAGGAGTACGCTGACTGGATGGAATTTCGATGCGGTGTGACTTGTGAAGAGTGCGGCCACGTAGGCGATATCGTTCGGACAACTGACAAATCACAAGTGCTCTGTTCTCACTGTTACTGTACTCGGGAGAAGTCTGATGGGTGATGATGACGACGTTGAGCTGGATGAACAAACCTTGCGTTTGCTTAGGCTTCGGGAGGCTGAAATTGCGGCCGGTCGAGCAAAACTAACCAAGCCGATCTCTGCGGATGAGATCCGGTCGCGAAAGGTGCCTGATCCGAAGGGTAAGCCAGATGAGTGACGAGACTACAGAAGAGGAAATCCCAATTTTCGTAATCTGCGAGACTTCGGTGAACGGCCAACTTCGAGAGATTGAAGGAAAAGAGATCACTGTAAAACCAAACAAGATCTTTGTCTTGACGATCAGTGTCGAGGATGTTGAGCGATGACAGATGATTTTTCAGAAGAAGAGATCTTCGGGCGCCCGTTACAGGATGTTCCTCTGGATGACTTGATTGCGGAACTTCAATCCCGTCGTAAAGAGGGGCCGGAAGTCTGGCTAGCATTGCGCAAATTGATTTTCGAGCAAATCGCCGATTTTGCAAAACGTCCGCCGGATGCGCCAAAGTGGCGGGACGAGTGGGTCAAAGAGAACAACTGGAATTTAGTGACTGACGACGATGATGTCGAAATCACTGAAGGCAGTGGCAACGTTTTTGACGACCTCGGGATCGAAGACCCCAGGAATAAGTCTTAGTGATGGAGCTAGAGCATTTCAGCTTGATCTTATCCGCCGTGATCATTGTCGCGTTGGCGATCTACGTCATACACATCGTCCGCACTGCTGGAAAAGATCGCGAAGTCGATCTAGAGCAAGTGCAAAGGATCATGCGAGATCTGGACTACAACCACCTGGACCGAGTGATGAACCGGCTAAGGAAGGGGTAGCGGGATGTTGAAGGTGGTTGTCTATGTCGGCGAAAACGAGGTCGCTCGAGCCATTGCTGAGAACGCTTCAGATCTGGCTGACGTGTCTGATTACGATATCCGCATGAATGAGAGGGCATCTGAACAGCTCGGTGTTGAAGAACGAGGCCTTGGCGGTAGAATCGAAGACCACCCACGAAATCAAACTGTTTGGTCGCTTGTTCGCAAGATCGCAGACCTTTGGCTTGCAGGGACTGGTGCTGGTGAAGAAAGCGCTCAGGCAAAGCTGCTGCCGTTGATCCGTGAGTCCATTCGCGAACCAGACGAGAGGATCGAAAAGGAATCGAGCCAGAATGACGATTGGAATGCTGTGATCCAACAGATTTCTGATGACGAGCCATATTCTCTGGGCTTCTACACTAACAAATTTGAGTCGTGGACAGCGGACGAGATTGAAGCTCTTCGATGTGATGTGGTTGAAACAGCTACTGAGGAAGAACTAGCGGCCGAGGTCGAACGCCGGCGAAGAGCTGGTCTAGTGCCCAAAGAGGCCTCGAATGATGGCTTCTCAGATCTGGTTGATGATTTCTGGGGCAAACTCGATACAGACCCAGACCGCTAGAACAGCTTACCTGCCGCCCTTACCCAAAAGAAGTCTATGAAGACTGTCGTTGTAGTAGTGCGCGCTTCTTCTAAGCGCCTCCCGTCATGTCAGCGCTTGGGTCGATCCCGATGACATAGCCATCCGAGCCGACTGCGCGGGCCAACTCCGCTGTTAACATCCCGTTGCCACAACCGACATCCAAAATAGTTTCACCAGGAGCCGGGCGCAGCGCATCAAATGAAGCCTGTCTTCGCCGTGTCAATTCAGCTCCCTGATAGGCGATTTCAAGCAATCTCGTTGTTTCAGCGTCAAATTTAAGCAACTCGCTCCCCTTACAAAGACCACATGTCCCCAAAACCTTATCGAAAATGGGTTATCTAGGAAAAGCAGGGCGGATCATCGAGGTTTGAACATGGATCTACCAAAATAACTGAAGGTGCCGACTGGTATCGACGAATTGGTTAACCTCGGGAGAAAAGGCCGCTTCTGCCGCGATATAGGGCCAGCTTTTTGTCGTCGTTCGAAAGTTCGAGCAACATCAATTCAAGGGATGTCGAGGCCGTTCTCTCGTCCGAAATCGGTATAGAAGCTGTCACTTCGGTAGCGGTTTAAAGTGGCTTCGTCCGCATCTCTTGGATCAGTGCCAGGGCTTTGAACACCTGTTCCTTCTATGAAGCGGTTCACGAGATTGAAGACACCGCAGACCTGGATAGCATCGAACAGCGCGCTCTCTGACCAGCCTGCCGCGTAGACTGCTTTTGCGTCGGCTTCTGTCATTCGGGATGGCGAGACAGTGAGCTTTTCAATGTATGCCAGCAATGGTTTGAGACGATCTTCGACTGGCGCCGTATCGCGGTCTTCCATCAGTGCCTCGATTGTCTCGACCTCAATGCCGTAGGCTTTGGCGAAAACGATGTGCGCCCCATGGCAATACGCACAAGCATTCAAGCCAGAGACATAGGCTGCAATCAATTCACGTTCAGCAACCGAGAGGTCGCTCTCGCCCCTCATCACCAAGCTTTCGTACGCGCAGAGTGGAGAAAGCTTGTCTGGAAAGGCTTGATAGACACTTCCCAGCGTCGCGTTCTCCGGCAGAGATGGAAACAGGCGTTTCATTCAATTCTCTTTCAATCTTGCTTTGGATCACTTCGTCTCAAAATGAGGAACCAACGTTGTTTACGCAACCTTAACGCAATTCCGGGTTCCGCACAGAATTTCCGTTGGAACACTAAGAACGGCAGATTTGCCTAACGAGACCCCAGCAAGTTCGTCGTTTGGTTAAAGGCAATTTCATTTGAGCCGTCTCGCAAGTCTTCAAAGTATGGATTGAGCTCAAAACCGGGGCTTCACATCCAAGCGTGGTGACTTCCGCCTTGCGGACAAAACTGACCTTGGAGTCTACACCTTCGCTGACGCAGGATCCACCGCACTGGCAGCAACAGTTTTTCCCTTCAACAAGGAAAATCGCCAAAGCGGCCTTTCCACAGAGGGCTTGGGAGCTCCTTGATCGCTCTTTGACCAGATGGCGCTCCGACATGGAAACTAAGGGACGTGGCCCAGCCCATAACCAGAGCTGGCAAATAGGCGTCAGGATCATAAAATTGGGCTTCTTCGCGCAAGGAAAGCGAACACAGGCAACATTGTTACGATCCAGACCACGCTATAAATTGCGGATGGGATGGCATATTCGCTTAACCCATTGGTGTTAGGCAACAGCAAGGTGGCAATTGCGATCCCCAAAGCTCCGTTTTGAACGCCGGTCTCAATTGAAATCGTCTTCGCCTCGATGTCTGTGCATCCGAGCATCCCTGAACTCATGATGCCAATAAACGTGAGTGACGCACCTACAACCAAAAGTGCGGGTCCAAGCCTAAGGAAGTTATCCGCGACCACCACCCAGTTTGAAATGATCGCGCCTCCAATGACCAGTGCAAAAAGTAGCATAGAGACCTTGCCAAAGACTGGTTCGACAGCGGCTACAATCCGCGGCGCCAATGACCGCGCGGTCACCCCGACTAGGATTGGAGAAGCTGTTAAAAAAAACATTGCTAAAGCCGTCGAAGAGATGTCGATAGCGGGCGCAGTTGCCCCCATGAACATCTGCATCGAAAACCCCAGGATAAGCGGTACGGTAACGACACAAGTCAGACTGAAGACTGCTGTAAGAGTAACGGACAAAGCAACATCCCAATTCGAAAGCTTGGTTACGATGTTACTGATCGCCCCGCCCGGACAGGCCGCTAAAATCATAATGCCAACGGCTGTCTCGGCGGAAATCCCAAAGATAAAGATCACCATCAAAGCGATGCAAGGCAGCAAAATGATCTGGTTGAGAGCCCCGACGCAAAAGGCACGTGGACGTCGTCCGATGCGTTGAAAGTCGGCCGCCGTGAGTCCGAGGCCAAGGCAGAACATGATGACAACAACTGCGAGCGGCAGCAGCACAGATATAAAAATTTCGCCCATCTATCATGACCTCTATGACTGCTTGCTACCGCACGCTTTCGGACGATACCGTTCAGAAAACCTGATGACGAGTTTTATCAGTTTGGCGCATTTATCCTCAAGCGCCCGAAGATCGAGGCTGTCTTTATTTATTATACCTATCACAGGGTTGGACGATCTGGTGTGAAAGAGCTTTCCAGTGCTAATCTCACTGTATGGCAAGTGTAACTTACGCATTCGCCCGCGCGATGGCCAACGCCGCCGGGATGACGCTGAACGACGATGGCGCCCTGATTTCGAATGGCGCTGTCGTGCTGCGTTTACCAGAAGCTCAAGACGGCCAATTGGCGGATGATGCGTATTTCGATTTGATAGATTGGATTCGTGCGCAACAAGCGGACGAGGCCGCGTTGGTTGAGGCCTATGCAAACGCGATTGCGACCGATGATCTCGGCGTACTTGGCTTGGCCGTTAAGACAGCTCCGACCTTGCGGCAATCATTGCAACGGATCGAGCGCTATTTTCGTCTCGTCACGGACACCGCAGTTTACAAACTTGATGAAACCGGCGACCCGGTTCTTTGGATTTTTGAAGGACAAACACCACATCGCGCCGCCTTGGAGCTGCGCAACGAATGCGCGCTTGCGGCCTTTGCGAGGAACATGCATCGGTTTGTGGGTGATGGGTTGTCGCTCGCATATGTCACGTTTCAGCATGCATGCAGACAAGAGCCAGAACATTACGCCGAATATTTCGGGTGCCCGGTTCGATTTGGGAGCGCCCACAACGCCATTGCTATGCGCCCTGCTATGCTGGAAAGCGAAAATCGTCTTGGCGATCCGGGCTTGTCAGATTTCATGACGAAGCACCTGGATGAGGAGTTCAACTCTCGCGATGACGACACCTCACTGAGCCAAGCAATTGTCCACCGGCTTACGCCAGCCCTAAGTGACGGCGCACCGCAGGCGGCGCATGTCGCCCAAGAGATGGGAATGAGCGAGCGCACTCTTTACCGCAGGTTGGCCGAAGAAGGGCTGACCTATCGCGACGTTCTTGGTCAGGCACAAGTTGCACTCGCTCGTGACCTGCTCCGTGACGGTAAGGCTTCCATAGCCGAGATCGCCTTTATGACCGGGTTTTCGGAACAGAGCACGTTCAGCCGCGCCTTCAAGCGCTGGGTTGGCCAGGCTCCGGCACGATTCAGGCAGCAGGCGACCTCCGACTAGGCACACACCTCAAGACCACATGGCAGGTTCGGCCAAAACCTTGGCAGGGCGGGCCGATACCTCAATCGATGTGGCGCCTAACTTCTTCTTTGTCAGATCCACCTGGGGCGCTCCCGAGTAAAGCAAACCCATTTGCCCCTCTCAGACAAAGGAAATTTTCAATGAGCAATCATGACCACAAACATGGAGCAAGCTGCGCTTGCGACGTCACGCCCGAACGCGTTGATATGGCGCGCCGGCGACTCTTGCAACAAGCCGCCGGTGCGGCCGCGGCAGGTACAACAATAGTGGCTGGCGGGCAGGCCCTTGCCGCGACCGACGAAGCACGCGCCTACTATGCTGACCCGGAAAATCCAGGCCTTCCCCAAATCGACATGACCATTGAGCCGGGGCGTACTGCGCTTGTGGTGACCGACCCCCAGATTGATTTTTTGTCAGAGGACGGTGTGACGTGGGGTGTCGTTGGCGAAAGCGTGACCGAACAGGGCACGGTCGACAATATCGAACGGCTTTTCATTGCCGCCAAGGCTGCGGGGATGCCGGTCTTCATCTCGCCCCACTATTACTACCCGCATGACCACAAGTGGGAGTTCGAGGGCACTCTGGAAGCCACGATGCACAGCATCGGCATGTTTGACCGCCTGGGACCGCTCAATTTGGACAACTTCGAGGGCTCAGGTGCCGACTGGATGCCGCAATACAAGAAGTACATCGAGGATGGCGAAACCATCATTTGCTCGCCACACAAGGTTTACAGCCCTGCTCAGAATGACCTGAACCTGCAATTGCGTAAACGCAAGATCGACAAGGTGATCCTCGCGGGGATGTCGGCGAACCTGTGTACGCAGGCGCATCTCTACGAGCTGCTGGAGCTGGGCTACGAAGTCGCTGTCGTTCGCGATGCCACAGCCGGGGCCAAGGTGCCTGAAGGTGACGGGTATCTCGCCGCCATAATCAACTTCCGAATGGTCGCCAACGGCGTCTGGTGGACCGACGACGCGGTTGAGCGCATTGGCCAATCGGCCTGACCCAAATCGATCTTCAAATTTGATCCTGACATCCTGAAAGGACATATCATGACACGCATCTTTACATTTACCGCACTTACAACAGCGTTGACTCTCGCCCTGGCGGCGGCGGCATTGGCTGACGATGAATACAACGTTTCGAACAGTCTTACCTTGACCGGGCAGCCCCTCGGCATGCATGGCGTCGATCCTGTGTCGATGTTTGAAGCCGATAATCCTGAGATGGGCAACGCCACTTACACGTCGACCCATGATGGTGTGGACTACTATTTTGCGTCGCAAGCGGCGCAAGCTACATTCGAAGCGGATCCGGCGGCACATCTGCCTCAATTCGGCGGGTTCTGCGCCTTTGGCGTCTATGTAGGCAAGAAGCTTGATGGCGATGTTCGGTATGCCGATATCGTGGACAACAAGCTCTATCTCTTTGTGAATGAGGACATCTTCAAGAAGTACCTTGAGGACAAAGAGACCGTGATCCAAGGCGCCCATGCCAAGTGGACAGACATCCACCACACGCCTGTCGGCAGCCTTTGATCGAGGAATTTGGTGGCTTTTGCCGGTCGGAGCCACCGCTGCCTCTCCCCTCCCCAAAAGGCCGGCATTTCTCCAAGACGCCCTGTCCGCAATGACAATTCGCGTGCGTCGAAAACTCTTCCCAAAGGAAACCAGACATGACTGATTTTGAGACCTATACAATCGCCTCCGCCCCAGATGCGGCGAAACCAATTCTGGAAGCATCGCTGAAAGGGTATGGCTTTGTCCCCAACCTTTATGCCGCCATGGCCGAAGCTCCCGCAATTCTGGAAGGCTACACAACACTTTCCAGCATCTTCGGGAAGACCAGCCTGTCAGAGACTGAGCGCCAGATAATACTGATGACTAACAACCGGTTAAACGGGTGCAAGTACTGCATGGCCGCCCATACCACGCTTTCGCAGATGGCAGGAGTCCCCGAGGACGTCATCGCAGCACTACGCGATGGCAGCCCTATCGCCGACCCCAAATTGGAAGCACTGCGCAAATTCGTCATCGTGATCAACGAAAGCCGAGGCTGGCCCAGCGACGCACAGGTCGAGGCGTTTCTGACGGCTGGCTATACCCGCCAGACCATGCTGGAAGTCATCCTTGGCACAGCGTTGAAAATCCTGTCGAACTATACGAACCATGTGGCGGAAACGGCTTTGGATGATGCGTTTGTCCCAAATGCATGGACCGCCTCATCCGCGGCGGCGGCTGAATAGCGCGATTTTGCCTAATTGTTGGTCTTGCGCTTAGGCCTGAGTTTGGTTCTGGCCAATAAGGGAATCCGATTTGAGACGTTCGACCGCAAAATCAACAAAAGCGCGTACCTTCGCAGACACTGTTCGACCCTCTTGATGCACAAGATGGATGGGAACCTCGGGTGGCTCATATGACTTCATGACAGTCTTGAGCCGCCCATCTGCAATGTAGGGTGCCACCTGATACGACAAAAGCCGTCCGATCCCATGACCTTGCAACGCCAACTCAATCACGGCGTCATTAGTATTCATGCTGATGCGTGGGTTCACTCGTTTGGTTATGCTCTTTCTACCGCTTTGAAAATGCCATTGGGCGGATGCATTCAGGGCAGTAGAATTAATGATCGCGTGGCAGGACAAATCATCCGGAGTTTCAGGTTTGCCATGCGATTCAAGGTAAGATGGCGACGCAAATAGTATCTGATTTACCGCACCGCACCTAACGGCCATCAAACTGGAATCAGCGAGGTTGCCAATTCTGATACCAACGTCGAGACCCTCATCAATCAGATTTACTACGCGGTCCACATAAAGCGTGCGTGCCGATAGCTTCGGATAAAGATCCAGAAATTCGCCCAGAAGCGGAGTGATGAACATACGACCAAACAAGACCGATGCGGTGACACTTAGTTCCCCGGTGGGTTCGGCATAGGAACCGAAAGCGGCGCGCTCGGCCTCTTCAAGATCAGCCAAAATACGTCTGGCATCCTCAATAAACCTTTGTCCACTATCAGTCAGCATCACCGAGCGCGTGGTGCGCACAAAAAGACGGATCCCCAGGCTGTCCTCAAGCATGGAAACCATTCGGGTCACTGTTGGCGGTGACATGTTGAGGTGGCGGGCCGCCGCGGCAAAACCTTTCAACTCGGCCACCTTCACAAAGACGTTTAGCGCGTGAAATCGGTCCACAGCATTATTCCACTTTTTGGAATAATATATTGCCAAGTATCTGAATTCCGCAACATAGAAGCTCTGATTAACTTCACCTCAGTCCCAGGGCATCGCCCAGACCGAGATGGAGAATTCAATGGCACGACCCTTTGCAGAGATCAGCTTCACGCCTTCCGTGCGCGAAACGCAGGCCAAAAATGGTTCAGCGAACGGCTACGCGAAGTTTCTGGAAGGCACCCGTCACGAGGACCTGATCAGCCCGATTGAGGCCAGCTTCATCGCGCAAAGGGACGGCTTCTATCAGGCCACGGTCTCAGAAACCGGCTGGCCTTATGTGCAATTCCGCGGCGGTCCAACGGGTTTTCTGAAAGTGTTGGATGAACGGACACTTGCCTATGCCGATTTCCGCGGCAACCGGCAGTATCTCAGCACTGGGAATCTGCTGGGCAATGACCGCATCTCGCTGATCCTGATGGACTACCCCAATCAGAAGCGTCTCAAGATCTGGGGTCGGGCGATGATCATTGGTGCCGAGGACGATCCGGCCTTGATGCAGCGCCTGAGAGCGCCGGACTATCGCGCTGACCCGGAGCGGGCGGTTGTGATCAAGCTTGAAGCGATGGACTGGAACTGCCCGCAGCACATCCCCCAACGCCTGACCTTTGAAGAGTTTGAAGATTATCTGGCCCCGTTTCGCACTGAGCTGGCAGCGCTGAAAGCACGAAACGCAAGGCTCGAAGCGTCGCTCGGACAGCAAAACTGACCCGTGTCAATCCTGGCGTGTTCAGACGCGCCCCCCGTAACCCAATGAAAGGAAACACCCATGTCGCGCAATTTGAAATCCATCCTGAGCGCCAGCATTCTCGCGCTTTCAATCGCTGCACCAATTGCACTAGCTCCTGCAATCGCAGCAGGGACCGGAATTGAGGCCACGCGGGCCGTCTATTTCCGCACCGAACAAATCGACGAAGTCAGTATCGCTTATCGTGAGGCCGGAGATCCGAGCAGGCCCACCGTCCTGCTGCTTCATGGCTTTCCGACTTCCTCGCATATGTTCCGTAACCTTATCCCGGAACTGGCCAAGAACTACCACGTGATCGCGCCCGATTTCCCCGGATTTGGCGGGTCGGACATGCCGATGGCCGAAAACTTCGAGTATTCTTTCGCAAATATCTCTGGAATGATGACGGCGCTGCTCGACCGGAAAGGTATCGATCAATACGCGGTCTATCTGATGGATTACGGTGCCCCGGTTGGTTTCCGTATGTTTGCGGAACAACCCGAACGGGTCACTGGCTTTATCATTCAAAACGGGAATGCTTATGAAGAAGGGCTGCGCGAGTTCTGGGATCCCATCAAAGCCTATTGGGCCGAGCCATCGCAAGAGAATGGCGACCAGCTTCGTGGATTCCTCACTCTAGATGCCACCAAATGGCAGTTCACCCACGGAGTTCAAAAACCCGAGTTGATCAGCCCGGATAACTATTGGCACGTCCAATACCTGCTTGACCGCGATGGCAATCAAGAGGTGCAACTTGAACTCTTTCTGGATTACGGCACCAACGTTGCCGAGTACCCAAAATGGCAAGCGCTGTTTCGCGAACATCAACCCCCGACGCTGCTGATGTGGGGCAAAAATGATCACATCTTTCCGGTCGAAGGCGCCTATCCCTATCAACGCGATCTGAATGATCTCGAGTTTCATCTGCTCGATACGGGACACTTTGCACTCGAAGAGTATGGGCCCGAGATTGCAGCGCAGATGACCGCCTTTCTGAACCGCATCACCACCGCTAGCAACTGACGTGGAACTGGCCGCACCGCGCTCAAAGGTGCGACCTCACGCATGGAGTAAGTCAATGAATACGCAAACAAATACTGCCGTAGAGGTAACAGTGGAAATCGTACACGGCTTTGTCGACGGTGGCGCCGGAGGAAATCCCGCAGGCGTCGTCCTGGACGCTGATGAATTGAGCGAACAGGATATGCAAGCCGTTGCGGCAAGGGTTGGATTGTCCGAAACGGCCTTTGTCTCTCGGTCTGAGACTGAAGGCTTCAAACTTGATTTCTTCACACCAAACCGGCGCATTGCTCATTGCGGTCACGCAACAATCGCCGCCTTCTCGCGCCTTGATGCGCTAGGCCGGATTCCCAATCCCAACACCTCGAAGGAGACGGTTGATGGGCCGAGGCGCATACTCATGAAAGAAGGTGCCGCCTATATGGAACAACTGGCCCCAAAATACGCGATACCAGAGGAATGGGCGGAAAAGGGTGTAAGCATCGACGAAGTACTGAACTCCCTTGGGATCAGCAGACATCAACTTGATCAGGAGATCCCACCGGTTTTGGTCAATACCGGCAACAGTTTCATTGTTATCGGCCTCGCTTATGCCGAAGGTCTTGCCAAGGTGAAACCAGATTTCGCCAAAATCACACAAATCAGCGAACAACTGGATCTGATCGGCTATTACGTCTTTACAACAGACCCATCAGCGACCAACCGAAACGCGACAACCCGCATGTTTGCGCCCAGATATGCGATTGAAGAAGAAGCCGCGACGGGGATGGCTGCGGGGCCTTTAGCGTGTGTATTGCACGACTTTGTCGGATCATCTCAACGATCATTTCAAATCGAACAAGGGGTGTTTATGAACCCGGCGAGTCCGAGCCTGATAAAAATCGATCTGGAAATCGATAATGGAACAATCTCTGGCCTCATGGCAGGTGGTTTCGGCAAAGTCATGTGCTCGCGTCGAATTGTTTTCTAGCGTGGCGCTCGCGGCGAATGGCGGGCTGCAACGCAGCAACGACGCCCATCGGGCGACGTCCGAATTGGGCCGTCCGCTGAATTTTGCAAAGTTCTCTATCTGCGGTTTCGATTTCAAGGGCGGATTTAGGTCGCATCGGGCTCATGGTTCTCTCCGGGGTCGAACGAGCCGCCCCACAATGGCGTTGGTGACGGGATGCCTTCCAAAAGTCCGCTGCGAAGTCGCCTTTTAAGGCGCATCGACTTTGCATCACGAGGTCATCCGGTCTCCGTCCCGATAGGACCAGTTTCCGCAGTTTGCGGAACTCTGTGTTTCAAATCATGCGGGCAAAGCCTCCTTTGTCCAGGCAAACTCGGTCCCATCTCGCCAAAGCCGGGTCAGGATGACCGCCATCTTGCGCGCAGTCGCGACCGTCGCTTTTTTGAGCCCTTTGCGTTGCACAAGCCGCATTGCCCAACCCTTCAACGGGCTGAACTTTGCGACCCGTTGGATGAGTATGTTCGCAGCCTCATAAAGCAGCTTGCGCATGCTTTGGTCACCGCGTTTAGAAATACGACCGGACCAATCGGTTTCGCCTGATTGGTAGCGTCTCGGCGTCAATCCTAGATACGCACCGACATCCACCGCACGCCGGAAACGTGTTGCGTCGTCAATGGTGGCAATAAAGCTCAGGGCTACGATAGGCCCAACCCCAGGCACGCTTGTCAGGCGCCGTGCCAGTGGGCAATCCTTTGCATATTTTTGGATCTCGGCATCAAGGTCGGTGGTCTTATGGCAGACTGTTTCATGCACCTTGATCATCGATGCGAATACGACCTCGAGGATCGGATCACCGGAAACAATCTCGCTCAGTTGATCGCGGAAGTCGCGTCGGCTCCGTCCTTTACGCACAACGCCAAGACGGATGCCGAAGGTTTTCAAAATGCCGCGCGCCTGACCTTCGATATCCATGCGGATGCGAACCAGACGTTCGCGGGCTGACAAGAGCAGGCGCAGCCGGTCGCTGTTCTCACTTTTGATATGTACCTCGCGATACCAGCCGGTTCGCGCCAACTGAGCTAGCGCCTCCGCATCCGAGCGATCTGACTTGTTCATACGAGCCGACAGAGCTTTGTGTGCCGCACGGGCGTCAATACACACCACCGGCACGCCACGGCGATCAAGCTCGCGTGAGAGCCAAATGGACAGCGGCCCAGACTCATGCACGATCCGTTCAACGCAGTCAGCATTTAGATAAATCGTCTTGATGATCTCATCCGGGTCAGTCGAGCACTCACCCTCAAAAACGCGCGTGCCATCCTCTTGCAGAACACACACTGCGCAATTGGTCAGGGACACGTCTAAGCCAACATAGTTTTTCATGGCTGTCTCTCCTTCAGCTCAAGGTTTTCGAGATACGACAATAGCCGTTCTCACTGCCCTTGAAGCCGGATGCTCAGCAGATACGCCATGTCCGCTGTCTGCGCGTCACTGACATTGGTGCTTTCAGCAGCTTCGGTTGGTTTGGGCTCAATATTGCCGTTCTCTGCGGATTGCATGGTTGGCGGGTCGCAGCCCTAAGCAGACATTCTCAACATGCCTTTGCATTCTCTTAGATGCGGACAAAGCTGTCGTTCTTCGAATCTCTAAAGACGAAATAGAAAATGCGTGATAGCTCCAGATTATGGCAACGACATCTGCGCGAAATCGACCGTCCATCCCTTACGCATTTGCGGTTTTTGGTGTTCTTTTTGCTTCAATCTGTTTCGGACTGGTTCCCTATTTCAGCCGCAACCTGACCGAACAGGGCGTCGCACCCTATGCAGTCGCATTTTATCGCTACATTGTTGCGGCGGTTCTTCTGCTTCCTGTTTTCATTTTGCACCGAAAAGAATGGCGAGAGATCACTTGGGGCCTTTCAGCTGGAGCCGTAATGGGGCTTGGGTGGATCGGGTATGTAACGGCGCTGGAGAAGTTGCCCGCATCGACAGTGGGTGTGCTTTACATGACCTATCCAGTATTCACTCTGGTCATTGCCTGGGCCGTGTTCGCCGATGCACCAACGAGGCGCGCATTGTTGGCCGCTGGTCTAATTGTGTTGGCAGCCGTCATTGCTGGCTCGCCTGCATCAGTGCCTGCGGAGCATCTACCAACTCTGCTGCTATCCCTTGCCGCCCCATTTGGGTTTGGCTTCGGAATCTGCGTTCTCGTACACAGGTTGGCACGGATCGCGCCGTTGGCACGCATCGCGTCAGTTTCTCTGGGGTCTGTTCTGGGCCTCGCGCCGCTCATCCTTGGGGCTGAAGCTGGAGAGCTGCTCCCAGAGGAACAATCCGATTGGCTTCTCATAGTTGGTATTGGACTTGTCACTGCGTTCGTACCCCAACTTATCTACACGATCTGCTCGCCCGTAATTGGCGCTTCTCAAACTGCGGTGATCGGAAGCATCGAGTTACCCACTATGTTTGCTGTGGGCTTTCTAGCCTTTGGCGAAACCATCACTTTACCTCAAGCCTTGGCATGTGCGTTAGTTCTGGGTGCAATCGCGATCACTAGAAGCCGCAAGACGCGCACAGTATCTGCCGTTCTCGCGAAATCGCCGAAGCAGTAGTACCGGGCTCAGATTTACTATTTTCTAAAATCAGTTTGATAGACTGGTGGCAGCCCAAACCGGACTTTCGTCACGGGACTTTGCAATTTCCGAGATGCGGACAAAGCAAACCTCAGTATTCTTTGCAGGCAACAAGTTGTTTTCTTAGTGCTTCCTCGTCCTGCAACCCCCAGAACTCGGCCAGCCTGCCATCTTTGACCTTGTAGATACTAATTATCTTGAATTCGACGCGATTGCCGCTGGCTGGAAACCCTAGCCATTCACCTGCGTGGGTTGCTGTAAGAGTTTTATAAGCCACAACCGTATCGCCTTCAGCAATCAGCTTCTCAACATCTGCGTGTAAGTCCGGGAAAGCCCCCAGGAAAACAGCATATCCTTGCTTTAGTCCCTCAATCCCGCCAACGAACGCACCGCCCCCGCTTGCAGTATGATCAATGAAGTCTTCGGCAAAAACGTCAGCGATTACCTCAAGTGAGTGACCATTTTGAATTTCGTCAATGTAGCGTTGTACAACTGCTTTATTGGCTTCGGTATCCAAGTTTCCCAAACCGACCCCCTTTTGCCTGTTCAACACAATGAGGCCGATTGAAGTGGATTTAGTCAATGCTTCCTGCTTATTCGAAGGTTTGCTCTCGGTTCTCTGAGCTATTGATGAGCGACTGGTGGCAGCCCAAAATGGACATTCGCAACTAGACTTTGCAGTTTCGTAGAGCGCAACAAAGCGGCCATAAACCCAACTCGCCGAAATAGGTTATTTTCTGCGAGCCGCGGCTATTCCTAGAATGAACTCCAATATCGCGTTGGCCAACAAGTCCGGCCTTTGTACCGGTGCGCCATGGCTCACACTCGGCACCATCACCAGTTTTGCGCCACCAATATTTTCGTTCGTGTACTCCGCCATCAGCCGATACTGATCCAATGATTTTTCTCCGTACAAGATCAAGGTCGGGCAACTGATATTGGTGAACTCTTGAAACGAAAGCGGTTCGGCCGATTCCGCGTTTAAATCGGGCAGCATCGTATGGCGATTTTCCAAATGCACTTTTTGAATATCCGGGTGGAGCTCAAAAAATTCACCTGCTTGCATGCTGTAGACGGCCTCAAGACCAACTCTCATCCCGCGCTCCAGATCACCGTTTTCTGCCAACTCATATGCCGGTTCTAGACGGTTCCACGCGACCTCGCGCGCAGTCTTCAGCGGCCCACTTTCTGTTGGTGGCTCACATTCAAATGATGGTTCAAAGATAGCAAGTGAAAGGACACGTTCAGGTTTTGTTGCAGCTGCGCGAAGCAAGATGCCCCCCGCATACGACCAACCTACAATATGAACGGGCTCTTCCAGCGCGTCCAAAATATCGATTAGATCTTCCGTATGAACTCGGCGTGCGAATGGCTTATCGCCTGGCCATTTCCAATCCCCGAAATGACGCTGGGTGATGGCCAGGAATTTTGCTTTTTGAGATACCGGCTGCCAAAAGCCACACCAAATCCGGTGATCGGCCCATGCTCCGTGCACAAACAAAATGGGCGCACCGAGACCAACTGCCACCAAAGGAAATCTCGTTCCATTGACTACAAATGACCTCGGAGCAGGCATACCCGCTAAGTCGACTACGTTTGAACTTGGTTCCATTTTGAACAGCCTAATCAATGAAAGTCGGGCGGGCAATTTTCCGATTTCAGCGGTAGTCTAACACGCGCTCCAGCTTGAGTCCGCATTGTGACTCAGAATTCCCGTTCCCTGCGATGAGAATGATTGACAGCTCGCAGCCCAACCCAAACATTCACCAACAAGCTTTTCAGTCTTTGAGCTACGGGCGAAGCGGACATCGAAATTGCTCAGATTAACGGTCTCTCACCAGTGAACAGCCTGGTCCAAAATAGATCACCGATTTCCACATCTCATCCGTGACTTTGCAGTTGCCGGTTCCTCTTCCTTGGTCGTCTGTTGGGCTGAGTTCTCCTGAGGCAGACCTTTTCGGAAACGTCGGTTTGTCAGTGTCAAAAAATATACTCCAAACTGCGTTCATCCTCGCTATTACCTCCAGCAAGCTACGTACCCTTGAAGACTGCGCGACATTTTTCGTTGGGCGTGAGTGGCGGAAAGGCTAAAAAAGGGGTAAATTCACCACTTTGGGAATTTTGCCGATGCCATTTTCGGTTCAGATCGTTGCCACCCCCGAAACCAGCGCCTCCAGCGTGTTTGGCCTGTATGACACTTTGGTGGCCGCAGGGCGGGACTGGGAACATTTGGTGAGCGGCGAGGAGCCTACCCCGGTATTTGACGTCAGCCTTGTTGGCCCTGACGCCGAGGGATTTCGTTGCGGAAGTGGCGTGTGGATCGCGCCAGACCAGACATTTAAGAACGCAGACGACGCTGATATTGTTGTCGTACCTGGACTGACTCTTTCACCGCACGACCGGCTCGACCCCACTCAACATCCTTGTTTAGCGTGGCTTGCTAAGCGCGACTTGGCCAAGACGCGTATTGTGTCAGCCTGTACAGGGGCGGTCTATCTGGCGGAAATTGGTATTCTGGATGGGGTTGAAGCAACCACACATTGGGCTTGGGAAGGCCTTTTTCGAAGGTTTTACCCAAATGTGCGGCTTCGCATCGACCGCGGCCTTTGCTTTGCTGATGCGTCTCGCGGGCCTGTAACGTCGGGTGGGACAACCGGGTGGCAGGAACTCGCTACGTTCCTGATCGCGCATTACGGCGGCACGCAAAGGGCGGTACGGGCAGCAAAAGTCTGGCTTATGGCCAACCGCGGAGAACTTCAGTCACCATTCAGTTCAATGATCACTACGGCACCTCATGCTGACGCCATTATCTCACGGGCTCAGTTATGGATTTCCGACAATTACGCCATCGACAACCCAGTCGCAGAAATGGCTAAACGTTCCGGGTTGCCGCCAACTACGTTTGCACGACGCTTTCGCAAAGCAACGAGTAAGTCACCGCAAGATTACGTTTTGGCGCTGCGTATTGAAGAGGCCCGTCAGTTGCTTGAAACTACCGACTGCTCCGTGGTGGAGGTCGGAGAAGCAGTCGGATATGCCGATACGCCGTCGTTTAGGAGGTTGTTCAAGCGAAAGACTGGATTGACCCCTGTCGAACATCGCAAAATGTTCGGCCAGTCTCGATTTTCTAGCTACTCCTGACGGACGGCGTTCAAGATTGGAATTCCTATTGAACCCTAAGGGTTCGAAGCAGTTATTTGGTGGCTCTATGATTAAGGTGTATTGGAGAACTCGGTCGCTGCCGTAGTTATTTCCAACCGGAAAGGAAACAGATTGGCTGATATCTTCCAAGCACTCGATCAATTGGATCGTGAAAGCGTGCAGAAAATCGCGGATCGTCTTGAATTTCGAGGCACCTTTCCTCCATTTGTTGCAATGCGAGAGCGGTATTTCGACCGGCTGCAACTGGAACAGCGCCGCAATGTGCTCGATATGGGTTGTGGCACGGGCGTCGTCACGCGAGCGCTTGCGGCTAGGCTACCTTCAAGCGCCACTTTGACCGGGAGCGATTTTTCGGCCGATTTTATCGAATTTGCACGCCAGTACGCCGCCGCCGAAGGGCTACAAGACCGGCTTTCTTTCGAATTGGCCGACAGTCACGCAACAAAAGAATCCGCTGACAAATTTGATCTCGTTGTGCTCCATACACTCGTCAGTCACGTGGTAGATCCGTCCCAGGTTCTTAAGGAAGCAGCCCGCCTCACTTCGCCTGGCGGGCGGATTGCAGTGTTTGACGGCGACTACGCCTCGATCACTTTTGGTGCCGGCGACCCCGCGTTGAACGAAATCGCGCTTCAAGGCCTGTTGAAGACGGTGGTGGCCAACCCCCATGTCATGCGTCAGTTTCCTGAAATCATCGCTGGCACGGGTCTGGAAGTCGTTGACTTTCTGCCTGAAATTCTGGCCGAGGCAGGTGAGGCCGAATTCTTTAAGAGTATGCTGGATAGCTACTCTGGGGCGATGGTGGCGGCGGGACATCTGGATCAGGACAGCGCACAGCGATGGTCGGCGACACATCTTGATGCCTCCGAAAGGGGCACGTTTTTCGGGTCGTGCAACTTCATGACCTATGTTTTGCGAAAGGCCTGAAAGTCACGTCATCGTAGTCAACTGATTGTGGAAGCGGAGCGATATCCGCATGGCTGGCACTTCCGACCTTGGTGTGCAGCGCAGCTTAGATCCCGAACGATCCCAAAGTGGGCGCTCGCTTCGTCGCGGTGAACGCCTACGAGATTTGCCTATTGAGCCTTTAGGTTGGCGCGCGTCCTGTCACAACGAACTGCGGCGACACCAGTATGTATTTTCCATCTGACAGGGCCTGCTCAAGTTGCTCGACGACCTGGTCGATTTCAGATGCGCCCAAGTTGCCGCTTTCGAGGGCGTATCTTGCCATGTTGCGCACCATCCCCAACAGTCGCCCTTCAACGTCTGCATTCGCAAAGATCGAAATCTGGATGTCTTCGAGACCCGCTGCGCTGAATGCGCCGTACAAACGCCTTCCCATGTCTGAGTTGCGACAGGCATGCGACGCCGCCTTTACAAAAGCCAGCCACAGGTCATGCTCGACGGGCTCAGCAACCATCATATACCAATCCCCTTCAATCGCATGCGCCAAACCTCCCGGCCGAAGCACGCGGCGAAACTCCCTAAGCGTCTCAATGGGGTTGTCGACATACATGATGGCGTTGCGGGCGGTAATCCGGTCCAGAGAGTCGCTGTTGAGCGGAAGGGAAACACCTTCGCTTTGATGTGTTGTTACGCGATCAGCGACACCAGCTTTGACTGCATTCTGGTTCGCTATTGCAAGGAACTCGGAGTTTATGTCGATGGCGTGGACATGCCCGTCTTCGCCCACGCGTTTGGCAATCTCCACTGCTACTTTTCCCGGACCGCAGCCAAAGTCTGCAACTGTCTGACCCTTCGAAATCTTAGCAGCAGCGTAGAGCGCCGCCGCTGCGTCGTCCCACTGGAAGCCGTCCTTGTAGGCCGACATGCGTTCGGGCTCAATGTCGCGCCAGTGCGCTTTGTAAAATGGTTCGTCCACCACTGCCCAACCGTTCACCATAGTTTGGGAATAACATTAACACGACGCACCAGCCCACGACAGCATAGCCTGCTTAAGGGTCATTGGAGCCATTCACTGCGAACGTTCGAATAGAGTGAGATCACAAGTCGCGCAACAAAACAGCCGTTCGCTTTTTGCGGAACTCCTGCCCTATGATAAGGCATCTAGCAGGATTAGGGGAATATCATGATTTGGACCGGAGGATGCCTTTGCGGAGCCATTCGATATAAAGCCGCGTCAGATCCGATTTGGGCCGGGCATTGTCACTGCAAGAATTGCCAAAGATGGACTGGTTCACCGGCGTTCACCGGTGCTTGTTTTTTACCGGGTGAATTTGAATGGGTTAAAGGAAAGCCGACATTTTACCGGTCATCCGAAGATGTTTTACGAGGCTTCTGTAAAAATTGCGCGAGCCCGCTCTCATTCCATCGCGGTAATATTAGAGTGACTGTCACAGCCGGAACGTTGGATCATCCAGAATTGCTTGAGCCAACATTTCATGTCTGTTCGGAAAGCGAACTGCCCTGGGCTCATTTCGATGATGACCTGCCGCGCCACGATGGTTTTGTTTTAGACGGCGGGAATACCTGATGGCTGCTTGTCCGCATTGGCTCTAAGCCCACCTGACCCTAAGATTGTTTGGGGCCCAGTTTTAACTAGAAACCGACCTATGAGGTTGAGTATCGCGGGAATCACCCAAGGTCATAGCTTATTAAACACGATTACAAGGCCGACATCGTTCTCATGCCCCTCTGGAGGTTTCGCACCAGCCTCGTAAATTGGTTCCTCACGTATTATTGGTTCGGAAATGAGGTTGCCCGCAGTCATGCGTTCAAACGCCTGTTTAAACCCGGCTGGCTGGTAGAATGTAGGATTGCCGCTGATCGCAAACACTGCCCCCGGACGTGCAACGCGCATCAATTCGGAAAGCGCCTCTGAGCCCACATGCCCGTGAGTAAATGTACCAGCGCTCAGAACGCCAATGTACGAATTGTCACGCAGCGGGATTGGCTTAGTCAGATCGGCTTCAAAGAGTTCCCCATAACGCCCCTTTGCATTTGCCTGCTCCAGCATCTCGGGGGAAATATCAATGCCGTCGATCACGGAACTGGTCGGCAGGTAATCCGCAACAAGCCCAGTTCCGCACCCCACGTCCAGTGCTGGCCACATACCTCCAGCCTCCAAGTAAGCTTCCGCAATGATTTTTGCGAACCTGTAGCCACTGCGACCGGCGAATTCTTCATCGTAAGTCGATGCCCAGTCACTATATAATTTCAGATTGGCTTCAGTAGTCTTTAAGTTGTAGGCAGCATCCAGACTAGGGCTATCATTGTCAGTCATCGAGGCGACCTTTTCTTAGCGTGGTAGTCGGGCGACGTCATGGAGGACAACGTAGCCATATCATGATCGTAGGTATCGACTATTCCAATGTCCATTCACGCGTAACTACATAGACTGACTCAGGGGGAACAAACTTCAGGTGGCGGTCAGCTAGCAGCCTATATCTAATTTCTGCATAGGGCTCGCTACCGCTAATGTCTGCAACACGCGCCAGCAAACCTAGCATTCACCGGCGAGCTTTGAAGATACCGAGAAGCGGACAAGGGCCGTTCACGCAACAAAACGACATAATTGACAGCTAAAGACCCGCCTCACTAAGTCCGCGCAGCATATCCTCGGTTCCCGCGCCCATCCAACCTAGACTTGAACGCAGAGACTCGACTGAGGGTCTTGAGGCACCTGTTCCGCTGAAATATCGATCAAGCAATTCGCTGGCGGCTTCGACCCTGCCGTCCAACGCCAGCGCAGAAGCCATCGCAAGATTAGCGAACGAGTCTTGCGGTGCAGTTGCGAGCGCACGTTCAAGGGCTGCAATTGCCAAATCGTTTTGATTGCTCTGGATGTGCGCAAGACCAAGGTATTTCTCCTTTGTGAAAGGGCGGAATCTTGGATTGAGTTCCAGCGCATACTCGAAGTACGGGATGGCTTTCTCCGGTTCATCACTCGCCATGTGTACCAAGCCTGCACAAACATAGCCGCAGTCCAAGTTCGGATTTAAGTCCATAGCCGTACGGCACGCCGGCATTCCCAATTCGGGCTGACCCATTCGCGCGTAACCCGCACCCACCAGCCAATAGGGTTCAGCATTCATTGGATCCGCCTGCGTCGCCTTTAGAGCTGTCTCCAGTGACAGCTGCGCAGAATCCGCACGGCTGACGCCCGGCACGTTTGCTAGGCTCCCGACAAGATGAACAAAAGCAAGACCGCCCCAGGCTGATGCAATTCCGGGATCAAGTTCGGTCGCTTTGGTCAATAGCGCGTAAGCTTCTTGATAGTCCGTTACACTTTGATGATTGTAGAGCAGTACGTTTCCACGCAGCGCATAGTCCCAGGCATTGTCCATCAGTTCCGGATCCTGACGGTCCAGGTCGGCTTTCCGAAGTTCAGCCCGCAACACCGACGCGATCTGACCGGTTACGTTGCCTTGAAGTTCGAATAGATCGGCGACAGGCCGGTCATATCGCTCTGACCAGAGATGGCTGTCGTTTTCGCCATCAATCAACTGGGCATTGACCCTGACGCGGTCGCCCTCCAACCGGACGCTGCCCTCCAGCACATAGCGAACTCCGAGGTCTGCCGCCACCTGAGACGCGCCTACGTTCTTGTCGCGATAAGTAAAGGATGTGCTGCGCGAGATGACGAACGCGTCCCGAATTCTGGACAGATCAGTGATAAGGTCTTCGGTGAAAGCATCGGCAAGATAGGTTTTGCTTTCATCGCCTGAAAGATTGTCGAAGGGGAGGACGGCGATTGACGGGCCGGGCGGTTTTGCAACGCCCGCCACTTCGGAGGAAGAGTCCTGCCAAAAGACATAGGCAACAATCGCGAGTGCGATTGCCGCCGCTATCGCGGTATATCGCCCAAGCCCTGCTGGGATCGCAGTTCGACCCGCTCGGTTGTCGCCTGACGCAGGCCGTTCAGCGCGAGAGATTGCAATCCGATCCTCCAGAGTTTGTGGCGCTTCATCGACCTTGACGGGGGCGACAAAACTGAAACCTCTGCGCGGGTAAGTCTTGATGAATCGCTGCTGTTCCCTGTCATCGTGCAATGCTTTGCGTATGGATCTAATCTGCGTGCTGATGGCTGCATCCGATACGATCTTTCCATCCCAAAGGGCGTCACAGAGTTCCTCGCGCGAGATGATCCTCTCGTTCTCATTCAGAAAATAGTGCAGCAAATCCAGCGCGCGGGGTTCGAGAGGGATGGCTTCATCGTCCCGAAAGAGCCCACGTGAGGGGTCAAACGTGAAACGGTCGAACCGATACCGCATTAGCAGTCTCCTGTATTGCCTTATGACAACTCAGATCACCCTTAGAATTCCTCATGTGTCCCTTAAGCACAAGTCCGCGCCGTGGAGCAATCTTTGACTTGCAAGCCCGGACCTCCGCGCCTGATGCGCCGTCGCGCAACAAGCAGCGGCAGCCGTTCAGCACAATTTGGAGGCACATCAAATGAAAACTCGTATCAATACCTTTGCAGCACTACTTGCCTTGACAGCACTTTCCGCCCCGGCACTTGCAGAAACCCAGCTGGAAAATGCGCTCGCGAACGGTGCCCATCGTTTGACCGCCGAAGAGGTGAGCATTCGTCTGGCTGACAAGACTGTCACGTTTGAAAACGCAAATACCGGTGCCAAGGCGCTGGTGTACTATGATGGCAGCAACGGCACCAAGCTGAAGCTGGAAGACGGAACCTTGCTAGATGGTTTTTATGCCTTTGATCTCGCCGACCACGTATGCGTTGGTGTCTACGGCGACGCACCGATGCGCCTGCGGTGTGTGCATGTCGTTCTGATTGACGGTGTGATGCACAAATTCGAACTCGACGGAAGCCTGCGCGGGCGAATTATCGAAGAAGTCAGCGGCAACATTATCTGATCTCCATTATCTCACTCGCACAGCTGTCGGAAAGTTGTGCGGGTGAATTGGATGAACAACACTCTTCCATCACCGACACTGTCAAACATTCTAAATTGGACGTCAGCTGCGGGATCGCAGCTCCCAATCTCTTGACACTACAGCTGTGGTTGCTTCCGGCAAAATAGCTAGACTTTGCAAAGTCAGCTTTCTGCGCATTGCTGTTATTGGGGTATCGCACAGCATCGGTCAAAGTGGACTCCGAAGTAGACAGTCGCCGCACTCGGTGTGAGCGACTGCTATGCGGACTAGAGCGGTCTTCCGAAGCGCAAAGCATGGAAGATGGTGCGGGCGCAGCCAAGCCACGGCCTATGACTATTGCCCGAAGTTGCAATGAAGGGCTTGGTCTTGACGGGGGATGGGGCTTCAAAGCCCCCCCTAAAAAATGCCAGCCGTTTACGGTTGTCCGAAGACGCGCAAGGGATGGTAGCCGCAGGGCCGAGACCGCAAGCGGGCTCGGTTCACGACAGTCTGCCCGTAAGCATCTGAGATTATGTATGTTCTATAGCAAAGCGGCAAGCCCTGATGGTTGAGGTCTACTTGCAGTCTGATCACATGAAGCAGCGAAAGTCGTAGATGCGGTCAACCATCTGTGGGTTTTGTTGAAGGATGTCCGCGAAGGCCTTGGAATAGACCAGCGTGACCGGCAACTTCTTGTATAGCGTGTTGTTGTTCCAATCCATCTTCGTTAAACCAAGGATGCCCGCGCATGTGTCGTGCCAACCACCTTCGCCGGAGAAACGGCGTAGCAAGACAGGCGATGGCGTCGGTTTGAGCGAGCCTTCTTTGTAGACGTTGTAGCGCGAGTTCTGGACATGGACTCCCTGCACGCTGCCTTGCGTCCAGAGCAACGCCTCATTTCCGCTTAGCGGCAGATAACTGCCGCGCTGAACCGGGTATTTGTGTGGTGAAGGCGACCTTTGATCGGTGAATCGAACACCTTTCCAGTCACTGCCCTTGACGATTTGGACGAGTTCAATCTCTGTACCGGCGCGAAAGCTGTCAAATGCTCCGAGGATTTCTTCTTCGGTGAAGGATGTGTTCTTGTGAATGGTCACTTTTTTTGGTGGTGATCCCAGATGACCACCCTGGTAGATTGCCAGGCTACGAGATAGGACCGACTGCATTTCATAGTAAGACAGGTAAGGGTTGCTCTGGCTGTCCTGCGTAAAATCCTTTGTGTCATACGCCACAAATTTAAAGCCCGTTCCGTCCGGATCAAAGACCTGGCTGCAACATGTGCTGTACTGAGTGCCGGTTTTCTCATCGGTCTTCATGGCATAGCTGATACCGATAAATGCTTCATCTGGTGCAAGGCCTGTGAGTTTCCAGGGTATCCCGCCTGACTTGGCGTACAGCGCAACGCTCAGGCCCCACATGACGTTTGCACGGCACCGTCGATTGAAGCTTGCTTGCCGCACGATTTGGATGGGGATATCAGAAGGTGCACAATAAGCTTTTAGATAGTCGTGGAAATCAAAGTTCTCGCCTTCAAAACAAGACGCCCACTCATCGGGCAACATGACCAAGGCAACATCAAAATTGGCGCGAAGTGGAGATAGGCGGGCAATGCACCTGAAAAGCCCCTGCGCCAGTTCATGCTTTGAGCGCGCCTTTGCAAATTCATCCAGTTCCTTCGGAAATTTTAACGTGAGCGTCTCATCTAGTGGCGCAATCGGAGTTCTAAAGAGTACCTCGAAGCCGGGATAGCGGGGATAGTAGTTCTTTGCCTCAACGGGATCAGCCACCGATTGAAGCTCATTGACCAACCCGCGAAGCTTCCCGAATTCCCTTTCGGGAGCAACAAGTGCGAAACGCACAGTCGGTAGCGTTCCGAATTTGAGCCCGTAAGGACCATGATCAATCAGGCCGACTAAGGGGTGCTTGTGGGTTCGCCCGCCATTAAAAACCAGATCAGGCTCGGGAAGCTGTGAATACCCACAGATTTCACCTTGATGGTCAACGATCATGCCAACCTCCTTGAAAAAGCCGTGCGGGTTCCCAAAACGAAACGGGGATTCTCGCGCTCGCTTCCATCATCGAAGGCTTTGACTTCAATGTCCGAGCCGCGCTCATGTGGACCGAGGAGTAGCTCCGCCCACGCGGTCAAGAGCGTGTTGAATGTGTCGTTGACAATAATCTGCGCCCGCTGAACGGTTCTGCACCCAAATATCGGACTCAAGGCTATACCGAAGTGCATCCCCTTCACCGGAGTCTAGGCACTTTACTTGTATCTTCCGCCAAGGCAGTTCAGTCATGGTATAGATTAGATAGGCGACGACGGGGTTCCAAACCTGCCTAGCGCTGCCATCCACGTTGATCGTGAAGTAATCCGCTTGTAATGATTTGGGCCATGCCCAGTTGTCTTCTGTTAAAATTTTTTGAACTAATTTGACGAGACGCCTTGGTAAGAAAGCGGATGTAGTTTGCGTAGGTTTGCCGACAGAAACTGCCTTCGCTTTATTTTCAAACTGCTTTCTTTCCAAGTTCGTCAACAATGGGTGACCGTAACTTGTCCTGTCTTCCCCTTCAACCAGGACCATATTTTCTTCGATGAACCAGTCCACCATGTCCGCAATGTAGTTAACTATCGGGACCATTTTGCCCTTAAGGGTTCCACCGCCACAGTCGACTACATGATCGACCCAACTAGGAGAGGCGCGATGGGAGGATAAAAACACCTTTGGATCGCTTCGCACGTCCTCTGGGTACAGATCCAACCAAGAAGCAAAGTTCAAAAACGGGCCGTTGCTGTACTTGGTTGTCTTGGCCAGCCTTGGACCAGAGCGGTATTCAGTTAGAATTTCGACCCATTTTATTAGGTTCGCCGGGGGGTTCTTTATTATTTCTACTGACTTGCCTGTAATACGCCCAGCCGTCGCAAGGCGTTTTACTTTAACAGGTTTGTCGTAGCCAAGTTTTGTTGGGAAGCTGGCATTCAAGTATTCAGCAAGTTTGGAGAACGCTCGCTTGTGCTGAGCATTGAAATCGAGAGAAGGCTTCCATTGGGTGTCTGAGTTTTTGAACTGAAGAACGAATGTCGTCCAAACCTCCTCTGAGATGTCAGAAACGGACGATACAGTAGTCGAAAAGTACAAAGCGTACAGAATGCGGCGCACATACGGACGAGTGCCTTCTGAGAGGTTGGTTTCAAATAAATAGGCGATAACCGATTCAAAACCATCGGGAAATACGTCGATGTTTTGTGCGAAAACCCTAAACGCATGTGGGTTTCCGCGTGTGAAATCGAAAGCGAACCTGAGTGGAAATAGGATACCTCCGTTTTGAGTTGTACTTAGGAGTTCTGCGACTAGGGACGGTTCTGCCGTAGATTCGAATTGTTTTGTCAACTCGACAATCTTGCCAACAGTTAGGCCATTGGTACTTCTATTTTGCCTGTGATGAAAATTGCTGATGGAACTATTTATGAGACATCCATTGACTTCGATTGCTGCCATTTATTGAAATGCTCCTTCACTTAGCGATTGGATACTAGCCGTCTCAGTTGTGGCCCGGATCGTGTGTATGAAGCTCCGTTTTGGCTTTGTTGAGAGCTGCATTCACCATTTCCCACTCTGGCTCGGTGTAGACTCGCTGGCTTTCGATATGACGGTGGTGCATTGCCTTCTTAATCGCCGGTGGAACAACCCCAGCGTTTTAAAGAGTTTGAGCATATGCATGTCTTAGTGCGTGGGGAGTCGTACCGAACTTTTTCCCTCTTGGAATGAGTTCACCGAATCTTGCCTCAATCCGTCTTAGGGCGCGTTCCCACGCTCCGTTGAATGCTGAGTACGAATAGGGGTTTCCAATACATGATTTTTCCGAAGAGCGATCTTCGCCTCTGGCGACAAACAAAAAAGGGTGTTGGCATTCGCCTCTCGCGACCCGCATGCAAACAAGTTCATGGCGGTAGTCCAGGTAAGCGTTGTAGTAAGAAGAAAATAGATATTCGAGTGACCTATGGACAAAGAAGGCTTCAGTCTGGTTCGTGCCTGAATCTAAGTCCAGATCTTTCCAATATACTCGAAGTGACTTTTCCGGCGCTTCTTTACGAGGCGATAGTCCTAACCTATCCAGGTACTGGCGCCTGGTTCCTGTCTCACCAACAAGGAAGGTTTGTGCTTGGTCAGGATGACGAAGCATAGGAACGCAACGCTCTTCTCAATCAAAAGTAAAATAAACCACGTCGTTGAACCAAAGTTGCAAAGGCTCGGACAACCTTAGGCCTGCACCCATTAGTAGTAGAAAGATCATCTTTGCCGTGACGTCTTCACGGTCGAAGAGACTGTCGGCAGTTTCGTTCTTGACAAACCCGAATTCCAGCATGTTGACGATTAGCTGGGGATCCATGTGTTTCACTGACCTTCGCCCTGAAGCGAGCTTGTCCAACCCCAGCGATTCTCGCGATGATTTGCGCAGCCTTTCTGCTTCCTTCGCATCGTCTTTTAGATGTCTTAGAAAGCACTTTTCGTGTCGTCTTTTTGCGCTAACCAGAAAACATACAAACTCGCCTTCGTTCCGAGGTTTGGAAGAAAAGGTCCTTGCTAGTGGCTTGAGAGGATGGTCACTTCCTAGGCTTTCTAAGTTGCCCAAGACTCCTTCGATAAACTGCTCCAAGTGCCTAGCCAGTTCACAAACGACATTGGGTGACATTGGCACCCAGCATAGGCCGGTCGGGTCGACACCATTGTGCGGGATGGTCCCTCTTTGGATCGCCCGGATAAACGCTTTGCATGTGGCTGAATGCACATTTCGTATGCTATTAGCATTGTCGAATTCGTAGACGGAACAAAAGTCGAAAAAAAGACCTATTGCCCGGGCAGCTCGCCGTTTCCAACCGAGGCTCTTGCTTTGATTGTCCACAAAGTAATCGAAAAGCAGATGGAACACCTTCGGGCGCTTGTCATTAAACAGCCAAAGAACCGGTGTGATCGGATGAGACTTATTTTCCGTCCTGTGAATTAGAACCGCGTGGTGCCTGCCCGAGTTTTGGTCAATGTTTTTCAAGTCACTTGCTCTGATGGTTAGATTTACCTGTTCAATTGGAATGTAAGTCGAGCATGGCCCAGAATTTCTGTCAACACATTGTTTTTACAAGGATAATCAAGGATAGATTCCGAAAAATCCCGCCGATTTGACGAATTCAAAGAATAGTTGGAAAGGTCTATCCTTGCGGATGCAATTGCTAACCAAAACAAACATGGTCGCCAAAATTCAGTGATTCGTTCGAGAAACAGTCACGGGTGCACTCATTGTCCCGCCTTGGCACTTCTTATGAGCAGTGAACAAAGAAGAATCTTGAGGGTGCGGACCTAAGTGCGCTGGAAACGACTTTGACCTTTGATGAAATGCAAAAAGCATGAGAGCTGGACTTCTTTGGCAATCAGGTCGCTTCCGGCCTGCCTCGCTTGAGCTACGCGGGGCTCCGCTCAGCAGGCCTACAATTCAATCTTACGTAATCAGTTCCTTGTTTCTGAGAGGAAGAACTGAATTTGGTAAGTTGGTGTTGGGGGTGAATTCAAAAAAAAGTTGTTGCGAAAGTTCGGGCTCAAAGCAAAAAAAAGATATTGATGGTGGGAAGTGGTGACTTCTTTTCGGGGGTTAATTGAGCAGCTGACTTCTAATCAGCAGGTTGAGGGTTCGAGTCCTTCAGGGATCGCCAATCATCTTAAAGCAGTCATCGAACCTGTGCTGGAAACGCGCGATTTCGCTGTGCCATCTCGTGTCATCAAAATAATTCTTGCAACCGGTTGCAAAGAAAATCATTGTGTCTCCAAAATAAAGAATCGGGAGACATGCATGCTCAGGATCGGATTGCTTGGTGCCGGACGCATTGGCCGCGTGCATGCGCAGGCCATCGCTGCGCATTCGCAAAGCCAGCTTTGCGCCGTTTCTGACGCGATTCCCGATGCGGCTGAAAGCCTTGCCGCCGAACAAGGGGCTACAGCGCGAGACTCGATGGAGATCATCGCAGATCCGTCGATTGACGCAGTCCTAATCGCAACGCCAACCGATACTCATTCCGGCCTGATTGAGGCCGCTACACGTGCTGGCAAGGCGGTTTTGTGTGAAAAACCCGTTGATCTCAACCTTGAGCGGGCGCTTGCCTGCCAATCCGTCGCGGCGGAAACTGGCCAACCGGTGATGGTGGGATTCAACCGCCGGTTTGACCCCAGCTTTTCAACCTTGAAATCAGCAGCTGACCGGGGGGAAATCGGAACGCCCGAGATGTTGTCGATCACGTCTTTCGACCCAGCGCCTCCGCCCGTCAGCTACATCAAGGTCTCGGGTGGTCTGTTTCGGGATATGATGATCCATGATTTCGATATGGCGAACTATCTGATGGGGCAGTTGCCGGAACAGATTTTGGCTGTGGGAACCTCGATTGTTGACCCTGATATCGGGCGGGCAGGTGACGTGGATACCGCCGTTGTTACAATGACTTATGAAAACGGTCAGATCGCAGTGATCAAAAATTCGCGGCGGGCCGCCTATGGCTATGACCAGCGGATCGAGGTGCTGGGGTCAGGTGGGCTGTTGCAGGTCCATAACATTCTGGAAAATGCGGTGGTCAAGTCGACGGCCGACGGTGTCACCGGGGCAAAGCCGACCTACTTTTTCCTTGAACGGTACATGCCCGCCTACCGGGCGGAATGGGATGCGTTTGTGCAGGCCGTGCAGTCCGGCTCCGCAATGCCCGTGACTCTGAAAGACGGCGTTGCCGCTCTGGCCATGGCCGAGGCCGCGACCCGTTCCGCGCAGACAGGAAAACCGGTCGCAATGACTGACGTTTTGAAACCGGTTGCAAAATGAGCGGATATCCGGAAACTGGGGAAAGCTCCGCCAGATTCCCGGAGCGGAGGAGATTCGGCCCGTCCGAATGACTGGGGCTGATGCCCCGGCAATAAAGACAAACAGTTTTTATGGGAGGAAACCAAATGAATAAATTCGTAAAAGGCGCATTGGCTGCCAGCGCTTTGGCGTTGATTACAGCAACCGGCGCTGCGGCCGAGGGTGAAAAATACATTCTGGTCAGCCACGCCCCTGACAGCGACAGTTGGTGGAACACGATCAAGAATGGCATCGCCCTGGCGGGCGAGCAGATGAACGTCGAAGTTGAATACCGCAACCCGCCGACGGGCGACCTGGCCGACATGGCGCGGATTATTGATCAGGCGGCGGCATCCGGTCCTCATGGTATCATTACCACGCTGGCCGATCCTGACATTCTGGAAGGTCCGATCAAGGCTGCAGTGGATTCCGGCATTGATGTGATCATCATGAACACCGGCACGCCCGAAAAGGCACGCGAGGTTGGTGCATTGATGTATGTGGGGCAGCCTGAATATGACGCGGGCCTCGCCGCTGGTCAGCGGGCCAAGGCAGACGGGATCGGGTCTTTCCTTTGCGTGAACCACTATATCGTTCAACCCTCAAGCCAAGAGCGGTGCCAGGGGTTTGCCGACGGTCTGGGTGTTGAACTGGGAGAACAGATGATTGACGCGGGCCAGGACCCTGCTGAAATCAAGAACCGGGTTCTGGCCTATCTGTCGGCCAATCCTGACACCGACGCTGTTCTGACGCTTGGCCCGACATCGGCGGACCCGACCATTCTGGCGTTGCAGGAAAACGGCATGGCCGGCGACATTTATTTCGGCACGTTCGATCTTGGCGGTGAAATCGTCAAAGGCATCAAGGACGGCACCATCCAGTGGGGCATCGACCAGCAGCCATTCCTGCAGGCCTATCTGCCGGTTGTTGTGATGACCAACTACCACCGCTATGGCGTCCTGCCGGGCAATAACATCAACTCGGGCCCGGGCTTCGTGACAGCAGACGGCCTGACAAAAATCGAAGAGTTCGCGGGCGAATACCGCTGATTTTACACTGCGTCGGGCGCTAAAGGAATGCGCCCGCCGCCACTTCCAATAATTGGAAAGCCCGCGCGAGGGAGGACCACAATGTCTGAGACAGTTCAATCCACGGCAGGCGGTGACGAACGGATCAAAGAGATCTCGCCACTGCGTCGCGCCCTGATCCGCCCCGAATTGGGCGGCATGGTCGGGACAGTTGCCGTATTCACCTTTTTCCTGCTTTTTGCCTTTGATAGCGGCATGTTCAACAGCCAGGGCATCATGAACTGGTCCATTGTCTCGGCGCAATTCATGATCATCGCCGTGGGGGCCTGCCTGCTGATGATCGCGGGTGAATTTGACCTGTCTGTCGGTTCGATGATTGGCTTTGCAGGAATGATGATCGCAATCTTTTCGGTCACGCTTAGCTGGCCTGTCTGGATGGCGATCCTGGTGACATTTGCCCTATGTGTCACTATCGGCGCGCTGAATGGGTACATCGTAGTGCGCACGGGTCTACCCAGTTTTATCGTCACGCTGGCATTTCTGTTCATTTTGCGCGGCTTTACGATTTATCTGCCGCAGACAATTGAACGCAAAACCATCATCGGCGGAATCAAGGATGTGGCCGAGGGTGACTGGCTGGCGTCCATCTTTGGCGGCAAGGTGTTTCAAGGCCTTTTTGTCTGGCTGGGCGACAATGGATTGATTGAAACTTTCTCACGTGGCTCGCGTGAAGGCCAGCCGGTCGTAGATGGGATTCCCATGCTGCTGATCTGGGCAATCGGGTTGATCATCTTTGGCCATGTTCTGTTGACCAAGACCAAGTTCGGCAACTGGATTTTTGCCGCCGGCGGTGACGCCGAAGCGGCCCGGAATTCGGGTGTGCCGGTGAACCGCGTTAAGGTGCTGATGTTCATGTTCACGGCCTTTTGCGCCACGGTTTTTGCCACCTGTCAGGTGATGGAATTCGGCTCGGCCGGTGCGGATCGCGGATTGCTGAAAGAGTTCGAGGCGATCATCGCCGTGGTCATCGGCGGCGCGTTGCTGACCGGTGGATACGGCTCGGTCCTTGGCGCAGCGTTAGGTGCTTTGATCTTCGGCGTGGTGCAGCAGGGTCTGTTCTTTGCGGGTGTTGAAAGCTCGCTGTTCCGGGTGTTCCTGGGCGTCATACTGCTGGGTGCTGTGATCCTGAACACTTACATCCGCCGCATCATCACAGGAGAACGCTGAGATGACCGAAGATACAAAATTCCATCACGGCGACGCGCAGGCGAAGAAACCGATCATTCGGATGGTCGACATTCAAAAACATTTCGGCTCGGTTATCGCGCTGGCCGGTGTCAGCTTTGATCTTTGTTCCGGCGAATGCCACTGTCTGCTGGGCGACAACGGTGCGGGTAAGTCGACGTTCATCAAGACCATGTCAGGCGTGCACAAGCCAACTGCTGGCGAGATCTTCTTTGAAGACAGGCCAATGCATTTCGAAGACCCGCGTGATGCGATTTCAGCTGGGATCGCGACCGTGCACCAGCATCTGGCGATGATCCCACTGATGAGCGTCAGCCGGAACTTCTTCATGGGGAATGAACCGACCCGCAAGGTCGGGGGGATCAGTTTCTTCGACAAGAAACTGGCAGATGAAATCACTATGGAAGAGATGCGCAAAATGGGCATCAACCTGCGTGGCCCCGATCAGGCGGTGGGCACCCTGTCGGGCGGTGAACGTCAGACAGTGGCCATCGCCCGTGCGGTTCACTTCGGCGCCAAGATTCTGATCTTGGACGAACCGACCTCGGCCCTTGGTGTGCGTCAGACCTCGAACGTGTTGGCGACCATCGACAAGGTGCGCAGTCAGGGGGTGGGTGTTGTATTCATCAGCCACAACGTGCGCCACGCGCTGGCGGTGGGCGACCGATTTACCGTGCTGAACCGGGGCAAGACTCTGGGCACCGCGAGGCGCGGAGAAATCACGCCGGAAGAGTTGCAGGACCTAATGGCAGGTGGACAGGAACTGGCCCAACTGGAAGGGTCTCTGGGCGGAACGGTTTAACGCCGTTCTCCCCATTTGGGCCCATGGCCCAACATCAAACAAAAAATTGCAGGCTTGGCCAATTCGGCCTTGTGTTGAAAGGGATCACAATGGACAAAACAGTCCGACTGACCGCAGCGCAAGCTTTGGTGCGCTATCTGGGTGCGCAGATGAACGAGGCCGGAGAGCCGTTCATCGCTGGTGTCTGGGCCATTTTCGGCCACGGCAATGTGGCAGGTCTGGGTGAGGCGTTGCACGCTGTCAAAGACACCCTTCCCACCTATCGCGGCCATAACGAGCAGACCATGGCGCATTGCGCGATTGCCTATGCCAAGCAGATGCGGCGTACCCGGGCGATGGCGGTGACCTCGTCAATTGGGCCGGGCGCGACCAATATGGTGACAGCCGCCGCGCTGGCGCATGTGAACCGCCTGCCGGTTTTGATCGTCCCTGGTGATGTATTCGCCACGCGTGGACCCGATCCGGTATTGCAACAGATCGAAAGCTTTGGCGACGGCACCGTCAGCGCCAATGACTGTTTCCGCCCGGTCAGCCGCTATTATGACCGTATCTCGCGCCCCGAACATCTGCTGACCGCACTGCCGCGCGCCTTCCGCACCATGACGGACCCGGCCGATTGCGGACCGGCAACATTGGCCTTTTGTCAGGACGTGCAGGCCGAAGCTTATGACTATCCCGAAAGCTTTTTTGAGCCGCGGGTCTGGTATCAGCGCCGTATCCGCCCGGATGAAGGCGAACTGGCCCGTGCCGTCGCGGCCATCAAGGCAGCGAAGCGTCCGGTTATCGTTGCCGGGGGTGGGGTGCATTACTCGGGCGCGACCGATGCACTGCAAAGCTTTGCTGAGACGCACAACGTTCCCGTTGCCGAGACGCAGGCTGGTAAATCGGCCTTGGCCTGGGATCACCCTTTGAATCTAGGGCCGGTTGGTGTCACTGGCGGTGAGCCCGCCAATGACGTTTGTGCCGCCGCCGATATGGTTCTGGCAGTCGGCACGCGGTTGCAGGATTTCACCACAGGTTCATGGGGCCTGTTCTCGAATCCCGAACGTGAGACGATTTGCCTGAACACAGCTGCCTATGACGCCGAAAAACACGGCGCCATGCCACTGCAATCCGACGCGCAAGTCGGGCTGCAAGAGCTGGGCACGGCCTTGCAAGGATACCGCGTCGATCCGGTGGCCGACACGCTGAAGGCTGAATGGTTTGGCAAGGTCGATAAGCTGACCGATGCGCCGGGGGACGGCAACGCTCTGCCGACCGACATGCAGGTGGTGGGTGCGGTTCAACGCGCCTCGCACAACGACACCGTTGTGATGTGTGCGGCGGGCACCATGCCGGGTGAGTTGCACAAGCTGTGGAAAGCACCGCGCCCCGGGTCCTATCACATGGAATACGGGTTCAGCTGTATGGGCTATGAAATCGCCGGTGCCATGGGGATCAAGATGGCCCAGCCCGAGCGGGACGTGATCTGCTTTACCGGCGACGGCACCTATATGATGGCCAATTCGGAAATGGCCTCGGCCGCGATGATGGGAATTTCCTTCACCGTCGTCATCACCGATAATCGCGGGTTTGGCTGTATTAACCGGTTGCAGATGGGAACAGGCGGGGCCGAATTTAACAACCTGCTGGATCATGCGGTGCATGAAACGCCATCTGCCATCGACTTTGCCGCCCACGCAGCAGCGATGGGGGCAACCTCAGTCAAGGTCAGCTCGATTGACGAGCTTGAGGATGCGCTGGCCAACCGCGACGACATCAAAGGGCCGTATGTGGTGGTTATCGACACTGATCCGTACCCCTCGACCGAATATGGCGGAACATGGTGGGAAGTGGCCGTTCCCGAGGTCAGCATCCGCCCCGAAGTGAATGAAAAACGGGCGGCCTACGAGGTTGCTATCAAGGAAAGAAACACGAAATGAACGTGAAAATCGGAATCTCTCCGATCGCCTGGCAGAATGATGACCTGCCGGACATTACTGCGGCCTTCACCATGGAGCAGGCGCTGAAAGAGGCGCGTGAGATCGGCTATACAGGCGTCGAACGGGGCCAGCGAATGCCCAGCGATACCGAAGGTTTGCGCGCCTATCTCGACGGCAACGACATTGCGCTGTGCGGTGGCTGGTGCTCGGGCGCGTCGCTGGTCAATGACTTTGCAACTGAACGCGACGCTGTGCGCGCGCAGGTCGAGCAATTCGTGGCCCTGAACAGTCCGTGCATCGTTTACGCCGAGTGTTCGAACACCGTGCAGGGGCAGATTGGAACGCCGGTCAACCACCGCCCCAAACTGGCGAAAGATGAGGTTATGGCCTATGCGGCTAAGATCACCGATCTGGCCAAGTGGATGGGCGATCAGGGCATGACGATGGCCTATCACCATCACATGGGCACGATCATCGAAACCGAAGATGAGGTGAACTGGCTGATGGAGGGGGCAGGCCCCGAGGTGAAGCTGTGCTTTGACACCGGCCACCTGCTGTTTGGCGGCGGCGATGTGATGGCGACCCTGAACCGTTGGGGTGACCGGGTGCATCATGTGCATTTCAAGGATATCCGCCCGTCGATGGTGCAGGATACGCGCGAGAACAATCGCAGCTTTCTGGATGCCGTCATCGCCGGGGCCTTCACCGTGCCCAGCGATGGCTGCATTGATTTCCAGGCGGTCGCACACGCGCTGAAAGCGATGGATTATGACGGCTGGATTGTGGTCGAGGCGGAACAGGACCCGGCCAAGGCCCCACCTTATGAATATTCCAAGATGGGCTACGACCACATTGTCGATGTGTGCGGTCAGGCAGGATTGGAGATTGCCGCGTAATACACGGCCCCAAGGGGCAACATCTAAAGCCATGAGAAAGGAGAAATTCATGGTAAATCGAGACCTCGGATATGTCGGCTATTTCGACCGGGAATCCTGTGATCTGGATGAGTTTAAGGTGCTGACCTCACAAAGCCTCTCGGCTGATGCGGTGCCCCACGCCGCGTCGGTTGAAAAGAATATTCCGATCTATGACATGCAGGCGCTGCGCCCGGTATTGGACCAGCCCGATACACGCCGGGCGTTGTTGGCAGAATGGGCCTGGGTGTTGGACAAATCCGCAGGCGTGATTGCCCTCAAGGGGGCGTATGCGGATACTTCGGCAATCGACCGTGCGACCGAAATCTTCCGTCAGATCATTGATGAAGAACGCCAAAGCGGGGCGGGTGAGGGTGATCACTTTGCCGCTTCGGGTGCCAATGACCGGATCTGGAACGCGTTGCAAAAGCAATGCTTGCGCGACCCCGAAGGCTTTGCGCTGTATTTCGGCAATACCGCGGTTGCGGCGGCGTGCGAGGCCTGGCTGGGCCCGTACTACCAAGTTACGGCGCAAATCAATCAGGTGCGCCCGGGCGGTAAGGCGCAGCAAGCGCATCGGGATTACCACCTGGGCTTTCAAAACGCCGACTGTGCGGCCCGATACCCGGCGCATGCCCATCTTGTGACCGCGGCGCTGACTTTGCAGGGGGCGATTGCCCACTGCGACATGCCATTGGAAAGCGGGCCGACTAAGCTGTTGCCGTTCTCGCAACTCTATCCTGCAGGGTATTTGGCGTTTCACGATGCGGCCCATCGGGGATATTTCGAGGATACCTATGTTCAACTGCCGCTTGCAAAAGGCGATGCGGTGTTTTTCAACCCCGCGCTGTTCCATGCGGCGGGTGAAAACAGCAGCGCTGACATTCACAGAATGGCGAACCTTCTGCAAATCTCATCGGCCTTTGGGCGCGCGATGGAGGCGTTGGATCGTCGCGCCATGTCGCAGGCGGTTTTCCCCTCGCTCATCGCCTTAACCCAACGTGGTGACCTGACCGGGGCCGAGCTGGACGCTGCCATCGCTGCCATCGCCGAGGGCTATCCCTTCCCGACCAATCTGGACACGGACCCTCCGATTGGTGGAAACGCACCTGAAAGTCAGGCGGATATCTTGCGGCAAGCGGTGTCCGAGCGTTGGTCCGAGGCGCAGCTGGTTGCGGCTCTTTCAGCTCTGCAAACCAGGCAAGCTGCCTGAAATATATTGGGTGAGCCACGGGTCCACCCACCAAGGAGATGACACGATGGCAGACCTGCTCAAGAAACCCGTCGGGACCCACGGCAAGGTCCACGACATCACCCCGGCCAGTGCGGGTTGGCGGTACGTTGGGTTCGGTCTCTATCACCTGCGCGCAGGTGAAAAGGCGGCCGAGGCCACCGGCGATCGTGAGATCATTCTGGTCATGGTTGAGGGCAAGGCACAGATCACCGGTGCCGGGCAGGACTGGGGCGTTCTGGGCGACCGGATGAACGTCTTTGAGAAGGCCCCGCCGCACTGCCTGTATTTGCCAAATGGAACCGAGTGGGAGGCCATTGCCGAAACCGATTGCGTCATTGCTGTCTGTTCCGCTCCGGGCAAGGGTGGGCATGCAGCGCGGAGGATCGGGCCTGATGGCATAGTCCTGACCGAACGCGGCAAGGGGGTGAACACGCGCTATATCAACAATATTGCGATGGAAGCCGAGGATTATGCCAACAGCCTGCTGGTGACAGAAGTTTTCACGCCGAATGGGCACTGGTCATCCTATCCAAGCCACCGCCATGACGAAGATGACTACCCGCGGATCACCTATCTTGAAGAGACTTATTACCACCGCCTGAACCCGGCCAACGGATTTGGCATTCAGCGCGTCTATACCGATGATGGCCAATTGGATGAGACGATGGCCGTGTCCGATGGCGATGTTGTGACCGTCCCGCGCGGCCATCACCCGTGCGGCGCACCCTATGGGTTTGAGATGTACTATCTGAACGTCATGGCAGGACCGTTGCGGAAGTGGCGCTTTGTTGCGGCTCCAGAGGTTGAGTGGATCATGGAGCGGGATGGATGAAACAGAACATGAGGTTAATTCGCCCAAGGCTCAAAGATTTGTAGCCCGGGCCATTCGATGATTTAGATACCGCAACAAGTTTCTGAGCAACGGTTTGAACGGCCATAAAACCACTCGACCGATCCCTGTTAGAAAAGGTCTCGAATTGCGAAACATCGAACGCGCGTAGTCATCGGCTTCTTTTTCCTGTTCGGCCACCTGCCCACCTTCGATGTGTTTGTGCACGTGGTGCCCGACTTCGTGATAGAATGTAAACTCGCGTTCCGCGTTCGCTAACCACAGTTCGAAACCTTTGGGTTGGGTCGTCGGCCAAGTCAGGATGATTCCCGAGAAAAACAGGTTGTACTGTCCCAGATAGTCAAGTTCGGGACGCTCGGCGATCACGTCAACGCGGGTCACGTTGTCCAGTGTCAGGTCCTTGGTGCTGCTCCATCGCTGCAGGTTCCGAATGACGCGCGGTGGGTCGGCGACGTCATCGGCAATGAATACCGGGATGTTGTTGGCCAAATAGGTGGATGGCGCGTCTTCCAGCCGTTTTGCCATCAGGTCGAGCGTTCTGCGATGCACCGGATGCAGTTTGTCGTTTCCCAGCCGAGTGATTTCCTGCCGAAACGCGTCTTGATCCATTTCACTCATAAGCGCGAGCAGAATACCAAAGTACTTTGGCAACGGGCCGGGAGGATTGTCCAGCCAGGCCGAGGACGAGAGTTTGCTCTGCACCTCGGGAATGGACGCGCTCTTATCCGCTAAAAGCGCTCGCCATGCGTCCCTGACGGTTTCGACATGGCCGGTCGAAACTCCACGCAATAGCCTGTTAGTCTCGCGTGCGGCGCTTGTTTCCATATCCTCCGGCTATTCCGTGAATGTGCCAAAAGTATGAAATCCCCATTTTATGCAACGTATTAGACGTAGACTCTCTATCTTTGCGGCGGTGCGCCAAAAGCCCGGATAACCGCGCGGGCGGCAGCCTCTACGGGGTCGTGAGTTTCTTTCAGGATGGTAACCCGGTCGAACCTGTCGGGGTCGCTGTTTACGGCTTCGCGCAGGGCGGCGCCAAAGGCCATGCGCAGCTCGGTCCCGATATTGAATTTGCAGATCGAGGTCTCGCGGGCCAGGCGCATGCGCTGTTCAACCGGCACACCGGAACCACCATGAATGACCAACGGCACGTCGGTCACGGCGTCGATCTGGTGGATGCGGTCTTCGTCTAGGCCGCCTTCCTTGTTCTGCTGCAGATGGACATTACCGACAGAAATCGCCATCGCATCCACACCGCTTTCACGTGCGAACTGCGCGGCCTCGGCCGGGTCGGTGCCGTTTGACCCTTCGCCGCCGGAATAGCCGACAAAGCCGATCTCACCTTCGCATGAAATCCCCGCCGCGTGGGCCATTTCGGCAATCGCGGCGGTCTCGTCGATATTCTGCCGCAGTGGCTTGCGCGACCCGTCGAACATCAGCGATGTAAACCCGCTGTCCAGCGCGATTTTGCAGTCCTCATACGTATAGCCGTGGTCCAGATGCGCGACGACGGGGACCGAGGCGCTCTCGGCCAGATGCCGGAACATCTTGCCCAAAACGGGCAGCGGCGTGTGTTCGCGACAGCTGGGGCCCGCTTGCAGGATCACCGGCGCGTTTTCCGCCTCGGCCGCGGCCACATAGGCGCGCATGTCTTCCCAACCTAACGTGACCAGGCCGCCCACGGCATAACCTTGCTCATATGCGGGGCACAGGACGTCTTTCAGAGTGACAAGGGTCATTTGAACTTTGCAATCATGTCTTTGATGCCCGGAATCGTCTCGATCTGGTAGGCATGGGTTGGCTGGAAATACTGCACCAGCGACCGCTGGCTGAGGCCACCAAGGATGGTGAAATAATACATCTCGTACCCCGGCAGCACGCAGCAGGGGTGATAGCCCTTGTCGATGCAGATCGTGGACCCGTCGACGATGTGATAGGCATCGCCGGGTTCGTTGTCTTCGCGCTGCAACATCTGCAGGCCGGAACCCCAGTTGGGCTTGAAGCGAAAGTTATAGGTCTCGTCATGGCGTGACTCGTCCGGCAGCCGGTTGGTGTCGTGCTTGTGACTGGGGAAGCCGGACCAGCCACCCTGACCCACGGTGAACAGCTCACTGACCAGCAGGCGACCCACCTTGTCGTGCTGTTTCTGGCCGAGGATGTGCTTGATCTTGCGATGGGTTTTGGTGTCGTCGCTGCCATATTGTACAAGGTCATGTTCGCGCACATCGAACGGTTCCAACACCTTGTCGTATTTGGCCCCTGCAATGAACACTTCGGCCTCATCCGAGACGCAAACCATTTGAGCCTTGGCGCCGACGGGGACATAGACGCCCTCGGGCTCGCCATCCCATACATCTTCACCCCGATTGCCAAGCTTGGGGAACTGTACGCCTTCGACGTCGATATCCACGCTGCCGGTGGCAGGGGCGATGCAGGTTTCATACCCCGGCACCTGATATTCGAACGCCTCACCCTTTTTCAGTTTGACGATGTTGAAATAGTTCAGCGGCACCGTCGGGTCATCGGCATCGACGATGGGTTTGTTCTGATTGTCATAGGGCGCGATATGCATGGGAGTCTCCTATGTGGTCGGGCCGGGATGGGCGGCCAGGAATGTGTCTAGCTCGGGTGTTGTGGGCATGGCGGGGGCGCAACCAGGTTGCGATACCACGATGGACGCGCAGGCCGAGCCGCGCATCACGGCATCTTTCAGTGAATGCCCTGCCGCGATCGAGGCTAGAAGGCCGGCCATGAAACTGTCACCGGCACCAACGGGTTTAATCGCATCGACAGGGTAGATTCCTGTGGGAATCTCCTGCCCGTCTGCCAGGGTTACGGCACCCTTTTCACCCATTTTGTAAATGACCACACGACCTGGTTCTTCGGCAAGTTCCCGGGCCTTGGCAAACCCCTTGTCGATACTGCCCGCCATGAACCCGAACTCTTCGTCATTGCCAACGATCAGGTCGCTCGCCTCACCCGCGCGCGACAGCACATCGGCAGCAACCTCGGGCGAAGGCCAGCTATACGGGCGGTAGTCGATGTCGAAAATCACTGGCAAGCCTGCCTTGCGCGCATTGTCAAAAGCCCGGAACGTGGCACTGCGCGACGGTTCTGAAGCAAACACGGTTCCGGCGGAAAGAACGGCTGAGAAAGCGCTGTAATCGACCTTGTTTACATCCTCTTCCGTCACCTGAAAATCGACCGCGCCGTTGCGATAGATCACGTTCTGGAAATCGTCAGTCGTGCTTTCGTAGATCGCCATGGACATGCGGTATTCGCCACCCACCACGCGGATATAGGACGTATCCACCCCGTAGTGCTGCAACCGCTTCAGGCAAAACCGCGCGATGGCATCGTCCGAGACCGATGTGACCAACGACGCCTGACTGCCCAGCTTGACCAGACCGGCGCAAATATTGGCGGACGAGCCGCCAAGATCGGCGTGGAACGTATCGGCATCCTCGCTTTTGACGCCGATAGGGTTTGCGAACAGGTCCATACCCGCGCGCCCGAAAACGGCAAAGCGGTTTCCTTTGATACCGTCTATCAAAGCGCTCACGTCATGTCCTCCGGTAAATGGGGTCGGCAAAGTTTGGACCTTGCGCTGAATCGATTCACACGATACTCATTTTGCAACCGGTTGCAAATAATATGTTCGGAGCCGTGGCAGATGCCTGAAATTGGAATTGGAATTGTGGGTGGCGGCTATATGGGCAAGGCTCATTCCGTTGCGATGTCAGCGGTGGGTGCGGTATTCAACACCGCGTTGCGCCCGCGCCTGGAAATGATCTGCGCCTCAAGCCCTGAAAGCGCCGAACGCTATCGGGCGGCCTATGGGTTCAAACGCGCGACAGAGGATTGGCAGATGCTGGTCAATGACCCGGCGGTCGAGGCCGTAGTCATCGCCTCGCCGCAGGAAACCCACCGTCAAATTGCTGAGGCGGCGTTTGCCCTGGGTAAGCCGGTGCTATGCGAAAAACCCCTGGGCGCGTCGATGGCGGATGGAGAGGTCATGGTTGCGGCGGCCGAGGTATCGGGTGTCACAAACATGGTCGGGTTCAACTATGTTCGCACGCCTGCTACTCAATTCGCGCGGAAACTGATTGCCGACGGCGAATTGGGTGACGTCACTTGGTTCCGGGGTGAGCATACCGAGGATTTTTATGCTGACCCCGACGCTCCGGCCACGTGGCGCACGACGGGTATGGCTAACGGCACCATTGGCGATCTTGCACCGCATATGGTCAACGGGGCGTTGGCCTTGATGGGACCGATTGCCGAGGTGATGGCCGAGGTTGAAACCGTCCACGAAACCCGGCCCGGTGGCAAAGTCACCAATGACGACCATGCCCAGATCATGTGCCGGTTCGAAAATGGCGCCATGGGCAATATCTATGTGAGCCGCATCTCAACTGGGCGCAAGATGGGCTATGCGTATGAGATTTCGGGCACTAAGGGCGCGTTGCGTTTCGATCAGGAAGACCAGAACGCTCTGTGGTTCTATCGCCGCGAAGGCCCCGAGGCGCATCGCGGTTTCACTAAAATCCTGACCGGCCCGGCACATCCGGATTACGAGCCGTTTTGTCAGGGCCCGGGCCACGGTACCGGGTATCAGGACCAGATTATCATCGAGGCCAAGGATTTCCTTGAGGCCATCCATACCGGCCAACCGATCTGGCCCACATTCCGTGACGGACATGAGGTCAACCGGGTGTTGGCTGCAGCGTTGGCTTCGTCCAAGCGCCGGCAATGGCAAGACATTCACGATTTCTGATCGCGCAACCGTAAATACCTAAAGAGAGACAAGAACCATGGCAAAGCTGAGATGGGGCATGATCGGTGGTGGCGAAGGCAGCCAGATTGGGCCTGCGCACCGTTTGGGGGCGCTGGCGGACGGGATGTTCGAACTCGTCGCGGGCGCGCTGGATCACCGCCCCGATGTGGGTCGGGAATATGCGCAACGGCTGGGTGTTGCTGCGGACCGCGCCTATGGCAATTGGCAGGAAATGCTGGCGGGTGAAAAAGGGCGCGATGACCGGATTGATCTGGTGACAATTGCCACGCCGAACTCGACCCATTTTGAGATCGCCAAGGCGTTTCTTGAGGCTGGTTTCAACGTGCTCTGTGAAAAGCCGATGACCATGACCGTGGAGGAGGGGGAGGAGATTGTTCGCGTGGCTGAGGCCTCGGGTAAAATCTGTGCGGTGAACTATTGCTATTCCGCCTACCCGATGGTGCGGCAAGCCCGCGCGATGGTGCGCGCCGGTGACATTGGCAAGGTGCGGCTGGTGGTGACAAATTTCAGCCACGGTCACCACGGTGATGCCACCGATGCCGACAATCCGCGCGTCCGATGGCGGTATGATCCGGCGATGGCGGGGGTGTCTGGTCAATTCGCTGATTGCGGTATCCACGCGCTGCATATGGCCAGTTTCATCTGTGATGATGAGGTTAAATCCCTGTCCGCCGATATGGCCTCGACCATTTCCAGCCGGGAACTTGAGGACGACGCGATGGTCAATTTCCGGATGGAAGGCGGTACGGTTGGTCGCCTGTGGACCTCATCTGTGGCGATCGGGAGGCAGCACGGGTTCGACATTCAAGTATTTGGCGAAACCGGCGGCGTGCGTTGGGCGTCAGAGCAGCCCAACCAATTGATTTACACACCGGTTGGCGGACGTACTCAGATCATCGAAAAAGGCGAAGGCGGCCTGCATGATGAGGTGCAGCGCCTGTCCCGCGTGGCGATTGCGCACCCCGAAGGGTTCCCCCTGGCCGTTGCCAATATCTACTGCGATTTGGCGGATGCAATCCGCGGAGAAACGCGTGACGGCCTGCCCGGAGCATCCGACGGGGTCCGGTCGATTGCCGCCGTACACGCGGCAGTCGCATCCGGCAAAGAAGACGGCGCGTGGAAAGATGCGCGCCCACCGATGTTTCGATAGTCAGGGGCGGGGCCTCAGCGTGCCCCGCTCGATCACACGGCAGGGAAAAATTCGCGCTTCGGGATAGCGTTTGGGGTCCTTCAGCATCTCTTCGACCAGATCGACGGATGAGGTGATGATCTGCTTGATCGGCTGGTGAATAGTGGTCAGGTCAATGTTTTCCCAACGCGACATTTCCATGTCGTTCAGGCCAATGATACCGATATCCTCGCCCGGTTTCAGCCCATGGTCGCGCAGGGCCGATAGCGCGCCGACCGACAGGATGTCGTCACCGCAAAAATAGCCGTCGGCGGGAGAACCCTCCAGCAGCCGCAGCATCTCGGCGCGCCCGGCCTCGAACGAGTAGGCGCCCGCAAAAGAGTGGGATACTTCAAGCTCGGGGTGTTTTTCGACCTCTTCCATAAAGCCTCGATACCGGTCCATGGCCGAGGTCGCATCTTTCGGTCCCCCCAAATACCCAATGCGCCGATACCCGCGCGCCAGCAACTCCCGCGCTGCCATCCGCCCGCATTCCACGTTGTCGATGCCGACCACGTGCACCTCGGGCGACGTGGCCGAGCGGCCAAACGTATGTACCACCGGCACACCTGCATCGTGGAACGCCTTGGCAAAACTGGGCGGCAGGGTCGATGAGGCGACGATGGCAGCGTCCACGGAATACTGCCGCAGCATCCGGACCGAATTGGCCGGTTCGGTCTCATCCGTCAGGTTGACAATCAGGGGCCGCAACCCGCGTTCCTGCAAGGCGCGGGTAAACTGGTCAAAGACCTCAAGGAATACCGGGTTGTGAAAGTTGTTGGAAATCAGCCCGATCAGCTTGGTCCGCCCGGTGGTCAGGGATGAGGCCAGCGCATTGGGGCTGTAGCCCAGCTCTTTCGCGGCCTTTTCGACCTTGCAGCGGGTTTTTGCCGAAACCGAGGCACCTTCGGTAAAGGTCCGCGACACGGCCGAGCGTGATACACCTGCCAGGGCTGCAACGTCTTTCAGGGTGACACTCATAACTGGCACCCACAGGTCAGAGGGAAGCGGATCAACAATTTCATGGGTAGGATATTATTCTTCATCAGCTACATTTTGCAATCGGTTGCAAGCCACTGTGCCAAATTACACCAAGCTTGTAGCAGTTGTGGAGATGAAAAGAGAATGGTGGGTGATGAGAGACTCGAACTCCCGACATCTTCGGTGTAAACGAAGCGCTCTATCCTAATCCGCCCGTGCAACAAGGTGCTGTTTTCCACTGCCGCAACCAGCACTATCTTGGAGAGATGTCTAGTGTTGTCAGTGGCTTGAAGGTTGCACAATCTTCCCGACGGTTCAATAGCACATGACAGCTTTCTGTAATCGGGTTTATTGCTGATCAAACTAAAACAGAGAATTGCTGCAGCGGAGGCGCAGCGCTGCATGCACCGCCGCAGGGGCTATGGGGGCAATTGTCCCACTGCGATCCTTAGATAGGGGCGCCAAAAAATGTGGTGCAAATTCTTGTCGGCCCGCGCTTGTTAAGTAGTGGATAACCAGTCTAAGTATTTGCAACTTAATTACGCACCAAGGCGGAACTTGGTTGGTGTCATTCCGGTTTGACCTCGGAAAAAGCGAGTGAAATGGGACTTGTCAGAATAGCCAAGCATCAGACCGATCTCCGCAATTGTCATCTTATCATCTCTGAGATGCTCCTTGGCGACATCGACACGCAACCGTTTAATCTCGCGGGGTAGCGTTGTGCCTTGTTGCTGAAGCGCTTTCAGAAGCCTCTCCTGCTGTATTCCCAGCAATCCAGCCACCACCTCTGGCCTTAGATCGGTTTCATCCAATTTGTCGCGCAAGACAGATCGCAAAGCAGCCACCACAGTTACTTCTTCATCTTGTCGAGGCGAGGCTGTGGGGTTGGCAGAGACCTCAGAGACATGGCGCAAGAACAACCATTCCACAGGAAAACTAATTTGCATTCCTGGATCAGCCCCAAGGCCAACCTCGATCCCTTTGTAGTCTACAGGCAAACCATTGATGTATCTACTTTTCCACCGCACGCGCGAAGAGTCCCAGGAATCTCCGACGACGGTCTGCAATAGGCGTACATAGATTGCGGCCCCAAAACCTGTCACCTGAATGGGCGGAACAGTTGGTTCCTGTTGCCTCTCGATACGGTAAGTCGCTTTGTCCGCTTCAATGATAAGGCTGTGCCGCACAGAATTGGACTCCTGAGGTACGAGCCCAACAAAGCGGGTAAAAAACTCCAACAGCGTCTTTGTGGTTCGCAGGGCTTGAGCGAACGGAGGCCACTCTTGCAGGTCAAACGTCTCCCCTACATTCAGTCCAAGGTATCGATCCCCTGACACTTCTGAGAAGGCATTTACCAAGCCGTAGACCAACTCTGAGTGAACGAACACGGATGGATTGGTCAACAGTTCGGCTTTCAAGCCGACCTGATCTAATGCTGGTTGCGGATTGATCTTACGTTCGGTGAGGTATTGCAGAAACGGAGCAGCTAAGGAGAGGCGAATAAAGCCCTCGCTATGCTCTCGGGAGGTGGAGTTGAAAGGCAAGCTCGTCACCCTTGTGAGGATTAGTAGTTTTGTTCAGTGGCCATTTTTACAATCACATTCGAACATCCTAATTGAAAAGTGGCAACCGAGCCAAGAACTTCCGGATTACAGTTTGAAAAACATGAATATGAAGGGAGTACTTATGCCCGGCTTGCAAATATCGATTGTCGCAGCAGCTTTTGTAGCGGCTTCCTTTTCTTTTACGACGCTTTCGCAGGCTCAGGAACAGACGCCTCGGCAGGTTCTCTTTAGTAACGTGAACATCTTCAACGGCGTGGACGGAGAACTCGTCGAAAACGGTTCGGTGCTGATTGTAGGCAATCTGATAAAGGCCGTTTCTGCGGACCCAATCGAAGCTCCCGATGCTTTTGTGGTTGATGGAGAAGGCCGCACCTTGATGCCTGGCTTGATCGACATGCATTCGCACCTTTGCCTGCGCGACGGTATTCCTTGGGCTCGCACCGACTACGACCAGATGCTTGCGGGTGCCTATACGTCTCTTGTCTTAATCGACTACCTTGATCAGGGTTTTACAACGACGCGCGACACTGGATGCAATGTGCTTGGCATCGCTAAGGGTGTAAACAATGGTGTTATCCCCGGCCCTCGCATCTACCCTAGTGGCGGCGTGATCAGTCAAACAGGTGGACATGGTGACATCGGCTTCTTCAATGACATGCCGGGCACTGTGGATGACCTCGAAAAACACGGTTGGTCTTACATCGCGGATGGTGTGACCGAGGCGCGGCGCGCGGCGCGGCACAATTTCCGAGGTGGTGCTACTCAGATCAAGGTAATGGCCGGGGGCGGTGTCGCGAGTGAGTTCGACCCGCTTCATATGACGCAAATGTCCGTTGAGGAAATGGAAGCTATCGTCGAAGTTGCACGAGACTACGGTAGCTATGTGACTGTTCATGCGTATCATGACCGCTCAGTCAATCGGGCCATCGATGCCGGAGTACGGACAATCGAACACAACTTTCTTGTATCCGAGGAAACCATAATTCGAATGGCGAATGAGGGTGTTGCTTTGTCGGCTCAAGCGGTCATGTCGTTGGAGGCTTTCGCAGACCCAGAAAGTATCACCTTCTTTTCTGCTGATCAGAAAAACAAAGCGCGTGCTGTGAATGCAGGCGCGAAGCAAATGTTTGAATGGGCGTTGAAGCATAATGTGCTTATCGTCACAGGCGGCGACATGTTTGGTCCCGATGTTGGCCGTCAGGCAGAAAACCTAATTTGGTTCAACAAAATCGCCAACAACAACCTGCTTACGTTGCAAACGGCCACTTCGAATGCAGCCGAAGTTCTTAGCTGGAGTGGTGAGATGAGCAAGTATAAGGACGGTCCGCTGGGCGTAATCCAAGAAGGCGCTTACGCTGACATCATCCTGGTGAATGGCAATCCGCTGGAAGATCTTGACGCGGTTCTGCGAGATAACGTCGACTTCGTTATGAAGGATGGTCTCGTTTATAAGAACTGGCTGCCGACCGAAAATGCACCCGAATTCCGGCCAATCAATCCGAATCGAAACGCCTATTTGTCGCGATAGCAGACTAATGTAACGATGGACGTGCGTGTCATCAGAGCTTTAGCGCGTCTATTTCATTTATTCAGGATGGAACGATGAGATTATTGATTGCGGCTATAGCGTCGATATGGGTTGCTGGAACGGTTGATGCTGGAGCCAATCTCGATTGGGCTGATTTGCCAGATCCATCCGTGCAGGTCTTTGAAGACCCCTATCGCGATCTCAAACCTGAACAGTTCGACGATGTCCTCTACGCCGTAAGACTACGCGGCAGGCTACAGCAGGGTAGTGGCAGCGAAGAAGAGAGACAAAAATGGCAAGCGCTTCTGGCCGAGACGGAGGACAGCTTGGCTACAGATGGTGTTGATGTCGACTGGCTACTCGACCAGCGAGCGGTCGTAACGGAACGTCGAAGAAAGGCCGGGACGAACGGAAATCCGCAATTCGACGGTCAAACAATCACACTCGCGGGCTTTGCCATTCCTGCTCCGAGTGATCCGGACGGTCGGCCTGTGGCATATTTGGTGCCAGAACGAGGGATGTGCAGTCACATGCCTCCACCTCCACCCAACCAGATGATCCGTGTGCGGTTGAATGGGGACTGGGCGCCCAGCTATTTCCACGAACCCGTTCGGCTGACCGGTATGCTGACTATCGATCCTTCTGTTCAGAATATGATGGTTGTGGACGGTCTCATGCCTATGAATGCGACTTTCCAGCTAGAGACGGAACGTGTCGAAACTTTGGAAACCGAGGCAGACAGGCTGGAATGGAAGCAGCGTGCTGCTGATCGCATCCGGGCAGCGGGAAATCGCAAAACCGGCGGGGCAAAGGCGTCTGAATGATAAGGTTTCTAGTTGCCGCATTGAGCATTGCTTTCGCTGGCGCAGCGTCGGCTCAAGGTCTGTCCGGGCCCTCTTCGGTCGAAGCTGATCTAGAACCTGGAGATGGTCTAACTGACCCACAATATCGTTCCGAATTTCCACGCAACATCGCGCCGGGTTGGTTTCAGTGGAAAGACCGACTGGCTGAGAGTGGTTTTCGGTACAACATTGATTACTTGGCATTGGGCCAATCCACGAATGCTGATCTGGGAACAGGCGAAGCGGCCAGCGGAATTGCGCGCTTCTACGGTAGTTGGCAGGCAACTGAACGGGGTTCCCTGACATTCAAGATCGAAGACCGGCACAGTTACACGGACGTTGCTCCGCAGTTTCTCGGTCTGGATGGCGGAGCCCTTTCAATCACGGGAACGGCCTTCAATGACAATGGTCTGCTGCTGACCAATCTTTTCTGGACCCAAAGGGCCGAGAACGGTTCGTGGACGCTGCAAGTCGGGCAGATTGATGTAACAGACTTTTTGGACATTTATGGGTTGGTCAGCCCTTACAGTGGTTTCCAAAACCTGTCTTTTAATACCAATCCGACTATTAACACACCCAATCAAGGCCTTGGCATTGCCGGTGGGGTAAAGCTGAGCGAAAACTTCTACGCTGTTGCAAGCGTCTCAGACGCAAACGCCGACCCGTCTGATCCAAACTTTGATGTGTTTAGCGATGGCAATCTCTTCAAGTCACTCGAACTTGGTTATACCTCCGGCTTTGATCGCATTTACTTCGACAATATCCACCTGACCTTTTGGCATGCAGATGCAGCAGACGATGGCAGTCGCCCCGAAGATTATGGGGCCGCGTTCTCAGCGGCTTGGTTTTTTGGCAATAAATGGATGCCATTCTTCCGGGCAGGGGCCTCAAAAGGGACAGCAGCGCTTTTTGACCGGTCGGTTTCTGCGGGTCTGGGTTACTATGGTCGCAATACCGATCTGGCCGGTTTGGGCCTGAATTGGGCTGAAGCAAGAGGCATTGACGGTGATCAATTCACTCTGGAAGCATTCTACCGGTTTTCAATTTCACCTGGACTGCAGATCACGCCATCACTGCAGTTCATTTCTGACCCGCTGCTGAACCCCACTCAGGATAGCATTACGCTGTTCGGCCTAAGAACCCGGATCGTTTTCTAATGTGGGTCGAAAGCAGACGCCGAAAACAAAGAAACATTCAGTTTTGTCGATCAAAGGGAGGATCTATCCATGCGTACCTTGTTTCTGGCAGGCACGTTGTCTGTTTGTTCGACTTTGTGTTTCGCGCAAACTTACGACGTCGTCATTCTCAAAGGTCGGGTAATGGACCCGGAAACCGGGTTCGATCAGATTGCTAACGTGGGGATAAGCAACGGCTGGATCACTGCGATTACCGACGAAGAAATTAGCGGTAGCGAGTCCATCGACGCGACAGGGCACGTTGTAGCTCCCGGGTTTATCGATCTCGAGCAGCATGGGCTGGACCCGTGGGGTATCAAAGTAAATCTTCGTGATGGCGTTACGACCCAAATGGACTTTGAGGTTGGGGCAGCGAACATCGAAGAATGGTATGGTGCTCGCGAAGGCGTGACGCAGGCAAACTATGGCACGGTCGTTGGACAAGAATTCGCACGGATGCGGGTTCATGACGGCCTCGTGCTTGAAGGTGGGGACATAGACTTCCGGAACTTCTTCGCACTCAGGGCGCAATCCGTGGAAGACGGCGTCGAGGGGTGGTCCTCTGTTCCAAGCAACCGTGAGCAGATGAACGAAATCACTGCGCAGCTTGATGAGGGACTACGTCTAGGAGCACTCGGCGTGGGATCGACCATCGGCTACGCCCGCGAAGGTATTACAACCTATGAGATGTTCGAAGCGCAGCGGGCTGCGGCGCGTTACGGTAGATTGACCTCCGTCCATCACCGATTTCATCCCAGTGCTTCGACGCCGACAGAAACACAGACGGGTGTAAATGAAATCTTGGTCAATGCGATGGTGCTTGGCGCCCCGCTGCACATTCATCACGACAATGATTATGGGTGGTGGGAAAATCAGGAAAAGCTCCAGATGGCCCGCGACCAAGGCTACAACGTCTGGTCCAGCTACTATCCTTGGACTGCCGGATCGGGAAACTACGGAGCCTCGATCATCGCCCCCGAAAATTGGGAAGGTTCGATGGGGTACAAATACGAAGATACCATCTTTGATCCCCAGCTCGATCGCTTCGTAACAAAAGACGAGTTTTTGAGCTTCGCTGAGAATGAACCGGGACGGACGGCAATTGTATTTAGCCCGCCAAGGGAGCAATGGTTGAATGATTGGATCACCATCGCAGGCTATGGCATCTCGGGCGACGGTATGGCCGGGCTAGACATCGAGGGCAATTTGATGAGTTGGGATGCCCCCTACGAAGACTATGCAGGGCATCCTCGGTCAGCAGGCAGCCACGCGCTTGTCCTGAGACTGGCCCGTGAAGCGAATGTGCCGCTTATGCTCACACTTACTCAGCTAAGCTACATCCATGCTAAGCGTTTAGGTGACACGGGCCTGCGTGCAATGCAGGTGCGTGGGCGTATGCAAGAAGGCATGGTCGCGGACATCACGATTTTTGATCCGGAGACTGTGGCCGAAAAGGCGAACTATACTCTCGGTCAGCAAGGTCTTCCGTCAGAAGGCATTCCGTACGTGCTCGTTAACGGAACACTTGTTGTTAAGAACAGTGAAGTTCAGCGGGGTATTTTTGCCGGACAGCCGATCCGGTTTCCAGTCGAAGAGAGCGGGCGTTTCGTTCCGGCTGGTCGCGAGCAGATCATGGGTATTCTCACACCGGATACCGGCACGGCCCGTCCAACACTGCTCGATGAAATCACAAATAGTGAAGCCAATATCGCACCTGTCACGACACCGACTAATCAGTTTGCTTCGGTAGAGCCGACCGACCCATTTGATTGGTTCACCCCTCGTAACGGTCTAGATGACGGTGCCCTTTTCTTTTGCGTCGTGCATGCTCGCTTCGAGGACCCTGCGCAAGCAAAACGCGACTATGCGAAGGCTATGATGTCAAAAACGGGAGGATCTAGACCTAATCAGTCGGAACAACGCAGAGCAAACTAATTCGCAGAGTATCGGAGCAGCGAAAAACGAAAGTCTGCTTTAGGCTGAGACCGGTCATCAGCAACCAGTCAGCTTACGGCAGCTTTGTCCGCTTTACGGAATTGCAAAGCTAGGTCGTCAATGTCTGGTTTGGGCTGAGACCAGTAGTTGACGGCCAAAGCAGGCATCGTCGAGCCGGTCTTCCCCGCCAATGCAGCATGCCTTTCCGCCGCCTTATCTACCTGGTCGGATCATTCCGGTAGCGCCTAAAGCGCACGTATTGTTGGAAGCATCTTGGGCGTCATTGAACTTCGAACGGCAAACGGTTTTTGCAGATAACTCTGGACTGTCACATTTAAGGCAGATTGCAGTTGTGGTGCCTTATTCGCCTGCCCTCACAATCACCGGTAACAATTTACGCACCTCCTTCTCCAGCTCGGCAACACCGTTTGCATCACCGGAAACAACACGCGCTAATGCCTCTTGGAAGAGGCCGTCGATAGCAGCGTAAATCGCTCGGGATGAGAGGATTGGGGAACCGTTTTTCAGAAACGCATATCGCTCAACAATCCGCCAAATCATGTCCTCTAACTCACGGTCGATTTGCTGCACGTCGTTCTGAAGAACATCGTCAAAAAGTGCCTGTGAACGTAGATCGTACCAAAGACGATGTAGTTTGGTTTCCTTCAATAGAGTTTCGGTGAGCTTCTCAGTAAATGCGTCAACAAGGCCTTGCGGTGTTTCAGCTTGCTCCGTGGCCATGTCGTAGCGGCGCACACACACTGATTTGTACTGCCGGATGCACTGGATGATCAGGTCATTCTTGTCGCTGAAGTAATAACGCAGCACACCATGCGAGAACTCGGTGTTTTCCGCAATATCGCGCAAAGAAGTCCGAGCATAACCCAACTCAGCAAGAGTTGTCAGAGCGGCGTCAGCGAGTTCCGCCTGGCGATTGGCGAACTTGCCGACCTTCGCGCGCGCTCGCTCACTTACATCGGCTAAACGATCTCGGGATGCCACCACAAAAAAACTCCATGTTTAGCAGATTCGCGCAGTTGATACGGCTTTTCAGTTGCTTATGCAGATATTCCTTCTACTTTCGAATATCAATATATCCCATTCGTAAAGCAAAAGTCTTTACAACTGTATAATTACCCCTATGTGTAACCCCGCCGGATCCGCCAACCGTGAAGCCGCGGCGGAAGCCGGCAACTTAACAAGTCTATGGAAGAACACTCAGGAGCCTCCAAATGAGCAAGCTGCATATCAAAACGCAAAGCGGTGTGGCGTCGGTGGTCATCGACAACCCGCCAGCCAATATCTGGACGGTAGACGTCATCAATGAAATGAACGCATTCATCTTGTCGCTTAAAGATGACCGAGACACAAAGGCGGTAGTCTTCAAGTCGGCAAACCCGCATTTCTTTGTTGCTCATCTTGATCTGAACACGATCAACGGCACTCCTGGCGGTCAGGCGGGGATCATTGAATTTAGCCATATGATCAACAACATCAAAGCCATGAAGCAAGTGTCGGTTGCTGTTGCAGACGGGATCGCTCGCGGAGGCGGAAACGAGTTCATCATGGCTTGCGACTTCGCTTACGGCACAGAGAACGCAGCCTTTGCCCAACCGGAGATCGGCGTCAACATTCCGACGGGCGGGCAAGGTGCAGTGCAATTTGCTCGGCGGATGGGGAAAAATAAAGCACTCCAGGCTCTGCTAACAGGTGCAGACCTTACGTCCAAAGAAGCAGAGGCGGTGAATGTCATCACTAAATTTGTGCCCAAGGCAGAGATGGATACTTTCCTTGAAACAGTTCTTGGTGCAATCCGGAATTTGGAACTGCGAGACATCGTTATGTACAAGGAGATTGTTGCAGTTTCCGTCAGGGATGAAGCCGCGGGCGCAGGGCTAGAGCTTCGCCACTTCCTGGAACGGGCCAGAGAAGGCAAAACCCAGGCGATAATCGCAGCCTTTTTGAAGCACGGCGGTCAAACAGAGCGTGAAGCAACAGATTTCGAGGGAGTTTTTGCTGATACTGCCGCTGAACTATCCGGCTCCTAAGGTAGCTATCGACCGCAGATCAGGTGCAAATAGATCATGGATGGACCATCCATCCATGATCTAATTTGCGCTGTTTCTCGAAGTTTCTAGGTTAGCGCAATCTCACAGCTATCAGTACCCTTATCGGAGCCGAACTTAGTAGGGACGGCGAAGATTGAAATTTTCTTCAGGCACAAGGCCTCCAGCAAAGAAATTCAATCTGAACATGCGTCCGCGCACCGTTTCTCGCTCGTGATGTTATCTCGGTATTTTCGCAGCACTTCACCAAGTGTCATCTCGGATGCGTTCACACTGAGGTCTGGGGTTAGCAATCCCCTGTCGGCGCTCAACTCCGTCTCACAAGCCCACTTCGTCGCATCTGCACGCTTTAGAAAGGACTTGGATCGGGATTGCCCGTCCTTCCGAACCGTCGCCTGCCACTTTCCGCTAGGCCGTTTTACGATTGTTGCCATGGCCCATATCTCCTGTGTTGGAGACATCTTTTCTGTCTAAGTGCAGCGGACACAGTTTTATGCGCAGCACAGCAAAAGGCGCTAGTCGCGTAAGACCTTGATACATTGTGGGGAAAGGATGGTGGGTGATGAGAGACTCGAACTCCCGACATCTTCGGTGTAAACGAAGCGCTCTACCAACTGAGCTAATCACCCGTGACGCTGCATGTAGCCAAGGCTGCGCGCGGGTGCAAGAGGGTCTTGCACAATTTCTTTGCCTCAATGTCGGATAATCGCCCCTTGCGGATCGTATGCCCTGGTAATCTTGTTCATTTTCCGCTGGCTAAGGTTTTGGCGTTTGGGAAAGACGCTTGCGTGCCCCCTGTTGGCTCAGATATCCCCGAAGGGACTGCAACCTTCCAGACGGGAGAGCATATGATCCTTTCCCTTGCCCGCCGGTGTGCAATCGCGGCCCTGCTGCTGGGTACTGTAGCGCTGGCACCGATCCGGGCCGGTGCGGCTGAGGTGTTGGTGTTCGCCGCGGCCAGCCTGAAAACGGCGCTGGATGAGATCGCTCCGTCTTTCGAGCAACAATCCGGGCATCAGGTAACAGTGTCGTACGCGGCCTCTTCTGTGTTAGCGCGGCAGATTCAGCTGGGCGCGCCTGCGAGTGTGTTCATCTCGGCCAATGTGGACTGGATGGATGTTCTGCAGGATCAGGGTCTGATCGACGTCGCTTCGCGGGTGGATTTGCTGAGCAATGGGCTGGTTCTGGTCGGCGGAGTAGATCAGGCACAAATCGGACAGATGCGTCCAGACACCGATTTGATAGAAATGCTGGGTAGCGGGCATCTGGCCATGGCGCTGGTCGATGCGGTTCCGGCGGGTATTTACGGCAAGGAGGCCTTGCAGAATCTGGGGCTGTGGGAGGGTGTGCAAACCCGGATCGCTCAGACTGACAATGTGCGCGCAGCGCTTGCGTTGGTGGCGGCGGGGGCGGCACCGCTAGGGATCGTTTACCGATCAGATGCGAAGGTTGAAGACCGGGTGCAGGTTGTGGCCTCGTTTCCGTCTGAACTTCACCCGCCGATCATCTACCCCGCTGCCGTGACCACCTCTGCTCCGCCTGAGGCGCAGGCGTTTCTGAATCACCTACAATCGGATGCGGCCCAATTCATCTTTACAGAACAGGGCTTTGCCCTGCCGGGCAGCTGACGCATGGGATGGTTGGGGCCTGCAGAAATTGAAGCGCTGAAGCTGTCGTTGCGCGTTTCCTTCTGGGCGACGCTGGTGACATTGCCCTTTGGCATTTTCATGGCCTACGCGCTGGCGCGTTGGCGGTTTCCCGGGCGACAGCTGCTGAACGGTTTGGTCCATCTGCCGCTGATTCTGCCGCCCGTTGTGACTGGATATCTGCTGCTGCTGACCTTCGGGATACAGGGGCCGATGGGCAAGCTACTGGGAGAGTTAGGTATCATTGTTGCCTTTCGCTGGACCGGGGCGGCGCTGGCAGCGGGGATCATGGCCTTCCCGTTAATGGTGCGCGCCATTCGCCTGTCGATCGAGGCGGTAGACCCCAAGCTGGAGCAGGCCGGAGCGACATTGGGGGCATCGCGGCCCTTTGTGTTTGCGACCGTAACCTTGCCAATGATCCTGCCTGGTGTGATTGCAGGAAGTATCCTCGCCTTCGCCAAGGCGATGGGCGAATTTGGGGCCACGATCACCTTTGTCTCGAACATTCCTGGCCAGACCCAGACCCTGCCTTCAGCGGTCTATGCCTTCCTGCAGGTGCCGGGGGGCGAGGGGGCGGCGACCCGGCTGGTGGTGATCTCTATCATCATTGCCATGGGCGCGCTGCTGTTGTCGGAATATGTCGGCCGCCGCGCCGCTGCACGGGTGTCGGGATCATGAGCCTGTCTGTCCACCTGCAGCATGATCTGCCCGATATCAAGCTGGACCTCAGCTTTGATGCGCCCTTAGGAGTGACGGTTCTGTTCGGGCGGTCGGGATCGGGCAAGACCACCGTGGTCAATGCCGTGGCGGGGCTTTTGCGCCCCAAAGCTGGCCGCGTTGCGGTTGATGGGTGGGAGCTGTTCGATACCAATCAGAACCTCTGGTTGCCGCCGCATCGCAGGCGGTTGGGTTATATCTTTCAGGAAGGGCGTCTATTCCCGCATCTGACCGTGCGGCAAAACCTGTCCTATGGGCGTTGGTTTGCACCCAAACATGCGCGTCGCGAGAATCCGGACAAAGTGATCGAGATGTTGGGCATCGGGCATCTGCTGGATCGCCGTCCGGCGGGCCTGTCGGGCGGAGAAAAGCAGCGCGTTGCCATTGGCCGGGCTCTGTTGGCCAGCCCACGCCTGATCCTGGCCGATGAGCCGCTGGCAGCGCTCGACGATGCGCGCAAGGCTGAAATTCTGCCTTATTTCGAACGGCTGCGGGATGAGGTCTCGGTACCCATTCTGTACGTCACCCATTCCGCGGCCGAAGTTGCTCGGCTGGCCACCTCTGTTGTTGCCTTGCAGGATGGCAAGGTGGTGCGACACGGACCGGCCTCGGACGTTATGGCTGACCCATCAGTGGCCCCTGCCGGGGTGCGGGCCGTAGGGGCGGTTCTTAAGGTGCGGGTTCAGGAACATCACGCGGATGGGTTGACCGAGCTGGAGGCCGGCGGCGCGCGCCTGTTCCTGCCGCGTATCCCGCATCAGGTGGGGGAAGACTTGCGCATCCGCATCCCCGCGCAAGAGGTGATCTTGTCGAGCAAACGGCCCGATGGGTTGTCGGCCCTGAACGTGTTAGAAGGCACGGTCGAAACCATCCGCGCAGGAGACGGGCCGGGGGCCATCGTTTCAGTGCAAACGCCAGCAGGGCCGGTATTGGCGCGCGTCACTCGCCGCTCGGTCACGGCACTAGGGTTGGAGCCGGGTAAGCGATGCTATGCAGTGATCAAAACCGTCGCTCTGGCACCGCAGGATGTGGGCGGGCGGCTAAGCCCGGCTTAGACCAGCGCGCGCGCTTCGAACTCGCGCAGAACCAAACGGGCGGCCCTGCCGAAACCATACCTGTCCGGTGTGTCGGGGAAAATGGCAGCCAGTTCCTGCAGCGCTTCGGATGACAGTGTGTAGAGGGATTCTTCACCCAGAAACAGGCTTTCAGCGGGGGCGCCTTCGGCTGTCAGGATTTCGTGTTCGTCCAGCAGGATATGGTAATACTCGACGGCCGCGTCAGAGGTTTCAACGTCAATTCCTGGCCAGGAACACAGATGTTTTGCGGCCACAAGCGCCTCAGGCGTGCCGAACAGCAATTCAACCTTGGGGCCACGGACCACAATGCGATGTTGCTGGGACACTCGTAAATCGCGGCTAGGCGTATCGGGGCCAAGGCTGCCCGCGCTGATCCTGACCGGGCGCATGGCCGGATTTTCCCGCAATCGCTCGGGCGGCAAGGTGCTGCTTTCGATCCAGCGGATTGGCTGCGGACCGTGATCCGTGGTCAGGACCTGATCACCGACGGACAATGCCTCAATCAGTTGCGTGCCATTGGGGGTTTCGATCAACGTGCCAGCGGTGAAGCAGACCCCCTCGATGGTGATCGTGATCTCTTGCTGCAGGTCGAAAGGGAACGGCCCAAGAAATGTGCCGAACTCGCCGGTTACCTGAATGGAGAAGGTGTCGGTAACGACCTGATTGTCATCCAGACTGTCGAAAAATGCCGGATCAACTGTATAGGTCCACTCGCCCGTGTTCGGATCAACGCTGGCGGTTCCAAAAGCTGGAGGCGTTGAGATCACCCAGGTTTCCGACAAAATAGGGACATTGCTGTCCAGATCCAGATCGCCCGTGGACTGGTTCGGCGGGTTGCCGGTCACATCGCCGGTTATGTCACCCGTAATAGCTATCGAAACCATCTACGTACCCTCTACCGCCAGAACCCGTTCGAATTCCTGCTTGCGATACAGTTGCATATGAACCTCGCCCGTATCGTCGCGCGTCCATTCCACGATCCGGTTTCGGGACATGTCGCTGTCCATCCGGTTCGTGCGAACCCGGGGGTGGGGGATGTTTTTTTTTAGCATCTCCACGATCTGATTTGTTTGGCCGAATGGAGCGACCAGATCGATGATCCAGAACGAAGGCCCGCTGGTGAAATCAGCTTCGGTCAGCGGGGTTTCCTGAATGGCGTATCGGTGCTCGGTCTCGGGGTTGAGACCGGCAAAGGTCACGAAGCCGCGCGGAAAGCCGTTCTGACGAAAAATGTGGTATTGGCCCAACCGGAATGGCGTTTCAAAGGCATAAAGCACCTGCGCCAAACTGCGATCCCTATGAGGTGTTGTCAGCGATGCCAGATAGAACAGCGCACCGAAGTCCGCGTATTTTTCGGGAGGAATATCAAACCAGTCCTTTGGGAATGCCTTGTTCAACCCGCACCTCTTGCAAATGACCGATGATCTGAGTCTACCTTCTAAAGCCCTGAAATGATACCGTTTCAGTTATAGAAGCACGTTTCCGTTGCGGAATGGAAAGAAATGTGCGGGTCGCCGCAATCTTTACTCATCGGGTCTGGTCCCTATCATTTCACGCAACGCCGTATTTTGGTTAGAGGAGTTTTTGCCATGCGATTATTCAAAATGTTTGGCATAGGTGTTTTGGTGTTGGCACCCGCACTGGCGCAGGCCACCGGCTTTGGGATTAGGTATGGCTTCAACCCCGGCTTTCGCGCGATAGTCACGCCGTTGGACAACGGTAACTATCGGGTAGCCACGCAGGGCTCGTCTGCGGCGGTGGCCTATTGGTGCGGTATCGGTGATTTTGCAATCCGGACCCTTGGCCTGCAGACGTCGCAGAAAATTTACGTCTCGAGAGCCTATGAAAAGCAGACACGCACGGTGGAATTTTCGCTGTCTCCCCCTGAAGGGGGCAATCCCAAAAAGAGTTATTCGATCACGGTCAGCCGTGTGGGCGAAAGTATGTCGGCAGCTGGGGCGCAGAGCCACTGTTATGACGACTTCATGGGATTTAATTTCTAAGGCGGCTCAGACCCATTTGGCCATCGGTGGCAAGCTCATCAGCACGGCATCCGGATCGTGGCCGGTTTCCAGTCCGAATTTAGTGCCACGGTCGTAAACCAGATTGTACTCGGCGTAGAGGCCCCGGTGCACCAGTTGGGTATTTTTGTCGGCATCGCTGAAACCCTGCACCCGGCGCTTTTCGACCAACGGTAGAAAGGCGGGGAGGAAGGCGCGGCCGATATCCTGTGTCAGTACGAAATCTGCAGCCCAGTCACCGGTGCAGTAATCATCCATGAAAATACCGCCAACCCCACGGGCCCGTTTGCGGTGTGGGATATAGAAATACTCGTCCGCCCATTCCTTAAGGCGTGGATAGTGCCCCGGACCGTGCGGGTCCAGATGGGTCTTTTGTGTGGAATGGAAATGGGCCGTGTCCTCGTCATATTCAATGCAGGGATTCAGGTCGGACCCACCGCCGAACCACCACGCATGCGGGGTCCAGAACATGCGGGTGTTCATATGCACCGCCGGAACATGCGGGTTCTGCATATGTGCCACCAGCGAGATACCCGAGGCCCAAAATCGCGGGTCTTCAGTCATTCCCGGAATGCCCTTGCGCGCCGCCATCGCCTGCTGCGCGCGCGCGCCCAGCGTGCCATAGACGGTCGAGACATTGACGCCGACTTTTTCAAACACGCGGCCATCGCGCATCACCGACATCAGCCCACCGCCCGCGTCCGAGCCGTCTTCGGACTGGCGTGTGGTTTCCTTGACCTCGAACCGTCCGGGGCTGGCATCCGAGAACGGTCCGGTGTCGTGGCTGTCTTCAAACGCTTCAAAGGCGGTGACAATCTGGTCGCGCAATTGGCGGAACCAGGCAGAGGCGGTGGTTTTTTCAGTGTCGAACATATGTGTCAGTGCGCCGGGGCTGCAACGGGGTCCAGCAGAGTACGGCCACCGTCAATGGTAAGGATCTGCCCGGTAATAAACCCGGCCGCGTCTGAGGCCAGAAACTGCGCCGTTTCAGTCAACTCGGTCGGGGCGGCGATACGGGCGAGGGGCGTGTGTTTTTCGATATCGTCCCGGAAATCGCGGTTCTCTTTCAGGGTGGATTGCAATGATGCGCTCATCACTGAACCCAGTGCGATGGAATTCACCCGGATGCGGTTTGGGGCCAGCGCCACGGCCAAAGACCGGGTCATCTGGTCCAGCGCGGCGGTCGATACAGAATAAGCCATCAAATCAGGGTGGGTGCGCCGGGCGGCAATAGAAGACAGGTTGATGATCGACCCGGCTACGTCTTCCTCATCGTCACCTGCCTGCTTGATCATCCGTTTCGCAACCAACTGGCTGAGTCGCAAGGCGGGCATCAGGTTCTGGTTCAGAAGCGAGCGGACCGAGTCATCCTCGGGGTCCAGTGGATCAGATGAGATCACCTGCCGGGCACCGTTGATCAGGATATCCACCTGATCGAAGGCGTCGATGGTGGCCGACAACAGGTTGGCAATGGTCAGCTTTTCCCGCAGGTCACCCGCAAAGAAACGGATATTGCTGTCATCGGCTTGCTCGCCCAATTCCTCCGCCAGCCGCTTTTCGTCCATATCGGCGAACATCACATTGGCACCGGCATCGGCAAAGTGGCGCCCAATGGCCAGCCCGACGCCATTGGCCCCGCCGGTCACGATTGCAGTCTTGCCTGTTATGGAAAAGGACATGCGCTTCCTCCTGAATTGCGGCGCAGGTTAACCGGGATCAACGCCGAGGGCGAGAGGCGTGGAAAACCTTGAACCGATTGTCGCCGGTCACTTCTTCGACATGCGCAAACATGTCGTTTAGTGTGTTTTCGTAAGGCAAATGGCGGTTGGCCACCATCCACAGTGAACCGTTGCGGGTCAGGTTCTTTGCCGCGGATGTAATGAAGCCTTGCCCAAGCGCCGGTTCGGCGCTGCGCGTGGTGTGGAACGGTGGGTTCATCACCACGGTGTCAATAGGTTCAGCTGCGCGCCATGTCACCGCATCGGCCCAGTGAAACTGGGCGCGGGGGTCGACTACGTTAGCACTCGCGCAGGTCAGCGCAGTGTGGTCAGCCTCGACCAGATGCAGGGACTTCAGGCCCGGACTCTGCAGTAGCCCGGCTGAAAGGTATCCCCAACCGGCCCCCAGATCGACGACCCGGGAACCCAGTTTGGCGGGCAAGGCCGCCAGTAACAGGGCCGAGGCCGGATCAATGCTATCAGCCGAGAACACGCCCGGCGCGGTCTGAAAACCATCGGCCGTCTGATGTTCGGGCGCAGCCCAATCCGCAAATTCTTGCGGGTCAGATTGAAACCAGAAAATCTTGCCATGCGCCTTTGAGATCGGTCCCTCAACTGCGACGCGCTTGCGGATGTCCTTTAGCAAACTGTCAACGCCGTCGGTCTTGGCACCGTCAACCACAATCACGCCGCTGGCACGGGCACAGGCCTGTTGCACCATCGAACGGGCCAGAGCTTTAGCGCGAGGAAGAAACACAATGGCGTCCTGACAGGGCTCTTGCGCTTCGGGAACAACCGCAAATCCCTGATGGGCGAAATGGTCGTGAAACGGTTTAAATGGCTGCACCACCTGCGTTTCACGCGGCAATTCGGACAAGTCACAGGCCGTTGTCGGCCCCAGCACCGTCAGGGGCTGCGACAGGGTCAGGCCGCTTTCCAGCGCAAGATCAAGGCGAGGGGACATAAGCGATTCCGTAAGACCAACCGGGCCTTACTCTTCCCGTTCCATGGTGCATTGTAGGGGGTGCTGGTGCCTGCGGGCAAAATCCATGACCTGGCCTACTTTGGTCTCGGCAATTTCATGGCTGAACACACCAACCACGGCTACGCCTTTTTTGTGCACCGTCAGCATGATCTCGAATGCTTGCGCGTGGGTCATGCCAAAGAACCGCTCTAGTACATGTACGACGAACTCCATCGGGGTGTAATCGTCATTCAGCAGCAGAACCTTGTACAGCGGCGGGCGCTTGGTCTTGGGGCGCGTCTGTACCAGGACCGACGCGTCGGCATCGTCGTCGTCGTCTGGTTTGTCAGACATCATCCATTGGTGTTCAAGCATCGCGTCCTACAGTCCGATTCAGGCTTCGGTTTATCTTTGCGCTTATATAACGTCGAACGGGCCAGAGAAAAGAGCCAGCAGGACGTAATAAACATGGGCCAAAATCTTACCACAATCGGCTTCGATGCGGATGATACTTTGTGGCACAATGAGCGTTTTTTTCAGCTGACGCAGGCCTATTTTGCCGAACTGCTGGCGGATCATGCCGAGCGGGATCATCTGATGGAACGCCTGCTGGCCGCAGAAAAACGCAATATCCGGCACTATGGCTATGGAATCAAAGGCTTTACCCTGTCGATGATCGAAACTGCGATCGAAGTGACCGCTGACCGGGTTCCCGCCTCGGTCATTCGTCAACTGATCGAAGCGGGGCAAGAGATGCTGGCCCACCCGATCGAGCTGTTGCCCCATGCACGTGAAGCAATCGAAGGCGTGGCAGCGACTCATCAGGTGGTGCTGATCACCAAGGGCGATCTGATTGATCAAGAGAGGAAACTGGCCCAGTCGGGGTTGGGTGAACTGTTTGACGGGGTCGAAATCGTGTCCGAAAAAACGCCCCAGACCTACCAGCAGATCTTTGAGCAACACGGTGACGGGCCGGCATCGGCAATGATGGTGGGCAACTCGATGCGATCGGACGTTGTGGCCCCGATTCAAGCCGGATGCTGGGGCGTGTATGTGCCGCACGGGTTGGTCTGGGAAATCGAACAGGCCGAAACTCCCTTGGATAGCCCTCGATACCACGAGTTGCAGGATTTGGGTCAGCTTACCGCCTTTATTCAGCGACTCAGCTGATGTGGCCGAATGGTCTCAGTCGCGAAAAAACGGTGCCGGGCGGCGGCAAATTCTGGTCATATTCACCGATTTGGTGCGGGTGAAAGTCCGACATACCACATGTGGTATGTCGGTGGCAGGCTCAATAAACCGCGATTTCCTGAGCTTTCTGTTTATTTAACCGGACCCCTGTGTTAGCCTGATCGTTAATAAAATAATTGATTTGCCGACCGGGAAAACCCGGCGGCCCGAGGTAGACAGAGGCAAAAATCGTGCAGGTTCGGCGGACAGTTCCGGCCCGAATGGGCTTATTCCTTATAGCATTCTTGTGGCTGCTCTCCTTTGCGCCGTTGCAAGGGGTGGCCGCACCCTATGCGGCGATGGTGATTGACGCGCGCACCGGCGAGGTGCTGCATTCACGCAATGCCGATACACGGCTGCATCCGGCTTCGCTGACCAAGATGATGACGCTCTACATTGCGTTCGAAGCGGTGCGGAACGGTGAGATCGACCTGGACACTCAGGTTCGCATCACCAAAAAGGCTTCGTCAGAGCCGCCGTCAAAACTGGGCCTGCGGTCCGGCCAGACGATTGCCTTCCGCTATCTGATCCGCGCCGCTGCGGTAAAATCGGCCAATGACGCCGCTACTGCTATCGGGATTGCGATAAGTGGGTCCGAAGCCGCCTTTGCCCGCCGCATGACCCGTACGGCCAAGTCGATGGGCATGAGCAGGACAACCTTCAAAAACGCGCATGGCCTGACGGAATCAGGCCATTTGTCGACCGCGCGTGACATGACCACGCTGGGCCGTCATCTGCTGTATGATTACCCGCAATACTACAACCTGTTCTCACGCCAATCGACGCATGCCGGGATCAAGACTGTTCCCAACACCAACCGCCGCTTGCTGGCCGCATACAAGGGCGCGGATGGCATCAAGACGGGCTACACGCGCGCTGCGGGTTTCAACCTTGTGGCTTCGGCCAAGCGCAAGGACGAACGTATCATCGCCACCGTCTTTGGGGGCAAGTCGGGCGCATCGCGCAATGCCAAAGTGGCCGAGCTGCTGGATATGGGTTTCCGCCGCGCTCCGTCGCGGGCACCGATCCGTAAGCCGGCCCGGCCGGCCTACGCCGGGAATGCCGGTTTGGGCGCGACTGTAGCGGCCCTGACCGGTGCGCCGAATTCCAGCCTGCGTCCGGTACTGCGTCCGGCTGCAGGGGCTGCAGTACAGGTTGCAGGCACTGTTGCTGCAACCGCCGCTCAGAATGGCGCACGCATTCAGAACGGGATTGCAGCAGCCATAGCCGCCGCGGATATCCAATCTTCGACGGGCGATTCAACACGCCCCGCTGCGCGCCCGGATGATCTGGTTCTGGCATCAACCGACCCGGCAATTCAGCCCGAGCCCGAGCAAGAAATCGTCACCCGCTTGTCCACGTCAGGTGGGCATTTGTGGGGCGTCAACGTGGGCCGCTATACCACCCGATACGAGGCGGAAAAGGTTCTGCTGAAAACCGCCCTGTCGGAAATGACCACTCTGGAAGGTACGCTGCGCAAGGTAAACCAAAGCTCGCGCGGCTTTGACGCGACATTTCAGGGCATGACCCGTGAACAGGCCGATTTGGCCTGCCGCAGGCTTCAGGCCCGGAATGTCACCTGTTTCATGATCGGGCCGTCATAAGATCCGACATATACTCTCCTGGATGGATCTGGGCTGCGAGGAAACTCGCAGCCCTTTTTTGTCAGGGCGTTTCAGTCGAACACGTGGCCATGCTGGTATTGTTCGTCCTGCCCAGCGGCGGCTGTCAGGGCCGCCACGTTGTCCTTGGTGAAGAACCCGTCGTAGTGGTGGCAGCGCTCGATATATTCCGTGATCAACAGCGTGTTTTTCGAATGTTTCGAGAATATCTGCTTTAGGTTCGGATCGTCCTTACATTCACCAACGACATGGGCCAGGAAGGGCACGCCCTTGTCCTTGAGCGTAGTGACCACGAAATCGACGTTCTTTTCCCCGGCACCGTGATCGCCATCCTGAATCTCGATGGCCATGTGATGCAGGCGACGGCCAAAATTGCGAACGAAGTCCTCGGTCGGCATCGGCAGTTGTTCGAATGAATTGATAAAGGAAGGAGTGTTGTTAGCGGTGAACACTTTGGCGGGGGATTTTTTGTCGTCATCCACATCCGGGTTTCGGTTCACATTGGTCGACGAATTCATGTCAAAGATGTTGTACGCTCCCCAGAAGTAATAGGGCACCATGGTCAGAAACTCGAGGATCGCGTCTTCACGCTCTCCTGCCAGAATGCGGGTGGCAAGGTGGTCGACCCCCAGCATCAAGGGCGAGATTTTGCTGTCAGCGCCAAAGGCTGCTGCCTGATCCAACTGGGTTTGTTCAGCATCGCTCAGTAGCACACGGTCGCCCAAACCCAGGCTGTCGGGGTCGTTGAAGTCCAGCGTGGAATAGCCGACCCGGTTGCAGGTGAAATCCGACGGGGTGGTGAACCGGAACCCATTCAGCGTGTAGAACGGATTTTCAGTGTCGCCGTCATATTCAAAGCGGATGTTCTGATCCTCAAGCGTTTTGCTCAGGGTGCTCAGGTCGGTTGCGCCGTAAATCTCTCCGACATAGCGGGTCTGCGGGGTGTTGCGTGCCAGCGGGTACATCCGGTTGATCCGAGGGATGAAGTCCTCAAAGCTGGGGCTGAGCGGGGCCATTACGATCAACGCCGGGTAGTCGGCGTGCGAATGCAGGACCGAAAATTTATGCGTTTGCCCCAAATAGGTGGCCGTGTGGCGATAAGGGGTCATCACATACAATTCGATCAGCGTATCGAACAGCGCCGTGGTTTCCACTTGCTGGACAATCGCCCGCATCGGTCCGACCTGATCAGCAATACCAGAGCTGCTGCGGCGTTCGTAAATTCTGGGTAGATACTCGCCGAAGAAGTCCGAGTTCTTCTTGTCCCCGCGCGGTTCATAAGACATCAAATCGAAAGACATAAATTTCCCTCCTTGCGTGGGCCCAGAGGTTTCCGGACCCGGCTTTGCCTGGATTTCCAATAATCAGAACATGCACTTGCAGGCATGCTAGGGTCAGAAATCCAACTGGGCAACTCTAAGAAGGTGGGGCGCAGACCTTACGCCCGGATGTCTATCGGGTGAATTTTGTCACCTCGACACCGCCTGCGATCAGGTTTTCGCGAACGGACCGGGCGATCTGTACCGCGGTTGGCCCATCCCCGTGCAGGCAGATCGTGTCGATTGAGGTTTCCAACCGCTTGCCGGATTCGGTGATGATGGCGCCTTCGCGGACCATATTCAGCATGCGCGGTCCTGCTAACTCGGGGTCGTGGATGACCGCGCCGGGCAGGCTGCGATCAACAAGCGTGCCGTCATCATTATAGGCACGGTCGGCGAAGATCTCTCCGACCCACTTGCAGCCCAAATCGCGCACGGCCTCTTCCTGTTTGGTGACGGCCAGCACCATGACGATAATATCCGGGTCCACATCCAGTGCGCCCTGATAGCAAGCCCGCGCCATGTCGATATCGACTGAGCACATATTGGCCAGTGCCCCGTGCAGTTTCAGATGCCGGACCTTGGTGCCGACCGCCTTGGCCATCCCCATCGCCGCCCCCAGCTGATAGCGCACCAGGTTGCGTAGGGTGTCATGGGGCACCTTCATATTGCGGCGACCAAACCCCTGCAGATCAGGAAAGCCGGGATGCGCGCCGATGCCTACATCATTGTCGTCAGCCGCCGTCATTGTCTTGGCCATTACATCCGGATCACCTGCATGAAAGCCGCAGGCGATATTGGCTGAGGTGATGATCTTCAGCAGGCTTTCATCGTCACCCATGTTCCAGGGGCCAAAACTTTCCCCCATATCAGCATTCAAATCGACGCTGGGCATCGGTAAAACTCCTTATTCGGTGGCAGAGATCATTCCGCTGATCAGTTGGTAGGACAACAGGTCCGCGATATCATGCGGATCGCGGACCAGGGGTTCGACCCGCGCCCGCAACCTCGTCAGATCGGACAGATAAGTGCTGTGTAGGGTGATGGCCTCGTCCATGGACACAAAGGTGAACTGTATCTGTCCGCCCGACGGGGTTTGCGCCGCCCGAGACAGATCGCAGGGCAGGACGGTGGCAATGCGGGGGTAGCCTCCGGTCGTCTGGCATTCGGGCAGCAGGATAAAGGGGTTCCCTGTGCCGGTCATCTGGATGTCGCCGGGGGTGATCACCTCGGACAGGATGTTTAATTGACCCTTTGCGGCAAAACCTTCCCCATCGCTTTCCAACTGCATACCCATACGGTTCGCCCGCGCACCTCGTCGAAATGCGGTGTCGGTAAATCGGTCCAGCGTTTCAGCATCAAAAAGGGGGGTCTGGAAGCTGGCCAGTACGCGCAGGTTGCCCCCGGAAAACCGGTCATCTGGACGCAGTTTCATGCCAGTGCTGCCTGAATACGGCCCGACGGGTAGCCGGTCGCCGACCTGCACGGCGCGCCCGACATTTGCTGTTAGATGAGCGGATCGCGACCCCAGAATCAGCGGCACATCAATTCCGCCGCCAACATTCAAATAGCCATAGTTGCCCTGTTTGGCGACGCCAATCGTCAGCTTCTGACCCGCCTCCATTGAATGCGAAGCATTCCAGACAACCGGCGCCCCATCTATACTTGCCTGCATCGGCGCGCCGGTCAGGGCGATGCTAGCCTGCTGGGTGGCCTCGAATGTGCCGCCCATCCCCGCCATTTCCAGCGCCGCACATTCCGGGTTTTGCCCCAGCAGCGCAGCACCCTCATGCAACGCCAGCTGATCCGCAGCCCCGGACCGAGAAAGGCCCTGATCAAGATAACCCGTACGCCCCCGGTCCTGAATGGTGCAGGCGGGTCCGATTTGATGCACCAGTAGGCTCATGAGGGGATTTCCTCACAGGTCGCACCGCCCGAGCCATCATTAGTCTCGCGGATATTATCCAATTCTGCGCGTGAAATCGGTGGGAACTCCATTTCATCCCCGGGGCGCAGCGCAAAGCTTTGTTCGGCTTCGGGGCGGAAACAGCGAAAGGCGGTTTGACCCACATGCCGCCATCCGGTCGGAGTTGGCCTGGAAAACAGCACGAACTGTGAGATCGCCAGAACCAGTGCCCCCTCTGGCAACATTGGAGTGAGTTCCTTAAGCCGCGGGATATCGAATTCAGGCCCCAACGGTCCTAAGTAAGGCTGGCCGGGCGCAAAGCCGATGGTCAGCACGCGTACGCGGGATTCACCTAGCCGCTTTATTGCCTCTGAGGGCGACAGCCCTGCGGCTGCTGCGGCTTCATCAAACTGCGGGGCAAGTTTTCCGCCATATACGGTGGGCACCCGCCACAGACGACGCCCGGCCGGAAGCGGCTCTTGATACCAGTTTTTTTCACGAAGAATCTGTTCCACCTGTCTGTGGATTTCAACATGCGACAAGGCAACTGGATCAAACCGAATATATGCCGAGGCCAGAGACGCTGACGTCTCAATCACTCCGTCGCATCCCAGAAGGTCGATCGCATTGCGAAATGCCAACGCTGCGCGGTTTGAGGATTCGGCCATTGTATCGGCAAACGATACCAACAGACCGTCCTGACCAACGGTCCGTATGCAAGGAAAAGGGTACGCGTGCGTAGCTGTCATAATACTGTGCGTTTGGCTGTATCTTTCGGGCGAGGTGACCGTATCCTGGGCCAATGCGCAAGACCTGGCACGCGCGTTGTGTCGTTTTCAGCGCTCTGACTGGGAGCGAGTCGGGGAAATGGGCTGAAAACTGACTTGGATTTGATGATCCGACTCGGTTGGGCCTTGTAGATGCGGGATCGGGACTCACTATATATGGGGTAGGCGGGTAGTTGGCCGACTGCTGTTGGCGAAGCAACCGGGTGTGCCCACTACATGGGTGGTGAAATTCACTTAGCTAGCTGCATCTTAATATATTGAAAAATATACTAAAAATATGAAACTACAAAAAAAACGCGCAAGATGTGATTTTCCACTTGCGGCTATTGGAGGTAAACCTTAGAACCCCCTTCACCGGCGCTACTGAGGTGGTGCTGACGGGCCGGAGAGACGGCTGGGCG